>NZ_JAFBFI010000008.1 GCF_016909175.1 Peribacillus deserti
GATGGTAGTTGGGGGATCTCCCCCTGTGAGAGTAGGACGCTGCCAGGCAATCCGAAGATCAGCTGATATAGCTGGTCTTTTTTTGTGTTGTTTTTAAACCGAAGGTTAAGAATTAAAAAATCAAAATTAATAAATATATCTCACCCAGAATGAGGAGGAACAAGGAGGTCCAGGAAGAGAAGCAGCGAGGAACCGGCATGTGCCTGTACATGAGGACCGGATGAGGGAAGCTGACGAAGAAATCCGCCGGTCATTGCCATTTAGGACCCGGGCACGGAAGTTAAGCTCTTTAGCGCCGAAGGCTTGCCTGCGGGATCTCCCCCTGGGAGAGCAGGATGCTGCCAGGCAAACGAAGAGCAGCTGTTATAGCTGGTTTTTTTGATATTTATTAAAAAGGACCAATCAAATATACTATTGACACCTCATATCCAACCATATTAAAGTTAAACATGTTAATAGTTAAACAGTTGAATTATTAAATAATAGAACTTATTTCAGGCAGGTGAGAGCTCAACATGTCTCAAGAGCATATTAAAGAATTAGTGGATAGGTATATTTCTCTTTCCTTTTCGGTAGCAAAAAAAGGTGAGAATTTAGTAAAGTGTCAGATTGGTGATGATTTAACAAATGATCAGCATTATACCTTAAGGTATATTCATCAGGTCAGTGAGTGTACTTCGACGGAGCTGGCTGAAGTGTTTGAGGTGAAAAAAAGTGCGATCACAGCAATCATTAATCGATTATGGGAAAAAGGACTGATCCAAAGAACTCGTGATCAAAAAGATCGCCGGGTAGTGTACTTAACGCTGACTGATAAAGGAAATATTCTTTTTAGGAAAACGGAAAACAGGATACATAAGCTGGTGGAGTCGTTGATTAATAAGTTTGAACAAGAAGAAATTGAAAAGTTTTTAAAGACATATGAAAAGTTAAATCAGGTTTTGACTGAGAGTAAAGATTATAAGATGGAGGAATAGATGTGGATGTAATAATAAGGAAAAAATGGCTTGTGCTAATTATTTGGATTGCTGCAGTAGTTGGGCTGTTAATCGCTGCTCCTAATATGGCAGAGCTTGTTCGTGAAAAGGGGCAGGTAGATGTACCGGAAGAATATTCTTCAGCGATAGCAGGGAAAATTCTGGATGAAGTTCAAAAACAGAAAGGCGGCGGGGATGAGACTCAGGTTGCCCTCGTATTTCACGATAATAAAAAATTGACAGCAGAAAAAATAAATGAGGCTGAAAAAGCGATTAAAACTTTGGAAGACAAGAAGGATGAATTAGGCATTAAACAGCTTTTAAGTCATTTCAACGATAAAAACTTAAAAGAACAGCTTGTATCAGACGATGGGAAGTCCATTTTGGCCTCCATCAGCATCAGCTGGAAGGATCGTGAGCCAGACGAGGTGAGCGCCGCTTTATACGATACAATAAAAGAATCAAAGGTGGATCATTATTACACAAGCAACTGGATGATCAATGAGGATCTTACCAAAAGCTCAGAGGAAGGGTTAAAGAAAACAGAGGGCATTACGGTTGTCTTTATATTGGTCGTGTTGTTCCTGGTGTTTAGGTCAGTTGTAGCTCCGGTTATTCCATTATTAACGGTAGGGTTTTCATATCTTGCTTCACAATCAATTGTTTCTTTCTTAGTGGATAAGTTTGATTTTCCGATCTCTAATTACACACAGATTTTCTTGGTAGCTGTCTTATTTGGAATTGGAACAGACTATTGTATTTTACTGCTTAGCCGGTTTAAAGAAGAATTACCGCATCATGAAACAATGGCACAAGCGATTGTAGCGACCTATCGTAATGCAGGAAGAACGGTGTTTTTCAGCGGCTTGGCCGTTATGATTGGATTTGCTGCAATTGGTTTCTCTCAATTTAAACTGTATCAATCGGCGGCGGCTGTTGCTGTAGGTGTGGCAATTCTTTTAATTGCCTTGTTTACAATTGTTCCTTTCTTTATGGCGGCCTTGGGTATGAAGATATTCTGGCCATCAAAGAGTAAAGCAGAGCACGGGGAAAGTAGATTATGGGGAGCTGCCGGTCGATTTGCTTTGGCTCGTCCATTGGCAGCCCTGGTTATAGTTGCAATCGTTTGTGTGCCATTTCTCGTTAAATATGACGGAAATTTATCTTTTAATTCATTAGAGGAAATTAGCGGAGATGTACCTTCTATTAAAGCCTTTAATGCAATTGCAGACAGTTTCGGACCTGGGGAATCTATGCCGACGCAAATTATTCTGAAGAATGATGAAAGAATGGATTCTACAGAATATGTCGGCCTGGCAGAGAAGATCAGCCAGGAGCTGGAAAAGGTTGATTTAGTGCATACTGTCCGCTCGGTAACAAGACCGACTGGTGAACCAATTGAAGACTTTTTTGTATCCAAACAGACGAAAAGTCTTGTAGCTGGCCTGGGCGAGGGCAAAGATGGTATCAATCAGATTAGTGAAGGTTTGCATGAAGCAGGCAGTGAGTTATCTAAGTCAGAGCCAGATTTAAAGGAAGCTGTTACAGGAATTGATTCTTTGATTAATGGAACAGGTGAAATTCAGTCTGGATTATCAGATATTCAATTAAATCTTTCGTTAATAGAAAATGGGGTCCGGAAAGGATCCTTAGGTTCGCATGAAATCAAAATGGGATTAGAGCAGGCAAAGTCTGGAGCTGAAGAATTAGCAGCAAATTATAATAAACTGTTAGAGGGCTACCAGCTTGCTGAAACCAACCTAAGCAGCTTAACTTCTAAATATAAACAAATTGGCAGCGGGCTGACGGCATTATCAAGCAGTCTTGCACAGGTTAAGGAAGAAGACTTTACCTACCTGGAAAAGACACATGAAGGCCTAGCAGATGAGAGCCAATATCAAAGGATTAAAGGAACCGTACAAACACTGAAGCAGCAGCTACCTCCGCTTTCGAGCGGCCTGAACCAATTAAACTCAGGACTTGGGCGAATAAGCGGTGGTGTTAAAACGGCTAACTCTGGTTTTGAAAAAGCCGTCATCGGACAGCAGCAAATGGCAGTGGGGCTGGAAAAACTAATTTACGGTATTGAGCAGCAAAAAGCCGGTTTAGACCAGCTGGCTGACGGGCAGGGAAAAATAGTCGATAACTTCCCTAAATTAACTCAAGGCCTTGAAGGGATTAATGGAGGACAAAGACAGCTGCTTGATGGATTCGGAGATTTAACCGGACAATTAGGTCAGTTAACGGAAGGATTAGGTCAAAGTGCCAAAGGGTTAGATCAAGTTTCCGAGGGCCTTGGTTCAGCTCAGAGTTATCTAACAGGGTTGTCTAAATCGGATCAGATGCATAGTTTCTATCTTCCAGAAGAGGTGCTTGAAAGCAAAGATTTTGAACAGTCTCTAGATGTGTATATGTCAAAAGATCGAAAATACATGACCTTGGATGTAATCTTTAAATCAAATCCGTATTCTAATGAATCCATCAACCAGGTGCCGGAAATTGAGGAAGCAGTGAAAAGGGCAACAAAGGATACAAAGCTTGAGAATGCAGTGCTGGCTGTAGGGGGTATTACAAGTATAAATGCAGATTTAGATAAGATGTCAGGCCAGGATTATTCACGAACAGTAGTACTGATGCTGGCGGGTATATCCATCATCCTTGTTTTCCTATTTCGTTCCCTTATTATGCCTGTTTATATTATTGGTTCATTAATTCTAACCTATTACACTTCTATGGCAATGAATGAGGTCTTATTTGTTGATATATTAGGTTTCACCGGCATAAGCTGGGCTGTGCCATTCTTTGGATTCGTCATCTTAGTTGCTTTAGGGGTGGATTACAGCATTTTCTTAATGGACCGCTTTAACGAATATAAAGACATGTCAGTCGCAGAAGCCATGCTGCTTTCAATGAAAAAAATGGGAACAGTTATCATTTCTGCTGTTATTATTCTAGGCGGTACCTTTGCTGCCATGATGCCATCTGGAATGTTATCCTTGCTCCAGATAGCTTCCATCATATTAATAGGCTTGCTTTTGTATGCCTTTATCATTCTTCCCTTGTTAATACCGGTAATGGTTAAAAACTTCGGGGAAGCGAACTGGTGGCCTTTTAAAAGAGGAACAAGCTGATATTCAAAGAGTAATCCACACTGGGTTACTCTTTTTTTTATCCGGGTAAGAATTCGAGTGTGATATTAGAATCAGGACATTAATTGAGTTTCTATACAAATATGGTTAAACTAGAACAAACATTTAAACACGTGAGGTATGCATATGGAAAAAGGAAAGAAAGTAAAATTTGAAGTAGCAGATCATGAATCGATCGACGACTGTCTAACCCGGATGAAAGCAGAAGGATATTCACCTGTCAGAAGGATGGAAGAGCCCATATTTAAAGAAGTAATAAAAGATGGAAAGGTTGAATACGAGCCATTTGGGAGAAGAATTGTTTTTGAAGCAAGAAAAGATGGTTAAAAACCGAACGTTATAGTTATTTTAAAAGATATTGTTCGAAAATAAGTTGACTCACTCTCACAGGATTGATAAGATAAAGACAAGGAAAAATGAAAATGATTAATAACGTTTCTCTCATATAATAGCGGGGATATGGCCCGCAAGTTTCTACCCGATTACCGTTAATAATTGGACTATGAGAGAAGGTAGCAGTGTTTTCGGCGCGCATATTTTCTTAAATCAATGTATTACGCCGGGTAGACTATCTTCTCTCATGGAAGAAGTCTACCCGTTTTTTTATGTTCAAAATAGTTTGGAGGAAAAACAAATGAGACCTCAAGTTGGAGTCATTATGGGAAGTATCTCAGATTGGGATACAATGAAATATGCGTGTGAAGCATTAGAAAGCTTAGAAGTCTCATTTGAAGCTAAAGTTATATCTGCACACCGCACGCCAGATCTTATGTTCGAGTATGCAGAAAGTGCAAGAGACCGCGGGTTGAAAGTAATAATTGCAGGAGCTGGGGGAGCAGCCCATCTGCCCGGCATGACTGCCTCTAAAACGACACTTCCTGTAATCGGAGTGCCAGTGCAGTCTAAGGCGTTAAAAGGTTTGGATTCGCTGTTATCCATAGTTCAGATGCCTGGCGGAATTCCCGTTGCCACAGTTGCAATCGGTAAAGCCGGCGCTGTAAACGCAGGTATTCTGGCAGCACAGATGATAGGCGCCTCGGATGATGCCCTTGCCTTAAGGATCGAAAACATGCGAAAAGAAACCAGAGAAAAGGTGTTAGCAAGCAGTGAACAACTTACATTTTAAAACCATCTTACCGGGGCAGACAATTGGAATCATTGGCGGCGGTCAGCTGGGCCGAATGATGGCATTAGCTGCAAAGGCATCGGGATTTAAAATTGCAGTGCTTGATCCAACAACTAATTGTCCATGCGCACAGGTAGCGGATACCGCCATAACATCAGACTACGATAACCTGGAAGCACTTGAACAGCTGGCTTCAATTAGCGATGTTATTACCTTCGAATTCGAAAATATTAATGCGGAAAGCTTGGAATGGCTGAGAAAGTATGCGTATATTCCCCAGGGAACAGAAATATTAAGAATATCGCAGAACAGAGTGCTGGAGAAAGAGGCTATCCAAAAAGCCGGGGTTTCAGTTGCTCCGTATGCAGTCATAAATGAAGCCTCACAGGTACAGGAAAAGGTAAAAGAGCTCGGATATCCATGTGTGCTTAAAACTGCAACAGGCGGATATGATGGGAAAGGCCAGCATGTAATCCGGGCAGACTCCGATATCGCAGAAGCGGTGGAGCTGCTTCGTAATGGGCAATGTGTGCTGGAGGCCTGGGTTCCTTTTGTAAAGGAAATCTCTGTGATTGTCACTAGAAATGTAAATGGTGATTATACCGTCTTTCCAACGGCTGAGAATATTCACATCCAAAACATCCTGCACCAAACGATTGTCCCTGCAAGGATCAGCGGGCAGGCTTCCAAGGCTGCGGAGGAGAAAGCGATCCAGCTGGCTGAGCATTTAGGACTTACAGGCACGCTTGCTGTTGAAATGTTTTTAACCGAAGACGAGGAAATCGTTATAAATGAAATTGCGCCGAGACCTCATAATTCTGGACACTATACCATGGAAGCCTGCGAAACTTCGCAATTTGAACAGCATGTCAGGGCTGTATGCAACTGGCCTCTTGGCAGCACAGAGCTACTAAAACCGGTTGTAATGGTAAATATCCTGGGTGAACATTTGGCAAAATTGATGGAAGAGATTCCTGTATTAGATAACTGGAAGGTCCATCTTTATGGAAAAAAGGAAGCTAAAGAAAAACGCAAAATGGGGCATGTGAATATTTTGCGGAATTCAGTGGATGATGCACTAAGAGAAGCAGGCTTGAGCAAGATCTGGCAAGCTTAATATTGAACGGGGGATTTACATGATTGAACGTTACACAAGACCTGAAATGGGCCGAATTTGGACAGAAGAAAATCGATTTAATGCATGGCTTGAGGTAGAAATCCTGGCATGTGAAGCATGGGCAGAATTAGGCGCTATCCCAAAAGAGGATGTAGCTATACTTAGAGAAAAGGCATCCTTCGATGTAAATCGAATTAAGGAAATTGAAGAAGAAACACGTCATGATGTTGTTGCTTTTACAAGAGCGGTTTCTGAAACACTCGGCGAAGAGCGTAAATGGGTTCATTACGGCTTAACTTCAACAGACGTTGTAGATACAGCTTTATCATACGTATTAAAGCAAGCTAATGAAATTCTTCTTAAGGATATTGAGAACTTTGTTGAAATCCTGAAAAACAAGGCGCAGGAACATAAATATACCGTTATGATGGGCCGTACACATGGTGTCCATGCAGAGCCGACTACATTCGGGCTAAAGCTGGCACTATGGTATGAAGAGATGAAACGAAATCTGGATCGTTTTAAAGATGCGGCTAGAGGAATTGAATTTGGGAAGATTTCTGGCGCTGTCGGCACTTACGCGAATATTGATCCTTTCGTTGAACAATACGTATGCGAGAAATTAGGCCTGCAGGCTGCACCTATTTCAACGCAGACACTTCAGCGCGACCGCCATGCGCATTATATGGGTACACTGGCTTTAATTGCGACTTCCGTTGAAAAATTTGCGGTTGAAATCAGAGGCCTTCAGAAGAGTGAAACACGTGAGGTGGAAGAGTATTTTGCAAAGGGCCAAAAAGGATCTTCGGCGATGCCGCATAAGCGTAATCCAATCGGATCTGAAAACATGACCGGTCTTGCCCGTGTGATCCGCGGCTTCATGATGACGGCTTATGACAATGTTCCACTGTGGCATGAACGGGATATTTCCCACTCTTCTGCTGAACGTATTATCCTGCCAGACGCGACGATTGCCTTAAATTACATGTTAAATCGTTTTGGAAATATCGTGAAGAACTTAACGGTATTCCCAGAGAACATGAAGCGCAATATGGACCGCACACTTGGCCTGATTTATTCACAGCGAGTACTGCTTGCGCTGATTGATAAAGGGCTTGTCCGCGAAGAGGCATATGATACTGTGCAGCCAAAAGCCATGGAAGCATGGGAAAAGCAGGTGCAGTTCCGTACGCTGATTGAGGAAGATGATAAAATTTCAAGCCTTCTATCTCCAGAAGAAATAGCCGATTGCTTCGACTACAATTACCATTTAAAGAATGTAGACGTCATATTTGACCGCGTAGGTCTTTAACTAAAAATAGTTTGGCTGCTTGACCAAGGATGGCAGCCAAACTATTTAATCTCAATATTCCTAATATTCCTAAACTTCGGAGGGGAAAAACATGCAAAAAGGTACTTTATTGTACGAGGGAAAAGCGAAAAAGATCTATTCAACAGAAGAAGAAAAAATCGTTTGGATCGAATACAAAGATTCTGCCACAGCTTTTAACGGTGAAAAAAAGGCAGAAATCGAAGGTAAAGGAATACTAAATAACGAGATTACTAGTTTACTGTTTTTAAAGCTTGATGAAGCCGGCATTCCATCACACTTTATTAAAAAGATATCGGACCGTGAACAGCTTGTACAAAGAGTCGATATCATTCCGCTTGAAGTGGTCGTTAGAAACTTTTCGGCAGGAAGCCTTGCAAAGCGTTTGGGAATAGAAGAGGGAATTCAATTCAAACAGCCAATCGTAGAGTTTTACTACAAAGACGATTCTCTTGGGGATCCCTTGATTATCGATGCACATATCAGAGAATTAGAGATTGCGAGTTCGGATGAATTAATAAAATTAAAAGAACATGCTGTAAAAGTGAATGCAGTTTTATCAAGCTTTTTTGAGGAAATTGGTATCCGGCTTGTCGATTTTAAGCTGGAGTTTGGAAAAACGGCAGAAGGAAATATCCTGCTTGCAGATGAAGTTTCACCTGATACCTGCCGCCTATGGGACCTGGAGACAAATGAAAAGCTCGATAAGGATGTATTCCGAAGAGATTTAGGCAGCTTAACTGATGCATATGAAAACATACTTACAAGACTAGGGGGACGTCTTCATGTATAAAGTAAAAGTTTATGTAACATTAAGGGAAAGTGTTTTAGATCCGCAGGGTACAGCGGTGAAAGGATCTCTTCACAGCATGTCTTACAATGAAGTCCAGGATGTTCGGATTGGAAAGTACCTGGAGCTTACGATTGAAAAATCAAACCGCGACCTCGATGACCTGGTTAGGGAAATGTGCGAAAGACTTCTTGCGAACACAGTGATTGAAGATTACAGATACGAGGTTGAGGAGGTAGTCGCCCAGTGAAATTTGCAGTCATCGTGTTTCCCGGTTCTAACTGTGATGTAGATATGTTCCACGCGATTAAGGATGAGCTGGGTGCTGAAGCAGAATATGTATGGCACTCAGAAGGAAGCCTTGACGGGTACGATGGAGTTCTTCTTCCAGGAGGATTTTCGTATGGTGACTATCTTCGCTCCGGCGCGATTGCGCGCTTCTCAAATGTGATGAATGAAGTAGTCAAGGCGGCTGAAGCCGGCAAACCTGTTCTGGGAGTATGCAATGGATTTCAGATCCTTTTGGAAGCTGGACTGCTTCCCGGCGCTATGCGCAGGAATCAGAATCTGAAGTTTATGTGCCGTACTGTTCAATTAAAAGTAGAAAATGCAGATACCCTTTTTACACTTGGTTACGAGCAGGGTGAAGTGATTCAGATTCCAATTGCGCATGGAGAAGGCAATTATTATTGTAATGAAGAAACGCTTATAAAGCTTGAAGAGAACAAACAGATTGCGTTTACCTATCATGGGGAGAACCCGAACGGAAGCCTGGCAGATATTGCTGGCATCACAAATGAAAAAGGCAACGTTCTTGGAATGATGCCTCACCCTGAACGTGCCGTGGATACTCTTTTAGGCAGTGCTGATGGGTTAAGGCTGTTTCAATCGATAGTAAAACATTGGAGGGAATCTCATGTCGTTATTGCTTGAACCAAATCCTGAATTAATCAAATCAGAAAGAATTTATGCAGAAATGGGATTATCGGATGATGAATTTGCGATGGTTGAGAATACCCTTGGCCGTCTTCCTAACTATACAGAGCTTGGATTGTTTTCGGTTATGTGGTCTGAGCATTGCAGCTACAAAAACTCAAAACCCGTATTAAGAAAATTTCCGACTACTGGAGAAAAAGTGCTGCAAGGTCCAGGCGAGGGTGCCGGAATTGTGGATATCGGCGATAATCAGGCGGTTGTTTTCAAGATAGAAAGCCATAACCATCCATCGGCTATTGAGCCGTATCAGGGTGCTGCTACAGGTGTAGGCGGAATTATCCGTGATGTATTTTCTATGGGTGCCCGCCCGATCGCACTTCTTAATTCCCTTCGTTTTGGGGAGCTTAAGTCAGCTAGAGGTAAATATTTATTTAAAGAAGTGGTAGCTGGTATTGCTGGATACGGAAACTGCATCGGGATTCCAACTGTCGGCGGGGAAATACAGTTTGATTCTTCCTATGAAGGAAACCCGCTTGTTAACGCTATGTGCGTCGGGCTTATTAATCACGAAGATATTAAAAAAGGCCAGGCTCACGGTGTAGGAAATACCGTTATGTATGTCGGCGCTAAAACAGGGCGCGACGGCATCCATGGGGCAACGTTTGCTTCTGAGGAACTGACTGATGCCTCGGAAGAAAAACGCCCGGCAGTGCAAGTGGGAGATCCATTTATGGAGAAACTTCTTCTTGAAGCTTGTCTGGAACTGATCCATTCAGATGCCCTCATTGGCATACAGGATATGGGAGCAGCAGGTCTTACAAGCTCTTCTGCTGAAATGGCAAGTAAAGCCGGATCTGGTATTGAAATGAACCTGGATCTTGTGCCGCAGCGGGAGACAGGTATGTCAGCTTACGAAATGATGCTTTCTGAATCTCAGGAACGCATGCTGATTGTTGTCACGAAAGGCCGTGAACAAGAAATCGTAGATTTATTTTCTAAATATGAATTAGAAGCGGTATCGATTGGAACCGTTACAGATGACCAAAAGCTCCGCCTGGTTCACAAAGGGGAAGTAGTGGCAGATGTACCGGTTGATGCACTTGCAGAAGAGGCCCCTGTTTACAACAAGCCATCGTCTGAACCGGCATTTTACCGCGAGTTTCAGGAAATGGAGGTTTCCGCTCCAGTTATAGAAGATTATTCTGAAACGTTGAAAAATCTGCTGTCCCAGCCGACTATCGCTAGTAAAGAATGGGTCTATGATCAATACGATTATATGGTGAGGACCAATACGGTTGTCGCGCCAGGGTCAGATGCAGCGGTTGTCAGGATCCGTGAAACGAATAAGGCGCTGGCTATGACGACTGATTGTAATTCCCGATACTTGTACCTTGATCCTGAGGCCGGCGGTAAAATTGCTGTAGCGGAAGCAGCACGGAATATTGTCTGCTCAGGAGCCGAGCCGCTGGCGATTACGGACTGCTTGAACTTCGGAAACCCGGAGAAGCCTGAGATTTTCTGGCAGATTGAAAAAGCCGTTGATGGCATGAGTGAGGCCTGCCGGACTTTAAGCACTCCGGTTATTGGCGGAAATGTTTCCCTTTATAACGAAACAAATGGGGAAGCGGTATATCCTACCCCTGTTGTAGGGATGGTTGGATTAGTCCATGATGTTAGACATATCACGACTCAAAGCTTTAAACAGTCAGGGGATCTTATATATGTAATTGGTGAAACAAAAGAAGAGTTTGGCGGAAGCGAGCTCCAGAAAATGCTGTCTGGCAAAATTTTTGGAAAAGCTCCTGAAATTGACCTTGAGGTTGAACTGAAAAGGCAGAAACAGCTGCTTACAGCAATTCAAGGCGGCTTAGTGGCATCAGCGCATGACATAGCTGAAGGCGGTTTTGCGGTTGCGGTTGCAGAATCTTTATTTGGAGAAAAGCAATTAGGTGCAGATGTAACGATTTCTGGCCATGCAGCGGCAGCGCTTTTCAGCGAAACACAGTCCCGCTTCCTGATTTCAGTACGTCCGGAGAATCAAACAGAATTTGAAGAGCTAGTAGAGGATGCGAATTTGATCGGTAAAGTTACGGATGTACCAGAATTAACGATTTCTGACAGCGGCCGCCAGCCAATTGTAACTGAGAGCGTAAACGAATTATTTACAGCTTGGAAAGGAGCAATCCCATGCTTGCTGAGTTAAAGGGCTTGAATGAAGAATGCGGTGTTTTTGGAGTCTGGGGACATCCGGATGCGGCACAAATCACGTATTATGGCCTGCATGCTTTGCAGCATCGAGGGCAGGAAGGCGCTGGCATTGTTGTCAAAGATGAAACCGGCCTAAAGTGTGTGAAAGGTGAAGGGCTGGTGACCGAGGTTTTTAGTTCCGATAAGATTGAGCAGTTAAACGGTACAGCTGCCATCGGGCATGTGCGCTATGCAACAGCTGGAGGGGGCGGCCTTGAAAATGTGCAGCCGCTCTTGTTCCGTTCTCAAACAGGAAGCCTTGCCATCGCACATAACGGGAACCTGGTGAACGCGACTCACCTGAAGCACCAGCTTGAGGGGCAGGGAAGTATTTTTCAAACAACCTCGGATACAGAGGTTCTTGCTCACTTAATTAAACGTTCAGGATTTTCGGACCTGAAAGAAAAGAAGAAAAATGCTCTAAGCATGCTAAAGGGAGCTTACGCTTTTCTGACCATGACAGAAAACGAACTAATAGTGGCATTAGATCCAAATGGCCTGCGTCCCCTTTCGCTCGGGCGCCTAGGCGGAGCCTATGTTCTTGCATCTGAAACCTGTGCTCTTGACATTGTAGGCGCTGAATTTTTAAGGGATGTTCAGCCTGGTGAAATTCTTCTCATTAATGATGAAGGCATCAAGTCTGAGCGCTTCGCGATGAATGTTAACCGTTCAATGTGTACCATGGAATATATTTATTTTTCCCGTCCGGATAGCAATGTGGATGGAATCAATGTTCATACAGCAAGAAAAAATCTGGGCAAGCAGCTTGCGCTCGAAGTACCGATTGAAGCTGATGTAGTAACAGGTGTGCCTGATTCAAGTATTTCTGTTGCTATCGGCTATGCGGAAGCGACCGGAATTCCTTATGAAATGGGTCTGATCAAAAACCGTTATGTCGGAAGAACGTTTATTCAGCCTTCACAGTCATTGCGCGAGCAGGGTGTGAAAATGAAATTGGCACCTGTCCGCGGAGTAGTTGAAGGAAAACGGGTTGTTATGGTGGATGACTCTATAGTACGGGGAACAACAAGCAGGCGAATCGTAAATATGCTGAAAGAAGCTGGCGCAACAGAGGTGCATGTGGTCATCAGTTCTCCTCCCATTATTAACCCTTGTTTTTACGGAATTGATACATCATCAAGGGAGGAGCTTATCGCTTCATCTAACTCTGTGGAAGAAATCCGAGAGCTTATAGGAGCAGATTCCTTAACATTCCTTTCCGTGGAGGGCACGATCAAAGCAATCGGACGACCATTTGAAGGAGGGGGCCAATGTATGGCCTGCTTCAACGGCAAATATCCGACCGAAATATACGAAGAACTAGAAAACTACCAAAAATGCTGATTGGCTTATGACCTCGAGGGTCTAGGCGCTCGAGTTATATTCAAAACCTAGTAGAAAAACAGGAGGTCCTTCAATGGCTAATGCATATAAAGCGGCAGGAGTGGATATAGAAGCAGGGTATGAGGCTGTTAATCGGATGAAGAAGCATGTGAAGCGAACGATGAGGCCTGAGGTGCTGAGCGGGCTGGGAGGGTTTGGCGGTATGTTCGATTTATCTGCTCTTCAGCTAAAGGAGCCGGTCCTTGTTTCAGGTACCGATGGGGTCGGGACTAAACTGATGCTTGCTTTCATGCTGGATAAACACGATACGATTGGCATTGACTGTGTGGCCATGTGTGTCAATGATATTGTCGTACAAGGTGCAGAGCCTATCTACTTTCTTGATTACATTGCCTGCGGGAAAGCAGAACCAGCGAAAATAGAGGCAATTGTTAAGGGGATATCAGATGGATGTGAACAAGCTGGCTGCGCGCTGGTCGGCGGCGAGACAGCTGAAATGCCTGGAATGTACGATGAGGAAGAATATGATCTTGCAGGGTTTGCTGTAGGGGCAGTTGAAAAGTCCAAGCTTGTGACTGGAAAAGAAATTTCGGCGGGTGACATTCTGATCGGACTATCTTCAAGCGGCATCCACAGCAACGGGTATTCACTTGTTCGTAAAATACTGCTTCAAGATCACAGTTTACATCTCGAGGATTATGTAGAAGAACTTGGATGTACATTAGGCGAAGAACTCCTCCGCCCGACTAAAATCTACGTTAAGACAATTGTCGAATCACTAAAGAGCTATTCCATAACAGGCATGGCCCATATTACAGGCGGCGGATTTATTGAAAATATACCAAGAATGCTT
This sequence comes from Peribacillus deserti, assembly GCF_016909175.1. Lineage (GTDB taxonomy): Bacteria > Bacillota > Bacilli > Bacillales > DSM-1321 > Paraperibacillus > Paraperibacillus deserti. The sequence continues at coordinate 13,870 of NZ_JAFBFI010000008.1, forward strand.
ACAGATGGACTCGGAACAGAAATACAAAAAGGAAGCTGGGATGTTAACCCTATCTTTACCTTTCTTCAGGAAAAAGGAAATCTAAAAGAAGAGGAAATGTTTAATATTTTCAATATGGGTATCGGTATGGTGATTTCAGTTAAAGCAGAGGAAGCAGCAGATCTGGCAGACTTTTTTAATGCCAATGGCGAAAAGGCATATGTGATTGGAAAAGTCGTACAAGGTGAAGGTGTTTCCTTTACAGGAGAGATTGTATGAGAAAAATAGCGGTATTTGCATCTGGAAGCGGCAGCAACTTTGAATCGATAGCAAATGCAATACAAGTAAAGCAGCTTAATGCGGAAATCAGCCTGCTTGTATGTGATAATCCAAAAGCATATGTTATTCAAAGGGCGAAACAGCAACAAATACCAGCCTTTATTTTTTCGCCAAAGGATTATGAAAATAAAGAGGCCTTTGAAACGAGAATTCTAGATAAATTGGAAGAATATCAGGTGGATTTCATTGTCCTGGCTGGATATATGAGATTAATAGGATCCACTTTGCTATCAGCCTATTCAAAAAGGATCGTTAATATTCATCCATCACTGCTGCCATCTTTTCCAGGCAAAGATGCAATTGGCCAGGCCTTTCAAGCAGGTGTGAAAGTAACGGGGGTAACGGTCCATTTTGTAGACGAAGGGATGGATACGGGCCCGATTATTGCACAAAAAGCCGTCGATGTTCGGAATGGCGATACAAGGGATACACTGCAGGCTAGAATACAGGAAGTAGAGCACCGCTTATTTCCAGCAGTACTGCAGGAGCTATTACAAAAGCAACTTATGGAGGGATTACAGGAATGTCTAAGCGAGCGTTAATTAGTGTTTCGGATAAAACAGGAATAGTGGACTTTGCCAAAGGTCTGAAGGCAGCAGGATTTGAAATTATTTCAACAGGCGGAACAAAAAAGACCCTTATGGAACAAGGTGTTGAAGTAATAGGAATCAGCGATGTAACCGGTTTTCCGGAAATATTGGACGGGCGGGTAAAGACACTTCATCCCAATGTACATGGAGCACTGCTAGCGAAGCATGGAGAAAAAGATCATCAGGAACAGCTGGAAGAACATCAGATCAAACCCATTCAACTGGTTTGTGTTAATCTCTATCCTTTCCAACAAACCATATCAAAGCCGGATGTTACGGCCGTGGATGCCATTGAAAATATTGATATTGGCGGACCCACTATGCTTCGGTCCTCTGCGAAAAACCATGAGTACGTAACAGTAGTTGTGGATCCTTCCGATTATAATTCCATCCTCGATGAATTAAATAATGGCGGCGAGGTACAAAGCTCAACGAGACGAAAGCTTGCCGCTAAAGTATTCCGCCATACCGCAGCATACGATGCAGTTATTTCAGAATATATGACTAAGCTTGCTGAAGAAGAAGATCCAGAAAGCTACACAGTTACATTCGAATTGAAACAGCCGCTTCGCTACGGTGAAAATCCACACCAGAAAGCTGCCTTCTATAAAAAACCGCTTGGATCAAAGTTTTCACTCGCTTATGCCGAGCAGCTTCATGGCAAGGAGCTTTCTTATAACAACATTAATGATGCGGATGCCTCACTTCAAATTGTGAAAGAATTTGATTCGCCGGCAGCTGTTGCAGTAAAACATATGAATCCTTGCGGAGTTGGGACTGGCAGCACCATCTCAGAGGCTTTCCAAAAAGCATTCGAGGCAGATCCTACCTCTATATTTGGAGGCATTGTTGCATTAAACCGCGAGGTGGACCGCGAAACAGCCGCAAAGCTTCATGAAATTTTCTTAGAAATCGTCATCGCACCATCTTTCTCTAAAGAAGCTTTAGACATTTTAACAAGTAAGAAAAACCTGCGCTTATTAACAGTATCCTTCGAGGGGAATAAGGCTCCCGAAAAGAAGGTTACCTCCGTTGAAGGCGGTCTGCTCGTCCAGGACATGGACGCTTATGGTTTGAATGAGGCAGACATTAAAGTTCCAACAAAGCGCCAGCCGACAGACGAGGAATGGGAAGCTCTTAAGCTGGGCTGGAAAACTGTAAAGCATGTTAAATCAAACGCTATTGTCGTCAGCGATCAAACTATGACGCTGGGAATCGGTGCAGGGCAGATGAACCGGGTCGGCTCTGCCAAAATCGCCTTGGAGCAGGCAGGAGAAAAAGCCCGCGGAGCTGCCATGGCCTCCGATGCGTTTTTCCCGATGGATGATACCGTAGAAGCAGCAGCACAAGCTGGAGTTACAGCGATCATTCAGCCAGGCGGATCGGTACGTGATGAGGATTCTATTAAAAAAGCGGATGAGTATGGAATTGCCATGGTCTTCACAGGCATCAGACATTTTAAACATTAAAACAAGGGGTGATCTCTTGAAGGTTTTAATAATTGGACAAGGCGGCCGTGAACACGCCGTCGCAGCTAAATTTAAAGACAGCAGCAGAGTCGAGAAGGTGTACGCAGCTCCAGGAAACCCGGGCATGAAGGATGCTGCGGAATTGGTGCCTATCAATGAAAATGAGCATGAAGAATTGATTGCCTTCGCCCGGTTGAATGAGATTGATTTAACCTTTATAGGACCAGAGGTACCGCTGTTAAATGGGATTGTAAATGACTTTGAGGCTGCCGGGCTAACTGTTTTTGGCCCCCGTTCGAGCGCCGCAGAAATTGAAGGAAGCAAATCCTTCGCCAAGGATTTAATGAAAAAGTACAATATCCCTACTTCTGACTATCAAACCTTTTCTTCCTTTGAAGAAGCAAAAGTTTATATCGAAAAAAAGGGCGTTCCCATTGTTATTAAAGCAAATGGACTTGCAGCCGGGAAAGGCGTAGTCGTAGCCGAAACAATGAAGGAGGCAGAAGATGCTCTCCGCGGAATGCTTGTAGAGGATAAGTTTGGGGAATCATCAGCAAGTGTAGTAATCGAAGATTTTTTAACGGGAGAAGAGTTTTCTTTAATGGCTTTTGTAAATGGCGAAAAAGTGTATCCTATGGTCATTGCCCAGGATCACAAGCGTGCATTTGACGGTGACAAAGGTCCGAATACTGGCGGAATGGGTGCCTATTCTCCAGTCCCTCAGATTCCTGAAGAAACCATCAGCGAGGCTGTCCAAACCGTCCTTATTCCTGCTGCAGCAGCGATGGTAAAAGAAGAGCGGCCTTTTAAAGGGATCTTATATGCAGGGCTGATGGCGACCGAACAAGGGCCGAAAGTGATTGAATTCAATGCCCGGTTTGGTGACCCGGAAACACAGGTTGTCCTTCCCAGGCTGAAATCCGATTTGGCTGATGTAATGGAAGCCGTGCTAAAAGGAGCCGATCTGCAAATTGAATGGCACGAGGAAGAAGCTGTGGTCGGTGTGGTTCTTGCTTCTAAAGGATATCCTGCTCAGTATGAAAAGGGTCATATCATTTCACTTCCTGTAACGCAAGCCGAAGATACGGCAGTTTTTCATGCTGGAACAACCATTAATGACCAGGGTGAATTCATAACAAACGGAGGCAGAGTACTGCTGGTTTCAGCAAAGGCATCTACTCTTGAGACAGCCCAGGAAAAAGCTTATGAAGAAGTCCGGAAAATAAAGTGTGACGGTCTGTACTATAGGAGAGACATTGGAAACAAAGCGATTTTAAAAGAGCATATCGTATAAACCACCAATAAAGAGCGGATCCGAGCCAGCAGCTTAAGGATCCGCTCTTTTTTCTTTTAAAGAAGAAATCCAGAATAAAAAAGCTGCTTTAATAAAAGCATAAATATAACATGGGGATCATTTACCCCCTTCAGCCGGGATCTTTGACAGAATTAAGGGGGAGAAGCAGCCATTGAAAAAGCTATGTGTACTTTTCAGCGTTATGATTGCGCTGACTGTTATAGGAAAAAGCCATGTCACTTATGGCCGGACAGCCGTTCCCGGAATTCCAGGCTCTGATCTATTCTTTCCTGATATTTTAATTACAGAAATATCTGCAAATCCATCAAAAGGAAACAGCCGCGGTGAGGGCTATGAATTTATAGAACTATATAATAATACTAACCGTCCCGTTAACATTAAGGATTACAATATAAAATGCCAAATGCCGGATGGAACTTTTGAGCAGTGGGACATTACCGAAGACCGGCGGATCAAGCCGAAACAAACGGTTGTCATCTGGGCCAAAAATAGTGACAGCTATAAAAAAAGAGGAGAGCTTACTCATTCGGATTTTAACCGTCATTATAGAGCTTCCCTTAGCAAAGAAAATTTAGTGAGTGCCGAGGCAAGCGGAATGTCGAATATTCATGACCGCACCATTTCTGTGACAACAGATTCTGGAAATACACTTGTGACAGCCTCCTATATAGCTGGTGCTTTATCTTCAGTCACGCCCAACGGGGCTTCCTTATTATATGAGTATCCAAAGGATGGTTCTTCTTCAATGGTCAAACGGGGGATATCGGATATTCCCGGGCCAGGGAAAATCAATAAAGGGCAGGTTCCTGAACAAGTGAATAAAATTATCGATTATATGCTTCCGTCGGTGACACCGATAAAGCCCAAAACTGAAATTCCTGAACGTACGGATCTGCCTATTTCTTTTCAAATTGAGGATGACCGGTTTATCCAGCGAGCTACATTATTTTATAAACGGCATCAGGATCGATCATTTACCGAAGCAAATTTATCAGCTACAGAGTTAAATAACTTTTCATATGTTGTTTCACGCTTTGATGTATTCGCTTCTAATCCGACTTTTGATTATTATCTGGAGGTTTCAGATGGATATCATACGATTAAATATCCAGCTGACGGATATCTATCCGTTATAGTCGGAAACCCTTCTACATATAAACCCTTTAAAAAGGGTATGTCTCTTACAAATGACAGTATATTGAGCGGAACGAAACATGTAGAGGTCCATAAAAATAGGGCACAGGATGAAGTTAAACTTTATAAGAACGGCAGCCCTCTGAATACGAAAGCCACATTAAGCCGGCCGCCGACTCTTGTTTTTGAAGCGAATAATATTAAAGAAGGATATAAGAACGGACTTTTTGCCGGAAACAGTAAAATTAAAATACTAGAACCCACTCACGGCTCTTTTGGCCCCTTTGAGATTATGATCCCTCTTGAGAACATTAAACGAGGGAAGAATGAATTTACTGTAAGAGCTGGAAGCAGGAATACGTATTACGTTAGTGATGATCCAATCGTTAGAAGCCAGCTCAATAACTTTGAAATCAAAAATGTAAAGCTGCTGCTGGGTGATGGCAGCATCATAAGGCCAAAGGAAGTTATCGCAGATTATGGCGATGGCAAGGAATTAAAAGAAATTTACAAAGATCAAAGAATCTACCCTTTGGGCCATGGAAACCCAAGGCGGCAGGCTAATCAATCGACTAAAGCCAGCCTCCGCCGCTTTGTGTTCCATATTCCTCCGGAAAAGTTTCTTACAGAAAGGGCTTCTATTAATACTAGAAACTATACGGATGGGCGATACAACTTTAAAGCAGTGATAAATGGCACGGAACAATATGAAGCAAATCCTAAGTTTGATAATACAGCACCGGAAATCACCATCAAATCCTTGTCCGAAGGCCATACATACAAAGGAACCTTTACGATAGATGCAGAAGCTAAGGACTGGGTTTCCAAGTGGTCGTCATTACAGGCGGTCTTAGATGGAAAGAAGATTAAGCTTCCCTATACTACTTCATCCGGTCAATTAAAGAAGGGGAAACATCATGTTATTTTTACCGCTTCTGATGCTGTCGGAAATGTCAGCAGAATAATGTTCCGCTTCAAAGTGGTGAATGAAGACCCTATTATAAAGGGTACCGTTTTCCCCCGGAACGACTCGAATGACGTTCGTCTCGATACCAGGCTCTCGGTAAAAGTGAATGATCCAACTAAAGATAATGTGAAAGCCATTTTTTATAGGGCTGACAGATATGATTACACGAAGGAAAATAACAAAATAAAAGGATTTTTTAATATTGCAGATCGTGAGCCGCCAATTGAGCTTGAGGCCGCCGGAGAAAAAGAAATCGAAGGCTTAGAAGAAAGAAAGCTAAGCAAAATGGATAAACAATATCTGATTACTAAATCAAATCAAGGGTTTCCATACCAGAGATTTGAAATACCCATTGAAGAAAATATATCTAAAGTCAGCGAGGTTGAACTTGAATGGACAGGACATTCCTATAGCGGCAGGCGTGTTACCATGTATGCCTGGAACCACAAACGCTACAAATGGGAAGCCCTGACCTTTGGATATGGAGATAAAGATTTCACCTTAAAAGCTTCTTTAGACAAGAATAAGTATGTAAAGCATCAAAGAGTTCAAGTATTGATTCAGGACCTGCCGGAAGCTGTAAACCAGAACTTTACTTTGTTGTGGATGTCTGATACACAATATTACTCTAGCACCTTTCCGTTCATTTTCCCAATTATGACCAATTGGGCTAAAAATCAATATGAGAAAGGCAATGCCGGTTATGTCATCCATACCGGCGATATCGTGGACTTCAGATGGGACTTAAACCAATGGGATGTCGCGAGTAAAAGCATGGCTGCCCTGGATGCCGGCATGGTGCCATATGGTGTTACGGCTGGGAACCACGATTCAGGGTCCATATTTATTGATTATACAAACTACTGGAAATACTTTGGCCGAAACCGTTTTGCCAGCCAGCCTTCATACGGAGGGGACTTGAATAACAATGCCCATCATTATGATTTAGTTTCTTTTGGCGGGCATGATTTTATCATCCTTTACCTGGGCTGGGGCGGAGAAACGGCCAGCGGCACAGTTACATGGGCAAATTCAATCTTGAAAAAATATTCTGACCGGAATGCAATCCTGGCCACACATGCTTATTTAGATATAAACGGCGAGCGGACCGCCAAAGGCCAGCTGATGTTTAATCAATTGGTAAAACCAAACGAAAATGTGAAAGTCGTCCTAAGCGGGCATTACTTCGGGGCGAGCCGTCATATTGAAGAAATACCTGCTGGAAAAGGAAAAGTACGAAGAGTGATTGAAATGCTGGCTGATTACCAGGGAGGGCCTGAAGGCGGACAGGGATATATGAGGCTGCTGCAATTTGATCCGGCCAACAAACAATTGAGAGTAAAAACTTATTCCCCATACCTTGATCACTATAACTTTTTCGACAGTGGAACAGATGAATTTACCCTATCAAACGTTGAATTGATTCCTATGCATAAACAGGTGGCCACGGACTATCTAACCCTTAATATCTATACGAACGAAAAAATAGGGGTAGATGAGAATGTAAAAAGCAGCCGGAAAGCGGCCATCCCTGTAAAGGGACTAAAACCCGGCGAGGATTATTACTGGTATGTCGAAGTAAGCGATAAGTATGGCGGAAAAGCAAAATCGCCTATTTGGAAGTTTTCAACCCGAAAATAACATTATGCGAAAAAAGATCTTTGGTGCCGGGGCATCAGGGTCTTTTTTATGCAGTTAGAATGCGGTTATGAGGAAGTACGAGAATCTTATGGGTAATTAGGAAGAGGACAATTCTACGGTGGTTGGAGCAGTACGAGAAAAAACTTAAAAAGCGGGGCAATTACCGGCGGGTTGTTTAGAACAATCGGGATCAAAGAACGACGTTATTTTATACCTATTATCTTGGGCCGCTATAGTAAGCAGTAAAAAAGGGCAAACCATTCAGCAGATGGGTTGCCCTTTTCCTTTATTCCCGGTTATCCTGTTTATTTTGGCGGTTCATGTCCTGGCTTTGCTGCATGAGATCTGTTACCGGGCAATAGCGGACAATGCCTTCACCAATCTTCATTGCAGACATCATAGCGACCATTAGATACCTGCTTCTATTCGGTTTTTTAGCCAATTTTGCAGTTGACCACGCCAGCATAGTGAATCCGCATGTAAGGCGTATTAAAGCATTCACAATACCGATATTCGGTTTCACATTCATAGTTAAGGACTCCTTTCTTAAAAAATTCACATTAAATCAGTAAAACTTTAATGTGCTAAATTAAAATATGTGTTAGTATTTAATTAAAATAAAACGCTTACATTTTCAGGATTAATGTGAATGTACGGTTTTCTGTAAGGAGAATGTTCATGCTGGAACAGCGCTATCGATGGAAGAACAAACAACTGCGTGAGCATGTAGCTGTACTTGATGGTAAAATTCCACCTAATACATTGCTCACTAATGCACGATATTTAAATCCAACATTTAGAAAATGGATAGAAGCTAATATATGGATATACGACGACCGAATCATATATGTTGGGGATATGATGCCGGAAAACTTATCAGACTGCGAAGTAATTGACTGCAGCGATTATTATTTAGTTCCTGGCTATATAGAGCCGCATGCCCATCCATTTCAATTATATAATCCCCATACTTTTGCGGCATATGCATCGCAATGCGGGACCTCAACCATGATTAATGATAATTTAATGCTTTTTTTGCAGATGGAAAATAAGAAAGCATTTTCTTTGTTGAAGGATCTGCGTAATCTCCCGGCTACGCTTTATTGGTGGTGCCGTTTCGATGCTCAGACAGAAATCTTAAACGAAGAATCTGTTTTCTCACACAGTAATGTGAAGGCATGGCTGGAGCACGATGCGGTGCTTCAAGGCGGAGAGCTGACAGGCTGGCCAAAATTACTGGCAGGCGATGATATGATGCTTCATTGGATTCAGGAAGCAAAGCGTATGCGAAAACAGATTGAAGGGCACTTTCCCGGTGCCTCTGAAAAAACGTTAGCCAAGATGAGGCTTTTTGGTGCAGATTGTGATCATGAAGCTATGACTGGCAAGGAAGTACTGGCCCGGCTGCTGCAAGGATATACAGTAAGTCTGCGGCATTCTTCAATCAGGCCGGATCTGCCTAATCTTTTAAAGGAAATCTTGGAATATGACATTAAAAACTTTGATAAATTCTTCTATACCACCGATGGTTCGCCGCCTTCCTTTTATGAAGATGGCATGATTGACAAGCTCATCAAGATTGCGATCGATGCTGGTGTTCCATTAGTGGATGCCTACAATATGGGAACCATTAATGTTGCAAAGTACTATAATATTGAATACCTCCACGGGTCCATTGCAACGGGAAGAGTAGCTAACATCAACTTTTTAAAGGATATTCATAACCCATCACCCGTCTCAGTCCTCGCTAAAGGCAAATGGGTAAAACGAGAGGGCAGGAGTGTGGATCTGGGCCGTAATTTTGATTGGACTCAGCATGAGTTCGGTCCTTTAAAACTGGATTGGAACATTACAATGGACGATCTGCAATTTTCCATGCCTTTTGGAATTGAAATGCTAAACGATGTAATCACAAAGCCTTATTCCGTTTCTATTGATTTATCAGTCGATACGCTATCTTCAGACCACGACCAATCCTTTTTAATGATGATAGACAGAAATGGGAAGTGGAGAATTAATACTGTCATCAAGGGGTTTGCAAACAGGTTGGGAGGTTTCGCCAGCTCTTACTCAAACACAGGTGATATTGTATTAATTGGGAAAAATAAAGAAGATATGCTGCAGGCTTTTTATAGAATGAAGGAACTGGGCGGCGGAATTGTAATCGCCGAACATGGCGAGATAGTGTATGAGATGCCGTTACTGTTAAACGGGCTCATGTCTGAGAAAACATTGGAAGAATTAATCAAAGAGGAAAATGGACTTAAAATCATGCTGAAGGATAGAGGATATAAATTTAATGATCCAATTTATACGTTATTATTCTTTTCCTCCACCCATCTGCCATACATCCGCATTACACCGCAGGGTATGTATGATGTGATGAATAAAAATGTTCTCTTTCCTTCTATAATGCGTTAAAATATAAAAGTGTGATGGTTCCCTCGTAAAGAGGTAAGGAGTTACGAGCATGAAATGTAAAATGCTAAGTATTGCTTTAGTTTCAGTTTTGATTATAACAGGCTGCAGCGGTCAGGATAAACCAGGGAAAACGCCGGATTATACAGAGCAGGAAGCTCAGCCAAGGCAGGATTATCCTGATACCTTTCCGTTGACAGGAATTGGAACAGACAAATCCATCAATCAAAGAGCGGTGGCGGTTATGGTGAATAACCATCCCAAAGCCCGGCCGCAATCAGGTCTGGAAAAAGCAGATATTGTGTATGAACTTCTTGCGGAAGGTGAGGTTACACGCTTTCTTGCCATTTTTCAAAGTGAGAAACCGAAACGGGTAGGACCTGTACGAAGTGCCAGGGATTATTATTTGCAGCTTGCTAAAGGATTCAACAGTCTTTATATACTTCATGGGTACAGCCCTGAAGCCAGGGAACTCCTAGAGAGCGGCAGCATCGATCACTTGAATGGCCTGAAGTATGATGGGACCTTATTTAAGAGGGAGTCTTCCCGTAAAGCTCCACATGATTCTTACATTTCCTTTGAAAATATCAAAAAGGGTGCCGAAAAAAACTCTTTTAATATGGAGGCTCCTCCAGCACCTCTCACCTTTTTAACGGCTGACGAGGTGAAGAGCTTAGGCGGGGAAACGGCAGCAGAAGCGGATGTTTCTTATCATTCCAGACTCTTTAATGTCCATTATAAATATGACAGCAAGAAACAAAAATATAAAAGATATACAGATCACGAACTTACAGTAGACGAAGAGACGAATAATCCTGTACTCATAGATAACCTGCTTATCATCGGTGCCCGTCATCAGGTAACGGACAGCAAAGGCAGACGGGACATTGATCTGCAGGCTGGTGGAGAAGGATATCTCCTCCAAAAAGGGAAAATAAATGAAGTAACCTGGGAGATGAAGAATGGAATGATCACTCCTTTAATCAATGGCCGGGAAGCAGGGCTGATACCAGGGAAAACATGGATAAATGTCGTTCCGGATGCTGCATCTGATATACATGTAAAGCCTTAATATACTCGAAATGCAATCAAGAAGGAGTCAATGTATGCAAATAAATAAATTAAGAGGAAAAGAACTAGATCAGCTATTTAAATCAGTTCTATCACTGGAAACCTTAGAAGAATGTTATCTATTCTTTGACGATCTATGTACGGTGAACGAAATCCAGTCATTAGCCCAGCGCCTGGAAGTAGCCCGGATGCTTCGAGAAGGGAATACCTATCATAAAATTGAAACAGAAACAGGTGCGAGCACTGCTACCATTTCCCGCGTAAAACGCAGCCTTAATTATGGAAACGATGCCTATGAAATCGTCCTGGAACGAATTAAAGAAGAACAAAAATAAGCAGAGCCGGCTGTGCGCCAACTCTTAAGGATGTCGACAAAGTCGGCATCCCAGACTGCAGGCAAACTCGATGAAATTCGAGCTTGCCTGCAGTTTTTTTATTTGGCCTGTTACCGGGGTCTGTTGATTTTCGTTCCAGGCGCTGCGCTTTTTTGCGGGGCGAGCGGTGAGCCTCCTCGGCGCAAAGACTACTGCGGGGTCTCACCTGTCTCGCTGCTCCAGCAGGATCTTCGCATCTTTCAATCCAATCAACCGGCTTAAAACGTTAGCCCGAAGTCTATTTTAAAATTAATACATAAAATGATTGAGGCGACGAAAATGCATTCCAAGAACTCCTTTCCAGCGAGATCAATTAGAGATGGTGGGAAAATCCGCCCGTTCTGGATTATTTCCATTAATCCTCCCATCCGTTTAAATCCCCTCCAAAGTTCCTAAGAATTACTTAATGCAAACACGATAGTAAAGTACATATAAAATTGATAAAATGCCTTCGCTTAGGAAGCTGCTCAGAATTTACCTTTAATTTTATCCCGGCTTCTATTTTTTATTGGAAATTTCTAATGGTATAATGGAGAAATGGGATATTGAATGTGGAGGCTTTTTTTATGTACGATTATCGAATGTGGAAGCATGTTTTTAAGCTGGATCCTTATAAGGAACTGTCTGATGACCAGCTTGAGAGGATTTGTGAATCTGGAACGGATGCGATTCTTATCGGTGGAAGCGACGGGGTTACTCTGGAAAATGTGCTTGATTTAATGTCCCGCGTACGAAGATATACGGTCCCTTGTGTACTGGAAGTTTCAGGAGTAGACACTGTGACGCCAGGTTTTGATTTATACTTTATACCTACGGTTTTAAATAGCAGAAATCCTGACTGGATTGTGAATCTTCATCATCAGGCCGTTCGTGAATACGGTGAGATTATGGATTGGGATGAGATTCATGTAGAAGGTTATTGTATTTTAAATAGTAATTGCAAAGCTGCAAAATTAACGGAAGCTAATGCCGATCTGACTGAAGATGATGTGATGGCTTATGCCATGATGGCAGAGAAGATGTTTAATCTGCCTATCTTTTACTTAGAGAATAGCGGGGAATATGCATCTCCTGCCCTTGTACAGAAGGTAAAGAGCAGACTTGATGAAACAGTGCTGTTCTATGGCGGAGGAATTAAGACTGCTGAACAGGCGCGCGAGATGGCTTTATTAGCTGATGTTGTTGTTGTTGGAAATGCCGTTTATGATGATTTGGAAGATGCGCTTCTAACCGTGAAGGCAGCAAAATCTTCAATTTAAATATTTATTTAAAAAAGAACATGTTATAATAGGAACAGGTGTTCTATTATGGGAGTGGATATATATGCAATTCCTTTCAGACCGATTGTTGAAAGGGTTAAATAATGAACAGCAGGAAGCAGTAAAATCTACGGATGGCCCTCTGTTAATAATGGCAGGGGCAGGAAGCGGAAAAACGCGGGTTCTTACACACCGCATCGCTTATTTAATTGTAGAAAAGCAGGTAGCACCATGGAATATACTCGCTATAACTTTTACCAATAAGGCTGCCCGGGAAATGAAAGAGCGTATTAAGGGGATTCTTGGCGGAGCCTCAGAGGACATCTGGATATCAACTTTTCACTCGATGTGTGTAAGAATTCTGCGCAGAGACATTGACCGGATCGGGTATAACCGAAACTTTACGATCCTGGATACGACAGATCAGCAATCTGTAATTAAGCAGATTTTAAAAGATAAAAACCTGGATCCAAAAAAGTATGATTATCGAGCCATACTGGGATCGATTAGTTCTGCAAAAAATGAGCTGATTGATGAAGAAGAATATTCAAACATGTCCGGCGGCTTTTTTGAGCAGGTTGTAGCAGATGTTTATAAGGAATACCAGCGGCGCCTTCGGAAAAATCAGGCACTGGATTTTGATGACCTTATTATGAAAACCATATTGCTGTTTACTAGAGTTCCGGAAGTGTTAGAGTATTATCAGCGGAAATTCCAATATATACATGTGGATGAGTACCAGGATACAAACAGGGCACAATACATGCTAGTAAAATCGCTGGCGGCTCGTTTTAAGAATCTTTGTGTAGTAGGAGACTCGGATCAGTCCATCTATCGCTGGCGCGGTGCGGACATCGCCAATATTTTAAGCTTTGAAAAGGATTATCCAAATGCAAAAGTCATCATGCTGGAACAAAATTATCGTTCTACAAAGAGAATCCTGAAGGCGGCCAATGAAGTTATTTCAAAGAATGCAAACCGAAAGCCGAAGAATCTGTGGACAGAAAATCTGGAAGGAAACAAGATCTCCTACTACCGTGCAGACAGTGAGCAGGGAGAGGCACAGTTTGTTGCAGGAAAAATTAATGAAATGTCGCGGGGTGGCAGAAAGCTTTCCGAAATTGCCATTCTTTACAGAACCAATGCACAGTCACGTGTAATGGAGGAAGTTCTGCTGAAATCGAATATTCAATATTCAATCGTAGGCGGAATCAAGTTCTATGACCGAAAAGAAATCAAGGATATTTTAGCTTATCTGCGCTTAATTTCTAATCCGGATGATGATATCAGCCTTCGCCGGGTTATCAATGTTCCAAAGAGGGGAATTGGCGCCACATCTCTTGATAGAATTGCTGATTTTGCTGCCATGAATGATTCATCTATCATGCAGGCGCTTGATTCAGTTGAATTGATTGGTGTATCTCCTAAAATTATGAAAGCGGCCGCTGAATTTAGGGATTTAATAAATGGATATTCCCAAATGCAGGAATACTTGTCGGTAACTGAGCTGGTTGAACAGGTGTTAGACAAAACGGGCTACCGCGAAATGCTTCAGATAGAAAAAACGATTGAATCACAGAGCAGACTTGAGAATATCGACGAGTTTTTATCTGTTACGAAAAGTTTTGAAGAGAATAATGATGATAAAAGCCTGGTGGCTTTTTTAACAGATCTTGCATTGGTTGCAGACATAGATTCCCTTGGTGAGGATGAGACACCTCAGGACTCTGTAGTCTTGATGACCCTTCATTCAGCAAAAGGACTTGAATTCCCGGTAGTATTTTTAATAGGCATGGAGGAAGGGGTATTCCCTCACAGCCGCTCCCTTATGGAAGAGGATGAAATGGAAGAGGAGCGCCGGCTCGCTTATGTTGGTATTACAAGAGCGGAAGTAGATTTGTTTATGACAAATGCCCAGATGAGGACTTTGTTTGGGCGGACGAATATGAATCCTGTTTCCAGATTCATTTCTGAAATACCGGAGGACCTCCTTGAAGACTTAATGCCAAAACCAAAACAATCTGGGTTTAAGTCTTCCCCTCAGGATACAAGACGCCGTCCGGCTGCTGCAAGGACCGTAACGATGAAGCAGACGACTACAGGCGGAGACGAGATTGGATGGAATGTAGGCGATAAGGCTCTCCACAAGGTTTGGGGAACAGGAACTGTGGTCAGTGTCAAAGGAGAAGGAGAAGGGAAAGAGCTTGATATAGCATTCCCTAGCCCAACAGGAATCAAAAGACTGCTTGCTAAATTTGCCCCGATTACAAAGGGCTAGCTCTATTTAAGGAAAGGGCTGAACGTATGGAACGATTGGATGCCGAAAAACAGATTCGTGAGCTGCAGACTATTATTAATCAATATAATTATGAGTACCATGTGCTGGACAAGCCTTCTGTGCCGGATGCGGAATACGACCGTCTCATCCGTGAGCTGATTCAGCTTGAGGAGCAGTACCCGGAATACAGAACTCCTGATTCACCTACGGTCAGAGTAGGCGGCGCCATTTTAGACATGTTTGAGAAGGTAGAGCACCGGTCACCGATGCTCAGCCTTGGCAATGCTTTTAACGAAAGCGACCTCCGGGATTTTGACAGAAAAGTCCGGCAGGCTGTAGGTGATCAATTTACCTATGTATGTGAATTGAAGATAGATGGACTGGCTGTATCCCTCAGGTATGAAGATGGATTATTTGTCAAGGGTGCCACACGCGGGGATGGAACGATCGGCGAGGATATTACCTCTAATCTAAGAACCATCAAATCTATTCCGCTAAGGATTAAAGAGCCTTTCACGATGGAGGTTAGAGGCGAGGCTTTCATGCCGAAGCGCTCGTTTGAAGCATTGAACAAAGTGAAAGAAGAACGCAGCGAAGAACCTTTTGCAAATCCGCGAAATGCAGCGGCCGGTTCCCTGCGTCAGCTTGATCCGAAAATAGCAGCTTCCAGAAATCTAGATATCTTCCTTTATGCCATTGCTGACTTAGGGGAAACGGGTGTTGAGTCGCATAGCGAGGGACTTGACCTGCTGGATACTCTTGGCTTTAAAACGAATAAAGAAAGAAAAAGATGTGCTGATATCGAAGAAGTGATTGCTTATGTGGAGGGATGGGTGGAAAGGCGCCCCAACCTTCCATATGATATAGACGGCATTGTAGTAAAAGTGGACTCTCTTCTTCAGCAGGAAAGGCTGGGCACTACAGCAAAAAGTCCCCGCTGGGCTATAGCCTATAAATTCCCGGCAGAAGAAGTAGTCACTATTTTAAAAGATATTATGCTTACTGTAGGAAGAACCGGGGCTATTACACCGACGGCGATTCTGGAACCAGTCCGTGTGGCTGGAACAACTGTGCAGAGAGCGACTCTTCATAATGAAGATTTAATTCGCGCGAAGGATATTAAATTAGGTGACCATGTAGTCGTAAAAAAAGCAGGAGATATCATTCCGGAAATTGTAAATGTACTGCCGGAAAAACGGACAGGCCAAGAGATTGAATTTAACATGCCCACTCATTGCCCTGAGTGCGGCAGCGACCTTGTAAGGCTTGAAGGAGAAGTTGCACTAAGATGCATTAATCCAAAATGCCCTGCCCAGATAAGAGAAGGGCTGATTCACTTTGTGTCCCGAAATGCCATGAATATAGAAGGCCTCGGTGAAAAAGTGATCAGCCAGCTGTTTCATGAAAAATTGGTACATGATGTGGCAGACATTTATAAGCTGACTCATGAACAGCTGATAGGCATGGAACGCATGGGTGAGAAGTCTATATCGAATCTGCTAAAGGCGATCGAAGGCTCAAAAAGCAATTCGCTTGAGAAACTGCTTTTTGGACTGGGAATCAGACATGTCGGCGCTAAAGCGGCTAAAACACTGGCCCAGCATTTTGGCAGTATGGATGCCCTGATGATTGCCAAAGATGAGGAGCTCACTTCCATAAATGAAGTCGGAGGCAAAATGGCAGATTCCATTGTCACTTACTTTGAGATGGAAGAGGCAGGGGAACTGATCAATGAACTAAAAGCTGCTGGAGTAAACATGGAATATAAAGGGCCGAAACCTGTGTCAGCAGCAGAGTCCGATTCCTTCTTTGCTGGAAAAACGATTGTTTTAACCGGAAAACTTGAACAGCTGTCACGGAACGAAGCCAAGGATCAAATAGAGGCTCTCGGAGGAAATGTAGCAGGCAGTGTGAGTAAAAAGACAGATCTAGTCATTGCAGGAGAAGATGCAGGGTCTAAATTGGCAAAAGCTGAGGGATTAGGCATCGAAGTCTGGAACGAGGAGAGAATGCTGCAAGAATTAAAAAAATAAGAGGTGTAAACGATGAAGAAGAAAATATCCTTTATCGGGTTGGCGCTTCTCTTACTATTAACGGCGTGCGCGCCTAAGTTTGATAAGCAGGAGGAAGTTATCCAAAATTCGGAGGCTAAGAAGGAAAAAGCGATTATCCCGAAATATAAAATTTCGGAAAAATATTATCGTACAACCCTTCCATTTGAGCCGGGGGAAGCAAGAGGGCTCGTCGTAGCAAACCTAAACACACGCTACGATATAAACGAGTTTGAAACAGGATTGATGAGGGTTGCCCAGCATACCTTTGATCCAGATAAATATTTATTTAAGGAAGGACAGTTCCTTGATAAAAAAACGGTTTCGCTATGGCTGAACCGAAAGTTCACTAAGAGCCAGCTTAAAGCAGAAGGGTTGAAGGAAGAAGAAAATATCGGCCTCAACCCATTAGACCCTGAAAAAGGAAATATGGATAAAAGGCAGCAGGAAAATCCATTGTATCTGGCTCACATCTTAGAACATGATTATTTAATCAAATCTGACAAAAACACAGTCGGCCTCGGCGGCGTGGTTATCGGTCTCGCACTTAACTCAGTACACTATTATAAAAAAGAGGACTTTGGAGCAGATTATGAGACTCAAATTCCAAAGAGTGAACTGATGGCTGAAGGAAAAAGGATTGCTCAGGAAGTACTCCAGCGCCTGAGAAAGAAATCTGAATTGAAGCAGGTACCTATTACGATTGCATTATTTGAGCAGGCTCCAAAGACATCGGCTGTGCCTGGGAGTTTCCTCGCTTATACAGCGGTGGGTGAAGGAGAAAATAATCTCGGGAAATGGGAAAATATTAATGAAAAGTATGAATTGTTCCCTCCTCCAAAGACAGATGAAAAACATAGAGAGGATGTTAATTCTTTCTTGAATTTCAAACAGGATGTTGAGGAATATTTTCCTAACTTTAACGGAGTAATCGGCCGTGCCTTTTATTCAGGTGATCAGCTGCAGGATTTGAGTATCAAGATTCCGATTCAATTTTATGGAAAAGCGGAAGCCATCGGGTTTACCCAATATGTAACCGGTCTGGTTATGCAGCATTTTCCCGAATATGTAACTGTGGAAGTAAATATAACATCAGTGAACGGCCCTGAAGCTCTTATAGTGAGGAAGCCTGAAACTAGTGAACCTTTTGTTCATATTTATGAATAATGTGAGCCCTTTTCGTTTTTACGGAAAGGGTTTTTTTCTGCTGTTTTTTAGAATGGTGTAGTGCTGATTAAAACTAAAGCTATGTGAAGTTTCATTGTTGATTATTGCACTATGTTGATTGTAACGGATTGCGAGACTCATGCGGGATATGCGGACTTCGCCCGGCTCCGGACTGACACCCTCGGTCATTAACCAATCGCCATCAAAAGGCAGCCCTGGCCTTTCGATGCCGCCCGGCTTAATATCCTCGCCAATCAGCATTCTTCTTTATCAGGTTCTGCTCTCTCTAAAATTTTTGTTCAAAAAAAGCTTGAATGGAACACGTGGAAAAGCACCGTCCTCCGCTTTTCTAGCTCCAGCTCCAAGCAGAGACCATCGAGTCATAAGCCAAACAGTCCATAAGAAGAAAACCGCTTCTCATGGCCAGCTCGTCTTATGCTTGGCTGGGGCATAAGTGCGACTAAGCTTCTGTCTTCGTTACGCTCGCCAATCAGAAAGTCTACTTTATCGGGAATCTGCCTGCTTTATCTGCTTTGTTGCTTACTAATTATTACTTCATCATTCAGCTAGAACTAGTTATGTGTTGGCAGGCACCGCTTTCTGCTTTTCTATTAAGGGAGACCCCGCATTCGTAAACGCGGAGGAGGCTCCCGGACCGCCCTGCGGAAAAGCGAGTGCCTGCTAGCTGCAATCAACAGGCACGTTTAATAGAGCAAAGAGTAAAAATATAAACAAAGAATAATTTTTTAAAAGGAAGACTACAAGTGAAAGTGTATTTATGCAAGCGTTTCCTGATTTGATAATATACCAGCTGAATAAAAATTAATAGATTAGTATAATTTTTTTGAATGTTAACTAGAATGTAATTCCAAATAGAATAACATAATTGAAGACTTAGAATTTATCGGTTAGAATAGGTATGTTGATTAATTTTTATAGAGGGAGCGATGGGGATGGTACAACCTTACAAGCATGAACCGTTTACGGATTTTTCCGTAGAATCAAATAAAGAGTCTTATCTTCAAGGTTTAAACAAGGTAGAAGGCTACCTTGGCA
This sequence comes from Peribacillus deserti, assembly GCF_016909175.1. GTDB lineage: Bacteria > Bacillota > Bacilli > Bacillales > DSM-1321 > Paraperibacillus > Paraperibacillus deserti. The sequence continues at coordinate 32,978 of NZ_JAFBFI010000008.1, forward strand.
AAGATTATGATTTGATTATCGGCGGAGAGCGCATTTCCACTGATGATAAAATTGTATCTGTAAACCCAGCTGATAAAGAAGAAGTGATCGGACGTGTATCTAAAGCGGATCGTGAGCTAGCTGAAAAGGCAATGCAGGCTGCAGATGAAGCATTCAAAACCTGGAAAAAGACTAAGCCAGAAGTAAGAGCAGACGTTTTATTCCGTGCAGCAGCGATTATCCGCCGCCGTAAGGATGAGTTTTCTGCCCTTTTAACAAAAGAAGCAGGAAAGCCTTGGAACGAAGCAGATGCTGATACAGCTGAAGCGATCGACTTCTTAGAGTTTTATGCCCGTCAAATGCTGAAGTTAAAAGATGGTATTCCAGTACAAAGCCGTCCTGGTGAATATAACCGCTTCAACTACATTCCTCTTGGAATCGGCATCATTATTTCTCCATGGAACTTCCCGTTTGCGATCATGGCTGGTACTGCTGTAGCTGCGATTGTAACCGGTAACACCGTTCTATTAAAACCAGCTTCTACTACACCAGTTGTGGCAGCAAAATTTGTTGAAGTAATGGAAGAAGCAGGACTGCCAAATGGCGTTCTGAACTATGTACCTGGAAACGGTGCTGAAGTTGGGGATTACCTGGTTGACCATCCTCGTACTCGTTTCATCTCATTTACAGGATCCCGTGATGTAGGTGTCCGCATCTATGAGCGCGCTTCTAAAGTAAACGAAGGCCAAATCTGGCTGAAGCGTGTTATCGCTGAAATGGGCGGTAAAGATACGATTGTGGTAGATAAAGAGGCTGATTTAGAGCTTGCTGCTCAATCAATCGTGAAATCTGCATTCGGTTTCTCCGGTCAAAAATGCTCTGCATGTTCCCGCGCAGTTATCGTAGAAGATGTATACGATCAAGTGCTGCAGCGTGCTATAGAGCTTACAAAAGACTTAACCATCGGAAACCCAGTGGATCCAAGCAACTTCATGGGTCCGGTTATTGATAATAATGCATTCAAAAAGATTATGGAATACATTGAAATCGGTAAAGAAGAAGGACGCTTAGCAGCAGGGGGAGAAGGAGACAACTCAAAAGGTTTCTTCGTTCAGCCTACTATTATTGCTGATGTAGATCCTAAATCACGTGTGATGCAGGAAGAAATTTTTGGACCGGTTGTAGCTTTCGCTAAAGCCAAAGACTTTGACCATGCCATTGAAATTGCAAACAACACAGAGTATGGGTTAACAGGTGCGGTTATAACTAATAACCGAACAAACATGGAAAAAGCTCGTGAAGAATTCCATGTAGGAAACCTTTACTTCAACCGCGGCTGTACAGGAGCAATCGTTGGTTATCAGCCGTTTGGCGGATTCAACATGTCCGGTACAGATTCCAAAGCAGGCGGACCAGATTACCTGGCACTGCACATGCAAGGAAAAACAACGTCAGAAACATACTAAAAGCATGCTTCACTGCTGAAAACCCCACAAACTGTGGGGTTTTTATTTTGGGAAATGAGGGACAGTCTCAATTTCCCGGTTTATTTCCCAGACAATATTCGCGGTTAACTGCTTTTTTAGATGACAAAATTCTTTTGCATTAGAGAGTGGCTGAGGCATAGGTACAGGTCGTTCAGGATGAATGTAATTAAACGTTTGATTAATTGAAATCGACATGAGTTCCGGGACCATTATCCATTTTTTTCTTTTATATGCACTAAGGTGCAATAGCTTCAGAATCAAGGGGTCAGCTGTTGCTTTAATGCGAAAAAGTCTGATATTATCAATATATTGTGTTTGTACGATTTTTGGAGGTGAAAGAGATGAGCCGTATTTCAGAGGATCAGGTAAAACATGTAGCAAATCTTGCGCGTTTAGCAATAACAGAAGAAGAAACAGAAACACTTACAAAAGAACTTGATGCAATCATTGCCTTTGCAGAGGAATTAAATGAGCTGAATACCGAGAATGTTGAGCCGACTTCTCATGTTCTGGATATTAAGAATGTCCTAAGAGAAGATCAAGCAGAAAAAGGGCTGCCGATTACGGAAGTTTTAAAAAATGCACCTGACAGCAAGGATGGCCATATTAGGGTGCCGTCCATTATGGACTAAGGAGGGGAAATCATGTCATTGCTAGACCAAAAAGTATCTCACCTGCAAGGTCTTTTACATAAAAAAGAAATTAAAGTATCCGATCTGATAGATGAGTCTTACAAAAGAATTAACCAGGTTGATGATAAAATTAAGGCGTTTTTAACACTAAATGAAGAAAATGCCCGCACTCAGGCTGCCAGTCTTGATGATAAACTAACAAGCGGCGAGGAATTGGGTGCTTTATTTGGAATGCCAATAGGGATTAAAGATAATATTGTGACTAAGAATCTGCGAACCACTTGCGGCAGCAGAATTTTAGAGAAATTTGATCCAGTTTATGATGCGACTGCTATTCAGAACTTACATAATGCAGGAACCATTACGATCGGAAAACTAAATATGGATGAATTCGGAATGGGTTCTTCTAATGAGAACTCTGCCTTTCAAAAGACACTGAATCCATGGAATCTGGAGTATGTGCCAGGCGGATCTTCTGGAGGATCGGCTGCGGCGGTGGCGGCCGGTGAAGTGCTTTTCTCTCTTGGATCGGATACAGGCGGTTCCATACGCCAGCCAGCTGCATTTTGCGGAGTAGTAGGATTAAAACCTACATATGGCCGTGTTTCGCGTTTTGGATTAGTGGCGTTTGCTTCTTCACTTGAGCAGATTGGCCCTATTACCCGTACGGTGGAAGATAACGCTTTTCTATTGGAGACATTGGCAGGATTAGATCCGATGGACTCAACTTCAGCGAATGTGCCGGTTCCTAAATATACGGAGAGCTTAACTGGTGATATCAAAGGCCTTAAAATCGGGGTGCCTAAGGAATATATTGGTGAAGGTGTAAGCCCGGAATCCAGGGATTCTGTCCTAGAAGCCCTAAAGGTTCTGGAAAAGCTGGGAGCTACATGGGAAGAAGTGTCTCTCCCTCATTCAAAATACGCTCTTTCTGCCTACTATTTACTATCTTCATCAGAAGCCTCAGCAAACCTTGCACGTTTCGACGGGGTACGCTATGGCTATCGTACAGACAACGCTAAGAATTTAATAGAAATGTATAAAAATACCCGGGCTGAAGGGTTCGGGGATGAAGTGAAACGGCGCATCATGCTTGGTACTTTCGCCTTAAGTTCGGGGTATTACGATGCTTATTATAAAAAGGCTCAGCAGGTCCGTACCTTGATTAAGAAGGACTTTGAAGATGTCTTTGAGAAATTTGATGTGATTATCGGACCGACAGCACCTACTCCAGCCTTTAAACTAGGTGAAAAAACGACAGATCCTTTAACCATGTATGCTAATGATATTTTGACTATTCCTGTTAACCTTGCAGGTGTCCCGGGAATTTCTGTTCCATGCGGATTTGCAGGCGGACTTCCATTAGGCTTGCAGATCATTGGAAGGCACTTTGATGAAAGCACAGTCTATCGCGTTGCACATGCATTTGAGCAGGCAACATCATTTCATAAAGAAAAACCAGATATGTAAGGGGTGAGAGTGAAGATGAGTTTTGATACAGTAATTGGGTTAGAGGTACATGTTGAACTTAAAACAAATTCTAAGATTTTTTCTGCAAGCCCGAACCATTTCGGTGCGGAGCCAAATACAAATACTAGTGTCATTGATCTCGGTTATCCCGGGGTTCTGCCAGTATTAAATAAAAAAGCGGTAGAATATGCGATGAAAGCGGCTATGGCGCTTAACTGCGAAGTGGCCGAGTACACGAAATTTGACCGTAAGAATTATTTTTACCCCGACAATCCGAAAGCTTATCAAATTTCTCAATTCGATAAACCGATTGGGGAAAATGGCTGGATTGAAATTGAAGTAAACGGCACCAAGAAGAAAATCGGCATCACTAGGATTCATATGGAGGAAGATGCCGGCAAGCTGACTCATACTGGAGACGGCTATTCTCTTGTGGATTACAACCGCCAGGGAACCCCGCTTGTAGAAATCGTATCAGAGCCGGATATATCTTCTCCTGAGGAAGCCTATGCATACCTTGAAAAGCTAAAATCAATTATTCAATATACAGGTGTTTCTGACTGCAAAATGGAAGAGGGTTCCCTTCGCTGTGACGCCAATATTTCTCTAAAGCCGGCTGGGCAGAAAGAGTTTGGGACGAAAACGGAGCTTAAAAACTTAAACTCCTTTAACTTTGTAAAAAAGGGGCTGGAGTTTGAAGAAAAGCGCCAGGCAGAGGTACTGTTGGCTGGCGGTGTGATTGATCAGGAAACACGCCGGTTTGATGAAGCCACAGGCAAAACATTGCTGATGCGCGTTAAGGAAGGTTCCGATGATTACCGCTACTTCCCTGAACCGGACTTAGTACCTGTTGTAATTGATGAGGACTGGAAAGCACGCATCCGCGCTGAGATTCCAGAACTTCCCGATGAGCGTAAAAAGCGGTACACAGAAGAGTTTGGCCTTCCTGCCTATGATGCAGCCGTTCTTACAGTAACAAAAGAAATGGCCGACTTTTTTGAGGCCGCTGTGGCAGCTGGAGCCGATCCAAAACAGGCGTCCAACTGGATTATGGGTGAAGTTTCCGCTTACCTGAACGCAGAAGGAAAAGAGCTTCATGATACAGCTCTTACTCCAGAAAGCCTGGCTGGATTAATCAGATTGATTGAAAATGGAACCATTTCTTCAAAAATTGCGAAGCAGGTTTTTAAAGATTTGATTGAAGAGGGCGGAAATGCTGAGGAAATTGTTAAAGCAAAAGGGCTGGTCCAGATTTCTGATGAAGGAACCCTTCGCCAAATAATAAATGAATCACTAGATAACAATCCTCAATCTATTGAGGACTTTAAGAATGGAAAGCAAAAAGCAATTGGCTTCCTGGTAGGCCAGATCATGAAAGCAACAAAGGGGCAGGCAAATCCTCCTCTCGTTAACAAATTGCTTGTTGAAGAAATTCAAAAAAGATAAGAAAGAAGGCATTCCAAACTATTTTTGATTGGGGTGCCTTTTTTTGCATTGTTGTTCAGAGTGCAGCGGCATCCTGTGTCCGATCATATATTTGCTCTGGCCTGACTTAGGCGCATATTTTTTCGATAATGACTCATTTATTTGAAACGACCGCTCATATTATTTCTAAAAAAGAACAGCTAATAATTCTTTCAAAACTGCTCATATAGCTGGCATGGTTACTATATGGGGCTTCAGCAGTGAAACCAGCGCGCATATTTTCTCAAAGTAAAGCACAGGCTCCCGTATTTGCTCATATATATGCTCCGTTCTGACTTAGGCGCATATTCTTTCGATAATGGCTCATTTATTAAAAACGACCGCTCATATTTTTTCTGGAACAACTCATAAATCTTTCAGAACCTCTCATATAGCTAACCCCATGGTATTAGGCAATAGTTTAACCTGATGGAAATTCGCAGTTAACCGCTTTATTTATCCAATTAAAAAGGGTCAGAAAGATTTCCGGCGAATTGATTTAAGGAGATATAAAAAGTAAAGGAGCAATAATTGTTATGGAAATGCTGACCCGTAATAAATTTGAAAAATCCGCAAGCTTCATCAAAGCTAATGCCCGGCCGCTCGATGCGAGCTTATTTAATACTATTTTGAAAGAGGCAGTGCAGAACATGTAATCAAGGAGTTAGAAGCTTATCAAAATGAGGATGGCGGGTTCGGACATTCTATTGAACCAGATTTCCGTCTGGATGTTTCCTCTCCTATGGCGACAACAGTTGGTCTGCAATATGCAAAGGAGTTAAAACTGTCTTCAGAGCACCCTTTGATTCAAAGAGCGATTACATATTTGCTGAACAGCTTTGATTATGAGAAAAATGTTTGGCCGGCAGTACCTGAAGCGGTAAACCTTGTTCCGCATGCCCCCTGGTGGAACTTTGATGTGGAGAAAGGACACTGCGGTGTACATGCTTCTTGGGCAAATCCTAATGCCGAGATTACCGGGTACCTCCGAGAATATTCGGAATTGGTTCCGAACCCTTTCTTAAATTTTATTACAGAATTAGCATTGAAGGATTTGCAGGAGCTGCCGACTAAGATGGAGATGCATGATTTCTTATGCTGCCTGCGGCTTTCCGAAACGCTTCAGGGACAGCAAAAGGAGGCCGCAGTAAAAAAGTTAAGAAAATCAGCCCGTGAAATAACAGGCCTTGACGAAAATGCCTGGCAGGGGTACGGTCTCAAGCCTTTACAAATTGTCAGTTCACCTGATTCAGTTTATGCTGATTTGTTTAAGGAAGAGCTTCCACTGCAGCTTGATTACGAAATCACTTCATTAAGTGAAGAAGGATCTTGGAATCCTAATTGGTCTTGGTTTGGACAATATGATGAAGAATGGAAAATGGCAGAAATAGATTGGAAAGGTCATTTAACCGTGAGGATGCTAAAAACATTAAAGAATTTTGGAAGGATAGAATAGGAGGCGGAATATAGCTTTTCTATTCAGAGGTATAGTTCTTTTAGTACATCAAAAATTATTTCTGTAGCCAACAGTGCAGGAGCCCAGTATTCCTCGGACTCCTGCACTGTTATTTCAATGTAACCGCCTGAAATCCAGACTCTGTTTCAACCGGTTTATCAAGATAATAGAAGTATAGATTTTTATAATCGCGCGCATATTTGCTTGAAGAAAAATATTTTTCTAGCGGAAAGACATGTACTTTCTTGTTTTTCACATAAGCCTGTTGGCCTTTTGGAATAGTTGTTAAACCGTAAACCAGCTTGTTATTGATAAAACAGTCTGTATCCTTTTTAAAGGTTGACTCATACAAGTTAAATCCCATATCAAGGGAAGAGCTGTATCTGCCGAGGAACTCTTTAGTCCTTAATAACCACATCTTATGAGGAGAATCAAAGATAACAAGTGTATAGGGACTGCCAGGCACCTGGACTATTTGCTGTTCTTTGCTCGAATAAGGCTGGTCTTCATTTTTCAGGGTACTTATGATGGCTGCTCTGGCATTTGAAGAAGCAGGTATGCTGAAAAAAGTTAGACCGGTAAATAGTATGGCAGCGGAACATATTGGGATTATAAGCTTTTTTATTATGCTGCTCACTCCTTTTGGTTTGTAAATACTGGAATCTGCTCATTATTCAAATTTAAGGGTATATAACTAGTAGATAGACTATTATTATACAATTTTTACCATAAAAAAGGAATACAGGAATGGATTTTTATATAGATGAGGTGTTTATATGGCTGAAAACGAGATACTGCCTTTAGCTGTTTTTAGCGGCTATGAAATAGATCAGACAGATGGGGACTTGAAAAAATGTATTGAATCGCAAATGAATTCTATTGTACCTATGGTTTCTGGGATTTCATCTCCAGGCGATACATTGCTCTGTGTGGTACCTATAAATGGAAAGCTAAGCAGGCAGGCTAAATATAAGCTGGAACAAAAGCTTGTAGATTTAATTGAGAGTTCTCTTCCTGAAGATTGGAAAGCGGATGTTTATTTAATTAGGAAGGGAAAGGGGCAGCCTTTTAAATTCATATTGAATGAGGCTGAGCTTTTGATTCACAAAATTTCTTTTTTTTATCCTTATGAAACGATTATTCAGCTTTCAGGTTCAGGTGATGATGATTGTTTTCAAGCGATTTTCCTAGAATGTGCCAGGCAGCTGGGGAGCCGACACGGCTTTCTTTTTGAAGAAGCGGGACAATCACATATCTCTATGTCAAAGTCAATTGTATCCCACCGTTCCTGGAAGCTTCAGATCCGAAGTTTTCTCATGGAATACGACTTTCCAGGTGCCATTGAATTAGTGAAGGATAAGGCGGAAGCCCCTAAAGCTATGGAGCTGCTCTTAAAGATGATGGATAGCAGACTAAACTTTTGTTTTAAGGAGGCCTCTCAGTATCTGCAGGAATGTGAGAAGCTGCTTGGGAATGAGATTGGTGTTATACAAGAAACAAAAGGAATTCTTAATAAACTTTTATCCAAAGAAGGCCAGGAAAAGGATCTGGCCTTAATTGAAGAATTGTACAGGCAAATGGAGATTTGCATTGACTTGGATGATCTTCCTGCTTTTCTTACCAGATTCTATCGAGCACGGGAAGCCATTTTGCTATTTCTCCTTGTTCATGGAGCTAATGATCAAGATTCTGCGGCTCAAATCAAGAAATCCTCCATTTATCAGCTGATTGAAGAGCTTGAGAAGAAATACGAAAACGGCGATGTAGAAGATTATATTGGGGCCTATTTTTACTTGAAAAGCTTGAATGTAGCTCATACGCTGCAGGTTAGAAATCAAAGCTTTATTGGACATGGAAGAGAGGAAATAAAGTCAGCAGAGCTATGGCACTCTTACTATGGAACAAAGCGGACAACTGTATCGCGGGTTAAGAGAAGGTTTTTGCTTGAATCAAATATGATGCTGAAAGACCTCGGTGCAGCCTTGGACGATAATTACTCAGACTTGATAGATTATATGCTGAAAATGGATATAGACAAACAGCCGAAAGGAAAAGAAACGGATGAAGAATCACGTGTTCTGCCATTATAACAATTATATTAATTTGGATCAGGTGTCTGCGCTGAAAAATCAGACATTTACTGTGCATTGCTTATATCCTCAATCCGCTGAGAAGCCGGAGATTACAGCACATGATGAATACAAAGAATGTAAAGTTCATAGTTTATCAAATGATTTGGAGAGTGCAGAAAAAGAGATTAATGAAATACTTACACAGCAGGTTGGTGATGAAGATAAGATTTATGTAAGATTGAGTGAAAGGCCGAATCTTTATGAATTGGTTATCATGCAGATTGTGCTGGAAAGCTATAGTAAAGCTGCCTATTTTATTAAAGGCAGGGAGCTGGTTCCTGCATTCTCAGAAGCAGAAGACAAGATTCAGGATTTATATGCCCGACTTCATGATTTAATCTGTAAAAGAAATTATCATTCCGCAGGTAAACTAGTATACCACAGCTTTCAAAGCCCGGAGCTGACGAAAATGCTTATCTTTGGAGAAAGGCTTAAAAGTCTGGACCTGGCTGTTTCAGAAGGTCAGGAAGACTATTTCGACTTATTAATGGAGACTCTCCGGGAGATGGATGAAGATGAAGCGCTGGTTGAATATGCAGACAGCATGAAGAACTTGCGGAATCGGGATCAAAAGTCATTTATTTCTTACCTTCATAATTCGGCGGCCAGATTGTATGATGAAAATAAATTAATAGACTTTGTGGTTTTATACTATCGGCTCACAGAAGAGCTGCTATTGTATGCCTTGGGCTGGGATATAGACTGGAACAAGCCAGGCAGCGGCAAGGATACATTTATTTATAGAAAGGAAGCTTATTTTAAGCTCGATATCCCTAAAGAGCGTGTTACCCGGCATTTTCACAGCTATTTGCGCACACTTAATAGAGAAGTGAGAGTGCTAGAGAAGAAGCAAGAAATTACACAGGTAGACCAATATTTTATAAAGCTGCACCGCCTGTTCAATGATGAGGAATTACAGGAAGTCCTGAAGCTTCGGCATGCTGGTGTCAGCGGCCATGGTTTTTGTGATTTTTCAAAAGAGCAGTTTGAGAATATTTGTGAAATGAATCCTTTAGAAAAGCTGGAACCTATTTTTAGCTTCTTAAATATTACATTTGAGGATGGGCTGTTTGAGCTCATTGAAAAAAGCTCGCTTTATCTTGCGAGAAAAGGCTTGGAATCGAGCCAGCAAGCGAGTCAAGGAGCGTGATAGATTGAAAGAGGAGATACCCCCTTCTTTCGCAGAAGGGGGCAATTTACTTCTTTTTATCCAAGGATAGAGGTTTCTATACCGACTTCAGATAAAACTATATGTGTAGTTGTCTGTGCCAGGACACTTATTTCATCAATGATTTGTTCAATTTCTTCGAGTTTTTGCACAGATAGCATTACGATGTAGTCTGCAGGGCCTGCCATTCTGTAACACCACTGGGCATTAGGGTGGAGCCTGATCAAGCTGCGGAAGTCCTCGCACTTCCCATTCCTTGTTGTAACTTGAATGATAGCCTGGATTGAATAGCCTAGAGCGCTGTAGTTTAATTTTGATGAATAGCCTTCAATAACCCCCTCCTCCTCGAGCCTTCTAACACGTTCAGCAACCGAAGGCGCTGACAGGTTCACCTGCTTTGATAATTCACGGATGGAAAGACGTGAATTTCCAACTAAACACCTTAATATATGCTTGTCAATATCGTCGATTTTCAAATGAAAACCCCCTTCCTTATTTTTATTTTATATGAAAGGTTTTTAACTCTAAATAACTTTTTTATGAGAAGGAAAATATCCAAACTGTTTAATAAAATAAAGGTAGATTAAGAAAAGGGGAGATTAATAATGGCTGCATTTGGTAAAAATTCTGCTTTACTTATTATTGATGTACAAAAAGGGTTTGATTCCGAAAAATGGGGAGCCCGGAACAATCCTGACGCAGAAGAGAATATTTTTAAGCTGCTGACTCAGTGGAGAAAACGCGAGCTTCCTGTTATTCATACTCAGCACTTATCCCGTAACCCTAATTCTCCTTTATTCCCAGGCCAGGACGGCTGTGAAATAAAAGAGCTGGTTCTTCCCCTCGAGGGTGAAGCTGTGATTCAGAAGAACGTGAACAGCGCCTTTATTGGAACCGAATTAGAGGAGTATTTGAGGAAGAATGAGATTGATACACTTGTTATTACAGGCTTAATTACACCGCATTGTGTGTCTACAACAGCAAGAATGAGCGCAAATTTAGGATTTACCACTTATGTCGTATCAGATGCCGCGGCTGCATTTGATATTATTGGACATAACGGAATTCTTTATCAAGCAGAAGAGGTACATAACCTCTCACTTGCTACTCTCCATAAAGAATTTGCAGCCATTGTCACGACAGAAGACATTTTAGCAGGGAAATAATTGGGAAATGGGGGACTGTCCCCTGGGAGGGTTTATGAAGATATTGTTGATCAGGCATGGGGAGTCAGAAGCGGATCTATTATATGTTCATGAGGGAAGAGCCGATTTCAGCTTAACGGAAAGCGGGAGATCTCAGGTTCATAAATTATCAGCTTTCCTTAAAGAAAATTATAAGATTGATAAGCTGTACAGCAGTACGTTAAAAAGGGCAGCAGAGACGGCGGGCATTGTGGGTGAGGTGCTCAATCTCGAAGTTGAATTGCGCGGCGAGTTAATGGAACATAATAACGGGGTTTTCGCTGGGCTTAGATATGCTGAAGCTGAAGAACGATACCCAGTTCCTGAAGGCGGATATAAAATGCATGAAGGTGTGCCGGAAGGGGAAACAGAAATTGAATTCCGGGCACGGATAGGGGGAGCTTTTTCCCGCATACTTGCCGATAATGAGTATGAAACGGTTGCGATGGTATCCCATGGAGGAGCGATCAGCAGGATGATGCAGTCCTTTTTTAAGCTTCCATTTAATGTAGAGCATTATGTATTAACAGGTGATACCGGAATTCCTTTTTTAGAGGATAGAGGAAATTTGCGAGTTGTTCATTTTATGAATTCGACAGAACATCTCCGGAGATAATAAAAAGGGAGCTGGCCGCAGATATGGTGACCAGCTCTCTTTTTTATAAAGAAGCGTTTATGATTTCAGGTTTAAGCTCAATTTCAACATTGCCGGCAATAGCACGGGAAATCATACAGGAGACTTCAGCTTTTTTGGCCAGCCTTAGTGCAAGCTCATGATCTCTCTCGCCCGCATCTTGTTTTAATATGATTCGCGGACGGTGGATAATCTTCTTATAAGTAATAACCCCAGAGGTTACATCGACAATTCCTTCAGATTCCATCGTAAGATTTTCTTTATCTAAAGCACTTCGCTGCATCATAGCAGCGAGCGTAATGATATAACAAGTTGCCGCTGCTCCTAAAAGCATTTCATCCGGATTTGTGCCAATACCTGGGCCATCCATTTCCGGAGGTATGGATATTTTTGTCTTCAAATTACCTGCTTCTATTTCCCCCACATCATTGCGGAGTCCCGGCCACGAGGCCTTTAAATGAAAAGAATGCTCTGCCATAGTTAGTCCTCCTCACACAAACATTTAAGACTAATCATAGCACTAAACATGTCTCAATCAAAAAGTGCACACTCGGGGAAATGGGGACAGTCCCCCATTTCCCGGCAGGAAAAGGCTGGCATCACAGGCATCCGCGGCGGGAAGTTATTCGGGAAATAGGGACAGACCCACTACTGCTTGAGAGATGTAATATGGGCGGTATGGTGCCGCGAGTGCCAGGAATAGAGGGCCAGGGTTGTATACAGGTCCAGAGTTGTTTGAAGTTCTGGATGGATGAATTTTCGTTTGAAGTCTTCCATTGTCATTGAATTGAGAAGGACTTCCCAGCGGGTGTGCAGTCCTTCGAGCAGTTTTAGGGAAGCTTCAATATATGCTGAGGAAGAATCAGGCAATAAAGCCCAGTCACCCTCGCTATATGGCTTGATCGTTGGGAAATCTTCCGTCAAGCTGAGTTTGAATCGGATAAATGCATTCATGTGGCTGTCAGCAAGATGATGCACAACCTGCCGGACTGTCCAGCCGCCTTCTCTATATGGTGTATCCAGCTGTTCCTGTGAAAAGTCTTTTACAGCTTCTTTTAGTCTGCCTGGAGCAGCGGCAATATCTCTAATCCAGACATTCTTCTGCTCTTCTGAAATAACATGCGGAACGACAAACCTTCCAATCGGATATTTTTTATCCTCCATACTTAACTCACCCCTAAAGACTCTCTATTGATTACTAAGGACTTAACAAAAACGACTGTTATAAGACTTAATCGAATGCAGCAATGTCATATTAATAATCCGCCTCGAATAAATAAGAAATCACACTTTTACGCTAAAAAATGATTAATGCTTCTTTTGAAATGGGACTACTTTCAGAAATAAGAAGCCAATCATACTGCCGATTACATTTAAGATCATATCATCTATATCAAAGACACCTACTTTAAAAAGCAGCTGAAGGATTTCAACTGATAATGTGGTTAGAATTGAAAAAAGGAATAGATGCTTCCAGTTATTTATCTTCCGCCATATTAATGGAACGAGCAGGCCGAAAGGAACAAAGGCCAGGATGTTTCCAAACAGATTATTTGTTAGTAGACCGATATGTATTCCGTCAATGGCATCTACATCACGCGAGATGGAACGAAAAGGAACAAGGTTGTAATCTAAAGTGCCCTGAACTCTCTGACGGTATTGAGAAAAAAATAGCAGATAAAACAGTATGGTAAAATACAAGCTCGAAACGATATAGATAAAAGTGTTAAATGAATTCTTTTTTTTAAACATAAACAAAAGCCCCTATAACTTGTCATATACTCAGATAAAAGTTGAAAAGCTTACCGTCCTCTATATACCCTCCGTCGAGCTAATATATTCTATGAGATTAAAGGAGTTTGTATAGAAACTAGAAACTGGAGAATTGTTTTATTGGTAAAATGGAGAGCCAAGACATGCCCGAAATAAAGTATAGCAAGTAGGAGAAAGAACACAATGGACATAGTAAATAAAGAGGAATTTTATGTGATTGGCAAAAAAGTAATCTGTCCATGGCAGGACCTTGGAACTCTTATGCCAGAAGCGTGGAATACGGTCATGCAGCAAAAGGACGAAATTCAAAACCGTGTGTCTCCTTATATACTGGATATCTGCCTGCACGTTATTGACGGTGAGTTCACTCAGCTCGTAGGAGTAGAAGTGTCTTCATTAGAGAATATTCCTGAAGGATTTGAAGGAGCCGTTATACCAAAACAAAAATATATTTATGCAAAACATACAGGTTCAGTAATGGATATTGCTGGTCATTTCGGGAGAATGATAGAATGGGCGAAGGATAACTGCCTGACCATCGATCCATATGATTTTAAAATTCAGTATTCCCCCGAGTATAACGAAGAGCGGGGATATGATTTGTACTTTAAACTGGCGTAATCCATTTTAAAAACCATTTTCTCTTCAAGGAAAGTGGTTTTTTTATGTAGTGAATGATTTAAGCCTGTTGCGTGGAACATATAAGCATTGTACGGAAATCTTTTATAAGGGTGATTTTACTTGTTATGCCAATCAGCATCGGAATTAGAAAATCTTGTGGAGATGGCCAAACCAATTGCGAAGGAAGGAAAAGTAGCCGACTATATTCCGGCACTAAGCAAAGTGGACGGTGAATTATTATCTGTCTCTCTTTTTTATCCAGATGGCTGCAGCTATACAGCCGGAGATGGCAATTTAATCTTAACACTACAGAGTATTTCCAAGGTCATAACCTTAGCCCTTGCTCTAATGGACAGGGGGGAGGACTATGTGTTTGAACGGGTAGGGCAGGAACCAACGGGAGATCCGTTCAACTCTATAGCGAAGCTTGAAACCATCAATCCATCAAAACCACTGAATCCAATGATTAATGCTGGTGCTTTAGCCATAACCAGTATGATCGGCGGAAAAAATGGTACTGAACGTATTAATAGGATTCTTCACTTTATACACGAATTAACGGGAAACTGTGATCTTACATACAACTCAGAGGTGGCACGCTCTGAATTTGATACTTCGCATCTAAACCGTGCTCTTTGTTATTTTATGAAGCAAAGCAGCATAATCAATGAGGATGTCGAGGAGCTCATGGAACTGTATTCCAAGCAATGTGCAATAGAGATGGATTGCTTATCCTTGGCTAAAATGGGCTGTGTGTTTGCTAATAATGGTATAGACCCTTCCAGCGGCCGTCAGCTGATACCTGCAGATATCTCGCGGATATGTAAAACGTTTATGGTAACCTGCGGGATGTATAATGCCTCTGGCGAGTTTGCTATCAAGGTAGGAATTCCAGCCAAAAGCGGCGTGTCAGGCGGAATAATGGGAGCTATTCCAGGAAAATGCGGGATAGGCATTTTTGGCGCTGCCTTAGATGAAAAGGGCAACAGCCTTGCAGGCGTAAAACTACTCGAATTAATGTCGCGAAAATACTCATTAAGTATGTTTTAGCAGCTCAGCCAGGATCGGGACTGTCCCCTATTTCCCGTAAGGAAAACCCTTGATACAGCAGGAAAACATAAGGGGACTGTCCCTATTTCCCAGCGTGCAGCCTCGCTCTTTTTACAGGCTGTTCATAGGCAGCAGCAGGTCAACTGAGTTATTTTTTGGTGAATTCACTAACGATGAGACAGGGTATTTGTCCATTTTTTCGGCAGCATAGGGAACAAGCAGGGATTTCAGGTAGTCAGTGTCCTGCAGGTCCGGATTTAACCAATCGTTATACACTTCAGACGGGAGGATGACAGGCATCCGGTCATGTACATCCTCTGTGACTGTATTGGAATCAGTAGTAATGATAGTACATGAGTGCAGCTGGCTGCCGTCCTTTGTCCAGGTATCCCATAGTCCCGCAAAGGCAAAAACATCCTTATCCTTCATGATAAACCGGTAAGGCTGCTTTCCGCCCTCTGTTTTTTTCCATTCGTAAAATCCGTCAGCCAGAATCAAACAGCGTTTACGGCGGAAAGGAGTTTTGAAACTGGCTTTTGTGTCAATTCCTTCAGCGCGTGCGTTAATCATCTTATAACCTATTTTTATGTCCTTGGCCCAATAGGGTACGAGACCCCATTTCATAAACCGCCCGGCACGCTTATATCCATCTGATGCCACCGTCAGTATCTGCTGGCTGGGCGCTATATTATAACGGGGAATCAACTCTTCAGTGAATTCAAACTCAAATTTTGTCTGCAGCTGCTGCAGGCCCTGAGTCAAGGTAAACCGTCCACACATAATTTTTCACCTCAGAATCATCATACCCTGTAAAAAAGAAAAGAATCTACCTTTAAAGAGGTACAATTTTTTTATGTTGACATATACTATGAAATATAATATCTTTAATTCAAGATATTTAATTTAAAGGTAATCGGTCAAGCACTTCTTTTTTTATCTCAATATCTCAAATTAAAGACTTTTAAATTAAATATAAATAATGCTAGATGGAGGAATTATCATGTTAGATGCAGGATTATTAATTATCAGGTTAGTCATAGGATTAGCACTCATGGCTCATGGAGCACAAAAATTATTTGGATGGTTTGGCGGATATGGGTTAAAGGGAACAGGCCAATGGATGGAATCCTTAGGACTTAAGCCAGGATATGCAATGGCTTTGCTTGCAGGATTAAGTGAGTTTGCAGGAGGATTCTTATTCGCTTCAGGAATATTCACTGTGGCTGGATCGATCCTTATAATCGCAACGATGCTTGTTGCCATCATTAAAGTTCACGGTGCCAATGGATTCTGGGTAACACAGAATGGTTACGAGTTCAACTTAATCTTGATAGCTGTAGTTCTAGGAGTCGCATTAACAGGTCCTGGCGCCTACACGCTTTTATAACAGTTTTTAAGAAAAAGTCCGCTGAATTATACATTCAAACAATTAAGCAAAAACTAAAATCAGCATTCTAAACAAATGGAGGTATCATCGTGGAACTCAAAGGAATACACCATGTCTCAGCACTAACTGCTAAAGCTTCGAATAACTATCAATTTTATACAAAGGTCATGGGTATGCGCCTGATTAAAAAGACAGTAAACCAGGATGATACCTCTGTTTACCATTTGTTTTACGGAGATGAGGAGGGCAGGCCTGGAACAGAATTGACGTTTTTTGAAATTCCGATGGCAGCCCGGACACATGAGGGAGGCAATAGTATCTCAGCCACATCTCTCAGGGTGAGAGACAACGCAGCGCTGGAGTATTGGAAACAGCGTTTTGAACAGCACAATGTCTATCACGAAGATATTGTAGACAGGGGCGGCCGTTTAACATTGGCGTTTAGAGATCCGGAAGGGCAGAGGCTCATCCTTGTATCTGACGAAAAAAATATAGGTGTTGAAGCAGGAATACCATGGGCAAAGAGCTCTGTTCCAGCAGAGTCTGCTGTGCTGGGACTTGGGCCTGTGAAGCTTACAGTCAGATACCCGGAAGCCACTATTGGGGTGCTCACTGAGGTGCTCGGATTCCGGCACAAAGCTGCTTATCCAAACCCAGAACATGGCCAGCCGCATATATTAGTATATGAAACAGGTGAAGGCGGTTCGGGCGCAGAGATTCATATAGAGGAACGAACAGATCTCCCTCCGGAGCGCTTGGGCCGGGGAGGTGTTCATCATGTGGCCTTCAGAGTAAATAATGAGGATGAAATGAAGGGCTGGATAGAAAAAGTGAATGAAGCCGGAATTTCAAACTCTGGTTTTGTTGACCGTTTTTACTTTCGATCCTTATATTTCAGGGAGCCTAATGGAATACTATTTGAATTAGCCACAGATGGACCTGGCTTTGATACGGACGAGGATATAGAACATTTAGGGGAATCTCTTGCATTGCCTCCTTTCTTAGAGGGTAAACGTAAAGAAATTGAAGCACGCTTAAAACCATTGGATACAAGAGCCGAATAAAGAAAGGAGCGGATTTTTTTGCAAAAAAGAACAGCGGGTATACACCATATCACAGCAATTGTGGGGAATCCTCAGGAAAATGTCGACTTTTACGCTGGAGTGTTAGGACTTCGCCTGGTAAAAAAGACGGTGAATTTCGATGATCCAGGAACATATCATTTGTATTTCGGCAATGAAGCAGGCAGCCCAGGGACCATTATGACATTCTTTCCCTGGCACAATGCACACAGTGGAAAAAGGGGCTCCGGCCAGGTTGGAGTTACTTCATTTGTTGTTCCAGAAGGGGCACTTCCGTTCTGGGAGGAGAGGCTTTCTACCTTTCAAATAGCCTATGAAAAAATTACACGTTTCGGAGAAGAATCACTCCAGTTTATGGATCCGCATGGCCTCCACCTTGAGCTGGCCGCCCGAAAAAATGGGCCAGTAAGTAAGTGGACATTTGGGAAAGTGACTCCGGATGTGGCGATAAAAGGATTTGGCGGTGCTATTCTTCTTTCTGCTGACCCCGAAAGTACGATGGAGCTGCTGGTTAATGGAATGGGACTTGAGAAAGTAGAAACAGAGGGTGATTTTACAAGATTTAAATCAACTGATGATCTTGGAAATATCATTGATGTAAAACAGAGTGCTTTGCCAGAAGGATCTATGGGTGTAGGCACTGTCCATCATATTGCATGGAGAGCCCAGGATTTTGAAGACCATGAAAGCTGGAGGCAGCATATTGGTTCTAAGGGATACGGCGTTACCAAGATTGTGGACAGGCAATATTTTAACGCGATTTATTTTAGAGAAAAAGGCGGCATCCTCTTTGAGATTGCTACTGACCCGCCCGGTTTTACTAAGGATGAAAGCGCCGAAACAATGGGAGAAAATCTATTGCTTCCTCCTTGGCTTGAGGAGAAGCGAGCCCTTATTGAAGCTAATTTACTGCCGGCAGAGGTAAGGTTATTGGAGGAAGATCTATGATGAGGCATATATTTAACAAAGGGACCAGACCAGAAGCCCCAACACTTCTATTGCTACATGGAACCGGGGGAACCGAGCACGATTTGCTTGGATTGGCTGAATTAATCAGTCCAGAATCTAACGTGTTAAGTGTAAGAGGGAATGTTTTAGAAAACGGTATGCCCCGGTTCTTTCGTAGATTGGCTGAAGGTGTGTTTGATGAGGAAGATCTAATATTCCGTACTAGAGAGTTAAAAGACTTTATAGATCAATCTGCTGCAGATCATGGCTTTGACCGCAATAATGTCGTGGCAGTAGGATATTCAAATGGTGCAAATATAGCGGGCAGCTTATTATTTCATTATGAAAATTCGTTAAAAGGCGCCGTCCTGCACCATCCCATGGTGCCCAGAAGAGGAATTGATGTACCAGATTTGAGCGGCACACCTGTGTTCATCGGTGCCGGAAAAAATGATCCGATCTGTCCGGCAGCAGAAACAGAAGAACTAAGCAGCATCTTGCAAGACGCCAGAGCAGAAGTCGAAGTCTACTGGGAAAACTACGGCCATCAGCTCACACGCTCCGAAGTAGATAAAGCAGCAGACTGGTTCCAGAAAAAGTTCGGGAAATAATTCGGGAAATCGGGGACTGTCCCCAATTTCCCAAGGAGGGTGATAGAATGATTTCGTTGGATCCTTTAGAGTTGAGTGAGCGGGAGAATTATAAGTTTTTGATTGGGAGTATTATTCCCCGGCCGGTTGCGCTGGTGTCTACAATCTCAAGTGAGGGCGTGGTGAATGCAGCTCCTTTCAGTTATTTTAATATTGTCAGCTCGAATCCGCCGATGATTTCTGTATCGGTGCAGCGGCGGAAAGGCGAACAGAAGGATACGGCTAGGAACGCACAGGCTGCAGGAGAAATGGTTGTGCATATTACAGATGAAACAATCGTAGAAGCTGCTAATGGAACGGCAATTGAATTAGAGCATAATCAGAGCGAGCTTGACCGGGTTCCGCTATCACTTATCCCAAGCACCAAACTTAAAGTCCCTGGAATACAGGAAGCGAAGGTCCGTTTAGAATGTATGGTTGAAAGAATGATTCCCCTTGGTGGAACGGACAATGAACCTGGCTGTGACCTTATTATTGGGAAGATTGTTCACTATCATATTAGAAATGACTTATATGACATGGGAAAAATAGATCCAATTGGCCTTCAGCCGGTCAGCAGACTCGCCGGCAATAGCTATTCAAAGCTCGGAGACATATTTGAATTAGAACGTCCTTAAAAGCAGTAAAGATGCCGTCAGACTAGCGGCATCTTTACTGCTTTTTTAGCCAATTGTTTACGATTGAAGTTACAGTCATCATCATGGCAATAAATAAACAGCAGACGGAGAGCAGCCATGTGATAGCAAAGACGCGGCCAACGGTAAGGCTGATGCGGCTTCCTTCGGATGCAGTAAAGATAACGGCGTATAAGAGGGGAATCGAGCATATCAAATAAATAATTCCAAGAGCTATTGTCCGCTGTTTTGTCCTCTTATAAAGCGAGAAAAGAATAGAAAGAAATGAAAGGAGCAATAAAGCTAAGGTAAGTGAAGTATAAAACATAATATTCATGATCATAGAATTTCCCCTTACTAATTCCTTGCTTAATCTCATAGATATCATTAAACAAGAGAATTTATGCCCGATTTAGGGAACCGGGAACAACCAGCATTGCGCGCTGGCTTTTAAGGGCCAACAATTAAGTGCTATGGGTCTGAAACGAACTTGTATGAGGGAAATTTGGCTTTGCTGTGTATGGGAAAGGATTTTGGAGCAAGCACTTACAGCAGCGCTTTTTTAAAATAAAAGATTGTTGTTATTTAATAAGTTTTACAAAGTCATTTCATTGTTAAATCAGGTTGATTGGAGCGTAAGGTGCGAGACTCCTGCGGGAGCACCGCCCGCCCCGCGGAAAGCGAGCAACCTGGAGAGGAAATTAATCCCTCCTTGTTCAATAGCAACAAAGTTTGCGAAAACAGCCAAATAAAATATCTATTTGTTTAAAAAAACTAAAATAAATTGTCACATTATTTGTAATTTTTGTTAAAATAACAAAAAAGACAAGAAAGGGAGCGACAATGAAAAGGAAAAATGCGGATCGAGAGACTTGGAGCCGTTTGCTGAAGAGTCAATTTCAAAGTAACAAGTCAAGCGATTATAACGGAATGTGGACACGTATTGATATCTTCAAAATCCGCGAACCCCTTTTTGTAACCTATAATAATGTAACTCAATGTATTGTTCAGGAAGGCTACAGCTGGATTCAGCTTTTTCCAAAGGGAGAGCTCTATACAATAACAGCTGTTGTCGATGAAAAGGGCCAGATTATTCAATGGTATCTTGATGTCTGCTGGCAGCATGGTATCAATGAAAAGGGCATTCCGTGGTATGATGACTTATATCTCGATCTTGTGATTTTGCCGACGGGAGATTACTTCATTTTAGATGAAGATGAACTCCAGGAAGCTCTTGATTTAGAGCTCATCAATCAAGAACAATTTGATTCGGCGTACCAAACTCTTTTCAAGCTCATTGAAATGCACAAATCAGGTTCTTTCTCTTTGCTGAAGATAAGCGAGAATTATAAAATGCAAGCTTCTGAGAAGGTTGATAGTAAATAATAAAACAAAACAAGGACATCTCCTGATCATTCAAGGGTGTCCTTTTTTTTATTTGTAATGGTTACTTCCGTAGGCTGTGAAGCGGAATCCATTTTAAACGCTGGATTCAAAGTTGTGTGTAACAGCTTGAACGTTATTTCCGTTGACATGGTTGTGATCGGTTGTAAACATAGCTTTTTTATATTTTTTAACATTGAACACTACTAAAAAAAGATCAGAAAAATATAGGTTTCTATTTTCAAAACTATCATTTCATCATTATGAACAAAAGAGAACCAATTTTTGGGAAAAGCAGTCATTCTGAGTGTACTAATTCCTTGCATAAATATGGGTGTAATCACTATAATTAAAAAAGAAGTTTGAAAAGTCAGTCTTTTTCGAGAGAGGTGGTGAGACAGGAATTAAATGACGGTTGCAGCTAAGAGAAAATCACCTGAGAATAATAAGGCTTATTTAAATAGTCAGCGTATGCAGCTGACAGCATATTCGAGAGGGGGATTTTTTTGTGGAAGCAAGAAAAATGAGAGACATAAATGAAAGCGATTACAGTAAAATTGTTCAATCTCAGACATTTCAGGAGCTGTTATCAGCGAAAAAAAAATTTATTGTACCTGTCACCATATTCTTTTTCTGTTTTTATTTTGCCCTTCCTATTCTTACTTCTTATACCAATGTCTTAAATAACACATTTATTGGCAGCATTACATGGGCCTGGGTTTTTGCTTTCCTTCAATTTGTCATGACCTGGGGACTGTGCATGCTTTACTCCCGCAAAGCTGCTAGGTTTGACGAGCTAGCTGAAAAGGTGGTTCAAGAAAGGGGTAAAGGATCATGAATATTGCTGCTTTTACTATGTTTCTGGGAATTGTTTTTGTTACGCTGATCATTACGTATTACGCATCGAAAAAAACCAATAATGCGAGTGAGTTTTATACAGCCGGCGGAGGGCTGACCGGATGGCAGAACGGCATGGCTATCGCTGGTGACTATATGTCAGCCGCTTCATTTCTGGGGATTGCTGGTGCAGTTGCCTTAACTGGGTTTGATGGGTTTTTCTACAGCATTGGATTTTTGGTTGCTTACTTAGTTGTTCTATATTTAGTTGCCGAACCGATGCGTAATCTAGGGAAATATACATTTGCTGATATGATTGCTGCTCGTTTTGACGCGAATAAAATCCGCGGTTTTGCAGCTATGAATACAGTGGCTATCTCCATTTTTTATATGATTGCACAGCTTGTAGGAGCAGGTGCCCTTATTAAATTATTATTAGGTTTGGAATACACTACTTCTGTGCTTATCGTTGGAATTTTAATGACTGTGTATGTAATTTTTGGCGGAATGCATGCCACAAGCTGGGTGCAGATCGTCAAGGCAGTTTTGCTGATGGGCGGCACTCTGCTGATTTCCATCATTGTTTTTGCGAAATTTAATTTCAGCATTACCGGCATGTTTGCCCATATGAAAGACGCCACCCCTTTAAAGGAAGCATTTTTGAATCCGGGTGTGAAATATAAGGACGGCCTTGATACCATCTCGCTGAATATGGGGCTTGTGCTCGGTACAGCCGGTCTCCCTCATATCCTAGTTCGTTTCTTTACGGTTAAGGATGCAAAGACAGCCCGCTCGTCTGTTGTATATGCGACATGGATTATCGGAATTTTCTATGTGATGACGATCTTCCTTGGTTTTGGGGCTGCAGCTTTTGTTGGCACAGCAGATATTACGGCTGCTAATGCGGCAGGAAACATGGCAGCACCTCTTTTAGCGAAAGCTCTTGGGGGCAATATGCTGTTTGCCTTTGTTTCGGCTGTAGCATTCGCGACTATTCTTGCTGTTGTAGCAGGACTTGTTCTAACGGCTGCTTCTGCCTTTGCCCATGATTTTTATAATGAAATCCTCTGCAAGGGAAAGGCTTCAGAGGGGCAGCAGGTGAAAATGGCAAGATATGCTGCAATAGGTGTGTCTGTACTTTCTATTATCCTTGCATTATTTGCGCAATCCTTAAACGTAGCATTCCTTGTATCACTTGCTTTTGCTGTGGCAGCAAGTGCCAACCTTCCCGTTATTCTATATACGATCTACTGGAAGCGATTTAATACTACCGGTGCCATATGGGCGATGGCGGTTGGTTTGATTTCTGCTGTCGGCCTCGTATTAATAAGTCCAAATGTATTCAGCCCCGAAGCAGGAAAGGCTATATTTGTCGGCAATCCTTTATTCCCATATACAACACCAGGCATCGTGTCGATCCCGCTTGGCTTCCTTGCTGGATACCTAGGAACCATCTTCTCCAGCCAAAAAGCGGATGTCAAGAAATACGAAGAAGTGTTGGTCAAAACAAACACAGGCATTGGATTAGGCCAATAAAAATCACATCATCATCCTAAAAGAGCTGACTTTTCAGCTCTTTTTGTTTTGGGAAATCAATCGGGAAATAGGGACAGTCCCCAAAACTTTTTTGAAAATGAGTTGACTTGGTTGGTGTATTAATCGTATAGTACATGTATAAGGTGTATGAACCAATTAGTACACACACTGGGAGTTGTGATCAATGGATCTTTCTTTTAATAACCGCGATCCTGTTTATCTTCAGGTTGTCAGATACTTTAAAGAACAAATTGCCATCGGGGATCTTACAGCAGGACAGGAAATTTCATCACGGCGGGAACTGGCGGGCTTGTTAAAAATTAATCCAAATACCGCACAAAAAGCGTATAAAGAAATGGAGGAACAGGGATTGATTACTACAGAACGAAACTTCCCCAGCCGGATTACGACAGACGAAAAGATCTTAAATGCAGTAAGAGAAGAGCTGATATTGGAAGCTGTCTCTTCTTTTATAGCATCGGTAAGGCCGATTAAAGTTCCGCTCGATGAACTAATAAAAATGGTAAGTGAAAAGTATTCACAGCCAGGGGAATAGGAGGCGAAGAGATGATTGAAGTAAAAAATCTTACAAAAAAGTTCGGTCGCAGACGGGTCCTCGAAAATGTATCGTTTACAGCGGAGAAGGGACAAATCACCTGTCTGATCGGGATTAATGGAGTGGGGAAAACCACTACCCTAAAGGCCATTATGGGGCTGACACCATATAAGAGCGGAACAATTCTGATTGATAATGAGCCGATCAGCAAACAGGTCTATGAGAAGATCACGTTCATTCCGGATGCTGCTATCATGCCGCCTTCGATGACTATTGGTGAAGCCCTGGTGTTTATGCAGGACTTTTATAGCAACTGGAATAATGAGAGGGCCCTGGAGCTGCTAAAATTCTTTAATTTAAAAGAGGAATTCCGGATTGCAGAGCTTTCAAAAGGTAACACAGCAAAAGTGAATCTTCTAATGGGACTTGCTATTGATGTTGATTACATATTGATGGATGAACCATTTTCAGGCATTGATATCTTCAGCAGAGAACAGATTGCAAATGTCTTTACCAGCCACTTAATTGAAGACCGCGGAGTCATCATTACCACACATGAAATTAACGATATTGAACATTTAATCGATAAGGTGATCCTTCTTGACAATGGCAGTGTGCTGAAGGAATTTTATACAGAGGAAATGCGGTCGCAGGAAGGAAAATCGGTCATTGATGTAATGAGAGAGGTGTACAGGGCATGAACCATTTTTTTAAGCTGTTAAATTTTGAAATCAATCGGTTTATTAAAATTTATGCCTCGCTGCTCGCTATTGTCATTATCATCCAGACAATCGGTGTTGCGGTTGTATCCAATTCATTTGTAAACAGAGCTAATGAGATGATGATGGAGAATAGATGGACACAGGAAGAATTTATTAAATCAAATGGAAAAATGAGTTTTTCGGAGTTCATGAATTCATTCTGGTTTGCAGGGCCTATTGCCATCGCTGCGACCGCACTTATCTTTTATATCTTCTTGATCTGGTATAGAGAATGGTATGGCAAAAATACGTTCATTTACAGACTTTTAATGCTGCCGGCTTCAAGATATAGCATTTATTTTGCCAAGGCACTTGCGATCTTCTTAATGGTCCTGGGACTCGTTGGAGTGCAGATCCTGGTCCTTCCATTGGAGAATGAATTATTCAAAGTAATAGTGCCTAATGCTCTTAGAGAAGTGCTCGCTGTAAAAGACCTCATTTATACCAATGCCATTACGATGGTATTGATTCCAAGCACTTTTACACAGTTTCTCTTACACTACAGCGCAGGACTTATGGCTGTTTTCACGTTATTTACAGCCATTCTCATGGAAAGAAGCTACCGCTTTAAAGGTATTATATTCGGCGTATTATACTGCGCTGCCGTTCTGGCTCTGTTTAGTGCACCTTTATTCATTGCCGCGATGCTGGATATGGGGAATATGTTGTATCCAATGGAGTTCCTGATGGTGGAAATTGTGTTAGGTTTTATAGCTTCAGTTTGTTCCATACTGATTGGTCATCAATTATTAACTAAAAAGGTTTCTGTTTAAGGGGAGGGCAGACGATGAATAAATATTGGAAAATAAGCATAATCATCGCATTAACTATAATGACAATCGGGGCTTTTTATACTCATTCTGCCTATTCTTCAACTCAGCTTCCACAGTTCCACATTAAAGAGGAGAGAGGGAACAGCGAACTCATAAAGAACGTGGCCATTAGCGCCTTTTATATGGTTGACTCACATGGTGAAGGAGTTTCCATCGAACAAAATAAAACGACATACGACAGCGAAAAGTCATTTTTTGAACAGTTTAATAGAGATTATGCGCGTACTGACTCTACCATCAAACAGCTTCAGAAAAAATATCGCAATTTTATGAGAGGGAAATTAAATATAAGTTCTTTTTATGAAGATAAACAGCTTCTTGCATTCGCTGATATAGATAACAATACGGGTAATGGCAGTCGTTCCTTTATATTTAATATTTCTGTGCTTAATAAAAAAACAGGCAATAGCACTTCATTTAAATATGAAATTCCGAGTCCAGAAAAATATAATCATATTTACGTTGAGGATGTGCAGTATTTCGGTAAAGAACTAAAGGTATTAACAAGGTCTTACCAGCAAAACATAGGCGGACAAGATGTATCTAAATATATATTTGACATTCCCAATGAAAAGCTTTTAAGTAAAGAAGAAGTATTTGCAGGCAGTAAAACCTTATTAGAGTATTCACTCATACCAAATATAGACCCAATCCAGCCAAGTAAATATGCTGTTTTTAGTATTTCTGAACCGGTGTATGAACCTGAAGAAACGGAAGCTCCTGAACCTCCTAAACCAAAAGAAAAAGAACTTGTAGTTTATGACTTAGAGCAGAATAAAAAACTGGACACAATTTTTCCAAAGGAAATCCAAAAGATCAATACTGATGCTATTCAACCCTACGTTGATGGCTCTACAGCCTACTTTGCGGAAGAAGCAGATCAAAAAGTAAAACTTACAGCTTTCAATCTAGAAACAGGCAAAATAGATAATGAAATAACACTTCCTATAGATTTAAAGGGTAAATACAATGAAATGCGAGTAGTAGTTAAAGATGGTAAATTCTATCTGCTGGTAAAGAATCATGATATGCAAACAGCCAATGTGAAGATCATGATTGCGGATATAAAAACAGAGAGTATTGTTTTTGAAGGCAGACTTGCCGCTGACAAGAATATGAGGCAGTCACTTCGCTCATTAGAGCTATACGATATTCAGATAAAATAAGACTAAAGGCATTTCTCAACCCGAGAAATGCCTTTTTCAAGCAAGAATTGCGTAATCGTATTAAAATAGACGAAAGAGGGGGTAATGCGTTTGAATATCAGAAATTCTGTTAAAGCCGTTATAATAGATCAGGGCAAAGTCTTATTAACAAAAAATCAGGATAGAGAAGGCATTTTTTACTTATTCCCAGGCGGAGGCCAGGAACATGGAGAAACCTTTCATGAAACACTTGTTAGGGAATGCATAGAAGAGATAGGGCAGCCTGTAAAGATTGGCGAGCTGTTGTTCATCAGAGAATATATTGGCAAAACACATGAGCATGCCAAATACGACAGCGAAGTTCATCAGGTAGAGTATTATTTTGCTTGTGAACTGATGGAGCTAAATAGAGATCAAATAGGAACTGCTCCGGATCCCGGTCAGATTGGGACAGAATGGGCAGCCTTAACAAATATCATGAATTACCGAGTATACCCCCAAGCGATGAGGCAGAATATTATAGATGTTTATTCAGGGCGAAAGTCTCCAATCTATTTAGGAAATATTAATTAAACGTTTGATTAATTTTTCAATACCCTTGCTGTATAAGGCTTTCCGGGTGGAAAGGAGCTCGTATGAAACATAAGATTATATTTGTAGACTGGGAAAATGAATGCGAAGATGGTTCTTGCTATGAAAGCGGCACGCGTCTGCTGGTTAATGGGAAACAAGTTCTGGAATCGGTGACGCCAGTGAAAGCAGTTAAGGCTGTTTTAGATGAGTTAGGGATCGATTACGAAATAAAGGAACAACAGGATGAAGACTAATACATGAAGGCAGTTTTGCGAGAAGCAAAGCTGCTTTTTTTTGCCAGTATTTTAGAGCAGAATGTTCTACTAAGAAAGCGGCGGACTAAAGACTCGGAAGGTCCACCTGAAATCAAAAGTAAGTACACCCCCGTATAAGCACTGCGGAAGAGGGGAAAATACTCCTGATATCGATCTGGAGGTGGCATTTTGGAAAACAATGATGTAATGGGTATGCATGAAACGATGGATGTTCACGAAATACTTAATTTTAAAACAGTCTGCCTGCTGAAGTCCAAGCTCATGCAAGGAGTAGTATTTGATCAGGATTTGCGGGCATTAATGCAAAAAGATGTGGAGCAGTCTATCAGGGCAATAAAAGAACTAAAAGATATATATAAAACATTCAAGCCGACAGCAGAATCAATAAACGGAGGCGGCGTCCAATGATTAATGATTACTTAGAAGTAGAAAACGCTGAGGGATTGCCTGAGATTGCTGATACAGGCATAGCAATGGAATTCCTTATATCCGTAAAAACCGGTGTTAGGAATACCGCCGTGGCATTGACTGAGTCCAAAACGCCTGAGGTAAGAAACACTCTTCGCCACCAGCTTGAAGAAGGCCTTGAGCTGCATAAGGAACTTAGTCAATTTATGATCTCTAAAGGGTGGCTGCATCCCTATAATGTTGAAGACCAATTTAAGCTGGATTTAAAATCTGCAGATGCTGCTCTTATGATAGGAGAAATGAAAAACTTATTTCCTCCTGATACTTCCCGCAGAGGGATGCTTGCAGATCCGCATGAATAAATAAGGAGGGAACAAGGTGAAGGCAGTTACATTTCAGGGCATAAAAGACGTTAGGGTTAAAGAGGTAAAAGATCCTGCCATTGAAAAATCAGACGATATTATTGTTAAAATCACTGCCTCAGCTATATGTGGTTCCGACTTGCATTTAATTCACGGAATGGTTCCGAACTTTCCGGAGGATTATATTATAGGCCATGAGCCTGTAGGGATAGTTGAAGAAGTAGGTTCCGAAGTTACCAAAGTAAAAAAAGGCGATAAAGTCATTATTCCTTTTAATGTGGCCTGCGGGGAATGTATCTACTGCAAAATGGATTTAACAAGCCAATGTGATAATTCAAATCCGCATGGTGATGCTGGAGGCTTTTTCGGTTATTCCAATACGTTCGGCGGCCATCCGGGCGGACAGGCTGAGTATCTTAAAGTTCCATTCGCTAATTTCACCCCGTTTAAGGTGCCGGAATGCAATGAAATTGCCGATGAAAAGTTATCACTGATTGCAGATGCGATGTCTACGGCGTACTGGACAGTAGATAATGCAGAAGTGAAAAAAGGTGATACGGTCGTGATTTTAGGCTGTGGTCCAGTCGGATTGCTTGCACAGAAATTTGCCTGGCTGAAGGGTGCGGGCCGGGTGATTGCAGTTGATTATATAGACTATCGCTTACAGCATGCTAAAAAAACAAATAAGGTAGAAATCTTTAATTTTGAAGAGCACAAAAACATGGGAGAATATTTAAAAGAAATGCTTAAGGGCGGGGCCGATATCGTTATTGACTGCGTCGGAATGGATGCGAAGATGACTGAATTGGAATACCTTGCAACAGGACTCAAGCTTCAGGGAGGAGCTATCAATCCGGTAGTAATCGCAGCTCAGGCTGTAAGAAAGGGCGGGCTCATCCAAATTACTGGAGCTTACGGCGGCAGATATAATGCCTTTCCGCTCGGAGATTTATTTAACCGCAATGTAAACATTAAAATGGGACAGGCGCCGGTTATCCCCTATATGCCGTACCTCTATGACCTGGTAGCCCAGGGTAAGGTAGATCCGGGAGATGTTGTTACACACGTACTTCCGCTGGATCAGGCCGAAAAGGGATATGAGTATTTTGATACGAAAACGGATGGGTGTATTAAGGTAGTACTTAAACCATAGCGGCGGGCAGTGTGACCGGCTTTGGATATTGCTGCGGCAGGGTGTACCAGCAAGAATCTAATGTTATCTCCTGCACGAAAAACGCGTTTTCCCCGTAAAACCAAAACGAATCCATCTGCTTGAAGAAATCCATCTCAGTGCGGCCTTGAAATACATAGGCCAACGATATCCTGCCGCGGGATTCATTTCAGTGCCGCACCTTCTAGGACGGAACTAGAGCGGATTAGACCATTTCAGGAGCGGAAATGAGGGCAAAATGAGTTGGAAACCGAAAATTTTCGACCGATAAGCCAAACTGAAGAATACTACAATCCGTTTACCTGAGTAAAAAAAGTCATATTCCCCGCCTGGACTAGCATACACATGTACAAGTAAACACCGAAAGGAGATGCCTTATGAAAAACTTCTTTCCCATACTATGTACAGCGGGATTATTAGCTTTTGCAGCGTTTATGGAAACACCGGGAATTCTTCAGGAAAAAGATACCGGCTCTATGCAGGCAGCTTATGGACCAGTCGAAGCGGATAAAGCCAGCAAGGATAAGGGCGAGCCAATTCTAGAAAGCAAGCTGGTAGATACAAGGGAAGAAAACGGTTATATAGTAGAAAAATATCAGGAGTTTGAGGTCTTTACAGACAAAAGCGGCAAAGTGATTAAAAGCATACCTACCGCAAAAATTGAATATCTCCGCTATAAAGAATAAAACATCGCCGACAAGTATAATCGGCGATGTTTTTTGCTGTTATTGGCTCACTCAGGCTTCACTCGCTCAGATATACAGATACCAATCGCCTAGCTTAGATCTTTACAACTGTTCTCCCGCGGGCTTCTCCTCTTAATATGACAGGCAGGTGCCCGGGCAGCTCTTCAAGAGTAATTTCATTCTGTATCGAGTTTAATAGAACGTCCGGTTTTAAGTCACCTGCCATCCTGCTCCAGACTTTTTGTCTGACATCCATAGGACAATAAACAGAATCAATTCCAAGCAGATTTATTCCGCGGAGGATGAATGGGAAAACAGTTGTTGGTACATCTGTTCCGCCAGTTAAGCCGCTTACAGCGACTGATCCGTTATAATGCATTTTGCTGAGAATAGAAGAAAGGGTTGTTCCGCCGACAGGATCAACTGCTCCAGCCCAGAGCTGTTTGTCCAGCACTTTTATTTTTCCACTGTTAACATCTTCCCGGCTGATGATTTCTTTTGCACCGATGCTTTGTAAATATTCTTTTTCCGACTCTTTTCCAGTACTGGCGACAACCGTGTATCCGAGCTTTGAAAGCATGGAAACAGCAATGCTACCTACTCCGCCGGTTGCCCCTGTAACTAATACTTTGCCTTTTTCCGGCGTTAGCCCGTTGTCCTCAAGCCTTTGGATAGACAAGGCTGCAGTGAATCCGGCCGTTCCAAAGGCCATAGCTTCTTTTAATGTCAGGTTATCAGGAAGATGTACGATCCAATCTCCAGGAATACGTGCATACTCGCTATACCCGCCAAAATGAGAAACTCCAATTTCATAGCTTGTTGCAATAACTTGATCGCCCTCTTTAAATCGGGGATCATTAGATGAAACCACCGTACCTGCTAAGTCTATCCCTGGAATAAAGGGATACGATCTAACAATTTTCCCTTCAGGAATGCTGGCTAATCCATCTTTATAGTTAATGCTGCTGTAAGAAACCTTGATTAATACTCCTTCTTTTGGAAGTTCCTCAAAGGTGATATTTTTAACTTCTACTGAAAAAATTTCATCTGTTTTATCTACGATGAGGGCTTTAAATGATTCATTCATATGTATCGCGTCTCCCTTCATGTACAGCCGGATTAAACCTCTATTAGTGTTTCCGATCCTGTATTTAACATCAATGTTTATAGTTATTTTAGTCTTCGGGTATGTAAAGGTCAAAAAGTTAGATTCTTTACTAAATGATGGTTAAGATAATAAAATCAACGCTTGTTCTGGAGGAAGGTGGCTTCATTCAATGAAACTTAGTGTTCTTGACCAATCTGTCATACCGAGCGGGGGGAACGCAAGACTTGCTCTTGAAAATACCGTAAGGCTGGCCCAGATAACAGAAAAACTGGGTTATACACGCTTCTGGGTAGCTGAACATCACAATACAAATGGAATGGCCGGAACAGCTCCTGAAATATTAATTTCTCATATTGCATCCAAAACAGAAAAAATAAGAGTCGGCTCCGGAGGCGTTTTGCTGCCGCAGTACAGTCCCTTTAAGGTTGCGGAAAATTTTAAGGTACTGGAAGCTTTATACCCTCACCGGATGGACCTTGGAATAGGCCGCTCTCCAGGAGGAGGGGCAAATACGAGACTGGCGCTTACGGATGGAGTTAGACGAAGTTTGAATGAATTTCCACGGCAGGTGGGGGACTTGCAGGGTTTTTTAGCAGGAAGTCTTCCGGAAAATCACATATATCAAGATGTAACTGCATTCCCGCTGACAGAAACACTGCCTGAAATGTGGCTGCTCGGGATTACACACCGCGGAGCGAGAGTAGCCGCTGAGAATGGCACTGCTTTCACCTATGGCCACTTCATTACACCTGAAAATGGAAAAAGGGCTATGGAATACTATTTTGATCACTTCATACCATCTCCCCTTTTACAGAAAGCAAAAGCAAATGTTTGTATTTTTGTCGTGTGTGCTTCCACCCAGGAAAAAGCAGAAGAACTGGCCTTGAGCCAGGACATGTGGCTTCTTGCTGTGGAAAAGACAGGAGATACCAGGATTCCATCTGTGGAGGAAGCAAGGAGTATCCCTCTTACAAAGGAACAGCTTGCCCGGGTCCATGAAAATAGGAAAAGGACGATCATAGGAACTCCTGACAAAGTAAGAGATGAATTGTTATTGTTAGAAGAAATTTACGGAACAGACGAATTTATGATTATCACCAATGTACATAATTTTGAAGATAAAATTCAGTCCTATACGCTGCTGGCAGAGGCGTTTCAGTAAAAAGTGGACGGACCTGTTGGGCGGGATGATATAGGAATTGTAGGATTGGAATTTACGCTCGATTGGACCTTGGATACGCGCGAATATGCGAAGTTCACGCTCGATTTTATTTCGGCTAAGTGCTCCTTACGATATTTCTTCAGTTACGCGCGATTGCTGATCCTTAATCTGTTCTAATTACATATCGAGCCCGATTTACAATACAACATCTTTTTTCATTTTAGAAACCAAAAATAAGGGTAATATACAATGAAAAAAGACTGGTGGTGCTTAAGATTGTATATATATACTGCTAAAGAAATTAAGGCAGCGGATGAAGCTGCTGCCAAACAGGGTTTGAAAGGTTTTGCATTAATGGAGAGTGCGGGCAGGGAATTATTCCGGGCTGCTGCAAAGTGGATGAATAAAGGCCAGCGTGTTTTAGTGCTTTCTGGCAGGGGAAACAATGGCGGAGATGGAATTGTATTAGCACGCTATTTAAAACAAAATGGATATCAGTGTGATTTAGTTTTTCCGATCGGACAGTCCGAGTCTGGAATCTCTGCTGAACATCTTCATTACTATCAAAGCTGTGGTTACAGCATAGATGTGCTACAAGGAAAGTACGATGTAATTGTTGACGCACTGCTTGGAGTGGGAGCGCGAATTCCACTCGATGATAAGATGCAAGAGCTGCTTCAATGGGCGAACAAGGAAGATTCATTTCGGATTGCAGTAGATGTACCATCAGGAGTTCTGGCCGATCAAGGTGAAGTGGATGAATCTGCTTTTAAGGCTGACCGGACATTCTGCATACACGGGTTTAAACCATCTGTATTTATGGAGAACTGTGCAGAATATTATGGCAATCCGGAGGTCCTGGATATCGGCCTGCCACATACCTCAAAATGGAAGGTATGGACCAAAGAAGATGTGAAGCGGACCTTTCCAAAACGGAAGCCTGGCTCTCATAAAGGAACCTTCGGAAATGGTCTTATTATAGCGGGTACTGATGAAATGCCAGGCGCCGCCATTTTGTGCAGTCTTGCAGCGAAAAGAAGCGGAATCGGTAAACTGACTGTAGCGGCCTCGCGCTTTGTTTCGGGAATTATTGCAAGCAGACTGCCCGAATGTGTTTTTTTACACGATGGACTTGAAAAAATTGCGGATGGACAACTCCCTAATAAAATGACCGCAGTGGCAATTGGGCCCGGGCTGCCTTCAAATGAAACAGTAGATGCGGCTGCAGCCCAAATGATGAAAACCGATCTGCCCTTAATCATTGATGCAGGAGCGTTAATCAAGCGTCATTATCCGAAACGAGATGCTCCGATCATCCTAACGCCCCACCCTGGAGAATTTCAAAAGATGACTGAAATTCCTGTAGCAGATTTTCAAAAAAATCGAATTCAAATTGCTGTGGATTTTGCAAGGGAAAATGGAGTTATACTTGTATTGAAGGGCCGAAATACAGTTATTGCTTTTCCGGATGGTGAGGCCAGGATCAATACGGCGGGAAATGCGGGGCTCGCTAAAGGCGGTTCAGGTGATTCCTTAACAGGCATTATGCTGGCATTCGTCTCTTCTTATAAAGATGTAAAAGCGGCAGTATCAAATGCCGTTTACTTTCATGCAGCTTGTGCGGATTATTGGAAAGAAACCAGGGCAGAGACAACTATGCTTGCAAGTGATCTTAATGAAACGATGCCCTATGTGATGAAGGAATTTGAAGGCTAAACAAAAAGATGAATCCCTTTTGCCAGAGGATTCATCTTTTTTATGGGTTGATTAGAAAACTTATGCTCCAATCTGAAGATAGTTTGGGGTTTGCATTGTAAGGACTATGTCAGTTCACCATTGCCAAAAGCAACTGCCTCCGATGTATCAATGTCATAATATCGTACGACCGAATTAATGGTCTTTTTCATTTGATTAAAAATCGCCAGAAATGATTAACAGAGACTTTCAAAAAAGGAAATCATCTTCACATTGGATTCTTTTTTTTCCTTACAATACTAAGAGTTTTGTTTCATAAACTCAATCGTCTTTAGAAATAAACAAAAAGCTGTCAATGGCAGCTAGATCTTTTTTCAGACTTATTTTCCTGGCAGTTTAATAAAATAAAAGGGTTAAACAGCATTTTATATCTGCTTTTCCGATCGTCCTCAAACTTAAAGGTTGGAATACATTGCACTTAGAGTAATTAATATTAAGTAAAGCATCTATACCATAGCCTTTTCCCCAGAAAACAATCCAATAATAGCAGTACCAAATTTCTAAAAAAAACATAATTTTATTAATTTGGCTTTGTTATAGTTTATAACTAAAAATATCTTAATTGAATGAGGAGGGGAAATGAAAAAATTAATTAGCATTAGACTGGCAAGTAATATAATAATCACCATTAATACAATAGCACTTTTAATGCATATCCTGATTATTCTAAAAATTGTGCCCCATGATTTCGTATGGGGAGGACGATTAAAGAATGAGACAGATTTAATCATCTTCGAAAGCATATCGATAATTTTGCAAACATTATTTATCTCTATAATTGCTGTAAAAGCAGGATATATCTTCAAAGGAAAGTTCAAAAAAACTGTGAATACGGGTACATGGGTAATGTTTGTACTTATGGCGCTTAATACAATAGGTAATTTAGTTTCAAGTTCTGGATTGGAAACAATGGTGATGACTCCATTAACCACTGTGCTTGCACTTTTGGTATTCAGGTTAGCAATTGAAAAATAAAATGACATAAAAGCCGAAGAATGGTCTTTTTTCCTTTGGATAAAATCAATAAACGATACACAGTGTCTTTTAAAAAAGAGCCTGATCATAAGATTTTTTAAACAGGGAGCACAATGGAAAATGAAAAAAATCATATTCAACTGTTCTTTAGTTTGTTTTTCTTCCTAAATATGCCTATATTAATGGAGACACTGTATTTTACATAAAGAGGAGTGATTGTTTTGGCAAAAGTAGTAATCATCTCAGGGAGCCCGGTAAAGGATTCAAGATTAAATGGAATCCTGAATTATGCCACTCAGTACTTAGAAAGCAAGGACGTTTCGTACGATGTTGTGCATGTGCGGGAATTGCCGGCAGAGGACCTCATTCAGGCTGCATTTGACAGTCCGGAGATAATGAAAGCGAATGAAAAGGTCGCCGCTTCAGATTCAGTCATTATCTTAACTCCAGTTTATAAAGCATCCTATACGGGAGTGCTAAAAACGTACTTAGATCTTCTGCCTCAAAAAGGCCTTGCAGACAAAACCGTTCTGCCTCTTGTTATAGGAGGAACCTACGGGCATCTTCTTGTTATTGATTATGCGATCAATCCGGTTCTTTCTTCGCTAGGAGCCAGTAATATTGTAAAAGGTGTGTTTACGTTAGATCAGCAGATCCAAAGAACAAATGAGAACACCTTTGAAATTGATAACGATGCTGTTCAAAGATTGCAGGCAGCACTTGAAAGATTGGTCTAGAAGGTAAATGCGTTTCATATTCCGTTAGATTCATGTGTAGGCAGCTGTACAGTATGTATGGCTGTTTTTTTTTGTAGTAACCATTCTAGGCTTTATGAGGAATTTTAGTTTTAATATTCTGCTGCACCAAATAATTTTAAATATTACGAAACTTAATGTTAGTTACATTCGTATTAGAAATAAAAATAGGAGAGGAAGAATGGTATGTTTAAAAAAGTTGCTTCGGATGTGTTGGGATTAAGTGATATAGGAAGTGTGATCAGCCCTGCTGATTATGATAAGGTAGATGCTGATGATTATGTTATGCACGAGGATAACGAAAAAATTTATTTCCTGATTAAATCAAAGACTGATGAATATTGTTTTACAAATAAAGCCCTGATTCACCTTGACGGAAATAGCGCAATCAGCAAAAAACGGACGCTGAACAGATACAGCTATTATACGAATAATATTTCCAATGTGACGCTGGAAACCGCGGGTACCGTTGATCTGGATGTAGAAATCAAATTCACCATCGGATCCAAGACTTTCTCCATTGATGTACATAAGAAGTTTATTGAGGAGTTAAAAGATTTATATAAATCCTTGATTAAAATTGCGGAAACCTGTCATGAAAATGAACAGTATATGAAATATGCGCAAGAGAGCCTGAACCTGGCTTCTAACACACTCGGAAGAGTCACTTCCAAAGAAGATTCGCTTGTTGACAGCTTTAAGCAGGTGAATGAAACAGCCTTCAGCTGGCTGGTAAACAACAGACGAAAGTTTAATATAAAAGACTTTGGCTACGTATTTGAAAAATATATTAATAATTAAATCTCACAAAGCTCTGGGAAATGGGGACAGTCCCCCATTTCCCAGGGCTTTTCTTGTGCTATAACAGGGTTAGACCATCGGTATGTCATTATTGCCCGGGCTCCTATTCTGTTGAATTTCTATGAAAATGTTTATCTTCTTGAATATAGGGAAAAAGAACAGAGCTGAAAGCTAGATATATATTTAAAACAATAGAGAATAGAGCGGCTGCGATGCAGGCGGCGGGGGAAAGGGAGACAATGATGAGCAAGAAATTAACAGCTGTACTTAGTTTGCTTACTGCAGTAGCATTGTATTTTACAACTTAAAATAATCTTAACCCTAGGCCGCCTGTTACAGGTGGTTTTTAATTTGTACAGAGAATTTTAATTGTGGCTAAAAGAAAAATTACAAAGATAAAATCAGCCGTATCAGCTTCAAATCAAAGTGAAAATCGTAATGGGACTGGCGGGAAATTAGTTAGCAACACCTAAATATAGACATATAGATAAATAGACGAAGAACCGGGGAAGGGAATATACGGCGGGAGAACGAATATGTAAGGGATAAAGATTAAACAGGGGGTGGGAATTTTGAAGCCAATAATCCTTGGTGTGTGTGCGGCATTCTTTTTTGCATCCACATTTGTGTTAAATCGTTCTATGGAATTGTCAGGTGGAAGCTGGCTTTGGAGCGCTTCCCTACGCTATATTTTTATGGTTCCATTTCTAATGCTGATCGTTATGAGCCAGAAAGGCTTAAGGCCGCTTCTGAAAATTATGCGGGAGAAACCAGGTTCATGGACTCTGTGGGGATTCATTGGATTTGGATTGTTTTATGCCCCGTTATGTTTTGCAGCT
Organism: Peribacillus deserti; assembly: GCF_016909175.1. Lineage (GTDB taxonomy): Bacteria > Bacillota > Bacilli > Bacillales > DSM-1321 > Paraperibacillus > Paraperibacillus deserti. The sequence goes on from NZ_JAFBFI010000008.1 coordinate 70,630, forward strand.
GCTTACTCTCCCGGCTGGCTGATTGCAGGCACATGGCAGACTACCATTATATCTGGTTCGCTGCTGGTTCCTTTTTTTTATGAAACAAGGCTAACGCCTGGGGGACCCGTAAAGGTAAGGGGGCAGCTGCCTTTAAGAGGCCTGGCAATGTCGCTGATTATTTTAGCAGGCATTATTTTAATGCAGGTGGAGAATGCGGGGAACCTATCTGTTAATGAAATGCTTGCAGGATTTATCCCAGTTCTGATCGCGTCATTTGCTTATCCTCTTGGAAACCGAAAGATGATGGAACTATGCGGCGACCGGATAAATACCTTCCAGAGAGTGCTGGGGATGACATTGGCCAGTATGCCCTTTTGGATTCTGCTTGCTGTGCTTGGATTTACAACCGCTGGACCGCCAAGCAGGGAACAAACCCTTCAGTCCCTTCTTGTTGCTGTTTTTTCAGGGGTCATTGCTACTGTCTTGTTTTTTAAAGCCACAGACCTTGTGCGGAATGATATACCAAAAATGGCATCAGTTGAGGCAACTCAGTCTGTTTCTGTACTCTTTGCCTTATTAGGTGAAGTGATTTTTCTTTCGGCAGATATACCTGATCCTTTATCGTGGATTGGCGCATTCACAGTTATGTTAGGAATGATTCTGCATAGCTTTACATCCCGCCGAAAAACTGTGACAGTTAATCGACAAGTCGCTACAAAAGCTTAATTGCGTTCTTTCTTATGCTATCATTGGAAGAAAAAGGATGATTATTTGATGCTGAAAAAATGTCTATCCTGCCGTAAGGAATATACGATTTCATCAACTCATGCCCAATATAAAAAAATGACTCAAAATCCAAGCGCATTGTTTATATGTGATTATTGCAGCAGTAACATGCAAAAAGACGCTCAAGCTTCCACAGGATTAAAATCCTGATATGCTGGATAAACATGATAAATATTTAAGATAAAAAACTCCATACCCTTTTTCAATGCCTGGTATGATTCTACACGTCTTGAAAATCTTAAGTCTCCGTAATGGGGCTTTTTTGTTTATCTCTTTAATATATAAAAGCATTGAAGATAACTTTTGTGATACTGGTTTATGCTGGAAAAACGGCGGGTAATTGAAGTTAAGCTTACTTGAAATTAGGAGTAAAAATGCTATAGGTCGGGGGAGCAGGAATGAATAGAAATCACACGATTATGCAGTTTTTTGAATGGCATGTTAAAGCGGATGGTACTCATTGGAAGTATTTAAAGGAGAATGCTTCCCGGCTAAAGGAAATAGGAATCGATTCCATCTGGATCCCCCCTGTGAGTAAAGGTCTTTCGGCAGAAGATAATGGATACGGAATCTACGATGGCTATGATCTTGGTGAATTTAACCAAAAGGGAACCGTACGGACAAAATACGGGACGAAGCAAGAACTGCTTGACGCTATTTCGGTATGCCGTGAACATGGATTGTGTGTATTTGCCGATGTAGTCATGAATCACAAAGCTGGAGCAGATGATACAGAGACCTTCCAGGTAATAGAAGTGGATCCGCTGAATAGGAATGAAGAGGTTTCTGAGCCTTTTGAAATAGAGGGCTGGACAAAATTCACATTTCCAGGAAGGGGAGATAAATACTCGGAGTTTAAATGGAGTTTTGAACATTTTAACGGAACCGATTATGACGCCAGAACGGAAAAGACGGGTGTGTTCCGTATACTTGGAGAAAATAAACATTGGAATGAAAATGTGGATGATGAATTCGGAAATTATGATTACCTGATGTTTGCCAACATTGATTATGATCATCCGGCTGTGATAGAAGAAATGCAATCATGGGGAAAATGGCTTAGCGACACCTTACAGTGTGATGGATTTCGTTTAGATGCCATAAAGCATATTAACTATCAATTTATCAGTTCTTTTGCAAGGGAAATTCGAAATCACAGGGGTGAGGACTTTTATTTTGTAGGAGAATTCTGGAATCCCGAATTAGAAGCCTGCCGCAAATTTTTAGATGAAATTGACTATCAAATTGACTTATTTGATGTCCCGCTTCATTACAAATTGCATGCAGCTTCTAAAGCAGGCAGAGATTTTGACCTCACAACTATTTTCGATGATACACTTGTCCAGTCTCATCCCCAGAATGCAGTAACATTTGTAGATAATCATGATACACAGCCAGATGAAGCGCTGGAATCATGGGTAGATGATTGGTTTAAGCCGAGTGCCTATTCCCTTATCCTTCTCCGTCAAGACGGATATCCCTGCGTGTTTTTCGGTGATTATTATGGAATAGGAGGGGACGAACCCATCCCTGGAAAACAAGAAGATATAGAGCGCCTTCTCTTTGCTAGAACTCATAAAGCATACGGTGAGCAGGAGGACTACTTTGACCACCCTAACACAATTGGCTGGGTACGGCGGGGTGTGGAAGAAATAGAAGGTTCGGGCTGTGCGGTGGTGATATCCAATGGTGATGAAGGCGATAAAAGAATGTATGTCGGCGAACATCGAGCCGGGGAAATATGGACAGATTTAACACTCAAAAGAGAAGAAAGAATCATCATTGAAGAAGACGGCTTTGCCGCCTTTCCTGTAGACGGCGGGAGTGTGTCTGTCTGGGCTGCTGCTGTTAAGACTGAATAGATTAAGGGATTAGCTGGCTGCCGGAAATAGGTTATGAGCAGAGGATTTAATAAATAAGCCCGTCATTCATAAGGCCCAGGCGTTGATTTCAAATATAAAAAAGAGCAGGGAACCTGAATTGGCTTCCTGCTCCTTTTGTGTTTTTAAATACAAGCTACAGATTCTTGAATGATAGAGTCTGTTTCTATGATTGTGTGAGGCTTTGGGCCTTTATTCTCTTTTATCTTTGAAAAGAGGACCTGTGTTGCGATCTCTCCTAATTTCTTGACCGGAATTTCCTTACAAGTCAAAGAGGGCGATAGAAATGGATAAATATTTGAATTGCTGTAACCTATAACGGATAAGTCTTCCGGAATGGAAATTCCACATTGTCCTGCCATCTTATAAATGCTCATTACTTTTAAGTCATCGGTGGCAAAAACTGCCGTAGGACGGTTTTTGGCCAGTATTTTTTTGCCGACTCGGTTGTCCATGATCCATTCATTCTTTAAAGGCAGACCATTATCCTTAATGCAAGGCAAGTTTAACAGAAAAGGTTCAAGGTAAACCACACAACAGGAATTGCCTAAGGAAAAACCCCTTGCCAGCAAAAAGCGAAGTAAAAAAATGGGATTCTTTTATCAGAAAGTTGCTTTACCTTCCTATGGAGGTTTAATATATTAGGTGGAAAACCTTGACCGCCTTACTGTTTTAATAATGGTCTCTTGAATTATGAAAATAGGATGATGAACTATGAAAAGAGCAAGAATTATTTATAATCCAACCTCAGGCAGAGAGCTTTTTAAAAAGCATCTGCCGGAAGTTCTGGTTAAATTAGAAAGAGCAGGGTATGAAGCGTCCTGCCATGCCACGACAAGTGAAGGGGATGCTACCCATGCAGCGAAGATTGCTATTGAGCGCCAATATGATGTAGTGATTGCTGCAGGAGGCGACGGTACCATCAATGAGGTTATTAACGGCCTTGCAGATGCTCCTGTCCGTCCGAAAGTCGGCATTATTCCAGTCGGAACAACCAATGACTTCGCACGTGCTCTCCGGATTCCGAGAAATGTGGAAGCAGCTGCCGACATTATTGCCGAAGGACAAACTATACCGATTGATATAGGAAAGATGAATGACCGCTATTTTATTAATATCGCGGGAGGCGGCCGTTTAACCGAACTTACGTATGAAGTGCCAAGCAAGCTGAAAACAATGCTTGGCCAGCTTGCCTATTATCTGAAAGGGATGGAGATGCTTCCTTCCATAAAAGCAACTGAAGTATCCATTGAGTATGATGGAAAGATTTTCGAAGGTGAGATCATGCTGTTCCTTGCTGCGAATACAAATTCGGTTGGCGGTTTTGAACGGCTGGCGCCAGATGCTTCGTTGAATGACGGAATGTTTACGCTGCTGATCTTAAAGAAAACTAATCTGGCGGACTTTGTCAGAATTGCTACGCTCGCCATCCGCGGAGAGCACCTAACAGATCCAAACATCATTTATGTTAAAGCAAACCGGATCAAAGTACAGGCCAAAGAACGAATGCATCTCAATCTGGACGGAGAATACGGCGGAGATGCTCCTGCTGAGTTCGTAAACCTATACCGCCATTTTGATTTCTTTGTGCCAAAAGTTATGCTGCCTGCACAGGATCTGCTTAAATAATGAATAGAGTGAAAGACCGCCTCTAAGCGGTCTTTTCCTGTTTAAGGAATGATTAGACAATGTCTGGGTATAGAAACTAGGGAAGAAAGAGGAGATTGTATTGTATGTTGATTCGGCCTGCTAAAAAACAAGAATCCCATCACGCAGCTATTTTAATTCATGCTGCTATAAAGGACATAGCCGAGGCACTGACAGGAGAAAAAGAACCTTCAAAAATAGTGAAGGACCTAGAGTGTTTTTACCAGCAGGAGATGAACCGGTTAAGCTATCACAACTGCGTCGCTGCAGAAATAGACGGAAATTTGGCAGGGATTTTAATCCATTATCATGGTTCGTACGCTGAAAAAATAGATCAGCCCATATCGGACCATCTGCGGAAGAAAGGTAAATCAGTCCCTATCGATAAAGAGGCCAAAGACACTAATTTCTACATTGATACCCTTTCAGTAGAGCCGAAATATCAGGGCAAAGGGGTTGGAACAGAGCTGATCCGGGCATCTGTATTAGAGGCATCAAGCTATGGCTATCCCAGGATATCTTTAAATGTAGAGAAAGAAAATCACCCAGCCTATAAACTATATTCCCGGCTTGGGTTTAAGATAGAAGATGAAATCCTTATAAATGGCCATTCTTATGATTATCTTGTTAAAAAAAATCGGACTGGGGTTCTGAAGGGTTAATTCTATGGCTCCTGAGACTTTAAAAGCTGAATCTGAAGTTTGGGTTTGTAAAAGTTCTATGATCAATCTTGCTTGCCGATGAACGCATATTGGAATGACTTTAGCGGGCAGGCTAATTAAAACAAATGGTTATGGGGGAATTCGATGCTGCTTAAAGAGGCTGAAAATAAGATCAAAACAAACTTCTGGGTGCTGCCGGCTCTTTATGGAGTTGGTGCTTTGGTGCTGGCCGTCTTAAGTGTGGCTGTTGAACATACCCTGTCTCAGCATGAAAATATAAAGAATTTGATTCCTTCCATATTTTTTACGGATAAAGAGCTGGCACAGACGGTTTTAAGTGCCATTTCCACATCACTCTTAACGATGACGACCATTACCTTTTCGTCAGTATTGGTAGTTCTGACCACCTTTTTATCACAATTTTCCCCGCGGACACTTCAAAATTTTATCAACGATTCGAAAACACAGCTTGTACTTGGAACCTTTATTGGGGGCTATATTTATGCTCTCGTTCTATTAAGCCAGGTAAAGGGCAGTGAGCTGGACAATTCATTTATTGTGCCCTCATTTGCTATACTGGTAGCTTTTATTTGCTTAGGAATGTTCGTGTTCCTTATCCACCATGTTACCGACTGGATTAAAGTGGGAAATCTGGTTTCAAATATCACTAGTGAAACTTTAGCTTCTGTTGAAAAACATTATAAAGGACAGGAAATGACAGGAGATTCAGAGGAAAATGATTTAGATCTCAACTCCTTGAAATCCTATGGGATTGAGAGCAGGAAGCAGGGATATATTGAGTATGCAGATATTGTAGGAATGGTTTCTTTTGCAGAAGATCATGAGTTAATTATCAAATTCGAGAAGGTTCCTGGTGAATATGTAGATATAGACACTCCGATCTTAACTGTCTGGAATAGCCCAGAAAAATTAGATGAACGAAAGCTGCTGGATTTTCTCCTGATCTCCCCTACACAGGAAGTAATAGAGGACATAGAATTCGGCATACAAAAGCTGGTGGAAATTGCACTAAGAGGGATTGCACCAGGCAAAAACGATCCAGAAACAGCCATCAACTGCATCGAAAATCTATCACAGATTCTTACGAAAGTCGGAAAAAATTATTCACCTTCTCCCTACTATTATGACAGTGACAAGAACATAAGGGTCATCCTTGAAAAACCGTCCTTCGCTGACTTGCTATATGAAAGCTTCTACCAAATCCGGCATTATGGGAAAGCAGATGTGTCTGTGATGACAAGCATCATAAATGCATTGACTCTTATAGCTGAAACGAATAGGGAAGAAATTAAACAGTATGTTTGGGATTTTTCTCTTTATTTAGTTGAAGGAATTAAGCAGCAGGACTGGCTGGGATTGGACAAGAACTATTTGAATCGACATCTGCTAAAACTAGCAAAAGCATGCAATGAGGTTCATGAAGAAAAGTTGATTACTATTTAAGTTAGATGAGGCAATGGATTATGGAGAAGTTTCACTGTTTGTGATCTGCGAAAAAGGGGACTTGAAATCGCGCGTAAAATTGTAAAATCGAGCAAAGGAAGCCGGAAATCGCGCGAATGAGGGCAATAATCGCGCAAAGGAGAAACTGAACCGCACGAAAGTTACTCGAATCACCGCGTTTAAGAATCAAATGATATAAGATTCAGACAACCTGGAGTTAATTTGGGTGATGGAAACAAGACAACGGGGTGCAGGCAGCCGAATAAATGCGTGCAAGTTCGGCATGAATGCGAGCAAAGATATAGGAAATACGAGCAACTTTTCAAGGTATGTGAGCAGAAAATCAGATTTGCGATCAGCTAGTTGAAATGCGAGCGATTTGAGGATGGATGGGAGCAAAAATATTTACATGCGAGCAACTTTTCAGCAAGAAATCAGATTTGCGAGAAGCCAAGTGCCGGCAGTGCTGAAAGTATATGTAATGTTGACTGGGGAGCAGGGAAAGATTTTGCATAATCCATAGAGGATGTGTGGGAGCCTTATTTGTCGAAGAAAGAGGAAAGCTAATACAAAAAAGCATTATCAAGTTGTTCAAAAAGCATTCATATTAAAGAGGAATGCTTTTTTTTCGTTATGTGGTTATGTTAAAATCATGACAGTCTTTAAACGAGGTATTTTGATAAAGAAATTTCGCGCAATTAGTTAAAAATACAGTGAACTTCAAAGGCGCAGCTATGTGCCTCTAATAGAAAAGGACGTATGCAGATGAAAAGAACAGCACCTGTAGCAAAAAATGATTTTGTGGATGTGGTGTTTGAAGATTTGACACATGACGGGGCCGGCGTGGCCAAGGTAGATGGCTATCCAATTTTTGTCCCTAATGTACTCCCAGGGGAAAAGGCGAAAATTAAAGTAATTAAAGCCAGCAAAGGGTACGGATTTGGCCGGCTGGAGGAAATTTATACAGAGAGCCCATACCGTGTGGATCTGTCTGAAACAGATCCGAGTCTTTACGGCGGCTGCCAAATTCAGCATATGAGCTATGAGGGCCAGCTTAAGTTCAAAGAGAAACAAGTGCGAGAGGTCTTAAAGCGTATTGGTAAACTGGAAGATGTGATGGTACATCCGATTATCGGCATGGACGAACCAACACACTACCGTAACAAAGCCCAGGTTCCTGTCGGTGAAGAAGAAGGAGTTCTGATAGCCGGCTTCTTCAAGCCTAGAACTCACGAAATTGTAGATGCAAAAGAAAGCATCATTCAGGATCCGGTCATTAATGAAACCGTCCAGACAGTAAAAGAGATTTGCAGCGAGCTCGGCATTCCGGCTTATAATGAAGAATCACATAAAGGGGTGCTCCGCCATATTATGGCCCGCTTTGGAAAAGTAAGCGGCGAGGTTATGGTGGTCATCATTACCCGAACCCCAGAGCTGCCTTTTAAAGAGCGGATCATTGAAGAAATCACAGCCCGCGTCCCAAATGTTAAATCTATCATTCAAAATATAAACACCAAAAAGACAAATGTCATTTTTGGCGAAGAAACACGGACGCTTTGGGGCAGTGAAGTAATTTACGACAGTATAGGTAATATTAAATTTGCCATCTCTGCCCGTTCATTTTATCAGGTAAACCCGGAGCAGACAAAGGTGCTTTATGAGAAAGCATTAGAATATGCAGGGTTGACTGGAGAGGAAAACGTCATAGATGCCTACTGCGGTATTGGGACGATCTCTTTATTCCTCGCGCAGAAGGCTAAGAAAGTATTTGGAGTGGAAATTGTTCCCCAAGCAATTGAAGATGCGAGAAGAAATGCGGAATTAAACAACATTCAAAATGTCGAATTTGCAGTGGGAGAAGCGGAAGTCGTTATTCCTGATTGGTACAAAGAAGGGAATGCTACCGATGTGCTGGTAGTAGATCCACCTCGAAAAGGCTGCGATGAAGCCCTCCTGCAGACAATCATAGATATGAAACCGAAAAAAGTAGTATACGTATCCTGTAATCCGGCTACGCTGGCAAGAGATTTGCGAGTGCTTGAGGATGGGGGATACAACACCGTGGAAGTGCAGCCAGTGGATATGTTTCCGCAGACGATGCATGTCGAGGCTGTCGCGAGGATTGAACTAAGGTAGGCAGACATGATAGGTGCCTGCTGTTGATTATCTGTTTTTTTATAATCGTGTGGTGGCAGGCATTTTCTTTAAAAAACTATAGGAGGGGTATAAATGGATAATAACGATATATTAATTAGATTAAGATATGCTCTGGATATCAAAAATTCAGATGTGGTAGAAATATTTAAACTTGGGGGCGTGGAAGTTACAAAACTAGAAGTGCCACAAATCCTGACAAAATCAAATGAAGATATTGACGCTGAAGATGACGATAATATAAGGGTCACTAATAGGATGTTAGAGTCATTTTTAGATGGTTTAATTATTTTTAAAAGAGGAAAGCAAGAACCAAGGCCGGGACAGACTGATACAGCAGCAAGCTCTTCAAAGAGTCATGAACATATCAATAATCTTCTTTTAAAGAAAGTAAAAATAGCGCTGGCGTTAACGAGTGAGGATGTGCTGGATATATTTGAAAAAGCAGGAATCATAGTAACAAAAGGAGAATTAGGCGCCTTATTAAGAAAAGAAGGACATAAGAATTATAAGGAGTGCGGTGATAAATTCGCCAGGAATTTCTTAAAAGGATTAGCTATAAAATACAGGGGATAGAACATAAAGGATCTTATAGGTGATTGCATGATACATACCTTCTCAGGCGAGACGATTAGGTTTAATATACTTTACAAAAAGCGAACTTCCGTGAACATTTCTATAGATTTGTATGGAAATGTTGAAGTGCAGGCTCCGAAAGGGACACCTGATGAACATGTGCTTCATTTATTAGAAGAAAAATGGGATTGGATCCAGCAAAAATCCAAAGAAATGAAGGATAGAATGCTTGGTCCAAAGGCAAAGGTCTATGAGCATGGCGAGAAATTTCTTTATTTAGGAAACACTTATCCCATACGGATCTATCAAGATAGTAATATTGAGCAGGACCGTGCTGCACTTGAAGGCGATCATTTACATATATATGTAAATGATCTAGAGGATGAAAAAATTAAACAAGCTTTAAAACGTTTTTATTATCAGCAGTGTAAAGCCTTGGTTGAAAAGAGCATCCTCTCCAATCAAAGAAATTTTAAAGTAAAACCACGTTCTATCCGTATTACGGATAGTAAAACTACTTGGGGAACCTGTGATTCAAAACTGCAGTTAACCTTTAATTGGAAGCTTGCAATGGCACCGCTTGAGGTAATTGACTACGTTGTCGTTCACGAAATGTGCCACATGATCCATCTGAATCACGACCGATCTTTCTGGCGCCTTGTTGGAAAAATCATACCGGATTATAAGGCACGGGAACACTGGTTAGCATTATCAAATTGGAAAATGACTATTTAACAGGAATCTCTTCCAATAGCCATCCATTTGATTAATGGAATGCCGGCTTCAATGATAGAGGGGCTTAGGAAAAAGAAGAAGAAAAGAACTTAACACGGTAAGAAGATATGAAAGAGCAAACATCAAACAAGACATGTGAAAAGATGATCGGAATTTTTTCGGCTGATTATCATATATTCCGTACCGTCTATCCAGAGGAAACGGAAAAACAGTAGGTATATGTGATGGAAGGGAAGCTTGGCCTATGCTGGCCGGCTTTTTTGCTTTTCCCAGGAATGATAAATGGCTCTCTGTACTTCACTCTCCTATATACTAACAAATAATAGTTCAGTCCCAAGTAGAATAATAAGCTATTTGTCCAGTCTAGCAGCAATATTTTTAGCCATCTTCTTATTATTTTTCATATGTTAAATTTATGACTGAACAGGAAGCGAGAGATCTTTGTCCAACTTAATTCTTCTTGCCTTTTACGTTAACGTCAATGCTAAACTAAAGGTAATATATACTTATTTTCCTCAGCAGGAGGGCCGTTTATGAAAACAACCAGGGAAGTGGCACAATTGTTTCAGGTATCTTCTCGGACGTTGCGTTATTATGAGGAGCTTGGTCTTCTGAAGCCGGCCAGGTCAGAGGTGAATCAGCGTCTTTTTTCAAAAGCTGATTGCACCAGGCTGAAGCTGATTCTTCGTGGAAAGCGCTTCGGTTTTACTCTTGAAGAAATCAAGGAGATGGTCCTGCTTTTTGATAAAGACCGGACGGGAAAGAAACAGCTTGAACGGACGATAAAGTTCGGGACGGAGAAAATCGAGGAGGTAGAGGGTAAAATCAAAGAGCTGCAGGAAATGAAGGAAGAGATGGAAATTTTGCTTCTTGAATTTACTGAAAAGTTAGATAAATAGGAGGGGGAAGGCTGAATGAATAGTTCTGAGCTGCTGGCAAGAAATTCCCGTAAATATCCCGAGGCAGAAGCTGTTATTGGAATGGGGAAAAGATACTCTTATCGTAAACTGGATTCCTTAGTGAATCAGTTTGGGCACGCGCTTTTGAAAAGAGGGATTGACAAGGGAGACAAAGTGGTTTTGTTTATGCCGAATGTGCCGGAATTTGTAATCGCTTACTTTGCGATTCAGCGAATCGGGGCTATTGTTGTACCCATCAATGCAAAATTAGCTCAGCCAGAAGTGGAGTACATATTGGACCATTCAGATGCCCGGGCATTGATTGTACATCATCTTTTATTTGAATCAGTAAAAGGCATACATGTGCCGCTGCTGATGATCAAGACAGGCGAGCCGGAGTCTGTTTGGGAGAGCTTTGAAAATATTCTTCAAGAGGGAGATGCTGCACCGATTGAATGTACATTAACTGAGGATGATGAATCGACGATTCTATATACCTCTGGCACAACCGGAAGGCCAAAGGGTGTTTTATTTCACTATCGCAGTATTTTGACTGTTGCGCAGATGATTTGTGTGGAAATGGAAATGAAACCGGAAAGCCGCCTCTTGTTAATGATGCCTCTAAGCCATTCTGCACCTCTGCATTTATTCTTGATGGCCGGTATAGTGACCGGCTCATCTCTAGTATTGACCCCAACTTTTACTCCTGAGCTGTTACTGAATTCCGTTGAACAGGAAAAAACGACTCACTTCTTCGGTGCTCCTGTAGCCTATTTATTAACAGCAAATGATCCACAGATCAAACAGACTGATTTGTCTTCTATGAAATGGTGGGTGTACGGGGGCGCCCCGTTGTCGTCTGGTGAAGTGAAGTTTGTCCAGGAGTCTTTTCAGACGGACAATTTGGTCTGTGTATATGGTTTAACAGAGGCAGGGCCCAGCGGAACACTTTTGCCTGGGAAAGAACATGAGGGCAAAGCAGGCAGTATTGGGCGGCGTGCAGCTCTGCATACAGAAATTAAAATTGTGAACGACCGCGGCGAAGCTGTGCAGCCTGGTGAGGTCGGTGAGATCTTGCTTCGAGGCGAGGGCAATATGGCTCGTTATCATAAGGATGAAGAGGCCACAAAAAAGGCGTTCAGCGGTGATTGGCTGTTAACGGGCGATCTTGCGAAGGTGGATGATGAGGGATATATCTGGGTGGTAGACCGGAAAAAAGATCTGATCATTTCTGGCGGTGTAAATATTTATCCGAAGGAAATTGAGGAAGTTCTCCTTTCTTATCCTTCCATTCAAGAGGCGGCCGTTGTAGGTGTACCGCACAAGGAATGGGGAGAAACGGTAAAGGCCTATTTTTCGGCTAAGGAAGAAGTAGATATGGAAGAACTGAAAGCATTCTTAACTGAAAACCTGGCATCTTTTAAGATTCCCCGGCTGTATGAGCAGGTGGATATGCTGCCTCGCAATGCCTCGGGAAAAATTTTGAAGCAGCCGCTTCGGGATAGAGGGGATAAATAATGAATCTTCAAAAGGAAAGAAGTGAGCTAAAGGAACGGAATTTCTATGCTTGTGATGAAACACTGCAGCTGCTGATTAGGGATCATCTAGATGATGAGCTTTTTCAATATGCAGATAAGGTTCTTAGTGAATTTGGAAAAAAGTCTGCCGGAGAAATCGATGAAAGGGCCCGCCATACAGACCGAGAAGGACAGCCGCGGCTGGTAAAATACAATAAAATGGGCGACGATATTTCGGAGGTATGGGTAAATGAAGGATACCGGAAAACAGTAGCGGAAACGTATGAAACCGGGATTGTCGGCTATGTTCACAAAGAAATACCGGAACTCGGACGCAAAGGGAATTATACCTACAGCTTTGCGCTTGGCTATGTTCTCTCTCAATCTGAGCCTGGCTTTTATTGTCCAGTCACATTAACTATGGCAACAGCGTATTTACTGGATCATTATGCAGATGACGCAGTGAAAGAAAAGTTCCTTAAGCACGTCTGCGCAACCGGGGATGTTTCCTTATTTGAAGGGGCGACCTTCCTGACGGAAAGACAGGGAGGGTCAGATGTTGGAGCAAATGTTGTCAAGGCGGTTGAAGAAGGAGGACACTTCCGGCTGTACGGGGAAAAATATTTTGCTTCGAATGCGGGCATGTGCGGTGTGGCAATGGTACTTGCACGTATTGAAGGAGCGCCGGTGGGATCAAGGGGTCTGACTCTGTTTGCCGTCCCTTGGCGGAATGATGATGGTTCTTTAAACGGAATCAGCATCCGCCGCCTGAAAGATAAGCTTGGTGTCCGGGCCGTCCCTTCTGGAGAAGTAGAATTTGACGGAGCCAGGGCTTATGTTGTTGGAGATCCTAAAAGAGGGTTTTACTATATGATGGAGGCCTTGAATCTCTCTCGTATTTGCAATGCAGCAGCATCGGTTGGAATTATGCAGCGGGCTCTTTTGGAGGCGAAGGAATATGCCAGCAATAGAAAGGCTTTCGGTAAGAGTTTGGCTGAATTTCCGATGGTTCAGGATGCGCTTGGAAAACTGACCGCGAAACATGCTGTGGAGCTCGCTGCTATTTTTGATATGATTAAGCTTTATCAACAGGTGACAGACGGAAATGCTTCAGTCAGAGAAACCGTATTAAATCGCCTGTTCATCGCCATTTTGAAAAAAGAAACCGCGGAACAGTCCATCCATTTTTCCCATGAAGCCATAGAGATGCATGGAGGCAACGGTTTTATTGAAGACTTTGTCACACCGAGGCTGCTCCGTGACGCCCAGGTGCTCACCGTCTGGGAAGGAACCGCCAATATTTTGGGGCTGGAGGTGATCCGGCTTGTGAATAAATTCCAGGCTCATACCCTGTTTATCGATGAAATGAGCAGCCGTCTTGAGAAGCTGCCAGATGGTTATATGAAAGATATAGTAGAAAAAAAGCTGGCAGACCTTTCTGGGAAACTTGATCTATTCGCGAGGCTTGACAGCGATATGCAGACCTATGAAGCTAAAACTATTGCGAAAGAAATGGCACATTTATATGAAAGTATCATCTCCCTGCAGATGGCAGAGAAGTTTGGTGATAAATATAGTAAACTCGCAGAAATTTTTATTGAAATGACCTGGAATTTGCGGAATATCGGAGACGAAATGAAAACGGTGCGTTATTTTAGTGATGTAGTGATTTAATTCCTCTATTATCAATCATGCGGCTTATTTGACAGCCCAGGAAATTGGCCGAGAAACATTAGGGAAAATCTCCTATCGTGCACTTACGGTTTATTAACACCAACCTCTAATTTCAATGATGCACGCAAAGTGATCATTCAAGCTGCTGTCGACCTGTATGGAGCAGAAAGTGCGGAGGCTAAAGCAACAGCTTCTGGGTTCGATCAGGCAGGGATTTTATAATAAGGTGTTATTTGAGAACTCGCATAAGAGAAGAATATTTTCTTTTCTTTACGAGCTGGTTTTGCATTGAAATGGCAGATTTCAGGCGGCATCCATCTATAATCTTAAGCCAAAATTAAAAAGCAGAACCGCCCAGAACATAGATTCAAGGCGGTTTTTTTAAGATGTCAAAATTAGGTTCGATCGGGCAGGTTAAAAAGGCTTAATTTAATTACTTCTTTAAAGCGGACTTATCACTTAATTGCCTTGCTCACTTTCAACTTCTTTCCCTTAATCGGTGTATGCTCCATTGCCTGGAGAACTAACGAGCCCTTACCGTTCAGAATATCTACATAGGACAGAGTATCTTGTATGGTTATTATTCCGATATCGTCAGCTGTTACTCCGGGGATGTTTGCGATTGTTCCGACAAAATCGACTGCTCGGAGCTTTTTCTTTTTTCCGCCGCTGAAGTGAAGCTTCATGATGTCCTGGTTGATTCGGGCTGTTTTATTATTTTTCACCACACGGCGGCCGCTGATCTTTTCTTCGAACGCCGGTTTTCCGGCAGCCACTTCATGGGGCTTTGGAGCGTCCATAGCAGGGATTTCAAAGCCAATGTATCTTTCAATGGCTCTCACGAACTTTCCTTCATAAGGTGTAGCGAACATAATTGCTTTTCCTGTATTTCCGGCACGTCCGGTTCTTCCGGTCCGGTGAACATAGCTTTCTTTTTCCATTGGAACGTCATAGTTGATGACTAGTGTGACGTTTTCAACATCAATTCCTCTGGCAGCAACGTCTGTTGCTATAAGATATCGGAAATTCCCTCTTTTGAAACCTTCCATTACAGCAAACCGATCTTCTTGTTCTAATCCTCCATGAAGTCTTTCACAGGAATAATGGGATTCTTCCAAATCGCTAAACACCGTATCCACATGTTCTTTCGTTCTGCAGAAAATGATGCAGCTATCCGGGTTTTCTATGACCGTCACATCTTTCAGCAGTGAAAGCTTTTCTTCCTCCTTCACTTCGATCACACGATGTTCAATAGTATCCGTCGTGATTCCTGAAGCTTCAATTTCAATATGAATGGGATTCTGCATATAGTCATGGCAGAGATTTTCAACATCTTCAGGCAGAGTAGCCGAGAATACCATTGTCACCCGGCTAGCCGGCAGCTCTTTAATAATGGACTCTACTGTGTCAATAAAGCCCATATTAAGCATTTCATCTGCTTCATCGATAATAAGGTACTTTATTTTGTCTAAAGCGAGCGTACCTCTTTCAATATGGTCCATCACACGTCCGGGTGTACCGACAACTGCATGCGTTTTTTGCTTTAATTCTTCTTTTTGTTTAGCAAAAGGTTCTTTTCCATAAACGGCCATCGCTTTAATTCGTTTAAATCTACCTATATTCGTTAAATCTTCACGTACTTGAACCGCAAGTTCTCGGGTTGGGGTGAGAATCAGCGCCTGAGGTAATTTTTCTTCCCAGTCGATTCTATCGCAAAGCGGGATTCCAAAGGCAGCCGTCTTGCCGCTTCCTGTTTGAGATTTGACAACAAGATCATTATTTTTCAAGGCTGCAGGCAGAACTTTACTTTGTACCTCAGTTGGTGTTTGATATCTTAAAACAGACAGAGCTCTTTTAATTTCATCGCTTAAACGGTAATCCTCAAAACTTTTTTCACTCATGTATTAGACCTCGTTTTTTAGTATTATCCGACTTATATATAGGATTCTCTAAGGGAAATATCATATGCATAATCTGAATAGGCTTCATTATACTTGATATGCTAGATAAATCGGCTCTTAATTTGATAAATAATAAAAAAAAATTAAATTAGCTGGTATCGCAATAAAAAAAAATGGGTAATTCCTATATAGAACCAGGTCATAAGAGCAGGGGATTCTTTTAGAAAATTTTTAAAAAAGGGTGTGAAAACAAGCTGTATATGACATTTGTCATACCCTGCATATGACACTAGCTACTTACACGATGATTTTTATTCCTCTATACTCGGTATATCAACACAAAAGGAAGTGAATTCCACTAATGACTACAGAAAATACTAAAACATTGAAAAAACAAGTTGCTCCTTTTGAAAAATCAACAACGAAGGAAAGTGTCTGGCAGATTATTAATACGATCGGGCCATTTGTTATCTTATGGTACCTTGCTTATATAAGCCTGTCCGTTTCCTTTTGGTTATCATTAGTTCCCGCTGTGATTGCAGCAGGATTTTTGACACGAATTTTCATTATTTTTCACGATTGTACACATCATTCTTTCTTTAAAAACCGTAAAGCCAACAGAGCCGTTGGGACTGCTATGGGTGTTCTGACTTTGTTCCCGTTTGATCAATGGGGGCATGAACATTCCGTTCATCATGCTACAAGCGGTAATCTAGATAAAAGGGGTACAGGAGATATCTGGACGCTGACGGTAGATGAGTATTTGGCAGCACCGCTTAAGCTTCGTATAGCTTATCGGATTTATCGGAACCCTATAGTTATGCTTGGCTTAGGTCCTATATGGGTTTTCCTTATAAAAAATAGATTTAACCGAAAAGGCGCCAGAAAAAAAGAACGCATGAACACATATTTGACGAATGTTCTAATCCTTCTATTAGCAGGATTGCTCAGCTGGGCCGTTGGATGGCAGGAGTTCCTTCTAGTACAAGGTTCGATATTCTGGATATCCGGTGCAGCAGGCATCTGGCTGTTTTATGTACAGCATACCTTTGAGGATTCTTATTTTGAAGAAGATAAAGAGTGGGAGTATGTAAAAGCAGCAGTAGAAGGAAGTTCGTTTTACAAGCTGCCAAAACTTCTGCAATTTCTTACGGGGAATATCGGCTTCCACCATGTTCACCATTTAAGTCCAAGGGTGCCTAACTATAAACTGGAAGAGGCACATGAAAAAACGGAGCCATTAAAGAACGTACCTACCATTACTCTCGCTACAAGCTTAAAGTCAATACGTTTCCGCCTATGGGACGAGCAGCACAAAAATTTTGTCAGCTTTAAAGAGATTAAACATTTAACAAAAAACCGTGCTTCTGTACAGGCAAAACCTGAACTATAACATCACCATTCATGGCGGCCTCCCCTTAATAAACCTTTGTTAAGGGGAGGCGTGCTTTATAGCACTGCCCGAAAAGGAGCTATGTAAATGATTCGAATTGTACTTGCTGAGGATCAGGAAATGCTGTTAGGGGCAATTGGATCTTTGCTTAACTTAGAAGATGATATGGAAGTAGTAGGGCAGGCAGGCAATGGAGAAGAGGCACTCACACTTATTCACCGCTTACAGCCGGACATTTGTATCATGGATATAGAGATGCCCGAAAAGAGCGGGCTCGAGGCAGCAGAAACGTTAAAGCCTTTTGGCTGTAAAATAATCATTTTAACAACATTCGCAAGGAGAGGCTACTTTCAACGTGCTCTTGAAGCTGGTGTGAGAGGATATTTATTGAAGGACAGCCCGAGCGAGGAATTAGTCTGCTCAATTCGAGGCATTATGGCAGGTGAGCGGATATACTCTCCGGAACTCATGGATGAAGCTGCTGAAAGCGAACGGGATATCCATCAAGAGCTTAAAACCGATGATTCTGACTCGAAAGAGCAAAGTAACTCCATTGGAACGGTCCGGCATTACTTTTCAACCATAATTGAAAAAATAAAGATGCCAGCAGGATAGAAGGCAATCGTTTGCAAGGAAATCCTCATTTTATGGAACATGCTTGATGAGAAGATATATAATATTTATTTGAACTCTTTTTCAATAGTGGGAAAGAGTTTTTTGTTTTGTTCCTGTATTACGGGTTGAACCTCTAAGGATACATACTCATGTTCAGAAGACTCTATCCGTAGAGTTTGTTATTATAGGGTTAAAAAGAAGCTTGAAAGGAATGGAATAATGTCGGTTATTAGACGCAATGATCCTTGTTCGTGTGGGAGCGGAAAAAAATATAAGAAATGCTGCGGGAAGGATAATATCATGTCGCTTGCACTTCTTATTGAAGATGAGCTGAATGAGATGATAGCAGATATTATGAGCTATGCTATGGCTTACTACCAAAGAGAAATGGAAAGTTCATTAGAAGAGTACTATCAGTCATTTGATATTCCTGATGAAGCCCGGGACATGTTCCACTTTTTTGCCGTCATATGGTTTATTTTTTGTGTAGAGATCAATGGGACAACTATAATGGCTGAGTATGCAGATAAGCACGAAAGGAATTACCGTCCAAGAATAAAGGATATACTCCAGAAATGGAAGTCTGGAAGGCCATCTATTACAGTCATAAAGCAACAGGTCGGGGATCTTTTGGTTACTGTGGAGGATCTATTCACAAAAGAAGAATATAAGATGAAAGTGAAGGATAAAGGTATACAAGTTGACATTGGCGGCCTAGTATTAGGAGTTATTTTACCCGCCGGAGACAACTCCATCTGCTTTTCAACATTTCTTGACACTCCAGCTGTGCACTCACAGAATTTGAAGAATTCTGTATTCCGTATCTATGAGGCTAGCGGGACAGAAGATCCTAAAGAATTCATGGCTGAATCATTTTTAAAGGTGCTCCATCTATGTATGTTTGGAGAAGCTGAGGAGCTGGTATGGAGTTCGGAAAAACATAAGGAAGTAGCAGAAAACTTTAAGGAATTCATGATGGATGAAGGACAGGATGAGGCATTTCTTCGTGTCGGTGTGTGTTTGTGGAGTGATTTTTGCTCGCGAAAAAACCCCGTAATCAAAAAATCTGAAATATATGAAGCTGCTTTAATTTATCTAGTTGATAAATTAGTTCCTTTCGGCGGTTATTATACACAAAGGACCTCGCAGAACGATACGGTGTTTCCGCTGCTAGTATATCTACGAGATTTAAGGATATGGAGCATGTTTTATCTGATGAGATTGATGAACTGCTGGAGATACGTGAAAGAACAGAGTTAGATCTTTACCGGGACAACTTTCAAGATAATATGGAAAACAATCTGCCGATACCACAAGCTGATCTTGAGCGGGAGCTCCTTCAGCTTCAGCGTGGGATAAGTGAGCAGAACTTTGAATCGATGGATCAGATTCAGGAGTATCTAAACAGCAAAATTAATAATCCTAAATGTACAAAAAACAAATTATCTACAAAAGAAAAAGCACAGGATCTCTTATTTGATGCATATGAGGCGACAGGAAAAAGGAGGCTGCAGCTGGCAGAAGAGGCATTAAAATTAAATCCCAATAGTCCTGATGCCTACATTATTCTGGCAGAAGCTGAAAAGAATCCTGAGGAAAGGCTCAGCTTATATAAAGCCGGTCTTGAGGCAGGGGAGAAAGAGCTTGGTAAGTCATTTATCAGGGATAATAAGGGATATTTTTGGGGGCTTACTGAAACCCGTCCATATATGAGGGTTAAATATACTTATGCAGCGCTATTGCAAACACTGGGCAGACTTCAAGAAGCTGTAGCCCAGTATGAAGAGCTTCTCGAACTAAACCCGGGTGACAACCAAGGTGTAAGGTATGGATTGTTTACAGCGTATGTAGAAGCCGGTCATATTCAAGAAGCGGAGGCTTTATTGAAGAAATATAATGAAGAATCAAACGCACATGGAGCATTTAATAACTTGCTCATTGAATATGTAAAAAATGGACTAACTCAAAAAACCAAAAGATTAATAAAAAGGGCGAAAGCGTTGAATCCATTTGTCATAGATTATTTAACAGGCAAAAAGAAACTCCCGAATGAAGAAGTCAATTCCTATATCCTGGGAAGCGAATCAGAGGCAGCTGTGTATGCAGTTGAGCATATTCATTTATGGGAGCGGCATGTGGAATTGGTAGAATGGCTTGCGGCCGGATCCAGCTAAATAGAAAAAATCCTTTCGCATTTGAAGTGTGGAAGGGTTTTTTACCAGAACATCTAAAAATAATTGCTTGAAGCTTGAAATGATGATAGAATTTTTTTAATATATTTGAGATTATGGATTGTTACTGTTAAATCAGGCAAAACCTAAAGCTAATGTACCCTTATTAGTTTTAGGTTTTATTTATTTTCTTACAATTTTCGGGATAAAGGTGATACATGTGAAAATCGCAAAAGTATTTAATAATAATGTGATCAGTGTCCTGGACAATCAAAATAAGGAATTAGTTGTAATGGGCAGAGGCCTGGCGTTTCAAAAGAAGGCTGGCGACATGGTGGATGAATCCAAGGTCGAGAAGATTTTTAAATTAGACAGTAAGGATGTTTCGGAAAAATTTAAAACCTTATTATATGAAGTTCCAATGGAATATATGGAGATTTGCGAGGAAATTATCAATCTTGCGAAAGTAAGACTAGGTAAAAACCTGAATGAAAGTATTTATGTATCATTAACAGACCATATTAATTTTGCAATTGAGAGGCATAAAAAAGGGATTACCATCTCTAATGCATTGCTTTGGGAAATTAAAAGAATATACAGAGAGGAGCTTGCTGTTGGTTTAGAAGCGCTGAACCTGATCCAGAACAAACTGGGGATTTCTCTTCCCGAGGATGAGGCAGGTTTTATCGCCATGCATGTGGTCAATGCCGAGTTGAACGAAGAGATGCCTAATGTAGTAAATATTACGAAATTAACTCAGGATATACTAAATATAGTAAAGTATCATTTTAAAATAGAGATCGATGAAGAATCTTTGAATTATTACCGGTTCTTAACTCATCTTAAATTCTTCGCACAGCGTCTTTTCAGTGAGACCAACTTAGACAGCCAGGATGATTTTCTCTACGAAATGGTGAAAGAAAAGCATATAGCTGCCTTTGCCTGTGTCATGAAGATTAAGGAGTATATTGAAAAAACACATAAACATACATTGACTAAAGAAGAGATGGGTTATTTAACGATTCATATTGCCAGGGTTGTGAACAGAAATTAATTAAAGAACAAAAAGAAAGCGTTGACATAAAATGAAAGCGCATGCTAAAATTTAATTATAAATTAATTAATTTACTAGGATTGTTACTGGTTAAGCAGGCAAAACCTAAACCATAAGGTACTTAGGTATCTCATGGTTTGGGTTTTTTTTATACCCTTGAACCTGTCAATCCTAAATTTCTCCATAGTGTATTGGCCGTACAATATGGATCGTACAAAGTTCATACACCGTTTATCAGGATTGTTACTGGCAAGGGCAGGCAAAACCTGAACAGCTGACTGGCACTATTTTATCTGTGCCCAGGAGCTGTTCAGGTTATTTTTTTACCAAAAGGGAGGGTCCTGGGATGGACTACAAGAAAATGGCTATCAGTATTGTTGAATTAGTCGGCGGAGAAGAAAACATCCACCATGTTATTCACTGTATGACTAGACTTAGATTTAATCTGGCTGACCAGAGCAAAGTGGACCGCAAACAGCTGGAGAAGGTGCCAGGTGTCATGGGTACGAATATCAGCGGTGCGCAATTCCAAATTATTATCGGCAATGATGTTCCTAAAGTATATAACGCTATTTTAGAAAACACTTCTATTAAACTGGAAGGAAGCAGTAAACAGTCAGGAAAAAAGACCAATGTTTTAAGCGGAATTTTTGATGTCATTTCAGGTGTATTTACACCAATCCTGCCAGCCATCGCCGGTGCCGGGATGATTAAAGGGCTGCTGGCAATTGCTCTTACATTTGGCTGGCTTTCGGATAAGAGTCAAGTCTATATCATTCTAAATGCTATCGGAGATGGAGCGTTTTACTTCCTCCCAATTCTATTGGCGGTTAGTGCAGCCAGAAAGTTCGGCAGCAATATATATGTAGCGGCAGCTATCGGTGCAGCTCTCCTGCATCCAACTATAACGGCTTTGTTAAGCTCCGGTGAGAAGGTTGCCTTTCTCGGAATTCCCGTAACTGCTGTTACGTATTCATCTACCGTTATCCCAATTCTATTGGCGGTCTGGATTGCTTCTTATGTAGAAAAGTGGATTGACAAAGTGATCCCGAGCATGTTCAAGCTCATTGTTGTTCCAACATTAACAATGCTTGTGATTGTACCTGTTACATTAATTGCAGTGGGACCGCTTGGTTCAATTATAGGAAACTGGCTTTCTATGGGAGTTGGCGCACTGTTTGCTAACACAGGCCTTTTTGCAGGCCTGATATTAGGCGGCACATGGTCACTCATCATCATGACGGGTATGCATTATGCATTCATTCCAATATCGATGAACAACATTGCCACAAAAGGATATGACTTCCTTCTGCCTTCCATGTTTATGGCAAATATGGGCCAGGCGGGTGCAGCTTTCGCAGTAGCACTGAAATCTAAAAATAAATCCTTTAAATCCCTGGCGATGACTACAAGTCTTACAGCTCTTATGGGGATAACTGAACCAGCTATGTATGGTGTAAATATGCGCTTGAAAAAGCCTTTTATCGGTGCACTGGCTGGCGGAGCTGTGGGAGGAGCTTACTATAGTGCCGTCGGAGTAAAATACTTTATTCTAGGCGGAAATGTCGGACTTCCAGGTATCGCATCCTTTATCGGTTCAACGTTTGTACTTGCTGTGCTAGGGTTCCCAATTGCTTTCGCGGCTGGTGCTATCTCAGCATTTATTCTTGGGTTTGAAGATTTGGAAAGTGAAGAAGAAGGCAAAGCGCCAGCTACTGAAAAAGCTGAAACTAATGGACGCAAGGTAATCGTTGCAGCTGAAGAGCTGTACAGCCCAATTAAAGGTGAAGTTGTCTCACTTAGTGAAGTAAACGATCCTACTTTCTCCACAGGAATTATGGGACAGGGTATTGCTATTAAGCCAGAAGAAGGGAAGGTAGTATCGCCTGTAGCAGGTAAAGTAACAACCATCTTTAAAACAAAGCATGCGATTGGTATTACAAGTGAAAATGGGGCAGAAATCCTGATACATGTAGGTCTAAACACGGTTAAGCTTAATGGAGAGTACTTTACTGCACATGTAAGTGATGGAGATTTTGTAGAAGCGGGCAAAACGCTTGTAACATTTGACATGGAGGCTATTAAAGCAGAAGGCTATGACCTTATCACTCCTGTGATCATAACAAATACCGACCGCTATCAATCTATTTCGCCGGTAAAAGAAGGGAAAATAAATACAAAAGAAAAATTTATGGCTTTATTAGTGTAAGAGTGGCATATCCAGGGGAAATTGCCCCCTGGGTTACTTAAATAATTATAAACGGGAGGACATACAATGACACAGACTTATATGAGATTTCCAGAAGGATTTTTATGGGGTGGAGCTACAGCTGCTAATCAGATGGAAGGCGGTTTTCATGAGGGCAGCAAGGGGTTAAATATTGCAGATGTTCTTCCAGGTGGAAAAAAGAGACTGACCATTCTGCAGGAACCTGGATTTAACTTTGAAATCGACAAAGACAAATACAGCTACCCGAATCATGAAGGCATCGATTTCTACAACCGTTACAAAGAGGACATTGCTCTTTTCGCTGAAATGGGCTTCAAGGTTTTCCGCATGTCCATTGCGTGGACAAGAATTTTTCCAAATGGTGATGAGCAGGAACCGAACGAATTCGGCCTGGCTTTCTACGATAGAGTCTTTGATGAGCTGCATAACCATGGGATCGAACCGGTTGTTACCATCTCTCATTACGAAATGCCGGTAAATCTTGTGAAGGAATATGGCGGCTGGAGAAGCCGGGAAGTTGTTACGTTCTTTGAAAGATACGTAAATGCCATCTTTAATCGTTATAAAAATAAGGTGAAATACTGGATGACATTTAATGAAATTAACAGCGGATTGATAATGCCGATCATGGGACTTGGCTTCTCCATCCAAAAAGAAGAAGATAAGTACCAGCCAACATTCCAGGCATTCCATCATCAATTCGTGGCAAGCAGCATTGCGGTGAAAGCCTGCCATGAGATTATCCCAAATGCCCAAATCGGCTGTATGATCATATATGCACCGGTGTATTCCTACGACAGCAATCCTGAGAATGTGATGTATGCCCTACAGGAAGAGCGGCTGTTCAATCATTTCTGCGCTGACGTACAGGTCCGTGGAGAATATCCAGCCTTTATTAAACGATACTTTAAGGAGCACAACATTAAGCTTGATATCCAGGAAGGCGACCTGGAACTAATTAAAGAACACACCGTTGATTATATTGGCTTCAGCTATTACATGTCACGGACCGAGAAAAAAGAAAAAACTGAACTTGAAAAGTCCCAGGGAAATATCATGTCCGGCGTTAAAAATCCTTTCCTCGAAGCAAGTGACTGGGGCTGGGAAATCGATCCGATTGGTCTTAGAATCTCATTGAACAAACTGTATGACCGCTATCAGGTACCTTTATTCGTAGTTGAAAACGGCCTTGGAGCGTACGATAAAGTCGAAGAAGATGGCTCCATCAATGATGACTACCGAATTGACTACCTGCGCGAGCACATCAAAGCCATGCGCGAAGCCATTGAAGACGGGGTTGAACTAATGGGCTACACAAGCTGGGGCTGCATTGACCTTGTAAGTGCATCAACTGGCGAATTCTCTAAACGCTATGGATTTATCTATGTGGACAAGTATGATGACGGCAGCGGAACATTAGAACGTAAAAGGAAAAAATCCTTCTTCTGGTATAAAGATGTCATTTCAACAAATGGTGAAAATCTATAATCATTCAAAAACGCCGGTTTAAGCCGGCGTTTTTTTAGGTGCAATTTCAGTTATCTGAGAAAAGCCCTTGTAACCAAGTCTAATCTTTAAATCAGCAACTGAACTTAAAAGCTGCTAACAGATTGGAATTTTTGCTCTCAAACCTATTGAGCTAGCTCGTACGCGAGGTCCGCTAGCCCTTTAGATTATTTCTCTGATGCTGTTGAAGGGTTTATCGGAATATTATTAATTTCAGCTTTCAATACATCTCGGAAGACATTGGCAGCAACCCCATTAAAATTATTGTATAGATCGGATAAGTCATCGTTAAAAAATTGGATGACTCTTTTTGAAAAAACGGGGAATAATCCGATTGTACCTGGAGTAATAGATCGTGATACAGCCATTTTAAAATAGCGGTTTGTATTTAAGGCTTGGTCAAATAATTCCTCAAGCTGGCGCGGAGTAAAATTCTTTTTTAGTGGCTTTACTGTTTTCCCGCGAACGATCACCACTGTATTTACTACGATGTTCCCAAAGTGTTTTCGATTTTCTAGAATAGCAGCCAATGCTCTGGCTTTACTGCTGCCTTGTACAATAACCGGGATAAGATATTCACCATTTGGAAGCTCTTTTATTTCTTTTACATTAACAAGCGGATCTTTACCTATTGAATTCTTGACTTCATTAAAATAAGTGAACTGAGGAGGACTTAATCGAAGGGAATTTGACTGATTCATTGCATTCCTTCTCTCTTTTATTTTTTATATCCTATGAGAGAAGCTCATAATATGACACTGAAAAATAGTAATAGTTTTAGAGAATTGTATGTGCTGGGAAGTCAGCGCCTGGTTTCGTGATAGATTGTAAGGAAGAAATAGCTATTTGTTAACGAAACCCGGATAGACACAAATAGCGAGAGCGAGGATAAATATTCTTGCTGTACGATTAGGTATAATAAGAAGATAGAAACTTTAAGATAGAGAAAGAGACAGGAGTTAACATGAAAGAATATTATTACGATAAGCTGCTCAACATCAAGACGGCAGGAGACCAGCAGGGATTTCATAAATCTTTGCATTATCATCGGTACGAACCAACACCGTATAGCGCGCTAGAAGTATTATTTAGTCATTACGAGTTGAATAGCCATGACCGGGTTGTTGATTTTGGATGCGGGAAAGGCAGGTTAAACTTTTATATTCATCACTTATTCAATTCTTCTGCTATTGGGATAGAAATGGATGAGGGTTTCTATGAGGATGCTGTAAAAAATCGGAATACTTATTTCAAAGGCAATATGATTCGTAATAACATTCAATTTCGCTGCTGCCTGGCGGAGGACTACAGCATTGACCCATCGGATAACCGCTTTTATTTTTTTAATCCATTTTCCGGGAAGGTGTTTATAAAAGTAGTCAATCATATTCTCCAGTCTGTGGAGGAATTTAATCGGCAAGTTGAGCTGATATTGTACTATCCACCGCTTGATTATATATACTATCTAGAAAACGATACGGATTTTCAACTCATTAAAGAAATTGAATTGCCCGAGTATGCACGCAATATGAATGAGAGATTTTTAATCTATCGATTAGGATAAAAGTGGATTTTCAAGAATAAAGCATTTGGAAAAAGGCATCTTTATGTTAAAAGATGCTTTTTTCGACTGCATTGTTTGCCTCATCCACACGGGGCTTAGAATTCATATACGGGCAGTGCAGACAAAATCCCAATAAAAAGCTGGAAACCCCTGTGAATTTCTGAATTCCCCGTAACATTCAATATAGCTCTCGTAAACTTCAATTCTCCCCATAGCATATGCCTTTTTAATATGTCGAGCATCCGGAGAAATCCTAACGATAATGATTGACACCAAACTCCTTAATATGTTATTTAAATATTGATTAGCACTCGTCTGCGCAGAGTGCTAAAATGAACGTATGTAAAATAAATAAGTTGAATTTCGAAAGGAGATCGTTAAATGCAGACCAAACAATTTCAAGCAGAGTCTAAAAGGCTTTTAGAAATGATGATTAATTCGATTTATTCTCAGAAGGAAATTTTTTTAAGAGAGTTAATTTCTAATGCCAGCGATGCCATTGATAAATTGTATTATAAGGCGCTGACAGATGAGCGTTTAAGCTTCGACAAGGACAGCTATTACATAAAGGTTTCAGCGGACAAAGATAATCGAACATTAACCATCTCGGATACTGGGATTGGCATGACGCAGAAAGAGCTTGAAAATAATCTTGGAATTATTGCCAAAAGCGGCTCTTTAGCATTTAAGAAAGAAAACCAAGTGGAAGACGGCCATGAAATCATCGGCCAGTTCGGAGTTGGGTTTTATTCCGCCTTTATGACAGCTGATAAAGTTACTGTCATTACTAAAGCCTTGGACAGCGATACTGCCTATAAGTGGGAATCTTCAGGTGCTGACGGTTATACAATTGAGCCGTATGAAAAGGACACAGCAGGAACTGAAATCACTTTAAAAATTAAAGAGAATACGGAAGAAGAAAGCTATGACGAGTACTTGGAAGAATACCGTTTAAAAGCGATCATCAAAAAATATTCTGACTTCATCCGCTATCCTATTAAAATGGATGTGACCGAGAGAAAGCTTAAAGAAGGCAGCGAAAATGAATTTGAAGAGCTGAAAGAAGAGCAGATCGTCAATAGCATGGTTCCTATCTGGAAAAAGAATAAAAGTGAACTCACTTCAGAAGATTACGAGAATTTTTATGCAGAAAAGCATTACGGTTTTGACAAGCCTCTAAAGCATATACATGTTAGTGTAGACGGAGCTGTTAGATATAACGCTATTTTATTTATTCCAGAGAAAATGCCTTTCGACTATTATACTTCGGAATATGAAAAAGGACTGGAACTCTATTCAAATGGTGTATTAATTATGAATAAATGCTCCGATCTTCTTCCTGACCATTTTAGCTTTGTCAAAGGAATGGTTGATTCAGATGATTTATCTCTTAATATATCCAGAGAAATTTTACAGCATGACCGGCAGCTAAAGCTGATCGCGAAAAATATCAGCAAAAAAATTAAAAGTGAATTGCAAGGCTTGTTGAAGAATGAGAGAGAGAAATACGAAGAATTTTATAAAGCCTTTGGCAGACAGTTAAAATACGGAGTGTACAGTGACTACGGTACTCATAAGGAAGCTTTGCAGGACTTAATAATGTTCTACTCTTCAAAAGAGAAGAAGCTCGTAACCTTAGATGAATATGTTAATAGGATGCCTGAGGAACAAAAATATATCTATTATGCATCAGGAGAATCGCAGGAAAGAATTGAAAAACTGCCACAGACCGAATTAGTAGCTGACAAAGGCTATGAAATTCTCTATTTCACCGATGATATAGACGAATTTGCCATTCAAATGCTCATGTCGTACAAGGAAAAAGAATTCAAGTCTGTATCAAGCGGAAATCTGGGTTTTGAGGAAGAAAATAATCAGACGGATGCTTCAGAAGACGGCGAAAATAAAGAGCTCTTTGATTATATGAAGAACGTTTTATCCTCAAAAGTAAAGGATGTACGGGCATCAAAACGATTAAAATCACATCCCGTTTGTATCGCTGCGGACGGCCAGGTTTCCATAGAAATGGAAAAAATATTGAAATCTATGCCTAACAACCAGAATGTAGAGGCTGAAAAAGTGTTAGAAATTAACACCAATCATGAGGTCTTCCAATCCTTAAAAAATGCCTTTGAAAAAGATAAAGAGAAGTTAAATTTATATACTAATCTGTTATACAATCAAGCGCTGCTGATTGAAGGCCTGACCATCCAAGATCCAGTAGAGTTTACGAATGATATATGCAAAGTAATGGTGTGATCTTTTTTGCCCCTTACAATCAAGCATGGGTAGATTTCCCATGCTTTTTTGCAGTTAAATCCTCCTCATTTCAATTAATTGACCAACAGAAATCCTTGTATCAATATTATAATGGAAGGAAGAAAATACGGGGATGAGGTGAAGGGCTTTACCTTATTCGTTTATTGTTTATATATAATATCACTGTAAATGAGGGAACACCATGAAACAGATATATAGCGATGTGATTCAGTTTAGGGGAACACATTATGATTTTGGATGCTATCAGGGTGAAAGGATAAAAGATTCACTGACCGTTAAAAATCGGGAAAATCAATGGAAGGTGAGAAAGCCTAGATTTACCGTTTCGGCACAAGAAGTGAAAAAAGCGATTATGCCCTTTGCTCCTGGCGTCTGGGACGAGCTTTTGGGGCTGCAGGCTGCTCTGGAGTGGCCGATGGAAAGTGTGCTTCAGGAGTTTGGCGGCTACCGCCTGGATTATGTCAAGTCAGGCTGTTCCATTTTAACTGGAGATCATTATTTAATCCGTAACTATGATTATCACCCAAAAACCTATGAAGGGCGGTATGTATTTTACCAGCCTGAGGATCAGGGATATGCGATTGCTGGACCAAGCCAGCGGGTTACCGGCCGAATGGATGGGATGAATGAAAAGGGGCTTGCTATCGGCTATAACTTTATGCACCGCAAAAATCCAGGAGACGGCTTCATCTGCTGCATGATCGGACGTCTTATATTAGAAGCATGCGCCAATGTAGAGGAAGCAGTTGCGATGCTGAAGGAGATCCCTCACCGCCATTCGTTCAGCTACATTGTACACGATAAGAGCAATGAGACATATATCATCGAGACCTCTCCTAGAGGAGTGGAGGTTCGTCAGTCGAGATCCTGCACCAATCATTTTGAAATCTTGAAGCATGAAAACCGGAATCATCTTGTAGATTCAAAACGCAGACTGGAAATTATGCAAGAACAGCAGGAGAGGCTGTCTAGCGCTCAAAAGGCCTTCAGACTGTTAAATGACCCTGCTCAGGGAGTCTTTTCTAATCTGTATAGCAGCTGGGCGGGAACGATTCATACATCTGCCTATTTTCCTAGAGAGATGAAAACATGGATGGCGCTTGGCGGAGACCAGCAGCCGGTTGAATTCGACTTTGCTAAATGGCTTCAGGGGGAGGATGTAAAGATTAAACGAATAACTGGGGAGATTGATACCGACATCCCGTTTGTTCATATGGATGAAAATGCGGACTGGTTTAAAAGGTAGTTGATAAGGGCCGGGTGTGTGTGCTTTCTAACCTTTTAGAGAATGGCAGTTCATATAAAATTTGAATGGAATGGTTTTATCATGTTAAAAGGGGAAGAATACTGACTCAAAGAGTGGTCAGCTTATATATGAAAATATCGAGATAAATAAACGAGTAATGGATCCTAAAGGTGAGGGACGCATAATGCTTACGCTGGAAGAACGATATCGAAAGCATGAATTTCAATTAACAGATTTGGAAGAACAGATTATTGAGTATATATTGAGTCACCGTGAGTTGGTGGTGGGTATGTCGATTCAGAACTTGGCAAAGGAAACATTCACGGTTCCTAATTCCATTATGCGCCTTATGAAGAAGCTGGAGTATGAAGGATTTACACAGTTGAAACTGCGATTAAAGGATGAGCTTTCTGCCTTGAAAAAGGAGGAGAGCTCATTTAGGCAGGAACTGGATAAAACCTGGGACCTAGTGGATGAGAAAATGATCGGACAGGCAGCGGATTGGATGGCAGCGTCTCAGCGATTACTCGTATTTGGTGCAGGAGCCCAGGCGGCAATAAGCGAGCTTCTAGTTATGAATATTAAAGCATTCCATAAGGAAGTGACCTTTTCTGAGCATCGTCATGAGAATATTGCTGCCCTTCAGCATTTCCGAAAAAAGGATGTTGTTATTTTACTTAGTCAGTCAGGTGAAACGGAGCAGACTTTAGATCTTGCGGTACTTGCTAAAAAGCAGGAGGCAAGAGTGATTGGAATCAGCCACTTTGGTAAAAGCAGACTTTCTAATCTTGCCGATCTGATGCTATATTGTTATGCACCAAAGGAAGAAACGAATGGTTACAACACGACAAACTTTGTCCCAATGGCGATTGTCGGCCGCTTGCTCGTAGAAGCCTATCGAAAACGCTGTGTATAAATACACGGCGTTTTTCTTATATTAAACCCGTATGTGAATGTGCTGACAAAATGTAAGAATCCGCTTTCATTAGGTGTAAGATAAAGGTTGTAAGCGATTACTTTGAATGGAGGTTGTTATATGAATCTACAAGCTGCAACTTCAATAGATCTGATACAAATTAACCAGCAGTTTACTGCAAAAGACGAAGCCATACGAGCTCTTGTTAAAGCGTTAGCAGACTCAGGCAAACTTAGTGATTCAGATGCGTTTTATCAAGCTGTACTAGACCGTGAGCGGCTTTCGCCAACTGGATTTGAAAAGGGGCTTGCCATCCCGCATGGTAAATCAGCTGCAGTTAAAGAAGCAGCCTTTGCTGTTGCGACATTACAAAAACCAATAACAGACTGGGAAAGCATAGACCCTGCCAATCAGGTGGACCTTGTTTTCTTACTCGCCATTCCGAATTCAGAAGCAGGATCCACACACCTGGCATTATTATCTGAATTAGTGACACGTCTGTCGGACCCAGCTTATAAAGAAGAGCTGGTTCAATGCCGGACTGCACAGGAACTTTTTAATCATCTTGGAGAATCTAAGGCGGCAGAACCTGTTATCACTTTAGAATCACATCAGGAGCGTCCGCTGATTTTAGCTGTTACAGCCTGTCCGGCGGGAATAGCCCACACTTACATGGCTGCTGAAGCCTTAGTAAAAGCAGGGAAAGAGCTGAATGTAGACGTAAAAGTTGAAAAGCAGGGAGCAAACGGTATTGAAGACAAACATACCAAATCTCAGCTCCGCAAGGCCGCAGGGGTTATTTTTGCCAATGATGTAGCGGTAAAAGATGAAGAGCGCTATCATCATCTTCCCCGAATCAAAACGAGTGTTGCTTCACCAATAAAAGACAGTAAAAGTCTAATTGTACAAATTCTTAATAAAAAACGTACTCCCAGAGCAGATGCAGCTATTCTGGAACATGACGATGAAACAGAAGACCAAAAGTCTGTAAAGACAGAGATCAAGGATGCCATCTTAACGGGTATTTCCTATATCATTCCGATCATTGTGGCTGGCGGTATGATCTCAGCTTTTGCGACTTTAATTGCTCAGGGCCTTGATTTGGAGAAGGTACTGGCACAAGAAGGATCGTGGTTATTTCAAATTAAAACACTTGGCGGCTTGCTGCTAAGCACCTTAATGGTACCTATTCTTGCAGCGTATATGTCCTACTCCATTGCAGATAAGCCAGGACTTGCACCTGGATTTGCAGCTGGCGTTGCAGCGAATATGATTGGCAGCGGATTTTTAGGAGGCATGCTCGGAGGTTTCCTTGCCGGGTACTTGCTTAAATATATGAAGGCTAAAATTAAGTCTCGGGGAACATTTGCAGGTTTTATCAGTTTCTGGGTATATCCAGTGTTTGGATCCCTTATTACCATTTTGATTATGCTGTTTGTAATAGGAAAGCCTGTTGCCTGGCTGAATACATCGCTTATTGATTGGCTGGGAGGCTTGTCAGGGGCGAACGCCCTCGTTCTTGGTGCTCTCATTGGAGCGTTTGTTTCGTTTGACCTTGGAGGCCCGGTTAATAAAGCCGCCTATACCTTCTGTATTGGTGCAATGGCAAGCGGGAATTTTATCCCTTATGCTGTTTTTGCTTCTGTAAAAATGGTTTCAGCCTTTTCGGTTACTGCTGCTACACTAATCTCTAAACGTTCCTTTAATAAAAATGAACAGGCTGTAGGTAAACAAACGTGGGTCCTTGGCCTGGCCGGAATTACAGAAGGTGCGATTCCGTTTATGATTAATGATCCACTCCGTGTGATACCATCGCTTGTCATTGGATCAGCAGTTACAGGAGCAATGGTAGCTGTTACGGATATTGGGTTGAATGTACCTGGAGCCGGTATCTTCTCGTTAGCGTTACTGCAAGGAGGAGATGGGGCCCTGATGAATGGAGTCATCTGGCTTGGTTCCGCATTGATTGGTGCAGCAATATCAACTGCACTGCTTATCTTAACTCGAAAACAAAAAATTAAGAAGTTAGGCTACGAGAAAGCGCTGCAGGAAAAAGCAGCTTAATAAGGAATAGAGGTGAAGAATTTTGGCAAAGAACGTACACATCGTCCCTCATATGCATTGGGATCGCGAATGGTATTTTTCAACAGAGGAATCCAGAATTCTTCTTATTAATAATATGGAAGAAATACTAACCCGTCTGGAAACAGACCCAGATTATCCTTATTACGTATTGGACGGGCAGACTGCTATACTCGAGGACTTCTTTGAAATCCGCCCCGACCAGCGAGACCGGGTTAAGAAGCTGGTTCAGGCTGGCAAGTTAATCATTGGCCCTTGGTATACTCAGACGGATGAAATGGTAGTCGGCGGAGAGTCAATCGTCCGTAACCTTTATTACGGGATTAAAGATAGTGAAGAATTTGGAGAACCGATGCAAATCGGATATCTGCCGGATTCATTTGGCCAATCTGCTCAAATGCCTCAAATTCTAAATGGCTTTGATATAAAGTACGCTATTTTTTGGCGGGGGACTTCAGAACGTCACGGAACCGATAAAACGGAATTCTATTGGACTTCAAGCAGCGGCTCCAAAGTTCTTGTACAGCTCATGCCGCTTGGATATGCGATCGGAAAGTATCTGCCTGTAGAAGAAGAATCTCTTCAAGCGCGGATGGATAAATATTTCACTGTACTAGACCGCGGGGCTACTGGAGAGAACGTTCTGCTGCCGAACGGCCATGATCAAATGCCTATTCAGCAGAATATTTATGACGTTATAGAAACATTGAAAAAACTCTATCCAGACCGGGAATTTTTCCTTAGCCGGTATGAAGACCTTTTAGAAAAGATTGAAAAGCAAGAAGGTCTCGATGAAATATATGGGGAGTTTCTCGATGGTAAATACCAGCGTGTTCACAGAAGTATTTACTCAACGCGTGCAGATATAAAGTCGGCGAATACGCGAATTGAAAATAAAATTACCAAGCATCTTGAGCCATTGGCAGCCATGGCTTATAAGCTTGGATTCGAGTACCATCATGGACTGATCGAACCAATTTGGAAAGAAATCATGAAAAATCATGCCCATGACAGCATCGGATGCTGCTGCTCTGATAAAGTACATGCTGAGATTATGGCTCGTTTCCACAATGCAGAAGAAAGAACAGACCGGCTGATTGATTTCTATAAGAGAAAAATTGCAGATCATGTTGATACGCATCGTTTAGAGGACCGCCTTGTTCTCTTCAATCTGCTTCCTTATGAAAGAGAAGCGGTATATACGACTACAGTCACTACCAAATTCAAGTCGTTTCGCCTCGTTGATGAAAAAGGTATGGAGCTTGCGTATGAGATTCTTGACCAGGAAGTCATTGATCCGGGACTCATTGACCGACAAATCGTCCATTACGGCAATTATGATCCATTCATACGTTATACCATTCAAATGAAGCCTGTCCTTCCTTCGCTTGGATATATCACATATTGGGTGGAACAGGGAGAAAATATCAGAAAGTCTGTGGATGTTTCACAAGAACAAGCAATTGAGACAGATGATTATCGAATAATTGTGGAATCAAACGGAACCTTGACAATTTCCGATAAAAAAAGCGGTGAAACCTATAACGGTGTGCTTGGATTAGAAAATGCAGGAGATGATGGAGATGAATATGACTTCTCTCCATTAGCAGGAGACAAAGTGCGTTATAGTGAAAACGAAGTGATGGACGCAAAGGTTGAAATACAGTCCACACTGAATGCGCATTTTGTAACAATCCGATATGAGTGGGAACTCCCGCAAAATTTGGAAGCCAGAAAACATGGCGGTGAAAGTGTTGTTTTACAGGCTGCCATCCGTTTAATGGTACCTATGAGCGAAAGAAGGATGGATGTCTCTTTCACCATCAACAACACAGCTAAGGATCATAGAGTGCGAGTGTTGATACCAACTCATATTTCCAGCGCGTTTTCGTTTGCTGACAATCAATTTGGAACAATTGAACGAAGTGTGGTTGATGAAGCTTTAGCAGTATGGGAATCAGAGGGTTGGGATGAAAGGCCAGATTCCATCTATCCGTTCCTTAGTTATGCTGGCTTAGAGAACGAAGAGAAGTCTGTGCTGGTGATGACTAACAGTGTCCGTGAATATGAGATTATCGGCCAGAATTTTGACACAATCGCAGTCACCCTGTTTAGGAGTATAGGTGTCCTTGGCAAAGAAGAACTTGTCCGCCGCCCGGGAAGGCCTTCAGGAATTAAGCTGCCAACTCCGGACTCTCAAATGCTGGGAGAATGGACATTTGATCTTGCGATTGCTTATTTAGAAGGAAATCGGAAAGATGCAGAGGCCGCTCGTATCTCCTCAGAGTATACGACTTCATTCCTGGCTTATAATAAACTTCCGCACGATGCGATGAAGCTGAATAAAGAGAATCACAGTGTGCCAGCTTCATTTAGTCTTTTAACAGCAGAGCTGAATGGACTTGTTCTAAGTACGCTGAAGAAAGCGGAAAAACAAGACAAATTAGTTGCCCGTTTCTACAACCCGACAACAATTGATTGTTCGCTGGAGCTGAAAGGTATAGCTTTGGAAGCTTTGGAAGAAGTTAATTTGAAGGAAGAGCCTCTTCCTAGTCATAAAGAAAAATTCTTAAAGCTGGTTCCAAACGAAGTAAAAACAATTACAATTAAATAAAATGTAGAGGCCGTTCCTTAGGGAATGGCCTTTTAAATAGGAGTGTGAAACTGGATACCGGGTGTAAAGATATTTGTGTATATGCAATAGGCGCTTGCTATATTTCTGGTTCAAATGGATGCTCAGCACACTGCAAGTTTAGAAGAAGGTTAATGAGGCTGATATAATTTTTACAGGGGAAGGCAGAATTCTATGCCCAAACAGCGTAAGGAAAAGTTCCCGCCGGTATTAGGAAATGGACATAAGTACAACATTCCATGTACCTGCGCTAGCCGGGTAAGTTAAACAGCCTATGACAATCTTTATGATGTTCTAACCGCAGCTGTCTCAATCCAGCAGCCTTACGATACTTTCGAGGAAGCTTTAAATCCGGAGGCAGCCAGGCAGCAGTTCAGGCACGGCTGCGGATAAAGTGCGTAATTGGATGGCGGAAGAAACATAGCAAAGTTCAAAAGACAGTGAACCTTAGAGGATACAAGCTAACCTTACAGGACACTATGATTCTGCTTCTTTTTTGACTAATAGCCACAAAAAAGGATATAGTTTTTTTGAAATAGTAAAAAAGTAAGAAGGAATTTTAGTACAGGAAAAGAAATTATATATACATTCCGATGGTGATACGCAGGCCATTAATGGCTATACCCACTTAGAATTTTAACTAGAGAGGAGAACATAAAATGGAAATCACACAAAAAGAAAGAGACCACATTACAGAATTTTTCCTTCAGAACAGAGAGAAATTTGAGGAAAAGCTTTTATCCGAGGCGGTAAATGTTGCAGGTAAAATTAGTGAAATTTTGCAAAAAGGAAATATCAATCTTTTAAAAAATGCTGAAAAGTTAGTTCTATACATTGTAGAGCAAAAAGAAGCAGATCTCATTAGTTTTGCGCAGCAGGAAGGGAAGGCATGGGCGAAGAACGCTTTAACCCTTTCATTCAAGCTTGAATGGGTACAGGCTATTAGAAGGACTGTATGGCATTTTCTGTATCAGTATGACCGATTAAGCAGCGAAGCTACCAAACGCGAAGAGTTTTACGCTATGGAGAAGAAAATCAATGATAGCGTAGACCAGTTCCTGAACACTTTTTTCATAAGCTATTCAAATTACAAGGATGAAATGCTTAATTCTCAAAGAAAACTGGTGGAACATTTATCGGTTCCCATTATACCGATCAGTACTGGGGTAGCTGTTCTGCCATTGATCGGAACGATTGACCCTTACAGAATGCAGACCATTGAAGAAAAAGTATTGTCAGATATATCCTCTTTAAGTATTCAAACCTTGATAATGGACATGTCTGGAATAACCAGCATGGACGTAGATGTTATCGTTCATTTTGAAAAAATATTAAATGGAGTTTCTATGATGGGATGCAAGGCTGTCATTACAGGGCTGCGCGCAGAACTTGTAAGAAAAATGATCCACTTAGGAGTTTCCTTTGAGAAAAAAGCAGAAACAAAAGGAACGTTACAGCAGACATTGAAGGATTATATTCATGCCTTATAGGAGGCTGGATGACCTTTAATCTTTAAAAAAGGCTGTTTTCGCAAACTTTGTTGCTATCGACCAAGTAGGTTGATTTCCTCTCCAGGATGCTCGCTTTCCGCGGGGCGGGCGGTGAGCCTCCTCGGCTTTGCCTGCGGGGTCTCACCTGTCCCGCTGCTCCCGCAGGAGTCTCGCACCTTACGCTCCAATCAACCTAATTTAACAATGAAATGACTTTGTAAAACTTATTAAATAACAACAATCTTTAAGAAAAGAGCCTTAAAAAATAAAACATCTTTATGCCGTATAGATAATCTATATAACATAAAGGTGTTTTTCTATATGGCCTAACAGGCGAAGACATTGAAATGGCAGCCGGTTTATAACGATTCTTAAAAGGCTAAAGAAAGAAAAGAAAGGTTAAAAGGAGGATAAAATCATGAATCAGAGCGTATATGGTGTGTATAACTCAACTCAGGAGGCAATGGATGCCATTGATAAAATAAAAGGAAGAGGATTTGAAGACCATGTGTTCACACTTATTGCCAGGGACGAAAAGGACTTAGCTTTCAAAAATGCCGATCAGTCTCTGGAAGTGAATGTCATTACAACTCTTGACCACGATCATGAAGATTCTTTCTTCCAAAAAGTTATGCGTTTCTTTATGGAAGTTGAGCCTCAGCTGGACGACCATCTAAAAGAAAATGGTGCATCGGAAGCAGAAGCTAATAGGTATATGGAACAAATCGAAGCTGGAAAAATAGTTGTAATGATTGAAGAAAAGAAAAAATGACACTCTTGTGAGTGAAGAAGACATAAGGGAAATGAAGTGCAAGCCGGATCATTCGGCTTGTATTTTTTTTGCTTATTTTTTTAAGAAAGTTAGTAATGCTTTACATTTTTCACCGTTTTTTCACCATTCATGGTTAAAGTAGTCAATGTACAGAACAGACAGCCTTTATCAGCAAGAACAAAATACATTTTTTGGAGGAAGAGAACATGAAGAAAAAAATAGCAGGATATGCAGCAGCTGGAGCATTATCAATAGGAATTCTTGGAGCAGCAGGTGTATCCGCCTATGCAGCAACGGACACATCCGCTTCCACCTTAAAGGGGGGCTGGACCCAGAATTTAGATACGGCTACCCAGCAAAAAGTAGATAAGATTATGGAAGAGGCAAAATCACAATTAGCCAAATTAGGTGTTACATTGCCAGAAAAAGGAGGAAAAGGTGACCTTTTTGCAAATCTAGACGCTGCCACTAAGAAAAAAGCTCAGGCAATAATGGATAAAAAGGAAGCAGGAACGATCACGGCAGCACAGGCAAAGGAGCAGCTGTCAAAACTTGGAGTCGAGCTTGGGGTAAAAGGTGGGCACCGTGATCTGTTCGTAAATCTGGATACGGCGACCAAGAAAAAAGCCCAGGCCATTATGGATAAAAAGGAAGCAGGAACGATCACGGCAACACAGGCAAAAGAGCAGCTGGCTAAACTAGGAGTGGAGCTTCCAGAAAGAGGCGGCCGCCATGATATGTTCGCCAATCTAGACACAGCAACAAAGAAAAAAGCCCAGGCTATAATGGATAAAAAAGAAGCAGGTACGATCACAGAAGCCGAGGCAAAAGAAGAGCTGGCTAAACTGGGAGTTGAGCTTCCGGAAAGAGGCGGCCGCCATGATATGTTCGCCAATCTAGATACGGCGACCAAGAATAAAGCAGAAGCCATTATGGACAAAAAGAAAGCAGGAACAATTACTGCAGCACAGGCAAAAGAACAGCTGGCTAAGCTGGGAGTGGAGCTTCCGGAAAGAGGCAGCCGCCATGATATGTTTGCCAATCTAGATACGGCGCCAAAGAAAAAAGCAGAGGCCATTTTGGAAAAGCTAAAAGCCGGAACCATTACTGAAGCACAAGCAAAAGAGCAATTAAAAAAGCTGGGAGCCGAACTTCCGGGCAAGGGTGGACATCATGATATGTTTGATAATTTGGATTCAGCTACAAAGAAAAAGGCCGAAGCCATTATGGATGATGTGAAAACTCAGTTAGATGAGCTGGGTGTTGAACCGGGGAAAGCAGGAAGGTAAGAATAAAACGAAGCTCTATATAAAAAGGCAGGAATGTTGAATGACCAGCATTCCTGCTTTTTCTGTGTATAGCATCTTACCCCTGGGTGGGCAGGGGTGTATAAAATATTTGCAGATCAAATATTATGAGAAACAGCTTGTATTTTTTGAGATACAGCTCATACTTTCTGAGAAACAGCTCATATTTTCTGAGAAACAGCTCATAAATTTTCGTTAATAGCTCATATACGTTTAGGTGAGGCTTGGCAGGGGTGCAATAACCCGATTTGAGCTCCTATCCTTTTGGCAGCTGCCAAATGTAACGATAATTGTGCAATTAATTAATCTAATTCACTGCAGACAATAACAAATTAGTTTAAAACATTTCTTTTAACAGGTGCAGCTGAAGGCCAATTATGCTCAGGTGAAAACGCAGCTATTTTGTATACCGGAGCCATTTTGAAAGGACACACGAATCCTATGACTTTGGTACAAGGGTGCAATGATTTATGATGGAGAAAAAGGAGGATGATCATGGCCGGGATAACTCTGGACAAATTCATTAGTGAATTAAAAAATCATGCTGAACTTTATGAAATTCAAATTGCAATAAAACACATAGCTGTTTTTAATGTATGTACTATTAAGAACTATCGATTTGAGGAGGGAGAGGATTTTTTAATGATAAGCAGTGAAGATTCCAGGACGAATTTTCAACTGTATGTAAATGAGATTCTAGAAATTAAAGACATTTTTACGGCAGATGAAATTCCATGGCGAGTGGCAGCCTTCACTATTTCATGTGAAAATGAAATGGAGATAGGCATCAACCTGCTCCTTAACAAATAACCTGGTGTAATTTAATCCGCTTATATTCTTTTTGGAACTGATTTGAGATAATAATAGTGTTGAAATATTGTATTTATTTAAGCTCTCAGAAAAGTATCCTAAAGGAGTAATAACGATGAGTGAAACTAAAACTTTATTCCAGGCCTTCAAACAAACCGCCTATCAAGCAGGAGGCCATGGAAAAAGAGATGTTGGAATTTTAAAGCAGGCCATAAAAGAAGTAGATGGCCGAGCGGAAAGCGATATATATGGAACCGGGAAGCTTATAGAAGACTTCCAGGATAAAATGGCAGCATTTCTGGGAAAGGAGACTGCCGTGTTTTTCCCGAGCGGAACGATGGCTCAGCAAATTGCACTAAGAATCTGGTGTGATAAAAAAGGAATTAAAAAAGTCGCCTATCATCCACTATCCCACCTGGAAATCCATGAGGAAGACGGTTTAAAGGAATTGCATGGTATAGAATCCATTCTACTCGCGGACAAAGACAGATTGATTACTTTAGAAGATGTGGTTAGCATGAGTGATAATATCGCATGTTTATTGCTAGAATTGCCCCAGCGGGAAATTGGCGGCCAATTGCCGGAGTATGAAACTCTTGAAGCTATTTCTGCTTATTGCAAAGAAAAAGGGATCAAATTGCAGCTGGATGGAGCAAGATTGTTTGAAATTCTTCCGTATTATCAAAAGACCGCTTCAGAGGTCTGTGACCTGTTTGATAGTGTTTATGTATCTTTGTATAAAGGAGTCGGAGGAATTTCGGGGGCCATTCTTGCAGGAGATAAAGAATTCACAGAAGAATCAAAAGTATGGAAGAGGCGTCATGGCGGTGATTTAATCAGTCTGTATCCTTATATTATCAGCTCCGATTATTACTTTAATCAGCGAATTCATAAAATGGAGCAGTACTATCATGAGGCGAAGGAATTGGCTGCGTTGTTCAATGGCTGCCAGAATGTCTCCACAAAGCCGAAAGAGCCTGTTTCTAATATGTTCCATGTCCATATTGCCCTGCCAAAGGAGAAGCTTGAACCTATTTTAGTAGAAATTTATGAAGCTGCCGGCATAGGGTTAACCAGCTATTTAAAAGAAAAAACAGAAAACGAATGCTGCTTCGAAGTAAGTGTTGGGGATGCGTATGCTGATCTGCCAAAGGAAGATTTAAAGAAGACATTTCGTATGCTGAATATAAAATTAAGTGAAATGAAGAATGTATCTCCTTCCATTTAGTTTTTTAAAATAAAAGAAGGGCTGTCAGCAGACGGCCCTTTTTATATGTATTTAGGTTGCAGGTCCTGAAATATTATGTCATACAATAGAACGGGGAAACAGAAGCAAGCGTTTCGAAAAATGCCCGTAGCAGCAGCTCTCAAGCCAGAATTTTGCATGCCCACTTCAATGGCTGCGGCTTTTTCTTAGATAAATCATAATAAAATAGATGTAATCATTAAAAAAGCCTCCCCATTTAAGAGAGTCGAGAGTTATGGAATAGGGAAGGCGGCTTAATCGGTTAATATCCCTTTTTATAACAGACAGAATTAATAGACGGAGTTTCATTTTGAAGATACTGCCTCAAATTAGGGATGAAAATATCATCTATTACACGCTGGTCATAATACTCGGTTGCCCCGGCGGTATGAGGTGTAATGATTACATTTTCCATCTCCCATAGCGGACTGCTTTCGTTCAATGGTTCTGTCTCAAATACGTCTAGTCCAGCTCCGGCAATAAGTCCTTGTTCTAATGCTGAAATTAAATCTTCTTCGACTACAGAATCGCCTCTGCCAATATTAATAAAGAAGGCAGTCTTTTTCATGAGATCGAATTGTTCTTTGCCGATTAAATGATGAGTTTCCCTGGTTAAAGGCAGTGTATCAATTACATAATCACATTCAGGAAGCAAAGAATTCAAGTGATCGGGTGTGTACATTTTATCCACGTATTCTTCCGGCTGACCGGAAAAACGCATTCCAAGCACTGTCATTCCAAACGCTTTAGCTATTTTCGCTGTCTCTTTGCCAATAGCGCCTATCCCTAAAATACCCACTGTTTTATGATGAATTTCAAGCTTTAAACCAGCATTGTGCCAGGTCTTTAATTGCTGGTTTCTTATGTACGTATGAATTTTTCTTGTCAGAGCAAGCATTAGAGCAAATATGGTTTCAGAAATAGGATTTGCATGAACACCGCTGGCACTTGTTACCGAAATATTTTTTTCTTCGAGAGCCTCTAAAGGAAGGGAATTGACACCAGCACTCCAGGTCTGAAGCCACTTAAGCTTTGTGTCTCCCTTCAGCGCATCCTCCATTCCCTTTCGCCAGCCAGCAATAACTTCCGCAGAAGCAAGTTCATCCTGCCAGACAGACGAATCCCTGCCGGCAATAATCTCCCAATCAGGAATCGCCGCTTGTATTTTTTCCACATAGTGACCAGCAAGATTCTGCCCAATGATCAGCTTTCGTTTTGTCATATTTTTGTCTCCAATTCCCAGTATTTGAGATTATTGTACCAGAGAGAAGGGGAGTGCTGTTAAATATAAGAACATAAAGTCTACAATGTAATAATTTGTATTAAAGATTGAAAAACTTAGTTAATATGAATTGGGATAA
This sequence comes from Peribacillus deserti, assembly GCF_016909175.1. Classification (GTDB taxonomy): domain Bacteria; phylum Bacillota; class Bacilli; order Bacillales; family DSM-1321; genus Paraperibacillus; species Paraperibacillus deserti. Next base: position 113,182 of record NZ_JAFBFI010000008.1, read on the forward strand.
CCATCTATAAAAATGAAATATAAGTAAATAAAATAGTGTACCTGTATAAAGTTTTCTCTTAAAAAGATGCGGAAAAACGATATGGAAAAATTCTTTTGGGAAATGCTATTCAGATTAATAATCATTTGTCTGTGACGGTGCCTTATAGCAAATGAAGAGTTTTTTGTTCAGTAAGTTAATTGGCAGAAAAAACGGCGGATGAGTTCATTCGTCAATCGGTACTGCGGACGAAAGAGGAGTTATTGTTTGAGGTTGAAGAGGGATATAAAATAATAAAACAGTGGGCTAAGAAAACCAGCCCACTGTTTTAAATTACTTATGAATCCATACTGCTCCTGCACTATTATCTTTTGCTTCACCAAGTACTAGAAACTTTAATCCATAGTTTGGCACTTTGCGTCCTGCATCAGGAATAATGGTATTACTATAGGATTTTGAATCATCAAATACAATGTTCCCAGGCATTCCTTTATAATCAAAGATTCCGCGAGAAGGGGAATTGATATACCATGAAGGGGCCTTATCAAAAGAGAACGCTGCATCAGCTACCTGGTATCTAGTACTGTCATTGATTGATTCTGTACCATTTAATTTTCCAATTATTGCTTGTGGATGAGAATCGACTACGCCTATAAATCCTTCGCCAGGATGGACACCGGTCCAGTTGTCTGTAAAGCTGTCATCGCCATACCAAACTACTAATCCCGTATTATATTTAACACCGCGGGAATATTCTAAGGATTTATCGGCTCCCGCATAGTTTCTCCACTCTAAGTAATAGTAATGAGGCTTTTGATCAAAGCCATTTGACTGTGTAAAACCATTCATTGTTACTTTTGCAGTTCCTTCAGCATCATCAGAGAAAGTAACCGCTCCGTCGACAGTAAGGGTCAGATTATCCAATGCAAACCCTTCAGGAGCAAGGCCGGCATCTGTGACATATTCAAATTCCAATTTAACTTTTTTACCTTTAAATTGAGTTAGATCATAGGATTTGTCTACCCAAGCGCCTTTGGAGGTCTCAAAGCCAGCTTCATTATTTTCATCACCGATTACATCTAGTACCGTTTCCGTCCCATCAGAACCTACAGCGTTAACGTATACATAATCATAATCGTACTCAACTTCGAACCATGTTTTATATTCAAATTTTGCGTTTGTTGCACTGGTTAAATCAAATTCAGGAGTGGTTAGTATTGTGTGAAGGTTATCTCCTTTAGTGCTGTAGTAATATTTGTCCCCAAAAGCAGGTTCAATCGGTGATTGCACTTGTTTCAATGGAAGGTTGACTTTAACGATACCATTGTTTTTCGACTTGGTAACACTCTGGTCGATAAGTGCTGCAACACCAACTTTATTTATATCTTCATAGTTTACTTCTGTAATCTTCGCCCAGTTTCCACCCATTGTTTTTTGGAAAAATTCCTTATTTTGTGGTGAGAAGCTGGAAGGAGTCGTACCCGCAATCTTACCGTTCCAGCTGCCGCCGCTCATAATGGACCATGAGGCTACTGGTTCTCCATCACCGGTATATTGGGTATCGTACTCGTCAGGTAAGCCAAGGTCATGTCCGAACTCGTGGGCAAATACGCCAACTGCTCCATCTTCTGGTTCAATCGTATAATCGAAGGCTGCCATCTGACCGCCCCAGTAAGGAACCTCAGTTTTTGTACCAGGTACTTTATAAGGAGCATTCCCTAATACCCAGCGATGTGACCAGATTGCATCATCACCGAGCTTTCCGCCGCCGGCTTCCTGCCCTGTTCCAGCATGGATAATCATAAGATGGTCTACGAGTCCATCTGGCTCATTTTGATTGCCGTCGCCATCCAAATCATATAAATCGAATTGATCATAGTCTGCTAGATTTAAACCGGAGGCTGCAGCGGCATTAAGAGTATCTTTTACAAAGTCTCGCGGACCCTTTGGAGCCAGGTTGTCATTTCCGCCATCTGGACTGTCATCTCCATAATCTTTTGCATTTCCTGGAACAGTCAGCCAGTCAGACACATACCCATCTACAGTATAGCTGCCACCGGATTGTTCTTCATAATACTGCTTAAAAGTTTGAATCTTCTCTCCAGTATCAAGTGTGAAATTTTCGTTTCCAAAGAGCATTTTTTCATAATGTTCGCGATTAAAGTCATCGGAGTACATATACCCTTCTTCTTTATCTATATTATTATGTTTAAAATCAGCAAACTCAGCGAGCAATACCAGAACCTTGTCCGTTCTTTTACCGCCGGAATAAGGAGCTTGCTTTGCAGGATCTACTTTCACAAAGCCATTTTTACCCAATTTATAGTTTTTATGTCCTTTATCAAGCTGCTTTCTCAACTTTTCCTTTTGCTTTGTTATGAAGTCCTTTGTTTTCTGACTGAATTCTTTTTGTTCCTTGGTGACGTTTTTGCTAGGGGTCTTAACAGCTTGTTTCTTTGCAATATAGGCTTTCACTGCTTTTTGCACTTCAGCTGAACTAGCATTTTTTGGTACTAACCCTCGATCTTTTAGAGCCTTAGCAATCCGATCTTCGTTTACGATGTTTAAATCAATAGGGGCTTGTTCAATAGAGGATGCCTTTGCAGGGGTTGGAGCTGCCGTAATACTGGCAAAGGTCCCTGCCACTAAAGAAGTAGCAACCACGGTACTAGCGGTAATACTTGAAATCACCTTTAAAACATTCTTTTTCTCTAGCAAAAAAATCACCTCAAATGTATTTGTTTGGTGTATGAATGATCTGATAGTCTGATAAAAGCATAACAATTTGTAGAAATTGTGTAAATATTTAAAATATTTTAAGACAAAAATAGTGGAAATTTCTTATATTTCGCTATTCGTAATAATAGATTGATAATTTTTTCAAATGGGGAAAAGAATTAAATATTCATTAAGAGATGTTGAGAAAAGTAAAGTGGCGCGAGAAGCCCTTCTTGCAAGACCAACTGCGGATATCTAACAAGCTCGTATTTCGGAAAATGTTGAGTTTAATGAAACAGAGAAAGGACTCGCTAAGTCTGCTATTAAGTAATATTACCGGAACAAACTAGATAAGAAATTAGAAAAACGTAAACCCCATTATCGTCCCGTAGATATGTCAAGTTCGGAAAAGCAGGAAAATGTATTAAGTGATATTGTATGTTATGAATTTAATACTAAAGGGAGTAAGGATAAAGTGAGGTGGGAAAGCCGGTGGCAACCCTTCTTTAGAGTCTGCCTAAAACGCATGAAAACGATTAAAGTGTATGTACGAAGAAAAAGACGAGTATCCTTAAGAAAGATTTTATAGAAAAATACGGGCGGATTGGGTATTGAATAAGAATTTAAGAAGGTAAACCAGCACATTCACATGAGGGAATGTGCTGATGAGAGGGGAGGGTTAAAACCGGTTGAATCTTTCCACGACTTTATTTTGAACTAGTTTTTCTACTATACGCTCTTATCTTTTAATGATTAACGATAAAGGTCGCCGTCATAGTATTCACGGTTTTCATTGTCAAAGATTCCGCGATTTAAAGAGGTGGCTTCCGGATCATTTATAATGATAGGCCCTCTTCCCCTGGAATTAATATCAGGATTTTGATTTCTATTAGTTGGCAGCATACTTACATCAACCGCATCGCCTTCATTTGAGGCTTTGATTTCGCTAGTATTGACATCTTTATCTGGCATGTTTTAAGGTCGCTCCTTCTTATTATTCGTTTTAACCAAACTATGGGACTTTGATTAGTATTTCCAATTAGTGAGAAAAAATGTTAATAACAATACTTGTGATGATGAGCTAATAGCATGCATAACATACTTTCCAGGAGGCACTTCCGCGCCAAAGAACTTATTGCATCGTCAAATGAAAAGCTGATTGAATACCAGGAAATGCTGAAGGAATTACATGAGGAAATGCAAAAAATCACCAACTATTTTTATTAAACTTACACACCTAATCGAAATTACAATAGTAGGGTTTTCTAAAGGGTCCTTATGTCCTCTTAAAGGGTATAAGGGTCCTTTTATTTGTAGTTTCATTTATATCTATACATGTCGGTCCTAAATTGCTTATTATTTGATTTTTCTAAATTTTCTAGTATTGTTTAATTTAAATAGAAAGGAAGGAGTTTGTCATGACTAAAACACAGGAAATTGTCTCAGCGCTGCTATCAGCCCGGGAAGAAAAAACACCGCTCTCTTCTTTAGAGACTGAGGGCTTTACAGGTAATCATGCTTTCTATTCAGTTCAGGATGAATACATACAGCGAAAGCTAGAAAACCAAAACGATCGAATCGCAGGCTATAAGATTAGTCTGACGAACAAAGGATTACAGACTGTTTTTCAAACAGATGAGCCGGTATACGGAACTTTAACAGATGAAACACTGGTAAAAGAAGGTGTTTTAAGCAGAAGTGACTTTTTTGACCCGCTGCTGGAAGCGGAGTTGATGTTTATCGTGACTGAGGATATTTCACCATTCGCCGATCCGGTCGAAATTATTGAGAAGACCATGATAGCTCCAGGTCTGGAGATCCCAGACAGCCGCATTAAAAACTGGTATCCGAAAATATCAATCGGTGAATTGATCATGGATAATGCTGTAACAGGAAAAGTTATCGCGGGAAGGCCGATCAAGGTTAATTCGGGAACTATCTTAGACAATATATCTGTGACTCTCTATCATAATGGAGAGCCTGCAGCAGAGGGGAAATCCAGCTTTGTACTAGAGAATCCATTAAATGCTGTATTGTGGCTGAATAATAGTTTATCCTCTCAAGGAAAAAGTCTTCAAAAAGGAATGATTATATCATCGGGAACCTTCATAAGCCCTATTCCTTTGGTAATCGGCACTTACCGTGCAGTGTTTGATGTGTATGGTGAGGTAGAACTAGAGGTTCGCGAATAGTTTACATAAGAGGTTCATGATGTTTGTTATAGGAACGACTCAGAAATTGATGAAAGAAATAGGGGGAGAAGTATCCGTTTATAATGGAGGAATAGATAAAGGCTTCTTTCGTTGGCATATGAATATGTTCAAATTAGGCCGGTATAAATGTATACTTTTTAAGATTCATGTAAAGGGCTTAGATGCCATACACGGGACACCGGTGATTGACATCAAACCAGTACTGAAGGAATTCCTGCCAGCTGGAGAAATTAGACAGCCTGCATGGGTCTCTGAGCTGATGAAGAATTATTGGAATTAATCTGGGAATGAGTTTCCCACGGTAGAAATCGCCCTAGCGGAAACGAGGCTATGTTACAACGGATTTGCACGATATAGGAGTTAGTCAGTGGACCTATCTTCTGGAAAAATCCTAATAATCGTGCATAAAAATCTAATGGAATCCACCTAGATCCTAATGTGGAATTGTCAGCTCCTTTATACTTTTTGACTTTTTATTCTGAATATAGTATGATAGATACAAATAGTCGAATATAGTTCTCCTAAAGGGGAGTAGCTTTTACAGCAGAGTCGTCATTACGGAGTTTGTTCTCCCGGCTTTGCTGGCAGCGGAAACGTTGTTAGCAAGACCTTTACCTCATACGGTAAAGGTCTTTATTTGTATCCAAAACCTTTACCACACCGCTGGTAGAGGTTTTTTATTTGGACTAAATCGCTCTTTTTACAGAGGGGAATTAGCCAAACTATAATCGGGATCACAATAGTCTGAAACTAATAAAATCAAAACACAGGAGTGAACATTGATGAAAAAAAAGAAACTGTCCTTATCTCAGCTGGTTAAGAAAAACAAGGAAGAGCTTCTGAAGGATAAAGCTCAGCTTGATCGAATTGAAAGACGCATTGAAGACAAATATTTGAGGTAATAAATAATTTAGGCTGAATAAATCTATTAAATAAACAATAACTGGAGGATAAACGATGTTATTAAGAAAATATATGGCTTTGATAGGAGTAGGATCAGCAAAGATTGATCTTATTTTACAAAAGGATACATTTAAGCCTGGAGATGCCGTGCACGGATATTTTCTAATTGAAGGCGGTACAATCGAACAGAAAATAAAACGTATTGATTGTGACTTAATCATGACTGATAAAGCGGCCGATACAGAAAAAATCATTGATTCGGCAGCTATCTTAACGACTCAGCTTATAGAATCAGAAGAATCTAATAAGATAACATTCACTTTTAAGCTTCCAGACTCTGTACCTATCTCTTCAAAGGAAATTTCTTATCGTTTTAAAACGAAGCTCACTTTTGACGAAGGAGTAGAGAGCCGGGATATGGATAAGATTCAGATTGTTGAGTAAAGAGCAGAAAGAAGGGAGCAATACCTATGTTTAAAATTCTAAAAAGAATTAAGTTTGTGTTCAAGTTTTGGAAGTTCCTGCCCTTCCTGAAGGACTTCTTTTTGACGAAAGAAGTGCCATCGAGTAAGAAAGCTTTCGGGGTATTATTAATACTTACGTATGCGTTCTTTCCCTTTGATATAATTCCAGACTTTTTGAGCTTTTTTGGAATAGTGGATGATGTAGTGCTTGCAGGTTTTGTTGTAGATCGAATGATTAAGGCTTGGCTTTAAAAGAAAAACATGGCTTGGCCGGGGATAAGTTTTAATAGTATTTAAACAGGCACAGTCATCTTTCCTTCCCATAAAATAGTAAGAATTGTAAGGGAAGGGTTGATAAGATGGATCAATCATATTATCCGCACATTTGGAGCAGGCAGAATCAACAGCTGCAGCTGCAAATCAGTGAGGCAATCAACGGAGAATATAGCGCAATTCAATGCTATGAAAGAATATCTGCTATGGCCCCGTCTCAATCGGTGAGAAATCAGATATTGGAAATACGGACTGATGAAATCAGTCACTTTCAGCATTTTAGGCGAATTTATACTTCTCTTTTTGGGGCGCAGCCCTCGGTAAAGATTACAGAGGAATGCCCGAATAATTATAGAGAAGCTCTCGATTTTGCATTTAGAGATGAACAGCAAACCGTTGATAAATACCTGGATATTACAGAACTCACAAATGATTCATCGATAAAGGAAGCTTTTCGAAGAGCGGCCGCGGATGAACAGAATCATGCGGTTTGGTTTTTATATTTTATGTCACAGAACCAATAAGAGCAGTAAAACCAGGATGTCCAGATGGAAGGATGACATGCTGGTTTTTTATTGATCAGAGTTTTCATTTGGATTAAAAACAGCTATAGTAAGTAAAAAAGAGGTGAAGAGTTGTGTATCTTACTCTAAAAGAAACAGCCGAGTATCTCTCTATGCCAGAAAACTATATCGAGAGTCTGGTGCTTCAAAAGAAGATTCGGGCTGTTTATGACGGAAAGCAGTATCTAATAAATAAGGACCAATTCTCCACACATTTGGAACAAATGGAAAAGTATAAAAGTCTTTTTGCAGAATGGCTGAATGAGCCGATTCCTGAAGATATGGATGTGAAGGATGAGGATTAGAGCTTAAGGCTTTAATGGTTAATCAAAATGAGTTTTCGTGAGTATACCGCGGTTAAGCATATCGGATACATTATATAGAGTAATGGTTAAATATGTTGGGCTCGTAATAAGCAGATGCCTTAATTTTTAAGCAAAACAGGTCCTTGATAAGCGTATAACTTAATGCTTAAGTATAACGGGCTCATAATAGATAACTTGACGATAAGCATAAAACCTTAAAACATAAGCATAAAAGTCGGGAATTTGAGCATAAAATCAAAAAACTTAAGCATACATTTCAAAATCTTAAGCATAAGATTCTGCCTGTTAGAAAAAAGTTATATAAATGGTTCAGATACACCCGAATTTTTGTACCAAATGTATATGGAGAGGTCCATACGAATTATTCTTCAGAGATTACAACAAGAAAACCGGTCATTTCACCTTTTTTAGCACTCCTGTCAGCTAGAAAGCCCATATAGTAGGTACGTATTATAGAAAGAATTAGGAGGAAAATATTCATGAGTACACAATCTTTTGTTTATGTAACTTACATAGCTGCTACACCTGAACATGTCTGGCAGGGAATTACGGATGGTGAATTTACAAAGAAATATTTCTTCGGCCGGAAAGTGGAATCCCATTGGCAGGAAGGCTCTGCTGTCAGATATCTGTTGGAGGACGGGGCACTAGATGTTTCTGGAAAAGTGCTGAAAATTGATCCGGAGCGCCTTCTTTCTTTTACATGGGAAGGAGAAGGGGATGAAACTCCTCGGGAATTTCCTACTGTAGTTACCTTTGAGTTGAAGCCCATGGAGGGATCGGTTAAATTAACGCTCAGACACGATCATTTACAGCCTGGGGATTTTGTACAGGCGGACGATACTTTTGCAGGATTAAACAACGGGTGGCCTGCCATAATCAGCAATCTGAAAAGCTTGCTTGAAACAGGTAAAACATTGCCGGCTGTAACAGTTTAACTTGAACAATTAACTAAATTATCAAAAAATATTTGACATCCTATCTAATCCTCTCTATAATCAAGAAATACCTTTTAATTATTCTAAAAAAATATTAATATAGCGTTGATAGGAACACCTAGTAGTTTTAATTTTCACTGTTATAGAGAGCCGGAGGCTGCTTAAAGCGGCGTGGTGGAAGCCGGTACATATATTAAAACGAATTTCACTCCTGGAGCTTCTTCTCTTGAATAGGATAGAGAAGACGGATTAAACCGTTATAACAATCAAGAGGTAAACTTTGTTTACAACTAGGGTGGTACCGCGATTATTCGTCCCTGCTGATTTTTTCAGCAGGGATTTTATTTTTTTAGCAATAATTGGCTTCACTATTATGTGCAATCTTAGAAAAGGCATAAGCAAATAAAAACTACAATTATGTAGATTCATGGAATAGGGTGGTGTCACATGCAAAGTGATAAGTTACAAAAACAGCTGCTAGCACGTCATGTTCGAATGATTGCGATGGGCGGAATGATAGGAACAGGAATATTCAAAGGAAGTGCTGATACGGTCGGATTGGCGGGGCCGGGAGTTATATTTTCCTATTTATTTGCTGGAGTGTTGCTATTAATTGTAATGGCAGCACTGGCTGAAATGGCCATTGTTTATCCCGGGCAGAATATGAACCAATTAATTGGAAGAGCTCTCGGGGACAAAGTTTCATTTGTAACTGGCTGGCTGTATGTTATTTTATGGCTTGTTGTCTGTGTGATAGAAGTAATAGCAGCGGGAAGCTTCCTTCAGTATTGGTTCACGGATACACCTCTCTGGGCGCTCAGCTTGATTTGTGCACTGGGAATCATTTTGCTGAATAGCTTTAGTGTTAAGTATTACGGGGAAATTGAGTACTGGTTTGCAGGCTTAAAGATCTTTGTCATTATCGCGTTTATCCTATTGGGTGCTGCTATTTTATTGGGTGTGATTCCAAGTTCGGGAGAAACGCCGTACTTTGAAAATTATACGGATTTTGTTCCGAATGGCTGGGGAGCTGTTTTTTCTACCTTGCTGATTGTTATGTTCTCATACGGAGGTTCCGAGCTGATTGGACTTACGATTACCGAAATGAAAGATGCAGAGAAATCACTGCCTGGAATTGTAAAGGGAGTTATGTTCCGCGTTATCTTATTCTACACTCTTCCCATTCTAATCATTTGCGGATTAATTCCATGGGATCAAATAGACCAAAGCGGAAGTCCATTTGTTCAGGTGTTTAAAACAGCCGGACTCGAAAGCGCTTCTCATGTTGTGAACTTTATTCTGATTACAGCTGTCCTGTCTGCAGCTAATTCGGGGATATATGGAAGCACGAGAATGATGCATTCTCTCTCGGCATCAGGCGCAGCCCCAAAAAGTTTGAGCTTTGTTTCTAAAAAAGGGGTGCCTATTGTAGGGCTGATGATCAGTGCAGTCGTACTGCTTGCGGGATCATATATTGCTTATTTAGAGCCTGATAAGGTGTTTGGATATCTGATGGCTATCCCGGGATTTGCTGTTTCATTTATTTGGATCAGCATTTGTATAGCGCAGTTAAGGCTTCGGAGGACGTATAAAAAGGAGCCATTCTTTAAAATATGGGGATTCCCATATGTGACTCTTTTCGCGGTTATTGGCTTGGGAGTAAGTTTTATCGCTTTACTTCAAAGCGAAGCTAATCGTTTAAGCTCCACAGTCTGTATTGGAATTGTGGCGATTCTGATTATTTTATCCTTTTTTACAAAAGCGGCTAAGAAGAACAATTAGATGAAATAAGAGGGACCCTTGTGCGGGTCTCCTCTTATTTTTTTGACCGCATAAAATGTAAAAAAATTCTTCGAACAAACTAAAATTGCCAGGGGAATTCCGCTAAGATGGAATTGATTAAAGCAATTGTTTATCCCGGAAAATCAAACCAAAAACAGCAGCCTGTGCGGCTGCCGTTTTAAATGGACTTCTATATTATTTCTGACTTTTCCAATCTCTAGACAGCATACTGTATGTCACAAGATCTTCATAGTGGTCATACAGCCACTGCCCCCTCGAGCTTGATTCCTTCTTGCATAAAGCCTAATCGTTCCGGAATAGCTTTGCTTTTTGTGTTGCTTGCGGCACATGGTATTTCTGCCCTGTGTACATCAAGTCCCTCATTTTAAGAAACTTTTATTCTTTTTTCCTGGAGCTGTTCTTTGCCAGAAGAGTTACCGCCAAGCTTATCGAGTGCTAATCCAGCAAGGGCCCCAAGAAAGGCCGGTAGAATCCATTGAAGTCCGCTGGCTGAAAGCGGAAGGAAGTTTCTCAGAGTTTGGACAGGGCCTAATTCTAAGCCAAAAACGGTTAACCCATCAATTAAGGCAAACACTCCGGTACATATGACGGTGCATGCATATACTTTCCGAGAATCGTTAAAGAATCGGCTAAAGAAAGTCAGAGTGATCAATACGATTGTCAGAGGATAAGCCATAACCAGGAAAGGCACAGAAATTTTTAATATCTGATTCAGCCCTAAGTTAGATAGTGTAAATCCTACCAATGTTACCGCTAATACAACTAATTGATAGCTGACTTTAGGCAGCAGTCTGGAGAAATATTGGCCGCAGGCAGCAGTCAGGCCCACTACCGTTGTAAAACATGCAAGTGTAAAAATAACTCCGAGCAATGCCGTTCCATTGCTTCCTAAGAGAAGGACAGAAGCAGCTGAAAGGAGCTCTGTACCATTGGAGGAATCTCCGGCAGGCATACGGGCACCCATTAGCCCGAGGGATACATATACAAGTGCAAGCAGGGCCCCTGCAATTACGGCAGCCTTTAACGTATAGCTGGTTAATTGTCTTCTATCACTGATGCCTTTTTGGCTGATGGCTGTCAAAATAACAATTCCAAATGCTAAAGAGGCCAGGGCATCCATCGTGTTGTACCCTTCAAGGAAGCCTTTGAAAAATGCTCCAGAGGCGTACGCCTTAGATGGGGCCTGCAAGGGTGAATCTAGTTTAAGAAGACCAGTCACACATAACACAACCATGGATAGTAGAAGGATTGGCGTAATCCAGCGGCCCATATATTTTTCCATTGAAGAAGGGTTTAAGCTGACTACATAAACAAGTCCAAAGAAAATGAGTGTAAATAAAAATAATGAAAAGCCTGAGGCCGAACTTCCCAAAAACGGTTTAAGACCCATTTCGTATGCCACATTCGCATTTCTTGGTATAGCTAAGAATGGTCCAATGCTTAAGTAAACGATCACCATAAAGGCAGTGCCAAACATAGGATGCACTCTGTTCCCGATTGTTTGTGCCCCTCCTTTAACCAGGGAAACAGCTAACAATACGGCAAATGGAAGTCCGACGCCTGTTAAAATAAATCCTGCAATTGCCGGCCAGAAGGATGTACCTGCTTCAGCCCCTAAGAAAGGGGGGAAGATAAGGTTCCCGGCACCAAAAAACATAGAAAATAGCATAAGTCCAATAAATAATGTGTCTCTCTTTTTCATCGTAAACTCTCCTTTGCTGTCTATAAAAATAAAAAAACCCGCCCCTGTTAAACAGGGACGAGTTTATCGCTCGCGTTACCACCCTAATTCTGCAATAAAAAAGAATGCAGCACTCAGTCAACGTACTATCATACGTGTTCCATGGTAACGGAGGAAAAACCGTCAAAGCTTACTAGCTTCAGCTTTGCATCTCGGAGATGATCTTCGGATAAGAACTGAACATCGGCTTTCACCAAGTCGCTTTGTATACAAAAGCAACAGCGCCGATTCTCTGGGGAACAGGATACTCATCTTACTCTTCTCTTCATTGATTTTAATATGTAATATAATTTATCAGTGAACAAATAAATTGTCAATCTTTTTAGACGATTCTATTTATTTATAAATTTTGGCAGAAAAAAGAGGCCTGAAATCGGCCTCTTCTTCGGTCACTGTCCTTGCTGCTGGGCTAACTGCTGCTGCGCATAAGCAATCATACGCTTAGTCATTTCTCCGCCGACAGAACCGTTTGCACGTGCGGTCGTTTCTGCACCAAGCTGAACTCCAAACTCATTCGCAATTTCTTGCTTCATCTGATCTAGGGCATTACCTGCACCAGGAACCAAAAGTTTGTTTCTCGACAAGATACATCACTCCCGACGATAAATTGAGCATACCATCATGCTCACTATTATGGTAACCGATTTACGGTCAGAGAATTCATAAAGCCTATACATACATTTAATAATCCGTTACGTCTCCTACATCCTCTGCTGGAGCCGCATCAACTGCAATTTGATAGGCTGCTAAAATATTGTCGCGTTCTTCTGGATCGTCAATATTCGTGATGTACTGCTCGCCGTCTTCCTCTTCTACAGCAACAAGGATGGTATCATCTCCAGAAGTCAATAAAGCATAGGACTGATCCTCCATATCAAATAGTGCTTCTATCGCATACTGCTGTTCTACACCGTCTTCATCTTCAATGGTTACAAAATCTCTCATTTCAGGATGTTCCACAAACGTCACCTCCACTTTTCATTATTACTTTTTCCAATTGACGAAGAATTATGATGTAGTAAGAAAAACATAAGGGGGAGAGGAATACAAGTTGGGAGAGTGGGGGAGTATGGTCTTAAAAGTATGCTATCTCTGCTTCAAAATCAGGGTCTCTGCGCGAATAATTTCATATCAGAGCGAAATGTTCAGACCTCTGCGCGAAAAACTAAAATTCTGCGCGAACTTCAGATTCCTCCGATTGTGCCTGTTTTATTTCACTCGGAGCAAGCAGGATAGTGATTCACTATTAGTTTCGCTCAAATAATACCGCTTTTTCCCTCACCAGCAGGTGATTTTCACTCACCGACTGCAGGTTACCGGTCGCTACTGTTACCGCTTTAAAATATTCTGGCCGAGATTTCGGGTCGTAAAAGTGCAAATTCGCCAAAGCCATTCTATCGCTTACGAACAGGCAATTTCCGCTCAAGCCCAGCTGGTTTCCGCTCGGAGTATTGCATTAACGTTCATAATTACTTCCGGTTAAGATCTCTGGTAATTACAATCGCTCCCGAACAGGCACTTTTCACTTACGGACAGCAAAAAAGCCGTACCTCATAAGTATGGCTTTCGTATATTTATTTAACATCTACGGGCAGGGTGATCTTAACTTCAGTACCTTTGCTGACTTCACTATTAAATTCCACTTTTCCGCGGTGGGCGTGGATGATCCGGTAAGTGACTGTCAATCCTAAGCCGGTTCCTTTTTCTTTGGAGGAATAAAATGGCTCTCCCAGGTTCTTTATTCTATCTTTTTCAATACCGCACCCGTCATCTTTCATGATAATGGAAACCTCGTCCATTTCTGCTTGGACACTAATTAGGACCTTCTGTGAGGATGCTTCAATAGAGTTTTTTATAATATTGATAAATACCTGTTTTAACTGATTAGCATCACATGAAATTAAAGGTATTTCATTTTTAAAGTCTATAACAATTTGGGCACCGTCATAGTTGGCCTGCGGCTCCAGCAATGCCTTCACATCGGACAGGAGCTGCACCAGATTTTGCTTTTTGAACTCCTTTTCCTGGGGTTTTGCGAGGACAAGCAGTTCGCTGACAATCTGGTTAATGCGGTCAAGTTCATTCAGCATGATGCTGTAGTAAGTCTGATAGGTCGGTTCGCTGTCTTTTAACAATTGAACAAACCCCTTTAGAGAGGTGAGAGGATTTCTGACTTCATGCGCTACGCTTGCTGCCAGTTCTCCTACTACGGAAAGCTTTTCCGTTTTTCTAAGGCGTTCTGCTGTTTCCCGGATCAAAGTGACATCCTTTGCATAACCAATAATCCCTGTTATTTCACCATCGATCAGCATAGGTACCAGGGTGCAATAGAGAAGAACCGTTTTGCCGCTTGTTGTAACAAAAGGAATGTCTCCAGTATTCATACCTTCCTTCTTCTTAAGCACATAGGCAAAAGAATGACGAAGCCTTTTTTCATCCTGCTCAGTGCCTGAAATAACCTGATTAATGGATTTTCCAATTAATTCACCTTGAGACAGTCCGATAATGTTTTCGAATTGAGGGTTAATATTTGTGATAATGTTGTTTAGGTTAATCATGAAAACAGGATCAGGATTGAATTCAAAGAGTGACCTGTATTGCTGCTGGCTGTCTGACAGCTTTTTTTCGGCATTCACTCTTTCTGTTATATCCCGGCCAATGACAACGAGTGCTTTGCGGGAGCCGTCTGTATTAAACAGAGGTACCTTTATGGTGTCAAAGGTTTTCTGTTTTCCATTGGGCAGAGGGATGATCTCTTCGCATCTCGTGATTTCTTTTTCAATCCATGTTTCCTCGTCAGATACCTCACAATATCTAAGGGCTTCGTTATAGAAATCCGTGTATTCAGCTAACTCAGAGTCTTTCAGCCCTTTATAATTTACATTTTCCAGCTGAAATAGCTTAAGGCCGAATGTATTAGCCTGGATCCATCTTCCTTCTCCATCCTTAAAGTTCACAAAATCAACCATCGAATTAATGAGAGTAGAAAGCCGCTGTTCCTCTTCTTTAAGCTCTGAAAATTTTTCATTTTTCGAAAGAAGAATGTAAATCAGTGCGCCTGTAATAAAAATAAATAATAGGCCTTTTGCTTTTTGAATCCACGTAAGCACGGATTTATCGGTTATATAATAATCGATTAAAAAATCTGTTGTAAACAACCATATAATACTGCAGAGTAAATAGATTAGTAATACCTTTTGTTTAGACATAACTGACTCCTTCATCCTTTAAAAGACTTAAAACATTATATCAAGATTTGACAGGAAAATATATGTTCGTATGGAAAAGGATTTATTTTACCATATTTGTATCGGTCTATCATACATTTTCTTCAAGGTGAATGAAAAAAAGCTGGCTCACAAAGTGAGTCAGCGTGTATTTAGTCTAAGGATTAGGCTTTTTGTTCATACAGTTTAATGATTTCTATTACAGTTTCAGCAGCCTTAATCATATTATCTACAGAGATATATTCATACTTGCCATGGTAATTTTCGCCGCCGGTAAAAATATTCGGCGTAGGAAGTCCCATATAAGAAAGCTGTGATCCGTCTGTTCCGCCGCGTATAGGTTTTACGATAGGGGAGATGCCCAGGTTTATCATAGCTTGATGAGCAATGTCTACAATCTCTTTAACCGGCTCGATTTTCTCTCTCATATTATAATATTGATCTTTCATTTCAAGAAGAATGCTGTCGCTGCCATAACGGTCTTTTAATTCCTCCACAATTTTTTCAAGATGTGCTTTTCTTGCATGGAAATGATCCCGATCAAAGTCACGAATTATGTAATTTATTTTTGTTTCTGAAACATTCCCTCTTATAGATGTAAGATGATAAAAGCCTTCGTATCCTTCAGTGCATTCGGGCGCTTCCTCTGCAGGCAGCCTGCTGTTAATCTCCATTGCGATCTTAGTGGAGTTTACCATTTTATCTTTCGCTGAGCCCGGATGAATGTTGCGGCCTTTGATGGTGATTTTCGCCTGAGCTGCATTAAAGTTTTCGTATTCCAGCTCCCCAAGCGGGCCGCCGTCCACGGTGTAAGCATAGGAGGCGTTAAAGGATTCCACATCAAATTTATGCGGACCTCTTCCGATCTCTTCATCGGGAGTGAAGGCTACTCTTACTTTTCCATGCTTTATTTCTGGATGCTTAATCAAGTAATCCATTGCTGTCATGATTTCCGCTATACCTGCCTTATTATCGGCACCCAGAAGTGTGGTGCCGTCGGTAGTTATTAACGTATGGCCCTTATAGCCGCTAAGGCTTGGAAAATCCTCCGGTGACATCACAATATGTAATGGTTCATTCAAAATAATATCGCTGCCATCATAACCTTCAATAATTTGGGGTTTAACATTTTCTCCAGTAAAATCAGTTGCTGTATCTACATGGGCTAAAAACCCAATCGTTGGTACTTTTCGATCTGTATTAGAGGGAAGTGTTGCCATAACATACCCGTTTTCGTCAATTGTCACTTCCTCCATACCGATTGACTTTAATTCCTCAACCAGCATATTAGCAAGCGTAAGCTGCCCGGCTGTAGATGGAGTACGCTCAATGCTCTCGTTAGATTGAGTATCCACTTTCACATAGGAAGTAAATCTTTTAATGATGTCATCTTTCAAAACCTTTCAACTCCCTTTGAGGTTATAAGATAATAATATCATTTAAAATGCTGTCCTCAACATAAATGTATACAGATTAGATAGGTTATTTCTGAGGAAGGCTGACCTTAGTTAAATACCTGGATTATGTTTAGTTAGTAGTATTTCTGCGGATGGGACTTTTAGTTCGGTCTCTTAAATCAAAATATTACTATTTGCTTATTAAGCTGGTAGGTAATTACAACTGTTTTTCAAGAAGTTAACAAATACTTAACGGTGCATCCATATTTTCCATTTATTATTAACTAGAAGTTAAAAAAATAAAAGGAGAATAACATGCGGAACCAATCTAATAGGAAGTATCTTAGCTTACTGATTATTGTCGCACTAGTTCTGTCAAATCTTTCTACTATTTTTTCTATCAGTGCACGGGCAGAAGCCCCGGCAACTGCCCAGGATTTATTCATTTCTGAGTATATCGAAGGCAGCTCATTTAACAAAGCTATCGAAATATTCAATGGCACTGGACAGGATATAGATTTATCTCAGTACAGTGTGGAATTGTATTTTAATGGTTCAGCGAATTCTAGTAAGATTTCTCTATCTGGTAGTTTGCCAAACGGTGATGTGTATGTCCTGGCGCACACTAGTGCTAATGCTGACATAAAAGCACTGGCAGACCTACAAAATGGTTCAGTTAACTTCAATGGCGATGACGCGGTAGTTTTAAAAAAGAATAACACGATCATCGATGTTTTCGGACAGGTGGGAATTGACCCAGGTACTAACTGGGGATCAGGGGATTATTCTACTGTCGACCACACCTTAATTAGAAAAGAAACAGTCATCAAAGGAGATACCAATTCTAATGATGCATTTGATCCTTCTATAGAATGGAATTCAAACCCGAAGGACTATATCAATGACTTAGGTAAGCATACATTTAATGGATTACCTGGAGGGGACCCTGGCACAGATCCCGGAACCGATCCAGGCACGGGTATCCTATCCATTGCTGAAGCAAAGACAAAAATGAACCAAACCGTAACAATTGAAGGGGTAGTCACTGCTGATAACTCTGCGATTGGCGGCGGCAAGCTGTCCACTTATGTGCAGGATGCAACTTCAGGCATCAATATATTCGAATTAAACCCAGCAGCATTTCCTGATTTAAAAGAAGGAAATAAAATCAAAGTTACGGGCTCAATCACTTCATATAAAAGTTTAACGGAAATCAAGCCAAGCACTATTGAAGTACTTGCTGAGAATGCCGAACTTCCTCAGCCTAAATTGATGACTCTAACTGACCTTCAGGACTCTTCAAAAGCTGAGCTAAACGAAGGGCAGCTTGTAAAAGTTTCAGGCTTTATTGAAAGCATTCCGTCAAGCCCTTCAGGCGGCGGCTATAATATCAGTTTTATAGATGAAAACTATCAGACTACTACCTTGCGGGTTCTGGAGGGAACACTGGATATTACATCCCTTCAAGCAGGAAAGTGGTATGAAGCAACAGCAATTTTAAGCCAGTACACGGATTATCAGCTCATCCCTCGTAAGGCAGCAGATCTTAAATTAGCAGATCCACAGCCGGCAGCTCCTAAATTATCAGGTGAATTTGAATCTACCGTTGCAAGTGTAGTAGATGGGGATACAGTTCATTTAACAACGCCGGTGCTTGGATCGACTAAAGTCCGCTTTGTGAATATTGATACCCCTGAAACGTATCACAAAATTGTGACTGAAGCTGACCAAAACCAGAAGGACCATGGTGAAGCAGCGAAAGCTTTCCTCAATACACTTTTAAAAGCTGGCGATGAAGTGAAAGTAATTGTCGGCGAAGAAGCAAAAGACAGCTATGGCCGTCTGCTCGCACAAATTGTCCGTAAAACTGACGCTGTTAACACAAATTTAGAAATGGTACGTCAAGGATATGCTTCTACTTATTTCATCTGGCCTGTAGGTGATACGGCTGTGTATGAGAGATTCCAGGCAGCGGTAAAAGAAGCAAAGGATAATGGAAGAGGAATCTGGAATCCTGCTAATCCATTGATTGAGCTTCCGTTTGCATTCCGTGCAAGGGAACAAGGGAAAGGCTTTACCCGCTATGTAGCCGATTATCAAACTAAAACCTACGTTTCTCCAGATAAATGGGAAGACGTTCCGGTTGAAAGAAGAATTTTCTTTGCAAGTGAACAGGAAGCAGAAAGCAACGGCTACCAAAAAGCAGGTACTTCTCCGCAATCGGTCTCTGTTCAGCTTCTTTCTGTAAACGATTTACATGGAAAAATTGATGTTACGGGTACTGTAAGTAATGTAAATTATGGCCGTGCGGATTATTTAGCAGCCTATCTAAGACAAAGAGAAGCAGCCAATCCAAACACACTTATCGTGCATTCTGGAGATATGATTGGCGGAAGCTCACCCGTGTCCGCTTTAGTCCAGGATGAGCCCACTGTTGAAATCATGGAATCAATTGGCTTTGACATGGGAACTGTAGGGAACCATGAATTTGATGAAGGAACGGAAGAGCTTGTGCGCATGGTAAAGGGCGGAACAGATCATCCGAATGGAACGTCAGGGTATGACGGTATTAATTTTCCGACCATCGCAGCAAATATAGAATATAAAGATACTGGAAAATTAGTTTTAGAGCCGTATGCCATCAAAGAAATTGCCGGCCAGAAAATTGGATTTATCGGCGTTGCTACTGTTGATACTCCGAACATGGTAATGGCATCTGGCATTCAAGATATCCGCTTTACAGACGAAGCAACGGCGGTAAATAAGTACGCTGCACAGTTGAAAGCCCAGGGTGTAGAAGCTATTATCGTGCTGGCTCATGTTCCTGGAAGTCAAAGCGGGGAGAGTGCATCTGGAGATATAGCACAGCTGGCAAACGCCGCAGATGATGAGGTAGATGTGATTATTGCTGCCCATAACCATGTAAAGGTGGATGCAGTTGTTGATAACAAGCTTATTGTCCAGGCATGGGAATATGGAAAAAGTTTTGGAGATATTGACCTTAAAATTGATCCTGTAACAGGAGACATTGTTGAAAAAACTGCGGAAGTTGTGGATGTAGTTCAGTCAGGCATTACTCCAGATCCGGCTGTCAGTGCTATTTTAGCAAAATACAAAGAAAAAGTGGGCCCGATTCTTAACCAGGTGGTAGGTACTTCAGCAGTTCCAATGGAGGGCGGCTATGCTAAGAAAGGCATCATTGGAGATAATGCTTTAGGTAACCTAATTGCAGATGGAATGAACTATGAAATGAAATCAGACTTTGCATTAATGAATGGCGGCGGAATCCGTGACAGCTTAAACCAGGGAGATATTACCTGGGAGGAACTTTTCAACATCCAGCCATTTAATAATACTTTAGTCACTGTGTCTATCACAGGTGCTGAATTGGAACCGATAATAAATGCCCAATTCTCTTCTTTCGGTCCAGATGTCTCAATTGGCGGGTTTTCGTATACATGGGATAGTGCAGCAAGAAAAGTAGTGAACATGTATCTTCCAGACGGGACTCCGATTGACAAAGATAAAACCTACACACTGACTGTAAACAACTACATGTATGAACACGCGACTGATAAATATAAAATCCGCCAGTATGGTGAAAACCCGACGCAAGGGCCGGAGGATTTAACAGCTACTGTCAATTTTGTAAAAAGTATGAATGAACCAATCAATTATAGTGCTGAAGGCCGAATTTCGGAAGATATCCTGGCTCCGGAAGTAAACGCAGATCCTTTACCAGAAGCCAGTTTTAGAGACGGCTCATATCTGGATGAAGTGAAACTGACATTACAAGCATCAGATGCAGGTATTGGTGTCGCCCGTATCGAGTATAGTCTTGATAACGGCACAACCTGGAATCTATATAAAGAAGCAATTACCCTTAACAAAGATGGTTCTAATAATATTCAGTACCGCGCTTTTGATAAGGTGCACAATGTGTCCGAAACAAAGACCTTTGAGGCAGCAGTCAAAGCTGCCACTCTTGAAAATACGATTAAGCTGGTTGAGTCTGCAAAGGCCAGCAAGGGCATTAAGATTTCAACGATTGCTCAACTAAAGATTGCAGATGCAGCTCTAGAAAAAGAAATAAAGAATAAAAAAGCAGAAAAAATCACTCGAGATTTGACCTACAATTCACTAGAGAAACTCAGTGAACGGATCAAGAACTATCCAGATAAATTAATGAGTATAGATGATAGAAAAGAGATTACAGCTATGCTGGACTATATCGTAGAGCATAGAACAAATTAAAAATCATGAAAGGCGTCCCAATTTTCGGGACGCCTTTATTAATCAAAAGCAATAAAGAAATATTACGGGAGAAGGTTTGTTGTATCTTTTATTAATAGCAGCAGCCATAGCTATCACAATAAGACGCCAAGGTTTTCAGCCGGGTGGTTTTCGACATTCATTTACTTGGAATGTGATTAATAATGATTACATGATTCTGTCCTCGGAAACTTGTGAAGACTGTAAAGAAACGTTTATGATAGAAAGCATAAATAGTGTTGTTAAATGGAATAGGGTTAAGCAAGGATATATTGAAAGGAAGCTATTCTATGATATTTGAAAAAAAGCTATGGCCGCATTTGCAATCCGAGGACAAGATTGTACAATTATTTGTACTTCAGGCGTTGAGAGATTATCCACATGTTCCAGAAGAATGGACTGTACAATTAATAAAGAATGAAATTAACGCTGGAAATGACTTAGCTCATATTTCATATGATCTTCAAGGGCACACTTTTAATGAAGAGGCTGTGCAATTCATTATTCAACAGATCAAAGAAAAAGAATCCGGCCAGCAATATAAGAGTCTGGTTAATTTGATTCCTCCCCATATTGCCGTACAGTACACAAAAGAGCTCTCCCCATTTATATCTTCTGCCCAATGGGCTTTATATGATGTGCTTTTAAATGGAGAAGAGGAGCAGGTATGGCAGGCATACGGATCACACTTAGCTCAGCTGGATGCCCAGGAAAATTATGATGATGATTTATATAGGAAAACAAAACTTATTGCTAAGACACTAGCCGAAAAAGGCTGGATTAATGATCATGAAATACGAATTTTGCTAAATGAAAATTTAAACGAAGATTGGTTTGATTTTGCCGGTATTTTAGCGGTACATATGATTGGCGTGTTAAAGAAAACCGAGTATATCGGGCTGCTGGCTGGCATGCTTTCCCGTGAAGATGAAGATCTTTTGATGGTGGAAGTGGCGGATACACTCAACAGCTTTCAAAGTGATGATGTTATTAAGGCTGTTTTGCCTTATGCGAGGCAGGGAAATGTGTATGCAATGTCGGTGCTGGGTGAAACAAAAACACCTCTGGCTGTAGCCGAATTGAAAAAATTATACTCAATTTTCAGCCGGAAAGAGGATCAGGAACTCGTGATTGAAGCTTTATGTCATCAAGTTTCGTCTGAAGGAAGACCAGAGATTGAAGACTTCATGAAAAATGAAGGCTATCAGGCCGTAATGATAGATTTGGAAAAAACCGTGTATGGGTTTTACAGAGTAGAGGGATTGGAGCATCCCAGACTGGAAAATTGGAAGCGGGCAGCTGAGGAAAAAGAACTCCGTACTCAAGAAATCTTGAGTGCATCTGCTATGTCCGTAACAGCAAATAAGGTGGGACGAAATGATCCATGTCCTTGCGGAAGCGGGAAAAAGCACAAAAAATGCTGTGGTCAATAAAAGAGAGGGCTGCTCCTAAAAACGGGAGCCAGCCCTCTTTTTTATTGATTAGGTCCAAGAGGTTGTTGAGATTTCTTCCAGACCTTAAATTCATCCAAATCATTTACAATCTGTTTTACAGCAAAACCGATAACAGCAGCATCATCAATTAAACCAAAACCGAGAATAAAGTCGGGGATGGTATCAGTAGGAACAACAAAGTAAAGAAGGACGGCAAGAATGGTTAGAATTGATTTTTTTGGAATCTCTTTGTAGTCTCCTTTTACCCATGCTTGCACCATTTGAAATAGCAGCTGAAGGTTATCCCATACCTCACCAAGGCTGCCCTCTTTATCAGTCGCCTTTACGGCCGCTTCTTTTACCAATCCTTTTACTCGATCCTTGCTTTTCATGTAGTGCTGGGCTTTGGAAAGAAAAGCTTTATATCCACTTCCGAATTTTTTTCTATTCTTCATCTTCATACCTCCACTTGCTGTCTATTAAAAAACTTTAAACGTCTGTAATAAATAGGTCCAAATGCAGTAGAGAGCTTAAATCTACAAAATTGAACAGCTAAAAGTCTGTTACCTAATAGAGCAAATAACCATGATATTCTTTGTTTAAGTTACCCGGTGGCCTCTTATTTAAACACAAGAGGCAGCTTTCTATACATAATAATACACACATGCGTGTGTATGTGTCAAATTATTTAATACTTATATTTGGGTCATTTGACTAAATTTACAAGAAAAAAGCTCTGGTCAGCACTTTTGCGGACCAGAGCTATATAAATTACTATTGGGCTTCGTCGTAAATTACTTATAATCTTTCATAAATAGAGTGTATTTCTCTATTTTATGAAAGTCAGGTTCGAAGCCAATTCCCGGTGATTCTGGTACAGTTATCATTCCATCAATAGCAATCACTTCAGGGTTAATGATATCTTCTTTCCAGTACAGAGCAGAACCTGCCGTATCACCAGGAAGTACAAAGTTTGGAAGAGAAGTGATGGCGATATTGTGTGCACGCCCTATTCCGGCTTCAAGCATACCGCCGCACCATAGCGGTATTTCGTTTTCCTGGCAAAGATCATGAATTTTCTTCGCTTCTGTTAAGCCGCCGACACGGCCCACCTTAATGTTAATAATTTTGCAGCTTCCTAATTTAATAGCTTTTCGAGCATCCTCAAAGCTGTGAATGCTTTCATCTAAGCAAATCGGAGTAGAGAGCTGAGCCTGCAGCTCAGCGTGATCAATAATGTCGTTATGGGCAAGCGGCTGCTCTATCATCATTAAGTTATAAGCATCAAGCTGTGCCAGATGGTCAATGTCAGCCAGAGTATAAGCTGAATTGGCATCTGCCATTAATGGGATATTGGGGTAAGCGTGCCGTACTTTGTTAATCAGTTCGACATCCCATCCCGGCTTGATTTTTAGCTTGAACCTCTTATACCCCTCCTTTAGCCGTGCTTCGATCACCGAAAGTGTTGCTTCTATTGATTCCTGAATGCCGATAGAGACACCTACCTCGATTTTTTCCTTGGTGCCGCCAAGCGCTTTAGCAAGCGAAGTACCGGTTTCCTTTGCATATGCATCCCATACTGCACCTTCAATGGCTGCTTTAGCCATATAATTGCCTCGAATATGCTTAAATAGCTTTTCAGAAACTTCATCAGGATGCTGAATATCTGATTTAAGAATAATGGGGATTAAATAATCCTCGAGTATATGCCAATTTGTCTTTACCGTCTCTTCATTATAGAGGGGATCCAGCATGGCAACTGATTCCGCCCAGCCCGTAATTCCCTTTTCGGTTACAGCTTCCACCAGAATAAAATCTTTGTCATATTCAACGCCAAAGCTTGTGACAAACGGAGAAAGAAGGTCAAGCTTCATATGTCTTAGTGTAATCTTTTTAATTTTCATCAGCTTTCACCTCTTTTTTGGTTAGAACATAAAAATGGACTGGACTTGTTTTGTCAGGATGCTTTAAAAAGCGGGAGACCTGCCATCCATTTTCAAAAAGCTGTGTAAATACATTTCTCGTATTGATCCTCCAGTCTAGTGCCGCTTCTTTATTCAATTCGCGGATGGATCTGTAATTGGAGGGAACAGCGATATACACATATCCCTCTTGAACAACTGGTGCTTCAAGCACCTTTGAAACAGCAGGCAGCTTATTAGCAGCCATTTCCCATTGAATGAGTGACTGTGCCTGTGCGGTTTCGAACTCATGGGGGATGGCCGGGAATTTCGCTTTTATGTCTGTGATATGCCATTCAACCAAAAAACGGTCAGAGGGAATGCCGCTGTTTAACAGGTCGTCCATCTCTCCGTAGCAATTATTAATGTAGGAGGAGCAAATTCCTCCCAGCTTGTTAATATTTAAGTAGCCATTTATGCTTTCGAGGGGATCGTACGTCCAGGTAATCAGCGAATAGCCGAGCTTAATGGCTTCGGTCCGCTGGGCAGCCTTTAACTTTTCGCCGATGCCCTGATTGCGGAAGTCTGGATCGGTCCCGAGAATATGAGAACAAAGATAAATTGATTTCCCATTGTAGCCCGCGAAGCTGTATTGAAATCCCACCAATTTTTTATCTGAGTAAGCTCCAAGCACCAATCCGCCATTTTTAACCGCAGTAAGAGTCTGGTGGGAGGGAATAGAATCTTGTTCCCCCCATATCCTTGATTCTAATCTTCTTACATCCTCCAGATCTTCTATGCTGGTAAGCGGCCGTATATCGATTTTGTTCATGTACTGGGTTCACAACCTTTCCTGTTCTGAGGCAAGAAAAATGGCTTTAGTTAGAATTTGCGTTCCGTAGATCAATGCTTCAGGGTTGAATTTCATCTGTGGATGATGCAGACCAGGGGAAAGGCCGCAGCCTAATCCGATCATTGTCGCCTTAATACCCGGGTTATCGAGAGTGTAAAAATGAAAATCCTCTCCACCGGGCGAGATACAGGCCGGGATCAAATTATCGCTCCCTAAAATGCTTGTAATGGCTTCCTCAGCAAGACTTTTCGCCGATTCATTTACTATGGCCGCCGGAACATATTCATCCATAGCCCAGCTGATCTCCGCTCCTGTTTCTGCCTTAACTTCATTAATAGCTGATGTGGCAAGCTTCTTTAGCATGTTCATAGCATCATTTGTCTGAGCTCTTGCATCCAGCGCAAAAACAGCGGTTTCCGGAATTACATTGGTGGCGTTATTTCCAGATTGCAGCTGAGTCATCTTAATGGAGCCGGTTTCTCCTTTAGGCATCTGGATTTGCTTTAGCTTTTGTACAAGAAGTGCTGCAGCTTCAATGGCATTAATGCCATCCCGGGGTCTTGCAGCATGGGCTTGAACTCCTTTGATCGTCCCCTTTACAGTGCCAGCGGAGCTATGGATGATAACAGGGGAGGCTTTTTTAAATGGAACTTCAAAGCTTGGTCTTACATGAATGCCGAACAAATATTGAACATCTTCCAGGGCCTGATCTTTCAACATCTGAAGAGCACCTTCGCCTTTTTCTTCAGCTGGCTGGAAAATAAAACGAAGAGTCTTTTTCGGTATAAGTCCGCTTTGTGCAATCGCTAAGGCGGTATACAGAACCATGGTGCTATGGGCGTCATGGCCGCACGAATGGTTAGGCTTAATCGCACCATCTAATTCTTGAATGAGGGCGTCCATATCTGCTCTTAAGGCTACTATTTCTTTTTCCTTCCCAGGAATTTCGGCAATCAGCCCATAATGATGAGTAAAGGTTTGGACAGAGATGCCGGCATCCTTTAGTGCTTGATGTATGTACTGAGATGTTAGTTTCTCCTGCCAGCTCGGTTCTGCAAGCCCATGAAGATCTAGGTAGGTTTTGAATAGTTTTTCCCGGTTTTGTTCAATGTATATAATCGGATTCAATTCTTTGACACCTCTTTCATTCTATAAAAATGCCCTTCTTGGAATACAGCTCTTCAAGCTTTTGCTGATGAGCAAGAACTCTTTTTTGGTCAAGTATATAAATACCCTGGATGATTAATTCCATTAAACTGATGGCTGAAGCTATTGAATTTGGTGCTGTTTCTGCTTCCTCTTCTGTTGTTAAGGTAATGTCTGACATTCGTCCAACAGGTGAAAGGAGACGGTCTGTCACAGAAATTAATTTGACGCCTCTTTCTTTTGCACACTGTGCCATTTCAAGCGACTCTCGTGCATATCGAGGAAGAGAGAATACAATAACAACAGACTGTGGAGTTAAACTGCTGAATTTCTCATAGAAATCTCCTGCAGGGGAGCATAAGGCTACGTTTCCTCTCAGCATGCTGAGAGAGTGGGAGAACCAGCAGGCCGCTGCATAGGATGCACGATACCCCCCGATCAATACCTGATCTGCTTTTATTAAAGTATCGGCAGTCTTCCAAATTAACTCTGAGTCTAAATGGTCCAGCAGCTTTTTCAGGATATGAATCTGTTTTTTGATTATGCTTGAAAAAACATCAGTGTCATCTGACGATATCAAGTGAGATTTGCTGTTTGTTTTAGAAAAAGCCGTGCTTTGAAGCAGATGCTGCTGAATTTTTGCTTGCATGTCCGAATAGCCTTCATAGCCAAGAGCATAGGTTAAACGAATCACTGTTGTTTCACTTACCTCCGCTTTTCTACCGATGTGAAATGCAGTTAAAAAGGCGGCTTCTTCAAGATGCTGACTAAGATAAAGGGCTACTTTTTTCTGGCCAACGGATAGACTTTCAAACTTTTCTTTTAAAACATCCTCAAAAAGTATTGATTTCATGTTCCTCCCTCTGGATGAAGTTAAAACTTCACCAATTTTTAAAAATGAAGTGTAAACTTTATCTATACTTATATCACAGTTTTTAAAATAATTAAATATTAAGAAAATATTTGCTGGATGGAGGGTCTCTATTACGAGTGTATCAAGCAAATCGAATTTTAACAGGGATTGGTAGAAAATTTGAAATTTACCTGACTGATTGCAGGAGGATGGGCAATAGTTCTGGGAATCGGAAATAAAATCCCGTGAACATGAAGCATACATTTCTGCGGCTTTGCTCGATTTCTGCATGGGAATAGTTTGGCGAAGCGGCTAATTATAAAAGTAATGGAAAAGTTACCGTTTATTATCTATACGGGAGCAGGACTCTTAGCGTATACAGCGGGTAAAATGATAACAGAAGATAGAATTTTTGGCAGAGTCTCTAGGTTCAACTTTTTCGCAGTTTATCCAAGCAGGACTGCCTATTGTATTAGTTATAGGGTTTGGATAAACAGTTAGAAGGAAGAGGAAAGCGGCCGCTCACGCATAATTGCTGGCGTGGCTGGAGAAAAGTCCTTCATACGGTAATGAAGGACATAGTTTGGCAGGGGGCGAAATAGCCCTCTTTTCATATGATCTATTGCGGATGAATGGCGAAGAGGGATATCAATTCACGATCATGGCCAGGGTCTTGCAGTCTCAGCTTTTGTAAAAACACCCTATCATTTAAAACAAAGCTGAGTAAAAAGCAGATCCGAGTATGGACCTGCTTAGGTTTTCATGGATTCGTGGACCATAATCCGGCTGTCTTTACAAAGACTCTCGGATTAAGCTTTAATTGTGCGACCATAAATTCAGCAAGATCCTCGGGCTGCATTACTTTTTCTGGATCGCCCTCTGTGAGATTGTTCTCATAAGCTAAATCAGTTGCAACGGTACTTGGAGTTAGTGCGGATACTCTTATATTATGCTTTCTCACTTCAAGCATGAGGGACTCTGTCAGGCCAAGCACGGCAAATTTAGAAGCGCTGTACGCACTGGTTACTGGTGCTCCTTTCTGGCCGGCAGATGAAGAAATATTTATTATATCACCGGATTTTGCCTCAATCATTCCAGGAAGAACCGCACGCGTTACATTATATACACCCATTAAATTTACACGAATAATATTTTCCCATTCCTCGGGGCTTAACTCTAAAAAGCCGCCAAATTTAGCAATTCCTGCATTATTGATTAAGATGTCAATTGAACCAAGATCCGCCTTAATATGCTCAACGGCACTTGTTACAGATTCCAAATCTGATACATCCCCCCGGGCAGCGGAAGTTGTTATGTCATATGGTTCTAATTCTTCCGTAACCTTCTCCAGATTGGACATATTCAAGCCAATCAACCCTACATTTACACCTTCTTTTGCCAAAGCAATTGCCGCAGCCCGTCCGATGCCGCGCCCTCCACCAGTAACAAGGGCATTTTTTCCTTGTAATGAATGCATCCTATCACTCCTCAAATAAATTTTACAATAGTAATATACCCAAGGATTGTTTATCCACACATAGGAAGTAATGCTTGTATTTTATATAACGCGAAAAAAGCCATTCTAAAAAAGAATGGCTTCAGGCGATTATCTATTTAAGGAGAACAATTTTAAGAATGGATTCTTATGATTGTCAGTAATTTTTAGTTCGTTCAACAGCAGCTTTTCTTGATGGTCCTCAATCCATTTCTTAAGCTCTTGTTTACCCTGGCAAGAGGTATGGTATGTTTCTCCGCCTCTTCCAATTGCATTAATAACATACCTGCAAGATGATGTCCCCATATAGCCCACCTTTTTTAATGTTGTGATTTCATATTGAACATTATAACAAGGTTAATTTTATTTTCCATACTTTTTTTGTAAAAATACTAAGAAAATAAGTAACAGTTTTTTACAATTAATTAGGTGCTTCAAATAAATGTCGAACAAATTCGGACGAAAACTGACATATAAAAGATGATCGCGTTTGCAGGCTTGGATTTATCAATAAAGACAGCTGGAGGACAATTATTTTCACCGGGAAAAATGGGGGTTGGCTTCCATTCGTTTAGTTCGGCTATAGCAGCATCAATCCAAAATAAATTTTTAAAAATTATTTATTTACAACCGGACAAATCGGGAGTAAGATTATCATCAGTTTCATATTTCTATATCGCTTAATCCTTTTGGAGCGGGGGACCCATTTATGTATGGGGGTGAATCCTATTAATTTAGGTAGGGCTACTCTTTAGTCCGAATCCGACAGCTAACCTCGTAAGCGTAATAAGAGAGGAAGTGAGGCTGTGAGACATAGTACTTTAATGTCCGCAGGGCTTTTTCATTGCCTTGTGGGCTTTTTTGCGTCTATGAGGATTTATTAATTCCTTTTAGGAGTTACATTCGGGATGCTGGGAAAAATAAAAAGATAAAAAATATCTATTGGTGGTGCAAATCATGTTATCTTCGGTTAAAAGATTTTTAATCGGACGCCCTTTAAAATCAACAGAATTAGGGGAACAAAAACTTAATAAAACAAAAGCTTTAGCCATACTCTCGTCTGATGCTTTATCGTCAGTGGCCTATGGCCCAGAACAGATTTTAATCGTATTAATAACAGTCAGTGCTGCTGCTTTTTGGTACTCCATTCCAATAGCTGTAGGAGTACTATTTCTTTTATTAGCACTCATTTTATCTTATAGACAGATTATATACGCATATCCTCACGGGGGAGGAGCGTATGTTGTTTCTAAACAGAATCTTGGCGAAAATCCTGGCTTAATAGCAGGGGGCTCTTTGTTAGTCGATTATATATTAACTGTTGCGGTAAGTGTCTCAGCTGGTACAGATGCGATCACTTCTGCTTTCCCAGCCTTACATGAACACAATGTTCTCATAGCCAGTGTGCTGGTGGTGTTCATAACGCTTTTAAATCTCAGGGGAATAACCGAATCAGCATCCATTCTAGCCTATCCTGTGTATTTGTTTGTATTGGCTCTTTTTATCTTAATTGGAGTTGGGTTATATCACACTTTTACAGGACATGTTCCGGCTGATTTGCATACGCCTGTCGGCACACCGGTAGCTGGTATTTCTCTATTTCTGCTTCTCAGGGCTTTCGCATCCGGGAGTTCTGCCTTAACCGGAGTAGAAGCCATCTCAAATGCGATTCCGAACTTCAAAAGTCCTGCTCCGAAAAATGCGGCAGCGACTCTGATAGCAATGGGACTCTTGCTGGCTATTTTATTCTCAGGAATTGTGTACTTAGCCTATTACTATGGGATAACTCCAAAGGAAGAGGAAACGGTGGTTTCCCAGTTAGCCGCCGAAACATTTGGCCGAAACTTTATGTACTATTTCATACAGGGTACAACGGCCATGATTCTTGTTCTTGCCGCTAATACGGGGTATTCCGCATTTCCACTGCTGGCTTATAACCTTGCGAAGGATAAGTATATAGCAAGAATGTTTACTATGAGAGGAGACCGTCTGGGATATTCAAACGGAATTATTTTTCTTGGAATTACATCCATTCTGCTGATTATCGCTTTTAGAGGGCAGACGGAACAATTGATTCCGCTATATGCGGTAGGGGTTTTTATTCCTTTTACTCTATCCCAGACGGGGATGCTGGTAAAATGGATTCGCGAAAAGCCGAAAGGATGGCAGGTTAAGCTCACAATAAATGCAATTGGGGCATTAATCAGCTTCCTGGTTATGATGACATTCTTTATAACTAAATTTCCTCAAGTTTGGTCGGTCCTGATCTTTTTGCCGCTTCTTGTGTTTTTATTTCACCGAATTAAGAAACATTATGAAGCAGTTGGCGACCAATTGCGGATTACAACCTGTGAACCTGCTGTTCCTATTGAAGGGAATGTAATCATTGTACCAGTTGCCGGTATTACTCACGTGGTGGAAAATTCATTGAATTATGCTAAATCTCTTTCCGCGGATCAAATCATCGCAGTTTACATTGCATTTGAAAGAGAAGATGAAAGAATTTTCGAAGAAAAATGGAAGAAGTGGCAGCCGGATGTTAGATTAGTTACCTTACACTCTTATTATAGAAGCATTATCCATCCGTTAACTAAATTTATTGATACGGTTCAGCATAAAGCAGAGGAATCTAACTACAAAGTAACGGTATTAATACCACAGTTTATACCTAAAAAAAGCTGGCATAATATTCTTCATAACCAGTCGAGCCTGCTTATACGTGCTTTTCTTCTATATAGAAGAGATGTAATTGTCACAACTGTTCCTTATCATCTAAAACAATAAATTAAAAGGGGGCTGGATTACCAGCTCCCTTTTATTAATCAATGTCCAAAGTCCTGTTTTTTCTGTCTTGTTCTTCATGTCGTATAGCTATTGATTTCATTCTCAAGCTCATCTAAAAATTCGTCAAATGATGTCGGTGTCAAAAGAGTTGGTTAAAATCATAATCATTTGCAATGAGAGGAGATGCGGGAGAGACACTTCGCTATAAATCCAAAACAATTAAGCCATCCAGGTGTTTTCCGGACGGCTTATCATATTCTAAAAATGTGTATTTGCCAATTCATAAATGGCACGAGCATAAATAGACGCTGCTTTTATCAAGTCATCGACTGATATAGATTCATCCTTTTGATGGGCTGTGTCAGGTCTTCCAGGGAAGAGTGCACCGAAGGCGACTCCATTGTTTATTGTGCGGGCATAAGTATTTCCGCCTGTTGTCAAAAGCACAGGCTCTGAAGAAGTCTCCTCCTGATATATCTTTTGTAAGGTCTTGATAAGAGGATGAGCGGCATCCACATGGTGCGGCAGCCTTTCCCGCAGCTCATCTGTTATAAATCCATACTTGCCAGCTGCCGCCTCTAATTGTTGGTACAGATTGTGATACGAGGTCTTCACCGGACAGCGTAGATTTAAATGTACATTCGCTTCTTTCAAATCGTAAGTTATAATTCCCGGGTTCACAGTTAGAGGCCCGGTAATTTCATCACTAAATGAGATTGAAAGATTATTTCCATAATGATCCTCATCTAATTCCGCGAGAAATTGAAGATAATTATGCTCAATTGGCTGCAGGTCCTGGGTAACCAGAAATGCAGCAAGCTTTGTCCCAGCATTTAATCCTTTTTCAGGCTCCATCGCATGAGCAGGTTTACCTTTAAGAGAAAGTGTAAGAATTCCCTGCTTCTCCAAACTGCCGCCCTCCAGATTATGATTTCTGCAAAACGCTTCAAAATCTGTCTTCATAACATCCAGATTATCCCCGCTCACACTCGCGACCGCCAAATCCGGCACCACATTCGCCCTCTCCCCAGCCTTAAACGAAACTAATTTTGCGGGGACTGTCCCTATTTCCCCATTGAATTTCAGCCTGATGTTAATCTGTCCCTTTTCAGCGTAAATAATGGGAAAGTCGGCATCTGGTGCAAAGCCGGCGATAGGATGAGGCTCAAGCTCCATATATTTCTGCATACAGCTCATGCCGCTTTCTTCATCCGTACCAAAAATGATGCGGACTCTGTGCTTTAGCGGAAGACCCAAATCTTTCACAAGCTTAAACGCATAATAAGCAGCCATGGTAGGACCTTTATCATCTATTGCACCTCGGGCATAAAGCAAGCCATCCCGTATTTCTGGAACAAAAGGATCTGATGTCCAGTCTCCTGAGGCCGGCACAACATCAACATGACATAAAACAGCTATGTAATCTTCAGCATCCACAGGGCCCATTTCCGCATAACCTGCGTAACCCTCTATGTTTTTCGTGCGAAACCCGTCCTTCTTTGCTTTTTCGAGCATATAATCCAGCGCCTCGCCTATAGCTTCTCCCATAGGTGCCTGAGCTGAAGAAGTGGATAAATCTTTAACACTTTTAATTTTTAAAAGCGTGGTTAAGTCATCCAACAAGTTTGACTTTCTATTAAGAATTTCACCATGCCAGTTCATTTTCTTCCTCCTTATGTATCCTTTAGTAAATTGTAAATTATCGAGATGGAAAAAGCACGCTGCGAGAGTGAGCTTTGGTGGGTGATGAAGTTCCGATCCATGCCTGTTAAATGCGTAAAATGGAAGACCAGGCTAGGGTGGGGGAGGAAATTCAAATATTATGAAGACTGCTGGTTGTACTCGTTAAAATTCAATCTCTGAGCCAAATCGTCTTGGGTTGTACGAATTAATCTGGCTGTCTGGCAGGGGTTTGGGGTGAAAAACCGGAGGCATTGCGCGATTTTTTCGTCAAGGGTTTGCGCGAAAATCTTGATCTCTGCACGAAACCGGTAAGGCTATGCTCGAAATTCTATATTTATCCCTGTCAGCGCGAAAATAAAAAGGTCGCTCCTATAAGGAAAAAATCTGTCCGAGGAGTCCGTTATGCTCACTGGCTGATCTTAAAGGCCAGGAAACTACTATCGCTCAGTTACCGCTATAGGTCTCCAGCTAATGTTTTCGGTAAATTGAAAACGCTGCTTCGCTTTAAATTTCCAATTAATGACTCCGCTTTTCCATCCTTAATTCAGGCAAAGCAATCCACCTGTATCCAAATGCAGCACTGCCATCCCCGCTGACTGCGCCTGCAGCCCGACAGCTGAATTGTTTTTACACTATTATTTGAGAATCGTATAAGTGGGAAATAAAGGGTATTTAAACTACTATATAAGAAAGTATACAATTGACTTATTACGATTATTTTTGGCCATAAGAATAGATTAATAGATAAAAAGGGTGATGAATTTTGAATATAGAAAAGAAGCTGGGGTTAGTAGTGGATGTGGAAACGACCGGGTTAGGGCCTGATCGGGATGAGATTATTGAGCTTGCCTTAAAGCTTTTCTCCTACCGGGAGGATACTGGGGAGGTAATAGAAATTATTGAAAAAGATTCTTTCCTAAGGGAGCCTCTTTCCATAACAGCCAAGCGAAACTATAGCGGTGCATACAGAATCCACGGAATTCCTTATGAAATGGTTGAAGGAAAAAGATTTTTTGATGAGAAAATAAAAACATATTTTGAGAGAACAGAAACGGTCTTTGCGCATAATGCATCATTTGATAGAAGCTTTTTATATCGAATGTACCCTGAGGTGAATGATCTAAAATGGTATTGCACGATGAGAAGCATCCCCTGGAAAGGATACGGTTTTCCTAACAGCAAGCTATTAACATTGCTGGAAGCGCATGATATCACAAATCATCAGACTCATAGAGCATTAGATGATATTACATATTTAATGGAATTGTTAAAGCAGACAAGTCCACGGGGTACTTTATATCTTAAAGATGTAATAAGCGGCAGGCCAATGAGAAAGTATCAGCCGGAGCCTCCTAAGAGGAAATCAGTTTACTATTAAAGAGCGCGGAAGCTAAAATGCTGTTCTAAGCACAGGGATTCGGGTATTTTAGAATTATATAAGAAAAAATTCGGGAAATCATGTATGGCCCCGATCAAAATGTAAGCACAGCAAGGCCTCTAAATCTGGGATATGGGGGACTGTCCCCATAAAAAAGGAGTGATTTTGGTGATTAATGTATTGAATCCGGCTACTGGTGAGGTTGTTGGTTCTGTTCCGAGTGGCGGCAGGGCTGAGGCTCGTGCGGCTGTGGATGCAGCTTTCGAGGCGTTTAAGAGCTGGTCGAGGAAGACTGCTGGGGAACGCAGTGCATTGCTTATGAAGTGGTTTGAGTTAATTGAGGCACATACTGTGGAAATTGCTGAAATTATGACAAAGGAACAGGGTAAGCCGTTAAAAGAAGCCATGGGTGAGGTTACCTATGCAAACAGCTTCATTTCCTGGTATGCCGAGGAAGGAAAAAGAGTTTACGGCCAAACCATTCCTGCATCTCATCCGAATAAGCGGATTCTTGTCCAGAAACAGCCGGTTGGCGTAATTGCTGCAATTACTCCCTGGAATTTTCCTGCAGCGATGATTACCAGAAAAGTCGGGCCAGCCTTGGCTGCAGGGTGTACCGCTGTAGTAAAGCCTGCGGAACAGACACCATTAACAGCCATGAAAATGGTAGAGCTTGCCTACGAGGTAGGAATCCCTAAAGAAGTTCTCCAGGTGGTCACCGGAGATGCTGCTGAAATTGGCGATGCGTGGATGGAAGATACAAGAGTCCGAAAAATCTCATTTACAGGCTCAACAGAGGTAGGAAAGCTGCTTATGAGAAACGCAGCCCAGACGGTTAAAAAATTATCGCTTGAATTAGGCGGACATGCTCCTTTCATCGTGATGGAGGATGCGGATTTAGAGCAGGCTGTACAGGGATTAATTGCTTCTAAATTCCGTAATGCGGGCCAGACCTGTGTTTGTGCGAACCGGGTATATGTTCAAGAGGGAATAGCCGAAGAGTTTAGCCGGAAATTTGCGGAAGCTGCTTCCAAATTAAAGGTTGGCAACGGCCTTGATGAAGGCACAGACATTGGACCATTGATTGATGAACAGGCGATTGAAAAAGTTAATAAGCATATACATGATGCGATAGAAAAAGGCGGCACGGTTATATATGGCGGGGATACTCAGGAAATTTCAGGAAGCGGCTATTTTGTCCAGCCTGCGGTTATTTCGGGGGCTACGGACGAAATGCTTTGTATGAGTGAAGAAACGTTTGGCCCGCTTGCACCGATTGCTTCCTTTAAAACAGCCGATGAGGCCGTAGAGCGTGCCAATAATACGATCTATGGATTAGCAGCTTATGTGTTTACTAAAGACCTGAGCCAGGCATTTAAAATGACAGAAGAGCTTGAATACGGAATTGTAGGATTAAATGACGGGCTGCCATCAGTCGCCCAGGCTCCTTTTGGCGGATACAAACAAAGTGGACTCGGCCGGGAAGGCGGACATTTCGGTATTGAAGAATATTTGGAAACGAAATACGTTTCAATAGGCTTATAATATTGCAAAGAAATCTGACCCTATTTCAATAAAATGGGGCCAGATTTTTTTATTTAAGCTGCAACTCAGGTTTAATCCAGATTTCACGGAAATCCGCCCATCAAATGAATTCAGTGATACACCTTCAAGCAGTCCATGATATCGCTTCATTTTATCGGAATGATAATTAAAGGTAAAAATCTGTTCATCCCAGATCCAATCTTCTATTTCCTGAATCAGCTGTCGCCTTTTTTCAAGAGAAGGTTCACCAATAAACTGTTTTAGCTTATGGTCGGCCAGGACATGGTATTCCTCATTTAAAAAGCGATGAATGAAAAAGCTGATATCCTTAAAGCGGCAGCTAATGAAAAATCAATGGCTGGAAGATTTCTCCCATTAATATAAAATCTGCTTGTTCAGTTTCAGTTTCTTCGTAAAATTTAGATATGGAGAAGGGTCTAAGATCAATGTTAATGCCGAGAGATAAGCAAACATTTCTAATGTACTTTAAAGTGATCTGCGGTAAACAAATATCTATCATGGAGATTTTGGTTACTATTCATATTCCTCATATGTTATATTTAGCAAGACGAAATATTTGTCCGGAAAATGAATCTTCTGCTAAAGAGAAGATTTTTTTTATTGGCTGTCTTGGCAGATAGGGCATGTATTTTTTAGCCCAATGAAGGAATCACTGTTAAACAGGGTTCTATTTGTAAAGGGAAGGGATCTTAATGACTATTGTAAAGAAAGACCGTTTATGGACGAAATCGTTTATTATGCTTATGATTGGAAACTTGTTTGTTTTTATGTCTTTTCAGATGCTGATTCCAACTCTTCCCCCTTATATTAAATCTCTCGGAGCCTCTGGTCTGGAAATAGGACTTGTTACTTCCCTATTCTCGATTGGCGCAGTATTAGTTCGGCCATTTATCGGTTATATGCTGGAGTATAAAGCCAGAAAAGGTTTGGTGCTGACAGGCGCTGCGGCATTGCTGCTGATTACTTTAATTTATCCATTATCACAGATTGTAATGATTTTTTTGGCTTTCCGTTTGATTCATGGGATGGCATGGGGCCTGTCAACTACTGTAAATGCCACGGCAGCCGTTGACATTGTTCCAAACTCCCGGATTGGAGAGGGAATGGGCTATTTTGGTTTGTCTGTAACGATCGGCATGATTGTAGCACCCAGCCTCGGAATTTTCTTGTTCAAAATTACGTCATTTACGAACTTGATCTATATTTCTGGAATCTTAGGAGTTAT
Source organism: Peribacillus deserti (assembly GCF_016909175.1). Taxonomy (GTDB): domain Bacteria; phylum Bacillota; class Bacilli; order Bacillales; family DSM-1321; genus Paraperibacillus; species Paraperibacillus deserti. Next base: position 150,316 of record NZ_JAFBFI010000008.1, read on the forward strand.
TGCATTCATTCTTCTCGCAGTGGTACATTATCAAACACCGGCAGCAGTAAGAAACATGAAGAAATCCGATTTGAAATTCTCTTACCTTGGGTCGCTCATTGAAAAAAACAGCTGGTACCCATCTTTCATCACCTTTACAGCTACATTTGGATACGGTGCTATTGTGACTTTTATTGTGATATTTAGTGAAGAAAGAGGAATTGATCAAATCTTTCTTTTTTATTTGTTTAATGCTTTAATGGCTTCTATTATCCGTCCCATTTCGGGAAAATGGTTTGATAAAAGAGGACCGGGTGGACTGGTCGAAATTTGCCTGTTCATTACATTTGCCGGCATTTGGACTCTTTCCTTATCACACTCAAATATTGGTATAGCTGCTGCAGGTATCTTGTTCGGAATCGGCTGGGGTTCTTTAATTCCGACTCTTCAATCATGGACTCTTTCCAGGACTCCGCAGGAACGCAGGGGAGTCGCTAATGGTATGTATTTTTCCGCAATTGACCTAGGAATCGGGGCAGGAGGATTAGTATTTGGTTTATTAGCTAACTACTTCGAGATTGGAACGCTTTTCCAAATGTCGAGTGCGTTTATTCTTATTGCCGTTGTTCTTGTTGCGGTTGAGGCCAGGAAAAGTAAAATACAGAAGTATCATCGACTTTCAAATTAACCCGATAAAAGGCTGCCTCGAGGCGGAAATCAAACATTGCATAAAAACAAAAGAGATTTATGCTATTTTAAAAAAATGTTATATAATATATTCACATTATAATTTTTGGAGGGTGAGCTTCATTGGCCTCGGTAAAAGAAATTGCAGAACATCTTAAAAAAAATGCGCCTCAGCTCGCCAATGAGCTTGTGGATGATATAGCTCAAAGATTTAAAGTTGATGTACCAAAAAGTGAAATCGATCATGCGAAAGTCATATATACAGAATTCTTAGGCTTCCTGGGAGAGCTGCTTCCTTGTAAGGAGGAAAGGGTTCCAGAAGGACTACTGAAGTGGAGTAAAGATAACGGAGAAAGAGAAGCTGCTAATAAGGGAAAGATGTCCGATATCATCAGTCGATACCCAGATACGAGGATCGTTTTCACTGAGCAGATTTCAAAAATCTGCCTCGAATATGGATTATCTCCTGACGAGCTAGTTACGATTATTACTAGAGTGAACTATTTCCTGGATCTAAGTATTAATGAAACCGTATTCGCGTTTGAACGCTATACAGACCAGCTGATTAAACGGGTTCAAGAGGAAGTGAATTATCTTTCTGCTCCGGTAGTACCGATTCAGGATGGAATTGCCATACTTCCATTGATTGGTTCTATTGATATCGATAGAGCTGCCTTGATATTAGAGAAAGTAGTTCCCAAGGTTACACGCCTAAAAGTGAATTGCCTGATCCTGGATTTTTCGGGGATCTTAACAATCGATGCTGCTATCGCTAAACATATCTTTGATATTCACAATGTCCTTCGCCTGATCGGCGTTGAAACAATAGCTACCGGTATCCGTCCGGACTTAGCTCAATTGGTAGTCAGCGGTGGAATCAATCTTACTGCTATCACTTCATTTGCTACAGTGAGGCAGGCAATTGACAGTATGAAATAACAAAAAATCGAGCAGGGCCTTCATTTTTTTGATGAAGGCTCTTTTGTATGGCTGTTAGTTAAACCAGTATATGATTTCGATTAATGGCTGCCCGGCCTCAATTGAGTGCGGCCAAACTTAATTAGTGTTGAAAAATGAAATTTAAGAAGGGATCTTCAAATTCGAGAAGGATTACGCCTGCTTTTGTGTGTTAAAGAATGGGTTGCAGCCGATCAGCTTCCTCACTTCAGGAGTCATTTGAACAGTACCTGTTTTTTTTACTCCAGCTGGAATATTCAGCGTACCGCTTCCATCATAATAAATAGGTTTTTGTTGTTCCATATCCCTGACCTCACTTATATATTTTTAATAGGGCAGTCAACTAAGCAATTTCTTTTTTTGAGGCAGAATGAGCAGTATCCTTAAGTTTAAAAAGAACATTAATCACAAAGCAGACTATCCCAATAGACATGATACTCGCGCCTATTGCAATGACAGGTTCTGCGGAAGTTACTCCAGACTCAATTAAAATCAAACCAGCCATCATGATGGGAAGCCCAATATTATGCAGCCAGAAATGAGTCTTCCCAAGCCTGTTCTCTGCAATAGCAGGGAACAGATAATAAATGATTCCAGCCAGAGCCAGCGAAGTCCAGCCTAATAGATTTATATGCGCATGCGAAGGCGCATACTGAAACTTAAGAGTACTAGACATAAAAATACCAAAACTAATCCCTATAAAAAAATAAACTACCGAGATTTTTAGGAACTTTATACCCATGAAGAACCTCCCTTTTTTACTATATACATATAAGATTATATAGGTATATAGAATTAGTGTATAGGGATTATTTAGAAATTATTGTATTATTTGTATTTATTTTCAAGAGTGTGTACCCGCTTTTTTATCTTATCTTTTTGAGCTAAAATTCTCAGCGCTAAAAAACCATTCTCTGCGCGAAATCCCAGATTTCAGCGCGAAAGCTTCCAAAGACCTCGCACGACCACATAAATAAACCTCCAAGTTAGGATCAATCCTGCCGGCATTGAATCTGTTAGGTACTACTAGCGCCCATACTCCTATGCGCTTGCCTGGATCAGCCACTTATTAATAGGTGGAAATAAACCGACAACCTTTGGACACCTCTTTTTGTCGTTAAGGAAGATTTTCGTATATATCATCTGCGCATTATTAGAGTGGCTGCAAAAGGAGTCAGGATAAAGCCAAATACTCAAATTAGAAAAAGCAGTCTTTAAGTTAAATTAATCACCTAGGTATTAAAAAAAGTCCTCGAGCAGAGGGCTTTTCTTATTGATTTCAATTTCTGATGAGAAACGGTTTCATGTACCCCCAAACTTTTATCCACTTAGTGAAACTCCTATATCCAGCCAGCCCTCATAAACAAACTTTTTATCGCATAAATTGTTTTGAAACGGACTGTGGTGGAAAATAAATAGGTAAGGGCCGGCAAGCGGCCACGTGCAGCCGCTTCGAATAATCCATATGAATTTGAATGTACTAGTTACTTTAGACCTGCTATTTTTAAGCTTTTCGTTAAATCTGTATTATTACTGAAACACTTAGAAATATTTTTGTAAAAAAGTTTTGATAGAATATGAGGATAATAATTTATTCGTATTGTATTTATTTATTACCTATATTGTGGAGGTTAAACATGACTTTGGAAAAGCAGTTAGTTGAAAAAACATTTTATGAAGCTTTTTTGCAAGATAATAGTACGGACCATCCAGTCTCTTTGCTGGGGGAAGCACTTTTTCTGGGCCAGCACGATGAGGCGGTGGATATTTCTAATATTCGTTATGCGCAGGGAGAAGTATATTTTCATCATAAAGATTATGAATCAGCCGTTTTTAAATGGGAGCATGTGGCGAATGCGCTGCAATTATGGGCGAGTAAGAATATAGGAGATGCTTTTTATGCTCAAGGGAATTTAACAAAAGCGGAGGAAATCTACCTCTCGATTAAAACGGACGATATGACTCTTAAATCTGAGGTTGCCCTTCAGCTGTTTTCTCTTTATATCAAGCAGGAAAAGCTAGGGTCTGCAGATGATATCATCAAGAACATTGTGGCTGTACATCCCGATTACCCGACTCTGACTGAAATTGCCCGTGTTTTTTACGAGGAGAATAAAGATTGGAACAGTGCCGTTGAACTGGCAGTTAGCGAATCCGTACGAACAAGGTCAGAATCCTGGTTTGAAGTTTTAATTTCGTATGTGAACGCAGGTGCCGCTGTTCATTTCAAATCCGATTACTTCAATGAAGCAATTATAAGTGCCAAATCTGTGGATTTTGTTCTTTTTGAAAGACTCACAGGGGCTTTATGGAATCAATACAGGAATCAAACAGATTCCTTTCTGCAGTGGATTTCCAACATTACAGGCCTTCTGAATGGCTCGGAAGCGGCTACACACTCTTCAGAAGAATTATCTGCTCATTTCAAGGAAACGTATTTATATCTGGTTAACGGTAATTTCACGCTGAAAACGATCCAGTCTATTGTGCCGGATCTCGTTTCTAATTGGCTTGGGATGGCTGGGAAATCTGATATCTTATTTGCATCTGCCGCAGTATTGTCTTGGAGCGAGCTGTTTCCGGAAAGTATCAGCCAGGATGTAATGAATAGGGCTGAACACTTAATCTATGATTCTGAGAAGGACTATAATGGGCTTGAAAACGGAATAGGGCTATATCAATCAATTGTATCCTGGGCAGGGAAGAATGAAGTTTCTATTGATTCTAAAACTGACTGGGTAATCCAAGAATTACAGGATCTAAATACAAGACACATTTTGGTAGCCGGAAATTCTGGAAATGGAAAGTTTACCTTTTCAAATTCGCTTATCGGGGAGGCGGTATTAACTGCTGACACTTCAGGTATGATTGCTTTTAAAAATCATCAAGATGTTGTAATTAACAAGATATCAGATGTTGGAGTGAATGAAATTACCCATCAAGATTTTTACGAAATCACTGGGCGGAGGCAGAATAGACCAGATTTAATAGAATTTAACCTTCCTTCTAAGTTTTTAAGGGAAAACAGGTTGTCTTTATTAGAAACTCCGGCGTTTAATGACAGTAATCCAGAGAAAAATCCTGTTTTCAGCTATCTTCATTTTGCCGATAGTCTGCTATATATTTTAAATGCAGATGATCCCTTTACGGCAAAAGACCGTGAGAATTTAATGTTATTCAGGGAAAAAGCTCCAGATCTGCCTATCCATTTTATCATTAACAGCCTGGATGCTTTTTACGGAAAAGAAGCTGCTGCACGAGTGGTTCAAGAGACAGCTGGCAGCATTCATGCCTATTTTCCAAATGCTAATGTATTTGCTTATTCTTCAGAAGCAGGGAGCTTTAAAGGCTTTCGAGAATTGAGCGAATTTATACAGGCGAGTTTTACTCCAGCGAGCTTTGAAAAAGAACGTACCGCAAAATTGCTGTTCTTTATACGCCAGGCTCTTAAAGGGCTTATTGATAAAAGGCTCGAACTAGAAAAAGGTCTTGATCATACCATTGGTTGGGATGTAGATATGCTTAGCAAGCTGAAGGGAGCCAGCAACCAACTTGGCGATTTGGAGAAAAGCAAGGCAGCCAGGGTGCAAAAGTCCTTCTCCTCCATCAAGAGTAAGGTAAGAGCTGAAATGGAAGAGAAAATACCAAAAATTCTACAAAAGACGGCTGATATCATTACGGAAGATACAGATGTTGCCGTAATTGAAAACAAATTAAATGACGAGATGAATCAAAGAGTCGAAAGTTATATTGACCGCGATATTCTACCAAGATTTTATTTGTCGCTTCAGGAATGGATTAAGACTGCTTCTTCAGAATTCAATGAAAGCCAGGTATTTCTCGACGAGATGAAATCCGGTTTTAATAAGCTTTACAGGGAAGAACGGTTAGAGCTTACATGTGATTTCAAAGTACTGGATGATTGGAGGCGTGATGCTGACCGCATGACTGGCGGCTTCGCGCTGGAAAGGGTAAACTTCCTTAACAGGTCGCCTCAGCAATTTCTGCTGAAAAGCGCTGGGAAGCTATTTGGTGCACTCTCTCAAAATAACTCCATGCTGCATAATAAATACAAGCAATATGTAGAAAATGAAGACTATAGTGAAGCGGCGAAAAGAGTAACCGACAAGTTTCTGATGCAATTTGATATGTTTGAAAAGTCGATGGAACGAGACGTTAAAATGTTCTTCAAAGAACCTAACAAAGAACTAAACAGCACGATCGATGAAACAGAGAAGGCAATCGCAAATAACACAGGAACTTTGGAAGCATTAAAACAAGATCCTGCTGCCTATTATGATCCACTAACTTTATTTGAAGTAAGACTGCGCTCTTACGAGTGGATCATGATCGTAGATAAAGAAGTTCAATATATATACTAATTAGAGAAGGATGACCGCTGGCGGTTATCCTTTTCTGATTGTTACTATTCGCTTTTATTTGGCAGCATGCAGCCGTCATCCCCTTTCAATTCTGAACTACCACAGGAATTTTTCGTTTATTTGTCAGAAAAATGAAGGAAAACAATTTAGGTGATCGAAATATATGAAGAAGGAGGGGATTTTAGTGTTCAATCAATGGAAAAAAATCATAGATGAAGAGTTTTCGGGCAGGCAGGCATATCGGTACGCAGAAAGGATCGGGCAGTATCACCGTATTCAAGCATCACCGGGGTACCGGGCAGCGGCACATGAAATAATGAATCTCTTAAAAAGGGGTGGCGTCGAGGCAATGCTGGTTTCCTATCCGGCCCGGTATGGAGATAAGCTTTTATCTCATCATTCATTTAAGGAATGGCATTGCCGTTCTGCAGAGTTATGGATTGAGACTCCGGAAAGAGAAAGAATTGCCCGTTTTGAAGAAGAGGAGATTTCTCTGGTACAGCGGAGTATATCTACTCCAAAAGAGGGTTTGACAGCAGAGTTGATAGTCATTGAAAACGCCCAGGATGAAGATAGTTATAAAGGTATTGATATGAAAGGGAAAATCGCCCTTGTACAGGGTGTTCCTTCACTGGTTCATGCGCTGGCAGTAGAGAAATATGGAGCTGCAGGATTAATCTTTGAAAATCTAAATGATTATCCTCCGCTTCGGACGAGAATGGACATGCCCGATACCCGGCAGTATACCTCCTACTGGTGGAATACAGATGAAGAACAGAAATCATTCGGATTTGTGGTGTCCCCAAGAATTGGAAGCAAGCTTAAAAATCTAGCTGGCCGGCAGACTATAAATCTAACAGCCTATGTTGATGCAGAGCTCTATGAGGGAAACTATGAGAATATTGAATATTTTATCCCGGGTAAGAGAAACGAAGAGATTTTGCTGGTAAGCCACTTATGCCACCCCTATCCCGGAGGGCAGGATAATGCGTCTGGTCCTGGAACACTTATGGAGGTTATGCGCACATTAACACGGTTGATTAATAATGGAAAACTGCCTGCTCCGGAGCTTGGAATCCGCTTCTTAATGATGCCGGAAATGTATGGAACTTGTGCTTATTTGAATCATCATCCGGAACGGATTCCGAACACCATTGCGGCATTGAACCTTGACATGGTAGGAGCCGACCAAACGAAGGGCGGAGGGCCGCTGTGTGTAGAACAGCCGCCTATGGCAACTCCGACGTTTGTCGACCGCTTTACTTACCAATTAGTAGACGGGCTTGCGAAAAATACGGGGAATTTTACGGGTACCTCCGCTTATAGTACGGTTCATCACTTGAGAACCCGGTTCTCAGGGGGCAGCGATCACTATGTTTTATCCGATTCTACAGTTGGAATTCCTTGCCCGATGCTGATTCAGTGGCCGGACCGGCATTATCATACCACTGCAGATAAAGTGGAAAATCTGGATTCAAACATGATGAAATTAGTGGGAATGACGGCAGCTCTCTATGCATACGGACTTGCAAAAGGATTGGAAGAGGACTGGATTTCTTATCTGTTTATTCATGCGGGAAAAACACAGCAGGAGCTATCCAGCGCAAAAGAGTGGATTTTCAAGCAGGAATTTACGGCTGAAGAAACCAATGAGGCACTTAACTTATTCAGCTCATATGAACAGCAGGCAATAGACCAGCTCGAGAAATATGCCGAAATTCGCGGATTTTCTAAGCTGCAGGAGCTTGCGCTATGGGCTAAAAGTGTGCTTAGAACCGGGACACAGACCCTCATGGAGATAGCTGGGCAGCAGTTGAAATTTCAACCTGGAAAATCAGAAAAGCAGGCAGAAATTAAACCATGGGAGAAGGCTGTATACTCTCGTGCCATTATGGGGCCGCTCCGAATCACAGACGAGATCATCAATCCCGAAGAAAAAATGACGTGGATAAAAGAATTTGAACTTAAGGTTCCGCTGGGGTATTCTGACTTTATTTTTAACTGGATGGATGGGACGCGTAATGCAGGAGAATTAGTTAAAATGACCAGATTGGAAACAGGTTTGTTTTATCCGGAATATGTTGAAAAATTATTAGAGCTGAGTCTGAAATTAAACTTAATTCATACAGTAAACATCCACACAGAACAGAGAATCGGAGAACTAAAATGAAAATTAGAGAACGCGGAATTGTGATCGGTATACTTGAACCCGGTCGTAAAAATTGTATCACAGATGTGCCGGGAGTTAAGGTAGGGCATGTAACTCTTGACGAGCCGCTAGAAGGAGAAGAGTATGCGGCTACAGGGGTAACGGCCATACTGCCTCACGATGGGAATGTTTTTAAACAAAAAGTACCAGCGGCAAGCTATGTGTTAAATGGTTTTGGAAAAACTACAGGGCTTGTCCAGGTAAATGAGCTGGGGCTGTTAGAAGCCCCGATCATGCTCACTAACACATTCGGTATCCCTGCAGTAACGGAAGGGGCCCTTCAGTTTATGCTGGAGCAAAATCCGGAAATTGGAGAAACCACCGGCACTATCAATATAGTAGCAGGTGAATGCAATGACAGCTATTTAAATTCGATCCGTCATTTTTCAGTGAAAAGGGAACATGCCTATGAAGCAATAAAGGTAGCAAGTCTCGAGCAGGCAAAAGAAGGTGCAGTTGGCGCAGGTAAAGGAATGATATGTTTTGGACACAAAGGCGGCATTGGCTCTGCTTCAAGGAAGGTGGAGGAATACACCCTGGGCTGTATGGTCCTGAGCAATTTTGGACGCAAGGAAGAGTTTCAATCAGACCGTTATAGGACCGATGTGAGTAAAGACGGCCTGCCTGAAACATCAGACGGTTCCATTATCATTGTATTAGCAACAGATGCTCCGCTCAGTGACCGACAGCTATTGAGGGCTGCCAAACGGACTGGAATCGGACTTGGCAGAACCGGAAGCCATTTCAGCAACGGGAGCGGAGATATTGTGATTGCATTTTCCACTGCTCAAACGAGTCCTCACTATTTTAATGAAAAACAGGAAACCCGAATACAGCTTAGGGATGATCATGCTATAATGAATATGATTTTTACTGCTGCTTCTGAAGCAGCTGAAGAAGCTATTCTTAATTCACTCTCACAGGCAGACACGACCCGGGGCAGAAAAGGCAGAGTGGTTTCGAGTTATCCTTTTTAAAAGAATTTCTGGGAGTCCTGCTTAGCCTTTGTTTAACGAAAGCCAAGTTAAGTTGATTCCTTGTAATGGTGAAGGGAGATGAATATGGAAACTAACAAACGATTTAGAGAAGAACTGTTAAACAGTGTCGGTACACTGACGGATGAGCAGATTAATCTGCAGATTGAAGAAGGAAGATGGACGATTGCTCAGATATTGGAACATTTGTACCTGATGGAAACCTCTATAACAAAAGCGATTGTGGAGGTACTGGGCAGCGGGGAATCTCAGCCTGCTGAGGACAAACCTATTCATTTAGCGGTGAATAGGGCGCATAGAGTTGAAGCACCAATATTTGTAACCCCTTCTGATGATTATAAGACTCTTCATGAATTGACGGAAAAATTAACTTCTTCGCGCCAGCTTCTGATAAGCATCGTAAACACTGCGGAGGAAGATCAGCTTAAGCAAAAATCTTATCCTCATCCAGTATTTGGTCGTTTAAGCTTATTTCAATGGATTCCATTTGTAGGTTACCACGAAAAACGCCACCTAGAACAAATCGAAGAATTAAAAGCAAAGCTGATTAATTAACAAAAAAACCTTACGCCGTAAGATTTTTTTCTATTCCTTTGTTAAGTGGGTGAGTGCAAAATCTTCGACAATGGTTTTGAAGTGGCTTTTTAATTTTTCAAACTGTTTATGTCTATGCCCGTTAGCACCTGACGGGTGTGGAAAATCTAATAGGCAAGGATTGCGAGGAATGCGGCCCTGGTCCATTAATGTACGAATCACCTCTGATACACTTTTTCCAAGTGGAATAAGCAGATACGGTTTTTCCAGCTGAATGATTTCCTGTGGGAAAATCTCATAAGCATATTTCTTTAACAGGGATGAATGATCAATTTTGGGAGCATGGCCCGTATAATTTTTGCCGTCTGAAAATACCGGATATTTGATGACCGAAGTGGTGTGCAGCAAATTACTTCGGTCACCAAAAAGCTGCCGGGATGTTTGTAAGCCCAGCGCTTCAGGGAGGCCGCATGAGTCAAGCATCTTGATTAAATGATTGCGCATTGTTCCTGCAAAACGTGCGGCTTTTTTTACATCACAGGCAATCTGTTCTAAGCTTGCACCTTGCTGAATACTCCTTTTTGCCTGTTCAAAAGCCATTTTCATCTGGTTCCAGCCAGGTGTAATACCTGCAATAACAATCCTTGTCTGCACATTTATATATTCATTGTGCGGAGCATAATACATTTCTAAGCCGCCGCTTTTTTCCATTATTAACTCAGGGATGAGTAAATCTTTTTTTTCAAGCTCTTGGGCTGGAAGGCTTTCAATCAAATGTATATAAGGCCGTAGTGTTTCAGAATGGACTGACAAAGATATCACCGCCAATTTATTAGATTCGTATAAATTTTCAAAATACTATTGACACTTTTGCTTTATGGCATTAAAGTAAGTTTATCAGTTTTTTACAGCAATTACATAATTGACGTTCTCTTATCAAGAGTGGCAGAGGGACTGGCCCGATGACGCCCAGCAACCGTTCCGTATGGAATTGGTGCTAAATCCTGCAAAACAAACTTGTTTGTTTTGAGAGATGAGAGAGGAAGAATCCTGCTAGTCTGCGATGACACCTCTCTTGCGAAAGAGAGGTTTTTATTTTGTGCAAAATTTTGTTTTCACAAATTTCAACCTCTCCAATAGAAATTATGATAAAAGGGGAGTTTTATTTATGAAGAAAAACATATTAAAAAAAGCTGCTGTGTCAGCACTGGCTTTATCACTGCTATTAACAGGCTGCTCGTCAAGCAAAGAGTCATCACAGACTTCAAAAGCAAATGATAAGGTTTCTCTCGATGGAGTTCCGGAAAGATTTAAAAAGACAAATGATCCTGTAAAGATTAAGGTAATCCGTAAAATTGGCGGAGACGATCATACAGCCCAGTTCCTTGCTGGAGCTAAGGCAGAAGGAGAGTCTTTAGGCTTTAAAGTTGACGTCTTTACAGCAAATGGTGATACAGCTAAATTCCATGATGCCATTTCACAAGCACTGGAAGATGATTATGATGGATTTATCATTTCCCACGGCGATGATGCCGCCACAGTTAATGATATTAAAAAAATTAGAGAGCAGGGCAAAAACGTCGTAACATTCGATTCAAATGCCGAGCTTGCAAAGGTAGACGGAGTAACTCTGACATCTCAGGATGATGAAAAATTGGCAAAGCTTGCTTTAGATCAGCTGGTTAAAGACCATAATGGCAAGGCTAACATTGTTTATCTTTGGGTCGACGGCTTCCCTCCAATGGTAAGAAGAAATGCTGTGTACAAAGAAACACTTGCAGCAAACCCAGGAATAAAAGAAGCAGCCCGCTTTGGAGTAGCTGCTGCTGATACTTCAGTACAAACTCAGAATGCCGTATCAGCAATGCTGAACAAATATCCAAAGGGTAAGATAGACGCGATTTTCGCTACATGGGATGCCTTTGCGATTGGAGCGGCGCGTGCCATTAAAGAAGCAGGGAGAAACGAAGTGAGAATTTATGGAATCGATGTCTCAAATGCTGACCTGCAGACCATTCAAGAAAAAGGAAGCTCATGGCAGTACACAGCTGCGGTTGATCCAAAATTAATCGGTGCCGTTGATATGAGAATTTTAGCTAAAAAGATTGCTGGTGAAGAAACACCGCAAACCTATAATTTGGAAGCTTCTCTTATTTCTCAAAAAGATCTTCAGGGTACGGAAAATGCCGTTAATATGACCAGTCTTTCAGGAATTGTGGATGGATGGGGAAAATCGGATGCATTTGAGGAAGACTGGATGACAACTTTGAAAAAGGCTTACAAATAATGATTGCGCATGCACTCTCTTTTGACCGCTGAAGGAGAGTGTATACTTTTGTATTTTAGCAGAGAGGAGAAGTGGAAAAATGCTGACAGAGATGAAAGATATATCTATAGAATTTCCTGGTGTGAAGGCCCTTGATCACGTCAGCTTTTCTGCTGCTACAGGCAGTGTCCACGCCCTGATCGGTGCTAATGGAGCCGGCAAATCCACTTTAATGAAGGTGCTTTCTGGTGCTTACGGACACTATACCGGTGAGATCATAATGGATGAACGCAAAGTTTCTATTCGATCACCGAAAGATGCGAATGAGCTTGGTATCCAAATTGTCTATCAAGAGGTAGACACAGCCCTCATTCCGTATTTAACGGTTGGGGAGAATATATTGCTGAAGCATGACCGGACATTTATCAATTGGAAAGAGCTTCACAGAGCCTCTGATCAAATCTTGAAAAGGATGAATATGCGTATTTCATCTAAAAAGCTCGTTAAGGATCTGTCACTTGCTGAAAAACAAATGGTGCTCATCGCCAGGGCAGTGTCCACAGAATGCAGATTCTTGATACTTGATGAGCCGACTGCTCCCCTCAGCCATACAGAAACCCAGGAATTATTTAGGATTGTGAACGACTTAAAGGCACAGGATGTAGGGGTGATTTTCATCTCACACAGACTTCCTGAAATTTTTGAGTTGTGTGATGAAATTACCATCATGAGAAATGGAAGGCTAGTATCCAGGGATTCTTTATCTAAGATCAGCCAAAATGAGGTTATTGAGCGGATGCTTGGCGAGAAGCTTGAAGAGCAATTTCCCAAGTTGAATCTGGTAATTGGAGATACTCTGCTTGAGGTAAAGGGCCTTACAGACTCAGAGAAAATTCATGATATAAACCTGACTGCCAAAGCAGGCGAAATTATAGGTATTGCGGGGCTTGTAGGAGCTGGCAAAACAGAGCTGTGCAAAACTCTATTTAGCTCTGGGAAGATAAAGAACGGTGAGGTATTGCTGCATGGGAAAAAGCTGCGTTTAAGAACGCCGCATGAAGCAGTTAAACAGGGAATTGCCCTCGTTCCTGAAGAACGCAGAAGAGAAGGGATTCTTGTAGAAGAATCGGTTTCTGTTAATCTCTCTGCCGCGAGTCTTGGACAGTTCACTAAGGCGCTCGGATTTCTGAACGGTAAAGCGGAAAAAGAAAAAGCTTGGAAAATAGTCCAAAGCCTTGGCATTAAAACACCAGCACTTGAAACGAAAACCAAACATCTATCAGGGGGCAACCAGCAGAAAATTGCAATCGGCAAATGGCTCCTGACAGATGCAGAGGTCTATATTTTTGATGAGCCGACAAAAGGTGTAGATGTCGGTGCAAAAAAAGATATATATGAATTAATTTCTGAACTCGCAAAACGAGGGAAAGCTGTGATTTATGCATCTTCGGAATTGTCGGAAATAATAGGAATTACCAATCGTTTGTATGTATTATACGACGGTCAAGTTGTAAAAGAGCTTCAAACCAGCCAAACCACTGAAGAAGACATATTATTTTATTCGACTGGAGGGAAATAAGTGGAACTTTCAAAAACGGCTCCAACACAACAAAGAAAATTTGACCTCTTTGATTTTTTATATAAATACGGAACCATACTCACTATTTTCATCCTTTTAGCCGTTTTTGCTACTGCCAATCCGGCCTTCATTCAAGGTAATAATGTGATTAATATTCTTCGTTCCATTTCGATCGTTACAATCATTGCAATCGGTATTACGATTTCTCTTTCTGTTAATGGATTTGACCTCTCAGTCGGCTCTGTTGCATCCTTATCTAATGCTATTGTTATATCCATGTTTGTCTGGTTTTCACAAAACACTCTTGTTGCCATTATATCCGCACTTGCGGCATCCATCATAGTTGGACTATTAAACTCCTTCATGATTGTAAAAATGAAAATCCCAGATATGCTCATGACGCTTGCGACGATGTTCATCATCCAGGGAATCGCCCTTACCTACACAAAGGGAGCAACCATCTCGCAAAATATGGTTATGCCGGATGGGACATTTTCTGCGGGAGTGATCAGCACAGTCTTCACCAAGATCGGCCAGGTGCCATGGATAATCGTTATCATGGTTATTGCAGTAGTACTAGTGCACATCTTTCTTACGTATACCAAACACGGTCGCTACATGTATGTGATTGGCGGTAATATGGAAGCTGCTAAACTCTCAGGAATCCCGGTCAACAAATACAAAGTTCTGGCCTACGTACTATCCGCAATGTTCGCATCAATCGGCGGAATCGTGCTTGCATCCCGCGTAATGACTGCCGAAATAAATGCCGGAGCCCCATACCTCATGGACTCCGTAGCAGCCGCCTTCATTGGATTTTCTGTTCTCGGAGCCGGTAAGCCAAATGCTATCGGCACATTTGTGGGAGCTGTATTAATTGGAATACTTCAAAATGGTCTAGTTATGATGAGTGTTCCCTATTATTCTATGGATATCGTAAAAGGAGGGGTTCTGGCGTTTGCGCTGGGGTTGACTTATTATAAGCAGAAGCACTGATCGAAAACATGCTGGGTGGACTGGCGTGTTTTTTTCTATTTATATGGGTGAGTAGTACACCCTTGCTTTTTTCGTGCCGGTGTAAAGCAGATTTAAAGAAGAGAGGATATCCAGTCCAGTACTTCTTGAAGATAAATTCAAAAAACGACAGAGCTGGCTGTTGGTTATGGTTGATTGTATGAGGAGGAAATAGTCCATTACCGCTTCCTGATAGCAGCCTTTAAAATCCTGAGAACAACTGGGGCAGTTCCATTTAGCTTTTTTTCGATTTAAAGGCAAATGAGAGCAGGAGGGACACTGTACTCCTGTTAGAATTTCTGTTTTTTGAATTTTGTACAGTGAGAGGACGTCAATTGTTTGAAGCTGGCTGCGGTTAATTAAATGGGTATTAAGCTGATTTAATGTACCGTTGGCAATTAGGTCTGTTTTGTAGCTTTCTTCTAAGGTTGAGATTCGGTCGACAAGGCTTGAACCATGGCATACCCTTCTTAATAATTTTGGATGATTATTTTGAAATTTTAATATTGTTGAGGCATTACTTACAACAATTAAATATTCAATAGGGAGATTTGGACTAATAAGACCAGCCATAAAAGAGTGTAAACTCGAACGTAAACGTCTGGCCTGAGTGATTGGATCGCGAAAACCCTCTTCATTTTGGTTGATACTTCTAATTAATTGATTTGTGGACTTTTCAAAATATAAAGTTCCTGCAATATTTTTTATTTCCAGGATAAGTATAAATTTTGGGGAAAGAAGGAGAGTGTCTATTTGAAAGAAGTACTTTCCGAAAGGGAGCCGTAAGTCATGCAATATTAAATATTTTTCTTCTGGCAGGTGGTCTAGGTAATAGTCTACAGCCTGCTCACCCTTGTATCCTGCCGTCCATTTTGCTAGATCGCTTCTAATATCAGGGCGTTTTGGATGGTTGGAGGGGAGCCTTCTCAGTAACGCTTCTAATTTCCTAATCATTAAGGGCACTTGTCTTTGCTTTGTAATCAATTTATCACTCCTTTTATTGTTCTGTTTATAAAGTTCCTTCTATTATTCAGTAATTCCTTTTTTTATTTTAATGAAAAATTCGTTTTGCAGAATTTTTGAGATTTTTGCAGGATTATAGAAATTTTTGCAGGATTTTTAGGATATTTGCAGGATAACAAAATTTTTTGCAGGATTTCCAAACTTTTTGCAGGATGCCTGAAATCTCAGCAAAAAAACCCCCGCCCAACCCAGGCGGGGTTCACTCAACTATAGGTTACTCATCCTCACCGCTGTCCCGTACACTTTGCTGCGGCAGGGTATCCCAGAAGCTTGTATCTGCTGTTTCTATTGAGCCGTCAGCGATTGAGCGGACGGTTGATTCAAGTGTGGTGATGGTTTGTTTGATGAGATATCCGTTGCTTTTTTGACCAAGCACATAGTCATCTCGTTCATGATCGGACATACCGCGCATTTCAAAGAGAAGGGTGGAGATGCCATATTGGACTGCGGCTCCATTGCGGCCGATGCGTTCTTCGGATCCGCCGACGTATTTGCCCAGGTGACCCCAGCCTGTCCGGTCAACGTTCTGGTAAACAACCGCTCCGAGCTTTTTAGAGCGTTCAAGTACGTCTGGCTTCACGTTAGGGCTAGTCGGATAAAGGATGGATCCTGATACATATTTGCCGTTAACTTCTTGCTCGGCACCCTGATGATGAAGGTCAATCATATAATCGATGTTATATTTTTTAAAGACATTATTATGAAGGGCCTGCGTTTCTGGCTGGGCTTTGTCTACATGATCACGGTTCAGGTCTACTCCTACCGCATTATATCGAGTTAGATGGCGTCCGCCGTCTGCTGCATAGTGATCAAGAGGGAAGTTCACATCACCCATGGCGCCATCTGCATTCAGCATTGGGATTACAAGGATATTTACTTTATCCAGAACACCTTGTAATTTCCCCGTTCCAAGATGTTTAATAAATTCCAGCGCCCCTTCAGTAGTAAGCTGTTCATTCCCGTGCTGCTGAGTCAAGAATAAAATAGTTGGGTTGGCAGGGTTAGTTATAAATTTGGCTAGATGGATATCTCTGCCCTTAACTGTTTTACCGATAACTTCAAGCTCCATAGCCTTCTGTTTAGCATCCTGTGTTTTTAATTCATCTACTAGTTCAGTGTAAGTATGTAATATAGAGGTGTTAACCGTTTCGTTTCCTCCGTACCCTGGACCGTTCCCAACCGCCAAGGCCGGCTGTGCCATCACGTTTACTGCACCAAGTGCCATTATTCCAGTCAACGTAATCGATAACATTTTCTTCTTCATCGTATTCCCCCATTGTTTTAAGAATAGTTTGACAACTCACTCTTTATAGTAAAAGAATTGTCAGGTTCTGTTAATAGAGACAACATCCTATTTATTTTGGAAAGGGATGTACAACTATTTAGCTAAAAATTTAAATTAAGAAAACTTAAACTCCTGTAAATTACACATTTTTTTCTGATTTTGGAATGCCGGGCAATCCTCAGCCAAAATGGGGAGTTAGAAAATTTGGCCATTTTCTCTAATTTTTTAATTAAGTGAGAGCACGAGCTTCATACTTAAGAGGATTTATTACCAACACTGCCCTTCAAAACAAGTTATAAAGCCAATCAAACGGGTTTACTTATTATCAATGTCAAGTAAAAAATGTGTATAAAATAAGAAAAATATTTGACAATAATGTGAACGCTGTGGAATAATATATAAAAAAGGAGGATGTTGGAAATGAACTTGAATAACAATTTCCTAAAAGCTGTTACTTATGTTGCTGCCCCTATCCTTATGATCGGTATTGCTATTTTCTTAAAAGGTTTTTTTGAAAACGGTTCCAGTGTTTGGACACCTATTGGTATTGGAGCAATCATCGGAGCGATTTTTATCTTCATAATGGGTATGTTCATGGTTGCGACGGAAGAGGTATTGGAAAAGTCATATAAAGGGAAAAAACTTATCATGATAAAGAACAAAAAAGGAGCGCCATTGTAGGCACTCCTTTTTTATGTGTTTAAATATATCCCCAGATCATACATAGCAGTGTACCAAATATGGTAACTAATGCTACAAATAGACCATAGTAAATGTTAGTGTAAATAGCTCCTCTATCCTCTGTTTCCCCAGCGTGCATAAATACCACCAGCTGAAGGCCTGCCTGTATGAAGGCAGTTATTAGAAGGACTGTCATGCCGGCTGTAAAGGACATGTCAAGGTAGTATACGAGCAGTGCAACGATAGTCAGGACCAGTGAAAAGACAAAGCCCATAACTTGTTTGGCTGGAAATAGTTCTTTCATGGTTTACATCATTCCTTTCAGGTAGATGAAGCTGAAAATGAAGATCCAAACTACATCAAGGAAATGCCAGTAAAGAGAGAAGATGAATGATTTGTTGGCTGTCTCTGGTGTCAGCCCGCGT
This sequence comes from Peribacillus deserti, assembly GCF_016909175.1. Taxonomy (GTDB): domain Bacteria; phylum Bacillota; class Bacilli; order Bacillales; family DSM-1321; genus Paraperibacillus; species Paraperibacillus deserti. The sequence goes on from NZ_JAFBFI010000008.1 coordinate 168,332, forward strand.
TTTTTAACCTGCAGGATGATAAATAAACCCCAGAACAAGCCAAGCGTAACGTGCGCTCCATGCGTTCCTAATGTAGTAAACAGGATCGATGTAAATGCGCTTGTTTGAATAGTTGCTCCCTCATGAACATACATAATAAAGTCATATATTTCAACGCTTAGGAATCCTAATCCAAGTAGAAGGGTGATTCCAAAGAATGTCATCATTGCTTTCCGTCTGCCAAGACGCATGGCATGGATTCCTAGTCCGATGGTAAAACTACTTGCTAATAACAGGAATGTTTCAATCAGGACCGGACCGATTTCGAATAAATGCATGCCATTCGGACCGCCGGCTGTACGGTCAACCAATGTGAAATAAGAAGCGAAAAGTGTACCGAACAGCATGATTTCAGCGCCAAGGAAGATCCAGAAGCCTAGGATTTTTAAGCGATTTTCCTCAGTACTATATTCTAGTGGAAGCGAGTTATCTATTTTCATTAGTTAGCACCTCGCAATTTTGTTTCAGTCTCTTCTATTTCTTCTACGGAAATGTAGTGGCCGTGATCATTTTCAAATGAACGAAGGGCCATACAGATGAATATACCGATAGTTGTAAGAATTAAAGGCACCCAGATGCCGAATACGAATGAGAAGCCCCAGGCGAAGAAGATACAGCCCATGATAAACGGCATTCCGCTATTGTTTGGCATATGGATTTTTTCGTATTTGCCTTTGAATAAAACATGGCCTTTCTTTTTAGCATCCCAGAACGTTTCAATAGAATCGATTTGTGGGACCTGGGCAAAGTTATATTCCGGTACTGGAGTATGAGTTGCCCACTCAAGAGTACGTGCATCCCATGGGTCTGAACTGATGTTTCTTGAAGCATAACGAACACTGTAGTAAACGTTATATACGAGTACTGCAAAGCCGACTGCCATAATAGCGGCTCCTATGAAGGAAACCATATTCCAAGGTCCAAATCCAGTTGATTCAGAATAAGTGTACATCCGGCGTGCCTGACCATCTAGACCAGTAATATACATTGGCATAAATGCTAATAGGAAACCGATTGAAAGCAGCCATGCTGTCCATTTACCAAGTTTCTCATTAAGCATGAAACCGAACATTTTTGGCCAGTAGTATGTTAGGCCGGCTAACATAGCAAATACTACACCCGGAATAATTACGTTATGGAAGTGAGCCACTAAGAACATTGTATTGTGATACTGATAGTCAGCTGCTGACATCGCAAGCATAACCCCTGTAACACCGCCGATTGTAAACAGCGGAATGAAAAGCATGGAATACAGCATTGGAGTAGTCATTTCAATTTTCCCTTTATAAAGGGTGAACAGCCAGTTAAAGATCTTAACCCCTGTCGGAACGGCAATAGCCATTGTCGTAATGGAGAAGATACTGTTAGTTAAAGCTCCCTGACCCATTGTAAAGAAATGGTGCGCCCATACTAAGAATGAGTAGGCAGCGATAACAACCATGGAATACACCATTGATTTATATCCGTAAAGATTACGTCGGGCAAAGGTTGAAATAATTTCACTATATATACCGAATGAAGGCAGGATCAAGATATAAACTTCAGGATGTCCCCAAACCCAGAATAAGTTGGCCCAAAGCATGTCCATACCGCCATTATCTGTTGTAAAGAAGTGTGTTCCGAATAAACGGTCCATTGTCCCCATCGCAAGAGCAACTGTTAAAACAGGAAAAGCGAATACGATGATAAGGTTTGCAACAAGGGAAGACCAAGTGAACATTGGCATTTTCATCAAGGTCATGCCAGGTGCTCTCATTTTAAGGATCGTAGTCATAAAGTTAATACCAGTCAATAATGTACCGATACCAGCAATCTGGATGGCAATCATGTAATAGTTAGTTCCCACAGATTCACTGAATTCATTGCCTGCAAGCGGGAAGTATGAAGTCCAGCCGGCATCAGGAGAACCACCGATTACGAACGAGATATTAAATAGCATGGCTCCCATGAAGAACAGCCAAAAGCTTAATGCGTTCAAACGAGGGAACGCTACATCCCGTGCTCCAATCTGCAATGGAACAACAAAATTCATTAAAGCCATGATGAATGGCATAGCCATAAAGAGGATCATGACAACCCCGTGTGTCGAGAATATTTCATTATAGTGCTGTGCATCTAATAGCTTCGCTTCCGGAGTGGCAAGCTGGGCACGAAGCATAATTGCATCGACACCGCCGCGGAAAAGCATTAATAATGCAGAAATTAAATACATGATACCGATACGTTTATGGTCAACTGTTGTTAACCATTCACGCCATAGATAACCCCATTTTTTAAAATAACTTAATCCTGCAATTATCGCGAGTACAGTCAGCCCGATGGCAACCATCGATGCATAAATCACAGGACTGGGATGAGGTATGGCAAATCGATCAAAGAAATCCATGATTTGTGGCTCCTTTCAGGATATATATTACGTCGTTCACTTAAGCCAGTTTAGAAGTTGAAAAAATTAATGGTTATGTTCTGAATGCTCTTTAACTTCCTTAGAGTGTTCTTTTGTATCCTTTGAACCATGATCATGTCCACCGTTTTCACTAGATGGCGGCGGGCTGAATTCTAAATGAGTTCCAGTATAAGTTGATCTGCCAAGGTGGCCTGGTTCTAATAGTTCATCAAATTTATTCTCAGTAAGAGGTTTAGCCGTTTCTTTAACTTCTTTAACCCAATCGTCAAATTCAGACTGAGGCATTGCCTTTACATCAAAAGTGTTTTCTGTAAACCCTTTACCGCTGAAGTTTGCATTCCGGCCCATGTATTCTCCAGGAACGTCAGCTGCTAAGTGTAAAGTAGTCACCATATCACTCATTGCGTATTTCTGTCCGCCCAGCTGTGGAATCCAGAAGCTGGTGATAGGACCATATGAATAAAGTTTGAATTCAAGCGCACGGTCAGTAGGGATGTATAAGTAATTAACTGTCTCTATTCCTTCTTCTGGATAGCTGAAGTGCCATTTCCAGTCAGAGGAGGAAGCATAGATAACTAATGGTTTTTTATCTTCGTATCCTTTTGGTCGAGCCTCAACTTCGTAGTTACTTTGAACTGAAACATAGGAAAGGAAAGCGACAATGATAATAGGAATCCCAATACAAAGCGCTTCAACAAGCACGCTTCCTTTAATATAAGGAGGTTCATAGTCTATGCTTTGTTTAGAAGCACGGTATTTTACTAACATGTATACTAATAAAGCAAAAACAACAAGAACGATGAATAGCATAATCCAAATGGATAACATAATGTCATCTGCTTGTGTCTGAGCCATAGGACCTTTAGGATCAAGGACCAGTAAGGGTTCACAACCTGAAAGCACTGTTATTACAGAAAAAACTAAAGCTAGAATTGCCCATTTAATTCTCATAAAATACCCCTTTCTTCCTTTAAATAAAGGTAAGATGTTAGTGATTTTGTTAAGTTTTTCACAAAGTTCATTTGAACCTTAGCGTTTCTTAGGGAAAATGTCGTTAAGTTCCAAATGATTAGTGAATGGCAGCAGAAACATGCTAGGTTATATGTGAGCATGCGACATCGCCCATTTTTATGTTGAATGGACGAAAGCACAAATTACCAAATTAATGCAATAGCGGAATAGTGTTAATTTGTTCACATACTCCCTATACATATATTAGTAATTTATTAGGGAAATAACAACTCAAAAAAAGTGACAATTTGGTGAAGGTTCTTGGTTTTACAGGGATTAAAAGGATAACGTGTGACAGATCTGTGAACCGCGGTGACAATTGTGTGAACAGCTTCAATTTTCGTGAGATAGTTGTAAAGTCTTTCTTGATTGTTATTCTAAAATAACAAAATGCTTCAAATGTAATTGGTTGCTAATTACAGAGGCTGGGAGTATTATGGAAAGTTTGGAATGAAGTAATTTACTTCAGGATGAATACCCTTTTAAAGCAAGAATAAAACATAAAGAGAAAATGCAGCCACTAAAGCTGAAAGTGGAGGATTTTGAGTAATTCTTCTTCTCTATAGGTCTTATAGCTACTATAATAAAGATAAGAATTAATTAGTGATCCATGTTCAGCGCAAGGGGTCTAACAGGAGGTTTCATTTTATGGAACGAAATATCAATAAAGAAATTATGTCCTGGATAAAATCAATATTATTGGCTGCTGCAATAGCATTTGTCTGCCGTCAGTTTCTATTTTCGCCTGTCACTGTTTATGGTGAATCGATGTCTCCAACCTTTAAGGATAAAAATAGAATCATAGTGACTAAAGTAAGTAAAATCCAGCATTTTGACAATGTAGTCTTTCTTGCTCCAGATGCAGAGGAACACTATATTAAACGGGTTATAGGCCTGCCTGGTGATACTGTTCAGGTAAAAGATGATATTTTATATATAAATGGAAGAAAATATGAGGAGCCTTACTTGAAAGAGAATAAGGAAAACGTTCCTCCTGACCTGAAATTGACTGGTAATTTCACACTTGAAGAAGTTACGGGGAAAGCGAAAGTTCCAGCAGGCTGCTTATTTGTAATGGGTGACAATCGCTTAAATAGTTCGGATAGCAGAAGATTTGGTTTTATTGAGAAGAATTCCGTCATAGGGGAAGTAGTATTTCGATTTCTTCCCATAGATGTATTGGGTAAACCTGAATAAATTGGAAAAGACGCCCGATTCGGACGTCTTTTTTCTATGCTTTTTTAACCTCAACGCGTCCTGAGAAAAATACGGCCCCGCCGCCCATATCTGAAATCCTGTCTGGTGTAAGCGAGTTTACAAGCTGTTTTGTTCCTGGAAAATCAGCCCACAAGCCTAAGGAAATGACGGCACCTGGTAAAACATCCTGGCCTACGGAAGCTTGAAGGCTGCATTCACCACGGTCATTCCATAATATTACCTGGTCACCATTTGCAATTCCCCGCAGTATGGCATCTTCCTCATGAATAAATAATTGCGGAGCTTTTTCCATGTTTCTATGCTTTTCATTATTTGAAAAAGTAGAGTTCAGAAAGTTATGATTTGGTGCCGGAACAAAAAGAAGTGGGAAGCTTTCCTCAGGAATTGGCATGTATGTTGGCAGCGGAGGATAGCCGTCACGCTCCATTTCTTGCGAATACAGCTCAATTTTACCGCTCGGTGTTGGCAATGTTTCTGGAAATAGGGTGTTCCTGTCTGCTTTCATATATTGCTCCTCGGCAAGAGCCTCAAAAGTTATGCTGTTCAGATAAGGGTTCTCAGGATGATCCAGGGCCTGGCGGATCATTTCTTCCTCGGTATCCTGAAAACAGCTGTCATTAAAGTCCATCCCTTGTGCCAGCATGCGGAAAACCTCAACATTTGATTTTGATTCACCCCATGGTTTAATCACTGGCTGCTGCAGCTGTATATAGTGATGCCAGTAAGAAGTATAAAAATCCGTATTTTCAAAAGATGAAGAAGCAGGTAATACAATATCAGCAAATTCCGCTGTTTCTGTTAAAAATAAATCATGAACCACTGTAAATAAATCTTCGCGCAAAAGACCTTCTCGAACCCTGTTACCTTCTGGAGCTACAACTGCAGGATTGCACCCATAGATATATAGGGAACGAATAGGGGGCTCTAGTTCGTGCAAGGCCTTCCCAATAAGGTTCATATTTATGGTCCTCGTGTTATGTGTAAGAAGGTCTGGTCTTTGTAGCGCATCCGAGTTATGTGCCAAAAATGCTGAATTTCCTTTTATAGCACCTCCGCCTCTTTTCAGCCATTGACCAGTTAAAGCAGGAAGGCAGGAAATGGTTCGGATGCACATTCCTCCATTGTCGTGATGCTGCGGGCCATTTCCGATCCGGATAAAAGAAGGGGAGATTTCCCCGTACATCCGTGCAAGCTTGTAAATATCACCGGCCGGTACTCCCGTAAGCATGGAAACATATGACGGATCATATTGAGCCACATGCTCTCTTAGCTCTTCGGATCCAACCGTATAAGTTTCGAGGAATTCTTTATTAGTTAAATTCTCTTTAAACAGGATATGCATAATGCCGAGTGCCAGGGCCGCATCGGTTCCCGGAAGGATGGGGATAAACCAGTCAGCCCACTTCGCGGTACGATTTCTATGTACATCGATCACTACAATTTTAGCCCCATTTTTCCGTGCCTTTTGAGCAAGTGCAATCTGATGCATGTTAGTGCTTACAGCATTCACTCCCCAGAAGATAAAAAGTTTTGCATGAACCGTTTCTTCAGGATCAGTGCCTATGCTTCCGCCCATTGTATAGCGATAGCCGGCGGAACCAGCCGAATTACAGATTGTCCTGTCCAGCCTGCTTGCGCCAAGTCTGTGAAAAAAGCGCCGGTCCATACCTTCTGCAGACAAATTCCCCATATTACCATAAAAACTATAAGGAAGAATGCTTTCGGGGCCATGAGAATCGATTAAATCCTTCCATCTATCAGTAATAGTATCGATTGCTTCCTTCCAGCTGATCCTCTTAAATTGTCCTGAACCTTTTTTGCCGATTCTTTTTAACGGATATTGCAGCCGCTGGCTGTCATAAAGCCGCTCAGGCATATGTCTAACCTTATTGCATATACTGCCCTTAGTAACAGGGTGGCTCGGATCACCCTCGACCCGCACAATTCTCCCACTCTTTTTATGAACAAGCAGCCCGCACTGATCCGGGCAATCCAGCGAACAAACAGAAGGAAACACTCCATCCTGCTCATCGATATAAGAAGCCATAACAAAACCTCCTGTCGTAGGGGACTGTCCCCATTTCCCGATTATTTCCCAAGTGTGATTATGGTTAATGTTAAATGACTATCAAATTTCCATCAAGCAGGAATTGCAGATGGATAAGGTGAAAGTCTATATAAAGTGCTAGTTTAGTTAGTTTGAGATTATCTTTTTATAAGGAGGCGGTATAATTGACCGTGAATTTAATACCTTGTTCTCGTGAAAATTGGCTGGAGGCCATCTCTCTAAACGTGCATAATGACCAGGCTGGTTTTGTCCCTTCCGCGGCAGTTTCTCTTGCCAAGGTTCATATTAAACCAGATGGAGACAATGTAACTTATCTGCCCTTTTGCATTTATCATGAGCATACAATGGTCGGGTTTATCATGCATGCTTTCGAAGAGGACACAGAAAATATGTTCTGGATTAACGGCTTCTTTATAGACGTGCGTTACCAGAAGAAAGGATATGGACAGTCGGCACTCTTTCAAATGATCAATTATATATGTTCCCATTTTCCAAAATGTAAGGAAATACGGCTTACCGTGCACAAAAATAACAGCACCGCCCGTATGCTGTATGAAAAAATCGGTTTTAAGGCGACAGGGGAAGTATGGGATTTTGAGGTTGTAATGGCGCTGCCAATTGTAAACGGCTTATCAAAATTGTTAAAGGGAGGTTATAAGTAAATATGGCCGATATGTTAAAGGAAAGAATAAATAGCTAAAGGTGAGTTTAAAAGCTAAAAGAGAAGCATATCAGCTTGACATAAGCATACATTCAATGTACATAATCGTAAAACTCTAAAAATTAAGCATAAATTACAAAAACCTAAGCATAAAACTTAAAAACCTAAGCATAAGTCCCATAATCTCAAGCACAAGGAATTCTAACGTTAAAGTTAAAGCCAGCCGATTGTGCAAAAGCCAGAGTTTTAATTCATAAATCTGAAATTAAAACATCAATTTCCACAAGAAAGGATGATCTTAAGCTGTCATTTAGCTAAAGATCTCCCCTTTTTTTGCTATAGGCTGCTCCTCGCGCAGATTACCTCATAAACGAGCTGGGCCCCCAGCTTGACTGTCCGTTCGCTTTCATCCAAGGCAGGGTTGACTTCGGCTATATCAAAACTCTTAATTTTCGGATGGGCTGCCAAACCGCGAAGGATGGTTCTTACAAGTTTTGGATGCAGGCCAAAGGGAGAAGGTGCACTCACTCCGGGCGCCGAACTCGCCTCTAAAACATCGCTGCACAAGGTTAACATGGAAAAATGGTTCTTGTTTACAAACTCAGTCATCTTCTGCAGACACTGCTGAATAGAATCCGGATTGATCTCTTCCTCAAGTATGAATTCGCATCCGTATTCTGCAGCGGTTTCAAATAAAAAGGCTGTGTTTCCATTTCTCTGTATGCCTGCACAAAAGTAGCTGGCATTTTGCTTTTCATCAAGTATTTGCCGGAACATGGTGCCTGAAGAAGGCTGTTCATCATATGGTCTCATATCAAAATGTGCATCAATATTGACTATTCCCATTTTATGTCCGGCATCGGCATGGTATTTATACCCTAAATAATGGCCATAGGCCACCTCATGGCCGCCGCCGAGGATAATGGGGAATATATTTTGCTGCAGCATTCTGGCCGCAGCCTGTCCCAATTCCTCCTGGGCCGCTTCTAACCTGCCATTCTCGCAGACTATATTCCCAAAGTCGTAAATAGAAGCGCCTGCCGGCATAGGTAATGAAGCAAGGTTCTTCCTTAATGCATCAGGTGCCTCGAAACTTCCTGCACGCCCTTGATTCCTCTTAACGCCTTCATCGCATTTGAATCCTATAATTCCTACGCTATTTGTTCCCAGATCCTGAACTGGTTCAAAAACGCTTTTAATCTGTACCGCTTGATGAAAACGGAACATTTCCGGCCTGTCGGTGCTGTCGATTCGTCCTTTCCACATATGTGGATTAGTTGATTCATACATGATATCCTTCCTTTATATGAAATTTTTAGAATAGTAAAAAATCATACATGAAAATTATAAACCTTCAGAAACGAGCTGTCAGCTTCCTTCTGGGAAATAGGGACAGTCCCCACAAGGAAGTCAGATACACCAGCATCTGAAAAGACCGGGAAATAGGGGACTGTCCCCATCAAAAAGGTGTTAAATGAGGGGGAAAGATTGTATGATTAGTATATGTAATTAATAGTTGAAGTTCGAGATATTCGTTCAGCTAAGGATAATTAGGGTTGGAGGCTATTGTATATGCGTATTATGTTTAAGTTTTTGAAGTCTTATCGAGCATCTGCGTCAGTGGCCTTGGTCTTTATGCTGGTTGAGCTTTTTGTGGAGTTATGGCAGCCGCTTATTATTGCGAAGATTATAGATGAAGGCATTATGAACAGTGACATTCCCTTTATTTTTAAGTGGGGTGCTGTGATGCTTGGTATATCTTTATTTGCCTTTTTTGGAGGGATTATTAATTCCTTTTTCGCTGCTCATGTAAGCCAGAGCTTTGCTTTTGATATTAGAAACAGTCTATATGAAAAAATTCAATCCTTTACTTATGCTAATTTCACAAGATTTCCAACTTCGTCCCTCATCACGAGAATGACGAATGATGTGACTCAGCTGCAGAACACTGTTTTTATGGGTCTTCGTATTATGATGCGAGCACCATTGCTGATCCTTGGAAGCACGATTATGGCATTTACGGTAAATGCTAAGCTGGCTTTAATCCTTACAGCTGTTATACCTTTCCTGACCCTTTTTCTTGCCTGGATTATGAAAAAAGGAGGATCGCTGTTTCAGTCTGTCCAAGTTAAGCTTGATGGCGTAAATAGTGTGATGAGGGAAAATTTAACGGGAATCAGGCTTATTAAAGCTTTTCTTAGAAGGAATTATGAGGGGAAACGCTTTAGCAGGGCGAATCTAACGTTAAAGGATGAAACAGTATACGCACTTCGGGTTATGGAAACGGTTAATCCATTCTTGCTGTTCTTTATGAATATTTGCGTATTGGTTATTCTTTGGCTTGGCAGCGAGCTAGTGCCAACAAATGGAGCAGAAATTGGCGAAGTGGTAGCAATTGTGAATTACGCAGCCAGGATTACCTCTGCTTTTTCTCCTCTATCTTTTATCATTGCAGCATTTTCAAGAGCGCGGGCTTCTGCCGGCAGAATGGCAGAAGTATTTGAAACTGCCAATGAAATGGAGGATGCGGAGGGCTCCATCCACTCTAATAGAGAAATCTGCGGTGATGTGGAATTTATGGGCGTGTACTTTGAATATCCGGATACAGACCGGCCGATTCTTCAAGATCTGTCTTTCCGGGTGAAGGCAGGTGAAACCATAGCGATATTAGGTGCAACCGGATCAGGGAAATCAACCTTGTTCCAGCTGATTCCAAGGCTTTATGGCACAACCGATGGGAACATCTTGATTGATGGGCATGATATCCGCTCTTATAAACAGGAAAGTCTGCGGAAACAAATCGGTTTTGTGCCGCAGGAAGCATTGCTTTTCACCGGTACTGTAAAAGAAAATATTGCATGGGGCAAACAGGATGCATCGCTTGAAGAAATAATAAAAGCCGCGAAAGCAGCTCAGATTCACCAAACGATTATGAAGCTTCCTAAACAATATGAAGCAGTATTAGGACAAAAAGGCGTAAATTTATCAGGAGGCCAAAAACAGCGGCTTTCCATAGCAAGAGCTTTGGTAAGAAATCCTAAAATTCTAATGCTTGATGATAGTACAAGTGCACTTGATTTAAAAACAGAAGCGATTCTCCTTAAATCACTAAAGGAATATAAGTGTACAACATTAGTTATTACACAAAAAATCAGCACGGCGGCAGAAGCAGATTCTATTTTGCTTTTGGAAGATGGACGCCTGCTGACTGAGGGAAGTCATGATTCTTTATTGAAAAACTCACAGCTTTATAGACAAATATTTGAATCACAGTTTGGAGAGGAGGAGCTCGAGCATGCTCAGAGATCTGTTTAGTCCTTTTCGGTACAAACCTATATTAGATAACAGCGGCAGTAATGAAAGCCCCCTCTCTCGAAACAAAAAGCCCAAAGTGAAAAATCAACAGCAAACGCTAAAAAGGCTTTGGAGGTACCTTGCTGTACACCGGATACATCTGATCTTAGTAATTGCTATGGTCATTATAAGCTCGGTCTTATCGCTGTTAGGCCCTTTTTTAGCCGGAAAGTCGATTGATCATTATATAGTAACGAAAGAAAGCAAAGGCATTCTGAAACTTCTTGCAGGCCTTGCAGTCATCTATCTTTTTACTTCCGTTACGCTCTTTTTACAAAATTACTGGATGGTTGGCATTGCCCAAAATACCGTCTCAAAGATGAGGAACGATTTGTTTAATCATCTGCATAAACTGCCGATTCCCTTCTTTGATAAAAGACAGCATGGTGAATTGATGAGCCGGGTGACAAATGATATCGAAAACGTTAGCTCTACACTAAATAGTTCCGTCATTCAGGTTATATCGAGTATCCTTATTTTAATAGGGACTATATCTGTTATGTTATATCTAAGCCCACTATTGACGCTGCTTACTCTCATTATCATTCCTTTAATGTATACCGGAATGAAGTGGATTACAAAGCGTACAGGAAGATTATTTAAAATTCAGCAGCGAAATCTTGGTGACCTGAATGGGTTTATTGAAGAAACGATTTCAGGCCAGAGGATTGTAAAGACCTTCTCTCAGGAGAAAAAAGTAATAGATGAGTTTATTAGTAAAAATAGTAAATTGAAGGGTGCGGGTTTCTGGGCTTCCGCCTATTCAGGATTCATTCCTAAACTAATGAATGGTTTAAATAATTTGAGTTTTACTGTAATAGCGGCAGTGGGAGGCTGGCTTGCTTATAAGGGGCATATTTCCATCGGTACCATTGTAATTTTCGCCGAGTATTCAAGACAATTTACACGTCCTTTAAATGACCTGGCAAACCAATTTAATACAGTCTTATCAGCGATTGCAGGTGCAGAGCGTGTTTTTGACATTCTGGATGAAGAAGAAGAAGCAAACGATGAAAAAAATATGTATGATTTTCCTTATGTTGACGGAAGGGTAGAGTTTTGCGAGGTGTCCTTCTCTTATGAAGAGGAAGGAAAAACGATATCTGATATTTCATTTGCTGTTTCACCAGGTGAAACCGTGGCACTGGTCGGCGCAACAGGAGCTGGCAAAACAACCATTATTAATCTTTTATCCCGCTTTTATGATGCAGATGAGGGAAGTATCTTAATTGATGGTAAAGAGATAAAGAAGATAAAACGAGAAGATCTGCGAAAGCATATGGGCTTTGTTCTGCAGGATTCTTATCTCTTTCAGGGTACAATCCGCGAAAACATACGATACGGACGTCTCGAGGCTTCGGATGAAGAGGTAGAAAGAGCGGCGAAGCTTGCTAATGCCCATTCGTTTATCATGAAGACACCTGGACAATATGATACTGTGTTAAAGCAGGATGGCAGCGGGATCAGCCAGGGACAGAAGCAGCTTCTCTCAATCGCCAGGGCTATCTTAGCTGATCCTTCTATATTAATACTGGATGAGGCAACCAGCAGCATCGATACGATTACTGAATTGAAAATTCAGGAGGCCTTACAAAGGCTGATGGAAGGCCGAACAAGCTTTGTCATCGCACACCGATTAAATACAATTCAAAAAGCAGACCAAATTATTGTATTAAGCGACGGACAAATCATAGAAAGAGGCTCCCATCATGAATTACTATCCCAAAAAGGATATTATCTTGGTCTTTTCAACAGCCAGCTGCGAAAAATATAACTTCTAAAGACAAGATATCTTTTATATCTGCCAGACTTTGAATTCACAAATATAGAGAATTTTCCTCTTAAGCAGTTCATTTAGTTATGGTACTATAAGTTAAGATATCTTTATATAAAAAGGAGTCATCAGCTTAGATGAACATAAAAATAACCGTGGCATTGCTAGTATGTTTAATGAACATCGGGTGCTCACATTTAACAGCAATTGATTCTCAAAAGGTTGAGTCTCAGGAAAAACAGGAGAAACCCGCATTGAAAGAAACAGCAAAAGTGACAAAATCCGCTAAGGAATATAAAATGCCGGAAAACCAGATGCTGGATGTTCCGCTCATTAATCAAATGGCTGCGCCAAGGCTCTATAACGGCTGCGAGGTTACCAGTCTTGCAATGCTTATGAATTACCGGGGAATAGACGTAACTAAGAATGAGTTAGCTCAGTCTATTAACAGAGTACCGCTCACATATGAAAATGGGGATAAAGGAAATCCGAACACTGGCTTTGTCGGGAATATGGAAGATGGCCCCGGACTTGGAGTATATCATGGTCCTATCAAAGATCTTGCTGTGAAATATGCAGGAAATAAGGTGAAGGACTTAACAGGAAAACCTTTTAATGAACTTCTTCGAGAAGTGGGAAGCGGTTCTCCGGTTTGGATTATCACTACGGCAAATTTTGCGCCAGTTGGGGATTTTATAGATTGGAACACCCCCCAAGGTTCGATTAAAGTTACCTATAAGGTACACAGCGTTGTAATCACTGGATATGATGGGCAGAATATATATGTAAATGACCCTTATGGACACAAGAATAGAAAGCTTCCAAAAGAAAGTTTTATCAAAGCCTGGGAGCAAATGGGCAAGCAGGCATTAACTATTGCCCAGTAAATATCATTTAAAAAAGAAGTCTTTTTCAGGGCTTCTTTTTTTATGTAGAAATAGGAACATGTGTTCTTGTTGAGGGCGCCCTTCCTGTAATAAAATAGTAAAAAAGCCGGTAAAATAAGTAATTTGACCCCTGTAGTAATAAATACAGGGAGAGGGAGGTCGGGCAGGATGAGGGGAGAACAAGTGCCTTTCAATGAAAGAGAAATTCAAAAACTTGTCATTGCAGAGCTTAAAGTATATAAAGTTCTAAAAATTCAGCTTGCTAATTTGGAGGAGCGGGAGAGGGCCGGCATGTCCGATTTATTTCCTACGATTAGGGAAAGTGATGGAAAGACCAATTTAAAAGTGATGCAAATAGCAAGAGCTTTAGAAGAGTCTTTGGATTCACTGGAAAAGGAGTTGATTGAAAAGAAGTATCTAAGTTCATCAGATCCTACTGATTTAGAGGTTTATCTAGATTTAGGAATCAAAAAGGCTAAATATTACGCCAAGAAAAAAGAGGCTTTAAACTGTATAGCCACCGCACTCGGAATAATCTGAGTGTCTTTTTTTGGACAAAAAACGGTCTAAACCAGGTACCTTTTTTTAAAAAGAGAACGTGTAAAATATAAATAAGAACAAACGTTCTTAATAATGAAGTTGAAAGGAGAATGCCGGGTGGATAACAAATGGATTTATAGCTGGGAGGGAATAAAAGAGTGCATAATTAAATTTGCCGGATACCTGTCGGGCGGGCTGGATCACGTATTGATGGCATTACTTGTACTTACTGGCTGTGAAATTTTCAGCAGAGCAGGCGTGCTATTGTATTCAAAGAAACTCACATTTATAGGAATGTATGGGATGTTTATAAGGAAAGGATCTATGTGTATTCTTCTGATTGCTGCAAACCAGCTGGATCTGGTTATGGGAAATTCAGAACAGTTTATGCGATCAGCTATACTGATATTTTTAATAGGGAATGAAGGAGCGTCCATTCTAAAAAATTTAAGAAGACTTGGTTTGCCAGCTCCGGATGTCATGTCTAATATAATGGATGATTTCGCTGGCGGGGATAAGGATGATAACAAGCCTTAATGTAAAAATGGACAGGCCTATATTAAAATATATTGATTTAGTATTTGCGAGAATCAGGAAATAAATAGAGAATTTTATCCTCGTTTCCACCCGTGCTGTCGGATATTAGCAGAATTTCTCGAAAATAATGGAATTTATCGACAAATGCCTCTAATGGGGTTAACTGTTTCTCTACCGGGTATCTGTATAGTAGAGCAAATAATTAAGGAGGTAATAGTATGAATAAGAGAGTAGTAGGAGTATATGAGAATGGGCATGATGCGATTAAAGCGGTGGAGGTTCTTCAGGCAGAGGGATATGCAAGGGATGATATATCTGTCATTGCAAAAGATCCAGAAGATGCCCGTGAGGTAACCGATGAAACAGGAACTAAAGCAGGCGAGGGAGCAGCAGCCGGTGCTGCCACTGGCGGTGTGCTTGGAGGATTGACAGGATTTCTGGCGGGCGTCGGGGCTCTTGCGATTCCTGGTATAGGACCGATTCTGGCGGCAGGCCCAATAGCAGCTACTTTAGCTGGAGCAGCAACAGGAGCCGGAGCCGGCGGTATAACAGGAGCATTAATTGGTATGGGGATTCCTGATGAAGAGGCAGAACGATATGAAAGTGATATTAAAGAAGGGAAGATCCTTGTCCTCGTGGATGCGGATCATGAAGTGCACACTGGAGGAAACGGGATGCATAGGGAAACTTTAGGTACAGACCGGACAGCTGGTTTGGGTAGAGATGCATCATGGACAGACCGGACAGCTGGTATGGATAGAGGTGCTTCATTTACAGACCGTTCAGTTGATTTAGACAGAGGTGATTCACTGACAGTACGGCCATCGGGGACACACAGCGAATCTTCACTTACAGATCGATCAGCAAATTTAGATAGAGAGCCGGGATTTGACCAAACGAATAATATGCCCGATGAGGGTTTCCGAGATCGTACGAACCGTATAGATGACAATGAGATGCGGGAGCGTTCACGCCGTCTGGAAGAAACACGGGACCCGCTGATCACTGGAAACCCGATGGTCGATGCTTCACGGAGACCAGAAGATTCCTTAGATCCTTATGAAGTAAAAAATGGTATTGTAACCGATGAAGCAGCTGGCAGGGAAGGAAAACCATTCCGAAGAGACAATAATAGCAACGACCCAATCGTATAAGGCGTTGTAAATAATCATGTAAGAGGGTTGTCCATAAGTGAACTGTAACCCCTAAAATGGACAGTTTAATAAAAAGGCCCTATGCTGCTAATAAATGATCCCGGTATTGTACCGGGGTCATTTTATTTAATC
>NZ_JAFBFI010000009.1 GCF_016909175.1 Peribacillus deserti
AGGCACGCCGCCAGCGTTCGTCCTGAGCCAGGATCAAACTCTCCGAAGAATGTTTGATATAGCTCTTAAAAGTTTAAAACTTGTTTTTGTATTTTTCTCGAAAGAAAAATACGCTTGGCGTCTTGTTTCGTTCAGTTTTCAAAGAACAATCATTAGTCAGTATTAGTCAGTCGCTCGTAAGCAACTTAATAATCATAACACGTTTAAAGTATCAGGTCAACACTTTTTTTAAGAATTTATTTAACTGATATTCAGCCGCTAAAAGCAGCTCAATAAATATAACACGCGTGAAACAAGAAATCAATATCTTTTTCCTAATTCCTTTTTATTTATATTCAAACGAAATAGAATCACACCTAACCGATTAAAAGAACGGGTATATTGAAATACACAAATCGCTTATTAAAGGGTATTGTTTAAATAGTTATTAATAGATAGGAGTTTCAAAAAATGGATTTAAAACGTATGCTTTCACACGTTTATTGGATTGGAGGTTCTCCTTGCGCAGGAAAGACTACCCTTGCACGGAAACTTGCCACTCAATATAACTTTACCTATTACAAATGTGATGACTGTTATGAAGATCATATGTCCAGGAGCACAGCAGACCAACAACCAGCCATGTATAGGATAAAGGATTTAACATGGAGTCAAGTATGGTCAAGTCAATTTTGTTCTCTAACGGTTGATGTGCAGATGCAGGAAGTCATAACCGTGTATCAAGAACAATTCCAGTTCATTTTTAGAGGACTTATTAAAACTTCCGAGTACTTCAAACGTCCTTGCAGAAGGAGCTGCTTTACTTCCCGAAATGGTTGCACCCTTGCGGGTTAAGCCCGATCAGGCTATATGGATGATCCCTTCGCCTGATTTTCAAATTGAACACTATTCTAAACGGGAATGGATTCACAGCATTTTAAACCAATACAAAGAACCTGAAACGGCCTTTTCCAATTGGATGCTCCGAGACATCAAATTTGCTGAAAAAATCAGTAAAGATGCCGATGCACTCGGTTTGTTAACGAAAAAAGTAGACGGCAGAAGATCCATCAGCCAGAATTATGAAGAATTAAAAAACAAGTTCAAGCTAAACTAAGAATCATTGGAAAAAGTAATATGCAGCTCGACAGAGAAAAAGGAGCTAATAGTACTATCCCCTTTAAACCCAGCGGCAATTGGAAAAACAGGATTACCGAAAACAATTATATAAATGAAAAAAGCATCTCACCAATGCGAGATGCTTTCTTTGTTAACCTCTTAGTGTTGCTCCTGTCTTTTCTTCTACGGCTTTTAGAACTTTGTTGTGAGCCTTTGTAACCTCTTCGTCAGTTAAAGTACGCTCTGGATCTAGATATTTTAGAGAGAACGCAACGGACTTTTTCCCTTGTTCCATACGATCTCCTTCATATAGGTCAAATATCGAGACTTCTTTTAACAATTTACCGCCTGCCTCTAAAATAATCCCGTAAATGTCACCAGCCGCAGTTTCACTGTTCACAACTAGGGCAATATCCCGGGTGATGGATGGGAACCTAGGAATTGATTCGTAGGCAATCGGCTCTGCTTGCGCCTGTAAAATGCTTTGAAGAGATAGTTCAAATACGAAGGTATCCTTTAAATCCATTTCCTTTTGCACAGAAGGATGAACCTGACCTACAAAACCAATCGGCTCGCCATTAAGCTTGATTTCTGCTGTTCGTCCCGGATGCATGCCTGCAATATCTGCGGGAAGGTAGGTTACAGTCCCGGCTAAACCAAGCTCAGTAAACAGGCCTTCAAGCACTCCTTTTGCAACATAAAAATCTACAGGCTTTTTCTCGCCCTGCCATAGTTGTGAATGCCATAATCCTGTTAAAGCACCCGCTAGCTGTTCCTTTTCTATTGGCAGTTCGTCTTCTTCGGTTTTTAAGAATACAGAGCCTGTTTCGTATATGGCAATAGAATCATTTTGGCGCGCAAGATTATATTTCAAGATTTCCAGCAGCTGTGGAGTGATGCTCAGCCTTAACGTGCTTCGCTCTTCACTCATGGGCATAGCCAGGCGGATTGTATCAGCCTTTTCTAACGAATACTGCCCTGCTTTTTCATCCGTTGTCAAGGAATAGGTTACAGCCTGGTAAAGCCCGGCTCCTTCAAGAAAACTTCTCACTCTTCTTCTTTTTAATTGATATGGAGTTAACCCTCCTGGAACTGTTTCAGCCACCGGAAGCGTTACGGGAAGATTATCATACCCATATAATCGGGCTACTTCTTCAATTAAATCTTCTTCAATAGTTATATCCCCGCGCCTCGTTGGAACAGTAACGGTGATTTCTTGGCCTTCAACAACAGCAGCAAACTGAAGGCGCTCGAAAATATCCTTGATTTGAGTTATTTGTAACTCCGTCCCCAGAACTTTGTTTATTTTATCAAGAGTTATGGAAACCACTGCTGGTTCAGCCTGCAGCGAGTCTGAGGTTACTGAGCCTTTTAGCACCGTTCCAGCTGCATACTTCGCCATTAAGTCAGCGGCACGTTCTGCAGACTGGCGTACGCGGTTTGGATCTACGCCTTTTTCGTAACGTGAGCTCGCTTCACTTCGCAGTCCATGATCTTTAGACGCTTTACGTATCACTCCTCCAGTAAAATACGCAGATTCCAATAGAACTGTCGTTGTATCGGAACCAACCTCTGAATTAGCACCGCCCATAACACCGGCAAGAGCAATTGGCTCAGATCCATTTGTAATAACGAGGTGATCTGCCTTAAGAGTACGTTCTGTTTCATCTAAAGTTACAATTTTTTCTCCCTCGGACGCTTTTCTTACAAGGATTTCTTTTGATCCAATCTTATCATAATCAAAGGCATGCAGCGGCTGGCCATATTCAAGAAGAACATAATTTGTGATATCTACAATATTATTATGAGGCCTGATTCCGCTATTCATTAATAAAGTCTGCATCCATAATGGGGATGGGCCAATTTTTACATCCTTAATCACTTTAGCTACATATAAGGGGTTATCTTCCTTTGCCTCTACATTTACAGAAATATATTCTGAAGCATCTTCTGCCGAAGCATGTTCTTCTATTTGAGGCCACTTCACTTCTCTGCCAAGGATGGCAGCCACCTCATAAGCAACTCCGAGCATGCTCATGGCATCTGCTCTGTTTGGAGTAAGGCCCAGTTCTAAAATGGAATCATCCAGTCCAAGCAGCGAAAAAGCATCCTGTCCTACTTCTGCATCGCTTGGGAAAACGAAAATACCAGACGAATAATCCTTTGCAACTACTTTCGGTTCAATACCAAGTTCCTGCAGAGAGCAAATCATCCCATTAGATTCTTCACCGCGGAGTTTCGCTTTTTTTATTTTGAAATTCCCAGGGAGTACAGCACCAACAGTTGCAACCGCCACTTTTTGGCCTTTATCGACATTTGCGGCACCACAAATAATCTGGACTGGATTTTCCTGGCCTAGATCGACCAGACACTTATTTAATTTATCTGCTTCAGGATGTTTTTCCTTTTCCAGAACATGCCCTACTACAACACCCTTAAGTCCTTCACTCTTCTTTTCAACACCTTCTACTTCGATACCGCTCTTCGTAATTTTTTCAGCAAGCTCTTCTGGGCTTATTCCTGAAAGGTCTACATATTCTTGTAACCATCTGTAAGATACAAACATGGCTCATCCTCCTTACTTATTCTTCATGCTTGGAAAATTGTTTTAAAAATCGAATATCATTGGTATAGAAATGACGGATATCATCTACGCCATATTTCAGCATGGCAATACGTTCCGGCCCCATTCCAAAAGCAAAACCTGAGTATTTCTTCGAATCAAATCCAGCCATTTCAAGTACATTCGGATGCACCATGCCTGCTCCAAGTATTTCAATCCATCCTGTTCCTTTGCACACACTGCAGCCTCTTCCTCCGCAGACCTTACAAGAAATATCCATTTCTACCGACGGCTCAGTGAAAGGGAAAAAGCTAGGCCTTAATCGGATTTCACGGTCCTCGCCGAACATTTTTTTTGCAAATACATCGAGTGTTCCTTTTAAGTCGCTCATACGGATGTTTTCATCAATGACCAATCCTTCAATCTGCATAAATTGATGTGAATGGGTGGCGTCATCATTATCACGGCGGTAAACTTTCCCAGGACAGATTATTTTAACGGGACCTTTACTTTGATGCTTTTCCATCGTTCTAGCCTGAACAGGAGATGTGTGGGTCCTGAGCAGAATCTCATCAGTTATATAGAAAGAATCCTGCATGTCTCGCGCTGGATGTCCCTTTGGAAGGTTAAGGGCTTCAAAATTATAATAATCCTTTTCCACTTCCGGCCCTTCTGCAACAGCGTATCCCATACTGATAAACAAGTCCTCTATTTCTTCTATTACTTTTGTTAAAGGATGCTTACTGCCAGAACGAACAGGGTTTCCGGGTAAAGTCACATCAATTTTTTCTGCTGCAAGCTTTTCAGCAATGGCTGCTTCCTCAAGGTTTGCTTGCTTCGCTTCGATGTGCTGTGCGATTGCTTCTCGAACTTCATTTGCCAGTGAACCAATTACCGGGCGTTCCTCCGCAGATAGTTTTCCCATCCCCCGGAGCACTTCTGTAATAGGGCCTTTTTTTCCCAGGTATGAAACCCGGATATCATTTAATTCCTTCAGACTTACTGCCTCTTCAACCTTTTGAAGAGCTTCAGCTTGAAGCTCCTGCAAACGTTCCTTCATTCTAAATCCTCCTTTTTATTATGTAGAGCAATTTTAAAAGAAAATAAAAAAACCCCGTCCCCAAAAAAGGGACGAGGTATTATTCGCGGTACCACCCTTGTTAGCGCATATTTCTGCACTCACTTCATTAGGATAACGGCTTATGCCGATGCATCTTTACACTGCTTAACTGCAGTGGTCCCGATGCCGACTCAAGAGGTGAACTTCACACGGCGCCCCTTAAAAATGCTTACAGTCTCAGGCATTTTCTCCCTAGAAAGGAATTCGCACGGCTACTCTTCTCTGTCAATGTCTTTTTCTTATAAAATTTACACCCTATTATAGTATAAATAGGTATGAGTTTCAAACTGAAATTTTAATACTGTATGCAGTTCATATTTTAATGTTTATCATTTTTTCAGATGATATAGAAGGATGCCTGCAGCAACGGCTACATTTAAGGATTCACTGCGCCCGTAAATGGGGATATATAAATTTTTTTCTGTCTGCGCTAATAACATTTTGTCTACACCTTTTCCTTCATTTCCAACTAGCAAGGCAAAGCTGTCCTGTTTATCTGCCTCTTTAAAGGGATCTGCATCTTCAAGAGAAGTTCCATACACTGGAATGCCTTGTTCTTTCAGCTGCCCGATAAAGCTTGATAAACTGGCCTTTATAATCGGAATATGAAAAAGACTGCCCTGTGTCGAACGAATCACTTTCGGATTATACAGATCAGCAGAACCTTCCCCGAGAACAACCGCATCGATTCCCGCTGCATCCGCAGTCCGTATCATCGTGCCAAGATTACCTGGATCCTGAACAGCATCTATTAGTAAAAATTGTTGACCGGACAATCGCTCAATCTGATAAGTTGGCTGCTCACATACGGCTGCAACACCTTGGGGAGCTTCAGTATCAGAAATGGATTTCATTACATCCTGGGATACATAAACAATATCTACGTCATTTAATTCAAATCCGATAGGCAGTTCTATGTTTTCCTGCAAAATAACTTCTGTTACTAAGTTAGTTTCTTTAAGGGCTTCTTCTACTAAATGAAAGCCTTCTATTAAGAATTTCCCCGTCTTGTCCCGGTCTTTTTTAGTTAAAAGCTTTTTCCATTGTTTGACCTGGGGATTTTTGGAGGATTCAATATATTTCAAGCCTGTCTCTCTCCTTCTAATTAAGAAATGATTTACCTATTATATCCTAAACTAAGTACATAATAAATGGAGCGATGAGAAAAGCTATGAAAGTAATCTTGATTATTTGGAGGGATTTTGATGGATATAAACCTGCGCCATGCGGTTATCCACAATGTTACAGGAAAAAACCAGGACCAATTAGAAGAAACAATTGTCGATGCCATCCAGCGGCAAGAAGAAAAAATGCTCCCTGGACTCGGTGTTCTTTTTGAAATTATCTGGCAGGGCACTCCTGAAAATGAAAGAAAAGAAATAGTTCAGCTGCTAGAAAGCGGATTAAATAAATGAACTTATCATTCTTACAAAAAAACCGTGCTGCAGGAGCTTCACGGTTTTTTAGTTCTATATATGAGGCCCTATAGTATAGAAACACATACTTTAGTGAAAGAGAATAGTGCAAAAGCAAAAAAGAGGATTCCCCATATTTGAGCGGGAATCATAGTATATCGGGCTAAATTGGCTGCATCTCCGGCTTCACGAGGGGTTTTAAAGCTGATATATAAAATCATGAATGCTGATTGGATCGACTGAGTTAGTAAAATTCCAGACAGCAGCATCCCCCCATGATTGATCCAGGTTTCACTCCCTTTAGTAATGATCAGCATTAAGATGGCTATAAAAGACAAACACCAAAAAATGCCGTACACATTTCTTACCCAGAGCAGGAGCGCCACTAATGCTGTTGATCCGATTCCATAGATTACCCAGGCAGCGTGCCCATCTGAGATCAGTGTAAAACACAGCAAAGCAAAGGCAGAAGAAAAAGGATACCCGGCAAAACTAGTCATAACTTTGCCGATCCAGCTTCTTGAACCTGTCATAATGAGTCCTTCTGTATTTGAATATAGCGAGATGCTTCTTACCTTCCCATCAAAAAGGAGGGAACAAAGGGCATGGCCTACCTCATGAATCAGTGTATGAACCACACTCAAATACCTGCCAATAACAGGAATACGGCAAAGAAACAGCGCCCCTAGAATATATGACAGAAACACCATAACCGAACACCTCACATGTTAATCTCTTCCTGCTTTCATCATTGTTTACTTTTTTAGTAAAAATGAAACCTATTAATATCCCTGCTGCTGCCGCTCGTAGTTTACTTTGTTTTTAGCCATATAAGATGTCTCTATATCTGCAAAAGAAAAGCCTAGCAAATGTCCAAGCTTTACATACTCCGTGAACATCTCCTTGTATACCTGTTCCCTTGGATCGGCTTTAAAGGTATTTATACTATTATATACAGTTAGGAACTGACTGGTCATACCGCAGTCCCTGCTCTCTGCTTCATCCATATCAGGCCCAATATGCTCATAGGATTTTGTGATACCGAGCGAAAGAATAAAATGTATGCCGTCTACATATTCCTCTAAAATCACTTCCTTAGGAGAGGACTCTTTTAAGCTCCAAAATTTGAAACATCTTGTTTCGTTCGCCAGCTCCCCAACTTCTACAAGAAGCGCCAATACCTTTTTATCGAAGAGCTCCTCTTTCCTCAGTCCATGCATGGTCTCTATGTGCAGATCAAGTGCTTTTTGCATCGCAAACAATTTATCATAATTCATTAATTTCACCCCGTCTTATTTTACTAGGGAAAACAGTAAAAATAGATGTATTACAGCAAGCATTGGAAAGCCGAACTTAAAAGACAAATGCTTAGTTTTATGCCGATATACGTTCATTCCAAGAGTCGCCCCCAATGATCCTCCTGCTGCAGCCATCAGCCATAGAGT
This sequence comes from Peribacillus deserti, assembly GCF_016909175.1. GTDB lineage: Bacteria > Bacillota > Bacilli > Bacillales > DSM-1321 > Paraperibacillus > Paraperibacillus deserti. Next base: position 7,642 of record NZ_JAFBFI010000009.1, read on the forward strand.
ACTTTCGGCTATTCTATACTGATGCCTCTTCGCTCTCTCCTTATCTACCTTCATTGTGATAAGCGAAACCACATTTATTATCAAACCATATAGGGCCAAAATATAAAGCCAGTTCATCAATATCGCTACTTTCTTCCTGAGTTTTAACGGAATAGTAATCCACGCTTATGTTTCCTCAATTTCCCTTGATATTCCCGCAATATTCTTCAATAATCCTGCAATTCTCCATGAATTTCACCCAATAATCTATGATAATCACGCGGGTACATGGATAAAGATCTCCACTTGAATAACAACCATTTCACTAACAGAGAACTACTTTTCGCATCTATTATAAATAAAAAAGGATGCTCTGGGAGCATCCTTTTATAACATCCTGCAAGAGGATTTATTATTGATCAAGGTGTTTTTTAGCGATGTTTGCAAATTCAGCAAATGCGTTTACATCAGTGATTGCAAGCTCAGCTAGCATTTTACGGTTCACGTCAACCTCAGCAAGCTTTAAGCCGTGCATTAAACGGCTGTAAGAAAGACCGTTCATACGAGCTGCTGCATTGATACGAGTGATCCAAAGCTTACGGAAATCGCGTTTTTTCTGACGGCGATCACGGAAAGCATATTGTAGAGATTTCATTACTTGTTGGTTAGCTACTTTGAACAAAATGTGTTTTGCACCATAGTAACCTTTAGCTAATTTTATGACTTTTTTACGACGTTTGCGAGTAACAGTACCGCCTTTTACACGTGGCATGTTATTTCCCTCCTATATATAAATCTCGTTAAATTACTTAATGTTGTCTAGCATGTGGCGAATGCGTTTGAAGTCACCTTTGCTTACAAGGCTGGCTTTGCGAAGCTTACGCTTAGCTTTAGTAGATTTGTTAGCGAATAAGTGGCTTGTGTAAGCGTTAGAACGCTTAAGTTTACCTGATCCAGTCTTTTTGAAGCGCTTTGCGGATCCACGGTGAGTTTTCATTTTTGGCATAAGGGATTCCTCCTCATAACATTACTTTTCGTTTTTAGGTGCTAATAGTATAAACATGCTGCGGCCATCCATTTTCGGATGTGTTTCGATTGTAGAAACATCCTTGCATGCCGCTGAAAAACGGTCAAGAACACGTTGTCCAATTTCTTTATGAGTGATCGCACGGCCTTTAAAGCGGATAGATGCTTTTACTTTGTCACCTTTTTCAAGGAACTTAATGGCATTTTTCAGCTTTGTATTGAAGTCATGTTCTTCAATTGTAGGGCTGAGGCGAACCTCTTTTAAATTAATAATCTTTTGGTTTTTGCGTGCTTCTTTATCTTTCTTTTGCTGCTCAAAACGATGTTTTCCATAGTCCATTATACGGGCTACTGGAGGCTTTGCATTTGGAGCAACCAATACGACGTCAAGATTAACACGCGCTGCAATTTCTAAGGCTTCAAATTTAGTTTTGATTCCTAATTGCTCTCCGTTTTGGTCTATGAGACGAAGTTCGCGGGCACGAATACCCTCGTTTACCATCATGTCTTGTTTGCTAATAATTAGCCACCTCCAAGGTAATTTTGGCGAATACAAGGTTTAAGGTCATTTAAAAGCTGTCCTCATTCACCATGATTGCTGTTGGTTTATCTAAAAAGCAAATAAAAAAGTGCGGATGCTGGAAACACCCACACTGATTAATTAAATAGACAAAGTCAGATAATCATCATGAACCTGTTAACTGCAAAATGCGTCAGTCAGGTGAGAAGCGGGTGCCTCTTCTTTTTCTCAAACACGTATTCAATTCACCTTAGAAAATATATCATGGATCACGTTTATCTGTCAACCATTAAACTATTTTCACAACAGAATTTATATTATCAGATATATAGACCGGTTGCAAGGGTATTTACAAAAATTATTTTCAGACATGGCGCTCATATTATAAACTCACTTACTGTCCATCTCCTTTTTTAATAGCATTATAGCTTCTTCTATACTTAATACCACCAATTTTTTATCTTTCCTCCTCCTTATCGACAATGACCTATTCAGCACTTCTTGATCACCTATGACGATCATATAAGGGATTTTTTGCATTTCAGCTTCCCTGATTTTAAGCCCCATTTTCTCTAATCGGCAGTCTACTTCAATTCTGAACCCGGCTTGCTCAAATTGTTGTTTAATTTGATTTCCGTATTCAGCGTGAACTTCAGAAATCGGAATGATTTTCGCCTGCACTGGAGCCAGCCATAACGGAAATTCCCCGGCATAGTGTTCGATGAGAATAGCCATAAAACGCTCAATCGATCCGTAGATTGCCCGATGAATCATAACCGGCTGTTGCGGCTTACTGTCTTCGCCAATGTACGAACAGCCAAATTTCTCAGGCATCTGAAAATCGAGCTGTACTGTTCCGCACTGCCAGCTTCTTCCAAGGGAATCTAAAATGTGAAAGTCTATTTTCGGACCGTAAAAAGCCCCCTCACCATGATTAACTTGATAAGGTAAACCCTTTGCTTCCAGCACGGATTCTAGAGATGCTTCTGCTTTATCCCACATATCAGCGGATCCCATAAAATCTTCCGGCCTAGTGGAGAGCTCCACTTTGTAACTGAACCCAAATCTAGAATAAAATTCATGAATTAAATCGAGAATGCTGTCAATCTCTGGTTCGATTTGATCTTCACGAACAAAAAGGTGGGCATCATCTTGAGTAAAAGATCTGACTCGAAGTAAGCCATTGAGAGAGCCAGATAATTCGTGCCTGTGGACGAGGCCGAGCTCCGCATATCTAACTGGCAGCTCCCTGTAGCTTCTGCGTTTGCTGTTAAAAATAAGGACAGCTCCTGGGCAGCTCATAGGCTTTATGGCATAATCCTGTTCATCTACACGTGAGAAATACATATTTTCATGATAATGATCCCAATGTCCCGATTGTTCCCAGAGAGATTGTTTCATCATGATCGGTGTCTTTATTTCCTGATATCCGGCTGATTGATGCTTTTTCTTCCATAAGCTCTCCAGCTCGTTTCGAATAACCATTCCCTTTGGAAGGAAAACTGGCATTCCCGGAGCCTCTTCCATTGAAGTGAATAACTCTAATTCCTGCCCTAATTTACGATGATTCTGAATTTCAGCTTGATTTGAATTCATCCCTAATTCCTCCTGTATAAATAGTAGTAAATTCTGTACTTTTATCAGCCAATAAGGCTTTAGAACAAAAAACCGCACCCATCCCTATATAAGGGACGAGTGCGGTCGTGGTGCCACCCTAATTCCACTACACCAAAAAGTAGTGTAATGCTCTGGTAAAATAACGGGTTTATCCGATTATGGCTACTCAAATATTCGCCATAATAGCTCTAAGGCGGTAAATTGAAAACTTTCTCCAGGGCTCTCAGCCTATGGCCCTGTTCTCTGTAGAGAAGACATAAACAATTGTTGTCCTTTTCATCGCTTTTTTATATTCGTTTGTTTAGATCCCTTTTCTATGATCCTCTGAGCGAGGCCAATCGTTATCATATATTCATGCAGCAAAAAAACGCACCCATCCCCCATAAAAGGGACGAGTGCGCCGTGGTTCCACCCTTGTTTCATAAAGAGTAAATCAAACTCTCTATGCTCCGGGACAAATAACGGTTTGGACCGATTATGGATACTGTTAGTTCCCCATAATAGCTCAGAAGGCGGTAAAACACTCTGCTTTCTTCAGGGCTTGCAGCCAATGGCCCTGTTCTCTGGAAAGAAAACTCAAGTGATTGTTGTCCTCATCATTGCTTTTTTATTATATAAATCAGTTACATAGTGTTCTAATTCGATAAACTTATTTTTTTATCTCTTTTGAAATCATTCCTTGGAAGTCGCCAAAGCTCATTGTTTCTGATTTTTGTTCACCATATTTGCGTACATTTACAGCATTTTCTTGAATTTCGTTATCCCCTACCACTAACATATAAGGGATTTTTTGCATTTGTGCCTCGCGAATTTTATAACCGATTTTTTCATCACGGTGATCTAGTTCAACACGAAGGCCTTCCTCCTGCAATTTCTCTTGAATCTGCTTAGCATAATCAAGATGCACTTCTGGAGAAACAGGTATAACCTGAACCTGTACAGGTGCAAGCCATGTCGGGAAAGCACCTTTGTATTCTTCAATTAAGAAGGCTACAAAGCGTTCCATTGTAGAGACTACACCGCGGTGAATAACGACCGGACGATGAGGTTTTCCATCTTCCCCTACATAAGATAAGTCAAATCGTTCAGGAAGCAGGAAATCCAGCTGAACGGTAGACAGCGTCTCATCTTTCCCAAGCGCCGTACGAACCTGCACGTCTAGCTTAGGACCGTAGAATGCCGCTTCACCTTCAGCTTCAAAATAATCAAGGCCAAGCTCATCCATTGCTTCCTTCAGCATGCTCTGTGCTCTTTCCCACATTTCATCATCATCGAAGTATTTCTCTGTATCCTGTGGATCGCGGTAAGACAGACGGAATGAATAATCGTTAATATCAAAATCTTTATAAACAGCTAATACTAGATTAACCACGCGCTTGAATTCTTCTTTAATTTGATCAGGGCGTACAAAAATATGAGCATCATTAAGAGTCATCCCTCTAACCCGCTGAAGGCCGGATAGTGCACCTGACATTTCATAGCGGTGCATCGTTCCAAGCTCCGCAATACGGATTGGCAGCTCACGATAGCTGTGGATCGCATTTTTATATACCATCATATGATGCGGACAGTTCATCGGACGAAGAACCAGCTGCTCATTATCCATATCCATTACTGGGAACATGTCTTCACGATAGTGGTCCCAGTGTCCTGATGTTTTATAGAGGTCCACGCTTCCCATGATCGGGGTATAGACGTGATCATAGCCAAGTCTTACTTCTTTGTCGACAATGTAACGCTCTACGATCCGGCGGATTGTGGCACCTTTTGGCAGCCATAGAGGAAGGCCCTGGCCAACCTTTTGTGAATTCGTAAACAAGCTTAGTTCCTTGCCCAGCTTTCGGTGATCGCGTTCTTTTGCTTCTTCAAGCAGCCTTAAATGCTCTGCTAAATCTTCCTTCTTGAAGAAAGCTGTTCCATAGATCCGCTGAAGCATTTTATTGTCGCTGTTGCCTCTCCAGTAAGCACCGGCAATACTAAGGAGTTTAAATTCTTTAATTTTCCCTGTAGATGGTACATGAACTCCTCTGCAAAGGTCGAAGAATTCTCCCTGTCTATATATAGTAACCGTTTCATCCGCTGGGATCGCTTCAATAAGTTCAAGCTTGTATTCATCCGCAATTTCTTTAAACATTTGTATAGCTTCGTCACGGCTTACTTCTTCACGGACTACTTCAAGATTTTCGTTTACAATTTTCTTCATTTCTTTCTCAATTAAAGTAAGACTTTCAGGCGAAAGCGAATCTTCTGTATCGATATCGTAATAAAATCCGCCTTCAATAACCGGCCCGACTCCAAGCTTTACGTGATTATATAAGCGTTTGACTGCCTGAGCCATTAAATGCGCTGTACTGTGCCGCAATATTTCAAGTGCATCTGTGCTGTCTTGAGTTACAATTTCAATTGAACCATCGTTTTCAATGGGTCTTTTCAAGTCATACAGAATTCCGTTCACTTTCCCGGCCAGTGCTTTTTTCTTTAAGCCTGGGCTTATAGAGAATGCAATATCCTCTGTAGTTGTACCTTTTTCGAATTCCTTTACCGCACCATCCGGAAACGTTACTTTTATCATTTCAGACATACCAGCCACTCCTTCAAATTCTAGGATCGAGAGGCGCCCTTTAGGTGCACCTCATTACGAACACATCTTAAAATAAAATACAAAAAAGCCCGTCCCTGTATACACATACAGGGACGAGCTTTATATACATAGTAAGTATTAACCCGCGGTTCCACCCTAGTTCCATTCTGCTGCAATGAGCAAAATGACACTTGTGACCTTTTAACGGCGGTTCTTCCCGTCAGCTATTACTTGATTTCACAGCCGAAGTTCAAAGGCGGTAAGCACTCTATCCGTATTAGGAAGTTTTCAGCGCTAGCCTTCCCTCTCTGGAAACCGGTTTAGAATACCCATGTCCTTATCATTACTTTTAGATATACAGGTTATTATGTAGGATATTATAGAATGTTATGTAAAGAAATGCAAGGGCACATGGAAATTTTTTTCTAAAGAACTTGGTTTCTGTGGTTTTGCTGTTCAAAGTAGTCTTTCTTTTCTTTTGTAAAGCTTTCTTTGGATTTTAGGACTGATCTTTCTTCAAACACTCTAATGATTGTTTGAATAAGGCCATTCTCAATTTCATCTGTATAAACAAAAAGCTTTTGCGGTGCGATGGAAATAAGAGGAGCAATCGTATTCGAATCAATATATAAGGGGTTTTCCGCTAATAATTTTCTATCGATCAGCCTAAAGAGTTCTCCACTATCCATTTTCTTAAAGGAATCATTATAAAAATAAAGAACTTCGTCATGAATAAGATGCAAAGCTTTTAACTTGCTGGGCTGCGAGACCATAAAATCTCTAAGCGACTGGATAAAATTTTGGTAGTCCTGTTCCATTTTATACTCGTCGATTGCCTGCTCAACATAGGGCATTAGGGAATCTCCAATCCCTTTCAGTCTGAACTTGGCAAAAGAATCAAATGAGAAAGAGACATTACTGAGCAGCATGGTCAGCAGGCTTTCAGCAATTGTTTTCTGATCCATATCCAAAATATGAGACTGCCCTGCTTTGCTGCCTGATTCAATAATAGCTCTTGTTATTTCTACAATTTGATCAATTTCCTCCTGTTCTTCATATAAGAACTTAGATTTAATAATGGTCTCCATCCAGCTATAAATTTTAGAGGTGATAATAAAGGTGTGAAGAGCATTGCTAAGCACCTCTAATAAATCTCCCAATTTTTCATCAGTTACGTTTATCACTAATCCTGTGGCAGGTATATATTGAATAAGTTCATTTACTGTTGTGCCTTGCCGGCCTTTTGAAATGAATCCATAGATTTTCAGCGCATCCGCATCATCTTCAAAATAAATCGAAACCAAAGATACCCCCCCCTAATACAACTTTCCTGTATATGTATATGGGATAAGCCTTTGGTTTAGAAGCCTTATAACGCTATAGAAAAAAGAAAAAGCCATCCCATATGCATGGGGTGGCTTGCTTGATTTCATCGTCTTCTATTAGATCCATCCAGCAGGACCGGCTCAGCTAGATATCTTATACGCTCCATAATTCTGGCTGCTTTCACCTCTTCAATTTCTCCCCGCTGCGAGACAGTCAGGTGATTTTTCATCTGGCTGAAGTCAAAGTTTGAAGTGAAAAAAGTCGGCAGATCTTCGAGCATCCTAAATTGAAGAATCGGACCAAATACTTCATCCCTGCCCCAGCTGCTCATTGTTTCTGCCCCTAGATCATCCAGCATAAGAACGGGTGCTTTCTTAACCATTTCTAATTTTTCACCAAGTGTATGGTCAGAAATGGAGTTTTTAATTTCTCTTAGAAAATCTGGTACATATACGAGTAAGGAGGAGATTCTTTTTCTTGCTAATTCATTGGCGATTGCTCCGAGCAAATAGGTTTTTCCAACTCCAAATTTCCCGTATAAGTAGAGCCCCTTCATTTTGCTGCCGGGTGTATATTTTTCCACAAATTCCGTTGCTTTTTCAAGGGCTGCCAGTCTGTCTCCAGAGCTGAAGTCAAAATCTGCAATCGAAGCTGATAAAATTTCCTTAGGAACATAAAGACTTTGAATTAATTTTTCATGTTTCTTTTTTTCGTCAGCATGCTCTTTGCGCGGGCAGCGGTCATAATTGATATCGATATAACTGCCTCTAAGAACGAGATGGGGGTGATAGCCCTGCATCATATTTATACAGCCTTCAAGAGAAGGGCACTTTCCGCATTCTTTGCTTTGTGTGCTATATTCATACAGCTTCCCCATGCTTTTATCAATCATCTCTTTCGTGATTGTAGAACTGTTTTCATTAAGAAAATGAACAATGTTTGGATCACTGAGAATTTCTTCCGAAAGCTCATTGTATCTTTCCCGGAATTGTCCTCTATTGGCCAATTTATTCAGCGTGTCATTTATACGCTCCATTTATCTTCTCACCCCCGGTCCTGATATTTCTTAAGCTTTTCTTCCAGCTTCCGTTTTCGTTCCTCTATGTCTTTGCCTGTTATTTCAGTGTTTGCCGGCGCAGGCTCTTCATCCTTCAGCCAATCAGGAACAATTTCTGTCCTAATGGGTTTTTTCGCACCAGTTTTCTTCGTTTTTTTATCAGCAGCCCACGATTGATATTGCCTATGCTCACTTTTCGCAAGGTCCATTGCCTCTTTCACTGTTTTAATGCCCTTTCGCGCCCAATGGCCGGCAATCTTTTCTACATATGCTTTTGATAATCTCATATCAGACTTCATCATTACATACTCAATTAGAACATTCGTTACTCCTGGAGTAAGCTGCTGGTTCAGTAAAATATCTTCAATAATCTGCAGATCTGACCTGGATGGTTCGGCACCTCCCGATAAATCGATGAGGCGCTGCCTTGGTGAAACATTTTCTAAATATCGGATATGTTTTTCTTCAGGTGTTTTCGGCTCGGCCGACTGCGTATGCAATTGCGGCGGCTGAACATGGCTTGAGAGCGACGGCAGCTGTGCATTATACTCAATCTGATACCAGTCCCTTGCTCTTTTTCTTAATTCTTCAACATCAATTTCATCGCTGCTGTCAATAACATCGAGCAGAAGATTTTTCATATTTAAAGAATCAATTCCATACAAAAAAGAAAGCTTAGCAATCGTTTCGCGGACTTTGGGAGTGAAGGCTTTTATAGAAATGAACGAATCCTTTAATCCTGAAAACAATAATTCAAAATCAAAGTACCCCTCAAATCCGCTGATCTGTTCTGCAGAACTGCGGGTAATAAATTGCTTTTCTTCTTCAAGTGACATGTCCTCCACAGCATCTTCAGGGAGATAGAGAGATTCCGAATGGTCTGAAATGAAAACCTCATGAAAGGATTTAGTTACATCCTGAAAATGCTCATGAGATATGCATTGGTCACTGAATGTTTTTTTCAGTTTAGCATATTGAATTTTACCTACTTTTTTATAAAGATAGATATTAAGCATGCCATCAGTAAAAAATGCTTTCGGAGAGAGAGGCGGCATTAATTCATAAATAAATGAACTTTCTTCTCCTTCTTTTCTTTTCCACGCCTTTAGTAATCCTATACCCTCTAATTTAGTTCTCGCTTCAAATATTTCTCGTAAGTTTACTGCCATAGTAGACATTAATGCATGATGAGAGGAGGAAGCCGACCATAACCTATTGTCTTCAAGCTCACTCAACAGCGTTAAATAAAGACTGAAGCAAACCGGGCCTATTAAAGGCTGATAGAGTAAAGCCAGCACTTTTCTATCATAAGCATGAATAAGTCCGCTTGCACATACCTCATATCGATCTATAGGCAAAATTTGCTGCCAGTGCTTTTGCATACCACTCAAACCTTTACTGTGTATTGATGAATCACAGGGACTGTGTTTACCGTATTCACAGAAAAAGAGCTAAACAGGTTAGCTCCTGGAATGCGATATAGAGATCCTGACGACTAAAAATCATTTTGGAGGAGAAGCTTACTTTTCTTTATTAATAAGCTCCCTAAGTTCTTCGATAAATACATTAATATCTTTAAACTGACGGTAAACAGAGGCAAATCGAACATAAGCCACCTCGTCTACTTCAGCGAGCCTGTCCATAACCATCTCGCCGACATCTTCACTCTGTATCTCAGAAACCCCCTGATTGCGAAGCTCCTTTTCAACATAGTGAGTAATATCTTCAAGCTGTTTTAATGAAACCGGGCGCTTCTCACATGCTTTAATCAGCCCGCGAAGAATTTTGTCCGTGCTGAATTCTTCTCTTGTACCATCTTTCTTTACAACGATCAAAGGGATCTCTTCCACTTTTTCAAAAGTTGTAAAGCGGAAGCTGCATTGTTCGCATTCTCTTCTTCTCCTGATTGAGCGGCTTTCATCAACAGGGCGTGAATCCAGGACACGCGTTCCATTATATTGGCAATTCGGGCATTTCATACTATCAGCTCCGTATCATCTTATCTACTATTAACCTGAATTTACCCCATCAGCCCGTTCGGTCCCTTAACGGGTTTTTATGTGAGGAGGCAGCTGCGTCAGCCAATAAGATTTTCAATCTAATACCTTTATCTTATAAAAAAGCCCTTTTTTGTACAAGAAAAAGAGAATGGAAAAGACACCAGGAATTTTCTCGGATGGCCAAGGGCTTTTAAGTGTATGAATTCAAATAAACATTTGTGGAAATTAATAAGCTTTTCCTGCGGAAAGGTAAGGAAGCTTCTTATCTAAATTATGATAAAGTAAGACAGCCTGTTTTTTTAAGGACGGAAACATTCCTGTAAGAGATGTTTTATCAGAGGAAATGATGAAATCCACGGCTGTTTCATTAGGCTGCACAGCCACTATTGTAACAACTAAAAAAGAATGTGGAGAAGGCAGCTCTGCAGATATTTCGCCATGGTCCTTTGATATGTTCACAATGCGGCAATTATCGATAGATCGCAGGACTTCTTCTACAGCCGCAAAAGCTTTTGCTGAAGACGCTTTGTAATAGTGAGTACGAAGTTCAGGCAGCCTGTTCTTATCACTTGTTTCACAAACTCTACTGTATCTGGTTAGTAATCCCATTGGTAACCCCCGTGCAAGTTTTCTTTTAGTTTACCTAATTTCAATAAAGTGTTCAAATCACAAGAACTAAGCTGATCAGGGGAATACCTAGATATAAATGGCATCCTTCTTGAGCCAGATGCCTGGCTTAAAAATTTCGATGCAATTAAAAAAGAGATGCAGCATGTACATCTCTTGTCTGTTTATGAGTTATTAAGTATTAAAGTGCTTTTACTTTTGATTGCTTTACCTGTACTGGACCCATGCCCCGAGGCAGTTCAATATTCTCGCGAGTTTGAGCGCCTAAAGCCTCTGCAATGTAATCTGCAGCAATATTAGGATCTAATTCGCCGCAAGTGTAAACATCTATGCTGGCATATCCGTGCTCAGGAAAGCTATGAATAGTCAAATGTGATTCAGATATGATAACCACACCGCTTACTCCTTGTGGAGCAAATTTGTGGAATGCAACCTCACGTACTTCAGCACCTGATTTAAGTGCTGCATCAACGAAGATTTGTTCAATCTGTTCCATATTGTTTAATTTTCCAAAGTCACAACCCCAAAGTTCAGAAATGACATGACGACCCATTGTTTCCATGTTCAAGTTTCCCCCTTTAACATGATTAAGTTTTCCAAAATTCTGCAACATAAAAGAATAACCACCACGGGGGAAAGTTAGTCCGAAGAGGTCCTAACCCTTTAAGTAGCTATCCGCTCACTTCATAAGAAGTTCACGAAAGTTAGTATACTAATTTTATATTTGTTTTGCAATATATCTTTTTAAAAAAAATATATATTTAGGATCTTATAGTCAAAACCTCCCATGCTTCTGTTAATCTATTCCCTCTAAAAATTCAAGGCTATCGTGAAAAGCTCCGCTCTTCCCGATAGCTGGCCGGCTTAAAAATTACTTGGGCCAGCAAGGGGACCAGAAAAAAAAGATTCCTGCCATTGAAGGACAGAAATCTTTTCTGACTGTTAATCTTGCCGCGGGCGGTCCGGGAGCGTCCTCACGTTAACGCATGCGGGTTCTACCCTGACCCCTCGCGCAGGACATTGAATCACCATCCTCGAATTCTCACCGCACGAAGGAAATGCTAATGCATTTTCGAGGATCTCCGCCTGCAGCGAAGATCAGCATAGTGCCAAAACAACAATGAACGTTAACATAAGATTAATGATCAGCCTGCTTTTACTTTAAGCTTAGATCTCAATTGTTCCGCAACATGCATAGCTAAATCCACCACTCTGCAGGAGTAGCCCCATTCATTATCATACCAGGCTAATACTTTGACTTTGTTTTCTCCAATAACCATCGTAGATAGTCCATCAACAATGGCAGAATGAGGATCGGTATTAAAATCTACTGATACTAAAGGTTCTAAGGTAAATCCTAAAATTCCTTTTAAGGAGCCTTGTGAGGCCGTATACAAGGCATCGTTTACCTCACTTACAGTAACATCCCTCTTCAGATCCACTACAAGGTCTACAAGTGAGACATTCGGGGTAGGGACTCTTAATGCCATACCATGCAGTTTTCCTTTTAAATGCGGAAGCACAAGAGAAAGGGCCTTGGCTGCACCCGTTGTTGTCGGGATAATGCTTTGGGCGCATGCTCTGGCTCTCCGCAGGTCTTTATGAGGATTATCTATATTTTTTTGGTCATTTGTATAGGCATGGACGCTGGTCATTAAACCGTTTACAATTCCAAACTGCTCATCTAATACTTTTACAAGCGGAGCCAGGCAGTTGGTGGTACAGGAGGCATTAGATATAATCTGATGCATATCAATATCAAGCTTCTCTTCATTTACACCCATTACAATTGTAATGTCTTCATTTTTGCCCGGAGCCGTTAATATGACCTTAGCTGCACCAGCATCCAGGTGGGCTGCTGCCTGCTCTTTTGAATTAAATTTACCTGTTGCTTCAATAACTATATCAATTTGCATTTCTTTCCAGGGAAGCAATTTAGGGTCACGATTATTTAACAGGAGAACTTTCTTTCCATTTACAAGAATGCTGTCCTCTTGGGAAATTACTTCTCCTTCGAATTTTCCATGAGTAGTGTCATACTTTATTAAATGAGCTAATGTTTCAGCAGGATAGCTGGCATTAATCGCGATAATTTCAAGTTCATTCTCTAAAATAGCCTTTCTAAAGACCATTCTTCCAATTCGCCCAAATCCATTGATTGCTACTCTAGCCTTCATATATTCCGGCTCCTCCCGAATTAAGTTATACTTATTAAGTATCTAGTCATGATTAGTATAACATAAATGACTTTAAGTGTGATAATGAAATAGTTGATATTCCATGAGTTTTTTTGGTAATGAAAAGAACTCCAAGAATTAGTCTTGGAGTTTTTCTTCACCTATTATTCCCCACTTCTTCAACAGTTCTCTTACTTGTTTTTTTGATTGTTCTCTAGTTCCTTCATTATGAATAACAGCATCGGAAAGTGCCAATTTTTCCTCAATAGGCAGCTGGGCGTTTATTCTCGACAAGGCTTCCTCTTTTGTGAAATTGTTTCTTTTTATAAGGCGTTCGAGCTGTATATCGTATGGCACATACACCAGTACAGCGGCATCTACCATATGTGTAAGATTGCTTTCATATAATAATGGTATATCCATAAATACGGTTTGCTCGCCTGCTGCAAAGGCTTCCTCTTTTCTTTCAATCATCCAGGCCCTAACTGCAGGATGGACAATACTGTTCAGCGTTTTCCTCTTCTCCTGGTCATTAAAGATAATGGATCCCATTAGCGGTCTATCTATGGTTCCATCAGACAGTAAAATGCTGCTGCCAAAAGCAGATATGATCTGCTTATACGCATTTTGTCCTGGTTCTACCACTTTTCTAGCCGCAGCATCGGCGTCAATGACCGTAAAGCCCAGCTCTTTTAAATAACTGCTGACCATGCTTTTTCCGCTTGCAATGCCGCCTGTTATCCCAATCACTCTATTCATAATCATCCATCCTATTTTTTCTAGTGGCACCAAGCAGGGATGCAGCCCGCCAGGCGCTTATGCTGTTTACTCTAATGTCTGGCATGCCGGACAGATATGAGTGCCTCTGCCGCCCACTGTCAGCTTCATCAAAGGAGTGCTGCATATATTGCAATTTTCCCCTTTTCGGCCATAAACATTTAACTCCAGCTGGAAGCTGCCTGTTTTACCCTGTGAATTTACATAAGAACGAATGGTGCTGCCGCCTTTTTCAATTGCTTCGGTAAGAGTGAGAACAATTTCTTTATGAAGTCTCTTAATTTCATCATCATTTAAATGAGAAGCAATCCTTTCAGGATGAATACCTGCTCTGAAAAGAGCTTCATCTACATATATATTACCTATGCCGACAACAACATTTTGGTCGAGCAGGACAGGTTTGATCTTTCTGCTTGTTTTTGCCAGGCGGCCGCTTAAATATTCTACCGTGAATTCGTTTGATATCGGCTCAGGACCTAAATGGAGAAGCGGAGGATGCAGAAGCTCTTCTCCCCGCTTAAAGAGGTGCATCGTTCCAAATTTACGTACATCTCTATATCTCAGCTCCGAGCCATCTGAAAACATGAAAATCACATGTGTATGTTTATCATAAGGTTCTTCACCCGGAAACAGGCCGTATTTGCCCTCCATGCGAAGATGAGAAACAAGGGCATAATCATCCAGGCCGAAGATTAAAAACTTGCCCCGCCTTCCCACATCACGAATCGTCTGCCCCCGAAGAGCATCAATAAACTGCTGCTGTTCTTCAGGTGCTTTAATGATCTTTGGCCAATGTATTTGGATATTTTCAATTGTTTTTCCTGTTACTAATTCGATCAGTGTTCTTCTAACTGTCTCGACCTCTGGGAGCTCGGGCATGTTGATCCCCCTTTTGTTTTATTTTGCGTCAAACCAGGTTGGGCCATATGCATAATCTACTTTTAAAGGCACGTGCAATTCAACCGCATTTTCCATTTCCTCAGGTACAATCCTCATTAAAATTTCTAATTCTTCTTTAGGTGCTTCAAAAATCAATTCATCGTGAACCTGCAGAAGGAGCTTGGTTTGCAGCTTCTCTTCCTTCAATCTTTCACTCATATTAATCATAGCCTTCTTAATGATGTCAGCTGCACTTCCTTGAATGGGTGTATTCATTGCTGTTCTCTCTGCAAAACTTCTTATATTAAAGTTCCTGCTTGTGATTTCTGGAATATATCTTCTCCTCTGCAGCAGGGTTGTTACAAATCCTTTTTGTTTAGCTTCTTGGATACTCTCGCTCATATATTCTTTCACTTTAGGATAGCTTTCCAGGTAGCGGTCAATAAACAGGCCGGCTTCTTTCCTTGTAATGCCTAGGCTCTGGGAAAGCCCATAATCACTAATGCCATACACAATTCCAAAGTTTACAGCCTTTGCATGACGGCGCATATTTGAGGTGACTTCCTCTTCAGACACATGGAAAACATCCATGGCCGTTTTAGTATGAATATCCATTCCTTTATGGAATGCGTCACTCAAACGCTCATCGTCAGCAATATGGGCAAGGACTCTCAATTCAATTTGCGAATAATCGGCGGCAAAGATAATCCAATCCTTTTCAGAAGGCACAAAAGCCTGCCTTAGCTTTCTTCCTTCTTCGAGGCGGATCGGAATATTCTGCAGATTGGGATCCGTCGAGCTTAACCGGCCTGTCTGGGTGAGGGCTTGGTTAAAGCGTGTGTGAACCTTATGTGTTTCGGGATCTACCACTTTCAGTAATCCTTCTATATAAGTGGATTGGATTTTGCCGAGCTGTCTGTAATGAAGAATTTCTCTTACAATTTCGTGTTCATTCTCTAACTTTTCCAATACATCTGCAGATGTGCTATATCCGGTCTTCGTTTTCTTTGCTGACGGAAGCTGCAGCTTTTCAAAGAGAATCACTCCGAGTTGTTTAGGTGAATTAATATTAAACGCTTCGCCAGCTAATTCGAAGATTTTCCCTTCTATAGCCTTAAGTCTTTCTGAAACTTCGATACCCATTTCATTTAAGCGCTGCAAATCTATTTTCACACCCTGCAGCTCCATGTCTGCAAGTATTAAAGACAGAGGCAGTTCAAGGTCCTTGAAAAGCTCGTACTGACTGTTTTCTTTTAAGGCATCTAAAATTGGTTCAGCAAGTGCTTCAATGGCTTTAGCCTTTCGTCCTAAATGGCCAGCCAGCAAGGCGGTCTCAGGCACCTTTCGCTTGGCACCTTTTCCATAAAAGGCGTCATCAGACTGAATTTGCGAGTAATTATGCCGCATGGCGATTTCCGCAATATCTAAAGAGCTTTCAGCAGGATTTAAAATATACGATGCAATCAATAAATCAAAAGAGATGCCATTTAAATCGATCCCTTTTCTGCCAAGACTTACAATGGAACGTTTGGCGTCGTACACAGCTTTCTTCTTCGTCTCATCAGCTGCCCAATTTTTAAACAGTTCAGAAGCGAACGCTGCTTCCAATGGAATAAAATAGTTTCCTTTTTCATTGACTATCGAGAGGCCTAACGGATCTGTGCGGCTGTAATTTTCTCCTAAAATCTCAACATATAGTATATTCTCATCAGCAAAAATGTCTGATGTAATTTCACTTAGTACGGTTACTTCAATATCCTGCAGCACCTCTGCCTGTCCGGTATCAGGAAGATCCATTTTTTCAAGGAGGGAGTTGAAGCCAAGTTCTTTATAGATGTCAGCAACCTTTCCATGATTAGGTCCAGAATACTCTATATCTTCAACGCTTACCTCAATAGGTGCTTCCCTTGTAATGGTAGCAAGCCGCTTGGATAATACTGCCATATCCTTATTTGCTTCAACTTTTTCCTGCAGTTTCTTTCCACTGATTTCAGGTATAGAATCAATCACATTTTCTACTGTCCCAAACTGCTGCAAGAGCTTAAGTGCAGTCTTTTCGCCTACACCAGGTATACCAGGAATATTATCGGAAGCATCTCCCATTAACCCCTTAAGGTCTATAATCTGAGCCGCAGTAATGCCATATTTCTCCTGGATATGCTCTGGAGTGTATTCTTCTATTTCGGAGATTCCTTTTCTGGTAATTGCAACCGTTGTTTTATCAGACGACAGCTGGGTAAGATCTTTATCACCCGAAATAACCTTTACCTTAAACCCTTCTTTTTCAGCCTGGACAGCAAGAGTACCGATAATATCATCCGCTTCAAAATTCTCCAGTTCATATTGTGAAATTTGAAAGGCATTAAGCAATTCCCTAATGAAAGGAAATTGTTCAGACAGCTCAGGCGGGGTCTTTTGCCGGCCTCCTTTATATTCTGTAAAGTCCGCATGCCTGAATGTGGTCTTTCCCGCGTCGAAAGCCACAAGCATATGAGTTGGCTGCTCTTCCTCCAAAATCCTCGATAGCATCATCGTAAAACCATAAACTGCGTTAGTGTGGACACCTTTATTATTATTTAACAGCGGCAATGCAAAAAAAGCACGATATGCAATACTATTGCCGTCTATTAATACTAATTTTTTCTCCAAAGAATGCTCCTCCTTTTTATCAAAGCGGACATAATACTTCAAACTACGCTTAAAACCTATTAACCATATGTATCAAAAGCATAAAAAAAGCCGTTATTTTTCCCTCTCTATTCTAACATGAGAATATTACGAAAGAAAAATAACGGCAGCTTATATGAATGCAAGAAAGGCGAAAAGACGGAAACGGGGTAGTTTCCGCCTTTTCTAATGGCTCCTTGGATGAAGGGGTCTTTCACAAATGATTCTACCTTTTCTATGTAAAGAAATGATGGGATAAATGTAAAAGGATTGTAAAAACCTTAAAAACCCCTTCAATCAAGGCTGTGCTTATACTTGAATTTTTGATTAAATAACACGGTAAACTCGGTGCCATCACCAGGCTCGCTTTTCACCTGGATATTGCCTTGATGAGCCTCGACCAAATGTTTCACGATAGCCAGTCCAAGGCCCGTTCCGCCAAAATTTCTGCTTCTGGCTTTATCAATACGATAAAACCTTTCAAAAATTCGCGGGAGCTCTTCCTGCGCCATTCCTATTCCTGTATCTTTTACGCTCACTTTTGCATATTTTTTATCTTCCTCCAGGCTGACTTCAACGGATCCGCCGGGAGGAGTGTAAGAGATGGCATTGCTGATAAGATTGATTAGTATTTGTTTTATTCGATCATAATCTCCTTCTATTTCAATCGCGTCTCCAGAGCTGTTATTTGAGAGTTTAATTTGTTTCAAAGCGGCACGCTGTTCAAAAATTGGGAGTGTCTCTTGTAATAATTTAGTTAAGTTCAGGTTTTGAATGGATAGAGAGAAGCCCTGCTGCTCAATTTTAGATAAATCCAGGAGTTCCTGGATAAGCGTCTGCATACGGTCACTTTCTTTTAATACAATGGAAAGGAAATGCTTTAAAGATTTTTCATCATGAAGGGCTCCATCCAGCAATGTTTCTGTAAATCCCTTTATAGAAGTTATTGGTGTTTTTAATTCATGAGAAACATTTGCCACGAAGTCCTTCCTTACCTGTTCAAGCTTTTTAAGCTCCGTGATATCATGAAAAACGAGCAAGATTCCTTTCCATTCATCCTGGCTGCCAATAATGGGTGCTCCGTATACCTCAAAATACTTTCTTTCAAGATGAACCGGCAAAACCAGATGTTTTTTTAGACTTTGTTCAGTCATAAAAATCTGCTCAATCATTAATATGACTTCTTTATGCTGAACGACCTCGTAATAAAGACGATATAAGAAGTAGAGGGGGTCAACACCAAAAAAATTCCGATATGTTTTATTGATCAGCGTGATATAACCTCTGCTGTCAATTAGGAGCACACCGCTCCCCATATTCTCGACGAGAGTTCCCAAGCGGTCCTGCTGCATCTCCCTGAGATTTTCCATCTCCTGCAGGTTCCTGGCTAATATGTTAATGGAATTGCTCAGCATACCGGTTTCCGATGAATGTTCCTCGTACGTTCTAACCCTGTAATTGCCCTTCGCAAGCTCAATAGCTGCACTAGTCGCAGCTTCAATCGGCTTCGTATACCTGGAAGTTATACTGGCAGCAAGAACCAGGAGCACAACTAAAGCCGTACCCAGGCTAAATGCAAGAATGAGCCACATTTTCTGGTTTGCTTTCTTTAATGTATCGATTTGATTGCTGAGAATCACAAACCCTGCAGCTTCGCCGTCTGATTTCAGCTTCTTCCAATAGTAATGCTGATCATACCTTCCTTCATATACGGAGTAGCCTTCATTCGGAGCATGCACGCCCGAATTTTCTTTAACAATGCGGTCAATGGTTTGGGAATGTGCAGCCTTATTATTTTCCTGTGTTACGTCGGTACTATATTGCACGCTTCCATCTTGGTTGACTACAGTAATATTTGAATCAAGCATTTCTTTTAAGCTGTTAATTTTTCCGCTCTTTACCGCAGAGGAGACTCCATCGTTTTCCTGAATATAGCTTGAGACAAACTTTGTCTCCTTTTGAAGACGATCATTGTAAGTATCTATGTAATAATTTTTAAATAGCTGCCCAAGGACTATTCCAAGTCCAAGAAACACGGCCAATAATAACATAACTAAGGCCAAAAAGAGCCCTGAGCGGTATTTGCTCATTCTCCTTTTGGCTCCTCTAGCTTATATCCAAGGCCTCTGATTGTTTTAATATAGACAGGCTTTTTTGTATTCACTTCGATCTTATCTCTAAGATGGCTTATATGAACATCTACAATTCTAGTATCGCCTGCAAAATCATAGTTCCACACAGCACTTAACAGCTGGTCACGGGTTAGTACTCTTCCTTTATGTTTAGCTAAGTATAATAACAATTCAAATTCCTTCGGAGTCAATTCCAGCTGGTTTTCTTCAAAATAAGCTTCATAACGGTCAGGATATATTTGTAATCCGCCCAGCTTTAAAAGTTCCCCATCGTCATTGTCAATCTGTTCAGCTTTTTCTGCCTGAATTTGAGATCTCCGCAGGATCGCTTTAATTCTCGCAATCACTTCTCTTGGACTAAAAGGTTTAGTCATATAATCATCTGCGCCTAACTCAAGGCCCAGTACTTTATCAAATTCATCATCTTTAGCGGTCAGCATCAGAATGGGAACATTGACCTTTCTCTGCCTTAGCTGCTTGCATACTTCTATTCCATCAAGTTCAGGCAGCATCAGATCCAGAATAACAAAATCCGGTGCTTCTGATAAGGCTTTGTTGATTCCTTCCTGCCCATCCATAGCAGTTAAAACCTCAAACCCCGATTGTTCAAGGTTATACTGAAGGAGAGTTACGATTGATTCCTCATCATCCACTACAAGTACTTTTTTGCTCATAAATTCCTCCCAAAGAAAATAAATTCCCCTTGTACCAATTAGTGTGAGCCATTTGTACATTCCTATTATAAACAATTAACTTCAAACTACAAAGGACAATTCCCTGGGTCCCGTTTATTTATGAAAAAATAAAAAAAGCTTGGAGAAATGAAGCATTCTGCAAGCTTTTTTACGAAGTGTCAGGACTCTTAAAAGTTTTCTAAAGCATTTCCATCTGTTCCATCTATAAAAGCTGGGGGACAGACAACAAAATGGCCATCGATTACAGTTTCGTCCTCCTCGTTCTCCCCTCGAACAGATATAGTAACTGTCTTATTTGTATAATCAATATAGGCAACCTCGAGAAGAAACTTAACTGTTCCATAATGATAAATAGGTTTTTGAAAGTTCAACTCCTGCTTAAGGATATGACTTCCAGGCCCGGGTAAATATTTTGAGACTGCAGAAGTTAAAATTCCAGTCAGCATAATAGAAGGAACTATAGGCTTTTGATATTTCGTTTGGGAAGCATAATCATGCTGTATGTATAGTGGATTCGCATCGTTTGTAAGTCCCAAATATAATAATAAATCTTTGTCTTCCATTTTTTCGGTAAGCGTAAGTTTCTCTCCGACTTTGATTTCATCAATGACTCTACCAAGTTTTCTTTTCTTACCTAGCAGCATGTAAACACACGACCTCCAAAAATTAATTAAAATAGCCAGCCTAACGTCATCTTCATAACTTATTTCACCTGAATATACCCGGCACTCGAACTGTTTTAAATCAGGATAGAAGTTAAAAAAAGAGACCGGCTTTATTTTTTGTAACAGCCGGTCCCCCTTAAGGAAACTTACAATCAGATATTATACCAAAACATTCATTACATTACGTACGGAATCAACGGATTTTTGAAGTGCAGCTTTTTCGTCTTCTGTAAGCTCCAGCTCAAAAATCTGTTCAATTCCATTAGCCCCAAGGACTGTAGGTACTCCAAGGTAAATACCTTCGAAGCCATACTCCCCCTCAAGGTATGCAATGCTTGGCAGTACTCTGCGCTGGTCTTTAAGGATTGCTTCAGTCATTTCAACCAGCGATGCTGCTGGTGCATAGTAAGCACTTCCGTTGCCTAAAAGGTTTACAATTTCAGCGCCGCCTTTGCGTGTGCGGTCCACGATCGCATCCAGACGATCCTTAGGAATTAACGTTTCTAATGGAATTCCACCAGCATAGGAATAGCGCACTAGCGGAACCATATCATCACCGTGGCCGCCTAGTACGAATCCAGTGATATCTTTTACAGAAAGATTAAGCTCCTGGGCGATAAAAGTACGGAAGCGTGCAGTATCCAGAACACCAGATTGGCCGATCACACGGTTTTTAGGGAATCCGGATTCTTTGAATACCGTATAAGTCATAGCGTCTACAGGATTTGTAAGCACAATAATCGTGCTCTCAGGAGAATATTTAACAATTTCATGTGTGACAGATTTCATAACCTTTTGGTTAGTCTGAACTAAATCATCACGGCTCATGCCTGGTTTGCGTGCAATACCAGCAGTAATGATTACGATTTCTGAATCCTTTGTATCCTCATAGCTGGAGGTTCCAGTTACGTTGGCATCAAATCCTTGTACAGGGCTCGCTTCAAGCATATCAAGAGCTTTACCCTTAGTAGGATTTTCAGCCTGTGGAATATCAACTAAAACCACATCTCCTAATTCTTTTTGTGCAAGCAAAAATGCAGTCGTTGCACCAGTAAAGCCTCCGCCAATTACAGAGATCTTTTTGCGTCTTAAAGTCATGTGGTTTCCTCCTCAAATTCATAGGTATACAGGATTGGCAGGCAGAATTCCTGCCTGCCTCCTGACCGTTTGATTATCCCAGGTTTTTGATTAGTTCGTCAGCGAATTCAGAGCATTTTACTTCTGTTGCCCCATCCATTAAACGTGCAAAATCATACGTAACAACCTTAGAAGAAATGGTTTTTTCTACTGAGCTGATAATCATTTTAGCCGCTTCAGTCCATCCAAGGTGTTCAAGCATTAATACACCAGATAAAAGAACGGAAGAGGGATTTACCTTATCCTGGCCAGCATATTTTGGTGCCGTACCATGAGTTGCTTCAAAAATAGCATGTCCTGATTCGTAGTTGATGTTTGCTCCTGGAGCAATACCAATGCCGCCAACCTGCGCTGCAAGTGCATCGGAAATATAGTCTCCATTTAAGTTCATAGTAGCTACTACATCAAACTCTTTTGGACGTGTAAGAATCTGCTGTAAGAAGATGTCTGCAATGGAGTCTTTTACAATAATTTTGCCTTCAGCTTCAGCATCAGCCTGTGCTTTGTTTGCAGCATCTGTTCCTTCAGCATCCTTAATGCGGTCATACTGAGCCCATGTGAAAACTTGATCGCCGAATTCTTTTTCAGCTAAATCATAGCCCCAGCTTTTGAAAGCACCTTCAGTAAACTTCATGATATTACCTTTGTGTACAAGAGTCAGAGATTTACGGCCTTCTTTAATTGCATAATTGATCGCAGCGCGGACTAATCGCTCAGTTCCTTCTTTGGAAACTGGCTTAATGCCAATTCCTGAAGTTTCCGGGAAGCGGATTTTGTTCACGCCCATTTGTTCTTTTAAGAATTGGATTACCTTTTTAACTTCTTCAGAACCTTCTTGGTATTCGATACCAGCATAGATATCTTCAGTATTTTCACGGAAAATAACCATATCAGTATCTTCTGGACGCTTAATTGGTGAAGGAACACCATCGAAATAGCGTACAGGACGAAGGCATGTAAATAGATCCAGTTCCTGGCGAAGCGCAACGTTTAGTGAACGGATTCCTCCGCCTACTGGTGTAGTTAGTGGCCCTTTAATTGCGATTATGTATTCGCGGATTACATCAAGAGTTTCAGACGGAAGCCATTCTCCTGTTTGGTTAAATGCTTTTTCGCCTGCAAGAACTTCTTTCCAAACGATTTGTTTTTCACCATTGTATGCTTTTTCAACAGCAGCTTCTAATACACGGGAAGCAGCCGCCCAGATATCTGGCCCGATTCCATCACCCTCGATAAAAGGAATGACTGGATTGTTAGGCACATTTAAAGTACCGTTCTCTACAGTGATTTTTTGCCCTTGAGTCATTATAAATTCCTCCATTTTCAAAGTCGAAGGTTAGATGACTACTAGTCATCTAACCTTTCATATTCTCTTTCTATTTTTAATTTACTATATATTTAAATATATAGAAAACTTTTCGCACTTTACCAGCCTATCTTAATTCAATTGGAACATATTTCTGCATATCCGGTCCAGTATATTCAGCACGAGGACGGATGAGGCGGTTATTATCATACTGCTCCAGGATATGTGCAAGCCAGCCAGAAGTTCTGCTCACAGCAAAGATTGGCGTAAATAAATCATGGTCAATTCCAAGGCTGTGGTAAACAGATGCAGAATAGAAATCTACGTTTGGCGGAAGAGGCTTTGAAGTAGTAACCAACTCCTCAATCCTGACAGACATGTCATAGTATTTAGACTGGCCAGTTAATTTCGTTAATTTTTCTGACATTTCTCTTAAGTGCTTCGCACGCGGATCCCCTTTTCGGTAGACCCTGTGGCCGAAGCCCATAATTTTTTCCTTATTTTGAAGCTTTTCACTAATATAAGATGTAACATTTTCAACAGAATCAATTTCTGTAAGCATTTTCATAACAGCTTCGTTTGCCCCGCCATGAAGAGGTCCTTTTAGAGCACCGATAGCAGCAGTAATACCGGAATAGATGTCTGATAGAGTAGCTACACATACACGTGCAGTAAAGGTAGAAGCATTTAATTCATGGTCAGCATGCAGGACAAGCGCTTTGTTAAAGGCTTCAACTTCAATAGAAGATGGTTCCTTCCCGCTGAGCATATATAAGAAATTGGCTGCGAAGCTTAAATCTGTACGCGGCGCTACAGGTTCAAGACCTTTTCTTACGCGGGAAAACGCTGTCACGATTGAAGGAATTTGAGCCTGGATTCGGATGGCTTTACGGTAATTCGCTTCAGGATCCATTACGTCAGCTTCTTCATCATATAGAGCTAGCAATGAAATTGCAGAACGAAGAGCGGCCATCGGGTGGACGTCTTTTATAGGATACATTTTGAAATGGTCGAGCACTTCTTTAGGAAGCTCAGCATTTAAAGCCAGCTGCTGAGTTAATTCCTCTAACTCGCTTTGATTTGGAAGGCGGCGGTGCAAGAGTAAGTATAAAACTTCTTCAAAACTAGCATTTTCCGCTAAATCATCAATATCATACCCAACATATGTCAAAGTATCATCAATGATGGAACTAATAGAGGAAGTTGTTGCTACTATTCCTTCAAGACCTTTAGTTGCTGTCATAAAAACCTCTCCTTTTTAGAAAAATTTCCCCAATATATAAAAATATATAAAGACTATTTTCGGCAAAATATCTCTCCTATGTACTTTTATGCAATAAGGCTGCAGGCCTGGCACTAAAATTCTCATGACCTAAGGACATAGTAAATATTTAATATTTTACCCCTTCAGCATCCTCCCGAAACTCCTGGCTGAGCGCTTGCTCATTTCTCTGCCGAAAGTTCCTATTATATAAAACTATTAAGTAGGCGCTTACATATTTTATTATAAACAATTATCAGATATTTGTGAACGAAAACGCCTTAAATAAATAATTAATTATTTTATTAGAATAAAGAAGCAGCTTTAAAATTCGCTTTTCCCTTGATTCTTTTCAGAAGGGTGAGCTGCCCTATTTGAACAGCTCTATAAACCTCATACATATATAAGCAATCCCTGCACCAATCAATGGTCCTACTGCCACCCCTTTAAAAAGTGATACTGCTATAATTGTTCCGAATACCAGGGCTGCTGTAAGGTGAGGATCCTCGGCGAGAAGGACCAGCCCGTTTTTTGCAATGAGTGCTACCGCAATGCCTGATCCTAATGCAATCCAGGCATAAGGGGACTTTAAAGCTTCCCCTAATTCTTTAAATCCAATGGATCCAGTGGCTACAGGCACCAATACCGCAATGGTTATTACGGTAACTCCCCAATTTATTCCCTTTGCCTGAAGATGCGGGAATATTTTAGCATCTAATCCGGCTGCTTTTA
Source organism: Peribacillus deserti (assembly GCF_016909175.1). Lineage (GTDB taxonomy): Bacteria > Bacillota > Bacilli > Bacillales > DSM-1321 > Paraperibacillus > Paraperibacillus deserti. The sequence continues at coordinate 32,803 of NZ_JAFBFI010000009.1, forward strand.
CAAGCAATAAGAAGCCTGCTGAAAATACCAATGAGTAGTTCCTGGCTATTAACCCAATACTCAGAAGCAGAATTAAAAATAAAACCGGACTCCAAAACATCATACTCCTCCTTTCATAAACATTTTCATAATATAATTTTTACCGGTAGAGTCTGCAACTCATCCTATATTTATACATTTTAGCTATTAATGGAAAACTATTAGCTTTGAACCCTTTCTTTTTTAAACATCCGCAGATAAAATAAAATTAACAGAAACACAATATGATTAAATAGAACAACCCGCTCGCCTGCGGAAGGAGGAATGTCTTTGAACCCTGCATATATCTATAGATTTGTTCGTTTTTGCATCACAGCAGCAGCTGTTATAGCTGTAATTATGGCAATGCTTTATCTGTGGAAATATACATATCCTTTCATCATCGCTTTTTTCGTTGCCTTTTTAATCAATCCGCTTGTTAACATTTTTCAGCAAAAAGGTAAGATGCCCAGAGGGTTATCCGTCCTGCTCGCCTTGCTGGCCATTATCAGCTTGCTTGCTGGGATGATTACTTTATTAATTACCGAAATAGTTTCAGGAGCCAATTATCTGGCAGAAGTTGTACCTCAGCACATAGAAACTCTTATCGACTACATAGAATCGCTTATTGCTACAGTAATACTGCCTCAATACAATAAATTCACTGCTTACTTTAACAGCCTTGATTCAGGGCAGCAGGACACCGTAATGAATAATATCCAAATTGCAGGCAAAAAGATAGCTACCTCTGCCGGAGATTTTATTCAGGGGTTTTTCCAAAACATCCCAGCTATCTTAGGCTGGTTTCCAAATGCAGCGACAGTTCTTGTCTTTTCCCTTCTGGCTACCTTTTTTATCAGTAAAGACTGGTACAAATTATCTCAGTTAGGAAACAGGGTTTTGCCTGCAAAAGTGAGAATCAGCAGCAGAAGAGTATTTCTCGATTTGAAAAAAGCCTTATTTGGTTTTATCAAAGCGCAGTTCACCCTGATTTCCATTACTACTGTTATTGTATTAATCGGGCTGCTTGTTTTACGCGTTGATTACGCCATCACAATTGCTCTGGTCTGCGGAATTGTTGATATACTCCCATACCTTGGAACGGGAGCCGTGTTTGTTCCCTGGATTCTTTTTGAAGCTATTTCAGGCGATGCGGGCCAGGCCCTTGGACTCGGGATTCTTTATCTGGTGGTTCTCGTCCAGCGGCAAGTTATGGAGCCTAAAGTACTTTCTTCAAGTATCGGACTTGATCCGCTCGCAACACTTATTGCCCTATTTATTGGATTTAAAACAATTGGCTTCCTTGGTTTAATTGTCGGACCGGTTATTTTAGTCGTTCTTTCTACACTCCACAGGGCAAACGTATTTCAAGACCTATGGGCATTTATAAAAGGCGACGAGCCATCTGTTTAAGGACCATAAAAAAAGAACCTTGGCTGTAAAAGCCAAGGTTCTGTCAGCGTATAATATTAATTCTTCCTTTATTTATAGAATTGCGCAGATATTTTTTGATCAAAGGCTTAATTAAGGATCTTAGCGGCGGCAGAAGCAGAAATAATCCTAAAAAATCGGTAATAAAACCAGGTGACACAAGCAGACAGCCGCCAATCAGGATGCATGCTCCGTCAATGATTGATTCACCCGGAATTTTTCCATAGCTCAAATCCTGCTGTACTTTTCTAATCGTTTCCAGCCCCTGTTTTTTAGCAAGATATGATCCGGCAATCCCAGTCAATATGATAAACAGAATAGTCGGGAACACCCCAGCTGTTTTACTAGCCAGCAAAAAAGCGCCTATTTCCAATGCGGGTACAACAATAAAAATAGCCAAAAGAATTTTCATCTAAAATCCCCCTGTTAAAAAAGGCTTCATTTATACAATTGTAACATGTACAGCTTATATACATAATTAAATATAGAAATATAAGAATAGGGTGACAGGCAAAGCTTTAAGTTTCTTTGCCTGTCACCCTTTTTAAACGAGAAGATTAAAGTACTTTTGTATGTCCTTCGTAGATCGTTCCGCGGCGGGCATCTACAGTTACACTCTGGCCATCTTTTAAGATAGATGTAGCCTGTTCAGCTCCAACGATAACTGGAATGCCCAGGTTTACTCCTACAACCGCTGCGTGGCTTGTTAAGCCTCCCTCTTCAGTAATTAGGGCAGCACATCTTTCAATTGCAGGCATCATATCCCGATCAGATCCATAGGTCACTAGTATACAGCCATCAGTCACTTTGCTGTTCGCTTCTTCAGCGTTTCTTGCTATTACTACCTTACCCTTAGCAGATTTTCTTCCAATCCCTTGAGCTTTAATCGTTGCATCGCCCAATACATGAATTTTCATTAAGTTAGTGGTTCCTGTTTCCCCAACCGGTACACCAGCTGTGATGACTACAAGATCTCCATGGCTTACAATTCCAGATTCAATGCTTTTTTCGATAGAGATATCAAGCATTTCATCAGTAGAAGCAGCTGCCTGCCCAATTTGAGGATAGACGCCCCATACAAGAGCCAGCCTTCTGGATACTTTATCGCTGGAAGTCACTGCAATGATTGGTGCCTTAGGACGGTACTTAGAGATCATTCGCGCTGTATGACCGCTTTCAGTTGGAGTGATAATGGCTCCAGCTTCTAAGTTTAATGCAGTATATGCTGTCGACTGACCAATCGCATCCGTTACATTATTCTCATTGTCTTTGCTTCGTGCAGCAACAATTTCTTTATAGTTTAAAGCCGTTTCTGTATGGGAAGCAATATTATGCATCGTTTCTACAGCTTCAACAGGATAAGAACCGGCAGCAGTTTCGCCTGAAAGCATGATCGCATCGGTGCCGTCAAAGATGGCATTTGCAACATCGCTCGCTTCAGCACGAGTCGGGCGCGGGTTTCTTTGCATAGAATCCAGCATTTGTGTTGCAGTGATAACTGGTTTGCCTGATATATTACATTTTCGGATTAATTCTTTTTGAACAAGAGGAACCTCTTCTGCCGGAATTTCAACCCCTAAGTCTCCACGGGCAACCATCAGACCATCTGAAACTTCTAAGATCTCATCGATATTTTCCACGCCTTCATGGTTTTCAATCTTTGGTATGATCTGAATGTGTGAAGCATTATGCTGTTCTAATAGTTCACGAATTTCAAGTACATCTGAAGCACGTCTTACAAAAGAAGCGGCAATGAAGTCGACACCCTGCTCTATTCCAAAGATAATATCCTGTTTATCCTTTTCAGTGATTCCTGGCAGTTTAACAGAAACTCCTGGGACGTTTACACCTTTTTTATTTTTCAGAACACCGCTGTTTAAGACTTTTGTCTGGATTATTCCTTCTTGCTTTCTAACATCTATGACTTCTAAACCGATAAGACCATCATCTAGAAGGATTTTAGAGCCTGCACGAACATCATCCATTAATCCTTCATATGTTATAGAGAATCTCTCAGCTGTGCCCGTCACTTCTGTCATAGAAATTTCAGCAGTTTCACCTGATTTGAGCTCAATAGCGCCATTCTCCATATTATGAGTTCTGATCTCAGGCCCCTTCGTATCTAATAAGATAGCCAGCTGCTTCCCAGTAGTCTCAGACACCTGACGGATTGTTTTAATTCTTCCGCCATGTTCTTCGAAGTCTCCATGAGAAAAATTCAGTCTGCAAACATTCATGCCGGCTTCTGCCAGAGCAGTTAACTTTTCTACACTTTCACTAGCCGGTCCTATCGTACATACGATTTTAGTTTTACGCATGTTTCTTTTTACCTCCCAATAATAATTGCTCATAATTTCTATACCTTAAATAGATAACTCTTTGGAAAGATCAAACATTCCTTGATCAATTGTGTGTTTTTTCTGAGTCAGAGCTTCGATAATATCATAGTCAACAAGCCTGTTTTGTTCGATTCCTACAGCACGCCCGCCTTTCCCCTCTAACAGCAGTGCGACAGCCTGCGCGCCCAGCCTGCTTGCAAGAACACGGTCTGCAACCGTTGGAGAGCCGCCTCTTTGGATATACCCTAACACAGATACCCGGGTTTCGAACTCTGTAAGCTCCTCTATTTGCTTTGCAATCTCCACAGCACTTCCTACACCTTCGGCTACTATGATGATGCTGTGTTTTTTTCCTCTATCCTGGCCGCGTTTCAAGCGGGCAACAACATGATTGATATCTTCAGCTGATTCAGGTATAAGGATGGATTCAGCACCCCCGGCAAGACCCGCCCAAAGAGCGATATCCCCAGCATCCCGTCCCATTACTTCAATCACATAGGTTCTTTTGTGGGATGTTGCTGTATCCCTGATTTTATCGATAGCATCTATAACCGTATTGATAGCTGTATCAAAGCCGATTGTAAATTCAGTTCCAGGTATATCGTTATCAATCGTGCCGGGAACTCCTACACAAGGAAAACCTCTTTCAGTCAATGCTTTGGCTCCCATGTAAGAACCATCACCCCCGATGACTACAAGGCCATCTATGCCATGCTTCTTTAGCTGCTCAATCGCTTTTTGCTGTCCTTCTTCCGTTTTCATTTCCGGACAGCGGGCTGAAAACAGCATGGTTCCTCCCCGGTGGATAATATCACCAACTGACCCAATTTCAAGCTTTTTAATGTCACCTTTAATCAGCCCTTCGTAGCCGTGGTATATACCAAAAACTTCAACTTCATGAAAGATCGCTTTTCTTACAACCGCGCGAACCGCGGCATTCATACCAGGGGAATCTCCTCCACTGGTTAATACACCTATTCTTTTCAAGAAAATCACCCCAATTAATAAATAACAGCTGCGGCAATTCAGGCTGATGCCCAAATCTAATGCCTGTTTGTCCCGTATATCCTGTGTATGTATTTAAAGGATCCAGGCCCTGGCAATAAACGGATCCTTAAAAGAGATTTAACACTAAATGGCCGGTACTGGCAGATAAAATTCTAATATAAAAGTAGTATAGACATATTATGCCAAACCTATTTTATAAAATTAGAAAAACCGGTATACACCACTGCTAAGGACTAAAGAGCAAACCAGCAGTTTTCTTACGCTATAAGAAGGAAAACCATCTAACTACCCTATCTATACGAGGGAGGAAAGAACCTGACCGGCTATTCTTATAAGCAGCCAGATATCATAACCTTAGTTTGTGAAATAACATACATATTATAAAATATAAATAACAGATATACAAAATAACAGTTTAACAAAATTTCCGTAAAAATAAAAGAGAACGTGCACAAAAATGCTGCACGTTTATTTTACCCCTGTATAATTCTGCGAAAACGAATATTCACCGATTCTTTTGAATTTTTGATATCGATGCTCAACCAATTCATCCTTCTGAAGGTTCTGCAGCCCCCTAAGCGCTTTTAGAAGAGCTGCTTCAATAAGCCCTGCCTGTTCGAGAATATCTTTATGGGCTCCACCAGTTACTTCTGGGATTATTTCATCTATTATACCCAGCTCTTTCAAATCAGGTGCCGTAATTTTCATAGTTTCTGCAGCTCTCTTTGCTAATGAAGCGTCCTTCCAAAGCAAAGCAGCTGCACCTTCAGGAGATATAACAGAGTATGTGGAATTTTCGAGCATGAGAATGCGGTCACCGACTCCAAGTGCCAGTGCTCCCCCACTTCCTCCTTCTCCAATGACGATACATACAATCGGAACCTTGAGTCCGCTCATTTCATAGATATTTCGGGCAATTGCTTCGCTTTGTCCGCGTTCTTCTGCTGCTTTACCGGGATAAGCGCCTTTCGTATCTATAAAACATACAATAGGACGGTTAAACTTCTCAGCCTGCTTCATAAGCCTAAGAGCCTTTCGGTTCCCTTCAGGATGGGGCATCCCGAAGTTACGTTTAATGTTTTCCTTTGTATCCTTGCCTCTCTGATGGCCTACAATAGTAACAGGAATTCCCTGGAACTTACCAATTCCCCCGACGATGGCTGCATCATCACCAAAGTATCTGTCTCCGTGGCATTCAAAGAAATCTGTAAAGATGTGTGATACATAATCAAGAGTAGTAGGCCTGCCAGGGTGCCTCGCTACCTGAACCCTGTCCCAAGGCTTCATATTGTTATAGACCTCGGATTGCAGGTTAGAAAGCCTTTTTTCAAGTTTCTCGATTTCTGAGGACAGGTCGACATCCGCCTCTTTTGTTATTTTTCTCAGCTCATCAATTTTCCTTTTAAGTTCTACTATTGGCTTTTCGAACTCCAATTCTCCTACCAATTCAGCTCACCACCCGGCGAATGTATGTCTAAAATATTTGCAAGCGTTTCTTTCAGCTCCTGCCTATGGATCACTCCATCCAGCTGGCCATGCTTTAATAGGAATTCGCTGGTTTGAAAATCTTCCGGAAGCTCCTCCCGGATTGTCTGTTCAATAATACGCCTGCCTGCAAAGCCAATTAAAGCTCCCGGCTCCGCCAGATTATAATCACCCATAGAGGCGAAGCTTGCCGAAACTCCTCCCGTTGTAGGGTGAGTCATAATGACAATATAAAGGCCGCCATTCTCACTAAATCTCTTAAGCGCTACGCTCGTTTTGGCCATCTGCATAAGGCTTAACACACCTTCCTGCATACGGGCGCCCCCTGAAGCAGTAAAAATAACAAAAGGAACACCAAGTTCATCAGCCTTTTCCACTGCTCTAGTAATTTTTTCGCCGACTACAGAGCCCATACTCCCCATACGGAAGCTTGCATCCATAATAGCTGCTGAAACAGAATGGCCGTTAATTTTCCCGGTTCCTGTTACAACCGCCTCGTTTAAGCCGGATTTTTCCATGTCTGATTTAATTTTTTCTTCATATCCCGGAAAATCAAGGGGATTGATTGTAACGATATCTTGATCAAGCTCTGTAAAACTTTTCTCATCAAAAAGGCTTTTAATTCTTTCTGATGATTTCATTGGATGGTGGAATCCGCAATGCATGCAAACCTTAAGATTTTTAAGCAGCTCCTTCGTGTACATGATTTTTTTACACTTAGGACACTTTGTCATAATCCCTTCTGGTACATCTTGTCTTCCTCGCTCTGAAGGGATGGTAGCATACTTTTTCTTTTTAGATTTTGAAAATAAATCCTTTATCAATGATGAAACCTCCCCTAAACTTCCAGCCGCATTTCTAAAAGCATCAGCGAATATTTTGCCTGAAGCTCATGTTTATGGCAATGCTCGTCCGTGGATGATCTTGACGAAGATATTTAAAAACAGCCATCACTTGGTAATTTATATTCTCCTTACTTTCTTAACCCACTTAAATAAATGCTGTTGACATCCTGCCCTTGCTTGTTTTTAAGAGCATGAAGCAAATCCACATAAAGCTTTTTTTGCGCCATCCGGCTTGTTTTGCCTGATGATTTTTCATAGCTGTTAACAACAATCCAGATACGCTCTAATAAATGATTCGGGTTTAATTGAAAGATTTTTTTAAAGAATATTTCATCATCCCAATCATGGCTTTCCGCCCATTGAATCATTTCCTCCATTTTTTCAGGCGGCGTTTTCTGCATCAACCCTTGGAGACATGCCTGTTCTAATAATATTTTAGTTTCTCGCAAATTGTTCCTGGTCTTTTCATCGAGTAGAAAAAAAGCTCCAAGCAATTCAACCAATCGATGTTCTTGAAAGACTTTAATAAATGTTCCTTCACCGCGCCTGGTTTCAATCAGGCCGAGCAGTTCTAGTGACCTTAAAGCTTCTCTTACGGAAGAGCGCCCTACTTGTAGGCGCTCAGAAAGTTCCCTTTCAGAAGGTATCTTATCTCCCGGCAGCAAGCCATCGTCCTGGATCATGAGCCTCAGCTTTTCGACAATATCCAAATAAATCTTTGGTTGTGTACTTTTAGCAGAAGCCGCCCGGTTATCATTCATCTTTGCCAATTGCAGAAAGCATGCGCGTTTTAGCCTTAATGTCTTCCGGGTCGACTTTTAGCCGTGCTACACCCGTTTCCATCGCTGCCCTTGCAACAGCAGCAGCTACTTCCGGAGCCACTCTTGCGTCAAATGGTGCCGGGATTACATAATCAGGCTGCAGTTCATCATCACTGATAAGGCCTGCGATGGCCTCTACTGCCGCTACTTTCATTTTTTCGTTTATATGTGTAGCTCGAACATCAAGAGCACCTCTGAATATACCGGGGAAGGCTAATACGTTGTTCACCTGGTTTGGAAAATCAGAGCGGCCAGTGCCCACCACTTTTGCGCCAGCCTGTTTGGCTTCTTCGGGCATAATTTCCGGCACAGGATTGGCCATTGCAAAGATGATAGGATCAGGATTCATGCTTTCTACCATTGCTTTCGTTAATGCTCCAGCGACAGAAACCCCCACAAACACATCAGCACCTGTAATGACTTCTTCCAGGCTGCCGCCCCGCTTTTCCCGGTTTGTAAATTTCGCAACTGCATCCTTTACATCGTTCATTCCAAAAGGACGTCCTTCATAAATGGAACCTTTGGAATCGCACATAATGATATCTCTTACTCCATATGAATAGAGCAGCTTAATTATAGCAATTCCAGCAGCACCAGCACCGTTTGCAACTACTTTAATTTCAGACATTCTTTTTCCTGTAATTTTCAAGGCATTTACCAGGCCGGCTGCCGTAACGATTGCTGTACCGTGCTGGTCATCGTGAAAAATAGGAATATTTGTTTCTTTTTTAAGACGCTCTTCAATCACAAAACAATTAGGCGCTGCTATATCTTCTAGGTTAACACCGCCAAAAGTTGGTTCTAGCAGCTTTACCGTTTCAACAATTTTATCAACATCATTCGTATTTAAACAGATAGGAAAAGCATCTACCCCGGCGAAGCTCTTAAAGAGCACCGCTTTGCCTTCCATTACCGGCATGGCAGCTTCCGGGCCTATATTGCCCAGTCCCAGCACAGCCGTACCGTCTGTAACAACAGCTACAGTATTTCCCTTCATCGTATATTCATATACTGTTTCGGGCTTATCATATATGGCTTTACAAGGCTCTGCTACACCTGGAGAGTACGCCAGACTTAAGTCATTTGCGTTTTTTACAGGTACTTTAGAAACCGTCTCTAATTTGCCCTGGTTTACTCTGTGCATGTGCAAGGCTTCTTCTCTTAATGTCAACTGGATTCACTCCTCAGATCATAAAGAAGTCGAATATGATCTTTTGTATTAAAGTGGTCTGACCACGTTTTCTCTTGTTTAATATAACATATCTTTATTGCTTGTAAAGGTTTAGCTTTACTTTAACACTACATTTTCACTGCCTACTAAACGGCCTAGCTGCTTTAAACATTCCTCACTGGCAATAACCCAATGATCCATAGGGAGCTGTACATACCGTTCTTCTTTTTCGTAATAAAGAACGACCTTTGTGTTTCCCTTGTAATTCTGCAGAAGCTTCTTAATCCGGGTTAATAACTCTTTGGTGTGTTTCGTTTTTTCGACTTTAATATACAGCCTGGAAGCTTCATCCTTAGATAGTGACTCCAGCTCTTCTATAGAGTAAGAATCCTGAATAATAAGCTGTTTTTTTCCATCCTTGGCTTCAACTGATCCATGCAGCATGAACACATTTCCCTTTTTGTAATGAAGGGATTTGTTTCTATAAACATTTGGGAATACAACACACTCCAGGCCGCCCGTTTCATCGCTAACAGATAGAAATGCCATCGTTTCGCCTTTTTTCGTCCGGATGGTCTTTACCTCCGTTACATAAACAGGGATATAGGCCTTTTTCATTTCCCTCTCCACAGCCTCGTGAATGGAAATAGACCCGAAGTCCTGAAAAAGCTTTTTAAATGGAGTAACGGGATGGTCTGATAAATAAAGGCCGAGCGCCTGTTTTTCCAATTCAAGCTTGTCCAGGGTACGAATGGGTTCAACTCTTAAATATTTTGGCTTTAAGGTGAACTCACTATTTGCAAAAAGATCGAATTGGTCGTCATCCGGATTAACCAGCTCGTTATGCTCCAGTGCCACATCAAGACTTGCAAGCAAAGTAGCTCTGTCTTCCCCAAACTCATCAAAGGCTCCTGAATGGACAAGCACCTCTAAAGATTTGCGGTTAACTGCTTTAGATGAGACGCGCAGACAAAAGTCAAAAAGATCCTCGAATGATTTTTTCCTTCTTGACTGAAAGATATCGCGGAGCGCAGCAGCCCCTATTCCCTTTATGGCGGCTATGCTATAACGGATTCCCTGTTTTTCCGCCTTAAAAGCAAAATGGCTCTTATTAATAGAAGGGGGCAGCACAGAAATGCCCTTTGATTTTAACTCTCTGATATACTGGGCAATTTTATCTTCATTCCCAATCACCGATGTCAAAAGAGCAGCCATAAAGTACTGGAAATAATGAGCTTTTAAATAAGCAAGCTGATAGGCAATGAAACTATAAGCTACTGCATGGCTTCTGTTAAAGCCGTAATTCGCGAATCGGACAATTAAGTCATACACTTCATTCGCTGTTTTTTCTTCATATCCCTGTTTACTTGCACCTTCAACAAAATGGGCTCTTTCCTTATCTAAAACATCTTTTTTCTTCTTTGACACAGCCCTTCTTAATAAATCCGCTTCCCCCAGCGAAAATCCTGCCAGTTTAGCGGCAATCTGCATAATTTGCTCCTGATATACGATAACTCCATAGGTTGGAAGTAAAATGGGTTCTAGATCTTTATGAGGATATTCAAGAGGCTGAATTCCATGTTTCCGTTCAATGAACAGCGGAATATTTTCCATCGGTCCCGGCCGGTACAAGGCATTTACCGCAACAATGTCCTCAAAGCGAGTCGGTTTAAGCCTGGTAAGCACGTTCCGCATTCCCTCTGATTCAAGCTGAAAGACTCCGGTGGTTTCACCTTTTCCCAAGAGATCAAAAGTCTGCGGATCTTGAAGCGGCAGCTCTCCAAGATGAGGACGTTTCCCAGTCCCCTTCTGGATCATATCAAGAGTATTTTCAATGAGTGTTAAGTTTCTAAGTCCAAGGAAGTCCATTTTCAATAATCCAAGCTCTTCCAGGTTCTCCATTGGAAACTGTGTAAGATGAATGGTTTCCTGTCCTTCCTGGATAGGGATCAGCTCTGTCAGCGGCATATCCGAAATAACAATTCCAGCTGCATGTGTGGAGGTATGCCTTGGGAGTCCTTCCAGTTTCAAAGCTGTTTGGAACAAATTCTGGTTAAATTCATTTTCACTTATAAAGTTTTGTAATAGCTTTGATTCCTTTAATGCTGCCTCAAGAGTAATCCCAAGCCTGCTAGGGATCATTCTTGACAGCCCTTCCAGCTCTTTCTGATTTAACCCAAAAACTCTCCCGACATCTCTTAAGGCAGCTTTGGCGGCCATTGTCCCAAATGTAATAATCTGGGCAACATGAAGTTCACCATATTTATTAGCAACATAGGATATCACTTCATCTCTTCTGGTATCCGGGAAATCAATATCTATATCAGGCATGGATATACGCTCAGGATTTAAAAATCTCTCAAATAAAAGACCATGCTCTACTGGGTCAACATCTGTAATCTTGAGTACATAAGCAACCATGCTTCCGGCTGCCGAGCCACGGCCAGGACCGGTTAAAATGTTCTGCTGTCTGGCAAATCTCATAAAGTCCCAAACAATCAGGAAGTAATCACTGAAATTCATTTTCTTGATAATTTCAAGCTCGTATCTTAGTCTATCACGATGTTCAGCTGAAGGATTCCGGTATCTTTCGCTAAACCCTTCTTCACAATATTTCTCGAGCATTTTCTCAGAGGTGCTTCCCTTTTCTAACGTGTATTTAGGAAGCAGCTTTCGATTAAATTCTATTAGAACATTACAGCTTTCACTAATTCGGATTGTATTTTCAAGAGCCTCTGGCAGATCGTGAAAAAGAGCAGCCATTTCAGCCTTGTCTTTTAAATAATTTTCATTCGTTTCTAACCTGCGCCGATTTTCATCACTTAGTTTCTGGCCGTTTTTAATGGCCAGAAGCACCTCTAAAGCCAAAGAATCCGGCTTTTCTAGATAATACACAGGATTACTGGCTAAAAGTTCGGTATCAGTTTCATTGGAAAGCTCCTGCAGCATTCTGTTCAGCTTCTCTTCTTCATTCAATCCGGTTCTTTGCACTGTAAAATAGAACGACTTGTCTTCAAACATGGATTTAAACGTGGATAGGTGCGTCAAGGCATTTTCTTTCTCGTCCTTCAGCAGCAGGTTTTCTATAATTCCTTCCTTGCCCGGAGTTAAGGCGATGAGTCCTTCCGAATAGGCCTTCAGCCATTTTAGAGGAAGTCCTTCAGGAGATTTTGTTTTAATCGCACTGCTGATTTTAAGAAGATTTTGGTATCCCCTGTTATTTCTAGCGAGCAGCACTAGAGGATAAGCACCTATATCTTCGTGCAAAATATCCGCTGTCAATCCAATAATCGGCTTTATTTTCTGCTTAAGGCACTCTTTATAAAAATCAATAACACCATACATCGCGTTTCTGTCTGTAAGCGCAAGGGCCTCATAGTTCTTAGCTTTCGCATTTGAGACCAGGTCCTTGATACTCGCAGTGCCTGATAACAGGCTATATGCACTCTGTACGTGAAGATGAATAAAAGCCATTTATTTCCCCACCCTTAACAAGGCTTTTGACTCTTTAATTATAGAGGTTAACTGGAAAAAAAGAAAATATGTTCTCATATCGCTCTCAAGCTGAATTATTTCTTTCCAACATAACTTAGCAGGATTGTCCATATATAAGTAGTAACCATATTAAACTTAAGGGCTGATCACTATGAAAGAAGCTTTTTTTCCCGCATTTGTTAACAGTTACTTTATTTCTCTCGGCGTTTTGCTTGGGGGAGCTTTAATTGGGGGGCTGGGCGCTTTTTTTACGGAACAGCCTCCCCTGACCGTTGTCTATAGACTGGCAGATTCTTTAAGAATATGGGCTATTATTGCAGCTATCGGGGGAACTTTCGATACTGTCTATTCCTTTGAACGCGGGATATTTCACGGCGAGACAAAGGATATTGTCAAACAAATTCTGCTCATTCTTTCCGCCCTAGCCGGCGCTCAGACCGGAGCCTCCGTCATAAACTGGCTGACGCAGCAGAATATATCACAATGAGAATACCCCCATATTTCAAATTTCCCCTCTGGCAGCGTTTCTTTGCCGGAGCAGCCGCAGGCGGTATCATCAGCTGGCTCATCTTCTTTTATATGCACAGCATCATGCAGGAAAAGCTTATCCAGAAGCTCCATAAACAGGGCGAATATATCAAGGATTTAGAGGAAGAAAATGCCCTTTGGGAAGAAGACTATAACAAACTTAATGACAAAAATCTGGAGCGGCTTACCATACAGGAAGTAAAGGTAACCGTCACCAATTTTAACCTTTATAAGCTCGACCGCCTGGGGGTAGCGGAAGCCGTAGAAAAAATCCAGGACGACCTGAACTCCACCCTCTTATCCAAGGATTTAGAAACCGTCTATGAAGCCAGGTCTCTTCTAAAAAAATCAATAGAAAATAAAGTTTTAGAAATTAACAAAAAGAAATACATGCTTGAAGTCTCGGAAGTCCTGTACTATACGACCCTCAAATTAGAGGTTAAATTGAAACAGGTAAAATAGAACAAGACAGAAGCCTTATGCTTGGAGTTGAGAGTGAGGTGCTGCAAGTAAGAATTCAGATTAGCAGGATCATTTTCACCTGGAGGTAATGGGAATAGAGGGTCATATTCAATTTATTCAGGAGAGTAAGCTTGCTGGCACTTCATATCCTATGCTGATAGTAGTAATTCGATTAAGTCAAACATCCAGCGGTGAAATTATTTGATAGAGATCGGTTTTATATTTGCTAGAACAGTGCGCGAAAATAGCCTGCTATCGCTCATAACCTTTGCTTTTGCCACTAGTTTACCAGCATCTCATTTATTTCAGGGTTAAAATAGGGGCGGTGTTAATTATTTCACAGAACGGGTTGCTTATTTCGCGGGACGCCGCAATTATTTTCGTATATGATGCCCTTAGTTTCTTTTTGTGGTGTCATTTTTTCGTATAGGTTGAAATGATTCATGCTGCCTGAAAAACTGCTGCAGGCTGACACAGCCCACTTATCATAACACAGGCACCCGCATGCAATGGCCGGGTGCCTTACCTGTTAGTCCGTGTATTCTTTGCAGACTGCAATTAAATCGCTGACCACTAAGTCTACCTCATCCCAGGAATGGATGGATGCTCCGGAGGCCAGCGGATGACCGCCCCCGTTGTATTTCTTAGCGATACCGTTAATGACCGGACCTTTTGAGCGGAGCCTTACGCGGATATTGTCCTCTTCTTCAATAAAGAAGGCCCATGCTTTCAAATTCTTTACACCGCCTAGCGAACTTACCAGCTGTGATGCCTCTGAGACCTTTACCTGGAATTGATCTAAAATATCCTTCTTGATTACAAGCTTCCCCACTCCCTCAGGACTGAGTTCAAAATGCTGCAGAACATATCCTTGAAGTCGTACGACATTTTCCGGAACATCATACATATCGTTAAACAATTCGGTTCTATTAAAATTATAGGTGATCAGTTCACTTACATAACTGAAGGTTTTATCGGATGTGCTTGGATATAGAAATCTCCCAGTATCTCCAACAATACCCGCAAAAAGAAGCCGAGCGCCTTTCTCTGAAAGCTTTAATCCTTTATCTTTTCCAAATAAATAAAACTCATAGATCATTTCACTGCAGGAGCTTGCGTTCGTATCCACCCAAAGCATGTCGCCATAACGATCTTCATTAGGATGATGGTCTATTTTAATGATTTTGGCTCCGAGTGTATAGCGGTTATCACAGATTCTGGCTTCGTTTGCTGTATCGCATACAATTACGAGGGCGTTAGTATACGTTTCATCAGAGACTTGGTCCAATCCAGCTAAATATGAAAGGGACTCTTCTTCTTTGCCAACTGTATAAACCTTTTTTTCCGGAAAGGATGTTCTTAAAATTTCTGCAAGACCGCATTGTGATCCATACGCATCCGGGTCTGGCCGAACATGCCTATGAAGGATAATGGTGTTATATGATTTAATGGTTTCTAATATTTCAGCTTTCATTTACAATCTCCTTTATTTTCAGCTCTGTTGCTAGTTTGTTGATTTTAACGAAAGGCACTTGTTTTTACGCGGGCGGTCCGGGAGCCACCTCTCTCGTTTACGCCTGCGGGGTGTCCCTTGACCCAATTATTGTCAGGAATTACCATCCTCAAATTCTCAACGCACGAAGGAAATGCAAACGCATTTTCGAGCTTCTCGCGCCTGCAGTGAAGATCAACATAGTTCCAAATTCAGCAATAAACTTTAACATAGGCTTATATTCAAATATGTCAATTTAAGCAACAAGCATCATATATGCTAGAATTTGAGGCCTTTTACAGGTAAAATGAATGGGACTACTTTCACATTGGAGGAGTGCACATTGCCTGTATTAGTTGTACTAATTGTTATTACCTTTTCTTTCTATCTCTACTTCAAAATTAAATATGTACGCACGCAAAAGCCTGCCGAGAAAAAATGGACAGCTACTAAGTCATCAATGGCTCTTGGACTTTTCGTTGTGCTGTTTGGCATAAACCAGCTCTTTTTATACACAGGGACTGTTACTTACATTGTTGCCGGGGTATTTATTCTGCTCGGAGTAATCAACGTCTGGGCCGGTTATAAATCCTATAAACATTATCTGCCTTATGTAATTAAAGAAGCAGAGGAAGGCTATAAAAATTAAGCCGATTTCTTGCAGCTCGTTTTCTTTATCGGCAGTACATCCAGCAATAGAATAATTAATACAAGAAAAGGCCGCCTCTGCTGCGGCCTTTTTTGATAAGTACTTATGTCCGGTCAAACAATTGGCACATCATCATCGCTTTGCCAACTAATCTACCTTCATTATATACCTCAATATCAATCTTTCCAAATTTTCTTCCAATTTCAAGAACCCGTGGATGGATTTCAATCATGCTGTCCATTTGTACAGGCTTGATAAAATAGATCGTCATATTTTCAACGACAAGGTCTCCTCTTTTAAAAGCACGCATCGTTCGGTTGGCTGCCTCTGTGACTAGTGCAGTAAAAACTCCATAGGAAATGGTGCCAAGATAATTCGTCATCTGCGGTGTTACTTCACACCGATAGATGTCTTCTCCCTTTACACGATTTCCTGCAGAAACTAGCTGGCTTGTGATCACGTCATCAATCGTTTCGCCGACCTGAGGCTGCCTTTGAATCATTTGCAGTGCCTTTAATACATCCTGTCTGCTGATAATTCCGAGCAGCACCTGATTTTCATCTACTACCGGAAGCAATTCTATTCCTTCCCATACCATCATATGGGCACTGGAAGCCACGCTGGTCTTCCCTCCAACAGACATGGGAGTTTTCGTCATTACCTTGTCAATCGGAACATGCAGTTCGACTCCGATAATATCCTTTGAGGTAACCATCCCTTGAACTTTAAAAGAGGAATCAACCACAGGAAAACGGCTATGGTTCGTACTTTTATTCAGTTCATGCCATTTGCTGACGGAATCTTCTAAGGAAAGGTAGGCCGTGTCGGCCAGAGAAGTCAGGATATCTTCTACCAGGAGGATTTCCTTTTTTATAAGCTGATCATAGATTGCTCTGTTAATCATAGTAGCTACGGTGAAGGAATCATAGCTGCTTAGAATGATGGGCAGCTCCAGTTCGTCTGCCAATTTTTTAACATGGTCCTCTGTATCAAATCCGCCTGTAATTAATACGGCTGCCCCAGCTTTTAACGCCAGCTCCTGAGCATTTACCCTATTTCCTACGATTAATAGGTTGCCTGCACCCGTATATTTCATCATTGCATCTATTTTCATAGCTCCAATAACAAATTTATTAAGCGTTTTGTGGAGGCCGTCTTTTCCTCCAAGCACCTGTCCGTCTACTATATTAACGACTTCCGCAAACGTCAGCTTTTCTATATTCTCTTTCTTTTTACGTTCGATTCGAATGGTTCCGACACGTTCTATTGTACTAACGTAGCCCTTATTTTCTGCGTCTTTAATAGCCCGGTAAGCGGTTCCTTCACTTACTCCCAGTGCTTTGGCAATCTGTCTCACCGATATTTTATCTCCAACTGGGAGATCATCGATATATTTAAGAATTTGCTCGTGTTTTGTTGCCAACCTTTTCACCCTTTTTAGGTACTTATTAACACCCATTATAGAATGAAAAGTCCTTCTATTCAATTAACCTATTGATAATCGTGCATTCTTTTGTAGCTTTGGCCTTTTTTTCCTGCAGCTGTTTTTCTTTTCTTAGGTGAGTAAAGGATTCCTGATAAATTCCCAGCCGCTGCACATAAAGCGAGAATAAGCCACATTCCGCTGTAGACACTTATCAGGCCCTCTCCATTTAAAGCAAGTCTCGGCACTTGATAATAAAGCATAACTCCGCACAGCAATAAACAAAGCAGATATCTTTGTTTCATCTTAAGCCCTCTTCTCTCAAAAGTTATGACAAGCTATATACATTTAATATATGCACGGCACCCAGAAAAATTGACCCAGGATCTCAGGGTAAAAAAAAGAGTGCCTTCTAATTGGCACTCCCGTACACCTTATAATTCAATACTCTCTCCAGGCTGCAGCACTTTGCCATTTTGCCCTTCAAGCAGATCGATAAATCTATGTGGATCCTGTTCAATCTGCGGGAACGTGTTAAAATGCATCGGAACCACCTGTTTTGCTTGAAGAAACTTCGCCGCCAAAGCTGCATCTTCAGGTCCCATTGTATAATTATCCCCAATCGGAAGAAATGCCAGATCAATCGGGTGCCTTTCTCCAATTAATTTCAAATCTCCAAATAACCCTGTATCACCAGCATGGAATACCGTTTTCCCCTCAGCCATCAATAAGACTCCTGCTGGCATACCCAAGTAAATGATTTCTTTATTTTCAGTGGTAAATCCAGTGCCGTGAAACGCTTGAGTGAGTTTTACCCTGCCAAAATCAAATTCATAAGCTCCCCCAATGGACATTCCATGGGTCCTTACACCCTGCCAGCTTAAATATGTACTTAATTCAGCGTTTGCAATCACTAATGAATCATGTTCTTTTGCAAGCTGGACCGTATCTCCCAGATGATCGCCATGACCATGTGTTAAAATAATCACATCCGGCTTAACATCCTCCACCTTAAGATCGGTTTGCCCATTGCCTGTAATAAATGGATCAAACAGAATGGTTTTTCCTTTCGTTTCAACCTTAACTACGGAGTGACCATGAAAAGATACTTTCATTATTACATCCCCTTTCTTTGTAAAAAGAAACATACGCTGTAATCCTTTTACGTATACCCCCATTTTACCATTGTCTAACAGTTTACATTCTAAATTAGGACTGTTACTCTCATAATGAAAGCAAACTTTTTCCACTGTGTTTTTACATATAAGTTATTGTTTTTATTCTTGAAGGAGGTACATACAAATGAGCAAGAGAATTGATAAATTTCAGGAGTGGTTAAAATCAAAGGATATTCCTTTTGGTTTTATTACTTCTTCAGATAATGTGTTTTACTTAAGCGGATTCCGCAGCAATCCGCATGAACGATTGCTTGCACTTGGAATATTCCCAGATTCTGAACCCTTTTTAGTCTGCCCTTTGATGGAGAAGGAAGATGCTAGCAATTCCGGCTGGAATTACGAAATTATCGGTTATACGGATATTGAAAATCCATGGGACATGATCCGAAAAGCTGTTGAAAAAAGAGATGTTTCCGTGAACTCTATGGCCATAGAAAAAGAGCATATGAATGTTGAACGTTATGAACAGGTTCAGGAGCTGTTCTCAGAGCCTCAGCTTATTTCAGCAGAAGAAAAGCTGCGTGAACTTCGTATGGTGAAGGACGAAAAGGAATTAGAAGTGATTCGGGAAGCAGTAAGGCTTGCGGACTTTGCTGTTGAAATCGGAGTGAATGAAATTGCTGAGGGTAAAACCGAATTAGACGTGCTTGCGGCAA
Organism: Peribacillus deserti; assembly: GCF_016909175.1. Lineage (GTDB taxonomy): Bacteria > Bacillota > Bacilli > Bacillales > DSM-1321 > Paraperibacillus > Paraperibacillus deserti. The sequence continues at coordinate 51,804 of NZ_JAFBFI010000009.1, forward strand.
TCGAATTCGAGCTAAAAAAAGCGGGTATCAATGAAATGGCCTTTTCCACTATGGTGTTAACTGGGGCAAACGGTGCTTCTCCGCATGGCACTCCGGGGCAAACAAAAATCCAAAAAGGCGATTTAGTTTTATTTGATCTTGGTGTCGTCTATCAGGGATATTGTTCAGATATTACGAGAACCGTAGCATTTGGTGATATTTCAGAAAAACAAAGAGATATATACGAAACAGTACTTAAAGCAGAGCTCGCTGCTGTAGAAGCCTGCAGACCTGGTGCAACATGTGCCGAACTTGATTTAACGGCTAGAAATATCATTCGCAATCATGGATATGGAGAGTACTTCCCGCATAGGCTGGGACACGGATTAGGCATAAGTGTCCACGAGTATCCATCGCTTACAGAAACTAACAGCCTTGTGCTAAAGCCTGGCATGGTCTTTACGATTGAACCGGGAATTTATGTTCCTGGTGTTGCTGGAGTAAGGATTGAAGATGATATCCTTGTAACCGAAAATGGCTATGAAGTGTTAACCCGATTCCCAAAAACTCTGCAATATGTAAGATAATAAAAAAAGGCTGGCTCTTAGAAAATTAACGAGTCAGCCTTTTATCAACTTATATTTCAAATCCGTCTTCTCTCTGTGTTTCTTTGCTATGATAACCGCTTTCGTAAGCATCCGTAATTTGGTCAGTTACCTGTCTGATCCCGTCTTCCTCAAATATAAAAGACTGCTGAATTGTGTCCCGGCTCATATCCTCACCCTCCTTTTCAGCTTATTCTTAACGAAATGGCCTCGGTATTTACTAGGGAATTATTGTATAATAAAGCTACAGCGGGCAGAGTCCAATATAGCGATATCTATCATTCATTCCTAACAAGGGAGGACAATACTATGGCGCTTATGTATAATAAAATTTTAGTGGCCTTGGACGGTTCAAAAGAAGCTGATTGGTCATTTAAGAAAGCCATTGATATTGCAAAAAGGAATCAATCCCAGTTAATACTTGCACACATTATTGACAATCGTTCTTTTCCTACTGTAGAAGTGTATGACACAACCATATCGGAACAAGCGGAAAGCTATGTAAATAAATTTATGGATAAGTACAGACAGGAAGCAGTGGAAGCCGGCGTCCCTTCCGTTATACTTGCGATTGATTATGGATCACCTAAGGTTAAAATACCTAGGGAAATGGCTTTAGAATATGGAGTGGATCTAATTATTTGCGGAGCAACTGGTTTAAATATGGTTGAACGATTCTTTATTGGAAGTGTCTCTGAACATATTACCCGCTACGCCCCCTGCGACGTGTTAGTAGTTAGAACTCATTTACATGACTAAACATTCAAAAGGCCCGCTTCTTTTATGGAAGCAGGCCTTTTTTCTATAAGATTTGCGGCTCTTTATTTGCAGACAGAATATCTTTAGCTTTTTCGACTGCAGCTTTGACCTGTTCAAAGCCTGTTCCTCCTGCACTATTCCTGCGTTTCACCGCTTCTGCCGGACTGAGTACAGAATAAATATCTTGTTCAAACAAGCCAGACGAGGACTTGAGTTCTTTCATAGATAAATCCTTCAGGAAACAGCCTTTTTCTATACAATAAAGGACAAGCTTTCCTACTACCTCATGAGCTTCTCTAAAGGGAACGCCTTTTGAAGCAAGATAATCCGCTAGCTCAGTAGCATTTGAAAAATCCTGCTCAGTCGCCTTTCTCATCGTTTCTTTATTTACTTTCATCGTTGCAATCATACCGGAAAAAATCTTAAGGGAACCTGATACAGTTTTCACCGTATCAAACATCCCCTCTTTATCTTCCTGCATATCTTTGTTGTATGCCAGCGGAAGACCTTTCATCACGGTAAGGATTCCTATTAAATTCCCATAAACTCTGCCTGTTTTGCCGCGGATCAGCTCAGCCATATCCGGATTTTTCTTTTGGGGCATTATGCTGCTTCCCGTCGAAAAGGCATCGTCTAATTCAATAAACTGAAATTCCTGGCTCGACCATAAGATAATTTCTTCGCTCAAACGCGATAAATGCATCATTAGAGCACTGCTGTTACTTAGGAATTCTATGATAAAATCTCTGTCACTCACCGCATCCAGACTGTTTTCGTATATCGTATCGAACCCTAAAAGCGAAGCCGTATACTCACGGTCAATTGGAAAAGTGGTTCCGGCAAGAGCGCCTGCTCCAAGCGGTGAAACACTGATTCGTTTTAGACTTTCGGTGTACCTTTGTTTATCTCTTTCAAGCATCCAAAAATAGGCCATTAAATGATGCCCGAACGAAATCGGCTGTGCTCTTTGCAAGTGGGTATATCCAGGAATAATGGTTTCCACGTGCATTTCTGCCTGATGAACAATCGCTTCCTGAAATTCTGTGATTAGATGAATAATGTTTTTCGCATGCTTCAATAGATACAGATGCATATCCGTTGCTACCTGATCATTCCGGCTCCGTCCTGTATGGACTTTTCCTCCTGCAGAACCGACTTCATCAATCAGCATGCTCTCTAAATTTAAATGGATATCTTCCATTTTTACTGAGTAAGCCAGCTCACTGTCTATCGCCTTGCTTTGCAGCTTTTCTAATCCTGATTTGATCTTGATTCCTTCCTCAGCAGGAATGATTCCGCATTTCACCAGCATCTGGACATGTGCCAGACTTCCCTGAATATCTTCTAAAACCAGCTCTTGGTCGAACTCGATGGAGGCGCCGAATTCATCTACCCACTCTTCAGCTGATTTAGTAAATCTTCCGGTCCAGAGTTTCTTCACACGGTCACCTTCTTTTGATTGACTATGCTGTTCACCTTTGTCGGAAGCCCCCATAAAGAAATGAAACCTACAGCTGCCGCATGATCAAATTCATCTTCTGATGTATAAGTCGCAAGTTTTTCATTATAAAGAGAAAACTCGGATTTACGTCCTTCCACAATTGCGTGGCCTTTAAATAATTTTACACGCACTGTTCCGGTAACTGTTTTCTGAGTTTGCTGAAGAAAGGCCATTAATGCATCTTTTAATGGTGAGAACCATAATCCTTCATAAATCAGCTCAGTTAATTTTTTCTCGATGACTGGTTTAAAATGGGCTACCTCTTTTACTAGAGTAATATCCTCCAATTCCTTATGCGCTTTAATAAGAGTCAGTGCTGCAGGACATTCATATACCTCACGTGATTTAATTCCTACTAATCTATTTTCTACATGGTCGATTCTGCCCACCCCATGCTTGCCTGCCAATTTATTTAACTCAAGAATGAGGTTCGCTACGGTGTATGACACACCATTAAGCTTCACTGGAACACCATTTACAAAGTCGATCTCAACAAAGTCAGGTGCATCAGGTGCATTTTCCAGGCTCGCTGTAAGATCATATGCTTCTTCTGGCGGCGCTGCCCACGGATCTTCCAGCACTCCGCACTCATTGCTTCTGCCCCATAAATTTTGGTCAATCGAAAACGGACTATCCAAATTAACTGGAATCGGAATATTGTTTTGGATGGCATAATTAATCTCTTCTTCACGGGACCAGCGCCATTCACGTACGGGAGCAATAACCTTTAAATTAGGATTCAGCGCCTGTATGGAAACTTCAAAACGTACTTGATCATTTCCTTTACCCGTACATCCATGCGCAACAGCCACTGCGTTTTCCGCTTCTGCGACTTCAACCAATTTTTTGGCGATAAGCGGGCGTGATAATGCAGACACCAGCGGATATTTACCTTCATATAGAGTATGAGCCTGGAGTGCTGCCAGGGCATATTCGTTTGCAAACTCTTCTTTAGCGTCAATCACATATGACTTAACTGCTCCAACCTGCAGTGCTTTAGTTTTTACAAATTCAAGGTCTTTTCCTTCGCCAACATCAAGACAGCATGCTATCACATCAAACCCTTGTTCTTGAAGCCATTTTATCGCAACAGAAGTATCTAATCCTCCTGAATAAGCCAATACAATTTTATCTTTAGACATATATATTTTCCTCCTCAAATGAATAAACATTCAATAACATTTATTTTTATACATTTTAATAGTAATCACTTTATCAGCTTTTTTCGATTTTGGCAATGCATATCACTTATTTTTATATGATTTTTTATAGGCCGTTGTGAAGGAATTTAAAAAGGAGTGCAGTATTTAATAAAGAATGTATTAAAGGGGGCGTATCAGTGAAGAATAGCTTTATTTTTGATTCGAGACTTGGCATCCGTATACCTGACCCTCAGAAAGCTAGGGAGACCTGCAGCCGGGAGGAGATGGAGGATCTTCTTTTTCAGTGGGAACTTATCAAAGGAGCTGTTCCCGACAGGATAAAGGAAATAGAAATGCAGATACATGTAAAACAAGAACAGCTATCGAGAGAACCAGATTTTGAAATTTCCTGCAGGTTAAATACAGAGATTTCAGAACTCGCCTCTATTATTAATAATCTATGGCTGTGTTACAGAGCTGATGCATGGGCTGCAAAGCTGCATCATTAAGCATAAGGCTGCATATCTTATGCAAAAAAAGGCAGTCCCTGATCTGGACTGCCTTTCTCTTATTTCCTTAGCTCACGAATAATATGGCCGAGTTCCGGCAGAATCAGCTTATTCATGGCTAGCCGGACAGCACCGGTGCTTCCTGGAGCAGCGAAAATCACTTTATTATGAGCAATTCCCGCAGCGGCCCTGGATAGGATAGCGGAAGAACCTATATCCTCCTGATAACTGAGCATCCGAAAAATTTCTCCAAACCCAGGCATTTCTTTTTCGACCATTTCCTCTACGGTTTCAATGGTTACATCCCTTTTGGCCATTCCGGTGCCGCCATTTATCAGGATGGCGTCTATACTTTCCATCTCTAATCCGCGTACGATGGCGTCATGGATCTGGTCCTTCTCATCTGTGACGATTTCATACTGGTCTGCTTTATGGCCGGATGAAGTTAATAGTTCAATCATCGTTTGTCCGCTTTTATCATTTTCCTTTGTTCTAGTATCACTCACAGTTATCACTTTGCAAGAAACACTTTGCGGTGCTTCTTTCTTATGTAAAATATGGCTCATCTTACGCCTCTTTTCTCTGATAAATGGCGGTATTGATAAAAACGGTGAGAAAATTCCGACACATTTCTAGTTATCCTATAATTAGCTGTTCCTCCGATGGCGATGCTGACCAAGGGCAGCCCTTTAATCAACCTTTTACGGAACATTGAAATAGAAAGTGCTTTTAGAATCTGCCTTATAGGCTGCTCCAGCCAGGATGCATTCGTTAATTCGTCACGTCCCTGATAAAAAAAGGTATCACTCGTTTCCATATCTTGAAGCATTTCTTCCCAGACATGCTTTTGCATTCTCTTAGGCATCATTCCGGCATGGAAAGCCTTAAGTGTCAGCATTAGCTCAAAAGGAGTATTTACTTCATTGCCATAGGTCATAGAGATAAGCTGAACCAGCCTCAAGTTAATAAGTGTGATTGCCGGAAGGTCACTTCCCAGCAGAAGAGTATCCCCTGTTCCTGTCAGGCCTCCCTGAGTGACAGAATATAATCGGTGGCGCGCAATCTGAGTATCAGCCATATAAATCAGCTGATCAATACTCAAACCTTTTAAATCGTTAAGAGTACTTATGTCAGGGTTAAATATTCTGGCCGATGTCAATATACTTTCTCTTGCTTCCATCTGCAGCTGAGATCCCTGGACAAAAGCGTTCAAATGAAAGAGCCAGTTATCCACTTTAGAAAAAACCTGTTCTCTAATCGATTCCGGCAGCAAAGAAAATGCCTGCTCAATCCACTTATCATACAGAGCCTCAAAATGCCCTGGCTCATATTGATACAATTTATCCTCCCAATCGGCTATCTCATCCCACACTTTTATTTCACGTTCAGTTAATGCCATCGGAACTCCTCCTAAACGAAGAATTATTATTATTTAGTATAGCATAGGAAGGATAAAACCCCGTATCGAGACAAAAAAAAACTCCCCAAAATAGGGGAGAAAGAACCTTAAAGATTTGCTAAACGAGTTACATCACGGGCAATCATTACTTCCTCGTTCGTTGGTATAACCATAACTTTTACTGGAGAATGCGGATAGCTGATGAATGCTTCTTCACCATGTGTTTTATTAAGAGCCGGGTCAAAATAAACGCCCATGAATTCAAGGCCTTTCATAACTCTCGCACGGACCGCTTCACTATTTTCGCCGATCCCTGCAGTAAAGATAATGGCGTCGACTCCATACATGCGCGCAGCATATGAACCAATATACTTATGAATTCGATTCGCAAAGACTTCCAGTGCTAATTCTGCACGCTCGTTTCCTTCATTAGCAGCCTCAGTAATGTCGCGAAGGTCGCTTGAGAAACCGGAAACAGCCAGCATACCGCTCTTTTTGTTCAATACATCAAGAACCTCTTCAGCTGTTTTGTTCGTTTTTTCCATGATATATGGAATCAAAGCCGGGTCAATGTTACCGGAACGAGTCCCCATTGTCACACCTGCAAGCGGAGTGAAGCCCATTGAAGTATCAATAGACTTGCCGCCCTGAATGGCCGCGATACTTGCCCCATTCCCAAGGTGGCAGGAAAGAAGACGCAATTGTTCCACCGGACGTCCAAGCATTGCCGCTGCACGTTCTGACACATACTTGTGAGAAGTTCCATGAAAGCCATATTTCCGGATTCCATAATCTTTATAATACTCATACGGCAAACTATATAAGAAAGAACTCTCAGGCATGGTCTGATGGAAAGCTGTATCGAATACAGCTACTGCTGGAATGTTAGGCAGAATCTGCTGGAATGCTTTTATCCCTGTAAGATTTGCAGGGTTATGCAATGGAGCAAGATCAGAAAGTTCAAGAATTTTGTCCATAACTGAGTCATCAATCAAAGCTGAGTCATTGAAGGCTTCTCCGCCGTGTACTACACGATGGCCGACACCCGTAATTTCATCATACGACTTAATGATTTCATGCTTGATTAATTTTTCTAATAAAATTCTAACCGCTACATCATGGTTAGGAATTTCAGTTGTTTCTGTTATCTTTTCTCCGTTGACGCTTATAGTGAAAACGGCATCATTTAAACCAATTCGTTCAACAAGCCCTTTTGTAATAACTTCTTCACTCGGCATTTCAAACAACTGAAATTTTAAGGAAGAGCTTCCGGCATTGATCGCCATAATTTTAGACATGTATAACGCTCCTTCAGATATAAAAAATAAGTTCTCTATTCAATAGAATGGGTAAAGACACTTGGATTAATCCGAGATTTTTTCACAGGGAAAGTTCTTATTTCCCTTACCATACCCAATTTAAGCACTGTACTAGCATCTTTTCAAGGTTGGCAACGTTTTCATATAAAAAGTAATTATATTCTGAGTATTCGGGAGTCTAAGCGGCAGGAAATAAATAAAAAAGCCCTATCTAGAACTGATAGGGCTTCACATTTATTTCGATTTTTGTTCAGTAAACCATGAGTTAATATTCTTCATCATCGACTGCATAGCATCCACATTCGAAAATTTTGGAAGTTCAGCAAGCAAAGCGTTCTTTGGAGCCGTTACACCTTCAGCCTTCTTTTGGAGAACAAAAATGCTCTTGGCAGCGGCTTTACTTTTAAACATGGATTGAGGAAGCTGGATTAAACCTTGAATGTAAGCCTGTTCCGTAATAAAAGCATTGAGTTTCGGCGCTTCCTCAGTTTCAAATAATGAGTTAGGAATAACCAGAAATAAAAATCCGCCCTTTTTCACATGGTTCATGCTCTTTTCAATTAGTAGATGGTGGGCATATGAATGACCTTTATCCGATTTCAACTCATATTCAGCAGCCCTGACATCGTTTGGATAATACCCCACAGGCAAATCACATACCACTGCATCAACAGGATCAATAAGCAGCGGTTCTAGACTGTCCTGGTTATAAAGCTGAACAGACTGCTCCTGCAGGTTAGCCCCCACATAAGCAAGCCTTATAAGCAAATCATCAATATCTACCCCAAATGAGTCAATATTCCTGTGAGCCTGATTATTTAAAATAGTGAACAGCAGATTACCTGTTCCTACTACAGGATCCAGCAGCGTATAATGCTTTTTGCCCTCCATGAACTTATCCATGATATAACTCACAAACATTCCGACTGCATCAGGAGTCATCTGATGATTAGGCTGCACATTCTCCTGCATCCCTTTCAAAATGGCAAGCTGAAACCCTTTTCTAACATCCTCGTGTGAATAAGATTTGAGCTGCAGCGAATTGTACTGCTTCAACAGCCGCTTCTTCGTCATTTCACTAAGCTCATCCTGTAAAACATCTCCGTGGAATATATTCTCGCCTGTTTCTGCAAGAGCTTCCAGATATGAGCTTGGCAGCTCTTCCTGCAGAATCACAGCTGTTTCATTAAAAAGATTAAATAACTTCTCTACCTTCGATATACTATTCAAGAGATTCTTCCTCCCGGACTATGGTTCATTATAATTTTAGCTTGTTAGGGATAAGGATACAAGTTTGAGGATTTTGGCAGGCTGGGGATGGTAAGGTTAAATGTTGTGGTTGCGGACAATGTATGAAGTTAAAGGCAAGAGAATATTTAGTAGAGGGCCGCGGATTTTTAGCGGCGGGGTGCTGTTGCTGTAAAACCACGTGTAATTAGTACCAGGGTCACTTTTGGTTATGTTCATAGGTAACTGCTAACTTTATCTCTCATTTAGCAGGATGGCGGGGGGAGGATATAGGTGGTTCCTTTTTTGCTGCCAGTTGAACTTAGACCAAGATTATGTAATAGCTGATATGCTACAAATCTGGTTTCAACATGTAAAAAAGAACGACATTGTGAATTACTAATCACATTTCCAAATAATAAGGAATAATCGTTCAGAGCTTCTATATGGGCATCATTACATTTATGACCACAATTCGGACAATGCCAATTTGCTGTAATCCTCTTCATAGGTAAAAAAGAGCAAACAGAGCAATACACACCGGTAAGGATACTAGATTTTTCAATCGAATAAAGATTCATCACATCAGTTTGTAATGGGTTGTGATTTTTTATCAATACTCTAATAAGCTTTTGGATGGTTTTCTGTCCTAATATATCTGCCTGATGATTACGTTCCAGATAAGTTATTTTATCCTCCAGATTTGCTGCATGAGTTATTCTAGTTACTAATTCAGGATGGTTATCACTGAACTTAAGGACGGTAGAGGAATTACTTATAATAATTAAATACTCAATTGGCAATTCTGGAATATTAAATCCTGCTAAAAATGACTTTAATTTAGTACGAAGTTTTTTTGCCTGTGTAATAGGGTCTTGGAAGCCATCTTCTTGTTCATTTTTCGTTCTAATCATCTGCTGAGTAGTTTTATCAAAATAGAGTGTTCCTGATATATTTTTTACTTCAACAATTAGGAGATACCGGGAAGTAATGAGGAGAGTATCAATTTGGAAATGGTATTTACCGTGAGGAAGACGGAGATCATGTAAAATGAGGTACTTTAGAGGGTTCAATTGCTCCAAGTGAAAGTTTAAAGACTCTTCCCCTTTATAACCCGCAACCCACTTAGCTAAATCCTTCTTAATATCCGCCCGTTTTAGGTGGTGCTTAGGAAGCCTCCGTAATAATACCTCGAGTTTTGGAATAATCAGCGGTGTTTGTCTTTGTTTTTTTATCAAAAATTTATCAACTCCCTACTGTTTTAATTAGAAATTCTATGCTGAGGTATAAGAATCCTGCTATATTAGATGAAATTATAGCGGCGTTTTCTACAAAAAAGGACTTTCAAAAGAAATTAAGAGCGAGAATCAAAATATAAGAGTGAAGTTTGAAATTTAAGAGTGAGAAATGAATTTTAAGTGCGAGATTTAAAATTTATGAGGATCTTGCCTTTTTATGTTTAAATTAACCTATAAGGAATGCTGTCCAGATAAAAAAAGCCCAAGTCCCAAAAACAGAACTCAGGCCATGAACCACATATTTATTTAGCTGCCTTAACAGCTTCAATAGCTGATTCGTAGTCAGGGTGATCAGTTGCTTCGCTTACATATTCGGCATAGATAACTTCATCGCTGCTGTTCACTACAAATACGGCGCGGGCCAGAAGTCTTAATTCTTGAATGGCTACACCAAAAGCTTCTCCGAAAGATAAGTCGCGGTGATCGGATAAAGTTTGGACGTTTTCAATACCATTAGCTCCGCACCAGCGTTTTTGAGCGAATGGCAGATCTACGCTTATCGTTAAGATCTTTACATTTCCGAGGTTTGAAGCTTCTTCGTTAAAGCGGCGTGTCTGCGCATCACAAACACCCGTATCTATTGAAGGAACTACACTGATTAGACGAACTGAACCTTTAGAATCCTCTAGAGATACTTCTGATAAATCGTTTGCTAATACTGTAAAGTTTGGAGCCTTATCCCCAACTTTCACTTCATTTCCAAGCAGAGTTACCGGATTTCCTTTAAACGTAATAGCCGCCATTATAATTCCTCCTTTTTCCTTTTAAAACTGTATGTATTGTACAGTGTAATCATATTCCTTCCCCCAAAAATATGCAATTAATTAATCGGAAAATTCATTTTTAAAAGAATGCCTGACTCTTTCTATCTTCTCGCCAAATAAGGGTCCCAATAAAAAAGTTAACTTCACAAACGAAGTTAACCTTACTCTCATCTTTAGATATCAAAATCTATATTTGAAGTGTCATCCTTCTTTTGGCCTTGATCTTTTTTTTCCGAGGAGCTTCCTTTGTCATCTCCAGATTGCTTTTTGGAAGGATCTTTGCCTTGGTCTTGCCCCTGGCCTTTATCCTGCTGGCCTTGTTTTTGATCCTGATCCTGCTTTTGACCTTTATCCTGACCTTGCCCCTTTTTATTCTGACCCTGTTCCTGACCGTTCATCTTGGAAAACATGCTTTGTATTTTTTCAATTGCTGCTGGAGCGGCATCGAGCAATTTTTCATAAAGGTGGGTGCTTTGATCAAGATGAAGCATTTGGACTCCATTTGAATTCACAACTAGGAAGGCTATCGGAGTGATGGAGACTCCTCCGCCGCTGCCGCCGCCAAAAGGGAGCGCCGATGAGTTTTGGCTATCGCTGCCTGAGGAACTGCCCTGCATGTTAAATTCACTGCCGCCTGCCGCAAACCCAAAGCCCACTTTAGAAACAGTAATGATTACACTTCCGTCAGGTGTTTCAACTGGATCTCCGATGATGGTGTTCACATCAATCATTTGTTTGAGACTATCCATGGCAGAATTCATTAAGCCTTGAAGCGGATGTTCTGACATTCTCTTTTATCCTCCTATTTATATAGACTGATCCTTTGCCCTGCTTGACGCCTTTTCAGCCGGCTTGCGCCTGCCAAGCATCCAATGTTTAACAAGCAATAATCCTGTTAATATAGCATTTCCGATTCGAAACTCAATTATGCAATTCATTCTGGTTTTGGAAGTAACGCCCTGATAGATAGAGTTAACTGAATAGGATGGTATTTTGCTAAAGGTAAGGTATTGGGAAATTACACCGATAATCGTGCTTTTAATTCCATATGCCGCACCAGTCAGGACTGCGGTTTCCGCAGCATTTCCAGTACCAATCTGACTATGCCAGTTCAATTCTTGTATGTTGATTTTGATAAGGAATTTCTTTAAAGCATGAATCATACCGCTCTTTCGGCTGAATCCCCCTCGCATGGCATCTATGAAGGATTGTCTTTTTTCTTTAGCAGGCCTCATCTTCTTTTTTTCAAGATTGTCTTCTTTTGTCTCCTTGCTGCCGCTAAAGCTGACCTTTTTTGTATAACGGAGGAGGCCGAACCATGCTCGAAAAGTTAAATGAATTTGCCCTGGGGCTTGATATTGATTATAAGTTATATGAATTCTTACTTTCGTAAACAGAAACACTATTATGATGCCTAATAAAATGATGCAGACTAGTAAAAATATCATGTCTTCACATCCTTTCAGGCTTCCATTATCACCGATTTTCCATAAAAATAAACCCGGAGCAGCAACGCCCCCGGGTTATAATACAGAATCATCTTTTCTCAAATACTACAGCCGTATCTGCAAATATATCATGAAGACCCTGCTTTTTTGGAAGAAATCCCGCGACCGCATATCCTATTAGGATAAATTTCGATATAAAGCGGCCGACCAATTCGCGAAAAATAATGGTTCCCCAGGTCAGACTGTGGTGTTTTAGGCTGATTACCTTTAAGCCAAATACCATCTTACCAATCGTTTGTTTAAAAAAACGAACCATTAGAACAAAATACAAATAAAAGACAATAGCACTTCCAGCTTCATACAAAGAAAAACCAAGTACTTCTTTATGAGCTGGATTTAACAAATAAACGGCAGGCTTCACCAGCAGTCTGCTGATACTCCAGATAACCAGCAGATCTAGCAGATAGGCCCAGAATCTCATCCAAAAACCTGCAAAGTGATGTGGATCAACTTCCACGTTTAGCGTTCCGCTATCAACCAGATTATTCTCATATGTTTCTTCTTCATTCACAACGGTACCTCTATTAGCTTGGTTATTTAATTCGTCCATATTAAATCCCCCTTTTTATTCGGCATAGAGATACATCAGGCGGGGAGAATTAGGCTTAGACAACATTTTCATCAAACCTAGCATTTCCATATCCTGACCTGCTAATTTTTTTGCACCCATACTGAAAAGGGAGTTCAGCCCTGCTTCTTGTGTATAACGGACCACCTGAGCGTCCTTAATCTGAAGTTCATCTTCCATGCTCTTCCATACATCATCCATATACCCAAACTCATCAATAAGGCCAAGCTCCTTCGCCTGTCTGCCATCATATACACGCCCGTCTGCGATTTTCTTGACCTGCGGCTCTGTCATGCCTCTTCCTTGTGCTATGACCTTCACAAATTGCTGATATGAGTTATTGACCATAGATTGCATAATGGCTCTTTCTTCTTTTGTCATTTCGCGGGTAGGGCTCATAATGTCCTTATGTTCCCCGCTTTTTATCGTTACGAATTCAACTCCGTACTTTTCCGCTAGTTTTTCATAGTTATATCCCTGCATAATGACTCCAAGAGAACCGGTCAATGTTTCTGGCACAGCAAATATTTTATGGGCAGGGGCGGAAATATAATATCCGCCTGACGCGGCCATGGAGCCCATTGAAACGTAAATCGGCTTTTTTGTCTCCTTTTTAATGTCCATGAGACTGTCATGGATTTCAGCACTTTCCACAACCCCGCCGCCAGGAGAGTTAACCCGCAAAATAATTCCCTTAACCGTATCATCCTCTTTAACCTGTTTCAGCTGATCGAGAAAGGCTTTGTGATTATACCCGGCACTTCCTAAAAGAGAAGAAGTATCCGTTCCTCCCTGAATGACTCCTTCCACTTCCAGTACGGCGATTTTTTTATTGTCATCCCCTTCTTCTACAATTTCTTCAATAAATCCGTCTTCCTCACTTGAAAAGAATTGGTCTATAACACTCTCCGTATCTGTAGTAGCGTACGAAAAAGCGATATTGAACACAATGGAAACAACAAATAATACGAATGCTGTTCCAAGAGCTGCCCACCTTTTACTATTCATTTCCTCGACCTCCCGCACTTGCTGTAATTTTCAAAAAAATTAAAGACATGTTAAACTAATTTCATCTGACAATATTGTAACAAAATATTTTCAGTACAGAAAGAATCTGGAAACTGTTTCGACCTCTACGATGAAAGGAAGGATTAATACATGCAAGATCGCAGAAATTTATATTTTTACCATAATAAATCAACTGAAATGATCGCTACAGCACAGCCTTTATATGAACTAGCCGAACAGTACGGCTTTCAAATTGTGCAGGATTATAGAAAAGCCAATATCATTGTCAGCCTGGGTGATGATGGTACCTTCCTTCAGGCAGTAAGGAAGACAAACTTTCGTGAAGATTGCCTTTATGCAGGCATCTCAACTACTGGCAATTTAAATATGTACTGTGATTTTCATAGCGATGACACTGCAAAAATGATTGATGCCATGTCAAATGAAAACCTTGAAGTTAGACGGTACCCTGCTCTTGAAGTTACCTTGAATGGGGAAAGCTCCTTTTACTGTTTAAATGAGTGCAGCATCCGTTCATCGATTATTAAGACGTTTGTCATTGATGTACTGATCGATGATCTCCATTTCGAAACTTTTAGAGGCGATGGAATGGTTATCTCTACACCTACCGGAAGTACAGCCTATAACAAGTCCATCAATGGGGCCGTTGTTGATCCTCTGCTTCCCTGCATTCAAGTCAGCGAAATGGCTTCCCTAAACAATAATACTTACCGAACGCTCGGCTCCTCTTTTATTTTAAGCAATGATAGAACCTTAACTCTTAAAATTAATCAGGATCTTAATAATTATCCCATTATCGGAGCAGATAATGAGGCGATGAGTATCAAACATATAGACCAAATTGAAGTGAAATTGAGCGACCGCAGAATAAAAACGGTTAAATTAAAAGATAATTCCTTCTGGGAAAAAGTAAAAAGAACATTCTTGTAAACATCTTTTTCGGTCCGTCTGCAAACCGCTTCCATATCTTCAGCAAGGAGGCGGTTTATTCATTTCAGCTGCCAATCATGGGCCGCGCCCCATTGATTTTCTAGTATTCCTATTCACGCATTCACGGAAAGAACCAGCAACAATCCTAAACTGCCTAATCTAAAAAGGGCCTCATCCCCTGATGGAATAAGTCCCTTTTTTATGTTACGCACTATTTTTTTCTTTTACTTTGGCTGTACGCATTCTCGGCCATTTCGTTTTGGAAAGAGTGTATATGGTTAATGCGCTCCAGATAAACATAAATGCCAGCAAATGGACTCTGGTAAACGTTTCATGATAAACAAATACACCGAGAATAAGTGTAAGAGTCGGCGCTATATATTGCAGAAAACCCAGCATGGATAAAGGAACCTTTTGTGCACCTTTAGCAAAGTACAGAAGCGGCAAAGCTGTGACCACGCCTCCTCCAGCTAATAAAAGACCTGTTCCTGCGGAATCAAAAAACATTCCTCTTGACTGGAACAACAGATAAATAAAGTAGCCTACTGCAAATGGAGTTACCATTAAGGTTTCCAGAGTAAGACCAATCGCAGAATCAGCATTAATCATTTTTTTTGCGAGGCCATACAAGCCAAACGTGATGGCTAGTAAAAGAGAAACCCAGGGTACGTTTCCATAATGAATAGTTAGCACAAGCACCCCGACTGCGGCTAGGAGGAAAGATACAATCTGAGCCGTGCCCAGCTTTTCACGAAGCACGATTACACCTAAGAGAACACTCACAAGAGGATTTATATAATAACCCAGGCTTGTTTCTAAGATCCGGCCGGAGTTTACTGCCCATATAAAGATTCCCCAATTTGCACTAACCAGTACAGAGGCGGTCGTCAGGGCTGCCAGTTTACGAGGCTGTTTCATAATTTCTTTAGCATAAATCATAAATGCAGGCCACTTACTAGTTGACACTAATAATATAACCATAAAGATGAAACTCCAAAAAACCCGGTGTGCAAGTATCTCATCTGCCGGGACCTCCTGTATCCATTTCCAATAAATCGGAACGATCCCCCACATGGCATACGATAAGGCAGCAAAAAAGACACCGTCATTTTCTTTTATTGTTTTCAAAGAAATTATCCCCCCTTTTATTTCTGATTCCGAAATAATATCTATTATAAACCTGTGTACAAACAAATTCCATTTTATTTTTTTGAAGTTTTTGTTAATAAACCGTCAGCCCTAACTGCTGCACCTGCAGCTTGGGGCCTAATGGCTTGGTTTAATTGTGACCTGCCAGAAACAACCCCATTTTTCAAAATATAAAGAGTCCCGTATCTTTGATAGATCAGGGTATTTTGACAAGATAATCACGAGGATATATCCAGCAGCATCTATACCTCGTATACGATTTCCCCATTAATGACAGTCATTACAGCCCTTGTGTGCAGCAGCGCTTCAGGAGTTACGGTAAATGGATCTTTATCAAATACTGTAAAATCAGCATAGAAGCCGCGCTGGATCATTCCTCTTTCATACTCACTGTTAATGGCAAAAGCACTTCCTTTCGTAAATAAGCTTATAGCTTCGTACATGGACAGCCTTTCCTGTTCACCATAAACCGCAGGATCGCCATTTAATTTTGTTCTATATACCGCAGCATATATGCCTAGCAGCGGATTCAGCTCTTCAATCGGGGCGTCTGAGCCGCCGGCACATTTTAATCCTTCTTCTAGCAATGTCTTCCAGGCATAATTATATTTCATATGATCTGAACCAACCCGATCAATCACCCATGGAAAATCAGATGTAACGAATACAGGCTGAATATCAAGAACGACCGGCAGTTTTTTTGCTCTATCAATGAGTTCCTTCCTTAATATTTGGGCATGAATAAGCCTGTCTCTCTGCGGCTCCTTAGGAGGGTGTTCTTCAATTGCATCTAGTAAATATTCAAACGCCAGGTCACCGATCGCATGAACAGCGACAGGCATCTCATATTCACGAGCCTTTTTCACAAGTTCCATTAATCTTTCCGGAGTATGAATAGCGACTCCATTTGTAGAAGGATCGTCTTGATACGGATGCGCTAATAAGGCAGTTCTTCCTCCAAGAGAACCATCGGCAAATATTTTCATCGGGCCAAATTCGACAAGTCCTTCTGCCGTTTTAAACCGATAGCCTCTTTCCTGCATTTCATCCACGACCTCATGGTGTACCAGCAGATGAGCTTTCAAAGCAAGTCCGTCTTTTTCAATCACCCTTAAAAAGGTATTGTATGTTGGCTCAAATCCAGAATAGTAGTTCAAATCCTCAGTATGAACGCCGGTTAATCCAAGGCGATGGCAGTCCTGAATGGCCATTGTCATGCTTTTTCTTAAATATTCCTCAGAGACCGGCGGCATTGCTTTCAAAACAAAATCCTGTGCTGTATCCTTAAACAGCCCGTTCAGCCTGCCGTTTCTATATCGCCCTATTACTCCTCCAGCAGGCTCTGCCATATCCTCTGAAAGATTTAACATGTCCATTGCTTTTGAATTCACGACAATTGCATGTCTGCAGACTCTCTTTATTAAAACAGGATGATTGGGTGCTATGCGGTCTAGATCATCCGCCAAAATTAGCTCAGGTGCATTCCATTCATTTTCATTCCAGCCCTCTGCTATAATCCATTCATTATCAGAAAACTGGCTGCACTGCTGCTTTAATGAGTTAAGAACGTCCTCTTTTGACTTCATTCCGGATAAATTTAATCTCATCAATTTTTCGCCGTGGCCGATTAAATGCATATGGCTGTCAACCAGCCCTGGAAACATCGTTTTACCTTGAAGATTAATTTTACGTTCGATGGAATCCCCGTATTTTGATAGCAGCACCTCCAAATTACCTGTATCGAATACTTTTTTCCCATCTGTGAGGACAGCTTCTGCTTTTTCGTTTTCTTTTCTCATTGTATAAATCGTACCGCCATGCCATAAGGTTATTGTCATATAGTATCTCCTTCTAAAAACAATTCTTGCTTTTTAATTTTAAAGCCCGCCGTTCGGCGAGCCTAGTAATCTGCTTATTAATAGCTTATTTTTGCTTCTTTCTCTTTTTGCCGCAGCTCGATTCTTCTTATCTTTCCAGAAGTTGTTTTAGGCAATTCTTCAAGAAACTCAATTTTCCTTGGATATTTATAAGGTGCTGTTAATTGTTTTACATGCTCCTGCAGACCTTTCACTAGTTCAGGGTTACTCGGATCCGTACCTTCCTTTAGAACAACGAAGGCTTTAACAACACTTCCCCTTACTTCATCAGGACTGGCTACAACGGCGCATTCTTTTACAAGAGGATGTTTCACAAGGGCATCTTCAACTTCAAAAGGTCCTATCGTGTAACCAGAGCTGATAATAATATCATCGCTTCTTCCCTCGAACCAGAAGTATCCATCCTCATCTTTTACTGCCTTATCGCCCGTAATATAATAATCTCCCCTAAACTGCATGGCAGTGCGTTCCGGGTCTTTATAGTAATTTTTAAATAATGCAGGTGTCTCTATATGAACGGCAATATCTCCAGCGGTTCCAGGTTCGCAGGGTCTGCCTGATTCATCTATGATTTCGACAGAGTTTCCAGGTGTCGGCTTGCCCATAGATCCTGGTCTGACTTCCATTCCTTTCGTAATCCCTACCAGGAGAGTATTTTCAGTCTGCCCATACCCATCCCGGACTGTTACATTAAAGTGATTTTTAAAAGTATCAATCACTTCTCTGTTTAAAGGCTCGCCTGCTGAGACTGCGCTGTGGAGGCTGGTAAGTTTATAGTCTTCTAAATTATTGACCTTGGCCATCAGTCTGTATTCAGTTGGAGTGCAGCATAAGACATTTACTTCATGTTTGTCTAGAAGCTCCAGATATTTATTTGGATCAAATTTCCCTTGATAAACAAAACCTGTCGCTCCTGATCCTAATACGGATAGAAAAGGGCTCCAAATCCACTTCTGCCAGCCGGGGCCTGCAGTTGCCCAGACTACGTCTCCTTCATTTATACAAAGCCAGGATGGAGCTGCCGTCCTTAGATGCGCATACGCCCATCCATGAGTATGTACCACGCCCTTTGGATTCCCAGTTGTCCCGGAGGTATAAGACAAGAAGGCCATATCTTCACTGCAAGTATCCGCAAACTCTAGTGTATCCGGAGCGTTTACGAGTAATCGGTCAAGATGCAGCCACCCCTCAACATCCTTTCCTAAAGAAAATCGCCGGATATCTTGTGCTTCTTCCAGGCTGGCAAATTGATCCGCATACGGATAATAGCTTACCACCGCTTTTACATCACCATGTGAAACCCTGTATTGAAGATCTTTCGCTTTGAGCATTTCAGAGCTTGGAATAACAGCTATCCCAGCCTTTAACGCTGCTATATATACTTGATACGCCTCAATAGAACGAGGAATCATAATTAATATGGTATCACCCTTTTGTAACCCTTGTTCTAAAAAAACATTTCCGATCTTATTTGCTTGTTTCATTAACTCAGAATATGTAATTTGAGTGATTTCACCGTTTTCAGTTTCCCACTTCAGTGCAATATTTTTTGGATTATCGGCATACTTTTCAAATTCCCTTACCAGGTTATATTTGTGGGGTGCAAGCAGATCTTCTCTCTTCATCCAGTTGTTCCTCCTCTTTCTCTTCTGTGTTTCCTATCGCTTATAGTATACAAAATATTAGAATTTTTAGAAAATATTTTCGTGTTTTAAGGCCAAAATAAAAAAGCGGGCTTTCACCCGCTTTCTTGCAGCCATCTTATTGAATTATCTCTATTAAATCTGCCCACCCCTAAAGACGGAAGGCGAAGGCCGTCTGTGAAGTCCAGCAAATCTCATAAAGTCAGGGTTTTATGCCCTGTACATATAACATACGAGAAAAAGCAGCCGGCTATTCAATGTATTATTGGTAACTTTTCTTGGGTGGCTTAAAATAAATCTAAACCATCGCCTTCTTCTATCTTTTGCTCCGGATAAATAGTAACTGTCTCTACTCCATTAACAGCTTGCTCGACTAGCTCATTAAAGTCCACAAAGCTTTCGTAAAAATTTACCTTTTCTCTCTTCGGCTTTGTTTTTGGGTTTGCTGGAGTGAAGACGGTACAGCAGTCTTCATAAGGCCTGTTGGAGATCTCCAGTGTGTCGATTTCTGTTGCAATTTTCATAATATCTATTTTATCCATTGTAATAAGCGGACGGAGAACGGGAGTATTTGTGGCTTCATTAATGGCAAACATACTTTCAAGTGTCTGGCTGGCAACCTGGCCCAGGCTTTCTCCGGTTACTATGGCCAAAGCTTTTTGATTTTCACGGATCCTGTCGGCTACACGAAGCATCAATCTTCTTGTACTGGTCATCGTATAATTTTCCGGGATCTGTTTTTGTATCAGCTTTTGAATGTCTGTAAAAGGAACAATATGCAGAGTGATACGGCCGCTGACTGCAGCCAGCTTTCTGCAAAGATCCAATACTTTCTGTTTAGAGCGCTCACTTGTGAAAGGAGGGCTGTGAAAATGCACACATTCCAGGTCCAAACCTCTCTTCATCGACAAATAGCCTGCCACAGGACTGTCTATTCCTCCTGAAAGCATAAGCACAGCTTTGCCGCTGTTTCCTACAGGCAGTCCTCCCGCTCCCGGAATTATTTCGCCAGAGAGATATACCGCTTCTTTCCTGATCTCAACGCGTAAAGTTAAGTCTGGATTCTTCACGTTAACCGATATCCCCTCTATATTTTGCAAAATGTGGCCGCCCAGGATATGATTCACTTCATCTGTGTTATACGGATAGTTTTTATCTGATCTTCTGGTATTAATCTTGAAAGTAGAAATTCCGCTTAAATCCGATACATAGGCAAGTGCTGATTCTTTTACTGCCTCTATATCTCTTTCGGTTTTCATAGCAGGACTGAAGTTTTGAATGCCAAAAATACCTGTAAGCTTACTAGCGACAGCCTTATGATCTTCACCATTTAATAACACATACATTCTATCTCTATCTGCCTCTACACGAATGCTCTTAAATTCCTGCAGAGCCCTTTTTATGTTGCTTTTCAGTTTATCTATAAATCCTTTTCGATTTTTTCCTTTTGTTGAAATTTCTCCATAACGGATTAATATGTGATCATATATCATATTTACCTCATTACCTCTCGTAGTTTGATAATCGCTTCTTTTGCTGCAGCAATAACAGATTCTGCCTCGGCAGCCGTATTGTGATAGGAAAGACTGATTCGTACTGTACTTTCTGCACGCGCTTCATCCTTAAACATGGCAAGCACCGTGCTGCTTATCGTTTTTCTTTTAGAAGAGCAGGCACTGGTTGTAGACACAAAAATGTTTTTTTCTTCAAGGGCGTGTACGAAAACCTCTGATTTAAGCCCGGGAATGGAGAAATTTAAAATATGGGGAGCTGAATCTTTTTCGGGCGAATTAATTACAGTTCCTTCTATTTTGTTCAATCCTTCCTTAAGCTGATTCCTGACTTTAATCATTTTGGAAATTTCTCTATCCCGCATCTCCATTGTCATCCTCAATGCTTTTGCCATGGCAACAATCCCCGCTACATTTTCAGTGCCTGAGCGAAATTTCCATTCCTGGCTTCCTCCTGAAAATAAAGGAGAAATATGGACTCCATCTCTTATATATAAAACTCCGCTTCCCTTTAATCCATGAAATTTATGTGCTGAAATAGTGAGCAGATCAATTTTACACTTTTTTATATCAAGCGGAACCTTACCAGCTCCTTGAACATAATCCACGTGGAATATTACTTTCGGATATTTGGATAATATGTTCCCGATTTCCTGGATAGGCTGCAGCGTTCCGACTTCATTATTAACATGCATAACAGAAACTAGAATCGTATCAGAGCGCAAGGAACGCAAAAGGTCCTTTGCTGAAATCCTGCCCTGTGAATCCACCTCCAAGTACGTTACATCAAAATCAAATTCTTCACTTAGCTGTCGGAAAGCCTCCAGTACGGACGGGTGTTCTACAGCAGTCGTGATCATATGCTTCCCGCGCTTTGCATGGATAAGAGCTGTTCCCTTAACAGCCAGGTTATTGCCCTCCGTACCGCCAGATGTAAATAACACCTCCGACTCTTTCACCTGTAATAAATCAGCAATCTGCTGCCGGGATTTAGAAAGAAGCTTCTCGGACGCTGCTCCTAATGAATGCAGTGAGGATGGATTGCCGAAAAAGTTTTCAGAAACCTTCATAAATGAGTCAAGTACTTCTTTATATGGTTTTGTTGTTGCACTGTTATCGAAATATATCAACTTATACACCTTCATTCCTGCTCGAAAAATTGCGATTATTTGTAGTATGCTTCCAAAAAACGATTCACTCTATAAAAAACCCGCTTTCTAATATGTTTGATCATTAAAAAAGAAAAGTCTCCTTTAAAAAAAGAGACTGATGTTCATTATATATAGTTAAGATTCAAGTTCAAGTTCAATTCTTTTCAGGCAGCCCGGCTCTACCTTTTCAAGTACCGCAGCAGCCTGTTCTAAAGCTTCCTGGTATTGGAAATTATGAAAGTTATTTTCTGCTTTTCTCAGTCCTTCAGCGACCGAAGGATATTTACTTCTATAACGGTTGCCGTATTGTATAACTTTTTCCGCAATAACCATATGCTCCACAAGGTCTTTTGATAGATCATATAGCTTTTCTACGGATGTCTCAGCCTTTTCCAGATAAATGCGTACGGAAGCCATATCAAGCGGTATTTCTTCCAGTTTATCCTCCACATCAGACAAACTTTCCCTTACCTCACCAACATAGGACACATAGTCTGAAGGAAGTCCTGGAATATTGCTTTTACTTATCATACGGGAAATTTCCGACATGCGCTTTTTAAGAGTATTTACCGTATCTCTTGCTTCGAGCTCATCTTTTCTCAGGGCATGAAGCTTAGCCGTAAATACAGCCTGTTCTTCTTTTAGCTGCTGCATTTGCTCCTCAAGCTCTCTCAATTCATCGCTAAGTATAGATTGAGCCTGATTATCTTGATCAAGCTTATTTTGAATCAGCAGAAACCTCTTAGAGACCTGGCTGACCATTTTATCCATATTCCTTTGGAATTCAAGGTCATTTTCGGGTAAATGATAACTTTGAAGCACCTTGGATGTTTCCGTTTTTAATTTCTCATTTTCAAATTCGAGAATCGAGATATCTTCATTCAAGACTGGATGATTTTGATAAATATATTGTCTTGCCATAACTTCCTTCTCAAGCAGATCATATAAATCATTAACGCTTTCTTGCATGTCTGCAATTCCATTCTTAGCTTCAGATGTTTCTCCTGCTTCTAAATAGCTTCGGTAAACGTCCAGCTCACTTTCAAGCCTGTCCATTTCTGTTTCAAATTGAATATGCTCCAAAAGATAGCCCTGAGCGCTCATTTCAGCAAAACCGGATTTTAACTCTTCTAATTGTGATGGGATTCCCGTCTGGGTTTCCAGCAGTAATTCAGGGATCAGCTCCATTTTCTCCTGTACACTATTCAGCAAGGACTTAATCAGCAATAAATGCTCCCTGGCCTTCAAATAATTCCCATTCACTGTGCATTCATCGAATTCCCCAAGCTTCTGAACTACTTCCTCTAATATACTTTCAAGCTTCCCAGCGGCTTTAGAGTAGGAATGTCTGTGCGCTAATAACGATTTTTTCAAGCTGCGGTATGTTTCTTTTAATTCTTCAATTTCTGCCCTGTTTTTTTCTTCACTGCCTACAAGTTCATTTAGCTCATCTAAGATCTTTTGAATACTTTTCTCTATTTCTACAAGCTTAGTTTCTATCAGTTTTTGAACCTCTTTGGATCTTTTAAAGCGGAATCGGTCAGCATATTCCTCTCCGTCGAACAATAGCTCTTCTATTTGGGGCATATGAAGAGTGATAATTTCGTCCCACTCTCTTCTCCACCGTTCAAACATCTCTTCTGTTTCACCAGTCATATTTAATTGTTTCACTTTGGACAGCTCATCCAAAACAGGGCGGTTCATAATGTCCATTTTCCAGGCTTCCAGCCTGTCTAGTTCTTTATAGTGTTTCTTTTTTGAAAAATAACCTAATGTAAAAAATAACAAAATGATCAGTATGGCAATAATTATGTATTCCATCTCAGGCCCCCTGCTCTAAGGAAAAAATCAATCTATATACAACATCCATAGTTATAATTAATGTCAATGCTTTTATGATACCATGTTCACAATCATTTTTAACTAGAAAAATGATTTTTTTTGGATAATTTATTTCCAAATCTTGTTACTATGCAATTCCTTGTATTATTTTTCATCTCGTTTCACCAAAACTCATTCTAATACTATTACAGAATAGTTATGGCAAAAGTGTAATAAACAAAGAATCAATTTAATTATAGCAACTTTAGCGGATGATTACCCTTAATACATCTTTAGTAATATTATATTAAAATTCGGCTAAGGGAGAATGGACCTAACTTCTTTCAATCGAAGGGGGCATTTCTTTAAAGGAACTTAAAAATTCAGGTGGAAAAATAGAGGATTAACTGTTATGAAATGATTTTTTGAGCAGAATGAGGTCTTAGAGAAGCTAGACTTTCATCTTTATCTTATTCTTCTCATTGGAATGGGAGGCTGCATTTCTAAGTACAGCCTTACTATAAGACCACTTCCTCACCTGCAAGAACAAGAGGAAATTCCTTAGGTGCGTCTATGATATTTCTGTCGATAAACTCATATAATTCTTCGAGATATTTCATAGTGAAGTATTCTTCCTGGGGAAATTGATATAAAACTTCCATTGAATATTGTGCATGCAAAAGCGGGGCAGACATAAGCCCTTTTAATTGCAATATAAAGATAGGCAGAGACATGCTTCTAAAGACGCCTTTTTGTATACCTGTCTCCATAAGTGCTTGAAGATAGAACTTCTCTTTCGTCCAATAGGTAGATAGAATTTCTCTATTCAGGCTTGAATCAAAAGAAATTTCACTGTACACAAATTTTGCGGCAAGATAATTCTTTCTTTGAAATAGAAGAATTTCCTTTACCAGGCTTTTTAAGCATGCAGCTGGATCGCAGGATTGTATGGTTTCGAGATGGTTTTCAATCAACTGCAGGTATTCTTCAAGAAAAGAAGTAAAGCAATATTCGAGCAGACCATTCTTATTTTTGAAATAATAAGAGATCGTTGCAGAGTTGACTCCTGCTCTATTTGAAATATCTCTTACAGATGTTGCATGATACCCTTTTATTTGAAAAAGATATAAGGCAGCTTCAATGATCGCTTCTTTTGTTTCATTTTTCCGGCTCAAAACGTTTCACCTGCTCTTTCAGAAGTCCTTTCTTAATATATTCTTGATATGACTATATTTTCCTTTGAAAAATACTCGACAAACTATATGATTAAACTACAAACCAGCCACTAAATATGTTGAAATAGATAGAAAAAGGAGAGAAACCTATGTTTAATGTTCAATCATACAGCGGTACAAAAGAAAAAGATTATGAGCTTGTGATCAAACAGCTTAAAGCGCTTATTGAAGATGAACCAAACAGAATTGCCAATCTAAGCAATGCTGCTGCGCTGCTTACCCAATTCCTAGATCGTGTTAACTGGGTTGGCTTTTACTTAATGGATGGAAAGGAATTAGTTCTCGGACCTTTCCAGGGCCTTCCAGCTTGTGTAAGAATTCCACTCGGCAAAGGGGTATGCGGGACTTCAGCCACGAAGGAAGCAACAGTCCGTGTAGAAGATGTTCACCAATTTCCTGGACATATAGCATGTGATGCTGCTTCTCAATCGGAAATTGTAATACCTCTGCTGGTAAATGGCGAGCTGCTCGGTGTTCTAGATATTGATAGTCCTGAGAAAAATAGATTCGACGAAAAGGATCAGGAAATGTTGGAAAAATTCGTAAAAACTCTTGTTGAGCACTTGTAATATACCTCAGACAAAACGCCCAATCCATTAGGATTGGGCGTTTTGTCTCACATCATTTTCAGGGCAGCAGCACAATGTCATCTTCATGGATAATAAGTTTGTTTTTTCCGGATTTTTTTGCTCTATATAATGCTTCGTCTGCACGCTTGAAGAGCGATTTGGCTGAATCCATACGGCCTTTTTTCCAATGTGACATTCCGGAGGAAATCGTAACCTTTGGATTTGAAGTCATATTAACCTTTTCCACCAGCCTCTTTGCAATAGCTACACCGATGGACAAAGGAACATCCGGCAGATACACAGCCAGCTCTTCACCGCCCCATCTGGCTCCTATATCTGTACCTCGGATATTTTTCAGAATCAAATTGGCAACCTGCACAAGAACCTCATCCCCAACCTGATGCCCATACGTATCATTAACAATTTTAAAATCATCAATATCCATAAGAATAAAAGTTCCCTGTTCGTCTTTTTCAAAGGAAGAGGCAATTTTCTCATCCAGAAAGTTTCTTGAGAACAGCTTTGTCAGGGAATCAGTGATAACCATTTTTTCAAGCTCTTCCCTCAGCATCGAATTAGCAAATGCAAGAGTGGAATGATGAATGAGAGACTGCAGCAGTTTAAACATATCAAAAGTAAAAAAATAGGGGTCCTGATGCAAAACCACAGCATACCCTTTAAGTGAATCAATTTGGATCATCGGAACAGCCATAATAGAACGGTACTTCTTATTTAATATCGCCTCCTGTACAGCCGTATCCCCAATATACAAAGGCTCTCTGTCTATCGTTATTTTTTTTGTTAAAAACTCAATGTAAGAAGCTGAATCCTGCCTATGGAAAAAATCCGTACTTTCCACCAGAACAGCAGGCTGTTGATTTGAGCCCAGTGTAATAAAGCCAATCTCCTCTGCCTGAAAGCTTTTGCTAATCTGATTTCGCATATAAAGGATAGTATCACTTAGACGGAGATTAGAGTTTAATTTATGAGACGTTTCATTTATCAGCTGCAAATCGGCAACAAGGCGCTTGGACTGCTGATACAGCTGAGCATTTTCAAGCGCTCCTCCTGCCGTATTGGCCAAAAGCCTTATAAACTCTACCTCATCCTTTGGAAAAACGACCGTATTGGCTGCAATAACCTGAAGAACTCCATATACTCCCTGTTTCCCTTTCAGTGGAGCATATAAAGAAGATATTCTATGAAGCCGCGAATCTTCCATTTGAATAGTGCCTGTTAAAAAGGCTTGCATAGCTGCTGTATTTTCACTGTCATATTCTAATCCCTTAATCGGCAGGCCCTTATGGCTGCTGTTGTCATGAGAAAGGAGCAGGTAATAGGTAAAATCGGGATACACATCTTGAAGAGTGTGAATAATTTCTTCAAGAACAGCATCCATATTCATGGAAGAGTGAAATTTTTCTGTCACTCGAAAGAGCTGTTTATAGCGCTTTTCTTCCTGGCCCATATTGGAAAGGCTTTTAGCCGCCTTTATTAAATTCGTACATTCCCCCGCTAATCTTTCCAGCTCCTGGAATTCTATTAAATCCAAAGAGCCCTGATCATTTTCCTTGATTGCTAATATACCCACTAATTGATGATGCGCTCTTAATGGCAATACCAGCCTAAATTCGCTTAGACCAGGACAGGGAGGTTCATTATAAAAGACTTTCATATGAGTTTTTTGAATTAAAGGATCGGCTGGATTCACATGTAGACTGCTGCTGCCTTCCATGAGCGTTGAAGATGCTTCCGTTATAAGTTCCTGCTTCCACTCGTCATATTTCATAAAAATAATCGTTTCAGTATCCAGGATTTCTTCCAGAGACTTGAGTAAAGCTGATATATATTCTTCAAACCTTATGTATCCATTATCAACGTCCAGTAAATCAAAAAAGGAACTCTTTAATTCCCCAGACCATTTACTTTTATGCAAGTTCATTCCACTCATCCCTATTTCAATATCTGCCAGCTTGTCTCTGATTAACCGCAACAATGTATATACATCATTATAAACTTTATTTAGTAAAATTTCCCTTAAAAATGTGTAGAAATTTTTTTACCTTTGGTTAAACAATATGTGTTGTTTATCAAACAAGCTGATGCTGTACAGCTGGATCCCCTAAAAACCTGAGACTGAACGATAATGATTTTCTAATCTTGGCACCAGTAACACCGCCATCCGATCCTTTTTGATTTACGATATTATTATCAACTCTATCTTTTAATTTGGTTTACCCTTTTAAAAATAACGAAATGCTGTCTGTAAAGGCTATTGACTTTATTATCATTAAGTAATATAATGACTTTTGTGTAAAATATCGCAGCCTATGTGAATACTTATACGTATTTCATTTTGTTCCTCGCATATGTGAGGTGCATCTCGTAACCCTGTGCTGCTAGGGCGAAGGTGCATGAAAACATAATGGCGTATAATCTTAATCACATCTGTTTTTATTTTACCAAAATAAAAACACTTAAAGGAGGAGTCATTCATGGCTCGCTATACTGGCCCAAGCTGGAAATTATCCCGCCGCCTAGGCATTTCATTAACTGGAACTGGTAAGGAATTAGAAAAACGTCCTTACGCTCCTGGACAACATGGTCCAAACCAACGTAAAAAGCTTTCTGAATACGGATTGCAACTACAAGAAAAACAAAAACTTCGTCATATGTTCGGAGTAAATGAGCGTCAATTCCGTACAACTTTTGACAGAGCTAGCAAAATGCAAGGTAAACACGGTGAAAACTTCATGATTCTTCTTGAAAGCCGCCTTGATAACCTAGTATACCGTCTTGGCTTAGCTCGTACACGCCGTCAGGCTCGTCAGCTAGTTAACCACGGTCACATCACTGTTGATGGAAGCCGCGTAGATATCCCATCTTACCGCGTGCAGCCTGGCCAAACAATCGGCCTTCGCGAAAAATCCCGCAACCTTGATATCGTTAAAGAAGCAATCGACGTTAACAACTTTGTTCCAGACTACGTAACTTTCGATGCTGACAAATTAGAAGGTACTTTCACTCGTTTACCAGAACGTTCTGAAATGCCTGCTGAAATTAACGAAGCTCTTATCGTTGAGTTCTACTCTCGTTAATGAATATGAAAGACAGATCCTCTTGGATCTGTCTTTTTTTCTGTTCTCTTATATATACGCCTGGTATTGTCCACAAATTAAACATATGCCCTGGGCTGTCGAAAATTCAATCTCACTGCTGATACGCCCCAGAACATAATTAACATACGAGTAAAAATATAATGGGCAGGCAAGTTGGAATGGAGAGCAGAACGTCAAAGTAAAAAACACCGGAATATATTCTCCGGTGTTCTGCCCTCTTATTTATATTGAATCATCGTGTATTTCTTCTTCCCTCTTCTGATAATCGTAAATTGGCCTTCAATGCGATCTTCTTCGGAAAGAATATGAGCTAAGTCCGTAACCTTCTCTCCATTAATGCTGACAGCACCATTTTGAATATCCTCACGTGCCTGTCTCTTTGATGGTGAAATTTTAGCCTCTACCAGTAAGTCTACCAATGTGGTTTCCTGATCTGCTTCATGTTCATAGGAAGGAACATCCTTGAATCCTTGTTTTATTTCAGCGGCTGACAGGTTTTTTATTTCCCCGCTGAACAAAGCAGCTGAAATCTTAATAGCCTGCTGCAGTGACTCCTCACCATGGATAAGGCGGGTCATTTCTTCAGCCAGAACTTTTTGAGCCTTGCGTAAATGCGGCTCGCTTTCAACTGAAGCAGCTAACGCATCAATTTCCTCATGAGATAGGAAGGTAAAGTATTTCAAATATTTAATAACATCCGCATCTGCCGTGTTGATCCAGAACTGGTAAAACTCATACGGAGACGTTTTTTCTGCATCAAGCCAAACAGCTCCACTTTCTGTTTTACCAAACTTAGTTCCGTCAGCTTTTGTGACAAGAGGAATCGTTAAACCAAACGCTTTAGCGCCTTCTTCTTGTTTCTTGCGGATCAGCTCAAGGCCGGTGGTAATATTGCCCCATTGATCGCTTCCCCCGATTTGCAGCTTACAATTGTACTCGCCGTATAGGTGATTAAAGTCCATCGCCTGTAAAATGGTGTATGTGAATTCAGTATAGGAGATACCTGTTTCTAAACGGTTTGCAATAGTATCCTTTGCCAGCATGTAATTTATCCCGATATGCTTCCCAAAATCCCGAAGGAAAGTAACCAGGTCAATAGCACTTGTCCAGTCATAGTTATTAACCATGACAGCCCCGTTTTCCCCTTCAAAGTCGAAAATCCGCTTCAGCTGAACCTTGATGCTGTCTGCATTGCCTTTTACAGTCTCAAGTGTTAATAAATTTCTTTCCTCACTTTTCCCGCTTGGATCCCCAATCAATCCGGTGGCTCCTCCGACAAGAGCAAGCGGACGGTGCCCGTGCTGTTGAAAACGGCGCAGTGTAAGGAACGGCAGCAAATGTCCTATGTGCATGCTGTCTGCCGTCGGATCTATTCCACAGTAGAGTGAGATGCTCTCTTTATTCAATAATTCCTTTAGGCCTTCCTCATCGGTCTGCTGGTAAATGATTCCGCGCCATTGTAAGTCTTGTAATAAATCCATGTTCGTTTCCTCCCGGCATCTAGTAATTTCAATAAAATAAAAAACGCCCCTTCATAATTAAATGAAGGGACGATTAATATCGCGGTACCACCCAACTTGAGAACTGCAATAGTTCTCCGCTTAAAACGTTAACGTACGTCATCCGTTTGCTGCTACACTTCTATCAGGAATTTCGCAGCAAAAGCTTAAGGAGGTAATTCATTCGTCTATTTGTACCAGTTCCCACCAACCACCGGCTCTCTGTAACAGGGATAGAAAAACTACTGAATCCTATCGTTGCTTTTATCATATTTCTATTAATGAATTTTTATCAAATTTTAGCGCTGATGTCAAATGTATTTTTACCGGCGTAATTTGAAAAATGACGAAAATTGGGGATATTACAAGTCTATTTATGCTATAATGTATCTGATTTTAGGGGGTTGATAAAGTGGAAAATAACAGAAATCCTTTTAAAGATACTTTCAAAAAAGTAACTTCTTTTTTGGAGGAAGAGAAAACAAAGAGATCGTTCAGCATTACATACCAGGTAATATGGAATTTGCTATTAATCTTTATAATCGTTGCCGTTTTAGGAGCTTCATTTGCAGGCGGAGTCGGTGCTGGCTATTTTGCCTCACTTGTCAAGGATGAGAAAGTCCGCTCGAAAGAGGACCTGAAACAGGATATTTACAACTTTAATGAAACATCAGAAATATTCTTTGCGAATAATGTGTATATGGGAAAAATGAGATCGGATTTAGAAAGAGAAACAGTAGAAATTGACCAGATCCCCGAACATTTATCCAACGCATTAATTGCCACCGAAGATGAATACTTCTATAAACATGATGGAGTAGTTCCTAAAGCGATTCTAAGGGCGATCTTTCAGGATATGACGAATGCGCCCATCCAATCCGGGGGAAGTACTCTAACCCAGCAAATCATCAAAAACCAAATCCTTACCAATGAGGTTTCCTTTGACCGAAAAGCGAAAGAAATTCTGCTTGCGCTCCGGCTTGAAAAGTTTTTTGACAAAAAAGAAATTCTTGCTGCCTACTTAAATTTATCTACATTCGGCAGAAATTCAAATGGAAGAAATGTAGCAGGTGTCCAGTCAGCTGCAAAAGGAATATTTGGGATAGACGTTAAAAACCTGAATCTGCCTCAGGCAGCATTTATAGCCGGACTGCCACAGAGTCCTTTCGGCTATACTCCATATACCCAGAATGGGACTTTAAAGCAGAACCTCCAGCCTGGGCTCGAGCGGATGAAAACAGTTTTGAGCAGAATGCACCGCGAGGGCTTTATCACAGAAACTGAATACAAAGCCGCATTAAATTATAATATTGTGAAAGACTTTATCGGAAGACACCCTGAGCCGCAGGAAAAATATCCATGGCTGACCTATGAAGTAGAAAAACGTTCTATTAAAATCCTTGCTGAATATCTTGCAAAGCAAGACGGAATATCAGTGATGGATTATAACAAGGACTCAAAGATTCGTGATAAATATCAAACTCTTGCTGATAGAAACATACGCCAGCAAGGCTATAAAATTCATACAACGATTGATAAAACAATACTAGATAAAATGGAAGCAGCAAAGAGTAAATATCGAAACTTTGGCCCAGATAAACAAATAACACCTAAAAGTTCTGCTGTAGAACCGGTTGAAGTGGGTGCAATGCTCCTTGAAAACTCGACAGGAAAAATACTAAGTTTCATTGGCGGCCGCGATTATAAAAGAGAACAAACTAATCACGCAACCAATTCACTTAGATCAAATGGTTCAACCATGAAGCCATTGCTCGTATATGCTCCAGGCCTTGAACTTGGCGCCCTCTCACCGGGAAGCATTGTTGCTGATCTGCCTATAAAGGTCCCTGCCGGCAATAGCTATTATGAGCCCGGCAATTACGGTGAAAAATTCCATGGCATAACGACCGCAAGGACAGCGCTTTTAAATTCATATAACGTACCAGCAGTGAAATTTTACATGGATATACAAAGCCGAAATCCAGTAAGTTACTTAGAAAAGATGGGTTTTAGCAGTTTAACAGAAGGCGACCATCATCATATTTCCATGGCCCTTGGAGCTTTACAAAGAGGGGTTTCCGTGGAAGAGAATGTGAATGCATATACGACTTTCGCAAATAATGGAAAGTTTGTAGATGCCTATATGATTGAGAAAATCGAAGCGGTTGATGGAAAGGTTATTTATCAGCATACGAAGAAGCCGGTAAATGTGTTCAGTCCGCAGACTGCCTACCTTACGCTTGATATGATGAGAGATGTGGTTAGAAAAGGAACAGCAGCAAGTGTAAACAGCCGTCTAAAATTCAGTGGAGATTGGGCAGGTAAAACAGGAACAGGACAGGATTACCATGATGCCTGGTTTGTGGCTTCTAATCCGAAAGTAACCTTTGGTACATGGATGGGTTATGACACACCTAAGCCGCTCGAGAAAAACTGGAGGGGTCTCACATACTCTCAAAGAAACTTGTTTCTTTGGGCAGATCTCATAAATGCTGCCTATGATGCGAATTCAGCTAAGGTCGCCACCAATAAAAGGTTTGAGATGCCAGGCGGAATTGTTACAAGATCCTCCTGTGAAGTTACCGGGCTCCCTTCAGATATATGCAGCCGTTTAAATATGACTGGTTCAGATATCGCTAATGCAAAATTTGCGGCTGCAAAAGTAAACGGCACCTATAATCAAGGCAGATTCGTCAGGGTGGGCGGGAGAAGCTACACGGCTCTGCCAACCACACCACAAGAATTCACCGAACCCGGCTTAATGCTCAGCTCGGCGATCCTGCAAAAGATCGGCAGTAAATATTTAACAGATCCCGGGGCACTTCTCTCTGGAAAATCTGGAGAAAAAAGCAGCAGCCGTGTTTCAAGCAATTCTTTAAGTGAAAACGGTAAATCTCCAGGCGCTGTAACAGTTTCTGTAAAAGCTTCCTCCATCGTATGGGGAGCAAGCCCTGATTCGGATATTATCGGATATAGAATATATAAAAACTCAGCTAAAGTCGGAATTGTAAAGTCAGGATCTCCGCTGATATTCAACGGCGGAAATGGTTCTTATATGGTTAAAGCAGTCGATATAGCAGGCAATGAGTCTCCTGCCTCTAATCGTGTAACCATTGGCGGCGGGCAAAAGCCTCCTGCTAAGGAACCGGCAAAAGCAAATCCAGCTTCAGGGACACCTGCAAAACCAAATACCCCCGCTGAAGAGTCAGAAGATGATCCTGATGAACAAGAAAACGAAGAAACTGAAGAGGAATAGAAAAGGCACGCTCACATTGAGCGTGCCTTTTCCATTATATAGCTCTAAAAAAACGTCTTAACGACATCCTGCTCTGTTTCACATTCTGTACAGCGGTATTCTATTTCAAGGGCGTCCTCTCTGGCCATCTGGACGGTTTCTTTCTTGCAGTGCTCACAGTATTTCACAATTTTTTTCTCTACCATACTAACACCCCCCCGGTTTAAGATCCGTCTCTTTTTGTTTTATCCAGAATCATAAACTCCAAACATCCTGCCGCCAAGGATGAAGAGAAGCTATTGGATTTCACCTTGAAACCGTTCATGTTTTTTTATTTGGCTGATCGTATCCTCTATCTCTGATATGTAATCAGTAAACAAACGGTTCTTACCATGAACAGTAAAACGCTCTTGATCCACAGAATTCAACAGGGCAATAACCGCTTTTAATTTCAAATCATCATAATACTCCATTTCGGAATCTCCCTTTATTTTTCCGCTTACTACCAATTCACCTTTAGAATCTTCCATTTCAAATATGTAACTCTGCTCTTCATTTGATTGCATATGCTTGCCCTGCCTTCCGAAAGAATAATAATGATTACCTTAAAGAGAGCCCCTTAGGCTATCCAGATACTATCCTGTATATAAAAACTCTAATTAATACAAAATATAAGCGAAAAAGGTGGTGAAAAGATGTTAGAAAAAGGGAAAGAAAACACCAGCATAGAGCAAAGGCGAAGCGATCAGGACTCCCAAACTGGTTTCCGTACAGATGGAGACAAAAATAAACAAACCAAAAAGAATAAGTAGGAATAAGGATGGGAACCTCTTCTGGTTCCCTTTTGTGCATGCTAGGCCGAGGCAGCAGGTTTAAGGTGATTTACTGCAAATCTCCATCAAAGCCCACCGGAGACCCTGTAGAAGTATGCTCATTCACCCATTCCCTTGCAGTATCAGATACCGATGACCAATTAGGAATTTTATCACTGTTCTGTTCAATCCAGCTCATACAAAACTGCGGATCAATACTATCCTGCTCACATTGAGACAAGAATGAGGCAACTGTAACATCATTACAATTTTCCCAGGTCCCGCATGTTGTTTTCCAAATGTCCTCCATTCTCCGCAAAACTGGGACATCTGCCGGTGCAGTTTTATATTGGTTATGATCACTCATACATTAGCCTCCTGAATACAAATTTACATTTTTCAGTATGTCCCAAGCAGACGAAAGCATGTAGATAAGGTGATGGAGGCTTGTTTTTTTAGGATGGGTTAATCATCGGGTTATAAGAATGCAGATGGTCTTCATGGTTGAGGAGCTTTATATTTGGCAAAAATTATTGATTGTTTATGTGACCAATTTGCAGCCATACGTGCTGCATTTGCAAACCTAGTTTAGTAAAAGGGAAGATGTTTACAGTTAAGCATGGCTGGATTTTAATAAAACCATTGAGGTTCTACGAGTATGCGTAGATGTGACGTTAGCATTTTCAATCATAAGCAGATAATTTAAACAATAAGCATACAACTTTCATATTAAGCAAAAATATACAAATGCTAAGCAAAGAAATTTCACTCATAAGCATAAAGTTAATAAAGTTAAGCATAAAATCCAAAAACATAAGCGTGAACTTCCAAAAGTTAATCATAAACCTTAAATTCTTAAGCATAAATCCTATGCAGGAACTTAGATTCTTCTTATACGGTGGTAAAAAGACAGATTTTTGTATTTTTTAAGAAAGAATTGTATGAACCTGTTTAATAACTGAAAGCATATGTGGCACAGCAGCGGATTTATGTGGCTAATTGATGTTTTTATGTGGCCAGCCTTGAAGTTTTAGGTGGCTAACTAATCTTTTACGTTGCCAGTTTGAAGTTTTAGGTGGCTAACCCATCCTTTTACGTGGCCAGCTTGAAGTTCTATGTGGCTGACCCATCCTTTTTCGTGGCCAGCTCGAAGTTCTATGTGGCTGACCCATCCTTTTTCGTGGCCAGCCTGAAGTTTTAGGCGGCTAATCCACCCTTTTACGTGGCAGACTATCTAGATGTGCATCTATTAAAAGCCCCACGCACTAAACTATATTTCCTCTTCGCCATAAAACTCAACCAAATCCCGCTTTGCCGCGGCCCACCCAATTACCGAAAAACCCATCTTATCATTCCCGATAATGCCCACTCTTTTAGTCATTTGCCAGCAGCCTGCCTAACAGCAGCTCCAGAACCACCACCATTCGCATCCTCCTATACACCAATTATTTCCCGACAAAAAAGCCGACCCCCTTAAGTCTATTACAACTCAAAAGGATCAGCTCTTCTAAAAATCAGTCTTCCATCGTTGACAGGTCTCCTGTCGGTAAATCTAATTCCCAGGCTTTTAAGACACGCCGCATAATTTTTCCGCTTCGTGTTTTTGGAAGTTTGTCCCGGAATTCTATTTCTCTTGGTGCCGCATGAGCTGCCAGTCCTTTTTTGACGAATTGGCGGATTTCTTCAATAAGGTCATCGGTGGCTTCATAGCCGTCCCGGAGGGCGATAAAGGCCTTTATGATCTCCCCTCGGACAGGATCAGGCTTGCCGATAACGCCAGCTTCAGCAACAGCTGGATGTTCGACGAGCTTGCTTTCTACTTCAAACGGACCCACACGTTCTCCAGCCGTCATGATTACATCATCAATTCTACCCTGGAACCAGAAATAGCCATCTTCATCTTTATAGGCTGAATCTCCTGATACGTACCAGTCTCCTGGCATAAAATAAGATTCGTACTTCTGCTGATTATTCCAGATGGTGCTCATCATGGACGGCCAGCCTTTTTTTATAGCCAGATTGCCCATGCGGTATGGCGGGAGTTCATTGCCCTGATCGTCTACAATGGCTGCCTGGACTCCGGGAATCGGCTTGCCCATTGAACCTGGCTTAATTTCCATACATGGGTAATTGCTGATAAGCTGTGCCCCTGTTTCGGTCATCCACCAGGAATCATGGATCCGCTTATTGAATACTTTCATTCCCCAGCGTACGACTTCGGGATTAAGGGGTTCCCCTACACTGATTAGGTGGCGCAGGGCACTCAAATCGAATTTCTTAATAATTTCATCTCCAGCCCCCATTAACATCCGGAACGCAGTTGGAGCACTGTACCATATAGTTACACCATAATCTTCAAGAGTCTGATACCATGATTCTGGCTTAAACCGTCCTCCAACGATCACATTCGAAGCCCCATTCAGCCAAGGACTAAAAATACCATAAGAAGTTCCTGTCACCCATCCCGGGTCAGCCGTACACCAATAAACATCATCCTCTTTGAGGTCCAGAACCCATTTCCCGGTCTGATAATGCTGAATCATTGCATTATGTACATGCAATACTCCCTTTGGCTTTCCAGTTGAACCAGAAGTATAGTGAAGGATTAATCCATCATTGCGGCTTACCCATTCAATCTGGAACTTATTGCTTGCCTCTTTTATTTTTGCATTGAAATCGATATGCGTTTCATCTTCCTGTACGTTCTCCCCAACAAGGAAAACGGTTTTCAATGCAGGAAGTTCATTTACCGGTACACGGGAAAGCAGCTCAGGAGTAGTAACAAGAACTTTAGCCTCACTGTCCTCCAGGCGGTCGCGTACAGCTCCCTCCATAAAGGCTTCGAACAATGGACCGACAATGGCACCAAGCTTAATAGCACCCAGCAGTGCGAAGTACAGTTCAGGGGATCTGGGCATAAAGATAAATACACGGTCGCCTTTTTCTACATTTCCATAAGCCTTCAGTACATTTGCTGCTTTGTCTGTATACTCCTTTAATTCTTTAAAGGTATACTTTTCATTGCGCTCAGCATCCCTATAATAAAGCGCAACCTTATTTTTTCTAAAAGTCTCAGCGTGCCGGTCAATTGCTTCATATGCCAGGTTTACTCTGCCTGTCTCGTACCATGAAAATTCTTTTTCTGCTTCTGACCAGTCGAAAGTTTGATATGTATCTTCATAGCTTTGGAGATTATAGTCCCCTCTGATTACTGATAACGCTTCCACTTTCATCATCGCTTCCCCCTCTGTTAAATATACATCTATAATTATAGTATAAAGAATTTCTATTCTCAATTTTTAGATAACTTACAGGAGTAGATGTACTGCTTTTGAAGCACCTACGATCTCACCACATTTGCTTTCAAAGAAAATGCAATGAAAATAGATTGCTAAATTACTATTTTATGTATAATAAGAGGAGAGTTGAAATAGGCGGTGAACGAATGGAATATAAAAAAATCTATAATGCCACAGAGCTAAAAACCAAACATGGAACTTTAATTATTGAAGGACCCGTAAAAGGCGAAAAGCTTAAAGCCTATGATTTCCACGAAGATTTAACTGCATTCCGGCCAGCATTTCAGCAGCACAAGGCGCTGATTGAGATTGCCGATCTTCCTGAAGGCAGAATCATCCTTGCAAGACATATGGATACAGTAGTCGGCTATGTAACCTTCTTGTATCCCGATCCACTGGAAAGATGGTCTGAAGGAAAGATGGAAGATTTAATTGAACTTGGGGCGATTGAAGTTATACCTCAGTTCAGAGGAGCCTCTGTAGGAAAAAACCTATTGAAAGTTTCCATGATGGATGATGCCATGGAGGATTATATTATCATCACGACTGAGTATTATTGGCATTGGGATTTAAAGGGGACAGGGCTGAACGTCTGGGAATATCGGAAAGTAATGGAAAAAATGATGAATGCAGGCGGCTTAGTTTATTATGCCACTGACGATCCGGAAATAAGTTCCCACCCTGCAAATTGTTTAATGGCCCGGATAGGCAAGAGAGTCAGTCCAGAGTCTATTCAGAAATTTGACAACCTGCGCTTTATGAACCGATTTATGTACTAGATTGAAGCTGTAAGGGGGAATTCCAATGATTTTAGAAGAAATCATGAAGACTGATGTAATTACGCTTGCGGAATCAGATACGATCAAAACAGCCATACAGATTGTAAACGAAAAAAAAATACGGCATATCCCTGTAGTTAACCAGGAAGATCATGTTGTAGGGCTTATCACCGACAGAGACCTGCGCGATGCAGCACCATCTATTTTTCATGCAGAAGAGCATCAGGAGGACCTCGAACGCCCACTAAGCTCCATTATGCAAAAGCAGGTCATTACCGGCCACCCGCTGGACTTTGTTGAAGAAGTCTCTGCTCTCTTTTATGAACATGATATAAGCTGTCTTCCGGTCGTTACAGAAAAAAAATTGGTCGGTATCATAACTGAAACAGACCTTCTTCATACTCTTGTTAAACTTACTGGGGCTAACCAGCCAGGATCTCAAATCGAAATACGGGTGCCGAACCGCACTGGGCTGTTAAGTGAAATTGCGACACTTATTAAAAGTAAAAATTCTAATATCAACAGCATTCTTGTCTATCCTGACAAAATGGATGAAGCTTATAAGGTTCTTGTAATCCGTGTGCAGACTATGAATCCATCCGCAGTTATCCAGGAATTGAGGGATGCGGGGCACGAGGTGCTTTGGCCAAAATTGCCGGGGTTATCTCTATGAAGAAAGCAGTTTTCGTCTTTTCTGACCAATTTTTAAGTTATAAATTCAATAATGAGCATCCCTTTAACCAGCAAAGAATCCGTTTGACTTTGGATCTTCTTGAAAAACACGGAGCCATATCAGATGATGATATCATTTTCTCGAGAAAGGCAACGGACGAGGAGCTGGAATTAGTTCATGACCCAGAATATGTAAACGCTGTCAAGCTAGCCGGCCAGGGTCTTCTTCCCGCAGAAAAAGCGCAGAACTATGGGCTAGGCACAGAAGATACCCCTATCTTTCCTGGCATGCATGATGCCAGTGCATACCTTGTAGGCGGCACACTTACCGCAGTTGACCAGGTTATGATTGGAAAAGCAGAGCACGCTCTAAATCTCGGAGGCGGACTGCATCATGGTTTTCGAGGGAAGGCTTCTGGGTTTTGCGTGTATAATGACAGCTCGGTAGCTATTAAATATCTGCAGGAGAAGTATGGTGCACGTGTGCTGTATATTGACACTGATGCTCATCATGGTGATGGGGTGCAATGGACATTTTATGATGATCCTGATGTCTGCACGTTATCTATTCATGAAACGGGAAGATATCTATTTCCCGGTACCGGAAACGTAAACGAAAGAGGCCAGGGAAAAGGGTATGGCTATTCGTTTAACATTCCGCTTGATGCATTTACAGAGGATGAATCCTGGCTTGATGCTTATCAAAAGTCATTTACAGAGGTTTGTGAATTCTTTAAGCCTGATGTCATCTTAACGCAGAATGGTACAGATGCTCATTACTATGATCCTTTAACTCACTTATCTGCAACTATGAAAGTTTATAGAGAAATACCTAAGCTCGCTCATAAGCTTGCACATCAATATTGCGGTGGAAAATGGATAGCTGTAGGCGGGGGCGGATACGATATTTGGAGAGTTGTCCCTCGTGCTTGGTCCTTCATCTGGCTTGAAATGACTGATAACCCCAACAATTCGGGCCTGCTGCCCCAGACGTGGATTAATGCCTGGCAGCAAAAGGCACCGGTCAGCCTCCCCACAGCCTGGGACGATCCTGTCGGAATATATGTACCAATTCCCCGAAAGCCCGAAATAACAGAAAAAAATGAACAGACTGTAGATAAAGCCCTTTACCCCATCCGTTCTATTAATAAAAAGGATGCTATGAACAAAATATAAAAAAAGCCGGACTTGGCTCATGCCTAGTCCGGCTTTCAGTTTCTTATATAAGATTTTATTTAGTAGAATCTCTTTCCTCAATACGGTGAGGAAGGATTACAGACTGCTCAGACACTTCTTCCTTATTCATCAACTTAGTTAAAAGCCTCATAGAGACAGCTCCTATATCATATAGGGGCTGAACAACTGTTGTGATCCTAGGCCTTACCATCAGCGTAAGTCTCGTGTTATCAAAGCTGATAACTTCAAAATCATCTGGAACATTAGCTCCCCTGTCCTGAGCGGCATGAACGACTCCAAGGGCCATTTCATCTCCACCGACTAAAAGGGCTGTTGGTTTCTCGTCATTTTTCATAAGCTTCTCAAAAGCTTCTATACCGGAATCGTATGTATAATCGCCATCGACAAGAAAATCCTCATTAAACGAAAGCCCTGATTCCTCTAGAGCCTTTCTATATCCATCAAGCTTTCTCTCGGTAGTCGGCTCTTTATGGACGCCCGTAATGAACGCAATTTTTTTATGGCCTCTGTCTATAAATGATTTAGCAGCATCATAAGCCGCCTGCTCGTTATCTATATTAACAGATGGGATTTGTCCAGATTCCTCTATGGTGCCGGCCAAAACAATAGGTACAGGGGATTTCTTAAATTCCTCAATATGCTCTTCTGTAATATTTGATCCCATAAATACAATTCCGTCCACTTGTTTTCCAAGCATTGTATTCAAAAGATGAAGCTCTTTTTCCGTGTTTTGGTCAGAGTTGCTGAGGATAATATTATACTTATACATCGTCGCAATATCTTCAATGCCGCGTGCCAATTCAGCAAAGAATATACTGGAGATGTCAGGTATAATAACTCCTACTGTTGTTGTTTTCTTGCTGGCAAGCCCTCTAGCTACAGCGTTGGGACGATAGCCCAGCCGGTCGATCACTTCCATTACTTTTTTTCTTGTAGCTGGTTTTACATTTGGATTTCCGTTCACAACTCTTGAGACTGTAGCCATGGAAACATTAGCTTCTCTTGCTACGTCATATATGGTTATGTTCATAGTCACCACTCCTTATTATTCTTTTTCCCCATAGACATTAGGTTTATTTAAAATTAATTAAGCTAAAATGAACAGAATAAAATTATTCTGGTATAGGTAAAATAAAAATTTGACGTTTCAAACCGTACCTTAATTGTTCTATTTACCGCTAGCCTTTAATTTAAACATATAATGGAATATATAACTTGTCCAATCTATATGTATTTAATATTACGATACGGTATTCGATTCCTGCAATCATAAGCATAGTTTTTCAAGATAATTATTGTAAAAAACCCGTTTTTTTCGGTATTAGGCAAAAAAAAAAGAAAAAACCTCCACAAAAGGGAGGCTGATTTGGAAATATTAAACGGTTACCCAATTCAATTTTTGAATTTCTTCCCAGAATTGATCAAATTGTTCAAAGTCCATTTGCTGAGCAGAATCTGACAATGCAACAGCAGGATCCGGGTGGACTTCTGCCATTACCCCGTCAGCACCTATGGCTAAGGCAGCCTTAGCAGTTGGAATCAGCAGGTCTCTGCGGCCGGTAGAGTGAGTCACATCGACCATTACCGGAAGGTGGGTTTCCTGTTTAAGAATGGGAACGGCTGAGATATCTAATGTATTTCTTGTGGCCTTCTCATATGTTCTAATTCCTCGTTCACAAAGGATAATGTTGCCATTGCCCTGGGACATGATATACTCAGCAGCATGTATAAACTCATCAATTGTCGCTGCAAGTCCGCGCTTTAACAGGACAGGTTTATCAACTTGGCCGGCGGCTTTAAGTAATTCAAAATTCTGCATATTTCTTGCGCCGATTTGGATAACATCTAAGTATTCAACAGC
The DNA here is from genome assembly GCF_016909175.1 of Peribacillus deserti. Taxonomy (GTDB): domain Bacteria; phylum Bacillota; class Bacilli; order Bacillales; family DSM-1321; genus Paraperibacillus; species Paraperibacillus deserti. The sequence goes on from NZ_JAFBFI010000009.1 coordinate 93,770, forward strand.
TGTTTCAATATCTGCGGGGTTTACGATCTCGCTTATTACAGCCAAATCATATTCGTCGGCTACTCTTTTAAGAATTTTCAAGCCATCGAGGCCTAGTCCTTGGAAATCATATGGAGATGTCCTTGGTTTATAGGCACCGCCCCTCAGCAGCTTTAATCCTTTTCTTTTTACTGCTTCAGCTACTATTGCCACCTGATCATATGATTCTACCGCACATGGGCCAAATACAAAGCTGGGAATTCCATTGCCGATAATTTCGCCTTTAAGGTTTATCAAAGTATTTTCAGGCTTTTTCTTTCTAGATACAAGAAGAGCTTTTTTCTGTTCGCTTTCCTGGAGGCCTAGACCGGCTTTGAAAATTTCCTTAAAAAGCTTTTCAATCGTAGAATTTTCAAATGGACCATCATTATGATCCTTAATAAGGTCTAGCATTTTTCTTTCGCGGACTGGATCAAATTTATTAACGCCCTGCTTCTCTTTTACTTTTCCAATTTCCTGTACAAGTTTTGCTCTTTCATTAATAAGCTTTAATAAATCAAGATTAATATCATCCAGCTTATTCCGCAATACATCCAATTCCTGGTTGCTCACTATCCTTCACCCTTTCATGATATCTAAATTCTTGGCCTGCCTGATTCACAATTTCGAAAAGAAGAATATTTCGCATCATCGATAAATGGAATCTTTTGTGAAAAAAAAATATATGGTACATTCATTAGTAATTAGTGTTCATTATAAATGATATTATTTTATATGTCACGAACTTTTTCTTTAACAATAAAACGCTTTTAAGCGTTAAAGCATAAAAATATAAAAGTAGGTGTGTTCATTGCCCGAAAAGATATTTGCCCTGGATATTGGAACACATTCCGTGGTAGGCATCATAATCGAAAAAAAGAATGATAGCTTTCATGTATTAGAAGTACTTACTAAGGAACACACTGAGCGGGCCATGCTGGATGGACAGATTCATGACGTCATTTCCGTTTCTTCTATCATTTCAGAAATAAAAGAAGCTTTAGAAATAAAACATGGCCCTCTCTCAAAGGTTTGTGTGGCTGCAGCGGGACGCGCGCTTAAAACGGAAAGAGCAGTTGTTTCAATTGATATCAACGGCAAACCTATGATGGAGAAGGAAGATATTCTCCATCTAGAACTATCAGCTGTGCAGCAGGCTCAATCCCAGGTGGCTGACAGTGCAAATGAACATAGCTACAACTATTATTGTGTGGGCTATTCCGTCCTTTTTTATAGACTCGACGGCCATGAAATTGGAAATTTAATTGACCAGAGCGGATCTGAAGCGAGCGCAGAAATCATCGCCACTTTCCTGCCAAAAGTGGTGGTAGAGTCGCTGATGGCTGCCCTAAAAAGAGCTGATCTTGAAATGCAGGCTCTTACACTAGAACCGATTGCTGCCATTAATGTACTTATTCCTCCTTCCATGAGAAGGCTGAATGTAGCGCTAGTGGACATAGGTGCCGGAACTTCTGATATTGCCTTAACCGATATGGGAACTGTCATAGCATATGGAATGGTTCCTGTAGCAGGAGATGAAATAACAGAGGCCATCAGTGATCAATTTTTGCTTGACTTCCCGCTGGCAGAACAGACAAAAAGGAAGTTAAGTGAAGCAGAGTCTATAAAAGTAACTGATATTCTTGGCTTTGAAACTGAAATTTTTAGAGGAGAAGCCATAAAATTAATAAATCCTTCTCTCAATAGACTTGCAGATACAATAAAAGATGAGATATATAATCTGAATAACCATAAGCCGCCTAAAGCTGTCATGCTTGTAGGAGGAGGAAGTTTAACTCCAGAGCTTCCAAAACTGTTAGCCGATAAGCTTAACCTGCCTGAAAACAGGATTGCCATTCGCGGTACAGAAGCTATCAGCCAGTTAACCTTTGAAGAAGGAATTCATAAAGGTCCAGAACTTGTGACTCCCATTGGAATTGCCATGTCAGCATTAAACAACCCGGTACAATACATTAGTGTAGTGGTAAACGGCCAGACTATACGTTTGTTTGATATGAAAAAACTTACGGTTGGAGACTGCCTTCTTGCATCCGGAATGAAGTTCAGCAAGCTATATGGTAAACCTGGAATGGCCATTATGGCTTCAATCAATAATCAATGGGTCACTATTCCTGGTTTTCATGGTTCCCCCCCTTCTCTGTTCTTAAATGGGAAGCCATGTGCTTTTAATACAGAGGTAAACAGCAATGACTCCATCCTGATCGAAAAAGGGATGGATGGAAAGCCTCCCGTTGTAAAGATAAGTGAGATATTAGACGATATTCCGCGGAAAACCGTCACGATAAATGGCACTAAATATATCGTAGAAGCAATAATAAAGCAAAATGGAATAGTGGCCACTGGGGACGAATTAGTATTGGACAGAGATGAAATTGTCTGCCGGCTCCCGGATACTATAGAATCCCTGCTTCAAGCGCTGAAGCTGAATCCTCTATTCTCTGCACTTCAGCCCTTTAAAATCAAAATTAACCATAAATTTTATATGATTGAAAGAGCCGCTGGCAAGCTCTTTAAAAATGGAATAGAAGCTAAAGCTCATTCACTGTATGATCATAATGATGAGATTTTGATAGACAAATCTGAGCAGCTTACGGTGAGAGAAGTGGCAGAAAGCTTAAATATTCTCTTAGATTATTCAATCATGGTCACATTCAATGAAAAAAAGATTCTCCTTAAGAAAGAAATCACTGAATTTTACCGGGGGGAAGAAAAGCTCTCAGATCAGGAAACTCTAAACAGCGGTGAAGAGCTCCGTATGGTACAAAGAAGAATAGAGCCCTTTATTTTTCAGGATATATTTAATGCCGTGCATATTGATATGCCTCCCAATCCAAAAAGCAGGTTTCTCCTTTTAAAAAATAATGAAGAAACCGCTTTTCATGAAAAAATTGAGGCTGGTGACGAGCTTAAGCTTTTCTGGCCGGCCGCCCAGTCAGTACCGCTGCACCTGGATTAAAGAAAGGCAGTAAAAAAGGAGCTGTCCATAAAATTAATGGATTGCTCCTTTTACATGTTACTGGGCTTGAATGGCTTCCCGAAGAGACTTAACTGTAATTTTCCAGTGAGAGGCATTCCAGACTGCTTCTCCATTTCGGAATAAAATGGCTTGAGGAGACTCATGCTTCACAGAATATTTTTCAGCTACATAGTTTGAAAGAGGACGTGCCTCTTGAACAGTTAGATAGGCTGTATTTACATCATTCTCTTCTGCAAATTGCTGATATTCTTCAAATGCTGCCTGGCTGACAGGGCAAGTTAAACTATGCTTAACTAACAAAAAAGATTCACTTTCTGCTAATTCACTAAATTGGTCTTGAGATAGTATTTTTTTTAATGACATAAAGTTATGCTCCTTTTTTCTTTATAAAATAAAGAAGGCGATGAAGCTATAATACCACTTCGCCGCCTTATATGCCAAAACGCTGCTTTAAGTTAAAGATTAACTGCCAAAATTACTTTTGGCTGGAAGAGCTATTATTCTGAGAAGACCCTTTGCTGCTGTCCTTGCTATTGGACACAGAACCTGATCCAGAAGTAGCGTATGAGCTGGTTCCAGCTTTAGCCGTACCAGAAGTTGTATTACCGGCAGAAGTGCTGCCTGTTGATGTCGTTGTACCAGCTGTAAAATCATTGGTTGAGGCTGATTCTATGCCTTCAGCTGCGGCCATATCTGCTGAGGTAAGGATATCTTCCATATCGTCTGTCGAATCAGCATAGTCGTTAGGTACAACAGCCTTGATAGAGTCTGCTGTATTTGACAGGCCATACTTTTGTGAATCTTCTTCTGTGCCTGTGCCCTTGTCTTTGCCTGTCATCGTCTTCACTTTATTCATTAAGTTTTGAGATGTGCTCGTCACAGTCTCTGTTATAGTGTTTGTGCGGTCTTTAGCAACACCTGCAATCTGCGTTCCTTTTTCCATTGCTGTCTGGCGGATCTTTTCTGTTTTATCAAGAAGATTAGTGGTTTGTGTATTTAAATCACCACGTAATTCCTTCCCTGATTTAGGAGCCATAAATAAAGCAGTGGCTGCCCCTACAATTCCGCCAATCAGTGTACCGATTAAGAAATCCTTTGTGTTAATGTTCTCTCTGTTTTCTCTGTACTCCTGGTGTAATTGTTGATTATCACGGTAAACTTGCCCGTTTTCCCGGTAAACTTGCCCATTCTCTCTAAATGCTTGATTGTTTTCTCTTTGTGTCATAATAAATTCCCCTTTCAATTTATATTAAATAAAATTTAATAACGGGATCTTAAAAATCTCTTTTTTGGAAGATTATCGCTCGCTTGTGCCTGCAATTCAATTCCGCCGGCATTAGCTTGTTCAGGATAGGCATTTTTAGTTTTCCATCTATCACGGAGCTCCATAATTGCACTGCTCCATTGAATGATTTGAGCGATTTTATCTTCATTGTGGTCTAACTTGTTTTGAGCTTTAGCCGATACTTTTTGAAGAGTAGTGTTAAAGCCCTGAATGGATGTGCCGACATTTTTGACGGCAACGAAGACCGAATCAAGGTTCTCCGTCTTTTTCTGGATATTTTCAGCGAGTGTATTGGTCTTATGTAACAGCTGAGCTGTTTCCTGAGTTACACCCTGGAGCTGATTCTCCAGTCCTGATAACGTTTGTGAAACGCTATCGAGCGTACTTTGTAAAGATTTTAACGTTTTTGCGAGATACAGTACCAATATTAAGAATGCTATTGCGATGACTGCAACGCTTAAGTATAAAATAATTCTCACTTGAACACCTCCTTGTGTATACAGTAGTTTAATTACCCGGTTGTTGACATTATAAACTACTAAGTATTTTTTCAATATAATCATAAAAAATTCCTGCTTTTCTAAGAATGAAATAAAAATATTATTTTTCAGCCTGCATATAAGTCTTAAAATAGTAAAACTTTTTGAAGATTTCGGTTACAATAAGAATTGTGAAAAGAAATTTTTGGAGGAATACATATGAAGGATCCTAGAATTCAGAAGCTTGCGAAGAATTTAATCAATTACTCTGTACAGCTTAAGAAAGGCGAAAAAGTCCTTATCGAAAATTTTGGGCTTCAGAGAGAACTTGTTACAGCTCTTGTAAAAGAAGCATATGAAGCTGGTGGCTATCCATTTGTACTATTAAAGGATGCACAAGTGGACCGCGCTATGCTTATGGGAGCACAGGAAGAACAATTTAATATGATTGCAGATTTTGAAGCAAATGTTATGTCCAAAATGGACGCATATATCGGCCTTCGCTCTGGCGACAATATCAATGAGCAGGCTGACGTACCGTCTGATAAGCTGAAGATCTACGGTGACACAGTAGGTAAAAAAGTCCACCGTGAAATCCGTGTTCCGAAGTCAAAATGGGTTGTTCTTCGCTACCCGACATCATCAATGGCACAGCTTGCCAAAATGAGCACAGAAGCTTTTGAAGATTTCTATTTTGATGTATGCAACCTGGACTACAGCAAAATGAGCGAAGCTATGGACAGCCTGGTCGATCTAATGGTTAGAACCGATAAAGTGCGGATTACGGGTCCAGGCACAGATCTTTCTTTCTCTATTAAAGATATCCCGGCTATTAAATGTTCCGGCGAAATGAACATTCCTGATGGAGAAGTATATACAGCTCCTGTTAAAGACTCTGTAAATGGAACAGTTACATATAACACTCCATCCCCTTATCATGGCTTTACTTTTGAAAATGTTAAACTAACATTTAAAGATGGGAAGATTGTTGAAGCAGAAGCAAATGATACAGAGCGTATTAACAAAATATTTGATACAGATGAAGGGGCACGGTTTGTAGGCGAGTTCGCAATAGGAGTAAATCCACATATTCAGACTCCGATGCAGGATATCCTCTTTGACGAAAAAATCGACGGAAGCTTCCACTTCACTCCTGGGCAATGTTACGATGAAGCTTTTAATGGCAACCATTCTAATATTCACTGGGACATGGTGAACATCCAGCGTCCGGAATACGGCGGCGGAGAGATTTACTTTGACGATGTATTAATTCGAAAAGATGGGCGTTTTGTCCTTCCTGAATTAGAAAAATTAAATCCAGAGAACCTCAAGTAAATAGAAAAGCGAAGGACGGTGCTTTTCTGAACAATATGTGATCAAAAGGTTAAGCTTATGGCTTAGCCTTTTTTATCTTGCCTCAGACTAATGAAAAGCAGACACCTGACAGGCATAAGGCGAGCGGCAGCGAAAGGCCGCTCTTGCCTTTTGATGGCGATTGGCTTATGACCGAAGGTGTCAGTTCGAAGCTGGACAGATAGAAAAGCGGAGAACGGTGCCTTTCTGAATAATATCTATATTCTGGGGTATTTTTAGGTTTCAAAGACTACTTATTCATACACAAAAATGATAAGAAAGGCAGCCTTCCGACAAGCATAAGACGAGCAGGCCGTGGGAGGCGCCTTTCCCTCCCATGGACTGATTGGCTTATGACTCGAGGAAGGCAGTTCGCAGCTGGACAAAACGAAAAGCAGAGAACGGTGCCTTTCTGAATAATATGTGATCAAAAGGTTAAGCTTTTGGCTTAGCTTTTCAAACAATTTTTCTCTTTCTTATTAAAAAATCCACATTCCATTACAGAATGTGGATTTCTTTTTTATTTAGGTAAAACTAGATCCTCATAGGCCACCTGGAATTTTTGAATGTCCCCTGCTCCCATAAACAAGATGACGGCATTCTGGTGTTCCATCAGCGGTGCGGTATTTTCTTCATTAAGCAGCTCAGCACCAGGAATCTTTTCTCTTAAATCCTCAATGGATAATTTCCCCTGATTTTCACGGGCCGATCCAAAGATTTCACATAAATAAACTTTGTCAGCCAGATTCAGGCTGTCAGCAAAATCGGAAAGAAAGGTTTGAGTCCTTGTGAAGGTATGCGGCTGAAAAACGGCCACAATTTCTTTATTAGGGTATTTCTTACGGGCTGAGTCAATTGTTGCAGTGATTTCCGTCGGATGGTGGGCATAATCATCAATAATAATTTGATGGCCCAGCTCCTTTTCGGAAAACCGGCGTTTAACCCCTGTAAAAGTTTTAAGCTGCTGCTTCACAGCTTCCACTTCAATATCTTCGTACTGGCACAAAGCAATGACGGCAAGAGCGTTTAGAACGTTGTGGTTTCCAAAGGTTGGAATGGAAAAGGACTCATAGTACGTATTCCTAACATATACTTCAAATGACGTACCCTCGCCAGACGTAGAAACATTTCTTGCTTGGAAATCATTTTCCTCGCTGAAGCCGTAAAACAGGACAGGTACCTTAGCTTGAACACGCTGAAGCTGTTCATCATCGCCGCATGCGATAATCCCTTTTCCAACCTGTAAGGCCATATCCTGGAACGCTTGAAATACATCTTCTATGCTTGAGAAATAATCCGGATGGTCAAAATCAATGTTTGTCATGATCGCATAATCCGGATGATAAGATAGGAAATGACGGCGGTATTCGCATGCCTCAAATACAAAATATTGAGCATTTTCATCACCCTTGCCTGTACCATCGCCAATTAAAAAGGATGTCGGCTTCGCGCCCCGCATAACATGGGCTAATAACCCTGTAGTGGACGTCTTTCCATGGGCTCCTGTAATTCCTACGCTTGTAAAGTTTTTCATGAAATCACCTAAAAAGCGGTGATACCTGATAACAGGGAGACCAAGCTCCATTGCACGCTGGATTTCCATGTGACTGTCTGGAAAAGCATTGCCTGCAATAATAGTCATTCCTGGTTCAATATTCTCCACATCGAATGGAAATATTTTAATTCCTGAACGTTCTAATCCAGCCTGGGTAAAGAAGTGTTTTTCTATATCTGAACCTTGAACTGAATAGTTCATATCATGAAGGATCTGAGCCAGTGCGCTCATTCCAGATCCTTTAATTCCAACAAAATGATAAACAGTCATAGAGAGAACCTCCAGCAATCGTCTACTGTATGACAGTAAAGGACGTGATCTTTTTTAGTCTGTAGATGTTAATAGATTTTCTTGTTCGATAGGGACAATTAAATACAGCTTGTTAATTATAACATTTTAAAACTCTCTCATCCATGAATAGCATTATAACATAGTTTAAACTAAATGCCGCAGGGCATTGATTCCACTTTTTCACGTTGATATCGTTCATAAGCAGTGTGCCTTAGTCTGCGCTGGTACAAACCAGCTTTTTGCAGACTGGATAAATAAGAATGCACAACTATAAATTTAAAAGGGTTTTAGATCATTATATACAAATGCTCCCACTGATGTTCTAAGGGCAAGCATTCGGGCCGTACAAGCTGATTTATGACCTCAGATGAAGGCATGTATGTAATTTCATGAAAGGGATCCCGATAAGACAAGCATCGTATTCTTTATACTATACTATTCTTTTTATATTTCACAGAAAGAATACCATGAACTAGGCCATGGTATTCGCATTTATATATTCAAGTTCGTCTTCGGAAATTAATACTTCTCTTGGTTTACTGCCTCTTGCTTCAGAGATAATTCCTTTAACTTCCATCATCTCAATTAACCTGGCAGCTCTATTATAGCCTATATGAAATCTTCTCTGCAGACTGGATGCTGAGGCCATAGTCTGATTGACTACAAATTCACAGGCATCAAAAAACAATTCATCAGCATCCTCAACAATCTGCGTTTTCTTCATGAGTTCTTCCTGCTCAAATAGATACTGCGGCTCCTGCTGCATCTTGACATGCTCTACAACCTGGTCTATTTCGTCATCAGAGACAAAGGTCCCCTGAATCCTAACCGTTTTGGAAGAGCCATTTTCAGCAAACAGCATATCCCCGCGCCCGAGCAGTTTTTCTGCTCCCGCTGTGTCAATGATCGTTCTAGAATCAATCTGAGATGAAACAGAGAATGCAATTCTAGTTGGAATATTTGCCTTAATAAGTCCAGTAATAACATCCACTGACGGTCTCTGGGTCGCTAATATTAAGTGAATTCCGCATGCACGCGCTTTTTGTGCAATCCGGCAGATCGCTTCTTCCACTTCTCCTGGGGCTACCATCATTAAATCAGCCAGCTCATCAATAATAATGAGAATTAAAGGAAGTTTTTGAGAAAATTGACCGGCCTGCTCGGCTTTTTGATTAAAGCGGTTAATATCCCTGACACCGGTATGAGCAAACACCTCATATCTGCGTTCCATTTCCTCTACAGCCCATTTTAGAGCAGCGGTAGCTGCTTTAACATCCGTAATTACCGGGCTTACAAGATGAGGAATATGGTTATACGGAGCAAGCTCGACCATTTTAGGGTCAATTAATAATAATTTAAGCTCATGTGGCGCGGCCTTATATAATAGACTGACTAGCATAGTATTGATGCATACACTTTTTCCTGAACCAGTAGCTCCTGCAATTAACCCGTGAGGCATTTTTCTAAGATCCGTTACAATAGGTTCCCCTGAAATATCTAAGCCTAATGCTACAGATAGAGGTGAGCTCTCTTCTCTGAAAGCATCGCTCTCAAGAACTTCTCTAAGAAAAACAGGCTTGCTTTTTCTGTTAGGAATTTCAATTCCAATTGTATGCTTGCCTGGTATCGGCGCTTCCATCCTTATATCCCTCGCGGCAAGACTAAGCTTTATGTCGTCTGCCAAATTGGTTACCTTATTTACTTTTACCCCTGGCTCCGGCTGTACCTCAAATCTTGTCACAGAAGGTCCTTGTGCCACATTTACTACCTTGGCTCTTACATTAAAATTTAATAGAGTTTCATTTAAAATTTCGGATTGCTCCAAAAGCCATTCCCGGTCATCTTCAACAAAAGCTGCAGGAGTCAGGTGATCTATGGACGGAAATGTATACTTCCCCGCCATATGGGACAGGTCTTCTCCCTCGTTCGTAAACTCCATACTGGATTCTTTTACAGTTCTATGCTCCATTTTCGCCTTGATCGGAAGCACAGTGCTCTTCTGGCTGTTGTTTGCTTTGGCAGGAGTATATTTATTCGGAAGCTTTTTCTTATCCTGCTTGAGCATCACTACATTAAAGGGTATTGTTTTCCTTTTCTTTTCGGGTTCAGGTTCATTTAACACCGCTGTCTGCTTATCTTCCTGTTCGCTGCTGCTCAAAGGTTCCGCATATACTTCTTCGACAGGAAGCTCAGGTTCGCTTTCTGCGCTCTGATACAGCTGGACAGTTTCTTCCTCTTCAATCGGGCTGTGCTGAATAGGTTCTGTTGTCTGATCCTCATATACTTCTTCGTAAGTTTCAGGGTCGCTTTCTGCGCTCTGATACAGCTGGACAGCTTCTTCCTCTTCAATCGGGCTGTGCTGAATAGGTTCTGCTGTCTGTTCCTTATATACTTCTTCGTAAGTCTTAGGTGTGATTTCTGCGCTCTGGTACACCTGGACAGTTTCTTCCTCTTCAATCGGGCTGTGCTGAATAGGTGTTGCTGTCTGTTCCTCATATACTTCTTCGTAAGTCTCAGGTTCGCTTTCTGCGCTCTGATACAGCTGGACAGCTTCTTCCTCTTCAATCGTGCTGTGCTGAATAGGTTCTGCCTCATCCTTCAGCTGCTGCTCGGCTCTATCCAGGTATTCACTGTTTAATTTCCCATCTGTCTGCAGGTCAGCACTTTCAATTCCAGAAGAATGATGTACGGGCCTGACTAAGTAATGATGACCGCTTTCCAGCTGTATTTCACTGCCTTTTTCATCTGCCTCATTTTGAGGAGTATTTGAAAATACTTCTTCCTTTTCGAACGAATGACGTGGTTCCGTGTATTTCTGAGATTCATAGATTAATCCGGGAATAGGAGCAGCCTCATTATGTCCAGTTAATGGAGCAATGTTATCCAATAAATCAGCGGACAATTGATCTTCATATACAGGTACGGACGGTACATCGGCTCTTCCCTCTTTCGGAGGCCTCTGTTTAAAGCCGTAAATTGGCGATGGTATCTCCGTTGGTCTAAAAGGGCGTTTCTTGGGTTCAATTTTGGCAGAAGAATTTCCTCTATTCCCTGTTGTATAATCAGGCAGCGGCTTTTCTGCTCCGCGCGCTTTTTGTTTCTGTTTGGAGCTCCTCCGATCAGGCTCACGGATTCCAGATTTACGTTTTGTACGAGCTTCCTCATCAGAAATAACAGGAAAGCGGAATTGTCCTTTCGGATATTGATACGAAATCTTCGCATCCACATCCCGCTTTTGCCGAGATGCCTCACCGATTATTGGCACGATTGGTTTATAATTCTTATGTTCTTTTGGTACATATTCTTCAATAATCGGTTCAGGCATGGCAGGCTTTTTCTTGCCGCCAGGTGAACCGGATTCTATGATCTTTGCTTTTGCTTGTTCAATTTTACGCTGCAGTTCTTCAGCTTCCATGGAATCATCTACAATGATTTCCTCAACCTCAATAATCTCCTCTTCATGATGGAAGATATTTGATAGCTTTTTCATTAGCCATTTCAATGAAATCACTCTTTCTATTTATGTCTTAGTCAGATTAGTTTAATGTTCTGTGTTTTTGGCATAAGTACATCCAGCCCGGTATGTATGATATCTTCCTATTAACAAGGAAAAGAAAAAGACACTGTCAAATATTTGCGTTTTGTATGCTTTTGTTCTAGTTTAACAGTATTTTAGAAAATTTCGAGTAAAATAATAAGATTAGTTAAATGTATATAAAGAATGGGTTTATCTGGATTATCACAGTGCTTCCAACCTCTTTTTTAACCCGCCGAAAACATTTTCCCTTTCCCGCTGAACCTTAAACTAAGCTTAAAGGCTCGATTTATTTCTAAAATATGCCTACTCTGCATATTTCGGCAGGTAACGAGAAATTGTTAATTTCAGCAAAGGTGTATCTTTTTGCGAAAAAATAAAAAACCGCTGCAGGCGGTTTTTATCATTTGTTCGTATTATTTTCTTGAGGCTGGTTTTTTCCAAGGATAAAAATAGGTTCTAATTCACCATCTTCATATAAGAAAGATAGCGCAGTTATAGGAACATGTCCACTTGCAAAAAAACTCATAGCCATCTGCGCCAGTATATCGTACCCAGTTTGGTTCCGGATGTCAGCAATTATAAGAACATCCTGATGAGGAACAGCCAGCGCCATCGTTCCGGAGATTTCGCTTTTAATTGCATCAAGCCACGATGAGTTCAGAATCCTGCTGGCATCATATCCATCATTTGTGTTCATAAAGTAAAATACATTTCCTGCAACCTGGTCTTCTTTTAGAGAAACAGACAGTGACCTGACATTAAAGCGGGCAATTTCTCTAATTCTTTCTTTTTCCCATCCTTCTTTGTGAATGATTTGTTCATCAATCAGACGGTAGGTTTTTCCTAAATCCAGTGCGTAATAAATTCTAGTCTCTGCCGTATGACTGTCGAAGAGAAAGGGCACTCCTTCTTTTGACTCCTGTGGAAAGGAGGCAGAACGTATAACCGGCAGGATATTCTTCTCATTTCCTTGCAAGGAATGAGTTTCCCCCATCACCGATAACCCTTCATTCACGTAATAAACAACTTCTTCAATTGCCTTTTCTTTACCTGTCTCCCAATTGGCGATAATTCCGGAAAGAGTGACCGTGATACCTTTTCCCGTTTTATCATTGATAATTCGAAGAGTATCCTTTTCCTTATCCCATTGGAAAGAGCGTTCAGGGTTTTGTAATTTTTCTATAAGGATGTTCTTCATTTTAACAGCTGTCATTTTCACCGCAATCTACCTCCCAGCCGGTGATTTTTAAAAGCCGCAACTTTCCCAAATAGCCAGCAGGCTTCAGGAAGGTGCGGGCTGATTTACTTATAAAGCTTCAATGAATTTCTCAATCTCTTCCTGAGTTTTTCGGTCTTTGCTGACAAAACGTCCAAGCTCTTCGCCATTTTGATAGGCAATAAAGCTCGGTATGCCATAAACATCGTTTTCAGCACAAATATCTATAAATTGATCTCTATCTACATATGTAAACGTAAAGTCTTTATATTTTTCTTCCACTTCAGGCATAAATGGTTCAATAAACCTACAATCCGGGCACCAGTCTGCTGAAAATAAAAATACTGATTTCCCCGTATTCTTTAACTCCTGAAATTGTTCAGCTGATTCAAGTTTTTTCATGATAAAAACTCCTTCATTTTTCTGTATTCTGCCGATTATTTATATATAGCCTGATAATATCAAACATTAATCAGATAGACTATTAAAAAGTATCGGTTCACAAGCATATGCGTGTATTGAAGAATTATGTTGTTAATTGTCAAAAAATAAATTAAATTTAAACAAATAGGAAAATTAATCCATAGTGCATGTAAAAAGGCAGGGGGAAGCAATGAAAACCATTAGAGCAAAAGTTCGATTTATCCTTATCATTTCGCTAACCGGATCCATTTTGTTAAGCATATTCAACATTATCTCCAATAGCATTCAAAACAACGCAAAAAAAGAGCAAATCCTGCTATATGATGCAGTAGGGGCAAGCAAGGATATTAAATATAATATGGCTGTGACCAGAAAGTTTGAACAGCAATATCTTCGTGAACCGATGCAAGTGACAGCTGATATAGCTATACGAAATAATTCTCAAATCAGAACTAAATCAAAAGAATTGGCCAAAAAATATAAAGACTATCCAGAACTATCAGTACAATTTAAGAAAATTGAAGAAAGTGCCTCCAGTTATAGAGAACAATACATAACTCTCATAAAAATGTATCAGGAAATTGGATATAATCAGAATCAGGGTTTAAAGGGAGAAATCGCCGAGGCAGAGAATGCGATTCTTGCTTATTTTGCAAAAAATAAGGATGGACAGCTATCCAATCAGTTTGCAGAGATTACGATGTATGAAAAACAATATCTTGCCACTAAAGATGAAGATCTATATAAGCAATTTTTACTGCTTTCCAGTTCATTCGAACAAAATGTCTCCGAATCTAAATTAAATCAAGACCAAAAAAAGTCCCTGCTGGCTTTATTTGATACATTCCATAATTCAACAAAAATCATGGTTGCCAACTATTACATTACAGATGACTATATTGAATCCTTTGATAAAGCTGGCACCGCTATTGAGAAAGCAGCACTAGAAGTAGACCAAAAAGTGGGAGAAGCCCAGCAAGAATTAACTAAAAGCCTCAACAATCAATCCCGATTTATGTTTATTAGTTCGATGCTTATTAGCTTTCTACTTGTTGCTGTGCTGCTGAGCATTGGCATATTCCTCATTAGAGCCATCAGTGCCTCTATTGCGTCCCTGAAAAGCGGCGCTGAGAAAATCGGTTCAGGTGATTTGACCCACCGTGTTAAAAAAGTCACAAATGATGAAATGGGCGAATTAGCTCATACCTTTAACCAGATGGCGGAAAAGGTCCTGATTTCTTTGACTGATGTCATGCATTCTGCAGACAAGCTAAACTCTTCCTCGCAAAATCTCGCTGCCATTTCGGAAGAAACTTCTGCACAGTCGAACGAAGTGAACCAGGCCATCAGACAGGTTGCTATAGGAGCCTCCAGCCAAACAACACAGCTGGAGGAAAGTAATACAATCATTAAAAATGTCACTGTATCCATTAATGAATCTGAAAAACTAACGCATGATATTGCACTCGAAGCGAAGAGAACAGAATTGGAAGGACAGTCAGGGCTGGATGTAATCCAAAGCCTTCAGTTAACTTCAGATCAATTTCTTGAGCTGGCCAACCACCTTACCCTGCAGATCCAAAATGCTTCAAAGCAGTCGCAGGAAATTTCAAGTATTGTAGGAACCATTCAAGAAATTGCGGAAAATACGAATCTGCTTGCTTTAAATGCTGCTATAGAATCTGCAAGAGCAGGAGAAGCTGGCCGCAGCTTTGCGGTAGTTGCCAGTGAGGTAAGGAAGCTTGCGGAGCGCTCAAAATCTGAGGCGCAAAACATCCAAAAGGTAATTAAGAATATGAATGGGCAAATGGCCAAGCTCATGTATGAAGCAGAGAAATTTAACGAATATAAAGAAAAACAAAGCACTTCCGTTGACCTGACTAAAAATGCGTTTGGAAACATTGTGCAGAACGTTTCCAGTATCAATACGAAGATCTCCGCGGTCCAGCAGTCTATTACAGGTATCCAAAGCTCAAATAATATACTTTCGGAACAAATGGAAACTGTATATGAAATCTCGGAACAATCTGCTGCAGCCTCGGAAGAAGTCAGCGCTTCAAGTGAAACTCAATTGCTTGCAATCTCTCAAGTCAATGAAGCTGCTTCAGCCTTAAGCAACATAGCATCCGGCCTCCAGGCTATAGTTTCTCAGTTCCAGCTCGAAGGAATTGATTTAAACCAGGATAAGATCACACCTTCAGAAAAAGGAACAGACAGAAAAAGAGAATATAACATTTTTAGCAAAGTGAAATTAAAAAAACTGGTAAAGAAAATTCCGTCCTTGTCAAAAAGGAAAAAATCATAATAATTTTCTAAAGGATAAAAAGGACAGCCCCAGCTGCTTATCGGGACTGTCCTTTTTTTGAATCCATTTTTATCTTATGTAAACACTGTACTCTTCTAGATCATTGAGCTTCATCTTATATGTTTTAGCGTCCTTATAAAAAGTAATCCTTATCTACGCACCTGGCTGTATTCCCATTGTCCGATCAGCATTTTCACCACATGCACAAACATTTCAGATCTGACAATTCGTTCATTAGTGAATACGCCAATCGCTCCTTCTTCTTTTCGGATATTATTTTTCTTCGTGTAATTCTCCATAATGGGGCCCAATTCTTCACCAGCAAGCAGCCTATCTGCCACTGCCGCAGGCAGAGGAATCCGTGCTCCTCCCGCAATGAATGTGTCTCCTTCTTTTGTTACAAGAGCACCCCAATTACATACAAAAACTCCACGGTCTGTCTCGACTACCCCGCCTTCTAAGCCGATACCAATATCAGCGTTCTCATGCTCCAGGCTAAATGCAGCCCTATTGATTGCACCGCTTATCGTTTCTTCGTCAGAAAAAGGCTGTTCAGCAACTCCTGATTCTGCATTCAGAGCCGTCAGGCTGATCAAGCGGCTATCGATCACATCTTCCACCGCTTTTACCTTTGCAGAATTTTCACTCCCTATTGCAGCTTTAATCAAAACACTCATCCTTTTAAATTAATGTATGGTAAGGGAGCCGTCCCAGGAAAATGGTTAAACGTTGCTGTGGATGGTTTCCACCATCGTTTTATCAGCATTTTTTACCAGCTTTATAAGAAGTTCCTTGGCAGCTGCGTAGTCATCCACATGAATCATAGATGCAGCCGTGTGAATATATCGAGAACATATTCCGATCACGGCACTTGGCACACCTTCTCCGGTCAGATGTACACTTCCCGCATCCGTGCCGCCGGCTGAAACAAAGTACTGGTAAGGTATATTATGATCTTCAGCGGTTTCAAGGATATATTCTCTCATTCCCCGATGCATAACCATTGTACGATCCAATATGCGAAGAAGCACTCCTTTTCCAAGCTGGCCAAACTCATTGCGGTTACCGGACATATCATTTGAAGGGCTTGCATCAAGAGCGAAGAAAAGATCGGGTTTTATCATACGAGCCGCGGTCTGAGCTCCCCTCAGCCCTACTTCTTCCTGTACCGTAGCACCTGAATATAACACGTTCGGCAGAGTTTCATTCTGCAATTCCTTAAGCAGTTCAATAGCAAGGCCACAGCCATATCGGTTATCCCACGATTTAGCCAAAATCTTCTTCTCATTTGCCAAAGGAGTAAAAGGACAGATTGGGACGATCTGCTGCCCAGGCATTACGCCTATTCTTTTAACATCTTCTCTATCATCAGCACCGATATCAATCAGCATGTGTTTCATGTCCATTGGTGTATTTCGCTGAGATTCCTGAAGCAAATGCGGCGGAATAGAACCAATCACACCGATAACTGGACCATTCTTTGTAATAATTTGAACGCGCTGTGCCAGAAGCACCTGGCTCCACCAGCCTCCAAGCGGCTGAAACTTAATCATTCCATTATCCGTTATTCCAGTTACCATAAAACCTACTTCGTCCATATGGCCAGCTACCATAATGACCGGTCCGCTTCCATTTCCTTTTTTCACTCCAAATATACTGCCCAGTTTATCTTGAACAACCTCATCTGAATATCTCTCTAGTTCATTTCTCATATAGTCTCGTACTAAATATTCATTCCCAGGTGCTCCTGGCAGCTCTGTTAAGGTTTTAAACATAGATAATGTTTCTTGATTCATATATCCAGCCCCTTGCTGTATTTGTGTATGTACATGGCAATTTTACAGAAACTTAAGATCGCTTACCAATATCTTTGCCTAACTTTAAGCAAAATTGGAATAATTCCTGTTATACTAAAACAAAACTAAGAAAATATACACTATTAACCGTGAGGTGCAATTATGAATTGGAAATCATTGCTTCTGGGCATTGGCGCTGGTTTTGCAGCAGGGTACACAGCCAAACAGCTACTCGACAACAAGCCGGAAGCTTCTCCGGAGAAAGTCCTTTCCCATGTAAAGTCCCTGCTGAAAAAAGGCGGAAAAATTCAGGGATCCTGGATTTTAATGAAACCAGAAATGTACCAGAAATTCGATCTGCCTTATAAAGTGTACCGTGGAGGGATCACAAAAAGTACGCACGGCCTCCAAGAACAATTCGAGTTTGTTGCAGATGCCAAAACTGGAAGTATTTTAGAATTAACGGCTTATTAAAAAGAAGGGCAGCTGTATCCCTCAGCCTGCCCTTTTCTTTTTGAATCTTATTTTTTTCTTTCAAGTTCTTCAACTATAGTCCTGCCAGACTCGTCCCACTTTACCGCACGATAAACCGCATCATGATAAAACGTAAACCAGGCATTCTTGCTAAGGCCATACGTCATCCATTTTTGCTTCTGGTCAATGGAAGTCATCGGGTAGTCATCATAAGCCAGGACCCATAATACATTGGAGTGAGCATGCGTTGGCATCAAATCCGCCATATGGATGAGAGTTTGTCCTTCATCCTCCATGATTAGAATGCTGTGGCCGTCACTATGCCCCCCCGTATGAACCATTTTAAGTCCAGGTATGATTTCCCTCTCTTTGTTAAAAGGCTTCACCTGATGTGCAACAGCCTCCCAATTTTCTTTCCAATATGTATTTGCCGAACGAATATTAGGGTTGCGCACTTCGTTCCACTCCACATCCGAAGTGATAATTTCCGCCTTATCAAATATAGAAACCCAGCTATCATTCTCTTTCCTTGTCAACCCACATGCATGGTCAAAATGCATATGTGTTAACAGCACAAAATCAATATCTCCTTCAGTCAGTCCCAGAGCTATTAAAGATTGTATGAGCTTAGACTCCTCAGCCACTCCAAAATTTCTCTTTTGTTTCTCAGAAAGCTTCCCGCTGCCAATGCCGCTTTCAACTAGAATATTATACCCATCCTTCTGAATAAGAATAGGATCTGTCCTGAGTTCAATCTGATTTAATTCATTTACAGCATATTTCTTAGACCACAATGCTTTCGGTACTACACCGAACATCGCTCCGCCGTCGAGATTCGTCACCCCGCCGTTTAGCCATGTCAGTGAAAAACCTCCTGCTTTTAACGTCTCCACATAAACCCCTCCTCCCGATAAGTGTAACATCAGATTCGGAAAGTTTAAAATATTTTCACAAAAACTATCCAGGGAGCAGTACTCGGTAAAATGCACTTGAACCGGTGAGGGGGGCGCACACCTTAAATCTTATAAAACTTTCGAGTCATAAATTGGGTGTTCTGATGGGACACTTTTGTGCACAAAGTTGGTTTTTAACGGCAGCATAATAAGGATCATCACTCCAGTCAATACTATGGCCGGAAATTCACTTGAGATTTCCCAGATGCAACTTTCCGGGTGAATTCAATCATTATTCAACGAAAAATTAATTATTTCTTGAGAAAAAGAAACATCGACGTGTGGAATCCCTATCTTTATTATCAATTTCATTCCATGAGCGGTATTAACGCCTTTAACCAATACTTGTTTAGGGGGTTATGCTTATGTTTTGAAAATTTTTGCTTAAGTTTTAGAGATTTACGCTTATGTTTTTAAGGTTTGTGCTTATGTTTTAGCGATTTATGCTTATGTTTAATTTTCCTATGATTATCTCCTGGTTTTTATGATTATTTATTGGACTTGTGATTGTGATTTTTTATTTATGCTTATTTATCGGACTTGTGATTGTCATCTGTTATTTATGATTATTTATTGGACTTGTGATTGTCATCTGATATTTATGCTTATGTTTGGTTAGCCTGCTTAATCTCTGATATTGATGCAACTAAAAAAGCCCTATGAAACACAAAGTTTCACAGAGCTTCCTTAAATTAAGCGTTAAACTTAGCTTCCAGGCGGTAGATTCGGCTGCCTTTTTCTGAAAATTTCTTTTCGTATTCTGTCATGATGTTTCCTTCGTAGCTGCTGTTATGCAGATCGAGACTGACATATAGGAGGGTCATTCCATATTGAGAAAGGCTTGTTAGAGAATATTCGAATAATCCTTGATTATCGGTTTTGAAATGAATTTCACCGTTATCGCGGAGGATATTTTCATAGACCTTCAGGAATGATTTAAAAGTCAGACGTCTTTTTTCATGACGAGTTTTTGGCCAGGGATCTGAAAAGTTCAAATAAACTCTGTCTACTTCTCCTTTGTTAAAAAATTGCTCTAAGTCATTTGCATTTACATTCATGATCTTTACATTTGGAAGTTCCTCTTCGATAATCCGGTCCAAGGCTGTGATGATGACACTTTCTGACAGCTCAATTCCAATATAATTAATATTTGGATGTGCCTTTGCCATTCCAGTAATAAAACTCCCTTTGCCGGTTCCTACTTCAATATGGATAGGGTGATCATTTCCAAATACACTTGTCCATTCACCGCGGCAGTCTGCGGGAGACCCAATCGCATATTGTGGATACTGGGCCAATTTATCCTTTGCCCAGGGCTTGTTTCGAGTACGCATTGTAACACTCCTTAAATAGGTTCTTTTTTATATACAAGAATTTAATGATAGTGCTCATTTATAGTATAAAGATTTCAGCATACATCATGTCCAGATCCAGCGCCTGGCGACTAGTGTACTTCGCTCTCCTCATTACGATAAGTCAACATCAAATCGCTTTTTGTCCAGCTCCAAGCTGAGACCCTCGAGTAGGCCAATCAATCCATGAGAAGAAAAAGCACTTCTCACGGCCTGCTCGTCTTATTCAAGGCTTGCGCATAAGTGCGACTAAGCTTCTGTCTTCGCTATCGCTCGCCAGTCAGCAAATCTTCTTTATCGGGTCTCTGCCAGCTTTTCCGCTTAGTTATTTACTATATATAAGCTTCATCACTGAGATTACAAATAGTTAGCAGAAGGCAGGCACCGCTTTCCGCTTTTCTAATTAATTTGCTTCAAAATTTACAAATAAACAGAAAAAAAAGGCTGCAAAGGTATTACAGCCATCCATTAAATCGCAGGGTATAAAAGCAAAGAAGAAGAGGTATTCTATGAAGGAATTTTTTCTTTTTTTACCTACTTCTTTTACTAAGAAAGGTTGTGCTTTTATGCCGCTCTCGTACGAACATCAGGTTTCCCTGTTAACAGATATTCTAAATAATCATCAAACAGACTGCTGTGGATCTGTAGCTGAATGTGAACAGCTGGAAAGGCTGATTAAATCTCTAATGGTAAATACCAGCATAGATGCTGGCGTAAAAAACATTTTAGAAGAGGTTTACCGCTATAGCCAGGGTGGCAGGAATTCTGCCGATTTAGACAGCCATATTTTGTCGCATCAGAACCAAATTGCTCAGTGGGTAGAGGATATTGGACAGTTATCTTAACTTTTAATGATCGATTTCAGTGATTCGAGCCAATATCTGCTTTCCTCAATGCGCTCTTTATTCATATGCCACTGGATAGATAAGATGGTCTGGCATATAACATACCATTTCATTCTTAGCTCTAAATCGTGAGTTTGATCAATTCCGTATAAGCGGAGCCAGTCGGCCCATTCTTGTTTTGGGATATACCAGTACAGGAGCATTCCCAAATCAATGGCTGGATCTGCTATCATGGCTCCGTCCCAATCTATTAAATAAAGCTCATCGGTTTGTGACAGCAGCCAATTATTATGATTTACATCAGAATGGCAGACCACCCATTCCTCGCATTTTATATATTCCAATTCCTTTTCTAAAAAAGAAAGAGACTGCTGTATTACGGGCTCAGCGGCAAGGCTTTTATCCAGCTCATTTTGAAGCTGTTCTAAAAGAGCCTCAGGTTTTAAAGGCGTTTTACCCATTCGTTTTAGCATATTTAAAAGCGGGTGGGATTGATGAATTTTCCATAATAGTTTAGCGACATTCTCTTGATTCATTTCATCCGGTTTAAGTTCTCTGCTGTTTAGCCAGTGCTGGGCAGTAATAACATCCCCGTTTTCAAGCCTCTTTGTCCAAACAAGTTTCGGAACAATTCCTTCAGCTGATAGAACGGCTAGGAATGGGGAAGAATTTCTTTTCAGAAAAAGTTTCTGGTCATTATTCTTTGCTAAGAAGGCTTCTCCCGTAGCTCCCCCTGCTGGGTATATTTCCCAATCCCGGCCTAATAAATAATCCAAATGGTTCACCTTCAATGTTTGCGGATTAACAGGGGTTTAATGGGTACCCCGGTGTATACTCTTACATGATTCAATTCTATATAACCCATTAGCAATTGGTTCTAAAAGAAACCCTGAATATACGAAACAGGATATGTAATAACAAAAAAGACAGCTAGCCGCTTTGGGTTTCTGAAAGCGACAGAATAGCCATCTTAATAAATTTTAGTTTATAAAGGGTTTACCCGTCAAGAGGAGGAAGGATTTTCTTCCTGAACCCATACATTTGCACTTAATGGAGCCATCTTGAACGAGAGCGCCTCAGAGCAATTCATGCTCTCCAGTCCAGCCCTGGTGCCGTCGCATAGCAGCTTCCATTGTCCGGTGAGTCCTGTATCGAGTACGATATCTTTTTCGTGCTCTCCGTTATAAAAAGTTACGGCTATGTTCTTCCAAGGACCAAATTGACCCACTCCTTCTAAAAGAAAGGCTGCTGTATGCTCATCCTGAAAAATCAGTCTTATATGCCTTTTTATTAATTCAGCATCATTGAATCGAAACGCTGCATGCTCTTTTCTAATTTTTATAAGTCCTTTTACGTATGCTACATTTGAGTTATATAAACTCTTACGCTTCCAGTCAAGCCAATTGATTTGGTCTGGGGAATTGTAGCTGTTCTCTATATTTTCTTTAGTTCTAAAAAACTCCTGGCCGCTGTGCAGGAATGGAATGCCCTGGGATAACAGGACAATCGAAGTGCCAAGCCGGTGCCTGCTTTCACGAACTCCATCCCCTTCATCCGGGCTGCATAAAGACAGCTTATCCCAAAGAGTATGATTATCATGAGATTCAATATAATTAATCGTTTGGAAAGGCTGCTGAAATAGGCCTGGGACTTGGGGTTCCAAACTGATGCTTCCTGTAACGACCTGCTTAACTGCATCCATTTTTTGAGTGCTGCCAAGGATAAAACCTCTGTCAAATAAATTGAAGGTGCTTCCCTTAATTGTGTCCCTGAACCAATCATTAAAGTGGGCAATCCTTGGTAATTTATGGGCGTTCTTAAGGATGGATTTTTTTTCCTGGGGCAGCGGAGTATTCAAATCCCATCCTTCCCCCAGAATAACGCAGGTCCTGTCGAATGTATCGGCAATCTGCCTTACTTCATTCATCGTATCTATATCCAATATGCCCATAAGGTCAAATCGGAACCCGTTAACATGATATTCGCTTAACCAATACTTTACCGAATCTAGAATGTATTTTCTTGCCATCCTTCTTTCAGAAGCAAAATCATTTCCAACACCTGTACCATTGGAGGGAATTCCAAATTGATCATGCCTGAAGTAATAGCCGGGAACAATTTTTTCAAAATGGGAAGTTTCCCGTTCATAAACATGATTATAAACAACATCTATAATTACTCGGATGTTCTTCTGCTGAAGAGAGGCGATCAAGTTCTTAAGCTCTTGAATACGGGAATATGGATTTTTTGGATTTGTAGAATAGCTGCCTTCAGGTGCATTAAAGTGGAGCGGATTATAGCCCCAGTTATATTCCTTAAGGGGATCGGTCTCATTGACTCCTTCAAAATCATTGACCGGCTGAAGCTCTACATGCGTGATACCCAGCTCCTGCAAATAGTCTATTCCGGTACTGCTGCCGTCAGACGAAACAGTTCCTTCTTCCACAAACCCAACATATTTCCCTTTTCTGGTTATTCCGCTTTCAGGATGAATCGAAAAATCTCGAATATGCGCTTCATAAATAATGGCGTCCGTTGGTGAGTGAAGCGGAGGAATCTTTGGCCATTCAATGTTCGTTTTGGCCAAATCGACAACAACCCCTCTTTTGCCATTTAACGAAACAGAAACGGCATAAGGGTCTACAGCCTCCACCCATTTCTTATTCACACAAATCTCATATATATAATGGATGCCTTCGAGGTTTCCTGGGACTTCTGCTGACCATATGCCCCTTTCCTGCCTTGTACATGAATAAGTTCCCGCTGATGTGCCAGCTGGCAGATATAATTTAACCTTCACTACAGCTGCTGTTGGAGCCCATAGTTTAAAACGAGTCTTTTCTTTACTGAAAGAAATTCCTAAGTCATTGCCGCTGTAATAAAAGAGATCGTCAAATTCTCTTGTCCTTATAACCGCGCCTATTTGCAAATCCGTTTGGGATCCATTCCCATCCTCAATCACATAGGATTGATCAAAACTGACAGCCTCAGATGTTTCACAAATATATTTTTTGTTATTTGGCAGTGGGATGATTTCCTTTATTTCTAGATGAGATAGCATGATATCCTTACTTTTTATAGAAAATCGATCAGCCTCACCATTATTGTAGGAGTAGGGCAATAGAACAGTAATGACTTTCATTGTGTCCAAGTAAGCTAAGAATGGACGTCTTAAATCCTCCATTGCTTCCCTCCTTAAATTCTTCTAGGCAGTATGTTGAGTTTTTCTTTAAGTACTCTTATTCTGGCATAAGAGTATCCTGCTATTTCTCCATCCGTCTGTATTGCAGTTTTCTTTGTGGATGAAATGATAATTTCCCTGCAAGAAAAGCTCTCCACATTCTTTATCCCTAAATGGCCGCCCCAATAAACAGTAATAAATACAAACAGCAGCTTAAGCGGAGAAATATCATGTACGATTATCATATTTAACAACCCATCATCAGGAACCGCTTTCGGGGCAATTTTTATTCCACCCCCAAAGTAGGGCTGATTTGCCGCAACGATGAACCATACCTTCGAATAGGTCCGACTTTTTCCATCTATTTCTATATGTATATCTGGACGCCGATAAGAAAACAGCTTTCTCAAGAAAAAGAGT
Organism: Peribacillus deserti; assembly: GCF_016909175.1. GTDB lineage: Bacteria > Bacillota > Bacilli > Bacillales > DSM-1321 > Paraperibacillus > Paraperibacillus deserti. Next base: position 118,252 of record NZ_JAFBFI010000009.1, read on the forward strand.
ATGTAAATAAGTTTTCCCAGCTTCAGGGTATTAAAATACTTCTTCCAGGCAGAAAGGTTCACCAAATTAGAGACCTCTGCATCAATACCCATACCCAATGAATTTACAAATAACACTCTCTTATCCCCGATTCTGCTTTCCCCAATATCAATGAGTTTAGGCTCGATTTTATCCTGGCGAATTACGCTGAGCAGCTCAATCACATTTCTCGGGCCGCTGAACCCTCTAGAAAAGTCATTAGCAGATCCAGCTGAAATGCAGGTGATGACTGCATTGTGATATTCGGCGGCTCCGTTTATAATTTCATGTAAAGTGCCGTCTCCTCCAATGGAAACAAGAATGATCGTAAGGCTTGTAGAAGATAGTATTTGTTGAGTTATTTTTGCTGCATGGCCCGGTCTCTCTGTAAAGCGGGCACTATAGTGCATGTTCTGGCTGATTAGAACTTTTTCTATCTTTCTCCATAGTGTAAGACTTCCGCCATTTTGTGCTTGCGGGTTGATTATGAAGTATATTGGTAATTGTGTCCCTTTATTCTCTATACTCTCCTTCACTGGCATCTTCTTTCTCCTCATCCCATTCCAATCTCTTATTATATGTGGTCTGACAATAATCTAACAAAACTTTCGCTGCCTTAAGCTGGTTATGTTTAAGCGGTGAAGAAATACTTCTCATTCTATCCAGCCAATTCTCATATATCTTTTTATCTACAAAAACAATATCATGCGGCGCAGCTGGATAATCCATATATCCGTTCCTGGTGAGTACCGCTTTTTTAACAGGGGATTCAATTCCAAATGATGAATATATGTTTGACACAATATTAGCCGTTCGATTGGCCGACAAAAGAGGATTTAAAACTTTTTTGTCTCCGTGCACATGATGCCGCTTTAACCAAAAACGTTCCTTTGACCCTATAAATGCGGCATCTTCTTCTCCCTCAAGAATGGTGATACACCAGGTTTCTATAGGTGATATTAAAATCACCTCTAATTCTATGGGTGCATTTTTCACTAGAAAGATAGGTTTATATAATATAAGGAAATTGTCCGGAAATCTCTGAAGAAAAAATTTAAGCTTTTCATCAAAGAAATATACTTGATCTATATATGACTTTTCTCGAATCGTGGAACTGACCCATTTCAGCTGAAATCGGAAAACCTTATTGAGGAACATGCGTTTTAATTCATCCAAATTATCAGGCATTGAGGTGACAGCAAACAAAAGATCAAGTTCAGCATCAGGGCTCTCTACGGCTGGTCCTCGATAATCTTCCACAATCTCCTGCCTGCCCTTGAGAATCTTCTTCATCTTAGAAAGAACACTTTCTTTCTCTTCAGCCATCTCTTTTTCATCGGGTGCAGGTTCAGAACCTAATGTCTCAAGCTCTCCAGCCAGATAGGCAGCTTTTAACTGAGTCCATTGTTGTTTTTTCAGCCTCACGAATTGAGCAGGATATCTATATATATCCTGCTCATATCTTGAAATATAATCTTGGAGCTTTATAAGCTGTCCCATTGAAATATCTTGCCTCCTTATCTTCTCTTATTCCATTATATTAAGGTTGAAGTCCTGAATAGTCTCATAACTTGGGCTCATCCCTATATTTGTCTTATATAATGTGAATCTGTCTGCAGTAAATGTGAATTCCCCCAGAGTGCTTAATGAATCGGGATTAAATTTATTGTCTCCTTTATATTTTCTAGCTACCGTAATATGAGGCTTAAATGGTTTTTTATCCAGTAAAAAGCCAGCCTCCTCACACGAGATGTACACCGCTTTCTGCAGGCTGTATAGTCTGTCTTCATTCTGAACACCAGCCCATAAGATCCTTGGAGATGCGGCGGGGCCGAATATACCCAGTTCTGTCAGTTTTAATGAAAAACCTGGCTGTTCCAAACATGAATTTCTTACTTTTTGTATAGAGTCCTTTAATTTTTCTTCCTCCACTTTTCCAAGGAAAGCTAATGTAATATGAAAATCCTCCGGATGCACCCATTTATTAAAAGTTAATTTATCCTTTAGTTCAGTGAGATTTTCATGAATATAATATTTTGCTTCATTAGGAAGTTTTAAGGCATAGAAATAGTTTGAATTCGTCATATATATATCTTCCTATCTTTTCTGTATTTTGGCAAATAAAGTTGAAAGAACTTCCAGGCTGCCGCTCGGTTATTTTAATGTACCCATTTTTAATCTGATTTCATCCCTGCTTTTCGATACAGACTCTATAATACGAACCTTGTTAAGTAAAAGAAGGTATGATATATTCTTCATATAACTAATTGACCACAATGACCATTTAGTCACTTTTTGGTTATAATGAGGATCATCTTGAGAGAGATCCTTCTTTTTTATCCCGTTATGACTACATGAACATTATAGTCAGTCTTATATATTCATTTACTTATTAGATAAAGGAGAATTACTTTGAAGGTTTTATCATCATTAAAAGGTGAGTTTTATAACATTATTAAAACTAAAAAGCTGCTTGTAGCTATTATAGGAATTATGTTTATTCCATTGATCTATTCAGGAGCCTATCTTTGGGCATTCTGGGATCCTTATGGACATGTCGACAAGCTGCCTGTCGCTGTTGTCAATAATGACAAAGGAACCTCCTATAATGGCAAGAGTCTTACAGTCGGTGCTGACCTTGTTGACAAATTAAAAAAGGAGAAAAAATTTGATTGGCATTTTGTTGAACCAAAGCAGGCTGAAAGAGGTTTGCAAAATCAGGATTATTATATTGAAATTGAAATTCCGGAGGATTTTTCAAAAAATGCAGCGACTCTTCAAAGCAGCGAGCCTAAAAGCTTAGAGCTATTATACACGCCCAATGAAGGTGCCAATTATCTGACTTCAAAAATTGGCGATTCAGCAATAGGCCAGATTAAAGAAGAAGTGGCCAATGCTGTTACTAAAACATATGCAGAAGCTATGTTTAATAATATTAAAGATGTTTCAAAGGGCCTTGAAGAGGCAAGTAAAGGGGCTGGCGAGCTTCACAACGGAATTGAATCTGCAGAAAACGGGGCTGGCCGGATTGACAAAGGAATAAGCTCAGCTAAAAAAGGCGCAAATTATTTACGAAACGGCATAGACACTGCGCTTAAAGGCTCTACACAGCTTAACAGCGGCATTAAAACCGTTAAATCAGGCACCGAATCTGTAACGGCTAATCTCCGGACTATCGCTGAAAAGTCCATTGTTTTCTCAGAAGGAATTCAATCTGCAAATGCAGGTGCGAACGTCCTTGCAAGCGGACTTCAAGGGCTGAATGGCGGCTTGGGACAAATGAAAGCCGCCCAGGCCAAGCTTCTAGATGGAGCCCAGAAAGTGAAGGCTGGCACGGATGCTATAGGAACTGGAGCGAATAATCTTGCTTCTCAAACCGGCCATTGGAAAGAGAGTGCCGAACAAACAAGATCTGGCTCAGAAACAGTAAGCAGCGGCCTCAGTCAAATTACTGCACAGGTGGAGTCTATGTCTCAGCAGAGCTCTAATCCTGCAGAAAAGGCAAAGCTTGAACAATTAAAAGGAAAATTACAGGAGCTGACGGAAGGCAGCAGAAAAGTCGACACGGGATTAAGCGGTCTTGCGGATGGAGCGGATGCAATCAATATTGGCGCAAACAAGCTTTCTAATGGTGCTGATCAGGCAGCTGCTGGACAAAACAGCATGGTTCAGGGCTTAACTGCCTATGGGGCGAAACTGGAAGAAGCGCAGACAGGCGGATTAAAACTTGAAACTGGCAGCAGGAACCTTTCTGCCGGCTTAGCTAAGCTTGCTGAAGGATCGAAACAGCTGGAAGAAGCCACTAACCGTCTGGCAGCTGGCTCTAACCAACTATCGGATGGTCTTGGAAATCTGTCAGGGGGCTCAGAAGGACTTGTAAATGGAATGTCTAAGCTTTCAGGCGGTTCGATGAGTCTCCTAACTGGCATCGATCAGTTAAATGGAGGAACCGGGGATTTAGTAAATGGCATGAGAAAACTATCCTCCGGTGCTGGTGAGTTACAGAACAAATTGCAGGATGGATCTAAGGATGCAGGAAACGTAAAAGCAAACGACCAGGTGTACGATATGTTTGCCAGTCCAGTACAAGTGAAGGAAACACACCTGAACCGTGTACCTAACTACGGGACAGGTTTTGCTCCTTATTTCCTTCCGTTAAGCTTATTTGTAGGTTCATTAGTAGTATCTATTATTTTCCCTCTTCGCAGGCCTGCCGTCATGCCGCATAGCGGCCTCGGATGGTTTTCTGGAAAGCTCGGGGTATTATTAACTATAGGAATGGTCCAGGCGGTGCTTGCTGACCTGGTTCTGATTGGCCTGCTTGGTTTAGAAGTGAAAAGTATACCGTTGTTTATTCTATTAAGTATTTTTACAAGCTGGACCTTCCTTGCCATCGTTCAATTTCTCGTAACTGCCTTGGATAATCCGGGACGTTTCATTGCAATCTTGGTGCTGGTTGCGCAGCTCGTGAGCAGCGCGGGAACCTATCCGATTGAACTAGTGCCAGAAATCCTGCAGGGCGTCGCTAAATTTTTGCCTATGACTTATGCGGTTGCTGCCTTCAGAACAATTATTTCAACAGGAGACTTTGATTTCATGTGGCATAACACCGCCATTCTTGCCGTATTCTTTTCGGCTGCCATTCTCTGTTCACTGGCTTTCTTTATGATAAGTTTTAATAGAGGACATGGCCTGGAAGAACAAAAGGCTTAAAAAAAAGGATGACTGAGCACATAAGCTCGGAGTCATCCTTTTTTTGCTTTAAGTCTATTTTGGTTCCCCGGGCCGCATGAATAGGCCGGTTTGTTCCTTACTGACATAAATAGTCTTGTACAGAAAAAAATTATTTCGCAAGTTCATAAATGGCTTTTGCATATATGACAGCTGCTTTAAGCATGTCTTCAATTTCAATAAATTCATCAAACTGATGCGCTCTCTCTTCCTTGCCTGGAAAAAGAGGTCCAAAGGCGATACCTTGTTTTAGCGATCTGGCATAGGTTCCGCCGCCAATAGCTAATAGCTTTGCTTCTTCCCCTGTTTCTTCTTCATACACTTTTTTTAGAGTTTGAATAAGGAAGCTGCTTTCTTCCACATGATGTGAAGGATTATGAGTAACTGTGCTTAATAAAAATCCATGCTCCTTTGCAGCTGCTTCAAGAACACCGCTTCCTCTTTCATATTCATAGGTCACAGGATATCGGAAATTAAGCCCCGCTTTTCCACCCTTTTCTTTTGTATATTTCATTGTACCAACATTGATGGTCAGATCACCTGTAATCTCGTCTGTAAATTCCAGTCCCAGCTTCCTTCCCCTTGAATCTCCAAAGAAGTGGTCATGAAGGAAAGCAAAATAATTCTTCGCCTGTTTAGGCAGCTTCTTTCCAGCAAAAAACGCGGAAAGGTATAATCCTGCATTTACTCCATTGTTAGGCTCAGCCCCATGAGCAGATACCCCTTCAATCTCCAATACAAGGCTGTCTGCGCCTTCTTTTGCCCTTCCTTTCAGCTCATGCTTCTGAAGAAACAAATGAAAATCGTCCTTGAGTTCTTCTGCCTCTTGTACCTGCACTTTGGCAACTGCGTAATCCGGTACCATATTCAATCTTCTTCCTGAGGAAAACTCCAGCACATCTAGTTCTGCTTCTGCTTCTGAATCCTGCAGCTCCTGAGTCAGGTGCAGATCCCAGATCCCTTTTTCTGCGTATATAATGGGAAAATCAGCATCTGGAGCAAATCCTAGAACAGGCATCTCTTCCTTCTTAAAATAATGCTCTACGCATCTCCATTGTGTTTCTTCATCCGTTCCAAGAATCATTCTTACCCGCTTCGAAAGAGGCAGATTAAGTTCTTTAATGATTTTCATAGCATAATAAGCTGTCATGGTAGGCCCTTTGTCATCAATGGCTCCACGCGCAAAAATCTTTCCATCACGGATTTCAGCAGCATAAGGATCTGACGTCCAGCCGTCCCCTTCAGGAACAACGTCAAGATGGCACAGAATCCCGACAATTTCTTCTCCCTGTCCCATTTCAATATGGGCAGCGAAATTATCAACATTCTTAACTGAAAAACCGTCTTTTGCCCCCATATCCAGCATGAACTCCAAAGCCTCCTGAATCCCTTGCCCAAAGGGAGCCTCCGGTGTTCCTTCTTCGTCTTCTTCAAGAACACTCCGGATTGCTAAAAGCTTTTGAGTATCTGCTATTAGCTGCTCTTTCCGTTCTTCTACTTCTTTTTGCCACTCGACTTGTTTCATAGAGACCACCTCATTTTTAAGTATGTTCCTTTGAATTGTGCAAAACTGCCTCAAGGGATGCAGACAGCATTCAGTTATAAGTAGAGTATACCATTTTATTCCTAGACTAATCTTCTTAGGAAGCCCTTCATCCACAATTGTTATTTAAACCCTTTAAGGCTCCATCACCTGATCACGATACCATAATCCAAAACATCATTTTACTAGAATATTTTACAAGGTTTATTACGTATGATTTAGTGATAAAGATCATTAAGTTAATATTTTGTTAATTTTCCTTTTCCTTATAGCAACTGCTGTTTAATTTAGTTACAATAAAATCACAAGAAGCACAACAACGGCTGGGAAAAGGAGGGGTACTTAAGGAAAGTCCTCTGTATAAGACAGATTAAAAAGACCCATATTATTTATGATTCATGTAAAGGTCAGCCTTTTGGAATAATAATAAGGAGTGGTTTAAGTGAAACCTTCAACAAATCGAATGTTAACACGTATCAAATCCATGTATGTATTTATCAGGAGAAAAGGTACAGTCACAACACAAGACCTTGTAGAAGAATTCGGCATCACTCCAAGGACCATTCAAAGAGATTTGAATGTATTAGCTTATAATGAACTGATACAAAGTCCCAGCAGGGGTCTTTGGACTACAACAGCCAAAAAAGTGAAGTTAACCTCATAGTTCCCCTATTTATTAACTCCATATTAACTTACAAAGAAGCAGTGTGATCATACTGCTTCTTTGTTATTTCATAGAAAATAGATTTTTGTAAAAAAAAGAGCCCTTATTTAGGACTCTTGTGAAACTCTGTTATTCACCCTTAAGCTGTGCGAGCTCCTCTTCCGTAAGCTCCCTGTACTGCCCCAGCTCTAACTCCTCGTCTAGCGGAAGAGCTCCCATAGATATGCGTTTTAAATAAACTACTCTTTTGCCGACCGCGGCGAACATTCTTTTTATTTGATGGTATTTACCTTCTGTAATCGTTACTTTCACATCACTCATTAATCCTTGCTTCAGAATTTCTAAGTTCCCCGGCTTCGTTAGGTAGCCATCCTCAAGGAGGACACCTGCCCGAAAAGCCTCTATATCCTCTTCGGTGACCTCCCCTTCAATGACTGCAAAATACGTTTTAGTCACATGCTTTTTCGGCGATAAAAGCTGATGGGCAAGCTGGCCATCATTGGTCAGGAGCAAAAATCCTTCTGTATCTTTATCCAGCCTTCCTACAGGAAACGGCTCAAACACAGCATCCTCTGGTTCAAGCAAATCTATCACCGTCCCCTGAGAGGCATCCTCTGTTGCCGACAGCAGACCTTGCGGCTTGTTCATCATCAAATAAATAAACTCTCTATATTCTACCCTGTCACCTGACACAGTTACGATATCCTCACTAGGATTCACCTGTTGTTTGGGATCTTTTACAGACGCATCATTTACTTTCACAGTTCCGGTTTTCAGAAGCTTTTTTACTTCTGTCCGGCTGCCATAGCCTATATTGGAAAGCAGTTTATCTATCCTCATTGCTTACATTCCTTTCACGGCGGAGATTTTATACTAGGCTTCTAATCTAATGCTTTGCTGACTTTTATTACGATTTAACTTCTAAACCTGCCTGCCTTCAATTAAATTGATCTGCCTAAAGGCCAACACCTTTTTAGTAATAACTGCTATCAGGCAGGAGCAAATAACCTGCGTTAATATCTCTATGTCCTTCATGGATACCCTGTTTAAAAAAAGGCCATCCTCTAGATGACCTTTAGACGCTTACCCTTTTAATCCTAATCTTTGTTGAAGTCTTTCAATTCTAGAACCAAAAAGTTTTTGGGCCAGCTTTGATTTTAAGGAAAGCAGGAAATACACGATTGCGCCCGCTGCTGCACATAAACCTGCTACAATCAAAGCCTGAATTCTTGCTTCCGTATTAAGGAATACATCAAGTACGCTATGTACAAGAATAACGGCTATTGCCATGAATAATGTAAGGACAGCCATAAGAATGGTCCTTCTGATAACAAGAGAGTAGCGATAGCCTGTAAAGTAATAGATTACATATAAATTCACTAAGCTCGCTGCCAGATATCCAATGCTGGTGGCGTAAATAGACCCTTTTGTTTGAAAAAGGTGAATCAACGGAATGTTCAGGCTGAGCTTCAGCAGAATTCCAATCATTAAGCTTAAGATGGTAAATCTCTGCTGATTAATCCCCTGCAAAACAGCTGCACTTATAGAAAACAGGGCAAACAGAATAGCGGCGGGTGCATAAGTCTGCAGCACTTCTACCCCTAACTTATCGTATCCGTAAAAAGCAGAATACACCGGCTTAGCAAGCAGGGACATTCCTACCACCGCCGGAAAGGTCAAGAAGAGCAAAATTTGAATAGCTTGATTCAAATGATTGGTAAACGCGTTATATTTATTTTCAACAAATGCCTTCGTTATATTCGGTACCAGGCTCAGCGAAAAACCGGTAGCCAGTGTCATTGGAATAATAACCAGCTTTTGTGCCGATACATTAAGAATTCCTATAGCATGTCCTGACTCTTCACGAAGGCCGATATCCGTCATCGCTCTTGTGAAGGTTAATGAGTCAATCCACTGAAATAAAGGCATAGCAATCCCAACAAAAACAAAAGGAACGGCATATATGATAATTTCTTTATAAGTTTCTTTGAGTGAAATATTAAGTGTGCCCTTGTCCTCTTCTAACAGTTTATCAAGGGATGGTTTTCTTTTGATCCAATACCAGATTAATACGGCTAAACTTCCAATAGCGCCAATAAAAGCAGCAAATGTAGCCATACTGATAGCCGTTACCAGACTTCCATCCATGACTTTAAGGACAACAAATGCTCCCCCAAGCAATACGACAATCCGAACCAGCTGTTCAACCACCTGGGATACCGCAGTCGGTCCCATCGACTCATGACCCTGGAAAAAACCTCGGATCAGACTCATAAATGGAATGAGAATAAGGGCAAAGCTTACAGCCCGGATAACAGATGTTACCTCTCCCACTGTAAAATTCGGGGCATCACTTACTCTCGCAAAGACCGGAGCCAGTAGATAAAGCAGTATGAAAGCGAGAATACCCGTTGCCATCATGACTTTAAGACCGGATCTGAACAGCTTCCTTCCTACTTCATATTCTCCGAGGGCATTATATTTTGCAATAAATTTTGAAACAGCCAGGGGTACACCTGCTGTAGCAATACTTATAAAAATGGTATAAGGTACATATGCATACTGGTATAATTGAAATCCTTTTTCACCAACTATTGCATCAAATGGAACAACATAAAGCAGGCCCAATACTTTTGATAAGACCATGCCTATCGTAAGGACAAAAGTGCCCCTTACAAGCTTAGATGACATATAATCCCTTCCTATGCAGGTACAAATTAAACACGCTCTTAATCATATCATAAATCTTCAAAAACCCTTATTAAGAACTGTCTATCCATAAAAATAATTTACTCTTGCAAGTGTACTCTCAGTTTCCAACGTTTACAATTAGGGAAAATATCCCAGAAGATAAACCCCTGCCCTAGTTTATACGTAATTTGTGGTTGACGGTTATTACATTAAAAAAGGATGAGTGAATCATCCTCCTTGGGAAAGCTTAGACGCTGGATTTCGTTAATGCGTGATTTTCTTCTTTCTTTGCTTGATATTTGAAATTTACGCTCGATTGTCTGTCTCCTGTGCGCGATTTTTAACATATACGCGCGATTAGAATACTCTTTGCGTAAGGATGAATCCACTCAATACTGGAGGCTCATCCAAGACTCATTGCCAGCCCCTGCATGCATGTATTTATTCATTTCTTCTTGTTTTCCTATACCAATACCATATTCCTGCACCTATCAAAAATATTGGAACCAATACAGGAGAGCCTCCAATTAAGAACACTAAAAAGCTTGATATAACGGAGATTAATCCCTGCAAGGTTTGGACAAAGCTTTGTTTGCTTCGTTCCCAGGTATTAAGTTCCTTAGAATCAATGTCTGGTATAATCACTTTGTCTTCTCTTATAAGAAGAGTTACTGAGCTCATTTCACTATTTTTATCGAGGAATTGCATGCGCCCTTTTATATTTTCTATTTCCTCCTGAACCGTACCCAAATCCCGCGATATTTGAAGCAGCTCCTCCGTTTTTTTCGCTTGTTTCATAAATTCATACAAGCGTGCCTCAACTGCCTGTTTCGCCTTTAATCTTGAAGAGAGATCGACGTATTCTTCCGTAACATCATTTCCCTGGATATTCTGGCTTGTGACTTTAATTCCCTTTAGCGATTGCAGTCTGCGGAGGAAATCCTGAAATGAAAGCTGAGGAACCCTGAGTGTAAAGGTACCTTCCTGGTTATTTCCTTCCGTGTTAAATACCTCCTGGTTAATCATCTGCCCTTTAACGTTTTGGACTTCTTTTTCGATCAGAGCCCGACTGTCTCCAAAGTCTTTTACCTGTAATTCAACCTGAGCCTGATAGACGATTTTCCGCTGGGTTTCTTCAGACTTGCCATCGTCTTCCACAGTACCGATATTTTCCGTGCTTTTATCCATAGCTGAATCACTTTTGGATGATTTCATGCCGGATTCACTCGAATTTGATTCTTCTTTGGAATGGGAGCATGCAGCCAGGGAAAAAGCTAAAACGATTACCGTGAAATAGAGAAACAGATGATTCACTTTTTTCATAGAAATCCCCCTTTTTTGTTTAGACGTATACCTTCAGCAAAATGTTGCTTATATTCTCAAAAGTTTTTAATCAAAGAGTTATGCTTTATAATAAAGTCACTCTTTGATTAAACTGAAAGTATAAGATCAAGATTATTAGTAAAAAAGTCAGGGTGATATAGATGGAATATGATGTAATTGTAATAGGGGGCGGCCCATCAGGTTTAATGTCTGCCATTGCTGCAGGTGAAAAGGGTGCTAAGGTCCTCCTGATTGATAAAGGACAAAAGCTTGGCAGGAAACTGGCTATTTCAGGCGGCGGCAGATGTAATGTAACAAATCGCCTGCCTATAGATGAGATCGTAAAGCATATACCAGGAAACGGGCGCTTCCTATATAGCGCCTTTTCCGAATTCAGCAATGAAGATATTATCAACTTTTTCGAGAACCTGGGTATCACTTTAAAAGAGGAAGATCATGGCCGTATGTTTCCAGTTACAGATAAGGCCCAAAATGTTGTTGATGCCCTTATAACAAGACTGAACCAATTAAAAGTAAAGATATATACTAACTCACCCGTTAAGGATGTTCTCTATGAAGACGGTAAAGTAACGGGAGTTGTGTTAAAAGAGGGACAGAAGATCACTGCAAAAGCAGCTGTTCTTGCAGTAGGCGGCAAGTCCGTCCCGCATACCGGATCTACAGGCGACGGCTATGCCTGGGCCAAAAAAGCAGGCCATACGATTACTGATCTGTTCCCTACTGAAGTCCCTGTAACATCGGCTGAGCCTTTCATTAAGGATAAAACACTTCAAGGCTTATCTTTGCAGGATGTGGACTTAAGTGTACTGAATCCAAAGGGAAAACCAATTATCACTCATAAAATGGATATGATTTTTACCCATTTTGGGATTTCCGGTCCAGCCGTACTGCGCTGCAGCCAATTTGTGGTGAAGGCCATGAAGAAATGGAATCTCAACACAGTCACGATGAAATTAGACGCTTTACCCGAACAAAATAAAGAAGAAATTTTCCAGTCCATACTTAAATTAATCAAAGAAGAACCAAAAAAGGCCGTAAAAAATACACTCAAAGGCTTGCTGCCCGAAAGATATCTTCATTTCCTGCTTGAAAAAGCGGGGATAGATCTGCAAGCACCCGGCTCAACTGTGTCTCATGAAAAGATACGCGGCTTGGCAGATATCTGCAAAGAATTTACCTTTCAAGTGAATGGCACATTATCCCTTGAAAAGGCATTCGTTACCGGCGGCGGAGTATCTGTAAAAGAAATTCATCCAAAAGAAATGTCTTCAAAATTTATGGACGGACTATATTTCTGCGGTGAAATATTAGATATCCACGGCTACACCGGGGGCTATAATATTACCTCTGCTCTTGTAACCGGCAGACTTGCAGGGTTGAATGCCGCCTTATATAGTAAACAGGTAAAAATGAACTGAAAGGGGGCAGACAATTAATGAAAGCACTTGTATTCTCAGAATTCGGAGGACCCGAAGTTCTAACATATACCGAAATTCCTGATCCGATCATTAGAAGCAATGATATTCTCGTTGAAATGAAGGCAATCGGGCTGAATTTTGCTGATGTCTACCGCCGAAAGGGAAATTATCACCTTGCTGGTGAACCGCCATATATTCTAGGGTATGAAGGTGCTGGAGTGGTAGTTAAAACCGGGGACTCAGTCACCGGCTTTAAACCTGGCGACAGAATTGCGTTTGCCGATGTACCTTATGCAAATGCCGAATTGGCGGCGGTTCCTGCCGCGCATGCCATCCCACTGCCGGATGATATATCTTATGAGACAGCAGCTTCCTTAATGCTGCAGGGATTGACCGCACAATATTTAACTCATGACAGCTATCCATTAAAAGCTAAAGATTCGGTGCTGATTCATGCAGCGGCGGGCGGTGTAGGACAGCTGCTTACGGGAATCGCGAAGCATATGGGTGCAAAGGCAATCGGCCTTACTTCCTCTGAACAGAAGAGAGAAACAGCACTTAAAGCCGGCGCTGAAGAAGTGTACCTATATGATGAGGACTGGAAAGCGAAAGTCCTTGCTGCTACAGATGGCAAGGGAGTGGATGTGGTCTACGAATCTGTAGGTTCCACTTTAACAGACAGCTTCCAGGCTGCCAGAATTGGAGGCACAGTCGTATTCTTCGGAATGGCCGGAGGCGATCCAGCACCTGTTGACCCGAGAATGCTGATGGATACCTCCAAAACATTAACCGGCGGGGATCTCTGGAACTATCTCACTTCTAGCGAAGAAAGAATAAACAGATCTTCCAGGCTATTTGAATGGATAAGAAATGGGGCCATCCGAATCGCACCTCCTGCAGTCTTCAGCCTGAAGGACGGCCGAGAGGCTCATGCGTTAATAGAAAGCAGAAAAAGCACTGGTAAAATTTTGTTAATTCCATAAAAAAAGTCAGTCTTTATCCGTTTGGATAAAGGCTGCTTTTTTATACCATTGTACAGATGCGATTTAACCAGGCACAGAATGTCAGAAGATAACTCTGTTTCATTTAAAGAACTATGAATGGCATCAGGATACTTTCAATTTAACTTACAGACTATGGGCGGGGGAAATCATGTTAAGCGGGAATTATGTAAGAACGGGCATTCTTTTTTATTGAAAATATAATTCAAGAAAGAAATTCAAATTAAAAGGGGGGCTTTTAGCCCCCCTTCAGTTTTACACCGCTGCTAATCAAAAAACACCCTGAATTTACAGGGTGCCTCATTTCTTGCGGTAGATAACCATTGCGCTAAAGCAATAAATCTGGTCCTCTTCTTCTTCACTCATAGCAGCAACATTGTATTTAATATCAACAAGCTGGTCTTCTTGAATAGCCTTAAGGAACGTATTCATTCCTTTTTCCAGATCTTTTTCGTGTTCATAGTCAAATAGCTTTACTTGAATCACGGCCGGTCTCTCCCAATACTTTTTATACTAGTATTTACAGCAGAGTCCTTTTTTATTCAATTCAGAATTGTTTATTTGAATACTTTCTCGCCCTTCCAATTAAGCATTCCGCCTGTCATATTGCGGACTTTATATCCTTGATCCTGCAGATAGTGGCAAACATTGCCGCTTCTTCCGCCAGATCGGCAAATGAAAATATATTCTTTATCTTTATCCAGCTCATCCAGCTTTTCTGGAATATCTCCCATTTTTATATGAACCGCGCCCGGAATCATTCCTGTTGCTACCTCTTCATCTTCGCGGACATCCACTAAAAGAAGCTGTTCATCTCTCTCAATCTTCTCTTGCAGTTCATCTGTTGTTATCGTTTTTAGTTCTTCCATTATCGTATCTTCCTCTCAAAAAATCTTAGTAAGATAGTTCCCTATCAAGATAAGGCATCCAATGTCTGCTAAATCAATTCCATGCTTAAATATCGTTCCCCGCTGTCAGGGGCAATGCACAATACTCTTTTTCCTTTTCCAAGGCGTTTTGCTATTTCAATAGCTGCAAACACAGCAGCTCCTGCAGATAATCCAAGAAACAGGCCTTCTTCCCTTGCCAGCTTTCTAAAGGTATCCACTGCATCTTCGTCTGCAATTTGAATAATCTCGTCGTAAATTTCCGTATTTAAAATGTCTGGAATGAAGCCAGGACTTGTTCCTACTAATTTATGAGGGCCGGGACTTCCTCCGGAAAGAACGGGAGAGCCTTTAGGTTCGACAACGGCAATATATATATCCGGTATTAATTCCTTAAGTTTTTCACCAGTACCCGTAACCGTTCCTCCTGTTCCAGCAGTCGCAATGAAAGCATCTACATCCCCGTCCATCTGCTCATATATCTCAACAGCGGTTGTTTCCCGGTGAATGTCAGGATTTGCCTGATTCTCAAATTGCTGCGGAATAAAGCTTCCTGGGATGCTTTCTTTAATCTCTAGAGCTTTAGCAATTGAACCAGGCATCTTTTGAACGCTTGGAGTGAGCACCACTTCTGCTCCATATGCTTTTAAAATGTTGATTCTTTCTTTTGTCATATTATCCGGCATAACCAAAATGGCACGATAACCCTTTGCGGCGGCGGTCATAGCAAGCCCGATACCCGTATTGCCGCTGGTAGGCTCAATGATCGTATCCCCTGGTTTTAGGAGCCCTTCTTCTTCTGCCTTCTTTATCATGTTATAAGCCGCCCTGTCTTTTACACTCTTAGATGGATTAAACATTTCGAGTTTAACAAATACATCTGCTGCTCCCTCAGGAACTAATCTATTCAAGCGGACCACTGGTGTATCACCAATCAGCTCAAGAATATTATTGACGACTTTCATTTGAACAAAAACTCCCTTATTTTAAAAAGTAAAACTAGTACCTTTATATTAACAAAAACATTTATAGTATTACCAACACCTGAACTTCTATCATTATTCCAGAAATGAAAAAACCGAACCCTTTTTCGAAAAGAGTTTCGGTTTATTTCACCTTATTGATCTATACGTAAAGGGTCTACTTCCCTTCCTGTCTTAATATCTATCACCTTTCCTGTTTTCTTTGGTACTGGTATGGCCCTGCTTTTTGGAGCTTTGTGTCTATTTTCTACCCAGTCTACCAGCATATTGAAAGATTGATGAACATATGGAAGCAGCGGCTGAAGTTGTTTTTGGGTATCAGCTGCTGGACTCCAGACCAGACCATCAACATGGTTTCCATTTGTTATCGTGTATAAGCGGTGCAGGTGTGCCTTACCCTTTTCCTGAATCAGCTGCTGATACGGATACGCATGGACCGACGGAAAAATCAACGAATCCAGGGAACCGGTTACACTGATAAGCGGGACGTTAATGTCTCCAATATTTTGTATCTTTTTAACATTTTGCTTCACGCCGAGCGGACGTTTGTTATAGTCATAGTTTTTAAAAATATCATCATATGTGCGGTCGCGTGTACCATTGGAAAGAAAGTTTAGATACTTTTGCCATTCGATCTGGCCTGGTGCGCCCGGGTCAAATTCATCACGGTAAATATTTAACGTAATAAACCAATAAATCTGGTCATGATATGCCCAAAGGCTTTCAGACCCCTGTGGAAGACCAGCTTTATATAGTTCCTTCACTGACTTTACCTTTTCTTCCCCCGCTCCATACAGAGCAGTGAATGCGTGTTTTACAACCGGTGTTAAAGAAGTAATTAAATTAGGATCATTCGCTCTCCAGAGAACTCCTTCCCAGTCCACGCCTCCATCATAAAGATGACTGCCTTTTTGCTTTTGATCATGTTCTAACGCATAGCGGACTACATAGCCTCCATTGGAGATTCCTATTGCATAAGTGGGAATGGGATGGTTCCGTGATACGAGCTTGCTTGCTGGATTTTTCTTATCTTTTTGATCAATCAATTGAGCAGCGTAATTTTTTTGGAGGTAGGCTTGTGCAGCTTTGGTAAGCTCCCTGAAACGAATGTTCCATTCAGCCATACTATCGTCTTCTGAGGCAAGTGCATTTTTTGATTTCGCAAATGGATCAGCTGGATCCGCTTCTCCCTGTGTGCCTTTATCCGTTGCGGCAAAAGCATACCCTTTAGCTAGAACAAAATCGCTGAATAGTAAATCTGTAGATGTTTCATTTCGAGTTGCCGGGATTCCCGCAACTATCAGTTTTCCATTCCATTGATCTGGAACCCGGATTACAAACTTTGCATCTTCAAATTGCCCGTTAACCTGCTTACCTTTTACTTCGGCAGGCTTATACATATGATACCAGCCTGTTTTAGCAGTAGAATCTCCCCAATAAAATGGAGCCAGGCCCTTATTACCAAATACGCTTGCAGCCTCAAACTGTGCAGGATTTTAGTCGTGAGCCAGTTTCCATTTTTTCCATCAAATTCTGTGAGTGTAACATTTTGCGCACCCGGTATTATGGCTGTTTCAGAGGCTTTCACCTGCATTCCTGGAACGGCAATTGGCAGTGCAAGAATCATCGCTGAAGCCAATGCCATCAGCTTACGTTTCATCACATCATTCCTCCAGATAAGTTATTTGTAATCGCTTACATAGTAAACCAAGCAAGTTCTGTGCCAAAAAAGCACAGAGTATGTAATAATGCTTAATTACTGTTAATTCCTATATTTTTATATGGGACAGATCCCTTTTTTTCCTCAATTACGGAAACACCAGGCACAACCCTTCCGTTCAATTGGAATTTTCCGCATTTCTGTACTATCTGATTATAAAGAAAGGACAGTTTTTACATATAAGTAAAACTGCCCTTTGTAGAATTAGGAAGCACGCTTCAAGTATTTAAATTGTCCTTTTGATAAAACCGTTCTTTCAAGACGATGCCCCATTAAACCGGCACAAACGGCCAGTATGATATCTTTTGGCAGAGGAGCCATCATCCATAACCAGGCCACTTTATAGCTAAAAGCAGGAGGAGCAGCAGCCCACAATTTGAAAGCCATGTACATCCAATTCGTCCCGAACAGATAATTGACTGCCATTCCGATCAGCGATGCTGTTATATACGCGCCTGCACTCTTAAATCTCTCAACTATTTTCCCTGCTATATAAGCTGTAAAAATAAATGAAATGATAAAGCCGAAGTTTGAACTGAATATAGTTGAAAAGCCTGCTCCAAACTTAGCAAAAACTGGAATTCCTACAAGACCCGCCAATGTATAACCAACCATGGAAATGGCTCCAAGACGGCTTCCAAGTATAACTCCAGCTAATATCGCAAAAAAAGTCTGCAGGGTGATCGGAACACTTCCAACCATCATAAATGGAGCAATAGAAGTTATATTTGCCCCAATAGCCATTAATGTTATAAACATTCCCGCTAATGTCAGATCAATAGGTCTTAGCTTCATTTTCTCTCTCCTCGAGTATTGTTTGATAATTTAAACATAAATGCGTGGCGAAGTTTTGTCAACTTAAATATAAGTTAGTTAACATTTAATTCTTATCCGGGAGGATAAGGCTTGCCGAGCAAACGAAAAGCTCTGAGGTCCTTTATGGATAGATGGTATGCATTATACGGACAGGTTTTGTGAAAAAGTATTGATTTTCAACATAAAAAATTCTAGTTCTTTGTGGAATTTATTATTTTAGCAAGAGACTGGGTATTATGAGAGTTACTCCAACAATTTCTATAAGGTAGACCGTCAATATATGAGGGGTATACACACGTTTACGAGGAGTAATTGAAATTTTATGGAGGTTAAATGAAATTTGCGAGGGTTAACCAGGATTTTACGAGGGGTAAATCGTACTTTATGGGGATTCTTCTGTCCCCCCCAGCCCAGCCAGCTCCTAAGCAAGCATCTACACAATCTAAAAAAAGAAAAAACTCCCCTCAAGGAGAGTTTCACCCTTATTATTCCAGCATTTTTCCCTGATGATAATCTGCCATAAATTGATCTACAGTATCTTCAAGATCACCCGCAGCATCCGGCACTTGGACAATCAGTTCGTTGCGTGAGGCAACCGGTGTGATCGTATAGTTATCAAAGCGGTTCACCTCAAGCTGAACCTTCAAGTCCTCAGCAAGACTTTCGGCCTGAAAGGAATCTTTCAGCAAATATCTGTGGTTTTTCATTACTGGGCCTCCTACCTATTAATAAAAATTAGTTTTCCCTTGAATGATAGATCTAGTCCATTTTTTCCTTTTTTTGTATATAAAAAACAGCATCAGGGAATTTCCTGATGCTGTTTGGCTATTAATATTAGTTGGCTACTATATTGACCAGCTTGCCTGGTACGGCAATTACCTTGCGGACTGTTTTTCCGCTGATTTGTTCTTTAATTTCATTGTCGCCCATCGCAATTTCTTCTAGCTTTTCTCTGCTGGCACCAGCCGGTACCATCAGCTTATGTTTTACTTTCCCATTAACCTGAATGACAATCTCCACTTCATCAGCAACTAGCTTCGCTTCGTCATAAGCCGGCCATGCTGCATACGTAATCGTTTCTGTGTGGCCAAGTTTTTCCCAAAGCTCTTCACTAATATGCGGGCAGATTGGAGAAAGCATTTTTACGAAACCTTCTACATATGCTTTTGGAATTTCTTCTGCCTTATAAGCTTCATTAATAAATACCATTAATTGAGAAATAGCTGTATTAAAACGGATACCCTCGAAGTCCTCGGTCACCTTTTTAACCGTCTGGTGGTACACTTTTTCAAGTGACTGACTGCTTTCTGCATCTGTAATCTTAGCAGAAAGTGAACCGTCTTCTTCAACCAGAAGGCGCCAGATGCGGTCTAGGAAGCGGCGAGAGCCATCAAGACCATTTGTGGACCATGCAATGGAGGCATCCAACGGCCCCATGAACATTTCATAAAGGCGAAGGGTGTCTGCCCCATGGCTTTCAATGATTTCATCAGGGTTTACCACATTTCCTTTGGACTTACTCATTTTTTCATTATTTTCCCCAAGAATCATTCCCTGGTTGAATAGCTTCTGGAATGGCTCTTTTGTTGGGACAACCCCAATATCGTATAAGAATTTATGCCAGAATCTTGCGTAAAGCAAGTGAAGAACGGCATGTTCTGCTCCGCCGATATAAATATCTACAGGAAGCCATTCTTTCAGCTTTTCTGCATCAGCCAAAGCTTCTTTGTTATCAGGATCAATATAACGAAGATAATACCAGCAGCTTCCCGCCCATTGCGGCATTGTATTCGTTTCACGGCGGCCTTTTCTGCCGTTTTCATCTGTAACATTCACCCAATCTTCAATATTTGCAAGAGGGGATTCCCCTGTTCCGGATGGCCTGATTTCTGTTGTTTTAGGCAGTACAAGCGGAAGCTCTTCTTCACTGACTGCACTGCTTGTTCCATCTTCCCAGTGAATAACCGGTATAGGCTCGCCCCAGTAACGCTGGCGGCTGAACAGCCAGTCACGAAGTCTGTAGGTAACTTTTCTTTCTCCTATGCCTTTTTCCTCAAGCCAGGAAATCATTTGCTTAATGCCTTCTTCTTTTTCTGTTCCATTTAGGAAATCCGAATTAATATGCTTGCCATTACCAGTGTAGGCTTCCTTTTTTACATCTCCGCCTTCAACCACTTCAACAACCGGAAGATCGAATTGTTTTGCAAATTCGAAGTCGCGCTCATCATGAGCCGGCACCGCCATGATGGCTCCAGTTCCATACGTGGCAAGCACATAGTCAGCAATCCAGATAGGCATTTTTTCATTGTTTACCGGATTGATTGCATAAGCGCCAGTGAAAACACCAGTTTTTTCTTTGGCAAGATCGGTTCTTTCCAGATCACTCTTATGCTTTACTTTATCCAGATAAGCTTCAACCGCGCTTCGCTGCTCGCTTGTAGTTATTTTTCCTACCAAAGGATGTTCGGGTGCCAGTACCGCGTAAGTTGCACCAAATAGAGTATCCGGACGGGTCGTAAAGACTCTGAATGATCCTTCCTTGCCCTCAATAGCAAATTCAAGCTCTGCTCCCTCAGAACGGCCGATCCAGTTGCGCTGCATATCTTTAAGGCTTTCCGGCCAATCTAATTCCTCAAGATCCTCAGCAAGACGGTCCGCATAAGCCGTAATCCTTAACATCCATTGTCTCATTGGGCGGCGTTCTACAGGATGACCGCCCCGCTCGCTCTTCCCGTCAATTACCTCTTCATTAGCAAGAACAGTTCCCAGTGCCGGGCACCAGTTAACAGGCACTTCATCCACATAGGCAAGACCTTTTTCATACAGCTTAAGGAAGATCCACTGTGTCCATTTATAATAATCCGGGTCGGTCGTGTTCACTTCGCGGTCCCAGTCATAAGAGAAACCAAGCTCTTTAATCTGGCGGCGGAAAGTATTGATATTCTGTACCGTAAATTCTGCTGGATCATTTCCTGTATCCAAAGCATACTGCTCAGCCGGAAGACCGAACGCATCCCAGCCGATAGGATGCAATACTTTATAGCCTTGCATTCTTTTCAGACGAGAAATAATGTCTGTTGCTGTATATCCTTCTGGATGGCCAACATGCAGCCCTGCACCAGATGGATAAGGAAACATATCAAGTGCATAGAATTTTCTTTTATCTTTGTCTTCGTCCGTTTTAAAGGTTTTATTTTCGTCCCAATATTTCTGCCACTTTTTTTCAATCTTTTTGTGAAAAAAATTCATTGCTTTTTCCTCCTAAAAACTTCTAATAAACTCAAAAAATCCTCTCGCCCCTCCATAAAAGAGGGACGAGAGGATTTGTTATATCTCCCGCGGTACCACCCAAATTAGTGCAATGATGCATTGCACCCGCTCGAAATCCTTAACGCGGATTATGCGACAGACACTAATTTCTTCATGCCTGTAACTCAAAGGCGAGTTCACAATCAATCTCGGTTGACTTGCACCAGCCGTCAACTCTCTAAGGCGAGTTCTAATTGCTACTACTCCTTATCAAAGCTTTTTTAATATGATAGTTATTCATATTTTAGTAAATAATGAATTAAAATGCAAGCTGACTTTTCACTCATGTTACCCTGGTTTAGTCATTTATATTCACAAAATTGGAAATAGTTCTCTTTCTTAGGCTTAGCCAGCTTTTACAGGAGTCAGGTCTGCTTCCTCATTTGTCCTAAGGTTTCTGTCGTAGAAGGCAGTTGTCATTATAGCGATGATAAATAATATAATCAGCACGATGAACATCATGCTCATTCCATAAAAATCGACAAGGATTCCTCCAATGGTCGGCCCAAGCATCCGCCCGCCGGTAGCTGTACTGTTCACAACGCCTTGATAAAACCCTTCTCTTCCTTTTGGGGCCAGATTATCAGCGAGTGCTGGAACCGCTGGCCAGACAAACATTTCTCCGATCGTAAGAACCATCATAGCTGTTAAAAACCCTGAAAAACCATTTGCATAGGAAGCCATAACAAAAGCTCCAATAAAAATGAAAATTCCTAATATAATCTGCGATTTTACTTTTTTTAAAAAGTTATTTACAAAAAGATTAACAGCAGGCTGTGCAAAAACAATCAACGCTCCGTTAATAGTCCATAAAATACTGTATTGTTTCAAACTGATTCCAATTTCTTGAGTATAGGAGGCTATCGTTGACTGCCACTGCACATATCCGATCCAGCATAGAAGATATCCAAAGCAAAGCATTAGAAGAGCACTCATCTTAGAAAAATCCTTGACTGGAGGCTGTTCTGATAGGATTCCAGCCGCTGCAGATGGACCATCGGCATGCTGAATGCCCTTGAAACCAAACAGAACAATACATAAAAACAAAATATACATAAGCGTATTAGCAAGAAAAATGTAGTCAAAGGAATACGAGGCAACAAGGCCGCCCATGGCTGAACCAGCTGCTACCCCTACGTTTTGGGCAATATAGATAGCATTAAATGCTTTTCTGCCTCCTTCCTTCCACACAGATCCTGCCATGGCATAAAAAGAAGGAAATACGATTCCTGTTCCAAAACCGATAATAATTAAAAAAACGACATAATAAATCCAGGTATGATTTAGAGTCAGTCCAATTAAAGCAGATAGTGAAATAGAAATCCCAATAAGAATCGTTTTGTAGCCGCCAATTTTATCAAACAGACTTCCGCCCATTAAATTTCCTATTACAGATGCAAACGCATTTGCCATTAACACGAATCCTGCTACGGAGAGAGATTTCCCAAGATGGTCGTGTATGTAGATCGCGTTCAATGGCCAAAGAAAAGAATTTCCGGTTACATTTATAACCATTCCAATTATGAGCAGCCAAAGGTTTCGAGGCAAATTTGACTCCCCCTTTTGTATTAAAATGTTTCGAACACCAAAACAATTTTAATGATTTTACTTTAGGATTGCAATGGTTATTTTTCCTCTATCGCAGGTATGACACATTCACAGAAAATTCGAGTTTCATTCCTGCAGACCGTTATGATTTCACCTTAAATAACTGCTGCGAAAAGCGTGTCATAAAAAAACCATTACCCGGTATATCAGGGTAATGGTTTTTCAGGCCCGCACTATAGAGTCTCAATTATTTTAGTGATCAAGAAGAATCATGTCATTTTGGATGTCCTGCAGACGCATTCTCATTCTATCGAGCTGATACCTTTGCTGCTGATCTGCACTGCGCTTTAACCGCTCGAGTTCGTTCACAGTCATTTCAACCCTCGCTTGAGCATGAATGTAAACATCATCATTATAATGCTCCTGCAAAGATCCGTCCTGAAACTGTTCGTTTGCCAAACTCAGTGTTTCTTCACATTGCTTTAAAAAGTTATCCACAGATTCATGAGTTGCCATTTTAGGACCCTCCTTCGACTCTGATGAAACTTCTTCATCTCTTTTAGTGTACCTGCCCAGCCTGCGATTATCAGGGAAATAATCTGGGAAATAGGGACAGTCCCCCGAGAGAAGAGCTTTATGGTAAAATAGCTTTTATGTATGCGAAGATTTGGATATCAGCCTGAATTTATATAAATGGAGTTTAGATAGAAGGAGGAATGTGAGAAGTGGGTGCTGATCATGCTTTTTTATATGCAGCGGATGATAAAAGGTATCACACATGGAATTATCATCTCCGCAATGAGTTTGGCCATAAGGTGTTTAAGATTGCTTTAGATGGCGGCTTTGACTGCCCAAACCGTGATGGGACTGTTGCACATGGCGGCTGTACGTTTTGCAGCGCGGCAGGCTCTGGTGATTTTGCAGGCGATCGTGCAGACAGCCTTGAGAAGCAATTCCATGACATCAAGGATAAAATGCACACAAAATGGAAAGATGGAAAGTATATGGCCTATTTTCAGGCTTATACAAATACACATGCTCCTGTCGAAGTGCTCAGAAAAAAATTCGAAAGCGTACTGAAGCAGGAAGGAGTGGTTGGTTTGTCTATCGCCACCAGACCCGATTGTCTTCCTGATGATGTAATTGACTATCTTGCAGAGTTGAATCAGCGCACGTATTTATGGGTTGAGCTTGGCTTGCAGACGGTTCATGAACGAACAGCCCTTCTGATTAATCGGGCACATGATTACGAATGCTATAAAGAAGGTGTAGAAAAGCTTAGAAAACACGGTATTCGCATCTGTACTCATATTATTAACGGGCTTCCGCTTGAAAGCCAGGAAATGATGATGGAAACGGCCCGGGAAGTTTCGAAGCTGGATGTTCAAGGAATAAAAATCCATTTGCTTCATCTTTTAAAAGGAACTCCGATGGTGAAGCAGTACGAAAAAGGCATGCTGAAGTTTCTCTCATTTGATGACTATATTCAATTAGTCTGCGATCAGCTTGAAATTTTGCCGCCTCACATGATTGTTCACCGGATAACGGGGGACGGCCCTATTGATTTAATGATTGGTCCTATGTGGAGTGTGAATAAATGGCAGGTTTTAAACTCTATAGATGCCGAATTAAAAAGAAGAAACAGCTGGCAGGGAAAATACTACAATCATTCTGCGCGAGGCATATATGAAACTTGAAAGAATACTGCCATTTGCCCGCAGGCTTCTACAATCCGCCGTCTCAGAAGGAGATATAGCGGTGGACGCTACATTAGGAAACGGCCACGATACAGTGTTCCTTGCTTCTCTCTCTGGAGAAAGCGGACATGTGTATGGCTTTGATATTCAGGAAGCAGCCGTAGATCATTCGAAACAAAGAATAGAAGCGAATAACCTTTCAAAGCAGGTTACCCTTTTTTTAAAAGGGCATCAGTATATACAAACAAGCATCCCTGAACTTCATGCAGGCAAGATAAAAGGCGCCATATTTAACCTTGGTTATCTGCCGGGAGGAAACAAAAGCGTTGTAACTAAAGCGGAAACCACTATCCAGGCTGTTCAGCAGCTTCTTGAATGGATGGCCCCAGAGGGTATCATTGTGCTTGTCATCTACCAAGGCCATCCCGAAGGAAAACTGGAAAGAGATTCTCTTCTTTCTTTTATATCCTCCATTCCTCAGGATATGGCTCATGTTCTCCAATATGCATTTATAAACCAGGTGAACGATCCGCCATTTATCATAGCTATTGAAAAGAGATAGACAAATAAACAGGGTGATCCGGAAGTATGGATCACCCTGTATTAGTTATAATAGCTGGGGCTTGTACAAAATGATTATGCCTTCAACGGACTAATTTTTTGAATTCCGCGATACATACGACCGTTTAAATAAAAAAATAACGTAATGCCGCCGCCCAGCTTTCTTACCTTTTTTGCCAGCCGGGCCAGATGCTTCTGGCTGCGTACTTTTTCATCCGATAAATAAATGCCAAGCAATCCGCGATGAATTAATTTATGAAATTGCTTATGCGGCAGTTTTTCGGAGTAATGCTCAGCCTGCCTTACAAAATGCTCAAGCCTAGCCATCATTTCTTGTTCATTTTGATAATAAAAACAAAAATTTAAATCTCCCCCAGCTCGGTCTTCCTCTTGATCTATCAAGTAATCCAATAGGATATGCAGTCCTTGGATATAAGGAAAATATCCTTCACAAATCATATCACCGTGCACCTTTTCAAAATCATCTCTAAAAGCATAAGAAGTTAAACAAAATATTCCGAGGGTAGAGCCGGAACATGCTGAAAATTCATACCAGCTCATTTCAGGAAGAGAATCCTTGTAGGTATTATGCCAGTTCTGCAGGCGGCTCACTCTTTTATCAGGATGCACATGCTTATGCACCTGCAAGTCACAATAAAAAGTGCACAGCTGAATTAAGTGGTTTTGTATTTTATCGTAATGATTCATTTTTGCGAGTACATTCTGGCATGTGAGAACCAGATCACGCAAATAATGTTGATCATCCTGCCCTGACCTATATCTATAGTAATTCACTGGTTTTGCACCTACAGTTAAAGCATGTAACATGGATTCGTGCAAAGCGCTGAAATCATCCGGATCGAGCGAGACGCTTCTGTCGCATAAGTTATCCAAATAATCGCTGATCGTCTGGTATGCGACAATAAATTTCACAGCTTCTTCAGCAGAATCTTCAGCCGCAAGGGCAAGAATTCCTCCGCCCTCACAATGAAATGCTTTTGATTCTATGCTGTCGCCGGCCTGTTTTCGGAGTTCGGAATCAGGTATTTCTCCCGCCCTTTTTTTCCAGTAGGCAAGCTCTTTATGGACGAGCGGAAGAATATTTAAATAAGTTTTTGACATGAGTGTAAGTGGAGTTTCCGGTATGGCCATGAAGCTTTCCCCCTAGTAAATATATCCTAATAGCCTCAGCCTGTTTTCGACAAATCCCCTGGCATACTCGAAGACATCTTCTCTTTCAGGTTCATTAAAAATTTCATGAAAAAGACCTGGCCACTCTTTGTACTGCTTTTCACTTGAAAGAATGTAATTAAACCATTCTTTTACAGCCTTCTTGTCTACAATTCTGTCGTCGCCTCCCTGCATGAGCAGAATCGGAATGTCCTGCAGGTCAGGAATCTCTTCGAAGGCCTCCTTCATGGCTCCAATCAGCTCGCGGTACCAGCGTACAGAAACCTTAGTCACATATAAGGAGTCATTAACATCTACTTCTAGCACTTCATCATTTCTAGTAGCCATTTGTACCGTCAAACCCGGATCCATTCTCAAAGTGGGAATGACTGCATTAAGAACAACTGAACATGCACTTAGAGCCTTGGATGGATAGTGAACAAGCCCAAGGCATGGGGAAGATAAAATAATTCCTGCCAGATTCAATCTTTCCTGCTGAAGAAGCCGGATGACAGCAAGACCTCCCATGCTGTGCCCAAGCAGAAAGACTGGCATTTCATACTCATATGCAGCCCGCACCCATTCCTTTATCGTATTTATGTACTCCTCAAAGGAATCAATATGTCCACGCCTGGAACGTGTGGTCATCCCCTGCCCGGGCAGATCACCCATGACTACATGGAAGCCAGCCGCACGCCACATTTCAATTAACCATCTATAGCGGCCATGATGCTCCAGTGCTCCGTGAACCATAACTATAACTCCTCTTGCTGTGTTAGCCGCTTCCCATTTATGCATTTCTATTCCCCCCTGTATAATGCCAGGATTTAATTTTATAAAAACATGTTGATTTGGTATTTTACAGCTTAATATCTAACAGGTAAACTTATAAAATAATCTTACTCTTATAATACCCAATTTCAGAGAAAGGTGTGTCTCCTGTGATTATTTATCCGTATAAAGATAAACAGCCAAAAATAGAGCCAGATGTGTATGTTGCTGAAAATGCCGTAATCACTGGTGATGTAACGATTGGGAGCCAGTCCAGCGTCTGGTTTAATTCTGTGATCCGGGGTGATGTGGCTCCAACCTATATCGGATCAAAAGTAAATATTCAGGATAACAGCGTCCTTCATCAAAGCCCGAATACCCCGCTTATCCTGGAAGACGAAGTGACCATTGGCCACCAGGTTATTCTGCACAGCTGTAAAATTGAAAGAGGCGCCCTGATCGGCATGGGCTCAATCGTACTGGATGGTGCCG
This sequence comes from Peribacillus deserti, assembly GCF_016909175.1. Classification (GTDB taxonomy): domain Bacteria; phylum Bacillota; class Bacilli; order Bacillales; family DSM-1321; genus Paraperibacillus; species Paraperibacillus deserti. The sequence continues at coordinate 145,616 of NZ_JAFBFI010000009.1, forward strand.
TAATTGGCAGCGGTGCATTTATTGGTGCAGGCAGCCTTGTGCCTCAAGGAAAAATAATTCCGCCTAATACACTCGCTTTTGGCAGGCCGGCAAAAGTCATCCGCGAACTGAATGATGAAGATATCCGGGATATGAAACGAATCAGCCGCGAATATGCAGAAAAAGGCCATTACTACAAAAACCTGCAAGGGAAATAACCTGGGAAATGGGGACAGTCCCCTAATAAGAAAAAGCACCCGCGGGTGCTTTTTTTCTAGTTCTAGTTCTTCACTGATTCTAATTCTTGCTTGTAAAGTTCCTGAAAGGAATATTTACCTTCAATATTGATGCTGTGCCATAGCATAAACATCAGGACAGTCCAAATTTTGCGGCTGTTGTCCGCCTTTCCCTGGACGTGATCTTCTAACAAGCTATAGACCACATTCTTGTGCAGCAAATGATCGGTTTGGCTGTCGCGGATAATGGCTTTTGCCCAGTCATACATTTCATTTTTCAGCCAATGGCGGATCGGAACTGGGAATCCAAGTTTTTTCCGGTTAAGCACATGGTCTGGCACTACACCTTCAGCTGCTTTTCTCAGCAGATACTTAGTTGTTCCATTTGCTGTTTTAAGAGCAGAAGGAATGCCAGAAGACACTTCAAATACCTTCTTATCAAGGAAAGGTACACGCAGCTCTAAAGAATGAGCCATGGTCATTTTATCTGCCTTGAGAAGAATATCTCCTCTCATCCATGTATGAATGTCGATATACTGCATACGGCTTACCGGCTCATATCCTGCTGATTCACGGTATAGGGATTTTGTAATCTCTGTGTACTCAAGACCTTCTTTATAATTGGTCATAAGTCTTCTCTTTTCATCTTCGGTAAACATTTTTGCATTTCCGATATATCTTTCTTCCATCGGAGTTACGCCACGCTCGATAAAGCTTTTTCCTCTGACTCCCTCAGGAAGAATTTTAGCAACACCCTTCAAAAGCCCTTTAACGGCTCCAGGCATTTTTTCGAATACTTCTAATGATTGAGGTTCGCGGTATATATTGTAGCCGCCGAATAATTCATCTGCGCCTTCACCAGAAAGAACAACCGTTACATGCTTTCTTGCTTCTCTTGCGACAAAGTATAATGGCACACATGCTGGGTCAGCAAGCGGATCATCCATATGCCACATGATTTTAGGCAGCTCATTCATATATTCCTGAGGTGAAATAATATAACTGATGTTTTCGACGCCTAATTTATCAGCGGTTTCCTTCGCCACATCAATCTCACTGAAACCATTATGGTCAAAGCCGACAGAAAACGTTTTAATGTTAGGATGATATTCTTTGGCGATAGATGCAATAATGGAAGAATCAATGCCTCCTGAAAGGAAAGAACCGACTGGTACGTCACTTCTCATATGCATTTTAACACTATCGAACATAACATCTTTAATTTCTTTAACCCACTGTTCTTCAGATTTATGAACAGCTGTGAAAGATGCTTTCCAGTAGCGTTTAATGTCCAGAGGTCTGCCAATTTTCTTTGTAAAATAATGGCCAGGTTCAAGCTTATGAATTCCAACACTCATAGTTTCAGGCTCAGGCACAAATTGATAGGTTAAATAGTGCTGAAGCGATTCGTAGTTTATTACATCGTTCTCTAGAGCCAGCATGATGCTTTTCTTTTCAGAACCAAAGAATGTTCTATCTCCATCTTCCATATAGAAAAACGGCTTAATCCCGAACTGGTCTCTGCCTCCGTATAAAGTCTGTTCCTGCTTGTCCCAGATCACAAAAGCAAACATTCCGCGAAGCTTTTCGATTGCTCTTTCTTTCACATGGCTGTATAAAGCAATAATAACTTCTGTATCCGAGCTAGTTGCGAAAGACAATCCTTCTTTAATAAGCTCTTCCCGAAGCTCCACATAATTATAAATTTCACCGTTAAATATAATCCAATACCGCTCATTCTCATAAGTCAGCGGCTGATGGCCTGCTTCTATATCAATAATGCTCAACCGGCGGAAGCCAAATTGTATATGATCGTCAAAGAAATACCCATCATCATCTGGTCCACGGTGAGTGATAATGTTATTCATTTCTGTAAAAAGCTGTTTATCTTCATCTCTATGCTGCTGTGCTGTGTTGTGTATACACCCAATAAATCCACACATTTGCTTTCACCTACTTATATTATCGTATTCTCTTTATTCCCATGATTATCTAGTGTAAAAACATCTATTACCCTGCTGTATGTAAAACAAACATCCTTTTTTGCATACTTTCTTATATTAACACTATTTTTTAAGAAAAGGCATGGGTAAATATCTGTAATTTTAAACAAAGTTCTGTTCTGTAAGCTTGCCTATTGATCTCATCCGGAACAAAGTGAGGAACCTTCCACTCAAGATAGTGCCAAATTGAATTATTAAATCTGTAGGGAATCGCTTTTAAGATTTCAATTCCAAGTTAGTTCAACGTGTTCCGTCTCTCTCTAAGCGCAGGTAACTTGTCTCAGTCATTTAAAAACTTTTAGGCATGAAATTTGAAAGAAGTTTTGCGGATATGAAGGCAATTACTGGTTTTCGTTTACCATCAGCAAAAATAGCCTATCTCATGAAGCAGGTGAAATTAAGGGCTTATTACTCCATATTCATGATAATCCGGCTGAAAATGTGTGCTATCTCCAGAAGGACGGTTTTGATGGGAGTATATTTACATAAGCTTTTGGTGTATTTTTGTGTAAAAAGTAATGAATTTTTACATATTTTTAATTCTACACAAATAAAGCTCGAGAAAAATATACCGATCTAGTATGTTTCGTAACGGTTCAGACAATGTTTAAATCTTTCTAATAGACTTATGCTTAAGACTCCAGACCTTCTGCTTATTTTTTTGAGACTTATGCTTAAGTTTTCCAACTTTACGCTTATGTTTTTAGTTTTTATGCTGATTCTGCTGATATGAATGCTTAACTTTCTGGGCATATGCTTATGCCACGGGGATTTTGCTTATTTCCCAGTTCTTATGCTTATTCCACACGGGATTATTGTCCGGGCGCCATAACAATTGAAGAAAATTACCCACTCTACAATTAAGGCTATGAATAATATAAGTAACTATAGCGAAAACAAGTAATAATTGAAATAATTTAGGTTTTCAGCGGAAAAGGCTGACTCCAAATGGAGTCAGCCTTTTCGTTGTATTATGCTTTTGCTGCCTGTTCTTTAAGTGTTTCTGCTTTATCCGTACGCTCCCATGGAAGATCTACATCAGTACGTCCAAAATGTCCGTAAGCAGCTGTCTGCTTATAGATCGGGCGGCGAAGGTTAAGCATGTTGATAATGCCGGCAGGACGAAGATCGAAGTTAGCGCGGACTAAATCCACTAGTACGTCTTCATTTACTGTTCCTGTGCCAAACGTGTCGACAGAAATGGATACCGGCTGTGCTACACCGATCGCATATGCAAGCTGAACTTCTACTTTGTCAGCAAGGCCTGCAGCTACCAGGTTTTTAGCAACATATCGTGCTGCATATGCTGCAGAACGGTCCACTTTTGTAGGATCCTTACCAGAGAATGCACCGCCGCCGTGACGAGCATATCCGCCGTAAGTATCTACGATAATTTTACGTCCTGTTAATCCAGCATCACCCTGCGGTCCACCGATAACAAAACGGCCAGTAGGGTTGATAAAGTATTTAGTTTCTTCATCAATTAGTTCTTTAGGAACAACTGGGTTAATTACGTACTCTTTAAGATTACGCTGAATCTGCTCAAGGGTGACTTCTGGATGGTGCTGAGTGGAAATAACAATTGTATCAATGCGGACCGGCTTGTCATTTTCATCATACTCAACAGTTACCTGTGTCTTTCCGTCCGGGCGAAGGTAAGGAAGAATCTCTTCTTTGCGTACTTCAGTAAGACGGCGGGCCAATTTATGGGCTAATGAAATTGGAAGAGGCATTAGCTCTTTTGTTTCGTTATTTGCAAAACCAAACATTAAGCCTTGATCCCCTGCTCCAATCGCTTCTATTTCCTCTTCAGTCATAGTGCCTTCACGGGCTTCAAGAGCCTGGTCAACACCCATCGCGATATCAGCTGACTGCTCATCAATAGAAGTTAAAACCGCACAAGTCTCTGAATCAAAGCCATATTTTGCACGTGTATACCCAATGTTAGCAATAGTTTCACGAACAATTTTTGGAATATCTACATAAGTAGAAGTTGTTATTTCTCCGGCTACAAGCACAAGACCAGTCGTAACAGATGTTTCACATGCTACGCGTGCATTTGCATCCTTCGCTAAAATAGCATCCAGAATGGAATCTGAGATTTGATCACAGATTTTATCCGGATGTCCTTCTGTAACTGACTCAGAAGTAAAAAGACGACGCTTTTTTGACATCCTATTTCCTCCTCATATAGATGGTGTTGCATTTGGCATAATCTAAACAGATTTCTGCCATAGCCTGTTTTTTTTGAGACGGAGCTCATTCCCTTAAGTAGTATTCCTTAAAAGATGCATATTTTATCCTGGCCCGGCAATATTCAGACTCATGGAGACTGGAAATTGCGGCTGTCACTGCGTATGTATAAGTGAGTGCCAAAAAGTTGTGCACTTTATTAAAAAGGAACTTTGTATAACACGTATTGCCCGATTTGGATCCATAATAGAAAAAAGTTGAATCGGTTTTTGCCTGGATAAAGAAATGTGTTATCCTCTATCCTTTTCAGACAAAAATAAAAACCTTCCTATTAATGAGGAAAGGTTTGTTTACGACAATCAGCCTTTCACTCTTATCGGTCAAGGGCATAAGCCTTGCATCAAGTTAGCACCTTTGCCTTAGAAAATGTCTCCATTTTCTTCGTTTGTTTTTATTCAAGATAAAAACCTGCAGGTTGCTGGGCTTCATTGGGCCTGTCCCTCCACCAGCTCGGGATAAGAGAATCCGTTCAAGGTAGAATCATACCGCATTTAATCGAAATATGTCAATTATTTTTACAAGGGTTTGACTAATTTTTTTCTAGCCCAAAATGGAAATATTTGAATGAATCCTGTTATTGTCCTAACTATTTAAAATGGACGAACATTACTTGCTTTTTTTCATCAAATTAATGCGCACTTTGAAGATTTTTTTATAAAATAATATATATTAATGTGGACTAATTAAGTGAATGTGTTATACTAATTAGCAACAAAACAAATATAAAAGGATGGTATCTCATATATGAATTCTGTTGGCGTTTCTAATGGACTTGAGGAATTGTTATCCGGACAAAATGTCCATATTCAACTATCTGTGCCCCAGCTAGTGGAAAAGGTGTTAAAGCGTGGAGAAGGCATTCTTACATCAACAGGTGCAGTCCGTGCAGAAACAGGAAAATATACGGGACGCTCACCTAAAGATAAATACACAGTGGACGAAGCAGCAACAAGAGATAAAATTGACTGGGGTTCGGTCAATCAGCCAATCTCTGAAGAAGTATTCAATAATTTATATAACAAAGTTGTAGACCATTTAAAAGCAAAGGATGAAATTTTTGTTTTTAAAGGCTATGCAGGCGCTGATAAAAGAAATCGGATGCCTATTCAGGTTATTAATGAATATGCCTGGCATAATCTGTTTGCCCATCAGCTGTTTATCCGGCCCGGGGAAGAAGAACTGTCAGAGCATCAAACAGAATTTACTATCATCTCAGCACCGGATTTTAAAGCCGATCCAGCCATTCACGGCACTAAATCTGAAACCTTCATTATGGTTTCTTTCGAACGCAGAACCATATTAATAGGCGGAACAGAATATGCCGGCGAAATGAAAAAATCTATTTTCTCTGTAATGAATTATTTGCTTCCAGAAGCCGGCATCCTTTCCATGCATTGCTCAGCAAATGTGGGCAAAGAAGGCGACGTTGCGCTTTTCTTCGGCCTGTCAGGCACAGGAAAAACCACCTTATCTGCCGATACAAACCGAAAGCTGATTGGTGATGATGAGCATGGCTGGTCATCAAGCGGCATTTTCAACATTGAAGGCGGCTGTTATGCAAAATGTATTAATCTTACCCGAGAGAAAGAGCCGCAGATTTTTGATGCCATCCGGTTTGGTTCCGTCCTTGAAAATGTAATGGTAGACTCAGATACCCGCATAGCGGACTATGACGACAATATGCTGACTGAAAATACAAGAGCTGCTTACCCGATTCAGGCTATCGATAATATTGTAACTCCAAGCATAGCCGGACATCCTAATACGATCATCTTTCTGACAGCAGATGCCTTTGGGGTCCTCCCTCCAATCAGCAGGCTGACAAAAGAACAGGCGATGTATCACTTTTTAAGCGGCTATACAAGTAAGCTGGCAGGTACTGAAAGAGGAATCACTTCCCCTCAGGCAACCTTTTCTACTTGCTTTGGTTCGCCTTTCCTGCCGCTTCCGGCTCAGCGCTATGCAGAAATGCTCGGACAAAAAATAGATGAGCATAATGCGAAAGTATTTCTCGTGAATACCGGCTGGACCGGAGGAGAGTATGGGGTAGGAAGCCGTATGAAGCTTGCCTATACACGTGCAATGGTTCAGGCTGCACTTGAAGGTGAACTGAACCATGTGGAAACAATTAAAGATGACATCTTCGGGCTCGAAGTACCTGCGCATGTTCCTGGTGTACCTGATGAAGTGCTGCAGCCAAGTCAAACCTGGTCTGATCAAAAAGCTTACGAGGAAAAAGCCCGTGATCTGGCTGAGAAATTCCGCCAAAATTTCAAGAAATTTTCCGGCATCTCTCATGATATCGCCGAATATGGCGGTCCAAGACTTTAAAATTAATGAATATAAAAACGGGCTGCTTTGCTGTGCAGCTCGTTTTTTGTAGGTACTTTTAGCCGATAGCGTCGATATTTATATCAACATATCAACTAGAGCCCCAGCTAAGAAGGCGTATCTTTTACCGTGAAGAGTACGCCAGCCGTTTTGATATATATATGGCGTTTATAATCCTCCGCAAAAAGCTGGAATCCCCGTAAATTTTTAAAGTGCCGTAAAATTTAATCTAGGCCTAGAAAACCTTTATTTTGCCCCTTAAATTTCTAAATCCCTTGTTAAATGGACAGGTCCCTCTATAAGCACATGCTGACGTCTTCATATGACGGGATTAAGGATAAAATTTACTCTAGAGAACCTAAAAGGGCTTGCTATTAATGGTTTATAGTCCGAGCAATGGTTCTTTGTATATTTGTCAGTAGATATTCTCACTAAACAATAGGATTCATCATCTATTTGAATAATTGTTATATAATACGCTCTGTCTTTGTTTGTAACAATAATAAATCCGAAATTGTTATATAAAAGCCTGCAGCCACTTTGTATGCTGCAGGCAGGAATCTTTAGTTAGTAGAATTCAACGAAACCAGCTCGTAAGTAATTACAGTTAGTTCTTTTTCCCATTCCAGCTTCTTAATAAGTGCTGTTCCGTTTGGCTCTCCCTCTTTGGTCTTCCTTACTTCAATAGGAATCTCCATTGGGTACAAACGGTAGCCTTCTTTTGTAATTCTAAAAACATTTTCATGTGCCCTGGTTTCACGGCCCTTGGTTACAATCATTGTATTCATTTCTAATGGCATACCCATACTAAGTCCCCCCTATCTTTACTCCTATCATATCATTTTTCTCCCATTCTTTTCATCCAGGCAGTTAAATCGGAAACAATCTTTCGATTCATCGCGGGCGGAAAATAATGAGTAAACCCTGAAAAGTACCACGTTTCCGCTTCCCGTCCTACTTCTCTCAGCCTTTTTTCAAGGCGGTAGGCGTGATCTATGGATACATTATGATCTTCTACCCCATGAATGATAAGAATGGGACAGCGAATATTTTCTACCTGATAAAGAGGAGTCCTCCTTTTATAACGTTCTGGATATTTTGTTGGTGTTCCCCCGATTACCCGCTTCATCATTCTTCTCAAGTCTGTTCGTTCAACATAAGTCAATGCCATATCTGTCACTCCTCCCCACACCGTCACGGAAGCTGTGCCAGGACATTCGATGGCTGCCAGGAGAGCCATCACCCCTCCTCTTGAAAAGCCAAAAATGTGTATCTTTGAGCTGGCTGTATTCGGCCACTCTTCAAGAACTTTATAGGCGTTTACTGCATCTTGTCTGTCTTCGCCGGCAAAATCCTCATCACCTTCACCGCCCTGATTTCCTCTATAGAAGGGAGCAAACACTACGAATCCTTCTGCAGCAAATTGAGCGATTCTGGCGGGCCTTACTTTCCCGACATTTTTGATGCCGCCTCTTAAATATAAAAAGCCATCATACGTTCCTTCTCCTTTTGGTTCTGCCAGAAGTCCCTTCACACGCAGTCCGTTCGACCAATATGTAATGAGGTACATATTGATTTCAGGATTAGGTGATGGGAAACGCTGTTTAGAATAAAGAGCTCCATCTAATTTTTGCATAATCCCCCTCCTTTCTAACAAATTCCACTTTTGAGAGTATCTATTCATTATCTTACCTAATAGCCATTTTAGCTTGCTTGTAATCAAAAAAAGGTTCTATAGGCAATCACACATTTTTTGAACTTTCATACGATAAGTTAAACATCGAGGCTTACTATTCCATTGTGCAAGGAGGATGACCATGAGAAAGTCATTAAAAGTCTGCTATAGTGTACTGCTTGCCCTGGTACTGATTATTCCGCTTGCAGCCTGCGGAAAAGAGGAAGTCCAAAAAATCCGCGTAGCAGAGGTTACCCGTTCCATTTTCTATGCTCCCCAATATGTAGCCATTGAAAAAGGGTTCTTTAAGGAGGAAGGACTAGAGATTGACTTAAAAACGACCCCGGGTGGAGATAAGACCATGACCGCCCTGCTTTCAAACGGGGCAGATGTGGCGCTAGTTGGGTCAGAAACATCGATTTATGTATCTGCACAGGGATCAAAGGATCCAGTTATTAACTTTGCGCAATTAACTCAAACAGATGGAACATTCCTCGTATCCCGCAACAAAGTGGATAATTTCAGCTGGGATCAGTTAAAAGGCAGTACATTCCTTGGCCAGCGGAAAGGCGGAATGCCGCAAATGGCAGGAGAGTTTGTCTTAAAAAAGAACGGAATCGATCCTCATAATGATTTAACATTAATCCAGAACATTGATTATGCTAATATTGCAACAGCATTCGCTTCAGGAACAGGCGATTATGTCCAGCTGTTCGAACCCACAGCCAGCGTATTTGAAAAAGAAGGCAAAGGCCATATTATTGCTTCATTTGGCACGGAATCCGGCCATATTCCATATACAACATTTATGGCCAAAGAAAGCTTCTTAAAAGACAAACAGGATACAGCTGAAAAATTCACAAGAGCCGTCTACAAAGCCCAAAAATGGGTGTATGAGCATAGTGCGGAAGAAACTGCGAAAGCAATTCAATCCTTTTTCCCTGATACAGATTTAGAGCTCATTGAAACTGTTGTGGACCGCTACAAAAAACAGGAATCTTTTGCAAAAAATCCAATCCTGGATAAAGAGGAATGGAACAATTTGCAGAACATTATGGAGGATGCTGGCGAGCTTCCAAAAAGAATAAGCCATGACAGTTTGGTAAATACCGAAATCGCCCAACAGGTTACTAAGAAATGAGGAGGCTTTTTCCATGAGCTTTCTTAGGATACAAAATATCAGCCATACCTATTTTACAAAAAAGAGCGCTAAAACGGCATTAAGCAGCATCTCCCTGGACATTGAGGAAGGCAGCTTCATTTCCTTCCTAGGTCCAAGCGGATGTGGAAAAACAACATTACTGTCAATCATATCGGGTCTGCTTAATCCGAGCTCAGGGCAGGTACTTGTTGAAGGCAGGCCCATTCAGGAGGCAGAAGAGCCTCTAATCGGATACATGCTCCAGCAGGATTACCTGTTTCCCTGGAAAACCATTGAAGAAAATATTCTTCTCGGTTTGCGGATATTGAATAAAAGTAATGAAATATCAAGAAAAAAAACGTTTCGTCTGCTTAAGGAAATAGGGCTTGAGGGAACGGAAAACCAATATCCCAAACAGCTGTCCGGCGGAATGAAGCAGCGGGTAGCACTTGTTAGAACTCTTGCGGCAGATCCGAAATTACTATTGCTTGATGAGCCATTTTCAGCTTTAGACTTTCAAACCAAGTTAAGGCTAGAAGATCTAGTTTCAGCAACGCTTAAATCTTTTGGAAAAACAGCTATCCTGGTGACTCATGATATAGGGGAAGCCATAGCCATGAGTGACACGATCTGCTTGTTTTCCTCCAATCCGGGACAAATTTACAAACAGATTTCTGTTCCTGAACAGTTACGAAACCTTACACCTTTTGAGGCACGAGCCCATCCAGAATATGCTTCATTATTTCAAACCGTATGGAAGGAGCTTGAAAATCTTGAAAAGTAAATCCACTCATATTGAACAGCTCCATAAACAATATATCGAGTCCCTTATACGGGAAAAACGGATTGTCCGAACATATCAGCTCTTTATTTTCGCTTTCTTTTTTTCTGTATGGGAGCTGTCAAGCAGGCTGGAATGGGTTGACCCTTTAATCTTTAGTTCTCCTTCCAAAATTATTGAGCTGCTCCTTACCAAAATTCAGGATGGCTCTATTTTTACCCACATAGGGTACACGGTTTTTGAAACCATTCTTGGCTTTATTCTCGGCACTCTAAGCGGAACACTGCTTGCGGCTATTTTGTGGTGGTCGCCGCTTGTTTCCAAGGTTCTTGACCCATACCTGGTTATACTAAATGCAATGCCAAAGGTTGCCCTTGGGCCGATTCTTATTGTTGCACTTGGCCCTGGATTTACATCCATAATCGCAATGGGCGCCATTATCTCTGTGATTATCACAACCATTGTGGTATATACTTCATTCAGAGAGGTAGACCCGAATTATATGAAGGTGCTCCAGACCTTTGGAGCCTCCAGGTTTGTCTGCTTCAAAGAAGCCATCCTTCCCGCCTGTTTTCCAACCATCATTTCCACTTTAAAAGTAAATGTCGGCCTTTCCTGGGTGGGAGTAATAGTTGGAGAATTTCTAGTCTCACAACAGGGACTTGGTTATTTAATCATCTATGGCTTTCAGGTATTTAATTTCAGCCTTGTGTTAATGTCGCTTCTCATAATCGCCGTCTTTGCCACTATTATGTATCAGCTGGTTGAGTACTTAGAGAGAAAAATGATCAAAAGCTCCAACCAATAAAGGAGAACCAATCAGGTTCTCCTTTCACCTATTAAGACCTCTTCTCTCAATAAGATCCAGACAAATTTCAATTACTCTGTCCTTCATAATGAAGCTGAACCGATCGTCCTCGATTAGATTCACCGGGAGATCTTCAGCAAGCAGCGGACCGTCTGTTTCTAAATAGTGATCCCTGGTTTCAAGAGACTTCAGCTTTGTGAAAAAAATGGATTTATAGAATCGATTATCGGCACACTCCACACAATAGGAACCAAGATAATAAAGCGATCCTGCTGCTCCCCCTGTTTCCTCATACACTTCTCTCACAGCTGCATCTCTTATAGATTCCAGATCCTCTACTTTTCCACCTGGGAACTCCAACCCCCTGACTCGATGCCTAGTTAATACCCATTTGTTCTTGTATGAACAGATAACTAGAACATGCCTGGATTTCGATAAGAAATCCTCATCATCTTCAAAGTAAGAGACGATACATCCATTCTGGTCTAAAAATCTTTCCATGGTGATTTACCTAATCCTTTATAAAATGCTGTTTATGAAAATATCATATCAAATTAGCATTTGTTCTGACAAAAGGATACGTATAAAACGATGCTTAACTATTAAGGATCCCCATACTTTGTATGTGATTTTTTGTTTCTGTATCACCAAGAGTATAAATCATGTGATACACTTCTTTTAATGTATCATCATAATGATCATTGGATTTATCCTCATGATATTCTAAAAACGGAAGATGCGCTCTCCAGAAGGTCATCCAATCTTCAGAAGCGTTCATATCAAAGTATTCTCTAAGCTTTCTAATTTCGTCTTGTGCTGCCTCAATCTTAAAATTCCATTCTGATGCTTCTCGGTCCTGAGAGATTTGCCCTGTTGCGACCGTTATGTAATAGGTCTTTTTTTCTTCTTTCAAGAAAAACCGCCCTTTCTATATTTCTTTTGACTTAGTTTATCTGGACTTAATTCGTTCCATACACTCATTATCCAGGAATCAAAAGATTCAGCACACAGAGTCCTTTTTCCTAAAACAAAAGGAAATTTATTTCGGTAAATGGGCAAAATTAGATTAAACAAAATATAAAAGGGTAATAAAAAATAAGCGACATATCATAATTGATCCTAACGAATAATATAGAAGCAGTAGAGGATAGTCAAAATATCACCTTTAAGAGGTTCCGCCAATGGATAAATTTTAACTGCAAGGGGTGAAAGAAAAAATGAAGTTAATCGAAGAATTGTATGAGCTGTATAAGACGAAGCTGACCGGAAATGATGAGGACATCGACATGCTTGCCTTTGCCGTACTCGAGCAGTTAAGCCGAGAAGAGATATTGGGATTAATCCATGATATGGATAATCAGGAACTGATTAATTTAATGGGACTTTATATTATAGAAAGCCTGAAGGGCAAATTTGCTCAGGAAAATTTCGAAAAGCATCTGCCCTACCCATCCCGAAATGTACATTAATACATATTATCCCATGCAGCCTTAAAGGATCCCCTTTGAGGCTTTTTTATCTGTAGTGCTTTCCGGGTTTTGCAACACCCTTTGGTGTCTGTTTTAAATGACAGGTTATGTATCAAAAATCATCCCATTAACGCACTTGTCATTATGTTAAAATAAAGAAAACATGACAATGTATAACAAAAAGGTGGTGACTGCTATGACAATCATTCTGATTATTTCCATTATAATCGTTTTAGTTGTACTCTTATTAGCTGTATTAACTACGTCGAAGGCCTATACAGTAAAACATACGGTAGATCCGATTGAGAATAACCCCAATGTACTAAAAGATGAGAACTCGACAGTTGATGATGACCCGGCAGATCATTAATTTTTTAACTGCTGAAATGTTTAGCAATATTAAGAACCAGGAATTACAGAATATAGTTGCGCTATTATTTGAATTAATTGAGCTGTTTTTTGAAAAAAATTGAGCCATGCTCGAAAAATAACCTGAGCGAAACGAAATACCGCGCTTTATTCCTATATTCGTGCCAAAATACATTTATTTATGACGCTCAGAGCTGAATTGCGTTTACACAGATACTGGCTTTTTCCACTGGCAGGCAGACTTTAAATCCAACAAAACAAATCCCGCATAGACGAACTTTCCTAAATAAAATGGGACTGGCCTTTAAAAGCCAATCCCATTTTATTAGGCAAATACCTGGTGAAGTTCTTCTTTGCTGTGTGTAAGCCAAAACTTCATGAGTTTTTTGGCTCCTTCAAGGTCATGGAGCTTTGCCTGGCCGCATTGTTTTTCTGTTGCAGCAGGTACTTCAGTTACTTCAATAGCATCCTTCATCGTTTCTTCAAGTACATCAATGATTTCGGATACAGTTGGTTCTCCGCTTACAACTAGATAAAAACCAGTCTGGCAGCCCATAGGTGAAATATCGATAATATCGAAGTGGCTGTATTTTTCTGTGTATTTACGGATATTAATCGCCAATAAGTGCTCCAATGTATGAATGGAATCAGGCTTCATTGCTTGCTTATTTGGCTGGCAGAATCTAATATCATATTTATTAACGACACCGTCACTTCCTACCTTATGGACGCCGCAGTGGCGGACATAAGGGGCTTTGACAGCGTGATGGTCGAGTTCAAAGCTTTCTACTGAAGGCATATAATCACTCCTTTGTAAGTCTAAAATCTATTTTACTACTTTTCATGAAGTTTTTCATCTATTTCATTCGAAAATTCAACAAAACCTACCGGAATTATAGAGATTAGGTTCAAGCTTCTATCCTGCAAAGAAATGAAGGTATTTTTATGATACAAAAGCTGCTGTTAGGCGCCATACGTTTTTACCAAATTGCCATATCTCCAATAAAGCCTCCTTCGTGCAGGTTTTATCCAACCTGCTCTCACTACGGTATTGAAGCTGTCCAGAGATTTGGCGCAATAAAAGGGGGATATTTGACTTTGATCCGCATTTTAAAATGCAATCCCCTGCATCCAGGAGGCTTCGATCCGGTTCCAGAATCTAAAGAAAAAAGAAGGTACTCTAAATAACTCGTAATTACAATTAAAAAACAGAAGATTGTGAGATGGATATAATTCCTGCCTAAAAATAGCTGTACGAATAAACAACTTTTCCAGTAAATATACTTGATATATTTTTGTTTTTTCGATAATATAATTTAGAGTAATTCGGAATCATTTCGAATTATTTTTTTCTTAACACTAAATCGGAATCAGTCCGACTTATTAATCTGTGGAGGATCATAAATTGAAACTAAAGTTTATTTTAACCATTATTACAGCGGTCCTGTTAACAGCAGGCTGTTCACAAGCTAAAGAGCCTAATTCAGAAAAAGTAGAAGGGGAAGACAAGATTAATATATATTCCACGGTTTATCCACTGGAATACTTTGCAAATAGCATCGGCGGAAAGTATGTGAAGGTCTCAACCGTTTATCCGCCCGGTACTGACGAACATACTTACGAACCTTCTCAAAAAGATATTATTAAGATGACAGAAGCTGACCTTTTCTTATATATTGGACACGGTCTAGAGGGATTTGTGGATAAAGCAGATGATATTTTCAAAAGTGAAAATGTTGAAATGACAGCAGTTGGAGAAAAAATAGATATTCCAGCGGTGAAGGAAGAAGAACAGCATGAAGAGGACCACCATCACCATGCGGATGTTGATCCGCATATTTGGATCGATCCTGAACTCGCTAAACAAATGGCTTTAGTGGTAAAAGATGAGCTTGTTAATAAAAAACCAGAAAAGAAAGAGTACTTTGAGAAAAATTATACAGAGCTTTCTGCAAAACTTGATCAATTAGACTCCCGTTTTAGAGCAGCAGTCAAAGAAGCAGACCGTAAAGAAATAATCGTTTCTCATGCTGCTTATGGATATTGGGAAAATCGTTATGGAATTGAACAAATAAGTATTTCAGGCTTGTCTTCCAGTGAACCTTCGCAAAAGCAGCTGAAACAGGTCGTACAAACAGCAAAAGAACATCAGATAAAATATGTGTTCTTTGAACAAAATGTAAGCTCTAAACTCACCGAGACCATTCAAAAAGAAGTAGGAGCTGCACCTTTGAAGTTTCATAATTTGTCTGTATTGACTGAGAATGATATTAAAGGTAAGGAAGACTATTTTAGTCTGATGAATAAAAATATCGCAGCCCTAAAAACTGCCTTAACCAAATAATTGGACAGTATAGACCTTGTCATCCAGGCAAGGTTTTTTATATGAGCGCCATTAAAGCGCTTTCTCGAGAGGTCCCTATACCCATTTCTGTTTTAATGCTTGAAGCTCATCATCAGCCAGTCTTGTGATCGTTTTTATTACATATTCAGGCAACCCCCTTAATAGCAAAATTTCAGCAATTAGATATGGCTTTTTATTAATTTTCATAAATCCCCCTGCCTTTTATTTATTGATTACTCTTATTATAATCAATTTAACAGCAAAGAGAAAATCGGCAAAAGCCCATTTTCAGAAAATTTATTTTATTTCACCCCTTGTTTTATAGACTTCTTTATGATTAGCTATGGCTAATAATCTTCTTTCATTAATTCCAAAACCTATCCCGCTTTTTTCAGGTACAGCTATCCAGCCGTTTACAACTTTAACTTCGGGATCAATAATATCTTCCTCCCAATATCTTGATGATGATGAAATGTCACCAGCTATTGTGAAGCCTGGAAGTGATGCAAGTGCTATATTATGAGCTCTAGAAACACCAAACTCGACCATCCCTCCGCACCACACCGGTATGTTTTGGCTGTAGCAGAGGTCATGTATTTTTTTAGCTTGAATCCATCCCCCTACCCTGCTCATCTTGATATTTATGATTCTACAGCTGCCCATTAAGAGAGCTCCCTTTGCATCCTGAAAGGAATGTATACTTTCATCAAGGCAAAGGGGCGTTTTTATTTTTTCCTGAAGCAATGAATGCTCTGCGATGTCATCGTGAGCAAGCGGCTGTTCGAGCATTAATAACCGAAACTCATCAAGTGTTTTCAGATGATTGATGTCATCGAGTGTGTAGTCAGAATTGGCGTCTGCCATAAGAGGCAGATCCGGGAAATACCTCCTTATGTCCCGCAGGAGCTCCGTATCATTCGTTCTGCTGATTTTTATCTTATACCGTTGATACCCTTCTGTATGAAGATCTTCAATCTGCTGTATAGCCCTTCTGCTTGAGGAGCCTGTGACTACAGCTCCTGAAGGAATTCTTTTTGCGGTTCCTCCAAATAGCTTGGAAAGAGATACTCCCTGTTGTTTTGCGTACAAATCCCATACTGCCTGCTCTAATCCGGACTTAGCCATGTTATTTCTTCTAAAGCGTTTAAAAATAAACTCTAATTCTTTCGGATTCGAAATTTCGCATTCAAATAAAGCCGGAATTAAAAAGTCCTTCAACATGTGCTGAGCCGTTACAAGCGTTTCCTCGGTATACCACGGACTTGCAAAAGCCGTCACTTCCCCATAGCCTTTAAATCCGTCGCTATCTGCGGCTTCAACAATGATTGCAGCTCTTTCTGTCACCGTTTCAAGGTGAGTGATAAAAGGTTCGTTTAAAGGGGCAGAAATAATATATAAGGATATCTGCTTAATCTTCATCTGTCTGCTGCTCCTCTTCTAATAATTTACGCAATTCTCTCCTTAGCAGCTTGTTTGAGCCATTCCGGGGCAGTTCTGGAACAAAAAGAACCCTTTTAGGAGTTTTATAAGAAGCCAGGAACATTTGGCAAAACTCTATCATGTCTGCTTCTGTCACAGAGTTTTCATGAGTTAATACTACAAAAGCATAAGGAACCTGTCCCCATTTAGAGTCAGGAAAGCCGGTAACTCCTGCTTCAAATACATAAGGGTGACGGGATAAAACGCCTTCAATTTCAGCCGGATAAATATTCTCTCCTCCTGAAATAATTAAATCTGACCTTCTGTCCAGTACAAATAAAAATCCCTCTTCATCGAGGTACCCTATGTCCCCAGTATAAAACCAGCCATTCTGGAGCGCCTTTTTCGTCTCCCGGGTCCGATTGTAATATCCTTTCGTAACATTAGGACCTTTTACTACGATTTCACCTGCTTGATTAGCCGGAGCCTTTTTTCCGTCTAATTCAATATATATTTCGGAAGGAAACAGAGGCTTGCCTGCTGATCCAAGCTTATCCATGCTGTATTCAGGGGACAGGGTAACGATTTGAGAGGAAGTTTCCGTCATTCCATATGTCTGATAAACCGGAATATTTTTAACCTTGCAATCATCCAGAAGAGATTTTGGGGCAGGCCCGCCGCCAAGAAGCATGCATCGAAAGGCGTTAGGATATTCTTGACTCCCAAGTTCGGAAAGCATCCGGTTAAGCATAGCTGTTACAACAGAGATGATCGTTATTCCCTTATTCATAATATCATCATTTACTTTTTTTTCGTTAAACGAGTCATGCAGGACTATACGTATTCCATAAATAACGCTCCTCATTAAAATCGACAGACCGCTTATATGGAAGATAGGCACTGTACAGAGCCATGTATCCTTTTCATGTAATCCAAGATTCAAAACAGACCCGATTGCACTCCACCAATGGTTGCCGAATGTCTGTAAAACTCCTTTTGGTTTTCCTGTTGTACCAGAGGTATACATGATTGTCGCTGTCTCCTCTAGGTCAAACTCATCTAATATAGGGGCTTCCGGCCAGTCACTTTCCTTAAAGTCCTCTTTTAGATAAGCAATGAGTCTATTCTTTTTCAAAAATTGCACCTGGTCTTTAAATTTTTGCTCGCTGATCAGAAAGGAGGCATCAGAGTCATCCAGCTGAAATTTTAATTCATTTTCAGTCATCCGGGAGTTTAGCAGCACAACTCTGGCACCTAAATAAAACAGAGCGTGCAGGATAAAAATTGAATCAGGATGATTTCCAGCAAGGAGACCCACCGTGTCTCCTTTTTTGATTCCCTTTTTGTACAAGGCAGACGCCCAGGTGTTTGCACGACTATGCAAGTCTAAAAACGAATAACTGTGGTCATTAAATTCCAATGCAATTCGATCGGGTGTCAGCTCAGACCGTTTCTTTAGCCAATTCGGCACACATTCAGCGTGTATCATCATTGATCATTCCTTTTGCTAGACTAAACTTACCTATATAAAAACAGCCTGACGAGTATCGTCAAGCTGCATAAAAACATTAAGGGAAACGAGGGAATTGGCCAAAATCCGGCTTCCGTTTTTCTTTAAAAGCATCTCTGCCTTCTTTTGCTTCATCTGTTGTGTAATACAGCAGTGTGGCATCTCCTGCAAATTGCTGAATACCAGCTAATCCATCTGTATCCGCATTAAAAGCAGCTTTTAAGAAACGAATAGCAGTTGGACTTTTTTCCAGAATTTCTTCACACCATTGGACTGTTTCATCTTCAAGCTGTTCCAGTGGCACTACCGTGTTTACTAATCCCATATCAAGTGCTTCCTGGGCGTTATATTGACGGCATAAGAACCAGATTTCTCTCGCCTTCTTATGGCCTACTATACGTGCTAGATAACCAGACCCATATCCTGCATCAAAACTGCCTACCTTTGGACCAGTTTGTCCGAAAACAGCATTATCTGCTGCGATGGTTAAATCACAGACGATATGCAGAACATGGCCTCCGCCTATTGCGTAGCCTGCAACCATTGCAATAACCGGCTTAGGAATTACGCGTATTAAGCGCTGAAGATCTAAAACATTAAGGCGTGGAATCTGATCTTCACCCACATACCCTCCATGGCCGCGAACCTTCTGGTCACCGCCTGAACAGAATGCTTTTCCGCCTTCTCCTGCCAATATAATAACGCCAATATTTGCATCATCTCTTGCGTATGCAAAAGCATCAATCAGTTCCATTACTGTTCTTGGTGTAAAAGCATTATGTACTTCCGGACGGTTAATGGAGATTTTCGCAATTCCATTATACGTTTGATACAGAATTTCTTCATATTTACGTTCTGAGATCCATTCTCTTGCCATTGTTTAACCCCTCTCATATTGTTGCCGGTTTAAAACCGAGCGATTAATTCTCGAAAATAAGCCTTTTTTATCCGCCTGGAAGGATACGAATTTCAACCCTTCCGATTAGCTAAAAAGTCACTTACTATTTTACCAAACTTTTCTGGTTGTTCCACATGAACTGCATGACCTGCATTTTCTATTATGACCCATTCACTTGCTGTCAGCAATTCATTCATCTCTTTTGCTATTGTACAGAATTTCTTATCGAGGGAGCCAGTCAAAAGCAATACTGGAAAATTAAGGTTTTCCATGCTTTCCCATAGTGAAGGCTGCGCACCTGTCCCCATCCCTCTTAAACTATTTGACAGCCCCGGCTGCGAGTTATTCAGCCTTTGTTTTTCTATTAATTCTTGTGTCTCTTTTGATAAGAGAAGCTGCTGAGATTGAAATAAAGGAATTTGGCCCCAATAGTCTATGAAAGCCTTCACGCCCTTTTCCTCAATAAAGCCGGCAAGGTTCCAGTCAGACTGCCTTCTGTCCCTGCGCTCCTGTTCAGTTTTCAGACCAGGGGAAGAGCTCTCCAGGATTAATGCATTAATGCGTTCTGGATATGCAGCAGCAAAGGACAATGCCAGCCGGCCTCCCATTGAATAGCCCAATACAACTGCAAGGTCAATATTCAGTATATCAAGTATCTGTTTAAGATCCTCTACCACTCTGCTCATACTATATCTAGATACGTCCGCTGGGGAATCTGTTTGGCCATGCCCGATTATATCTATGGCAATTAACTGAAGATTCTCAGGCAAAAATTGGGAAGGATTTTCCCAATTGGCCGATGACCCGGTAAAACCATGGAGCAATACAAGCGGGTCACCCTGGCCTCGGATGTCCACATTGTACTCAATATCACAGCAAAGTATTTTCATCACTTTTCCTCGTTAAGCAGGCTATTAATTTCCCGGGAAACATCTTTCCACAAATCTCGATGTTTTTGGACATTAGACTTTCTTGCTGTTTTCACTTCGATAACTTTTAATCCATCTTTAGTGAAGGAAGAGGTAAAAGCATCTGAAAACTCGTCCCAATTTTTGGGGGCAGAATAATTCGCGCCATATAATTGGGCTGCATGCTGAAAGTCAAGTCCATGCGGTGTGCCGAATAGAGCTTCATAATGTTTTTCATCATTAGATTGAGGAAGAAAAGAAAAAATCCCGCCCCCATCGTTGTTCAATACCACAATAGTTAAATTCAGCTCTAGAAGTTTTGCGGCAAGCAAGCCATTCATGTCATGGAAAAAACTTAAATCTCCAATGACTAAAACTGCCTTTTTAACAACAGCACTTACACCAAGAGCTGTTGAAACAACGCCATCAATTCCATTAGCGCCCCTATTGCAAAACAGCCGGACTTTCTTAGGGGAAGAATGGAAAAAGGTATCGAGATCTCTCACAGGCATGCTGTTTCCTACAAAAAGGCTCGACCCATCAGGCATTAAGTCGTTTAGCAGCGCAAAGAGCTTTCCTTCATCCAGCTCTTGCCTATCACGAATTCTGCTTAAGCCTTCTTTCGTATAGTCTCTGACTCTTTTCCAGTACTCCATCCAGGCACCGTCAGAGGATTTGCGGATCCTATTTGCTATATTACGGCAAAAGACGGTTTCATCACAATAAATCATAGCCGCTGCTGTTCCGGTTGGTTCTCTCCAGCCTGCCCCGCCGTCTATCACCAATACCTCTGAGTTTTTTTGCTCTTTTAAGAAGATTGTGAGTGCTTTAGAGACAGGCATGGCACCAAATCTGAGGATAAGATCAGGCTTGAGGTTCTCTTTAACTTCCTCATATCGAAGGAACGTATCGTAAGTATCAATTATCATTTCCGAAGAAACGCTGCCGCTTCTTAATTGAGAGAGTGGATCTGCTAAAATCGGAAAACCAATTTTCTCACTTAAAGAAATTACAGCAGAATTAAATTCCTCCGAGTCTGTCCCGCCGCAGATAATTAATCCCTTCTCAGCATGGGCAATTCGTTCAGCATAAAGTTTAAAGACGTCTTCTGGGAGACTAGGGACAGATTGCTCGACTATTATGCTGGGTCCCGGGTCTACTCCAAACCACTTCGGTTCATTCAAATAAGGTATCAGGGGCTCCCGAAATGGAAAATTCAGATGTACAGGGCCTGCTGGTGCCGATACAGCCGTTGCAGCTGCCCGTGCACAAATCGTTCTCGCATACCGGATGCTTTCTTCGGTGCTTTCAGGAAGTGCCATTTCTACAAACCATTTGGCATGTTTTCCGTATAAATGAATCTGGTCAATCGCTTGAGGAGCGCCGACATCTCTCAGTTCATGGGGTCTGTCTGCTGTCATGACTAGCAGCGGAATCCTTGAATTAAACGCCTCCACTATAGCAGGGAAATAGTTAGCCGCAGCTGTTCCCGATGTACATAGAAGGCCCACAGGACTTTTAGAAGCTTTGGCAAGTCCCAGCGCAAAAAATCCTGCTGATCTCTCATCTATGTTCATATGAACCTGAATATGGGGATGTTCCATAAGCATGTAGGCAAGCGGGGTCGAGCGGGAACCCGGACTCACAACCACATGCTTAATTTGTACTTTTGCAAGCTCATCTACAAAAGCACCTGTATAGGCGGTTAAAGCTTCACGATGTTGCATGGAGATTTCCTCCTAAAGCACTTAGCATAGGCTTAAATTTAATAGCAGTTTCAATATATTCGCTTTGCGGCTCAGAATCTTCTACTATTCCGCATCCCGCAAAAAGGGATGCTTCGTTCCCCTGAACGAGTGCTGATCGGATCGCAACGGCAAATTCCCCATTGCCTTGTCCATCCGCCCACCCAATCGGTGAAGCATAAAAGCCGCGTTCCAGCAATTCTAATTCTCTAATTCTTTCAACGGCTTTTTCTTTCGGCAGACCACCCATTGCAGGTGTCGGATGAAGTTTTTCAACACAGTCAAAAATGGAAACTCCTGAACGGCTCTCACCTGCAACCGGAGTATATAGATGCTGAATATGCCGTGTCTTCATAAGCTGGGGTGCATCAGGCACCATTACTATGCCGCAGATGGTTTCCATTGCATGTTTAATCATGGAAACCACATATTGGTGTTCAATGAGATTTTTTTGGTCATGCAGAAGAGTCTCACCGAGCACATTGTCTTCTTCTGTTGTTTTCCCCCTGGCAATAGACCCTGCAAGACAGGCAGATGACAAACTGGTTCCATTCTTTTGTACCAGCTGTTCTGGAGAAGCTCCAATGAAAAAATCACTTCCAGATTCTAAGCAGAAAATAAAGCTTGCAGGCTGCTCTAGCATCAATCTGTTCAGGACTATTTCCGAAGAGATAGCTGATTGAAATTTCAATCGTGTTTCCCGAGCCAAAACTAATTTATCCAGATCGGTTGTTCTTATTTCATTTATTGCAGTTTGTACGATTTCCTTCCACTGTTCCGGAAAAACTTCCAGTTGTTCCATTAACACATTTTGATCTGCGGGCAGATTCTTAAAGTGCTGTGCCTTCGCTATGAGGGCGTCTATTTCTTTACCTGCTTCTGTCAACATTGATAAATCATCACTGTCAATCAAAGCATTAACTGTTAGATAAGCCTGTCCATTTATAATAGAAAGTAAATACTTAGGTATATAAAATAAATGATCTCCGAATTGATCCCATAACATAGAGTTACTTTTCGCGGAATCAAAAGAAAAACCGCCAAATAATAAGGGGCCTGTCCCTGGGATATCTTGATCTTTTATAACAAATGCATGTTCAATTAAATTTTCCCATTGTTTTTCTATTTCTTTATATCGATTCTGATTAAGAGAACTTTGAAAAACATCAATCTTGCCAACGCCGGCAAGTATCGTTGCCTTCTTCGGGTCCTGCCAGAAAAATCTATCTCCGTTATAATTTTCTTTTCCTGATTGATAGAACGAAAGGGGGTCCAGCATGCCGATTTTCGTAACTTCACTGAATAAAACACTGCTATTCTTTTCTTTAGCTGCAACCCTTGCGTTATGAAAGTTTTCCATGATGTTCAATTTGTTGGCAGTAATCAAAATTTATCCCCCCTTCTGTTTCTGCAATACCTTGTAAACCTATTTAAAGATACACCTCATGCCAGTTCTATGTCAATAATTCCAGCCGCTTGCAGCCTGCTTAAACCTCTTGTTTTCCTTATTATATATTCCAATAATCACAGTCCGTATTTTTCCTGTATTTGGGTGGTCCTGTCCGAAAAAATACGTTGACACTGCCCCTTCCTTTTTCTACACTTAGTTTGTATGAAGAAAAGCGGAAAGCGGTGCCGTCCTTAAAAAACACCTATTTTTAGCCGCATGAAGCAGTTTTTTTGAGGAAGGCAGAGACCCGATAAAGAAGACTTGCTGATTGGCAAGCGAATGCGAAGACAAAAGTTTAATCGCACTTATGCAATAGCCAAGCATAAGCCGAGATTTTGGGAGGTTTTTCTCCCTGAAGGATCCTCGGCTTATGACTCGAGGGTCTCAGCTGGAGCTGGACATAATATAGTATACCTATTGTATCCTTTCTAACAGGAAAACAAGCATTTGGTAAATTCCGTTTTAAACGGTTATTTATCGGTAGAGGAGAATAGAAAATGCATACACATTTAGACACACAGCCCACCCCGCTTGTGAAAAATAAAAAAGACAACTGGAGAGTCTGGTGGCAGTTAACAAGGCCTCATACACTAACAGCCGGATTTGTTCCCGTTCTAGTTGGAACCGCCCTTGCTTTAAATGATGAAGCAAGTTTTCATCTGCCCGTTTTCATTTGCATGATGATCGCTACATTATTCATCCAGATGGCGACAAATATGTTTAATGAATATTATGATTTTAAACGGGGTTTAGATAATGAAAATTCGATTGGTATAGGCGGTGCTATTGTCCGGGAAGGCATATCACCGCAAACGGTGCTGAATATTGCTTTATCCTTATATGGCCTATCCATTCTGCTCGGGGTTTATATCTGCATCGTATCCAGCTGGTGGCTGGCGTTAATCGGGCTTGTCTGCATGGCGGTCGGATACCTTTATACAGGCGGTCCGTTTCCGATTGCCTACACTCCGTTTGGTGAACTCTTTGCAGGTTTGTTCATGGGGATTTTCATTATCTTGATTTCCTTCTACATTCAGGCCGGTTATGTTACCTCAGATGCAGTCTTAATATCCATCCCAGTCGCATTGCTGGTCGGAGCCATTAATCTTGCTAACAATATCCGGGATCTGGATGGAGACAAGAAGAACGGCCGAAAAACACTGGCTATTTTATGCGGCCGGAAAAATGCTGTAATTGTGCTTGGCAGCATGATGGCTGTTTCTTATTTATGGATCATTTTATTAATTTCAAGCGGTCTGGCTTCACCTTGGCTATTAATTGTTTTCCTCAGTATTCCTAAAGCAATTAAGGCAACGAAAGGTTTCATCGGTAAAACACAGCCTCTTCAAATGATGCCGGCTATGAAAGCCACTGCACAAACCAATACCATTTTTGGCTTTCTGCTCTCTATTGGATTGTTCATCAGTTATTTCATGTAAGAAAACCTGCCTCCCTGGAGGCAGGCTTTTTTTTCTTTAGCTTCCAATATCTGTTCAAAGTTTTTTCTATAAATATAAAGGGTATGTAAGGATATAGACGAAACAAGATGATTCTCGGTTTCGAGTCCATATAAATCTGAACAAGATAAGGGAAGTGACTAATATGCTAGACCAAAAACAAACACATCATTTAAAAGAAGAACTTCTTGCTTTAAGAGAGGACCTGCAAAAGCAGGTTGAAATGCAATCCCCTGGAGATGAAAGTCTAACCGATTCCGTCGGAGAAGTTTCAAGTTACGATAATCATCCTGCGGATCTAGGGACCGAGCTGTTTGAAAAAGTAAAGGACATAGCATTAGTGGATCATAATTCAAATGAGTTAGAAAAAGTTAATGAAGCTCTTCAAGCAATCGAGGAAGGTTCTTATGGGAAATGTATCGAATGTGGAAATGACATTCCTTATGAAAGACTAGAAGCCCTTCCATTCACTCTATATTGCCTCGACCATGCTTCCACTCAGAACGTGTCTTCAGACCGCCCGGCAGAGGAGGATGTACTTGAGCCGTCTCATAAAGATTCCTTCCAGAGGCTCCGAGACAATCATATCATTAATGATGATATAGACAGCTTTGAAGAAGTAGCCCGATACGGGACCTCAGAAACTCCTGCCGATTATTTTGGCAAAATGGATGACTACAATAGTATGGACGAAGATAAAGAGGATTCCGACGGATTCACCGAAGACTATGAAAGCTTCGCAGCTACTGATATTAAAGGAGAAAATACACAGGTTTTCTCTTCTAAAAAGAATAATGAATTCGAACAAACTTTGGACGAGCAGGGAATCGAATCTAATATTGGAGATATTCCTTACCATGAAAGAGATAGTTATCTAGAGGACAAAGCTGGTAATATAGATAAGTCCAAAAAAGACTAATATGTATGGACGGCTTCGGATGAAGCTGTCCTTTTTTATGTTAAACTCGGTCACTCCAAAGTTTGCAGGCAAAGAAAAAGCAGCCAGGAAGGCCGCTTATAAAGGCTTTATATTCCAGATTTCATCGGCATACTCTTTCACCGTACGGTCACTGGAGAAAAAACCGGACATGGCAATATTCTTAAGGCTTTTCTGGGACCAGCTCGCTTGGTCTTGATATGCTTCTTCAACCTGCCTTTGTGTGCTTATATAAGAAGCAAAATCACGAAGAACGAAAAACTGGTCATTCTCTGTAAGAAGTGAATCAAATATGGTTTCAAAATGCTCCGAAGAATTAGGAAAAAAACCATTGATAAGCTGATTGCAAATAAGCTGGATTCTTTCGTCACCATGATAATAATCATACGGACTATAGCCGCCATTAGCTAAGTAGCTTATGACTTGATCTGCATTTAAACCAAAGATAAAGATATTTTCAGGACCAAGACGTTCTTCCATTTCGACATTCGCTCCATCTAAAGTTCCAATGGTCACTGCACCATTCATCATAAACTTCATGTTTCCTGTTCCTGATGCTTCCTTGCTTGCAGTCGAAATTTGTTCGCTGACTTCTGTTGCCGGAAAGATTTCCTCAGCTAAGGAAACATTATAATTTTCCAGAAATACAACCTGTATATAAGAGTTAACATCTCTATCATTGTTAACCTTCTCAGCTACAGAATTAATCAATTTTATTACTTTTTTGGCATAATAATAGCCCGGGGATGCTTTTGCCCCAAATATAAAGGTTCGAGGATAGGGTTTATAATGCTTATCCTCCTTCATTCGATTATAAAGATGCATAATGTGAAAGACATTTAACAGCTGTCTTTTATAAGCATGCAGTCTCTTTACCTGCACATCAAATATGGAATCCACATTAACCCGTAATCCAGTATTTTTATAAATTCTGTCAGCCAGCTGATGTTTCTTTATTTTCTTCACGTCTCTCAGGCCGCCAAGAAAACTATTATCATTATAATACGGATTGAGCAATTCAAGCTGTTCAGGCGAACTTTTCCACTCTTCCCCAATTGCTTCTGTGATTAAGCCACAGAGTTCTGGGTTAGCTTTCATCAGCCATCTTCTATGTGTAATACCATTTGTTTTATTATTGAATTTGGAAGGATAAAAGTCGAAGAAGTTTTTCATTTCTCTATTTTTTAAGATTTCAGTGTGAAGTTTAGCGACTCCATTTACACTAAAACTGCCTGCTATGGCTAGATGTGCCATTTTTACTTCGCCATGGGCGATTATAGCCATCTGTTCGATATGATTCCAGTTTCCCGGATAGGCCGCCCAAAGATCCTGGCAATACCTCTCGTTTATCTCATGGATAATCATATAGATGCGGGGCAGCAAGGGTTCCAATATTCGAACAGGCCATTTTTCAAGCGCCTCTGAAAGGGTAGTATGATTGGTATAGGATATGCATTTAGTCGTAATATTCCATGCGTCATCCCAAGTTAGATTTTCTTCATCAATCAAGATTCTCATCAGTTCTGGAATCGCAAGGACCGGATGAGTATCATTAATATGCAATCCTATCTTTTCATGAAACAAATGAATATCATTATATTTTTTGCGGAATGATCCCATAATGGATTTTAAAGTGGCTGCTACCAGGAAATACTGCTGTTTCAGCCTAAGAATTTTCCCTTCATCATGTGTATCATTAGGATACAAAAATTCTGTTACAGCTTCTGTTTCCCGTTTGTATTTCATGATATCCTTTTGCCATGGAACCAGAGCCGGCTCCGCACTCCATAGCCGGAGGGTATTCACAGTTTTATTTTGATACCCGACTACCGGCACATCATAGGGTACAGCTAAGACCTTGACCGCATCTATATGCCTGAATTTTAGCCGGCCACCATCTGAATAGCTTTCAACCGTCCCCCAAAATGGAATCTCCTCTGCAAGGTCGGGTTTTCTTACTTCCCATACAAAACCATGGCTTAGCCATTGCTCTGGAAGCTCAACTTGAAAACCATCCACAAACTTTTGTTCAAATAATCCGTGCTTATATCGGATGCCGCAGCCATGGCCCGGAAGGGATAGAGAGGCTAGTGAATCAAGAAAGCATGCGGCCAGCCTCCCAAGTCCTCCGTTTCCAAGGCCTGCATCAGCTTCAATGTCCTCAATATCTGAAAGGTCAATGCCCAGTTCATCGAGACCTTCTTTAAGAAGTTCAGTGATTCCTAAATTCAATAAATTATTGCCCAGGAACCTCCCTGGCAAAAATTCAATGGAAAGGTAGTAAATTTGCTTGGACTTTGAGGTTCTTGCCTTTTCTGCCGATTCAATCCAGTCTTTACTGATATATTCCCTAACCATCATTCCCAATACATGAAACTGATCTCTTCTACATGTTTCTTCCACGCTCTTTCCATAAGTCATTTCAAGTTTTCTTAGAAACAACTCTTTAAATTGTTCTTTATCAGAAAACATGGCTTCCACTTCTGCTGACCAGCTCCTTATAAAGCAGATTATACTGATTAGCTGACTGGGACCAGCTGTAATCCTTTTCCATTGCCTGTTTTACTATCGTTTTCCAGGATTTTTTATCCCGGTAAAAGGAAAGGGCACGCTCAATGGTGAACAGCATATCATGCGCATTAAAATTGTTGAAAGAGAACCCATTTCCTTCCCCTGTCCATTCATTATAAGAGGCAACCGTATCATTCAGTCCGCCTGTTTCTCTTACAATGGGGACTGCTCCATATCTCATGGCTATAAGCTGGCCTAATCCGCATGGTTCAAACATGGATGGCATTAAAAATAGATCGGCACCTGCATAAATTTTATGTGCCAATTCCTCGTTAAATCCAATGACAGCTTTAACTTTGTAAGGGTAATAACGCTCCATTGACTGAAAGAATTCGGAAAATTCTTGTTCACCGGTTCCTAGGATAATGATTTGTATATCCTGATTTACGATTTCTTGAAAAACAGCCTTTACAAGATCAAGCCCCTTCTGCTTCGTAAGTCTCGTAATCATGGCCATCACCGGTATATCTTTGTTCTCAGGAAGGCCTAAAGATTTTTGGATGGCCAGTTTATTATCTATCTTCCCTTCCGGAGATGCAGCACTGTAATTTTTCAAAAGGAAGGGATCTTTTTCTGGATTGTAAAATTGATAGTCAATTCCATTCAATATTCCCGAAAGACTGTTATTTCTGCTTCTAAGCAGTCCATCCAGCTTTTCTCCGAAATAAGGGGTCTGTATCTCCTCCTTGTAAGTAGGGCTGACAGTTGTAATATAATCAGATGCAACAATACCCGCTTTCATGAAACTCACGTTACCATTAAACTCTATATGCTCAGGCCGGAAATAATATTCACTTATTCCGAGCAGGTCGCCCATAATTTCTTGGGGGTAAATGCCCTGAAATTGAAGGTTGTGAATGGTAAATACAGTATTTATAAAATCATATCCATCCCGATCCTGATATTCTGTTTTGTATAGGAAAGGCACCATTCCTGTATGCCAATCATGACAATGAATTACATCCGGGGCGGGAATATGCTGCAATGCATCCAGTACAGCCCTGGTAAAAAACGAGAATCGTTCCCCATCATCAAAATACCCGTATAAATCATCTCTTTTAAAGTAATACTCATTATCAACAAAATAATAAGTTATTTCGTCTTGTTCTAAACTAAAAATGCCGCAATACTGATCACGCCAGCCAACCTGGACATAAAACTCCGCTATCTTGGACATTTTATCTGTATATTTCTGTTCTATAGTTTTGTACTTAGGCAGGACAACCCTGACCCGGTTTCCATGCTTGGCAAGTTCCTGGGGCAGGGAGCCGGCTACATCTGCCAGACCTCCTGATTTGACAAATGGTACACATTCCGAGACAGCAAAGAGTATATCCATCAGCTCATCAACACTCCTTGTACCGCACCCTTCTTGATGACAATCGGTTCATCACTTCCGCCTGTTAAATGGACACCATCCTCAATGCGCACATCCTTATCCAGGATCACAGAATCCAGAACACAATTCTCACCGATAATGCTTTTTTGCATGATAATGCAATTTTTGACCACAGACCCTTTTCCGATTTTGACTGATCTTGATATTATACTGTTTTCTACATGGCCTTCTATCACACAGCCATTTGCAATCATGGAATTTGTCACATTAGAATTTTTAGTATATTTGGTTGGCGGTTCATCTTTAACTTTTGTGAATATAGGCTGGCTTTCCTTGAAAAGTTTTTGCCATTTAGAAGGATTCAGAAGCTCCAGGCTTGTTCGGTAATAAGTTTCAATAGAATCGACCATCACACAATAAT
The DNA here is from genome assembly GCF_016909175.1 of Peribacillus deserti. Taxonomy (GTDB): domain Bacteria; phylum Bacillota; class Bacilli; order Bacillales; family DSM-1321; genus Paraperibacillus; species Paraperibacillus deserti. Next base: position 175,660 of record NZ_JAFBFI010000009.1, read on the forward strand.
CCTCATATTCATACGTACAAACCTGGTAGGAATGCTTAGGATCCTCGATTAGGTCATACAGGCACTGATAGCCGGTTATATCTCTCTCCACAATTAAATCTATTAGAAGCTCACGCTTTAGCAAATATGTCTCTAAAGAGCGGCCCTCACTTACTACTTCCGTAATATCACAGCCATTTTCAATATGCTTTTCTAGAATTTCACAGAAATCAACGTTTAGAACGGTGTAGCAATTGGAAACGATGGCATATTCTTGTGTACTTCTTTTAAAATAATCTAAATGATAGGAAAAACATTGGAATGAACCTATATGATGAAATGGGATGTCCAGATTCGGAGCAGGGAAGAAAAAGAGACCATCACGCTTCCGGTTCAAATCCCAGTTCTTACCGGATTCCAGGTGATCCATTAGGGAACGATAATGATATTTTGGAAACACCGCAACACTGGATATTCCCGAATTAACCATACTGGAAAGAACAAAGTCAATTAGACGGTATCTCCCTCCAAATGGAAGTGCTGCTAAGATTCGGTGTTCGGTAAGGTCCTTTAACGGATCTAGATATGTGGTAGCATCTATTACACCCAGGATATTTTTATTCATATATGTTCTCCTTTCAAATATAATGAATCCGAATAGTTTATTTTGCCATTAAAAAATCTTGGATCATTGTTTCTGTAACCAATACAATATCATCATTCTCTGGATCTGGGCTTATGACCACGCCAGCAGGAACTCTCAGGTTCGATGGAACAATAGCCCTCTCTACATGGGCTCCTTCACCAATCACAGCTCCCGGCATGACCACCGATTCAAATATGTTCGCCCGTTTATGGACCGTAACTCCTTGAAACAGGACCGACCTTTCAACTTGCCCTTCTACAAAACAGCCCTCATTAATCAGCGACTCTTTCACTCTCGCGTCTGGCGCTACATACTGAGGCGGCTGATTAGGATTCACAGAATATATACGCCATGAATGATCATAAAGATCGAGTGAGTTACTTTCATCCAGCAAGTCCATATTGGCTTCCCAAAGACTTTTAATCGTCCCGACATCCTTCCAGTATCCCTTAAAAGGAAAGGCATTGACCTTTTTCTTCTCTCTAAGCAGCTGTGGAATGATATCCTTGCCAAAGTCTCTGCTGGAATCCGGCATCTCCGCATCTTTAATAAGAGCTTCTCTTAACACACTCCAATTAAAAACATAAATGCCCATAGATGCTAAGTTATTGCGGGGATGCTCCGGTTTTTCATCAAAGTCGGTAACTTCAAGTTCCGAATTGGTATTCATTATGCCGAATCGGCTCGCTTCTTCCCAAGGGACCTCAATAACTGAAATAGTTGCGTCAGACTTTTTCTTCTCGTGAAACTCTATCATGGTGGCATAATTCATCTTATAAATGTGATCACCCGATAAAATCAACACATATTCAGGATTATAGCCATCTATATAGGTAATGTTCTGATAAATAGCGGATGCCGTTCCTGTATACCACTTGACTTCCTTTGTTTCCGCATAAGGCGGCAATACTGTAACTCCGCCATTTTTTCTATCTAAATCCCATGCACTGCCAATTCCAATATAAGTATTTAGAACAAGAGGCTGATATTGGGTGAGAACACCTACTGTATCAATTCCTGAATTCGTACAGTTGCTAAGTGTAAAATCAATAATTCTATATTTTCCACCAAAGGGTACTGCCGGTTTGGCTATGTTCTGTGTTAAATCATTTAACCGGCTTCCCTGCCCTCCTGCTAAGAGCATTGCTACGCATTTTGTTTTCACCATCAACGTTTTTCCCCTTTCTCTTTTTGATCTTTTTGAACACTGTCATCCCTAAAGCAGGAATACGGATACGCAAATTAAATGGCTTTCCGTGAAATACTCCTTTTTCCGCTGTTACAGCTTTCTTATTTATATAATGACCGCCTCCATACTGGAGGGAGTCGCTATTAAAAACTTCTTTATACTCCCCAGGTCCCGGGATTCCAATAAGATAATCCTCAAAACTATGCCGGGAGAAGTTACACACAACGATTAGAAATTCATCCTCTGAGCTTCCTCTTCGTATAAATGAGAAAATGGACTGTTCAGAGTTATTAGCATCAATCCACTCGAAGCCTTCTGAAACGGAATCAAGCTCATACAAAGACTTTTGCCGTTTTGAAAAAGAAACCAACTCTCTAACATATGCATCCATCTTCTGGTGCATGTCATATTCAAGTAAATTCCAATCAAGCTGTTTCCAAACATCCCATTCGGAGAATTGTCCGAACTCTCCTCCCATAAATAGTAATTTTTTCCCTGGATGAGTAAACATGAATCCGAATAAAAGGCGGAGCTGGGCGAATTTTTCTTCATACGAACCAGGCATTTTGTCCAACAGTGATTTTTTGCCGTGAACAACTTCATCGTGGGAAAACGGCAAAAGAAATTGTTCGCTAAAAGCATACATCAGTGAGAAGGTTACTTTATGATGTAAAGAAGCTCTGTTTTGGGGTTCTGCTCGCATATAGAGCAAAATATCGTTCATCCATCCCATATTCCACTTATACGTGAAGCCAAGGCCGCCATAAGACACTGGCGCTGTCACTTGGGGATAATCGGACGAATCTTCTGCAATTTTTAAAAAATGAGGATCTTGCTCTTCAATTACGGTGTTTAACTTCTGTAAAAAATGGATTGCAAATGTATTAGTCTCTTTGTAATCCCCGCCCGGCCAATAAATAATGTTTGCGACGGCATCCATTCTAAAGCCGTCGATGTGATAATATTCCATCCAGAAGCGCGCATTAGAAATAAGGAAGCTGTGTACTTCGTTACGTCCAAGATCAAAATTCGCAGTGCCCCAGACCTTGTTTTCCCGGTGCTTTTCGGTAGGATATTCAAACAGCGGTTTCCCGTCAAAATAGTATAAGCCATGGGCATCTTTTATAAAATGGCCCGGGACCCAATCCATAATGACACCGATGTCATTTTGATGGCATAAGTCGACAAACCTCATAAATTCCTGCGGTGTTCCATATCTGCTGGTTATCGAATAATATCCTGTCCCCTGATAACCCCATGAACCATCATAAGGGTGCTCGATCATCGGCAGCAATTCCACATGGGTAAAGCCATGTTCTTTCAGATAGGGAATTAATTCATCACCCATTTCCGTGTATGTTAGAAATGATCCATCCTTATTCCTTTTCCAGCTGCCAAAATGCATTTCATAAATACAGACGGGCTTGGATAATGTGGATTGTTTTGCTTTTTTCTTCAACCAGGCAGAATCATTCCATTTGTATCCCGATAAATCCCAGACCATGGAAGCAGTCCCAGGCCTTTTTTCTGAATAAAAGGCAAAAGGGTCGGCTTTCATAAATTGGCTGCCTTCCTCAGTAATGATTTCGTACTTATACAATTGCCCCTGAAGATTCACTTCTAATTCAATCTCCCAGACTCCTTCATCGTTGATCCGGTGCATCTCATACCCTTGGCCCTTCCACCCGTTAAATTCACCGGCAACCCGCACCTGAGCAGCATTAGGAGCCCATACACAAAAACGGGTTATGACAGATCCATCTTTCTGAATAAGATGGGATCCAAATAACTTATATGCCTCATATAGTGTTCCTTCGTGAAAAAGATGAAGGTCATAACCAGAAGCTGTATTCACAGACACGACATTCACTCCCTAATCAAAATCAAATCTTGGAAGAACAAAAAACTTATTTCACTAAAATGCATGCAAGGGAGTTCAATAAGAATATAAAATGAATCATTATTCATCTTTCCCTCGAGATTTCAATTAAATATTTATAACTTCTAGATAAAAAGATAAATTCCTGTATAAATATTCTTAATTTTGTAAAAATAGTTATATGGTCCTATTTAATTCAAGCTAAGCATTTAGCAAATATGGGAAACCTGAAGAAACTTTCGGAGGATTATAATGCGAATGGTGAGAACAAGATCCTCGAGGAACGCTTGTTTACTTACTTTTACTTTTCATTTGTGCGTCCTAGACAGTTTTAGAGCTGAAAAGGGCTTTATAGAGCGAACGGACCTAACTTCGTTGTCCACCTAGTTATTTGGGGTAAAAAAGTTTTGGCTTTGTCTTTTACCCTTTTTGTATGTGTGGTAAACCAGAAAATTGTAATGGAAGAATTCAGAGGATAAAATAAGGTTAATAAAGGATTTTGGAGGATATTTTGGCGTGTATTTGAATAGAAGAGCCGCTACAGCAGGTTCCATATTTTCACTTGTCTAATGCTTCTCTGGCAGTGCTGACGGTTGAAAACAGCCACTCTATAATTGTATAAATTTTGTGGTTCGTAGTTATACGCAGCTGTTCAATTTTCCCAGATGGCTACAATCTCAAGGTATGTATAAAAGATTAATTTAAAACAAAACAAAAAGAGCTGTGTACATGTGTACACAGCTCTTTTTGTATGACCCCTACGGGATTCGAACCCGTGTTACCGCCGTGAAAGGGCGGTGTCTTAACCGCTTGACCAAGGGGCCGATGGCGGAGAAGGAGGGATTTGAACCCTCGCGCCGCTTACGCGACCTACACCCTTAGCAGGGGCGCCTCTTCAGCCTCTTGAGTACTTCCCCATATGGCTCCGCAGGTAGGACTCGAACCTACGACCGTTCGGTTAACAGCCGAATGCTCTACCACTGAGCTACTGCGGAATGGTGGGCCTAAATGGACTCGAACCATCGACCTCACGCTTATCAGGCGTGCGCTCTAACCAGCTGAGCTATAGGCCCATAAAAATGGAGCGGGTGATGGGAATCGAACCCACGACATCAGCTTGGAAGGCTGAGGTTTTACCATTAAACTACACCCGCGTTGCTATGGGGCGACTGATGGGAATCGAACCCACGAATGTCGGAACCACAATCCGATGCGTTAACCACTTCGCCACAATCGCCATAAAAGTAAAATGAATGAATAAAGTGGTGGCTCAGGACGGAATCGAACCGCCGACACAAGGATTTTCAGTCCTTTGCTCTACCGACTGAGCTACTGAGCCATACTAACAGTTTGTAGTTAAGCTTATATGTCCGAATCTTGCTTCCTCGAACTATCCAACTTATTACAATCCATGCTGAAATATAATAAAAATGGCGGTCCCGACGGGAATCGAACCCGCGATCTCCTGCGTGACAGGCAGGCATGTTAACCGCTACACCACGGGACCACTTATTGCGGGG
>NZ_JAFBFI010000010.1 GCF_016909175.1 Peribacillus deserti
GGATTAAATAAAATGACCCCGGTACAATACCGGGATCATTTATTAGCAGCATAGGGCCTTTTTATTAAACTGTCCATTTTAGGGGTTACAGTTCAAGGGTGGCGGGCATCTTAATTAAGCGTTATAGAAATTCATGACCTTTGCTACATAGTTTTGAGTTTCTTTAAAAGGGGGAATTCCGTTGTACTTATTCACATTTCCCGGACCGGCATTATAGGCTGCCAAAGCCAATTCATTGTTTCCGTTATATTGATCAAGCATCTTGCGCAAATATTTGCTTCCCCCCATGATATTTTCATAAGGATCCAAAATATTATTTACGCCGAGCTCCCGGGCTGTCCCAGGCATAAGCTGCATCAATCCCGAGGCACCAGCAGGGCTTGATGCAAGGTGGTCAAAATTAGATTCCTGTTTGATAACAGCTTTAATCAGCTTTGAGGGAATATTATATAAAGCAGATGCTTCATCGATGATCGAATCAAATTTCCCGTTTGCAGACTCTTTTAACTTAACTGGTGCCATCAGAGGAGGCAGAGAAGGAGAAAAGCTTAATGCATGGCTGACTTGTGTTTTTTCTTCAACCATCTCTATAATATTTTCCAGAGTATTCAATGTTTTTCCAAGCATGGAACTGCCTTGTGATGGATCTTTGCTTTGTTCGTTTAAAAAACTTCCTAATAACTCCTGAAATAAGCCGGCTGTTGTGGATTCAGCGCCGTTTTTTGATTGATTTCCGGACAAATTTTGAAGGGAATGAATATTTAGTAAGGATTGCAAATCCTGAATCTTCACGGAATCACCGCCTGTCAATTTATACATTCTATAATTAAGCTCTAACGGCCAAATTTTGCTTGATAAAATCGTTTAACTTTATTTTCGGCTGCTCTTGCAGGAATGTTTAGTGTTTTTAATAATTGGTAAAAATTGCTTTCTCCCTTTTTGAAATCCTGCACTTCATATTCTAATTCATAATCCTCATTTCCTAAATAAGTACTATGATCAAATACAAGGATCCCAGCTTTGTATGGAACCTCCGCTCTAGCCGTTCTAAGAGTTCCAAAGTACTCCAGTTCAACTGGATTAATATGCAATGATTGAATAATCCGATAAACAGCTCCATTTGGAATAACGCCGCCTTTAATGATATTTCCTGCTTTTTCTTCTGCCAATGGTTCGTGGGATTCCAGTAAGCCATGATCAGCAGGCTGTTTTAAGGTGAGTGTAAAGTTTCCTTTTTTATGGCGGATTCTAAGTGCACATCCCTTTTCTTTTAGCTGAAAAGAAGGCGTATCGAAATAATGATTTTCCTGGACGATAAAATCTTTTTCTGAAATACCAAAGTGTTGAACCGTATGTTTAAATTCCTTCTGGGTAAGCAGATTTTTAAACTCTATTTCCAGCTCCTGATTCATGTGATTTCCTCCGGACATTAAATATAGGGTAAGCCATATACATTATCCCCTTCAGAAATAGAAACATCAATCCTTATGAAACAAGATAAGGATATGGTAAAATAATACCGTCTAATTAGCTGCTGTTAACAATGTAAAAAGCGAAAAGAAAAGAAATAGAATGGGTATAATGGCAGGTGGGTATATGAAGCACTGGGACGAATTTCTATCCCCGTATAAACAGGCAGTAGAAGAGTTAAAGGTAAAGTTGAGAGGCATGAGAAGCCAATTCGAGCTGGAAAACAGCCACTCACCAATTGAATTTGTGACTGGAAGGGTAAAGCCGATAGCAAGTATACTGGACAAAGCAAACCAAAAAAACATTCCCCTTGAAAAACTGGGCAGCGAGCTTCAAGATATCGCTGGACTCCGGATGATGTGTCAATTCGTTGATGACATTAAAGGAGTCGTTGAGCTTCTAAGAAAGAGAAATGATTTTGAAATTGTCGAAGAGCGCAATTATATCTCTCATAAGAAAAAAAGCGGGTATAGATCTTATCATGTTGTGATCAAGTACCCTGTCCAAACCATTAACGGGGAAAAAAAGATACTGGCAGAAATTCAAATCCGGACATTGGCTATGAATTTTTGGGCAACAATAGAGCATTCTTTAAACTATAAATATAAAGGCCAGTTTCCTCAGGATATAAAAATGCGCCTGCAAAGGGCAGCAGAAGCTGCTTTCTGGCTTGATGAAGAAATGTCGTTAATACGTTCAGAGATAAAAGAAGCACAAAGGGAGTTTTTAAGAAAAACAGACAGCAAGAACCAAGAATAAATTGATTACATTGAAGGGTGGGAGTCCATGAAGTATGCAATAACATCGAAAGGCGATTCCAAATCAAATACGCTTATGCATAAGATGCGGACATACCTTAACGATTTTGATTTACAATATGATGAAAACCAGCCGGATATGGTAATATCTGTCGGCGGGGATGGAACATTGCTGTATGCCTTTCACCGTTATAAGAACAGGCTGGACAAAACAGCATTTGTTGGAGTACATACAGGCCATTTAGGGTTTTATGCGGACTGGACTCCGGATGAAGTGGAAAAACTGGTTATCGCCGTGGCGAAAACACCTTTTCAGGTTGTTGAATATCCTTTGCTTGAGGTTATTATCCGCTATCAGCATGCAGGTAAAGAATCAAGATATCTCGCCTTGAATGAATCAACTGTAAAATCAGTTGAAGGCACGCTGGTTATGGATGTAGAAATCCGCGGCCAGCATTTTGAGACTTTCAGAGGTGATGGCTTGTGTATTTCCACACCATCAGGGAGCACGGCATACAACAAAGCATTAGGAGGAGCGATATTACACCCCTCCATACCGGCCATTCAGCTTGCGGAGATGGCATCTATAAATAACCGGGTTTTCAGAACAGTCGGGTCTCCGCTTGTCCTCCCGGCACATCATACCTGCATGTTAAAGCCTGTTAATGATGTAGACTTTCAAATTACGGTAGATCATCTAACTCTTTTGCATAAGGATGTTAAATCCATTCAATTTAGAGTGGCAGCAGAAAAAATTCGATTTGCCCGTTTCAGACCATTTCCTTTCTGGAAGAGGGTAACAGATTCATTTATTAGGGAGTAGGTATAAGTGGCCATGCCCGAGGAGAAGATGACTGGAACGCCATTTAGTCTGGAATGGACAGTCCAGGAATGTGATAGTGGAAAGCTGCTTCGTGATTTTTTGGGAGAACAGCATATATCAAGGTCATCACTGACAGATATAAAGTATAACGGCGGCAGCATTTTAGTCGGACAAGAAGAAGTGACGGTCCGTTATGTATTAAAAACAGATGACAGGATAGAAGTGATTTTTCCTAAAGAACAAATAAGCGCGGGTTTAACAAAAGAAAACCTGCCGCTTGATATTATCTATGAAGATCATTATCTGCTAGTAATTTCTAAGCCGCCTTTAATGAACACAATTCCATCAAGAGACCGGCCGGCAGGAAGCATTGCCAATGCACTTGCTGGTTATTATGACAGAACTAACATCTCGTCCACCATCCATATAGTAACGAGGCTCGATCGAGACACATCGGGAATTATGCTCGTAGCCAAGCATCGACACGTACATCATTTATTGAGTGAGCAGCAAAAAAAAGGCTCTGTTAATAGATATTATGAAGCAATCGTCGAAGGAGTTATTCCGGAATCAACCAGGATGATCAATGCGCCTATTGGCAGAAAAGAGACAAGCATTATCGAGCGAGAAGTACGAGAAGATGGCAAACCAGCCTGTACAACCGTTGAGGTCCTCGAAAAGCTTCCTTGTGCCACTCATATCTTACTTAAGCTCATGACAGGCAGGACTCACCAAATTAGAGTCCACATGTCACACATCGGTTATCCTCTAGCGGGTGATGATCTGTATGGAGGAAGCCGGAAGCATATTAAAAGACAAGCACTCCATTGCAGTAAGCTAGCCTTTTACCATCCCTTTCTAGAAAAAGAGTTAACGTTTACAAAAGAACTGCCCCAGGATATGAAAACATTGATTGAGGATTTACGGAGCAGGAGCTGACTATTTAGGTTTGTGCTGCTGTTCCAGTTTCGTGGTTTATTCGGTGCTGGGGCAGCGCTCAGATGATGGATTTAGCTGAGCAATAAATAAGTAGAATTGCGGTACAATTAATAGAACCAAACCGAATTGATGTGGGTATATTCGGTTTTGGCGCATATTTTGAAGATCGGCGCATTTAATTCTAAAATGCGCTCATTTTTTTTAACAGTGTAATTGATGCGGCGCTGCAACTAAATCAATAGCAGAAAGTACCAAAGAGGCAGCGGCTCATTTATTGCGAAAAACGCTGCTTTTTTGAACACAATTTATCATGCCGGCTTAGCTGAAATTCCTCCATTTTTATATACAAAAAAACAGACCATATGAGATAGAGGTCTGCCGGTTATTGCGTATGAAGTTCAGGTGTATCCATTTTATAAAGCTGTGTTTAGAAGTTCTGCAGCCTGGTTATTGGATATTCCTTTAATGAATTGAAGCTCACTGACTAAGAACTTGCGTGCTTTTTCGAGCATTTGTTTTTCGCTCGGGTTCAGTGCCTTTTCTTTGTTGACGAGCATCAAGTCGCGGACAACTTCAGCGCCATCCTGCAAATTGCCTGTTTTCATTTTGTCCATGTTTGTTTTGTATCGCTGTTTCCAAGACAGGGAAGTATCCCTTTCGCCGTTTTTAAATATAGTTAAGACGTTATCCATAGCAGGTGAGTCGGCAACAAAACGAACACCTGAGGTAGAGATTTTACTTTCAGGAATCATCAGCTGCATATCATTCACCGGGAATACAATGATGAAATATTGCTCCTTCTTGCCAAGAATCTCTTTTTCTTCCATCGATTGAATAACACCCACGCCTTGCATTGGATATACAATGTTATCTCCTACTTGATACAAAGAATCCACCTCCAAATTACCTTCTTTGTTAATTATATCACATATTTCACTTTCTAACAAATTTTATATAATACCATATTTTTTGAAGGGATGTCAATGAAATTTGTGGATTTTTTAGCCGTTTTTTTGACTTAAAGCCATCAATCCATGCACTAGGTTATTTCTCTGAATTTCTCCGGTATATACGGCATGGTGGATGGTACGGATACTAGTGTCCGTTCAGGATACCTTAGACATGTGAGCTCTCCGCCGAAAACGGCACCTGTATCGATATTGTATGAATTATTCACAATTCTAGCTGTTTTAACTGGGGTATGACCATATACGATGAGAGCCTCTCCCATATAGTTCTTAGCCCAGTCCCGCCTGACAGGTGTGCCGTCCGGATTGGTTTGCCCTTTGATATCTCCGTATAGGACAAACGTTTTAACTTTGGAATTTGCTTTTCCTATGAAATCTTCACGTATGCCAGCATGGGCGATAATTAATTTGCCCCTATCGAGGACCTGGTACAAAGGTGACTTTTCATATAGCTCCCTAAACTTACTGCTTATGTTTTGCTTTTTTGGTTTTGGCAGGCTTTCGTATTCGGCTGCAGTCGTTTCAAGACCATGAACGATTTTTACGTTATTGCCTTTGAAAAATCGATAAAGTTTATCACAATGATTTCCGGGTACATAGTAAGCGTTATTGTGATTGATAACTAGCTGCCAGACTACTTCGACAACCTTTAGTGATTCAGGTCCCCTGTCCGTAAGGTCTCCCACAAAACCTAGTTTTCTGTTTTCGGGATGTTTAGGCAGTCCGTCTTCCCACCGGTAGCCAAGTTTAACAGTAAGCCGGTAAAATTCATCAAAGCAGCCATGGATGTCTCCGATGATATCGATTTTCACTCTTTTGCCTCCTAAAAGGATAATATATTCTCTTTCATAAGAGCCATATGCTGGATGCTGTAAAAAAGCAGCTTCCGTTTTTGTTATAAATATTATAATATCTTAGCGTGAGGTTTTTATCCTGGATGACTATTTGGTATTGTAAAAAAGTACGTTTGGCCAAAAAAAACGGTCTGATCATCCGAGAGGGTCGTGAGCACCGTCCTTTTTTAAAGTTCGGCAGGAGAAGTCTGCTGACGAACGTAAGTACAGATGGTAGATAAACTTCCTGGCAGATTAAATAATTTCGCAATAATTCATATTGAAGATATAGACAATAACTTAGAATCGTGTGTTTATGAGAGGAGGGGAATGTGATGGCTGAACAGAAGGAGAGATTAGAGGAGCAGACTAAAGAAAAAATGATGCTGGATGCGCTGGAGAATGGCCATATTGATTCCTTTCGTAATGAATTTATGGAAATGCACCCGTACGATCAGGCTAAATTCTTTGGCCAGCTTGAGGAGGAGTTAAGGTCAAAGGTCTATCATTACCTGTCTCCTGAAGAGATGGCTGCCCTTTTTGAAAATCTTAAATCAGAAGAAGAGGAATATAGTGATTTCTTATCAGAAATGAGTCCAGCCTATGCCGCGGATATGCTTTCTGAAATGTATGCCGATGATGCGGTAGATGTATTAAATGAATTGGATAAAGAGCAGGCTATCAGTTATTTAACAATTATGGACAAGGAAGCGGCAGCTGAAATCAAAGAGCTGCTTCACTACGAGGAATATACGGCTGGAAGCATCATGACTACGGAATATGTAGCTATTGCTGCAAATCAGACAGTTCGGTCAGCTATGTATATTTTAAAGAATGAAGCTCCTGAAGCTGAAATTATCTATTATCTATTTGTTATAGATGAAGACAAAAAATTGGTAGGCGTTATTTCTCTAAGAGATTTAATAGTTGCCGATGACGATACGATGATCCACGAAATCATGAGTGAACGGGTTGTAGCGGTTTCTGTAAGTGAAGACCAGGAAGAAGTAGCAAGGAAAATGAGGGATTATGACTTTCTGGCAATGCCGGTTGTTGATTTTCAGAATCATTTAATGGGGATTATTACAATCGACGATATTGTGGATGTAATGGAAGAAGAGGCTTCAGAAGATTACTCGAAGCTTGCAGGGATGCCTGATATGGACCATGCAGATAAAGGTGCCTTCTCAGCTGCTAAAAAAAGGCTGCCCTGGCTTGTTATTTTGTTATTTCTGGGTATGTTTACAGCGAGTTTGATTGGCCGTTTTGAAGATACATTAAACCAAAAAGCCATTCTGGCTGTCTTTATGCCATTGATTGCAGGGATGGCCGGCAATACTGGGACACAGGCCTTGGCGGTCGTTGTACGGGGGATTGCAACTGGAGATTTGAGGACCGAGAGTAAATGGAAGCTGATTGCAAAAGAAGGCGGAACGGGCCTCTTGATTGGCCTCAGCTGCGGTGTGCTGGTCACTTTTGTTGTGTATTTCTGGCAAAATGATTTTTACCTGGGACTGCTTGTTGGAACAGCTATCATTGCCACTCTTTTTGTTGCTACATTGGCTGGCTCTTTAATTCCGCTTATTATGCATAAGATGAATATAGATCCGGCAGTTGCATCCGGCCCTTTTATAACAACAATTAATGATATTATAAGTGTTTTAATTTATTTCGGAATGGCAACCCTGTTTATAAGTTATTTAAAATGATCCGCAGGTCAGGCCTGCGGATTTTTAATTCAAGCTCTGTTAAACTTGGCTGTTGATTGCAGCGAGAGGCACTCGCTTTTTCGCGGGCGGTCCGGGATCCTCCTCGGTGTATACTCAAAATGCCAAAATCACCAGTGAACCGTAACACGAGTTAATTAATTGGCGGATTAATACCTTCAAAGCGAAAATGCTTTTTTCTTTTATAAAAGTTGTATATAATAAATTTAGGACTAGGTACTAATAACTTGTTATAAAATAGGAGGATATCATATGGGCTTCTCTTTAGAAGGAAAAACATACGTAGTAATGGGCGTTGCCAATAAAAGAAGTATTGCCTGGGGGATTGCACGTTCGCTGCATACGGCCGGGGCTAAATTAATTTTTACATATGCAGGAGAAAGGCTTGAAAAAAGTGTCCGTGAATTATCAGACACTTTGGAGGGGGGGAAATCCCTTGTTATTCCTTGTGATGTAACCAGTGACGAAGACATCCGCAAGTGTTTTGAAGAAATTAAAGCGCAGGCAGGTGTAATCCATGGAATTGCCCACTGTATTGCTTTTGCTAATAAAGAAGAATTAACAGGCGAATATATGAATACTACCCGGGATGGTTTCCTTCTGGCTCAAAATATAAGTTCTTATTCCTTAACAGCCGTTGCCAAAGAAGCACAGGGGTTAATGGCTGAGGGAGGAAGTATCGTTACATTGACTTACCTGGGAGGAGAGCGTGTAGTCAGCAACTACAATGTCATGGGAGTTGCAAAAGCCTCTCTTGATGCGAGCGTTAAGTACTTGGCAAATGATCTGGGACCAAAAGGCATTCGTGTAAATTCCATTTCAGCCGGGCCAATCCGTACGCTGTCTGCAAAAGGCATTAGTGATTTCAATTCCGTCCTGAATGTTATTGAGGAGCATTCACCGCTTCGAAAGACTACTACTCCTGAAGAAGTGGGTGATACAGCTGTCTTTCTATTCAGCGACATGGCCCGCGGTATAACAGGTGAAAATATCCATGTAGACTCGGGTTATCATATTTTATCTAGATAATATTGAAACGGCGGCAGACTAGAGGTCTGCCGTTTTTCTTTTTGTCATAGGATAAGCTGACCCTGAATAGGATGTAGGAAGAAGCATGCCCTTTTGTGCATATTCAGGTAAGGAGGGAAGGTAATGACGGAAAAGAAGGATGTCCGAGAACAAAAACCTTTCATGTATATAGTTCAGCCAAAACTGGCTCCGCCTAAAACTTCAGTTCAATCCGAGATTAGAATAAAAAAGACACACCATGATGAAATAATTGAAGTGGAAGACATTCAAGGGCCATTACAAACTTTGCAGAGTGTCCCAGCTAAATCTGAAGAAGCGATCGAAAGCTCGCAGCAGTTACCAGCAGGGATTGAAATTGACTATATAGATGAATCTGTTATAGAAGCCGAGCTGCAAGTTGACAATGTAACTGTAACTGAAGAAGAAAAAGATATTGATGAAATTAACGTGATCAGCATAGCAAAAGCAACAGAAATCCCTGAATTATTGGAGCCTCAGGAGCTCACAGTTGAAGACCCTCAAGGGTTAAATGGCCATACTGATGCAGCGCAGGAAGAAGTAACGTTCCGAGTAGTCCATACCAGTGAAGCACTTGAGACAGAAAAAGAAGAGAAAAAAGGACCGCGCAAGAAAATTGCAAAGAAGTTTACAGATATGTCGACAGATGAGCTCCTTGAATATTTAATTAGAATCCCAAGAATTGTGCCTAAACCCTTTTGTGAAATAAAAATTAATGGAAGAATTATTAGAGGACAAATTGAAAAGAAGAAGGGCGACACGATCTATATAAGGCCTTCTTATGGCATTAATTTAATTGCAGCCACAAAAGAGGATATTGAATATATTACATTTTTAAACTTTTAACCTAAATTGTATGAAGAGTGTTTTCTATAGGAAATACTCTTTTTTTCTTGCGGCTTTCGATTTAAAGGGGACTTGCACTGCTTATCCATCTTTTTTCCGAAAAATAGGTGTTTTGTCCAAACACTTCAATGAAACAAGCCATATATATAGTATTAGAAAAAGAGAAACTTCCGCTAAAGGTAAGGGTCAGACAACTTTAGGTGTAGGCTTATTTATTTAAGTGATGAACCCCTATCCTAGTAGGATGAAGCACGATCAACGAAATTTAATGAAAAAAACCGAGGCTGCTATCCTCAGGTTAGGTGCTAAGTAAACATGAATCCTTGTGGTCCTGGTCATAGGAGACTCAACATCAACAAGTCAAATGAATAAACCGAGGCTGCTATCCTCAGGTTAGGTGTTAAGTGAACATGAATCCTTGTGGTCCTGGACATAGGAAAATCAACATCATCAAATCAAAGGGAAAACCCAGAGGCTGTCATCCTCAGGTTAGGTGCTAAGTGAATATTAATCCTTGTGGTCCTGGTCATAGGATGAATCAACATCAACAAATCAAAGGAAAAAAACCCGAGGCTGCTATCCTCAGGTTAGGTGCTAAGTGAACATTAATCCTTATGGTGGTCGTGGTCGTCATGGTCGTGATCATGGTCATGATCATGGTCTTCAGTTGTCATAGCGTCAGCTTTTATAACTGTAGTTGCTGGCAGGCAAGTTACAGAGCAGAAGCAGCTAAGATCTACAGTAATACAAATGCCAGTAGATAGTAAAGGTTCGTCAATGTCACCAACAATGGTCTGAACCTTTCCAACTAAAGTGTTTTCCTTAGCAAGATGCTTTCTGTCTTCAATTAAGCAAGGTGTGGTTAATATCTCAAGAACTGCACAGCAGTTTTCGGCATCCACATCTACTGCTTTAAAGACTGTTGTTTCAAATGGAACCAGCTGTGTATAAGGTGTTCCTTTATGCTTGGGTTCTCTGCGAAACCCGATGCCAACAAATGGAAGGCCGGTGCTCTTGCTGGTAATCATAACCGGAATTGTATTGAAGGGGCTTCCGCCGCCTATTTTTCCACCGCCAAGTAATTCAATTATAGATTTATTGCAGCTTGTTGAACAATTCGCTTCAGTCTCAGGATTAACTTGGTCCTGCGCTTCAACAATTGCTAATAAAGTATCGCATACACAATTTGAAGTTTCAAAATTGGAACCGCAACTCATGGTTTCTCCTCCTTGGTAAAAGTTAATATTTTCATTTATAGACTATGAAAATGAGGATAAGGTGGTATAAGTCATTCGCCCATTTTTTTCAATTTCTTATTTCTTAAGGAGTTTTCATTTATGCTTTTAGACGTGAATTTGTGGCTTTTATTCATTATAGGTTTGGCTTCTTTCAGATTAACAAGGCTGCTTGTTTTCGACAAAATCACCGAATTTATCAGAGCGCCTTTTTTTGATGAAATAACAGAAACAGATGAACACGGCAATGAAGAGGTGTATATAATACCTAAAAATAAAGGGCCTAAGAAATTCATTGGAGAGCTGTTAAGCTGTTTCTGGTGCACAGGAATCTGGGTCAGTGCCTTTTTATTAGGGGTTCATTATTTTATACCGGTTCTTGGAGATCCGTTCATATTAATTTTCGCCGTAGCTGCAATAGGATCTCTGCTTGAAGTAATAAACATGAAACTGCTGGGCTAGTAAATGAAACAAGAAAGATTTGAGAGTCATAATGTAGATTAAATACCATAAGGGGGATTATAATATGGAGAAAAAAGCAGCGTATTCACATCTCGAGAAATTTTTAGCAAAGCAAAAGCCAGTAAAAATTAAAAAAGATGACTGCGGATGCGGCAAGAAAAAGAAATAACATAAGTACTGTCTCTCTTGGAGAGGCAGTTTTTTATTTAGATATAAGGAACAAAACACGAGCCTTAAATAAATTCGTTCTATTATATAGGAAACGGTGAGACTTTAAAATGATCCTTATCGGACAATTTCTTACGGTGAGTTCAAATGCACTTATTAAACGATCCAGCAGTTTCTTTGCGACTTTCTAACTCTTTAGACATCTGCAAAAAAACTTCTATATAACATAACCTTAATTAAATTTCAGTTCAAAATTTTTTACATAAAGTAGAAATTTGTATGGAAATGTTACAGAGCCATTCTCCATGCATAGGCTTGTTCATCATTATTTTAAATAAATACAAAAAACGGGTACTCATCCAAACATTTATTTTTTTAAAACATATAAAAAGATAGAGCGGTAAATAGCTCAATAAAAGAATAAGAAGGGAGTTTTACAGAATGTCACATACTTTTCCAGGATGTTTCGGAGATGGTAGAAGAGCAAGACGATTTTCTTTTAGAGATTATCTGGTTTACCTTTCTCGCAGACAAATTATCATCGACGAAATCATAATTGGTGACGATGAAGGAGCAAGCGAAGCATATAATGGTGGTGTAATTACTTTTGTAGGCCAAGACTTTATCATTTTTGACCAGGTAGGATCTGCAGGGGTTGGCAATCTTTCGGTTCCAATAGATAAAATAATCGGCCTAGTTCCACGGATTTAAAGATTTGGGAGGTACCTGCTGTTGCAAGGACCTCCTGTTTTTAATAGGAGGAATTAATGTGAGTCATGCTTTTAACCTTTTGTTTACCACGAAAAGATTTACTAACAAAGCTGAAAAAAGTACGGAGTATTTAATAGAGGAGCTCTCAAAGCAGACAAATTTAATGATTTGGGATAAAGACGGCGATATACAGGATGTGCTGCAAAGCTTACCTCATCAGCCCCATTTTATTTTAATGAATGATTATAAACCGGATTATAGTCCATACATAAATGGACTGCCTTCAACATCTATTCCTTATGGCTGCCTTATGCACGACCTGCAATACCGAAAATCTGCTAGAGCCAAATATATAGAAAAACAAAATATAAAATATATTTTTACCATTTACAGAGAGGCTTCCTTAAAGTATTTTCCACAATTTCGTAACCGCATGATTTGGTTCCCGCATCATGTTCCACTGAATGTATATAAGGATTATTCACTCACAAAAGATATAAACTGGCTGATGGCAGGAGCCTTGTTTGACCACATTTATCCGGAAAGAGCCGCCATGTATGAAAAGATGAAAAAGGAGCCAGGCTTTGTTTATTTGCCTCATCCTGGATACAAGGATATCCGCTCGAAATCCGCCTTCCTGCTAGGGGAAGATTTCGCAAGGGCAATTAACCGTTCCAAGATGATGATCACCTGCGATTCCATAGAGGGATTTCCTGTTCTTAAATATTATGAGGCTCTTGCATGCAATACTCTGTTACTAGCGACTCCTTCCAAAGAATTGGAGGATCTGGGTTTCATAGATGGAAAAACATTTGCCGCTGTTAATTCTTCTAACATCCTTGAGAAAGCCTATTATTATTTAAACCATGAAGAAGAAAGAACAAAAATGGCTCATAACGGCTATGAATTAGTGAGAGAAAAGCATTCAACTGAACGGAGGTCAAAAGAATTGGTCACGTTCCTTCAGGACATCATTCAGGGAAGACGGGTAGGCACGCTTGCCGATTATTAGTAATAAGCGTAAATCAGACTTTTATTCTTTGCAATAGCCTTTTTTCTATTTCTAGGTATTCAAACTATACCGTACAAGCAGAGAAACATAGGTTATAGCAAACTGAAAAAATCCTAAATACAAGGAGAACAACGCCTGACATGAAAATTATGACCATTCTTGGAACCAGACCTGAAATCATCCGTCTTAGTCTTATTATTCAAAAGCTGGATCAGCATGCCGGCTCACATATTTTAGTTCACACCGGGCAGAACTTTACTCACACCTTGAGCGATGTTTTCTTCCAGGAGCTGAAAATTAGAACGCCTGATTACCATCTCGGCTTAAAGACCCAGTCTTTAGGAGAACAATTAGGGCGCATGTTTGAAGAACTGGAAAAAATCATTGTTAAAGAAAAGCCTGATCGAGTTCTTGTGTTAGGTGATACAAACAGCGCGCTCAGTGCGGTGCTTGTCGAGAGACTGGGAATTCCTGTTTTCCATATGGAGGCAGGGAACAGATGCTATGACCTTTCTGTTCCAGAGGAAAAAAACAGGAGGGTAATTGATTCGGTTAGTACATTTAATCTGCCATATACTCCAAAGAGCAGAGAAAATTTGTTGAAAGAGGGGGTACCAGCTACCCGTATTTTCGTTTCGGGGAACCCTATTTTCGAAGTGCTTACTCACTATAAAAATGATATAGCAGACAGTTTGATTCTAGAGAATTTATCATTACGAGAGAACGACTACTTTCTTGCCACCATTCACCGGGCTGAGAATGTAGACTATGAAAAACCCCTCAAGGAAATCATCCGAGGACTGAACCTGGTAGCCGAAACCTACCAGAAAAGAATCATATGCAGCATTCATCCGAGAACAAGATCAAAAATAAATCAATATCCTGAAATTGCATTAAACCGTTTAATAGAATTTTATGAACCATTCGGATTATTTGATTTTATTAAGCTTCAAAAAAATGCCTTTTGCGTGCTAACTGACAGCGGCACGGTCCAGGAGGAAAGCTGCCTTTTACATGTGCCTGCAGTGACAGTAAGGAATACAACAGAACGCCCCGAAACAGTGGAATGCGGCAGCAATGTCGTATCTGGGGTTAAAGGAGAAAATATTCTGAAGGCAGTAAAGTCCATGGTAAGCCAGGAGGCTGAATGGCCGTATCCAGAAGGGTATGCGGATTTATTTGTTTCAGCAAAGGTAGTCAAATTTATATTAGGAGGTTTAGGAGTTGTTCACTAACAAAACGATACTCATAACAGGAGCCACCGGATCTTGGGGGCACGAGCTTGTTAAGCAGCTGCTAGAAAAGGATCCAGCAGAAATCAGGGTTTTTTCCAGAAACGAATCCAGCCAGGTGGCGATGCAAAGACTGTTTTCAAATTCAAAGCTTAAATTTATTATTGGGGATATTAAAGAGAAAGACGGCCTAATGCAGGCATGCCAAGATGTCGATTATCTATTCCATTTAGCCGCCTTGAAGCATGTGCCTGTATGTGAGGACCAGCCTCTAGAAGCGCTGAAGACCAATGTCACTGGAACGCAAAATGTAATTGAAGCAGCCATATTTAACAAGGTTAAGAAGGTTATGTATATCTCTACTGATAAAGCAGCCAATCCTTCCAATTTCTATGGATTTACCAAAGCAATGGGTGAAAGGCTGATCATCCATGCCAATACTCTAAAAACAGAGACGAAATTTGTTTGTGTCCGCGGCGGAAATGTTCTGGGTACCAACGGCAGTGTTATACATGTATTTAAAAAGCAGATTGCTGAAGAATCCAAAGTAGGCATTACGGATATGAGAATGACACGCTTTTTCTTAACAATAGAAGAAGCCATTAAATTGCTCTTTAAAGCATCTTATGAAAGTCTCGGCGGAGAAATCTTCGTTATGAAAATGCCGACCTGCCGTATCTTAGACCTGGCTTCGGTATTAATTGATGCTTCTGGAAAGAAAGATGTGGAAATAGCCGAGCTTGGCATAAGGCCGGGAGAGAAGCTCCATGAAGTTTTATATTCTAATTATGAAAGTGTTAATACGGTCGTTTATGACGAAAATTACTATGTGATTCTCCCTTGCATAACGATTCCTGGTTTAAAAGAACATTATGCCGGCTACCAGCCTGTCAGCCATGAAAACTATGATTCTAGTGAAGAGCTCATGAATAAGGATGAAATTAAGCAGCTGCTGGTTAAAGGCAGGTTTTTAGAATGAAAATTCTTGTCCTTGGAGGACAAGGTATGGCAGGCCATGTGATTACAGATTTTTTTAAAAGGTCGGATGATTTTCAGGTTTTTTATACGTCTAGGGATCCCAATGATTCGAATTCTATTTATGTAGAGGCAGAAAATTTTCAAGCGCTGGCTCATATTATCAAAGACATGCAGCCGGATATTGTAGTAAATGCGATTGGGGTGCTTAATCAGTTTGCAGAAAGCAACATTGTAAATGCGATTAAGATCAACAGCTTGCTGCCGCATTTTTTAGCCAGGGAATTAGACAAAAATGGAGGAAAGCTGATTCATATCAGTTCAGATTGTGTGTTTTCCGGTAAAGAAGGCAGCTATAAAGAAACGGATGTACCGAACGGATCCACGGTTTATGCAAGAACCAAAGCACTGGGGGAAGTGGCTTATGGAAATCACTTAACCATTCGGACTTCCATCATTGGACCCGAAAAAAAGGAAAATGGCATCGGTTTATTCTTATGGTTTATGCAGCAAAAGGGAGAAATAAACGGGTATAAAAAGGTCCTGTGGAACGGTGTAACAACACTTGAATTAGCTAAAGCAATTAAGGCGGCAGTCTGCCAGAAAATTAAAGGACTATACCATCTTGCGGCCCCAGAGGTTGTTTCTAAGTATGAATTACTGGTTCTTTTTCAGAAGATCTTTGAGAAAAAGGATGTCGTAATAAAACCTGAGTATAGTCAAATGATTGACCGTACCTTAGTAAATACCCGTACTGACTTTGATTTTTCAGCATCTGATTATCAGACCATGCTGCTGGAATTAAAAAATTGGATGCATAGTTATGGCTGAGAGAAAGAAAGTGCTGATTACTGGGGCAGCAGGTTTTACGGGGCAGCATGCCTGTGAAGCTTTTCTCCATGCTGATTTTGAAGTTGTTGGCCTCTCACGAACCGCTTCAGCAAGAACACTCCCTTTTCGTATGGAAATATGTGATCTGAATGATGAAAGAAGTATATCTGAATTAATCCAAAAAATTCAGCCTCATTATGTCCTGCACTTAGCTGGGAAGAACAGTGTTCAGGGATCTTGGGAAGATCCCGCTGAATACATCCGGAGCAATGTGATGGGGACGGTTTACCTTCTTGAAGCCATTCGTTCGGTAAAACCGTTCCCCCGGACACTTGTTGTAGGCTCAGCCCTGGAATATAATCCACTTCTTTTAGATAAACCAAAACATCCATACGCCATATCAAAAACGCTTCAAATCATGACAGCCCAAACCTGGGAGCTTTTATTTCAAATGCCTGTAATGATGGTTAGGCCAACGAATTTGATTGGTCCCGGGCCATCCGCTGGAGTTTGTTCAGTTTTCGGAAAGAAAATTGCAGCTATGGAATTTGGAACAGAACCTTCTATCTTACATGTAGATGATCTGGGAGCCAAGAGAGATTTTCTGGATGTCAGGGATGCAGTGTCAGCTTACATGGCAATCTTGATAAAAGGGCAGCCAGGAAATGTGTACAATCTGGGTTCCGGAGTGCTTACATCTATCAAAGACCTGGTTTGCATTTTTAAAAGACTGACACCTATAGATTTTACATGTATTTCCAGGGAGGACTCAAGTCCATCTGTTAACCAAGAGCCAGGACTATCCCTGCAGCAAATGTTAAACCTTGGCTGGAAGCCAAATTATTCTCTGCAGCAGTCGGCTGCTGATATCCTGGATTATTTCCGTGGACAACAAAGAGGTGCAGAATGACTCAAGAGAGCCCAAAGGTTTCAATTATCATTCCTTTCTATAATTGCCCTTATATAGATAAGGCAATAGAAAGTGCGATCAG
This sequence comes from Peribacillus deserti, assembly GCF_016909175.1. Lineage (GTDB taxonomy): Bacteria > Bacillota > Bacilli > Bacillales > DSM-1321 > Paraperibacillus > Paraperibacillus deserti. Next base: position 17,030 of record NZ_JAFBFI010000010.1, read on the forward strand.
GCAGACGTATCCTAACAAAGAAATTATCGTTGTGAATGATGGATCAAACACATTCCTGGATAAGATCAATCCTTTTCTAGGAGAGATCACCCTTCTTCATAAGCCCAATGGAGGGACTGCCAGTGCGCTAAATACCGGCATCAAAAGATGCAGCGGCGCTTATTTTGCCTGGCTAAGTTCCGATGATCAGTTTTTACCTGAAAAGCTTGAGATCCAAATAAAGCACATGATAGAAAAAGGAAGTAAAGCCTCTTTTACTTCCTTTTATACCATGGACGAGAACGGTTTGGTTACTTCAGGTCCAATAAGGCAGCATGACCATGATGATTTGCTGTTACTTAAAAAGCTTCGCTCCCATTGTCCAATCAACGGCTGCACCGTAATCCTCAGCAAGGATGTGTTTGCAGGGTGCGGTCTGTTTAATGAAGCACTAAGCTATACCCAGGATTATGAATTCTGGATTCGGACAGCCTTACAATATTCATTTTCTTATATCGACGTGCCGCTGACTAAATATCGCGTTCATAACTCTATGGGAACCAGAAGATTTAGGAAAGGACTTCGACATGAAATCCGCCAAGTAAAAGCGATGTTCAAGGGAAAATTGAATGAAGCGATAGCGGGAAGAAAGGCCTGAGGGGGAATATGATTATTAATTAAAAGGAGGCTTAACAGCTGCAAACATGAACAATTCCAATCATATTCAATGGCAGCAGCCTCTGATAAAAAAGGAAGACAGAGAGCGGCTGCACGGACATCGCGGCGTAGTTATATGGCTGACTGGATTATCAGGATCGGGAAAATCCACCATTGCAATTGCGCTGGAAAAAGCGCTGCATGAAGCGGGTATCTCGACATTCTTGCTTGATGGTGATAATATCCGCCATGGATTAAATTCTGATTTGGGATTTAGCCGTAAAGACCGGACTGAAAATATCCGCAGGATTGGTGAGGTTGCAAAACTGTTTATGGAATCAGGGTGTGTAGTTCTTGCTTCATTCATTTCTCCTTATGAAGCGGACAGAATGAAAGTAAGGTCTTTGTTCAATTCTGGGGAATTCATTGAAGTTTATGTAAAATGTTCGCTGGCTCAATGTGAAAAAAGAGATCCAAAAGGGCTTTATAAAAAAGCCCGCAGCGGCGAAATACTGACCTTCACTGGAATTTCGGATCCTTATGAAGAACCAAAAAATCCGGAAATTATCATTGATACTGAAGCCTTGCCTGTACAAGAAGCTGTCCGTATATTGAATGAGTTCCTAACCGAACATGGCTATTTTACAAAACCCGGATAACCGGGTTTTTGTTTGCTTCTAAACAAAACAAAATGAACGGTTTTCGCTAATGGGATTAACTTCCATGAACCGTTAGTTATAATACCCTGATTGTTGACTAAAAATAAAACAGCGATTAAGAAACCATTCTTACATAGGAAGTGAATAAAATGATGAAGCAATTCAGGAAACGATGGTTTTGGATTGCATTTTTTTCCGTTCTTTTGCTGGCGGGATGCAGCTCTCAGGACGGACAACAAAGCAGGACAGCACTATTTAAAAAGGTCGATCCCGCTCCTATATTAATTTCACCTAAATCCTCAAAAGACACGGGAGAGCTAAATGATATTAAAAAAACGGTCGTGACTGATGACAGTACGTATGATGTGGCGGTTGCCAGAAAAGATAAAGAGGTCCTTGTAAGCTATAAGGTAAAGCATAGCCAGAGATTTCAAATGAAAAAAATTGAAAAAGAATTAACAAAGAAGCTGGAAAAGAACTACCCGCACTATACCTTCTCTGTATCAAGCGATTATAAGATCTTTCTTGAAATCGTGAGGCTCGGCGAGAAGCTTGAGAGCAAAAAGATGGATAGGAAAAAAGCGGAAAAGCGTTTCGGGGAAATTAAAACATTGAAAGATGAATTAACTTAAAAGAGGAGATAAGGATATGGCAAAAAAGAAAAACTTAAATCCTGACCAGCAAAAGTATCAGCAGCTGCAGAAGAAACATGAATTAAAAAGGCCAGTTTTAATGAATTGTATTAGAGCATTTTGGGTGGGTGGACTTATATGTTTAATTGGCCAGGCAATCACCTATTTTTATATTTATTTTTTTAATTTTACGGAACAAACCGCAGGAAATCCAACTGTTGCAACCTTAATATTTATTTCAATGCTTTTAACCGGCTTTGGAATTTATGACCATTTAGGACAATTTGGGGGAGCAGGCAGTGCGGTTCCCGTTACTGGGTTCGGCAATGCGGTCATTTCGGCGGCCATTGAGCATCGTTCAGAAGGGTATGTGCTTGGTGTAGGAGGAAATATTTTTAAGCTGGCAGGTTCGGTCATTGTCTTCGGTGTCTTTTCTGCCTTTGTGGTTGCACTGATAAAAACCCTTATTGGAATGATTGGAGGTTAAACACATGCTTACTGGTAAACATACCTGGGTTTTTAATAACCGGCCAGTCATCTTGACTACAGGAGTATCGGGCGGCCCGTTTGAAGCCAAAGGACATTTAGCAGATGATTTTGACATTCTTCATGATGACTTATATATGGGGAAGGAAACCTATGAAAAAGCCCATCAATTCCTGCTCGAGGAAGCGGTTGGAAAAGTGATGGAAAAAAAACAGATGTCTAAGGATGATATTCAGTTTTTTCTTGCAGGTGATCTTATAAACCAAATTACTCCATCGAGCTTTGCTGCATCCACTCATGGCATTCCTTATCTAGGTTTATTTGGTGCCTGTTCCACGTCCATGGAAGGGCTGGCCTTATCATCCTTCATCATTAATTACGATGGTGCAGAATATGTAATTACAGGTGCTTCAAGCCATAATGCGGCTGTGGAAAAACAATTTAGATATCCAACTGAATACGGAGGCCAAAAGCCTCCGACAGCGCAGTGGACAGTAACCGCTGCCGGAGCGGCTCTCATTGGTAAAAATAAAGAAGAAGAAAATCATCCTTGTGTCACTTCTGCAACGATAGGAAAAGTGATTGATATGGGACTCAGTGATCCCTTTAACATGGGAGGGGCTATGGCACCGGCAGCTGCGGATACCATCATCAAGCACCTGCAAGACTTAGAGGTTGGTCCTGATCATTACGATTTAATTGTTACGGGGGATTTAGGGCAGATCGGCCAGAAAGCTGCACTGGATTATATGGCCAAACAGGGTGTGAAACTAGATCCAGAAAAATTCCGTGATTGCGGACTTATGATTTATAAAGAAGACCAGGAAGTTTTCTCTGGAGCAAGCGGACCTGGTTGTTCTGCTGCCGTGTTTTATGGCCATTTATTAAAGAGAATGAAGCAGGGCGAATTTAAACGAATTCTAGTAGTTGCAACAGGTGCATTGCTGTCGCCGCTATCCTTTCAACAGGGCCAGAGCATACCGTGTATTGCACATGCTGTTGCTATTGAATATGAGAATAAATGATGTGGTTCGGGGGACAACACGAATTACAATAGGAGGTATTTGATGCTAGCCATGTTTTTTTGGGCGTTTGTTGTCGGAGGAGCATTCTGTGTAATCGGCCAGCTCTTGTTCGATATTGCTAAGCTTACTCCAGCCCACACACTCAGTTTAATGGTGGTTATAGGAGCGGTGCTTGACGGGCTCGGATTATACGAACCATTAATGGATTTCGCCGGCGCAGGAGCGACCACTCCCATCACAAGCTTTGGAAACTCGCTCGTCCATGGAGCGATGCAGGAAGCAGAAACGCATGGACTTGTAGGGGTAGTAACAGGCATGTTCGAAGTTACAAGTGCCGGCATTTCTGCTGCAATCATTTTTGGATTTATTGGAGCCTTACTCTTTAAACCAAAGGGCTGATAATAAAAACCTGCAGCCAGTTTATTTTGTACCAGAAAATAGGGAAACGTCCTACACCTAAACACCTCTGCATTCATATTCTATGTATGAGCTATATGAAAGCGGGGTGATATATATGTTTGGAGGCTACGGCTGCGGCGGTTATGGCTATGGCGGCGGATCTGGAGGATACTCTGCATTTGTCTTGATCGTTGTTCTATTTATCCTTCTAATCATCGTAGGAGCATCTTTCTATGGATAATGCCAGAACACAAAACGGAATGGAAATCATTCCGTTTCTTTTTGCTGAAAAAAAGTTCCCGCCTAAATGGAGGGAACTTTTTTTGGCCTTAATTATTGTAGAGTTTCCACAGTAATGACACAGCCGACTAATTTCTTCAGGAAGGAGCGGAAATCCTTTTTATTTCTAGAAAGAGGACTGAATTTCTCAAATCCATAGCCCGCTCCGTTGAAGCCTTTTTTCTTCTTTTTAAATACAGATGAAGAAGATTCAGACGATCCGAAGCTTGAGGAAGAACAAGATGATGAGCCAAAGCTGGAAGATGAAAAATCAGACGACTTAAAGCTGGAAGATGATTTTGGACTGCTTGAGCTCATACTTGAAGAGTCAAAAATCATGCTTGAAGAATCGTGTTTAGAGCTGGATGAACTAGGTTTGAAGCTGCTGGATGAGCTGTGGTGTTTAAAACTGCTGGATGAGCTATGATGTTTAAAACTGCTTGATGAGCTATGATGTTTAAAGCTGCTGGAAGGGCCAAATGATGAGCTGCAGGATGATGAGAAGCTGCTGCTTGAAGAAGATTCACAATCACAGTGGAAGTGATTCTTTCTGCAGAATTTACATGTATGAACAAACATGGCTTTTTTTACTGCAGCAGCCTCTTCTTCCTCTTCCTCAGCTGCTGCTGCCTCTGCTGCAGCTTTCACTCTAAATGGTTTTGCTGAATCAAAAATGCTTTTTTGATCTGCAGCTCCTGGTTCTTCAACTGGTTCTTCAGGCTCCGCCGGCTCTTCACCTAACAGCTGAGCCGCGCAGTCAATATTGACGTTCTTTATTTTATCTAAAGGAATGATATGGGTTACAGTATCCTCCTCCAGCTGAATGAAATTTTTCCCCACCTTCTTTAAAATCCCTGTAATAGTCGTACCATTTTCAATGGGCATAGTATTTCTCCTTTCTAACGGTTTCACATCATATTATGAAAAATGACTTAATTTGGTGCGGACAGGGACCCAGTTTTTTATAAAAATAGCTCTGTAAAACAGTTGTTTCCGCTTCAGGCACTCGCTTTCCGCGGGCGGTCCGGGAGCCTCCTCGGCGTTATACGCCTGCGGGGTCTCCCTTGACCTGCTTTTCCCGCAGGAGTCTCGCGCCTGCAGCGAGGATCAACATAGTGCCAAAATTAACAATGAACTTTAACATTGGCATATAAATAAAAAAACAAAGCACAAAAACAAGGATCTCTCATAGGATAAGAATACAGAGAAGGAGGGCGAAGAAATGGATAATAATTTCTTTAAGAATCTGGAAAAGAAAACCGGGGTAAACATGAAGGACATACTAGAATTAGCGAATTCTCTGCAGGGAGCAAATTTTCAGGATGAAAAAACGGTACGAAACGTTATTAAAAGAGTGTCAAAAATAGCAAATAAGCCGATCAATTCGGAGCTGGAAAATAAAATAGTAGATTCAATTGCTAAAGACGGCAAGCAGCTGGATTTCAACACCATCTCAAATATGCTGAACAATAAAAAATAGAAAAACGGGAAATGCGGATCCCCCCATTTCCCGTTTTATTTTTTATTGAGCCCCTGGAGGAACCTTGAAGGAGCTGCTGTTTTGCCTCTCCTTGTTTCAGGTACAGAGAGAAATAATTCGTCTTTCGCCCGGGTTGCTGCTACGTATAAAAGCCTGCGTTCCTCCTCAAGGGGAGAAGGATCACCTTTTCTGTATGAATCCAAGGAATAGTCATGGGGAAGTCCGCCATCTACATTACCTAAAATATAGACTTTCCCATATTCCAGGCCCTTTGCCCGGTGTATCGTTGTAAGCTGTATCGCATTGTGAAAATGCTTAGACAGCTTTTTAACTTCCGTATTCATGGCCCTCATATGATCAGCATGATCTAAAAGCTCCCGTGCTGTTTGAAACCTTCTTGCCGCCACCTTCAAATCACGAACATCATCCGAGCCCTTTTCTGCAGAGCTGCCCTCATTTCCCCGCTTTTTAACAAAGTCCTGATATCCAAGATCTTTTTCAACCATTTCCAGCGCAATAGACGGCTTTACATCCTTAAGACGCCTGACTTGATCTGGAAGCATTTTTAGCTTTTTTTCTTGAAAGGCAAATCCAGTTTTAACTTCTGAAAGTGCAGTGAGCAAAGAACAATCATTTAATATGGACTGTGCTTTGATTTGCTGAAGTACATTCTGTTTTAGGAAAAGAGAAGGCAGGATATCGGCAGCTGCCTCAGTATCATCAGGATCAAGGCTGAGCTTTAAAAAGGCAAGCATCCCTTTTACCATTCTGCGGCTGTAAAAGGATTCTGCATCCTGGTCAATAACAAATGGCAGATTACTGTGAGCCAGCCTTTCAAAAATAGCCCGCGACATAGAATGAGTTCTATAAAGAATAGCAAAGTCACCTGGGTTTTCACCTCTTGTAATTCTCTCTTTCAAGTCGGTAACAATCATGGTTGCTTCCTGTTCTTCATCGAAAGGAAAAAATAGGACGGGGGGTGCTCCATTATTGTGCTGGGCCGACATTTTCTTTTCCAGCCTATTTTTATTCCTCGTAATAATCCGGTTGGCTGTAGAGACTATTTCGTGGGCAGACCGATAATTATTGGTCAATTTAATTACATTTGCTCCTTCAAAATCTCTTTCGAAATGTAGGATAAATTCCGGACTGCTTCCGCGGAAAGCATAGATAGACTGATCATCATCCCCAACGGCGCAGATGTTCCGGGTGGAGCTTGAAAGCAACTTAATTAATTCATATTGGACAGTATTGATATCCTGAAATTCGTCTATAAGAAAATATTTAAAACGGCTGCGGTAAAAATCCAAAATATCCGGGCTGCTTTTTAGTAAAGAATAGCAGCCTATTAACATGTCATCAAAATCATATTTATGATGCTGATTTTTATACTCCTCATATCTCTTATAAAGAAAAGCACATTTTTCCTCCCAGTCATCCTCGGGTTTGATATCTTCAGGAAAAAGGAGGGAGTTTTTCCATAATCCAATCTGCTGCAGTGCGCTGTCAAAAGGAAATTCCTTCTCATCCAGATTTCTTTCTTTACCTGCCAGTTTGATAATGTGTTCTTTTTCCCATTCCCGTTTTAATAGAGATTCCTTGTTCCATCTCTGCGGCTCATGGAATAGAAGAATTCTATAAAAAATACTATGAAAGGTCCCGCAGACAAGTCTGTTTATTTGCTGCGCTGTGAGTCCTGGATATTTATTAAGACGATCCTTCATTTCCCTGGAAGCTTTTGCAGTAAAAGTTACCAGCATGATGCTTGCAGGATCGATATTTAGTTCAGTCAGCATTAAAGCGGTTCTGACGGTAAGTACTCTCGTTTTACCGCTGCCTGCCCCGGAGAGGACAAGCACAGGGCCCTCAATAGCCGAAACGGCCTCTGTCTGCTGAGCATCTAATTCAATGCCTGATTCTCTTAATTGCTTTAAATAAGAAGAGGAAGACAATCCTTTTTCCTTATCCGCTGATCGGAAAGGAGGATTATCTTTAATACGTGAAGTTGGTTTCCAAAGAGTTTTTATGACGGCAGTTTGTGTAATCGACCTCGATATTGGCACTCTAAATCCGTTTCTTTCTATGTAAGCATCCTCTTTAGGCTCGTCGTGGGAAGAGAGAGAAACTTCCATAGATTCCGTACAGTCCTGTGAATGATTGGAATGGAAAAAGGAAGGTTCCTGAACGATGCCAAGATAAAGCTTGACAGCCTGTCTGCAAACGCTGCAAGCAAGCATTCCTTTTTGGCCATCATCATAGACACTCTGGAGTCCTTCATGACCATAAGTTTCTAAATCTATCAATGTGTCTTGTTTATAAGCCTTTTTCATTGAAAATAACCTCTTTTTCTAAAAACAGTCAATCCTCATCATAACAAATCAGATGAGAAATCTAAAGACTATCACTATTTTTTTAAAAATTAAGGTTTCGACAGACATAAATCATGGTAAAGAAAAAGAAAAGTTTACTATACATACTCATACTTATTAGAATAACCAAAAGTTTGGAGGGGAATATAATGATTTCTATTAATCCAGTGACGGATTTTCAATCTTCTCAATATGCTGCCCGCACAATAGGGGAAATAGAGAGTGCTCAAAGCTATATCAGCGGAGCAAGACCGGTCTTTTCAGTAGATTTGAACCGGAAACAAGAAGAGCGAAGACACGATAACGAATTTTACGCGGATATTAATAGTGATGAAGAAAACCATACCTATCCTTTTATAGCCAAATCAACACGGAACAAACAGGTTCCTATGCATGTGCTGCAAAAAGCAGTTGAGATTACGGGGAAAGGGAAATTTGTAAATAAGTATATATGAAGGGAAATTAAACCCCGCCAGCTAATATAAGCTGGCGGGGTTATTATTTGTGTCTATTTAAATTCTCTGTTACATAGACGCATTCATTAAAAAACTACTTAAAAAAGGCTATTAACCTGCTCGATTTGCCCATACAAAAGATGTCCTTCTCAATATAATAATACAGAAAATAAGAATTGGAGGAGATATTATGAGTAGTAACTCATGGAGAAGACATGGCGATTCGTTTAAGAAAGATCATAAAGATCATTGTAATCATTGTCATGACAAAGGCTGTAATGGATGTAAAGACAAAGGAAAATCTTTATTTACAGAAATTGATGTAGATCAATCTACAAATGTAGACTTTAACCACAATAATAAACATAATCATATGCACCACGGTAATATGCACCACGTTAAAGCCCCAGTGCATACTCTTGGCCAGGTTAAAGTTTGCACAGATGACGGGGATGATAAGGTTCTAGTTCAGGCAACTGTGGAATGGACACCGAGAGATCTTCCGGGTATTCCTGGTAATTTTGATTTAGTATCTGAACAAGAATTTGCTTTTCCAGTAGCAATAGAAGGTACCTTTACACTTTTCAGAAGTTGTGGACATGGTGATTTCGTTCCTATCTTTCAAACGAGAGATACTTCTCCTATCTGTGCAATACCTGGAGAGCTCGAAAGAGATGGCGGCGAATTTGAGTTTGAATTTGAAATAGAAGAGGATACTCCTCTGAGATTTAGCACAATCACTACAAGCTTCAACTTTGTAGATAAAAATCCTTGCTGTGGAGAAAATCGTTATTTCTTGACATTGGATCTACATTTCTGTCACGATCCTATTGTTGCTATTGAAAATTCTTCAACTGATATAATGCAGCCGTTTTCCACTCTATTTGATCCATTGAAAGCTAATATAGGATCGAAAGTACTAATTGCAATTGACATTGAAGACAAAGACAAAAAACACGGTCACAGCTAAAATTAGGGTTATCCCTGGTTTTACAGAGGAATAATGTACATTATTCCTCTTATTTTAATTTATATAATAAAAGGCATTCCAGTTTTGCTGGAGTGCCTTTTATAATTTTTAAAGTATTTTTGCCATGCTTTTATGTGGAATCCCCGCATCCATAAACTCTTCTGAAGACACTTCATACCCCAGTTTTTCATAAAAAGGAATAGCGTGTGTCTGAGCATTGAGTTTTAATTTTGAAATTTCCTGCTGTTTCGCATATTCTTCGATTCCATCCATAATGGCTTTTCCAGCGCCTTTTTGGCGGGCAGAGGAGAGGACGCAGATTCTTTCGACCTTTCCGATTCCATCTAATATACGGAATCGTCCAGCACCGGCAGGTTTGTCATTTATAAATAGAAGAAAATGAGTGGAATCCGCTTCGTATTGATCAATCTCTTCCTCTAATGGTACATTCTGTTCTTCCACAAAAACTTCTTTGCGGACTGAGTAGGCTTGCTGCAATTCTTGTTCTGTTTCAACTGCTTTTACTTTCACGATTTATTGTTCCTTTCCAAGACGGAATGTTTCATATACAGTCCATGAACCATTTTCAAGCTGATATAGCAGGTGGATACGGTCAATTTCTTCCTGATGGGTGATGTTAAGCATTTTAAGCTGATTTAACACATCAGAATGCTCATCGTCCGATAAGTTTTGTCCCAGAGTAATATGAGGAATAAAGGCATAATCAGGCGAATCATCAAAGAAATTATCATGTAGAGAACTATGCAGCCCTTCAATTGCCTCATTGGGTTCCACCTTTAAGTAAATAACATTATTTACAGGCTGAAAAGAGCTTACTTTTGTCACATTTAATTGAAAGGGCTTAAATTTCTTTGAAATGGAATCTAACTGTTCAGCGATCTCTTTTATTCTGTCGTCGGTCGCTTCGAATGCAGACTTAAGTGTTAAATGCGGAGGAATTAATGCATAATGTGAATCATACCTTTTACGGTAAGAATTCACTAAATCTTGCAGCTTTTTCGAAGGAAAGATTACAACACCGTATTTCATTAAATGACCTCCCAGAAATAAATATCTATAGTTATATTATTATAACAAATTATTTGAATAATAAGCTAATTTAATGGAAATGTAAATTAAATGCCTAAAGTATTAATCAATGCCCGCTTTAAGTCCTTCTGCCAGAACTTCCAGGTATGCTCTCCCTCAAATTCTTTATAGAAGAATGAAAAATTCCTCCGAGAAAGCAGTTTATTCAGTTTCCGGTTAGGTTCAATAAAATTTTGTTTCTGCCCATCAGTTGTCGGTACATCTGTTTCCCTGATTCCAATAACATGGTATATATCAAGAAGAGAAGGATCTGCAAATTCCTCTGCTGCAAGCATCACTGTATCATTGACAAAGGGAGATTGCATAATCACATGTCCGAATGTGTGCGGATATTTCAACGCAGCCTGTAGAGCCACAGTTGCCCCTAATGAATCTCCTATCAGAACACGGCCCTTTGCCATACTATAGGTAGGGAAAGATTGATCCAGGTAGGGAACAAGTTCGTGAGCGAGAAAGCGGATATAAGCACTTTGTTTGTCACCTTCTGGATGATATTTAGAACGGCGGTCATGGACGTTTTTATAAGGAATACCCACGATTATTATATTTTGAATTTCTTTTTGATATAGAAGTTCATCTGCCACACGGCCTATACGCCCAAGCTGAAAATAATCCCGGCCGTCCTGGGCAATGACCACTGTATATTTGTATAGTGGTGAAAAACTTTCTGGGAAATAAATTAATAATTCCATTTCTTCTTTAAGTGAGCTGCTATACAGCTTATAGTCTTTTATAGTTCCCTGAGGTGCAGGCATAGAATCCTCCTAAAGCGTTATAGAGTGTGAATAAAGTTAATTTTATCTTATCATATCAAAGGGTTGTGTGCTTCTTTGTAAGGCATGATTGATTATAGATTCAATAAGGTAAAGAATCTGTTTCCATGGTTCATAATAGCTTTTGAAGGATGCTTTTATAAATTAACTTTAAAAAAGAATAATTCATTTTATTAATAATTGAGGGGAAATAAGGTGAGTCCGACTATTCAGAAATTATTTCAGGATATACGTTTAGAAACAATAAAAATAATTAAGCGTAGAAGAAAGTGAAAAGAAGAGGTCCCGCGCAGGTTTTAACATACTATAGCTGGAATGCAGCACATAATGTTCTTGATCAATATCTACGGATTTTTTTAATATTATTGACGAAAATACCTCTTAACCCATAGAGAGTGAACGCAGCAGGTGTAGATCTATAAAGGCAGGTCGTTGGCCTTTATGGGTTCAGTTAGCATGAAGTTTATAATTTTTTGATCGCACCGGACTGGCGGAAAGTATATTGCTCATTTTAAACGTTCTTTTTTGTCTCCTAAGGAAACAGAAAGCTTTTATATGAGTCCTTGAAATCGCTAAAACCTGAATTTTACGTTGTGAAAGGCAATGGTCATCCGCCATGTAAATGATTTCTACCGGATTATTTTCCTTTAAACAGCGTACTAAAATTCCATTCATCCTAAATTACCTCCCATGCTTAAGATTTTATACATCTATTATATACGAACATATGTTTTTATTCAACAAAAAAGGAATATATGTTCGTATATTTGTAAAGGTGTAATATTGGACAAAAGGTATTATGAAATAATGAAATCAAAAAGGATTTGACTTTTAGTAAGGAATCCATATAATTAAATATATATTAATAAGCGATCTGATAGTTCAGCGGGAGAACACTACCTTGACAGGGTAGGGGTCGGGGGTTCAAATCCCTCTCAGATCATACTAAAAACCCTTGATAGTTCAAGGGTTTTTTCTTTGTGTATCAAAAAAAGAGTGGAGTAAGGCCACTCTAAGAAGATTACTTAAATTTAGTATTTCCTGAGGAATTTATAATCTAAATCGTACGCTCGTTAATTCACGCGGGCACTCTTCAAACCCGCCAATAGTAAGTCTACAGCGAAATAAAACTCTTAGAGTCAGCGTAAATTCCCCTGTTCCAACAACTCTTACACTGTTTCGATTATTAGGTCCTTGGATTTGCGCATCACCTGAAATACGATTAAGTCTCCATTGATATTATGGTTTATGTACTTGTCCTATTAAAAAAAATTAATCTATTAAACCAAATGTGTTTTGCACTATAGGTCATCACATTTACAATTTTAACAATTGTATAAGCTTTATAATATTTTCCCGTTTTCTTTCTATTTTTTCTGCTAGACTGGCTCAGTACTATATAAGTTTTCCCATTTTGACTAATAGTGGTGCAATCATACAAATCTAATATTCATACGAATGTTAGAACGCGGAAAGAAATTTGTTGAAATAGTAAGGACGAAAGCCTGTTTCAGTAAAAGCTCCAGTACTTATAAGAGAACTGGAGCTTCTTTTTTTGTGTTTAATTTTGGTATGATTTTCCTAGAGGAAATCTTTTCTTGAAATAATATTCATTTTTGACGTTGACAAACATGTATATACAGGATAAGATGAAAGCGTAAACAAAAAGCTTGTATATACAGGGAACGCTGGGTTGTAAGCGGAAACACTTCCTGGGCATACAAAGCTATGAAAATATTAGAAAAGAAAGAATTGGACTATAGTCTAATTTACCAGGGGGTAAAGGAATGAGTAAGTATACAGATCCAGCTAAAGAGTTACTGGAACGCATTGGAGGAAAAGACAACGTTGCTGCAGTCACACATTGTGCAACAAGAATGCGTTTTGTTCTAAAAGATCCAAAAAAAGCTAATATTGAAGAAGTAGAAGCGATCAAGCTTGTAAAGGGAACCTTTACGCAAGCAGGTCAATTCCAGGTTATCATTGGTAACGAGGTTTCTTCTTTTTATAACGAATTTGTCAAATATGCAGATATAGATGGTACATCAAAGGAAGAAGCAAAAGTGGCTGCTAAGCAGAACATGAACCTCTTGCAGCGAATGATTGCTCATCTTGCTGATATATTTACGCCATTAATTCCGGCGCTTGTAGTCGGAGGTCTAATTTTAGGCTTTAGAAATGTAATCGGTGACATAAAGATGTTTGAAGACGGAACGAAGTCTCTCGTAGAGATTTCTCAGTTCTGGGCAGGTGTACATGCCTTTCTATGGTTAATTGGTGAAGCTGTTTTCCACTTCCTGCCTGTAGGTATTACATGGGCAATTACTAAGAAAATGGGAACTTCTCAGATTCTTGGTATCGTTCTTGGGATTACGCTTGTATCTCCTCAGCTTCTAAATGCATATGGAGTAGCGGGGGCTAAAGATATACCAGTATGGGATTTTGGATTTGCACAGATTGAAATGATTGGATACCAGGCACAGGTTATTCCAGCTATTCTTGCAGGTCTTGTACTTGCTTTCTTAGAACGTAAACTGCGTGATATCGTTCCAAATGCTATTTCAATGATTGTAGTACCGTTCTTATCATTAATTCCAACAGTGCTGATCGCACACACAGTTTTAGGACCTATCGGGTGGAAAATGGGCTCATTTATTTCTGATGTTGTGTACTCTGGTTTAACTTCATCATTCGGCTGGTTATTTGCAGCCATCTTTGGATTTGCATATGCGCCGCTTGTTATTACAGGTCTGCATCATATGACCAACGCTATTGATCTTCAGCTTATGAGTGAACTTGGTGGAACAAACCTGTGGCCAATGATCGCTTTATCAAATATTGCCCAGGGCTCTGCAGTACTTGCCATGATTTACATCAACAGAAAGAACGAAGAAGAAAAGCAAGTTTCAATCCCGGCTGCTATCTCTTGTTACCTTGGGGTCACAGAACCAGCCATGTTCGGTATCAACCTTAAATACGGATTCCCGTTCTTAGCAGCAATGGTTGGTTCACTGGCCGCAGCAGTTATTTCTGTAGGAAGCGATGTAATGGCTAACTCAATTGGTGTAGGCGGCCTGCCAGGTATCCTTTCCATTCAGCCTCAGCACATGGGAACATTCGCGATGGCAATGGTTGTGGCAATTGTTATCCCATTCATTCTGACAATCGTATTAGCAAAAACAAAAATGTCTAAAGTTACTTTCAGCAAAAAAGCAGCTTAAGCAAAAAAAGAAGGAGGGAGATTTTTCTCCCTCCTTTGTTATTGCCGTCATTTCTCTAAATTGCATTTGGTAACGAACGATGGGGGAATTAATATGACTACCAAATATTTAATGATTTTCAGTGAAATTGCTGAACAAATTGAAAGCGGTGCCATTTCAACTCATACTCTTTTACCCTCCGAGAACGAATTAAAGGACCGCTTTTGCACTTCAAGGGAAACAATAAGAAAGGCGTTAACTCTCTTATCACAAAAAGGCTATATCCAAAAAATAAGAGGAAAAGGATCTCTTGTAATCGATAGAAGCAAATTTGATTTTCCTGTTTCAGGCTTAGTCAGTTTTAAAGAACTTGCAGAGAAAATAGGCAGCAGACCGAGAACAATAGTAAATGAGCTGTCATTGTTAAAACCTGAGGGCTATATTAAACAGCAGCTGCAATTATCCAATAAAGACTCTGTTTGGAAAATAATGAGAACAAGAGAGATTGGCGGAAAGAAGATAATTTTAGATAAGGATTATCTCAATAAGAAATATGTTCCGGAATTAACAAAAGAAATCTGTGAAGATTCTATTTTTGATTATCTCGAGAAAGAGTTAAACCTCTCAATAAGCTTTGCTAAAAAAGAAATTCTTGTGGAAGAACCATCCATAGAGGATCGAGAGCTGCTGGATTTAGAGGGATTTCACAATGTAGTTGTTATCAAAAACTATGTATATTTAGATGATGCCTCACTTTTCCAATACACAGAATCAAGGCATAGACCCGATAAATTTAGATTTGTTGACTTCGCTCGCAGATCCCATGTATAGAAGCAGCTACAATACCTGTTAATAAATTATCGAATGTAATTAAGAATGCAAAAGAGCCTTTTATTAGCAAAAAGGCTCTTTTTTAATACTGTTTTTTATCTATCACTAGCATCAAACAGCATTAAAAAAATTAATGCTTGTTACAAGAACATCTGTTGTGGTGGTCATGCTTGCATTTATGACATCCATCATGATGAATAGGCTTGCTAGAGTGGCATTTATGTTTACCACCTTCTATACATTTGCGAAAACAGTGTCTAAAACTATGATGGTTTGTCAGTGAAGGCTCATGACATTTCGCCCAGCAGAATCCAAAGTTATTATTACTCATCTTCCAACCTCCTTTTACTAGTATCCTATGAAAATATATATAAATAGAGAGGGCTAAGTTCTCTGTAAAAAAGCCTTTTTTTATCATATACGGTTAAAAGTTTGCCATTTAAAAGCTTCTTTCATTTAGAATCAGAGTTGAAATTTTAAAGTGGAGGAACTTAGGGGTGAGAAGATCGTATGAGGCATATGGAAGAGACTGGTCGCAGCTTATAATAAGGTAGAGGATTACTAGAAGAATTATTTAGAAGATAGTATCAAACAAAAAACCGGCCCATTTATCTGAGCCGGTTTTTCTAACTTTGCCTTAGTTCTAATCTTCGGGCAACTAGTGACAAAGCATAATTAACAATAAAGTACATGAACGCTACAAGTACAAAAACAGGTATCACATAAGAACCTTTTTGAGCGTAAATAATTTGGCCGTTGTGCAGTAAATCCGGAAGAGCAATGACTACAGCGAGCGATGTATCTTTAAGCAAAGAGATGAATTGGCTGACAATGGGCGGAACCATTCTCCTCAGAGCCTGAGGCATAACGATATAGCGTAATGTCTGAATGTAATTTAAGCCAGAAGAACGTCCTGCTTCGATTTGTCCCTTTTCAATGGAGTTGAGTCCGCTGCGGATGATTTCTGAAAGCATGGCAGACTCAAAAACAGTAAGGGCCGCAATGGCTGCTGTTGTAATTTCCATTTCAATTCCGATTTCGGGCAATGCAAAATAGGTGAAGAAGATAATAAGCAGCAATGGAAGGTTCCGGATCGTCTCAACAATAATGGCAAGTATGTGCGATACAACAGGAATCTTTGCATACCTTAAAGTCCCCACAATGCCGCCGATAATGAAGCTGAGTACAATGGAGATGGCAGCAACCTTTAAGGTGACCCAAAAGCCCTCAAGTAAAAATTTGAAATGATCAAGTGTATATACTTCAATGAACGGTGCTAAAAAATCCATCTAGGCACCTCCTCAATTGCTTCTGGCCAGGCGTTTTTCTAGAAAACCTACGCCAAAGCTCAAAGGGATAGTTAATATTAAATAAAATAAGCCGACAATAATATAGGTATCAAAAGGTGAGAACGTTTTTGCATTTATTAAATCTCCCTGATACATCAAATCGCCGCCTGCCACTACAGCTAACAAGGATGAATTTTTAACTAAGTTGATAAATTGGTTGCCAAGGGGCGGTATTACAATTTTAATAGCCTGCGGGAGGATGATCAGCCTCATTGCCTGCCCATAACTTAGCCCTGAAGAGCGTGCTGCTTCCATCTGTCCTTTTGGTACCGACATGATCCCGGCCCGTATGGCCTCGGCAATGAAAGCCGCTGTATAAACGGTCAATCCTATCGTTCCGGCAGTCATCCCGCCAAAGTTGCCGGCTAAATATGTGAAAAAGACGATAACCAAAACAGGGATATTACGGATAAATTCAACATACGCTGTACCTAGCCAATTAAGCGGTTTAAAGGGAGCAATGCGCATAACAGCTATGAGAGTTCCCAATAGAAAGCTGCATAATAAAGCTATTAAACTGGCATAAATGGTAATTTTAAATCCTTCTATATATGAATCCATATTATTCGTTAGTATAGAGAAATCCAGCAAACGATCTCCTCCTAATTAATCAGGATGAGCAGGTCCGTATTGGTACGAACTGCTGCCCATCCTGAAAAGAAAGCTGTATTAATTTTACTCTTTAATCCACTTGCTCTTAATTTCATCATACTTGCCTGAATCCTTCAGGCTTTTCAAGGCTTTATTCAGCTCATCAACAAGCTCTTTGTTGCCTTTTTTAACAGCTATGCCATAAGGTTCTTCTGTAAATGTACCGCCTACCAGTTCATATGAAGGATCTTCTTCAGCCATTCCATAAAGGATGGCATCATCGGTTGTTAAGGCGTCACCTTTATTAGATTTTAAAGCAGTAAAGGCTTCTGCATAGTTTTCATATTCCAGTACTTGTGTTTCCGGTGCTTTTTCACGAATATTGACTGCTGATGTGGATCCTTTAACAGCGAGCACTTTTGTACCTTTTTTCAAGTCCTCAAGCCCTTTGATCTTGCTGCCCTTTTTCACAAGCAGTGATTGGCCTGCATCAAAGTAAACATCAGTAAAGTCAACTTCTTTTTTCCGTTCTTCATTGATTGTCATAGTAGCGACAACCGCATCAATTTTCCCATTATTCAAAAGTCCTACCCTTGTTTTAGAAGTAACCTCTTTGTACTCAGGTTTAACATCAGAGCCAAACATTTCTTCGGCGAGTGCTTTAGATAGATCAATATCAAATCCTTCCACTTCACCAGTTGAAGGATTTTTCAATCCAAATAAGCGAGTATCATGTTTTACACCAAATACAATTTTCTTTTCGTCCTTGATCTGGGCAAGAACATCCTTGCTGCTTTCTTTTGAGTCTCCGCCGCCGCATGCGGCAAGCATAAGTGCAGCCATCGATGATACGATCGCCATTTTAAAAGTCTTTTTGTTTTTGAACATTTGTTTACCCCCTATTAATGATTTAATATACGGCTGAGAAATAAGCGAGCCCGTTCTTCACGCGGATTCTCATAAAACTCAGCCGGAATTGCTTCTTCTAAAATCCGGCCTTCATCAATGAAGACGATTCGGTCGGCAACTTCCCTGGCAAAGCCCATTTCATGGGTTACGACAACCATCGTCATGCCTTCTTTGGCAAGTGCTTTCATAACATCAAGAACCTCGCCGATCATTTCTGGATCAAGTGCTGAGGTGGGCTCATCGAAAAGCATAACTTCCGGTTTCATGGCCAGTCCCCGGGCTATCGCTACACGCTGCTGCTGGCCTCCGGAAAGCTGGGAAGGAAAAGAGTCAGCCTTATCTAATATGCCTACCTTCTCCAGATAATGCCTGGCTGTTTCCTTGGCTTCCTTATCGGATAGACCTAATACTTTCTTAGGAGCCAGAGTGATATTTTCAAGAACTGTTTTGTGAGGATATAAATGAAAGTGCTGAAAAACCATTCCAATATTTCGTCTAAGCTTATTGATATCCGTATTTTTATCCCCTACTGAGATTCCATTTACAGTGAGAGTCCCATCAGATATTGTCTCTAGATGGTTAATACAGCGAAGCATTGTGCTTTTTCCTGAACCGGAAGGGCCTATTATTACAACCACTTCACCCTTATTGATTTTAAGGTTAATATCTTTTAAAACCTGAAAATCCCCATAAAACTTATTTACTTTGTTAAACTCAATCATCCCTGACCTCCCGATATAAAACGTAATAATATGTATGTACTAAGGTTATCAAAAATTTCAGAATTAAATAAATTATAGAATATTAGTAGTGAACTAGTCAAATTACGACAAAACTATGGAAAAAAGCTGAGAGTTATCGATAAAATTTAACGTATTAATGAAGAAAATAGGTAGGGAGGAGTGCAGGAATTGTTTCGAGGATCGTTAGGGAAGGGGTTAAGCTTTTTACTCAATAATAAATGATTAGGTCACTTTATCCATTAAAAAAAGCTTGCAGGAAAGATACTTTCTCTGCAAGCTGGTTAAGCCTATTTTATTTAGCAAGTGACTTGGTAATTTGATCTATAGTAAGCTCATTGGCAATTACACCATTGATGGTCCAATGACTCGGATCTTCCATGTCATATACATGACCTTGCTTAGCAGCACTAAGTCCTTTGAATACAGAGCTTTCTTTAAGCTTTGTTAATCCGGCCTCGCCAGGCTTGCTAACGAGAAATAAATGATCTGCATCAAGCTCTGACAATGATTCCAGTGATAATGGCTGCCAGCTGGCTTTCGCTTCTGGTAAATTTTTTACCATTTGTGGCTGTGTGACACCTAAATCGCCATAGAGGACGTTTGCTGCAAATCTGGTATTTTCAAACAGGTAATATTGATCTCCGGCAACCCAAATAATTGAGGCTGACTGCCCGCCAATTGCTTTTTTAATATCTTCGGAAGCTTTTTTTGTTTTTTCCTCGTATCCTGAAAGTCTATCTTCTGCTTCTTGTTGTTTTCCAACGATCTTGCCCATTACTTGAAGCTGTTTCTTCCAATTAGAGCTGTCCTCATCTTTGTACACATAAGTTGGAGCGATTTTTTTATATTCTTCATATTGTCCTTTTTGAATAGAAGCCTTAGAGCTAAAAATAATTAAATCTGGATTTGCTTCAATCGTCTGCTCAAGCGGGAGATCCCAGCTGATTTTTGGCACATCCTTTAAGTCGGTTTGAAGATAATCCAGCACGGCTGTGCCAATTGACCACTGAGCTGCTGGAGTTATTCCAAGCGCCACCAGGGAATCTTCCATATAAGGAGCAAGGATTCTTTTCGTATCAGCAGGTATAGTCACTTTGCCCATAGCATCTGTTAAAGCTGTATCTTTTTCCTGGTCATTTTTTGGCTTGCTAGACTCATTAGAATTCCCGCAAGCTGCTAAGAGCATTAAAATGCTTAGTATAACCGTAAATAAGCCTATAAATTTAGTATGTATCCGCACGTTTGTCTTCCTCCTAATTTATACAATCTTCATGAAAATGATAATCATTATCACAGATAAAGTCAATAGAGTTAGTGAAATGTACTGGTAATTGATGATATTTAACCAATATACCTTGAAACTATGGTGATATAATCATATACTTAATTCATTGAAAACGGTTCTCATTAATTAATTTATATCATATAAAGAGGTAGAATTTGTGGTAAGAAACTCTAAAAATACTAGTTTACCAGCAGGACGCAGCGGACGTACAGGAAAGGTCATGATAATCGGGTCTGCTGCTGTTTTGTTTGCACTTGCAGTTTCCGTAATGTATGGGACAACAAATATAGATGCAGCCACTGTGTGGCGGGCGGTTTTTGATTTTAATCCGCAGAATACACAGCACCAGGTTATCAGGGAAATACGGCTGCCAAGGGCTCTTACAGCTGCTTTAATAGGAGCCTTTCTAGCGCTTTCAGGAGCTATTATGCAGGCGTTGACCCAAAATCCGCTTGCCGAACCGTCTTTATTGGGCATCTCTTATGGTGCGGCTCTTGCACTCGTTACCGCCCTTACTCTGTTTCCTGGCATTTCTTCTTCTGGATCTGTTCTGGTATCAATGGCCGGGGCAGGCCTGACGGTTCTGCTGGTCTTTTCATTGGCAGCTGTATCCAAAGGGGGGATGGCCCCTGTAAAGCTTGCTCTAGCCGGGGTAGCCATCGGCATGTTTTTAAGCTCTTTAACATCGGTGATCGCAATCCACTTTGATGTGGCAAAAGATTTGAGCTTTTGGTATGCAGGCAGTTTAGCGGGCTCTAGCTGGAATGGTGTAAAAATGCTTCTGTTCGCGGGAGTATTTGGAATGCTTATAGCAGTCCTCCTCGCTCGTTCTTTAACATTGCTTAATCTGGGAACAGAAGTTACAAAAGGACTTGGTATTAATGTTCGTTTCGTTAATTTTCTGGGGGTACTGGCAGTTCTTTTGCTCACAGGAAGTTCAGTTGCTATTTCCGGGACAGTGGCCTTTGCAGGACTGGTTATCCCGCATATCAGCCGCATGCTTACAGGGCCGGATTACCGGTATATCCTTCCAGTATCGGCAGTACTTGGCAGTTTGCTGCTGATCCTTGGGGATATTGGTGCAAGGATGATTAATCCTCCTTACGAAACGCCGATTGGTGTGGTGACTGCCGCTGTCGGAGTGCCATTTTTTCTTTATCTAGTTAGAAGCGGAAGGAGCAGATTCACATAAAAAACATGCAAGCTAGGTTTAAATGGAGTACGCTCATTCTGCTTGTACTCCTTGTACTTTCCTGCCTTATTAGTTTGAACCTTGGCGCGGTCTCCATTAAACCATGGGAAGTGATTCATACCTTTTTAGGAAATGGATCAGATAAACAAGAATTGATTTTATTTCAGTTTCGGCTCCCTGGAATTATTTTAGCGCTGATGGTTGGTGCAGGAATGGCCATATCCGGGACGATCTTACAAAGTATTACACGCAATGAACTGGCGGACCCTGGAATACTCGGGATTAATGCAGGATCAGGTCTGGCAGTCATTATTTATATTACTTTTTTTCAAACAGCAGCAGGAGGGCTTACCTTAGTAAGTACTTTTATACTGCCCCTGTTTGCTTTCCTAGGAGCTATTTTGACGGGCGTGCTGATCATGTTTCTCGCCTGGAAAAAGGGAATAGACTCGATTCGATTGATACTGGTAGGCATTGGCGTCAATGCCGGATTGAGTGCGTTTATTATCGCATTTCAATTAAGGCTGGATCCGCATGATTTTGTAAAGGCAATGGTTTGGTTATCCGGGGATTTATGGGCAAAGCAGTGGCCATATGTTTGGGCACTTTTGCCGTGGTTTATTGTATTATCATTGTTTACTTTATTAAAGACACATACACTTAATATCTTAAATTTAGGAACCCAAGTCACAACAGCTCTCGGAATTCGTTCTTTGCGTGAACGGATCATTCTTCTTATCACTGCTGTTGCACTTGCCGGTCTATCGGTGGCTGCAGGAGGGGGCATTGCTTTCTTGGGGATGATAGCCCCTCATATTTCGCGCAGGCTTGTCGGTCCAAGGCATCAGCTTCTGATTCCAACAGCTGCACTTATTGGTGCGATTGTTTTAATAATGGCTGATGCCATCGGAAAGAATGTGTTATTGCCAACGCAAATTCCAGCTGGGCTGATTGTGTCGCTTGTAAGTGTTCCATATTTTGTAATTTTGTTAATGAAAACCAAATAAGGAGGATGGCGGATGAAATCCCTGTCAGCAGAACAATTAACCATTGGCTATGAAGAGCGGATCATTGTACAGAATCTTAACCTGGATATAAAACCTGGTAAAATTACCGCAATAATTGGACCGAATGGCTGCGGGAAGTCCACCATTCTAAAAACAATGGCAAGGCTTCACCCGGCATCATCAGGTGCTGTATACTTGGACGGCAAAATGATTCACAAAACACCTACGAAGGAAATTGCCAAAAAACTTGCCATACTCCCTCAATCACCAGAAGCTCCGGATGGTTTAACTGTGTTTGAATTGATTTCTTACGGCCGCACACCCCATCAATCTGGTTTATCACGTTTGACCCAGCACGACCAGACAATGATAGAATGGGCCTTAGATGTTACGGGGTTAAAACACCTGCAAAATCAGCCTGTCGATACACTTTCTGGCGGTCAGCGGCAGCGTGCCTGGATTGCTATGTCCATAGCCCAGGAAACAGATTTGCTTCTGTTGGATGAGCCGACCACATATCTGGATTTAGCACATCAATTAGAAGTGCTTCACCTTCTGGAAAAACTGAATCGGGATGATAAAAGGACCATAATTATGGTGATCCATGATTTAAATCAGGCTGCTAGATTTGCACATCAGCTCGTGGCCTTGAAACAAGGGGAAATTGTGAAACAAGGTACACCTGATCAAGTAATAAATACTGAAATTTTAAGACAAGTGTTTAATATTGAGACAGACATTGTGACGGACCGCCGGACTGGAAAGCCGGCCATGCTTTCATATGAATTAATTAAGTAAAGGCGGGATAAGGATGCTGCAAAAGCAAAAGGAAGCCATTTGGCAGGAGCTTGAGCGTTTTAATGTGGTTTTTGATGAGAAGGTTCCTCTTTCGGCCGCTCTAGAGGACTTAAGTGCTTTATTTGATCTGGTTTCAAAAAGAAATGGAACAGAAAAACCTTTTGCTATTGCATCAGTCCTTATGAGACATACCGCATTTATCTTCGTCGCCCAGCTCTATATTCTAAGTAAATATCGAATGATATGGACAGGAAATATGAATGAGATTCGTGTGATAGACCGTGAGATCAGAGGAAGATGGCTGCCGCAATGGTTGTTTCCAGAAGGAAACTGGAGGACTGCTTCAAGCGGGGAAGAAGTATCTTCTGCTCTAAAAAGGATTATCAGCAAAGACTGCCGAAGCCTCGTTAAATCGGTTGCCAAGCATACTAATTCATCGCCGAGCGTACTTTGGGAAAATGTGTGGGGATATGTTCTTTGGATGTATGTCCAGTTAATGCAATCTGGAGAAGACGCTGACCGTGCCCGGAATGACATCACATTACTACTTGAACCGGACATTTGGCAGGGTATGGAAAGCCGCTCGCCATTCTCAAAATTTTTAAATGGACAGACACCAGAAGAAAGCATGGCAGCTTATGCGCGTGTAACGTGCTGTCTGTATTATTTAATTCCAGGCAATGAAAGCTGCTCTTATTGTCCCAGATTATCAAAGGATCAGTGTCTTCAAGATTAAGTTCAGAAATCGGATGAAAGAGCAGCTGCCATGCTGGTCTTTTTTATATTGGCTATGTTAAGCCTTTCGCTGCCGCTTGTCTTATGTCTGGCTAACGCATAAGGGCGACTATGCTTCTGTCTTCGCTGTCGCTTGCCAATCAGCAAGTCTTCTTTATCAGGTGTCTGACTTTCGCTTTGGTGTGGCTTTTTAACTAGACTCTTCATCACAGTTCTTTTAAAAGAACTACCTAGAAAGTCACCGTCCTCCGCTTTTCGTGTTGTCCAGCTCCGGACTGACACTTTCTGTCATAAGCCAATCTCCATCAAAAGGCAAAAAACGCCTTTGCTGCCGCTCGTCTTATGTCTGGCTAACGCATAAGGGCGACTATGCTTCTGTCTTCGCTGTCGCTTGGGCAATCAGCAAGTCTTCTTTATCAGGTGTCTGACTTTCTATAGAGTCGTTTAGTAACGAGTTTGTTCATCACAATACTCTAAAGAGAACTAGCTTGAAAGTCACCGTCCTCCGCTTTTCTATTAAGGGAGACCCCGCAGGCTTCTCGCTCCCGGACCGCCCCCGGAAAGCGAGTGCCTCTCGCTGCAATCAACAGGCAAGTATAACAGAGCTTTTATATTGAGGAGACTGCAGATTCTTTTTGAATAATAGTGGATCGGGAATAAAGCTGCCTTGCTTCCATCTTGGTATATTAAAGGGCTTTCTTCACTTGTTCCACGGTTTGTCCAATTCCGGCATAAATGCACAAGTCAAATAAATGATCATATTTGGTGTGTTCTTTATTAATAAGAACCATGGGTATCTCAGTCGCGCTTATTAATTGCGGAATGGAATTTATCGGGCCAACTTCTAGTGAAGAGCCCATTACCATGAACAGATCGGATTGATAAGCAGCCTCTATTGAATCGTTAAAATAATGAATGGAATCGCCAAACAGAACCACATCCGGCTTTAAAATAAAATGGCAGAGTTTATTATTTTTTAATACGGCGGTGCAGCGTGGTGTTTCATGTTCATTTATATAGTCCAGGTCATACGTTGTACCGCATTTTGGACATTCTGCGGTTTTTAATGTTCCGTGTACTTCGAATACTTTCTTTGTGCCAGCCTTTCCGTGAAGGCCGTCTATGTTTTGGGTAATGACCGTGACGTCCTTGCCTTTATTTTGAAGATCTGTGATAAATAAATGTCCCCGGTTCGGTTCATATTGATTCAATAGCTTCATTGCAAATATTTCCTTATAGGCTTTCCAGAAACCAATCGGATTTCTCCGAAAGAAAGAGAGAGAAATTAAACTTTCAAAACTTTTATTATTTGTCCACAATCCATTCCTGCTCCTGAAATCAGGCAGATTTGATTCTGTACTGATTCCCGCACCGCTGAAAACTGTAATCTTTTTTGCTTCCATAATAGAGTCCATGAATGATTCCCCTCTTTTTTCCTGGTAATTTTAATCTGTTATGGTTTTTAAAAGCAAAGATCTTTTCCATTATACTATTCCGTTTCTACCTGACAAAAACCGTAGAGTAAGGTGTATAAAGCTGTTAACCAGTTCAACCATTGGCAGACTTATTTATTGAGTCAGGGAGTTTACAAGCTTATTCTAAACAAGATCCTATATGAATAAACTGTATACATCCTATACTAGGGGGGACGTAATGAGTACTATTTATGAAAAGTTTGATATTCTTTCTTTAAGAGATATACACCGGCAATTAAATGAAATTCAACTCCTTGCCTCAGCTGAAGAAAGCAAGGATAGAGAGCTCCGTTACATTTTGCATCATGTTACAAGAGCAGCAGGAATGCTATGCAGTATATTAGAACAGCACCTTGAAGGGAAAATAGACATAGATGACCCTCTAGAATTTATTGAGAATAAAGTGGGGGAAGCATTAATGTCAGCCAAAAGAATGGAAGAACGAATGTAAGTTCAGTCGTTTTGATGTGTAAATCAAGCGCTCCTTCAGCAAAGAAAGACCCGCATTCAGATTGAATGCGGGTCTTTTGATTTTTATGTTAGATGCGTTTTGCGCCAATGAATTTAGGCTTCCAGTAAGTATTGCTTGTCTTAGAATAAGAAACTCCGTTTGAAGATGCAGCGTGAATCATTGTGCCGCTTCCTACATAAATAGAAACATGTGTAGGTCTAGATGCCTTATTGGGTGCAAAGAACATTAAGTCTCCAGTTGCAGGCGAGCTTACCCGAGTTCCTTTTGTATACATTTCAGCAGCAGTACGAGGAAGTACTTTTCCTGCTTTGCCAAAAGAATATTTTACAAGTCCTGAGCAGTCAAATCCGTTTGTTGAAATGCCTCCCCAACGGTAAGGAGTTCCCAGTTCACTTTTTGCAACCGCAATAGCTTTAGTACGGTAAGATGCTGGAGCAGGAGCTGGAGCAGTTGTCTTTTTAGTAGTCAGGTACTTTGAGTTGACATATCCTGACTTAGTTCCCGCCTTAATTTTAGACCAGCCTTTTGACTCTGTATATACGGATACCGAAGTATTTTTTGATAGTTTTGTAACAACCGAAGAATTAGTAGTAGCACTTTTACGAACATTTAATGTGCCTGAGCCGACGTTAACATATTTAGTAGTGACTTTAGTACTGGCAGCAGCTTCATTCGCTAATGGTGTAACACTGCTTATCATGAGAGCAAGTGACAAAAATGCAATTATTTTTTTCAATTTAGTAGTTTACCCCCTGCTGTGATTTGCTAAACCTATTATAAACAAAATAACGTAACATTCTCATCACAGTAATATTACGGTTATATTACAAATAATAGGGAAGGGAGTCATATACTGATAAAATATGTAGAATTACGAAAAAATGTATGGGAAGATTAAGCTAGAATTATTGAAATATAGTTGTGATATAAAAGATTAGTGATAAAGCTGGGCAAAAATTATTCATTTATAAAAGTAATAAAACATAGATTATTTTAAAACGGGAATACAACGCAGTAAAAGCATATTTTCATTTTCTTGTATTATAGAAGCGGAAAGAATGTATCGAAAAATTTTATATGGATGCGGCAACCTCTGACCAGGAGTTTGATAATTAAAGATTAGTATGCGATTTGGAACAATATTATCATATTTACATACTGAGTAATCGGGTGATATTATTAAGAAAATGCTTACATAAAGGCGAAATATATAAAGCATAATACATTTTCCTGCCTTATTTAAAAGGAGAAAGAGTCTATGTTTAACGAAAGAGATGCACTAAAACTTCGGCTGGAACAATTATTAATTGTGGAAGAGAAAACAATTAGAGAGTTTAGAGAAGAACGAAGAGAAATACTAGACCGTTTAAGGGAATTAGATGGATTTGAAAGACAAAACAAAGTGTACGAGAATAGCGCTGCAGATTCATCAAGAGATTCATACCAATCTGACAAGACTTTATCACCTGTTGTAGAAAAATCCAGACAAACACTGGCGGAGGCTGTTGAAAGCATTCATGAGGGAAAGAAGCAAAGCAGTGGGACTCAGCCTGCAAAAGAAGGCAGGCAAAATAAGGGGTATCATAAAAAAACCTTACTATTAAGAGATGCTACTATGAAAATCCTGCAGAGCCACCGTACCGCGATTCCTTTAGGACAGTTAAAAAAAGAGCTGGAACTAGAGACTGGTGTTGAGATCAAAAATATTTCGTTATTTATGACCAATTTAGCCAAAAAAGAGAGCAGCTTAAAAAAAGCCACTCATGGTCAGTATATGTACATAGGAAATTAAATTGAGAAATTGGGAAAGTGATTTATGACAATTTAAATCTCTTTCCTTTTTATTTTGGAAATTTTTCTTGTATTCCATGAAAAACGGTATATATTTATGAATTTTATATAGAAACAGAAAAATTGTCGTTTCTTAGGCTGTGTTACATTTATTTTATCCCTATAACTAAAAGGCCAGGTGAAATGGTGATGGAATTTAATGAGAGAACAGCATTAAAAATGAGGTTAGAACAATTGTCTCAATATGAAAAGGATGTGTTCGAACAAATCAGACTCGAACGGACAGACATTCTACGGAGGGTAAAAGAGTTAGAAGTGATAGAAAATGAAAGTGCAAATTATCATTTTACTAAGCAGGCTAATAATGGAAAGATTTTTTCAGCTTTAGTTTATCTAAAAAGATAGAATCCATATGGCTCCGAGAAAATCGGGGTCATTTTCTTTTTGAATACGATTCTTTTTGATATGTAAAATAGAACGGGAAAGTACTTAAAGGGAAAGTGTGCGGAGGGGGAACCACCGCTTTTTTCTATTTAATTGTACCTATTCATCACCGAACTTTTTCTAGATAGTCTTTAAGCGCTACAAACTAGGGGACTTTATTTCCGTTCTATATAACTGCCAAAACAGCTGGTTTAAAATAACAGGGGGCAGCCCCTGTTATTAATGTTTTATCACCCTTCTGCGAGACTTGCATATCTTGCAGAAGCAGGCTGCATGATGCTTGAGATTTTTATGGTGCTTGCATTTGCAATGTTTATGGTGCTTACATTCAAGATGGTCATGGCATTTATCCACAAGCATAATTTTTTTAATATTATCGATCGGGATAATTTTAATTAAATCTTCTTTAGGGCAATGCTCTTTATCCTTCTTACATGAACAAAGTTCTACAAAATTAGAACCTACCATAGCCACTTCACCTATAATTACTTCATTTTCCGGCTCGGATAAGAATATTTCAACACATTTGCCAATCATTTGTTTAAGCCGAAAATTAAGCCCCCCTTCCAGCCCGGCCAGCCTAATCAAAAAATCATCGTCACAAAACTTATGATTTACCAGGATGTCAAAACCGATCGAGGAACTCTCATGATGTTTTCTTTTTCTTCCCATTTCACCGCTCCTTTCTATATATCCTTCAATAAATAAGTTATTTTCAGATGTACAGTTTGGTTACCTTTTTCATTGAAATGTGTTCTAATCCATGGAATAAAATTGTAATTATAATTTGAAGAACTTTATAAAAGAGGTGAGGATATGGCACAGAGTGAAAATAATCAAGCTTCTACTATAAGTTCTGGAGCTTTAGAACTTATTAATGAAAACCTTGGTCGAGACATACTTATTGTCGTAAGTGCCGACCAATTAAATATTTTCGGGCAGACATTCCGGCCAATCTTTGTAGGAAAACTTATTCAGGCTGACGAGGGGCATATCACTCTGTGGCCGGTGCAGATAAAGATGTCTAATGCACCAAACTTTGAGTTCCCGACTCCTTTAATGTTTCCTGTTGAAGCAGTAACAGCTATAACCAGTTTTGATAGGGATATTAAATTCCCTATATCTTAGGAGGTGAAGCTATTGTCAAAAGAAAAAACTAGAAGCTTACATGCACGCGGGGGAAGCAGTACAGATCTTCCATCCCCAAGTGAAAGAGCTCATGCCGCTTTTATAGAATTTCTTGAACAAAATATCGGCAAACGGGCTCTCTTCTTAACAGCTGAGTTTCCCTTTCTATACATTGGAGAAATCTTAGAAATAATTGAGGACTATGTACGTGTACTGGTGGATACCACTGAACAGCCAGTCTTCGAAGATAGAAGGTGGATTATCCATATTGATGCGATTCGCGTGCTATATGTAGAAACCGAAGGCTTCCCGGACATTCCGGAATTGAAAGACTGACAGCGAGGTGAGTACACCATGAAGCGGTTTTTTCACATTGTGGCGATTCCCATCCGAATCGTGTATAACAACTTTGGCGACCATGACCCAAACGGCCGTATGTATGTGTTAAAGGAAAATGAAAAAAAAGTAAAAAAGTTAGTCAAAGAGAATCCGTTTACTCCTGTTGAATTAGTGCAGCCTTTGGCTATCCGTGCGAATGCAGGCGATATTATAAAAATTTTATTTGAAAACAAGCTTGAGCACGCTGCAGGCATGCATTTTCAGCAGGTGACTTATGATGTAAGAAAATCAGATGGAACGAATTCCGGCCTTAATCCGGATACCCTGGCAGAGCCGGGATGTACTATAAATTATCATCTTCGGGCGGAAACAGAAGGAATTGCTTATTTTTCTGACTTAGGAAATCCTTTAAGCAGTGAAGAAGGAACAAACATCCACGGCTTGTTTGGAGCCATATTTATACAGCGAAGGGGATCTACATGGACAGATCCAGTCACCGGCGGTTCAATCAACAGCGGAGTTTTCGCTGACATCCATCATCCCTTCTCCCCATCCTTCAGGGAATATGGCTGGTTCTTCAATGACGAGCCCGAACAAAAGGATCTGACTGGAAATGACCCTGTCGACCCTATGACCGGTCAGTCTGCTGAGTCTGTTCATGCGGTCAATTACAGGGCAGAACCTCTGGGAAACAGGGTCAGGCTTATTGAGGCTGGAGTGGTCGGTCCAGGCTGTGATGGGGAAGAAGTCCACCATGATTCCTGGGTATTTGGGGATCCGGCGACACCTATCTTAAGAGGATACGTAGGTGATCCAGCAACGGTCAGGCTTGTGCATGGCGGTGTCAAGGAGACTCATGTTTTTCATTATCATGTCCACCAATGGCTTCAGGAGCCGACTGATGTAGATTCTGAAATTGTGGATGCCCAGGCAATCAGTCCGCAGAATTTCTATAACGTATCTCCTCTATATGGATTGGGAAGCCTTCAGGGAGCAATTGGCGATGTGATTATCCACTGCCATTTATACCCACATTTCATGGACGGGATGTGGGGAATTAACCGAATCTTTGACACTCTTCAGGATGGTTCGCAGTGCTATCCGAACGGTGTACCGATCAAGCCGCTGCAGCCTCTGCCAGACAGACCGGCACCGCCTAGACCTACAAAAGATAAACCTGGATTTCCAAACTTTATTCCAGGAAAAGTGGGCTGCAAAGCACCAAGGCCGCCTCTCGGGATTGTAGGAGGGCGCGGATTGACAGAGCTTGAAAGAAATGCCGCAGTGCCCAATGCCCGTCCTGGAGCAGTTTTTGCTGAGTCATGCCTTGGAAATCCGATCGTCAAAGAATTTAATATTTCAATTATAGAAATGCCCATTCAATATAATAAGCAGGGATGGCACGATCCGAAAGGACGATTCTTTATTAAAGATGAGGATATTGCGGATGTTTTATCAGGAAAAAAAGAGCCGGAACCATTGGTTATTCATACTAATGCAGGCCGCTGCAATAGGATTAATTTAACCAACCGCCTGCCGCAGGTCTTAGACGGCGATGCCTTTCAACTGGCAACAAGGACATATGAAGCGGCTCCTCATGTACACTTTGTTAAATTTGACCCGCTGGTTGCTGACGGTGCTAATGTAGGGTGGAATTATGACAGCAGTGTTCTCCCAGGTGAAACGATTAGGGTAGAGTGGTTTTCCGATGCTGAATTGAAGGCAACTTTTTTCCACGACCATTTATTTGCTAATTCCCATCAGCAGCATGGGGTGTTTGGGGCTGTCGTTATTCATTCCCGGTTCTCACAATTCTTTGATCCGAAAACAGTAGAAGAAACCGACAGAGGCACCCAGGTTACGGTAGATCACCCAATAATACCAAGCCACAGGGATTATACTTTATTTATTCATGACTTTGCCCTTCTGTTCGACAAGGACGGCTGTCCTATAGAACGTCCTCAATTTCCTGGCTCTCTGGATGATCCGGGTGTATTCGGGGTTAATTATAAATGTGAACCGCTGCAGTTCAGGCTTGGTAAAGATTGTGACCCTGCTTATTCCTTCAGTTCCTTTGTGCATGGAGATCCAGTCACTCCTATTTTAAGAGCGTATGAAGGAGACCCGATTCGCATCAGGCTCCTCGATGGCGCTCATGAAGAGTCACACAGCTTCAATCTCCACGGGCTGAGGTGGAAGCAGGAAAGAAGAGACCTTGATTCGCGCTATGTTTCACATCAGCATATCGGTATTTCAGAATCCTTTACAGCTGAAACATTTGTGCCCCGGAGCGGAGATTATCTGTACGCCTATGAAGATGTGGAAGATGTGTTTAATGGATGCTGGGGCATTTTAAGGGCGTATGATCAATTAGTTGATGATTTAATGCCATTAAGTGACAGGCCGCTTCCTCCAAAAAGAACCAGGCCGCTCCCGAAAAAAGGAGATCCAATTCCAAAGCGCATTGTAAAATTAGATCCTGAGTCTCGTGCAATGCGCCTAAGGAAATATGATATCGTCGCCATCCAAACTCCAATCCTGTATAACAAGTTTGGCGATCATGACCCACATGGTATTGTTTTTGCGCTTTCAAAAGATAAGGATGGCATATTATGTGGGAAAGTAAATCCAGAGCCGCTTGTCATCAGGGGGAATTATGGTGATTTAATACAAATAAAACTGACCAATCTGCTCGATCCTAAGCTATTTCATAACCAGAAAGTACATGGTTATCCTGTGATAAAGGCGGACGCTTTTTACCCTACTTCGCCAAGGATATCCATACATCCACAGCTCGTGGATTATGATATAAAACACTCGAGCGGTGACACGGTAGGGTTCAATCCAGATCAAACCGTCGGGCCAGGCGACTCAATTACTTACTTTTGGGAGGTGCCGACCGGTATCGGAGCTTGTAATTTTTGGGATATGGCAGACCTTCGCAACCATAGGCATCATGGTTCCTTTGGAGCTTTTATTGCCGAACCGCGGGGATCTAAGTATTTTGACCCTTATTCAGGAAGCAAGTTAAAATCCGGAGCAAATGCGGTAATTATTAATCCGTTTTTACCAGACTTCCGGGAATTTGTCATCATACTCCATGATGGCATCCGCTTGTTAAATAAGCAGAATCAGCTGATTATCGATCCTGCGGAAGGAATTCTTAACGGATTGGAGGAGCTGTTTGATACGGAAGATCAGGGGTCTAGAGGGTTTAACTATCGAACAGAACGTTTGATTAACCGTTTTGAGAAACATCCGGTTCTTAAAGACTGGGCGGATTCGGAGGTCTTTGGCGACCCTGCTACTCCAGTCTTCGAGGCTTATCCTGGTGATCCGGTTACAGTTAGGTTATTGACCCCGGCCGATAGAAGGAGAACAAACACGTTTGTAATACATGGGCATATCTGGAAGGACGACTGGCAGGATATGAATTCAGAATTCAGGGGAGCGAAAGGGCAAAATATTGCCGGAGAAGCTTTTGATGCACAATTAGCAGGCGGAGCCGGAGGAATCGGCCAGTTTCCCGGGGATTATCTATACCGGTCAGGAAATATCCGCTGGAATTTAGAACTGGGCTTATGGGGGCTTATCAGAGTACATGATCGATTAATGGAACATCTTATACCTTTAGATAATTAAGTACTGAAATAAGGATGGCTCCGGCCATCCTTATTTCATAGAGAGCTTCCTGTTAGTTCTGAGGAGGAGAGGTATGTATACAATTCCTTTTTTTGTGGATTTGCTGCTTATAGGTTGTTATTACACTTTGTTACGCAGGCGGAAAAAGGTGATGGGGCTGTCCTCAGGAATGAATACAGCGATGTTTATGCCGCTCTTTTTCTCGCTTTTTTTCTCCTTTATGCTCATGGAACAATTTCCCTTTAATTATGTGCAGAATGTTTTTCTATCTGTAACAGGAAGTATGTGCATCGGGTGGGTCTTCGGAAGGCTTAAGGATGAACAAACTCTGATTATTGGTATTGCCAACGGGGCAGTGATGGGGATGATGACTCCTATGCTCGCAGGAGTGGTTCTGTATGACAGATGGTTATTTTATATTCTTCAGCTCCTTTTTATCTGCATATTAATTAGTATTGCCTTTGAAAAGAAGAGGAGATGGGAACCTTGAGATTAAATGAATATGCAAAACAATTATGGTCCGAAAGAGAACGCGAAATCCTTAAATCTAATGTTGAATTGGAACTGGATGCAAAAGCAGGAGGAGGATTGACATCAACCTTTGAAGGTTCATATGAAGAAATCAAGGCAGTGCAGAATTTTATGCACTCACAAAATCTTATGAATATCGGGAAAGCATTGCCCCAAAGAAAAAAGGTGCTCTACTTAAAAAATTTCCTCAGCGAAAGAAGGAACCAGCAGGTTGAGATTTTTTACCGCGTATCCAGTGAGGCTGAATGGCTTTCGGGAAGAGTAGTAGTAGTAGGCCGGGATTTTACTGTTCTCGTATCAAAAGGGGACAGATATTGGCTGCCATATTCATCTATTGAATTAGCCCGTATCCCATCAGGTTATCCGGATACCGATTACTCCCATACGAATATTATATATGACAACGATATTAGAAATTCACTGCTGCTTAATTTCGGGAAAACAGTTTCCGAAAAGGAGACTCTTAAACAAATATTCTATGAAGAAACGTTAGCGACCAATTTGCGGACCTGGCAAGGAGTCAGAGTTACAGTCTGGTCTGATGAAAAAGAATTATCAGGAAAAATTCAGGAGACATCCGATTCAGAATTTCTTTCTTTGAAAAAAGCAAAGGAACAATTTCAGATTCCCACTAAATCTATCATTCTAATAAAGACTGCGTCACCTTTGTCCTCTTTCTTACACTATATTTTTGGAAAATAAACATGGGGATACCTCATTGATGGTATCCCTAAACTTTGTAAATATAAATAAATAAACTTGTTAAGAACGCAGTCAGACAAAAGCCGAGAAAAGTAAGGGATAGACTATTAGCAAGGGCTCCGCCTGATGCTGCAAACCCGCAAAGCTCAGATGATACGATCGGCGTAGATATCATAGGACCCATAATTCCGAAATAACTGCTGGTAACCGCACCGATGGAAAAGGTAAAAAAGTTAAATAATGAGCCAATTAAGCCGCCGAGCACTAAACCCAGTACAGCTGATATAAGAATAGAGGCAAAAATATTTACTCCGAGAAAGAAAACAACCATGCCATTTACTATACTGGCGAGAGCAGGCAGGGTGAAAAGCATTGTGAAAATAAAACGCGAGTCCAGTAAATGCCTTTTTGGTTTGTAATACGCATACACTTTCCACGTCAGAGCAAAATTAAGAACAATAAATATGATAAGCCAGTACACACCATTACACCTCCCTTTTTAATGAGGTGGAATAAAGAACAGACAGAAGAAATCCGCTGAAAATCACTTCTAAAAGAAAAAAAAGGACAGATGCCTGGTTGTGATCGATCAGGCCGCCGATCATCGGCCCCATAAACCCTCCCATAATTCCTGAGACAGTTCCAGCATATAAACTTTGAAAATCCAAGGACAGGCCCAGAGTAATTCCTGTAAAGATACCAACCGCTGTTGAAGCGAGCACAGCATGTGTGTAATCAGGCAGAAGCTGGGCCAGAAGGATCCCCGTTAATAAGGTATTCGAAAGACTCGCAGAAATGGTCAACGCCATTGAAAAGTGGTATTGAATATGTCTTTTTTGTTTATATATCAGTACGTATACGGCCATATAACATATTAAATGAATCCCCAAAAACACATATATCATATCCCGCCCCCCAGACATAACTTACGGTATACATATGTTATTCATCATAAAAAGAGACTGAAAAACAACACCCTTTTTCATTTTTGACAATAAGATATGAAAGGAGGTGAACTAGTTGAAAAAAAATAAACGGAGATTTTCCTGCTCGCCTGAAGAAAAAAATCAAATTTTCATTCCGGATTGTGATGCAAAACGGATTCCTTCCCCTAAACTTCCATCCCCGACCACCTGCCTGCCTGATGAGGAGCTCGAAGAATTAGAGCGCAGTATAGATAAAGCCAATGAGATTCTGCTCTCCTTAGGGACACCTGAGGAAGAGGATAGGAACCAGGCCTTTTTTGATTCATTGCGGAGATTCAAGGCGGCCAAAGTTACCATCGATATAACATGTCCGGAACCAATTAAGGTCGAGGGCTGCCTGGAGGCGGCAGGCCGGGATTTTTTACTGCTTAGCTGCAGCACATCCGGTGGATTCAGAATCATTCCATTTGAGCATATTAATAAAATAAAAATCAAGAGTAAACGCCATGTGAAAAATGAACGAGAACTCCTTGATATTGATCCGCGGCTTAGGAGAAAACTCGTTTTAAACTTTGGAGCGACAGTTTCCAGATCCCCTTTCCTAATAAATGAATTCTTCGGCCTTACCCTGCCGATTATGCTGCTATTATTTAGGAAGAAAGTGATTACAGCTATATTGCCAGACGATCAGGTTGAAGGAGTCCTGGCACGCGTGGATAATGAAACAGTCTGCATTGTAAACGGCGAAAAAAGGACGGTTGTTCCTATTCTAAATGCATGCGGGTTCCTAATTGAATAATAGATAACAAGTGGATGGCATTGCCATCCAAATTTATTTTGTCCACAATATATTCCTGTGAATTTTTCAAAGGCACGTTTCGAAATGAATTTCTATTTCAATCTTTCTTGACCTAACAATAAAATAAAACTCCGAAGCCATCCGAATCCTATTGTCAGAATAGAGTTTATATTTTATAATTTTAAGAAAATTAGTATAAATATTCAGGAGGAAGCATCATGAAATTGTACATGTCTGTCGATATGGAAGGCATCACCGGCCTGGTTGATCATACACATGTGGATTCATCAGGGCATAACTATGAGCGGGGCCGTCATATAATGACCGAAGAAACGAATTATATCATTACCTCTGCTTTTGAAACTGGCTGTTCTGAAGTGGTTGTAAATGACAGTCATTCTAAGATGAACAACCTCCTTATTGAGAAACTTCATCCTGAAACTCAATTGATTACAGGAGACGTTAAGCCCTTTTCCATGGTTCAGGGGCTGGATGCAAGTTTTGACGGAGCTATATTTGCCGGTTATCATGCCCGTGCATCCCAAAGAGGGGTAATGTCGCATTCAATGATCTTTGGAGCGCGCAATTTTTACATAAACGATACGGTTGTAGGAGAATTAGGCTTCAATGCATATGTAGCCGGCTATTATGATGTACCGCTTATCATGGTTGCCGGAGATGATGGTGCGGCAAGGGAAGCTGAAGAGCTCATACCGAATATCACAACTGCAGTAGTGAAGGAGACCATCTCACGGTCAGCTGCTAAGTCATTGACCCCCGCAAAAGCAGGACAGCTGTTAACGGAAAAAACAGCAATTGCCCTGCAAAATAGGGATCGCGTTAAACCACTTACACCTCCGGACAGACCGCTTCTTGCTATTGAATTCGCAAATTACGGACAGGCCGAATGGGCTAACTTAATGCCGGGAACAGAAATTATTCCTGGTACAACGACAGTCCGCTTTCAGGCAAAAGATATTCTAGAAGCCTATCAAGCTATGCTTGTCATGACCGAGCTTGCCATGAGAACAACATTTTGTTAGGAAGTGAAGGACAGTGAATTCATACTTCGTTAAACGTCTTATCTCTATGTTGATTACATTGTGGCTCATCATTACACTGACTTTTTTCTTAATGCATGCGATCCCGGGCAGTCCTTTTACATCGGATAAGAACACGAATGAAGCTGTGCAGAATAACTTAAAGTCTTTCTACCATCTGGATGAGCCGCTCTATGTCCAATATGGGGCTTATTTGAAATCACTTCTGACATTAGACTTAGGGCCATCTATTAAACAATCATCTTTTACAGTAAATGATTTAATAGGAAGGGGAATTCCGGTTTCCTTTGAATTGGGGTTTTGGACTCTTCTCGTAGCTGTGGTTTCTGGGATATTGCTTGGAGTAGCTGCGGCTCTCAGGCATAACGGGATTATTGATTATCTGGCTATGACTTTTGCCGTGCTGGGTATTTCTGTCCCGAGTTTTGTTATGGCAACACTATTAATCCAGCAATTCGCAGTTAACTGGCCGATTCTCCCAGTCGCAACATGGGCAAGCCCAAAACATATGATTCTGCCCATTCTCGCACTCGCCACAGGGCCTATGGCCATCATCGCTCGGTTAACCCGCTCGAGCATGATAGAAGTTCTGGCCCAGGATTACATACGTACAGCAAGAGCCAAAGGGCTTTCTCCTGTAAAAATCGTGTTTAAACATGCACTTAGAAATGCACTGATGCCGGTAGTCACTTTATTAGGTGCATTAGCAGCGAGTATTCTGACAGGTACCTTTGTAATCGAAAAAATATTTGCCATTCCTGGGATGGGAAAGTATTTCGTAGAAAGTATAAATCAACGCGACTATCCAGTAATTATGGGAACGACCGTTTTTTACAGTGTTGTGTTAATCATTATGCTTTATTTAGTCGATCTAGCTTACGGGATTATTGATCCACGGATTAAGCTTGGCAAAAAGGAGGGATGACAGTGGCACTTAGGAAACAGCAGGAAACTCATGAAGCAGCTGTGATTCCCGATGAATGGTTCGTCCCGAAAACAAAAAATAAAGGGGAAGAAGAAGCGGTTGTAAGACCCAGTCTTTCTTATTGGAAGGATGCCTGGAGAAGACTGAAAAAAAATAAGCTGGCAATGGCTGGTTTACTATTTTTAGTATTTCTTACAGTTATGGCGGTCATAGGACCCATGATTTCTCCGCATTCTGTAGCGGAGCAGAATTTAAGGAACCAAAATCTTCCGCCATCAGGCGATTATTGGTTCGGCACCGACAAACTGGGAAGGGATATGTTTGTAAGAGTATGGTATGGAGCCCGCATTTCCTTATTTGTTGGCGTTGTAGCCGCTCTTGCAGACTTTATCATCGGTATTATTTACGGCGGTGTTTCCGGCTATAAGGGTGGAAGAACAGATCATATTATGATGAGAATTGTAGAAATTCTTTATGGCCTCCCTTATTTGCTTGTTGTAATCCTGCTAATGGTTGTTATGGGCCCAGGACTGCTGACAATTATTGTTGCTCTTTCTGCCACAGGGTGGATCGGCATGGCCAGGATTGTCAGGGGGCAGGTTCTTCAGATTAAGAATTATGAATATGTACTGGCTTCTAAGACATTTGGTACAAAAACAGCAAGAATTATAAGGAAAAATCTTCTGCCGAATACGATGGGGCCAATTATTGTACAAATCACCCTTACTGTCCCTTCTGCTATATTCGCAGAAGCATTTTTAAGCTTTCTTGGATTAGGCATACAGTCCCCTTACACAAGCTGGGGCATGATGGCAAGTGACGGGCTGTCTTCTATCCTTACGGGACATTGGTGGCGCCTGGTATTTCCTGCATTCTTTATATCAGCAACCATGTTTGCGTTTAACGTAGTAGGTGACGGCCTGCAGGATGCCCTGGACCCTAGGCTGAGGAGGTAACAGTATGAAAAAAGTGCTTCAGGTAAACGACCTTCATGTTTCATTCAGAACATATGGAGGAGAAGTAAAAGCTGTCAGAGGAGTTACTTTTGACTTGAATAAAGGCGAAACCCTGGCCATCGTCGGCGAATCCGGATGCGGGAAAAGTGTGACTTCCCAAAGCATAATGAGGCTGATTCCAAATCCTCCCGGAAGAATTGTCAGCGGTTCTATTCTTTTCAAAGATAAAGACCTTACGAAGGTTTCGGAACCTGAGATGCGGAAAATCCGCGGTGCGGATATTTCGATGATCTTTCAGGATCCAATGACTGCTTTAAACCCGACGATCACAGTGGGTGAGCAGATTATAGAAGGAATCAGGCAGCATAAGAAAGTAACAGCTGCAGAAGCAAAAAACGCTGCTGTGGATATGCTTGATTTAGTAGGGATACCAAGTCCTGAAGCAAGGCTGAAGCAATATCCGCATCAATTCAGCGGCGGCATGAGGCAGCGTATTGTTATTGCCATGGCTTTAGTTTGCCAGCCGGAGGTATTGATTGCTGATGAACCAACCACCGCACTTGATGTAACCATACAGGCCCAGATTCTAGAGCTGTTCAGGGACATACAAGAAAAGACTGGGGTATCCATCATCCTGATCACCCATGATCTAGGAGTGGTAGCTCAGGTAGCAGACCGTATTGCTGTAATGTATGCCGGCAAGATCGTCGAAACGGGCAGCCGCAGGGAAATTTTCTATAATCCCCAGCATCCTTATACAAGAGGGCTGCTCAGGTCAGTGCCGAGGCTTGATATTGAAGGTGCAGATCTTGTCCCGATTGGGGGTTCGCCTCCTGATTTATTTTCTCCGCCTGCCGGCTGTCCCTTTGCAGCTCGCTGTGAATATGCGATGGATGTATGCGACCGGGTGTATCCTTCCGAGACCCGCTTAAGCAGCAATCACCAGGTTGACTGCTGGCTGCAGGATGAGCGGGCCAAAAAATTAATGGCAGCAATGAATTAACATTATAGCAGTTAATAATGAAGAGGGGGAACGTAAATGAAAAAGGTATTAACATTGTTAATGGCAGCGCTATTGATCTTTAGTCTTGCTGCCTGCACGGCGAAAGATAATGCCGGCACTGAGTCGAATGGGTTAAGCGATGAGAAAAAGGGCGATAAAGAAAAGGTACTTAACTTAAATAATGGCACAGAGCCTACTTCATTCGACCCGGCTCAAGGTTTTGACGCAGTATCATGGAATCCTCTAAACAACTTAATGGAAGGTTTAACCCGCCTGGATGATACACATGAGCCAAAAGCAGCGACAGCTGAAAAGTGGGACGTATCAGAGGATGGGAAGGTTTATACATTCCATATCCGCAAGGATGCAAAATGGTCAAACGGCGATGATGTAAAAGCACAGGATTTTGTTTATTCATGGCTTCGTCTAATGGATCCTAAAACAGCATCCCCAGCTGCATTTTTAGCTAACTTTATTGAAGGTGCTGAAAGCTATAACGCTGGCAAAGGAAAAGCTGAAGACGTAAAAATTAAGGCTGTTGATGATAAAACCTTTGAGGTTACTTTAATCAGCCCTCAAGCATACTTTTTAAGTGTTATTTCAAACCCCTGCTTCTTCCCGATCAATGAAAAGGTTGCAGCAGAAAATCCAAAATGGTTCGCTGAAGCAGCTTCTTTTGTAGGAAATGGACCTTTTGCCCTGAAATCATGGGAGCATGACAGCAATTTCGTCATGGAAAAGAACAAAAATTATTGGGATAACAAAACGGTTAAATTAGATAAAGTACATTGGGATATCATTAGTGACACTAATACAGAGTATCAGATGTTCGAAACAAACAAGCTGGATTCATCCAGTGTTCCTCCAGATAATGCAGAACAGCTTCATAAAGAAGGAAAAGTAAAATCCTCCGGTCAGGCAGGCACTTACTTCTTCCGCTTTAATGTAACGAAAGAGCCGTTTACTAACAAAGATATCCGTAAAGCCTTTGCTATGGCTGTCAATCAGCAGGACATCGTGGATTTTGTAACAAAGAATAAGGAAAAGCCAGCATACGGATTCGTAGCATATGGGTTTAAGGATGCTGATGGAAATGACTTCCGTAAAACAAGCGGAGATTTGCTTAAAACAAATATTGAAGAAGCTAAAAAGCTCCTTGCAAAAGGAATGAAAGACGAAGGCTATAGCAAGCTTCCGGAAGTAACATTGCATTACAGCACGAGCGATACACACAAGGCGATCGCTGAAGCGCTTCAGGATATGTATAAAAAGAACCTGGACGTTGATGTAAAGCTGGCAAATATGGAGTCTGCTGTATTCACCGAAGAACAGACTGCATTGAAATTCCAGCTGTCTAGAAGCTCTTTCCTGGCCGACTATAGCGATCCTATCAACTTCCTTGAAAACTTTACGACCGGTCTGGCGATGAACCGCACAGGCTGGAGCAATAAAGAATACGATAAACTGATTAAAGATGCTAAGAACGAAGCGGACGAAAAAAAGCGTTTCGATCTTATGTACAAAGCTGAAAAGCTCTTAATGGAGGAAGCTCCTATCTTCCCTCTTTACTTCTATAACAATTCATATTTACAAAGTGATAAAGTGGAAGGCATCGTCCGACATCCAGTTGGATATATGGAACTGAAATGGGCAGATAAGAAGTAATAAGAGAAAAAAGGGGGGTGTTCGCTTTGAACATCCCTTTTTTATCCATATAAGTTTTGTGGAGGTCAGACTGCTGTTTCCGGAAAACATTCAACCGCAAAAAAAGCTTTAACTTCAATTTAATAGGTAAGGAGAATGTTGATATGACGATGAAGCCTAAACACCTTATTAAAGGCGACACAGTTGGAATCATTGCACCTGCCAGCCCGCCAAACCAGGAAAATCTCCAGCGCTCGCTTGCTTTTTTAAAAGATCTGGGCCTTCATGTGAAATTTGGCAGACATGTTCACAATGAGTATGGATACCTTGCCGGCTCTGACGATGAAAGACTGGAAGACCTTCATAATATGTTTAAAGATAAAGAAGTGAAAGCTGTCATTTGTGCCGGCGGAGGTTATGGCACCGGCCGTATTGCGGCTTCCATAGATTATAAGCTTATAGAGCAGAACCCAAAGATATTCTGGGGATATAGCGATATTACGTTTCTGCACACAGCTATCTACCAGAGAACCGGCCTCGCCACTTTCCATGGTCCTATGCTTGCTTCTGATATTGGCAGGGAGGAAGCAGACGATCTTTCAAAAGCATCCTTTAATCAATTGTTTGAGCCCGCCCCATTTACTTACTCGGAAACAATGTCCTCTCTTGAAACCATAGTGGAGGGGAAAGCAGCGGGAACGATCATTGGCGGTAATCTATCATTGTTAGCAAGTACCATTGGCACCCCGTTTGAAGCAGATACAAAGGATAAAATTTTATTGATTGAAGATATAAATGAAGAACCCCGGGCTGTAGACAGGATGCTGAATCAGCTGCACATGGCAGGCAAGCTTACAGAAGCTGCCGGATTTTTACTGGGTGATTTTAATAATTGTGTTCCACAAAGAGAGCAATCCCTGTCCCTTGAGGAAGTGTTGGACCATTACATCAAGCTTGCAGGAAAGCCTGCTATTAAAGGCTTCTTAATCGGACATTGCTCTCCGCATTATGCGATCCCTCTTGGTGTGACGGCTTCCATGAATACAGGGGAGAAAAAGGTTGTTATTGAAAGCGGTGTTCAATAAATGAATGATGCGCTTTTTTAGAAAATCGGACAAAAGGATGACTCAGTATGAAAATTAAACAGATAGAAACGTTCCGGGCTGCCGTACCGCTTGTCAAACCGTTTAAAACTGCCTTGAGAACGGTCGAAGTAGCACATGCCATTATCGTTAAAATCACCTGTGATAATGGGATTGAAGGGTTCGGGGAAGCACCTCCGACCCTCGTTATTACTGGTGATAGTCTGGAAAGCATCGAATCATCTATTAATCTCATTTTTAAACCATATCTTTTTAATAAAAATCTTTTAAACTATGAAGCTGTTTTTCAGGGGATGCATGGCATTCTTATTGGGAATCCGAGCGCAAAAGCAGCGGTTGATATGGCTCTGTACGATTGCTTATCC
Source organism: Peribacillus deserti (assembly GCF_016909175.1). GTDB lineage: Bacteria > Bacillota > Bacilli > Bacillales > DSM-1321 > Paraperibacillus > Paraperibacillus deserti. The sequence continues at coordinate 60,249 of NZ_JAFBFI010000010.1, forward strand.
AAACATTCCGGAGTTCCTTTATATCAGTATCTGGGAGGATACAAATCAGAGATAGAAACTGATTATACGGTCAGTGTTAACAGTCCTGAAGAAATGGGCGAAGATGCGGGGAAATATGCAGCACAGGGGTTTAATATTCTTAAAGTCAAAGTAGGGAAAGATGCTTCGATTGACCTTGAAAGGATTAAGGAAATAAGAAAGACAGTTGGGACCGGCATAAAAATCCGGCTGGACGCTAATCAGGGATGGTCTCCAAAAGAAGCGGTATCCATTATCCGGAAGATGGAGGATGCAGGACTTGATATTGAACTGGTGGAACAGCCTGTAGCAGCAGCTGATATTCTTGGACTAAAGTTTGTAACTGACTCTGTTGACACGCTGATTATGGCTGATGAGAGTATATTTACGCCAAAGCAGGCTTTTGAGGTGCTGAGAACGAGAAGTGCGGACTTAATAAATATTAAGCTGATGAAGGCGGGGGGAATTTACCAGGCAGAGAAAATAAATGCCTTAGCTGAAATCTGCGGAGTGGAATGTATGGTAGGAAGCATGATTGAAACAAGGCTCGGAATTACGGCTGCAGCCCATTTTGCAGCAAGCAAAAAGAATATTACCCGGTTTGATTTTGATGCCCCTCTGATGCTTGCTGAGGATATAGTGGAAGGCGGCATTCAATATACCGGAAGGAAGATTACGTTTGCACAGGCACCTGGACTGGGCATTACCAATGTTTTAAGGAATTAGGAAGGAGGATTTAAACGATGGAAAATAATAAATGGGTAGTTAATGTTCCTGTAGCAACCGTGTGGACTAACTATAACTCTGCCAGGGCACTGGATAAACTGGCTGTTCAAAATCCGGTTCAAATTCAAGAATGGCTTGAGGGCCTTACATACGAAACAAGTCTTGAGCTTTGCAATAATAATCTTGTACAGACGCAGGCTTTGCTGGGGGAAGAGGTTCTCATAACAGAGGAAAAAGAAGGCTGGTCGCATGTAGTATGTTTATCTCAGCCATCTTCCAAGGACGAACGAGGCTATCCAGGATGGATTCCAACCGTACAGCTTACCAGGAATCAAAATTGGAGCTTAAGTGAGGGACCGGCAGCTGTTATACAAAGCAAAAAAACCCTGCTTACGACTGATAAAGGCGATGACTTGGAAGTTTGCTATCAAACGATATTGCCTCTTATTTCCCAGGAAAATGGAAGGGTGCGCGTGAAAATTCCGGCAGGAAGCGGAGAGCTTAATGAAGGAGATGTAAAGATATATATGTCCCTGTCTTCTATACCAAAAGGAAATGGAAAAGGAATTGTTGAGGCAGGCGAACAGTTTGTCGGACTGCCCTATCTCTGGGGTGGTGTAAGCAGCTTTGGCTATGATTGTTCTGGTTTCAGCTATACAATGTGCAAGGCAAACGGATATATCATTCCAAGAGATGCACACGACCAGCTGAACACTGGTTCAGAAGCAGATTTGAACAATCTTCTGCCAGGAGATTTATTATATTTTGCTTATGAAGAGGGCAGGGGAAGCATCCATCATGTTGGGATCTATTATGGAGATGGAAAGCTTCTTCATTCCCCTAATACAGGTAAGTGTATTGAAATTATACCGCTCGCAGGAACTCTTTATGAGAAAGAACTTTGTGCAGCCAGGCGTTATGGAGCAGAGACGGAGGAATAAATCATGAATCAGCAAGTGCTCTTGGAAGTCAAACATCTTAAGAAGTATTTTCAGTTGGGAAAACAAGAAACATTAAAAGCAGTCGATGATGTGTCCTTCCAAATTTTCAAAGGAGAAACCTTTGGTATTGTGGGAGAGTCAGGCTGCGGGAAATCAACAGCTGGAAGGACGATTATTGGTTTATATGACCGTACAGAGGGCGAAGTCATTTTTGACGGAAAAAATGTCCATACTCTGAAAGAAAAAGAAAAATATGCTTTTTACCGGCAGATGCAAATGATTTTTCAAGATCCGTACGCTTCATTAAATCCTCGGTCTACCGTAATGGAAATCATTTCAGAGCCGATGGAAGTACACGGCTTATACCGCAAAAAACAAGAAAAAGTACAGCGCGTGTATGAACTGCTCGAAGATGTAGGCCTAAATAGGGACCATGCTAATAGATATCCGCATGAATTCAGCGGAGGACAAAGACAGCGGATTGGAATCGCAAGAGCCCTGGCACTGGATCCAAAATTTATCATTGCAGATGAGCCGATTTCCGCGCTGGATGTATCTGTACAAGCGCAGGTTGTAAACTTACTGAAACGCCTGCAAAAAGAAAAAGGCCTCACTTTTCTATTTATTGCCCACGATCTTTCGATGGTTAAACAAATAAGCGACCGGATCGGCGTCATGTACTTAGGCAATTTAGTCGAATTAACAACCAGCAGCCAGCTTTATAAACGTCCGCTTCACCCTTATACTCAGGCTCTTTTATCAGCGAATCCAATTCCAGATCCTGATGTAGAGGATTCACGCGAACGGATCATATTAAAGGGAGAACTGCCAAGCCCGATTAATCCTCCCAGCGGTTGTGTTTTCAGGACCAGGTGCCCTCATGCTATGGAAGTGTGCGGTCAGAAAAAACCTATATGGCAGGAAGAAGATGCTCACCACTTTGTAGCCTGCCATCTATATAACAAAGAAATTATGGCAGGGAAAGACTATTCCCAAACTGCCGCATCTAAATAAGGGGGCAGCAGTATGGTTGTAACTTCTCTTGATAAAATACTGAAGGAACAGCTGAATTTGACAGCTGGAAGAGTCAGTGTGACAGTAGAGATTCACGGCGAAAGATATGAACATAACAGCAAAGAAGTGTTTCTCTCTGCAAGCCTTATAAAACTTCCGATTTTAATTGCAGCTTACCGGGAAAGTGAAAAAGGAAAGTTATTCCTTCATCGTCCCATTAGTGTGCCACACGAGGAGAAAACGGGTGGATCAGGAGTCATTCAGGTTCTTTCAGAAGGGATAACGTATACGATCAAAGATCTATTAACCTTAATGATTATCATTTCAGACAATACGGCCACAAATGTATGCATAGATTTGATTGGCTTAGAGTCTATTAATAGAACAATAAGAGAAATGGGTCTGGAGCAGACGGTTCTTGGACGAAAGATGATGGACTGGGATGCGGTTAAGGAAGGAAAGAATAATTACATTTCAGCGAGCGACATGCTTCTCTGTCTGAAAGCAATAAACCAAGAAGGCTATCTTACAGAAAATAGCCGGAGCGACATATTAAAAATTATGCAATCACAGCAATTTAGTGATAAACTGCCGGCACTTATAGACCGAGAAAACGTAACGGTGGCTAATAAAACGGGAGAATTGCCTGGAGTGGAGCATGATTGTGCTATTATCAGCTTTAAAGAAAAAACGGCGTATGCAGCAGTATTAACGGACGGCCTCAAAAACCAGGAAGAAGGACGGATCGTGATCAGGAATATTGGAAAAGCTGTTTGTGATTATTTAGTAGCAGAAGGTTGATAACCAGAGTGGACCCCTTAAGATAGGCTTAAGGGGTTTTTTTGCATTAAAGAGTAAAGTAAAAAAATCTTCTAAAATATCAGAAGTAATTGCATATATATTACTCAACTTAATGCTTTATGCCGGAGACACATCAAAAAGTTCATCTTAAAGAGTGAAATTAACTATGTAATTAGTCCTGTTTCAAGGATTAAATTGGAAAAACATCGAAGAAACTCTATGATTCTGGTAATATTATCTATAAACATGGTAATAAATTCTTAGAATTAGATAGGGGCAGCAGGTATGACAGACCTTTTCATGAACAAAAGCAAAAAAAGATTCGTTATTTATTCGGCAATATTCCTTTTGATCCTTTCTTTAGTGAGTCTAGGGGCAGGACTGGTTGCTAGTGCTTTCGATTTATCTGCATTTGCCATTTCAAAAAAGAACAGTTACCCAGTGGGACCCGGAGTCCATCATACAAGGTATAGTTTAAAAAGCAAGACGAATATTGAGGCAGTAAACACACTGGAAGTTGACCCCAAAAACCCATATATTAAGCTGGAAGTTACTTCAGCGAAAGGTCAGGTACTGGCACTGGATACGGTTAGAAACCAGGCAAAACAGATTGATAAAACAGGATATAGGGTTATAGCCGGTTTTAACAGTGATTTTTATAAAACGGCAGCACCTTATACGGGCCAGCCTATTGGCGTACAAATTTCTAATAAAGAAATAATTACAGCTCCAACAACCTCAAAAAGCGTTCTTGGTATAACGAGTACAGGTCAGGCAAATATATCTAGCGGGGTAAAAATGACCGCTAAGCTGCAGGTCCCAGGAACAAGCGGGTACAAGCTGTCTGGCATTAACCGTGCTAGAAATAAAGAAACACAGCCAAACAGCATTATATTATTTACCTCAAAATTTAGTACATCGACTAAATCTTCGGGTGACGAGGTTGAGTTTGTATTAAATCCGAAGAAGGATTTTCTTACCGCCAATGAAACTTTGTCTGCGACAGTGGAGGATATTCTATATGACCAGAATTCAAAGATTCCTAAGGGTAAATGGGTTTTATCGGCATCAGGAACACAAGCAGACCAGCTATTTTATAATCTGAATGTCGGGGAAGAAATACAATTTAAAATTAACTTCAGCCATGGACTAGATCAGGCGGTTCAGGCAGTTTCCGGTGGAGATCTCATTGTAAAGGACAAGAAGATCACCCAGGAAGCAGATAAGGATAAGTATGAGAGGCATCCGCGAACATTGGCAGCTGTCAAACAGGGAAAGCTTTACATAACTGCTATTGACGGCCGGCAGCCGGGCTACAGTGATGGCATTACAGTAGCCGAAGGTGCCAGTTACTTAGCAAAGCAAGGCATGGAATCTGCCATGAATATGGATGGAGGGGGTTCGACGACCTATGCAATGCGTTTGCCGGGGGACCAATCTCTTTCTATATTGAACAGACCTTCAGACGGATTTGAGCGGACGGTTTCCAATGGGCTGATGGTGGTCTCAACAGCTCCTGTTTCTGGGATGGCAAAGCTGACATCCACTATAGGAGATTCTATTAAAGTTTTAGCAAAGGCAAAGGTGGCTTTACCTCTGAAAGGGCAGGATAAGTATTATAATGGTGTATCTGTAAATCCAAGAACGATTACATGGACAGCTCAAAGCCAGATTGGCAAAGTTGACGCTTCGGGGTCCTTTACGGCTGGATCAAATGCGGCTAAAGGTAAACTTACCGCAAAGAGCGGAACCGTTACCAAGTCTGTAAGCATAGAGGTTGTAAAAGAGCTGGCGTCTATTTCCCTTACACCAAATACTGCAATTATCAACCCCGGAAGCATAAAAACCTTTAAAGCAAGGGGATATGACAAGCAAGGCAATGAAGTCCAGCTATCTCCAGAATTATTAAAGTGGGAAACTAAAGGAAATATTGGAAAACTGGATTCAAAAGGAACCCTATCGGCCAGCACCAGTATACAGGCAGGGAAAATTGCTGTTTCTTTTGGTAAAGTGAAGACTGAAGCGGTCATCAACGTTGGAAAACCTCCAGTGTTAGTGGAGGATTTTGAAGATATGAATGATTTGTATACTACAGCCGCAAGAGCAGCAAATGTTAAAGCCTCTCTTACCAACCGGCCAAATCCAGTCAAGGAAGGGACTCATGCTGCAGCAATGACGTACGATTTTACCGGAACAGCGGGAACTTCTGCGGCTTATATGAACTTTAAAGGAAAAAGCGGGACTGCAGGCAGGTCTATTGACAGCCGGCCGGCTAAACTTGGAATGTGGGTATATGGAGATTCCAAGAATCATTGGCTTAGAGCGACCTTACAGGATGCGAAAGGAAAATCGTTCACTATAGATTTTACTGGGCCAGGAAAACTTAATTGGCAGGGGTGGAAGTACGTATATGCTCCGGTACCAGCAAATATTACTGGACCTATAAAATTAACACAGATTTATCTAGTAGAAACAAGCAGCACAAACAAAAATAAAGGGACTGTCTATTTCGATACCCTTAAGGCGATATATTAGAACATAATAGGACTGTAAAGACCTCCATCAGGAAAAGAGGTGCCAGTTTAAACTCATATTAAGACAACCGGAAGACAGTCTAAGCCCGCTGACTTTGTCTTAAAACTTGGCAGGCGCAACTCCATTATAAGGTTTGGCGCCTCTTTAAATTTCAATAAATAAGGGAGGGGAAAATTGTGAAAAGCCTTATGAGCAAGAAACAATTAGGAATACTTCCATTAAAGGAAAGGGACCGCCTGACCGATTCATGGCTTTTACATAGGCTGGAGTTTCTTTTGCCCGTAATTATGGAAAAGCATGAGGCCGATATGTGGATTCTGGCAGGGCGGGAATATAATGAAGATCCGCTGCTAGAAACCTTTTATCCTTCTGCCATTGATAGTTCAAGGCGGTTGACTTTAATTGTATTTGTAAAAAATACAGAGAACCAGATTGAACGGCTGGTGATCCACTCAAATTCAAAATTTGAACCATACTACTCTAGAGTATGGGATCATAAAAGGGAAACTCAATGGGAATGCTTAGCGAGGATCATCCTTGAAAAAAAACCAAGGTCTGCTGCACTAAATTATTCAGATATACACGGAGCCTGTGACGGGCTGACACATGCCCTTAATCAAAAAATCTATAACATATTGGAAGGTTCCTCTACAGTCAATGTGATTAGTTCTGAAAAAATGGCAGTCGAGTGGCTGGAAACCAGGACGGCACCTGAGCTTGAAGTCTATCCTCATATCGCTGAAATGACCAGGCTAATTGCAGCAGAGGCTCTGACTACAGCAATTACTCCAGGTGTTTCCGATACAGAATCTGTAGTGGAATGGATCAGACAAAGAGTCTTCGATTTAGGGCTTAACACTTCTTTTTACCCAACTGTAGACCTTCAAAGACAAGGGGAGAATAACAGCCGGATAGAAGCACTCATTCTTCCCGGAGATATTGTTCACTTAGATTTCGGTATACATTATCTTGGACTGGCGACCGATACACAGCTGCTGGCCTATGTGCGGAAAAAAGGTGAGAATTCAGCCCCAAATGGATTAAGAGATGCAATGAAGACGGCTAATCGAATGGAAGATATTATTTCTGGAAATTTTGATGAAGACCAATCAGGCAATGATGTTTTTCAGCGGTCTATTTTGCAGTCTGATAGTGAAGGAATTAAAGCTATGATTTATTCCCATCCGCTTGGATTTCATTGCCATGGAACAGGTCCGTTGATTGGTTTATTTGACCGGCAGGGAGATATACCCGTTCGAGGAGAATATTCCATAAAGAACAACACATGTTATGCAATGGAATTTAATGTATGTCAGTACGTACCGGAATGGGAACAGGAAGTTACTCTTTATATGGAAGAATCCATATCGTTTGCTGCTGGGCGCGTGTTCTATTTAACGAGCAGACAGACTGAATTTTATCTCATTTAATCGTTAGTTTTAATTCCCTCTTTAAAGCAAAGAGGGAATTTTTTTCTTGTTAGAAATTCATTTGTTTGGGGTAAATAAAACGAAAATACTAACTTATATTTCAGTCAGAAAGGAAAAGCTATGAAAAAGTTTAATTTAATTATCCTTCCCATTTTAGTGATCATTGCCGGTTTGGCGGCTTATATCCTTAATAAGCCAGAAGAAGAAAAAAATGAAAAAGTCATAACTGCTCTGGGAGATTCCCTCACATATGGCCTGGGAGATTCTAAAGGGCACGGATATGTAACATCGCTTCAGAAAAAATTAAATAAAGAACATCCTGATCAAACGTACAATGTAAAAAGCTTTGGGGTAGTGGGACAAGAATCAGGCGGTCTATTGAAGAGACTGTCTGATCCAAAGGTCAGTAAAGCGGTGCATAATTCGGATTACATCATTGTATTTATTGGGACAAATGATCTTGTAAACTCTTCTAAAGGCAATGATTTAAAAGGCCTGCCACCCAGAAAGCTTGAAGAAGCTAAACAAAATTATTTGGAAAACCTGGATCATATTGTAGATACGGTGGAGCAATTAAATCATGATGTTCCCATCATCCTATTAGGGTTGTATAATCCTTATCCTAATAATGGGGAGAAAATAGAAGCTTATATAGATGACTGGAATCAGTCGGCAAATCAGTTAGTTAAAGATGAAATGCGAATTACTTTTATTTCTACCAATGATTTATTTAAAGGAAAAGAGAAAAAAGATTATTTCTATGATTCACTTCATGTAAACGATAAGGGATATGATTTAATTGCAGAAAAAATTATAAATAGTTATCGATTTTAGGAAGTCCTGGGCTGCAGCGGACTTTCTTGTGTGAATTTGCCCAAAGATGATAGAATAATAGTTATATATTTTATAGGGACAGAAAGGGTTTTATAGGTGAAAACTAAACGGGCTGTATCATTATTGCTGGCAGCTATCGTAATAATGCTTATAGCATTTTATTATAAACAGCAACCCGGACCGGTTTCATCCCCTGAACACAATGCGAAATCAATGCCTGTCGAATTACATCCCGTCGTAAGCGAAAAAAAAGATGAGTTGATTTCCGAGTCAGCGAAATATGGAATTACCATTGTAATTACTGATGGCTTTCGCAGTATCGAGGAGCAAAATAAACTGTATGAAAAGGGCAGGTCTGGCTCTGGCAGTATTGTGACCAATGTGCGCGGAGGAGAATCCTTTCATAATTTTGGCCTTGCTTTTGATTATGCTTTGAAGAATAAATCTGGGCAGGTTATTTGGGACACGGGGTATGATGGGAATGAGAATGGTCGATCAGATTGGTTTGAAGTCGCTGAGATCGCTAAAGATATAGGTTTTGAATGGGGAGGAGACTGGGAGAAGTTTAAGGATTTCCCCCATTTACAAATGACATTTGGGCTGTCGATTAACGATCTAAACAGGGGAGAAAGGCCGGAAGCCATATAGAATAGAACGAAAAGGGATAGCTATTTGAAAAGCCATCCCTTTTTTCTATTACAGCGGCCATGGAGAGCTTTAAAGCTCTAGAGTCTGAGGTGAGTTATCCTTATAGTTCATCAGGCGTATCATAGAAGGCTTGATTTCTAATACAATATAATCCGGATCATCCTTGCCTTTAAACCACGGTTTAAGGTGTTCATTCCAGAGTTTTTCCTTTAAATCCGCATCATCTTTTATAACGGCTTCTCCTTCGATTTCGAGGTAAGAATCACCAAACCCTTCACCCTGGTAGCCAAGTAAAATATGGACGTATGGGTTGTTATCAATTTCATCTGCTTTATGAGTGTCCTTGCTGGTTGGAGTATATAAGGTAAGCTCGCTGTTAAAGAACGTCATATAACGGGAATGCGGCTTGCCGTTTCTAACCGATGACAGAGTACCGACAGCATTCTTTTCTAGTAGTCCTATGATTTTTGTTTTTAATTCTTGTTGATCCAAGAGTACCACTCCTTTTTATTTAGTCTTACTTTATATTCCTTCTTTTGTTTGTAATTAAACGAAGAACTTTTATTGGCAGGAAAGCAGGAACATTACAAGGAATACAATACAATATAATAATATGGTCTAAAAGCAGGGGAGGAATTGAAAATGATGAATACGAGAAAACCTATCATCGGGATTACAGCTACAACTTTAGACATTTCTGGATTTGACTCTGTTTACCTTCATTATAGCTATGCAGAATCAGTCATTAGAGCTGGCGGAGTTCCTATCGTTATTCCTATTGGAAATGAGGAGCTTGCAAAAGAATGGGTCCTTATGTGCGATGGTATTCTGTTAAGCGGAGGGGAGGATATGGATCCGTTTCACTTTGGGGCTGAGCCTCATCCGAAGCTTGGAAAAGTTACTCAGGAACGAGATCAAATCGAATTGGATTTGATTCATTATGCCCGTTCGGAACAGCTTCCTATATTCGGGATTTGCAGAGGGATCCAGGTACTGAACGTTGCTCTAGGCGGGGATTTGATTCAGGATATAGAGAGTGAAAAGCCAGAGTATATCAAGCATACTCAAATAGCTGCACGTGCAGCTGCAACTCACAGTATTACTATTGAAAGAGAAAGCTTGCTACACCAAATTACAGGGAAAGATGAACTGCGGGTAAACAGCTTCCACCACCAGGCTGTTGGAAAGGTTGCGCCCTCCTTAAAGACTTCAGCAGTGTCAAAGGATGGTATCATTGAAGCCGTTGAAGCTGCAGAACCAGGCCTCGGCTGGATGCTGGCAGTTCAATGGCACCCGGAGGACATGACTGGTGTAAATCAGGAAATGAATCAATTATTTACAGAATTTATTAATGTGTGTAAATTAAACAAATAAAAGTCTAAGATAGTGGACCTATATGGCCCGCTATCTTTTTTAGTTAGGAGGACATGCAAAAATTACATAAAAAGGTTATTTTACAATAATAAATGAGAGGTTCGATATAGTTATTATAAGTGTACAGAGGGTATAGAAAGTTTGTGTTGTGTTTACCTTACAAATAAGCTGACTTTTAATATTAAAGTTACACAGACAGGAGATTGTAAAATGAAATTAGCCGAGCTGAAAGCTGCCATTGCCGGAAGCATTATACAGGACTCTGTTACGGAGGAAATAAGTATTCAGGGCTTGCAGATACATTCAGGCCTGATTAATCCCGGTGATATGTTTGTGGCTATTTCAGGCTATACAAGAGATGGGCATGAATACATACAAGAAGCAATCGAGAGGGGAGCAAGTGTAATTATAGGAGAAAAGCCGCTGCAATTAAATGTCCCCTATATTCAAGTGGAAAACAGCAGAAAAGCTCTCCCAAGGCTGGCTGGTGCTTTTTATGATTATCCTTCAAGCAAGCACAAAATGATCGGCATAACAGGAACTAACGGAAAGACTACTATATCCTATATGTTAAGACACATTCTTAATTATGCTGGTATATCATGTTCCGTGTTTGGGACCATATCTTACATCATTAATGGAGAAGAATATCCTCCCACAAACACAACTCCAGATGCCTTAAAGCTTCAGGAGCTGCTGGCGATGAGCAATGATGAATATGTAATCATGGAAATTTCTTCTCATGCTCTAGAGCAGTCCCGGATAGATGGTTTAACGTTAGATTACGCACTTTTTACTAATCTTGCCCATGATCATTTAGATTACCACCATACAATGGAAAATTATTTTAGAGCCAAGCAGCGGTTATTCAATTTCTTAAATCAAGATGGCCAGGCAATTATTAATTCTATTGATCCTTGGGGAAGAAAATTAACCTCTATATTAAAAGAAAAAAAGGTTCCTGCAAAAATAGTAGCGAAGGAAGGTAAGGGGGATTTACTAATTGAAGAACTTTCGCCTGAAGGAAGCGGTTTTCGAGTAAGCCTAAATGGAAAATCCTATCCCGTAATTCTTGCTTTTCCGGGCAAACATAATGTTTATAATGCGGCTATGTCTATTCTAACCTGCTATGAAGCAGGCATTCCCATAGAAACTATTATTGCTGCGTTAGACAGTTTTAAGGGAGTCCCGGGCCGTTTTGAGATGATTGAGCATCCATCTGGTGCCAGGTTTGTCGTAGACTATGCACATACAGAGGATGCAATAGAATATTGTTTAAACACAGCTAAAGAAATGGGAGCCCAAAAAGTGACACATATTTTTGGTTTCCGTGGCGGTCGGGATCAAACAAAGAGGGGAAATATGCTCGATGCTTCCCTCATGTACAGCGATGAAGTTTATTTGACCATTGATGACTTAAATGAAGTTCCGCTTGAAGCTATGCTGAAAGACCTAGAGGCGCTTAAACTGAAGACAAGTAGCGGTCGCGTTCAAGTTATTTCAGATCGTACAGCCGCTATTAGAAAAGCTTGGCTTCAGGCTAAAAAGGGGGATTGGGTTCTGATTACTGGCAAAGGCCCGGAGTTATATAAAGAAGACTTTCTTCTTCCAGTAAAGTCTGACTTACAAGCTCTCGAATATTTGAACCATGAATTTCAAGCTCCATATAAAACAGGTGCTCAGCTTCAAGGATTATTTAAATGATTAGATGACTAAGGAAGATATTTTGTATAAGTAATATTTAATTTTTGTATAATGTTTGAAGCATGAAAAAAAAGGATATTAAATAAACAACTTCAGAAAAGGAGATGTTTAATAATGAGCCAATTAAATGGAAACAGCAATACTGAAACCGAAGGCAGAGTGGAACAAAAACTAAACAACATGAGTGAGGAAACAAAAGAAGATATTCTTTCGAATTTTGACAGCTTTAAATCGTATTTAAGTGAAAAGGTGTCAAAAGGTGAAAGTCTTGGATTAGGTGAAGAACAGCTGGCTAAATTAGCACAAAAAGTAGCTGGGTACCTGGCTGAACATGAAGAACCTCGCAATAGAGAGGAATACTTGCTTCAGCAATTATGGAAAGCAGGCAACGAGGAAGAACGCCATAAGCTGTCACATATGCTGATTAAGCTGGTACAATAGCAGGCAAAGAGGGACTGAGTTCAGTCCCTTTTTATATTTTCCCTGTTAATAAGTATTTTGTTAATGCTAAATATTCACGTACATAAGATTTTGGTATCGTAATAAGGGGAGTTGGAGCCGGCAGCCCTTTTACGTTTAATCCCTGTTTTTCAGCCATTTTTACTGCTCTATATAGATGAAAATCATTTGTTACAAGCAAAACAGGTTCACTATGAGCTGGGATCAGTTTTTTTGTGAATGTAATATTTTCATAGGTGTTTCTTGAACGTGATTCCATGATGATTCTGGTTTCATCGATTCCTGCAGTGAGCAGCCCCTGCTTCATGGCTTCTGCTTCAGAAACAGGTTCATCTGTACCCTGTCCACCTGAAACGATTGCCTTAGTATTCTGGTTTGCAAGCAGGTAGGCGGCAGCAGCATCTATCCGGGATTGAAGGGAAAGGCTGGGCCCATCTGTTTTAACACGTGCACCAAGCACTATGATGTAATCTGCATCCTTAGGGACGGGTTTATGAGAGTATTGATATATTTTATATTGTAGAATGGCACAATATAGGAGTGCTGCTGCTCCTGATAAAAGTAACAGTTTTAATCCTTTTTTTCTTTTAATTTCTGTTCAGCTCCACTTCATGTATCTTTTGCTATCTAAACATAGTCCATTTTCCGATATCTTTGAAACCCAGCCTGTGGTATATGCTGCCAGCTGCCGGATTGTCGTAGAATAAGCATACTATTTTATTTTCATTTTCCATTAAGTCTTTCAAGAGGGCTTTTAAAGTTTCAGAAGCATACCCTCTATTTCTGTATTCAGGATGTGTACACACTCCAACAACCATAGCGGAGAAAGAATTTTCAGCAGCAGTTGATGAACAAGCTGTCATTTTTCCATCTTCTTCTATATAGTATGTTCTACCCGTTTTCGATTTCATTGCCTGTACAAGTATCTCTCTTCTGGAAGGTGTAATGGCAAATTCTTTAATCGTACTTCTTAATTGCATGATTCTGTCGACATCTTCAAAGCCTGCGATCTGTACTGATTTTGAAGCTGAGGTCCCAGCAGCAGGGCAGATGCGGCATTCAGCAAAGTACATTTGTTTTTTCTCGCCAAGGTTCAAACCTTCAAGGGATTCAAATTGTGCCATTACTTCAGACTTTCCAGATAAATGAATGGTTCCCTCAGCCGGGAGAAGACTGGCATACCCTGCAGCATTAAATTCTTGTTGGGCATAAACTAGATATGAGTCATGAAATCGAAGCATGATACTTATTAGATTCTGTTTTTTATCAAACTCGCCCCAGATCTGCTGGAAATCTGATTCATATCCGAATGCTTCAATATCTCCGATGATAAATAAATTAAAAGATGGCTCCTCTTTTAAGAAAGAGAAGGTTTGACCATGATCATTTTCAGTTAATCTTCTAATCATATGCAGCAGCTCCTATTTTTCTATTTATCTTAAAGAAATTTTTGGAAAGTAGCAATACTCAACTAAAGTAGAGTATGTCCGTTTTTCTCCTTCATTTATGGGTAAAAATATAGAGACTTCCTTGCCATTCTGTATCCGTTTTTTAAAATAAGGCTATGTTAAAGTTTATTGTTGTTTTTGCACTATATTGATCTTCGCTGCAGGCACGAGACTCCTGCGCGAGAATTGGGTCAAGGGAGACCCCGCAGGCGTAAACGTGAGAGGAGGCTTCCGGACCGTCCGCGGATAACAGGCAGGTTTAACAGAATGAAAATAAAAAAAGAATGAAAAAAATATAGGATCTATGATAAAATTTTATTGAAATAGTTATATTGTTCACTTGTTGTAATGTTAATTATATAGCGAGAGAGGGTTTAACTTGAAAGAAATTATCTTAATATTAATACTTCAACTGGTATATGTACCGATTCTAACTCTTCGGACCATATTTATGGTTAAAGGACAAACCCTTTTTTCTTCCCTTTTTGGTATGGTGGAATCCCTTATATATGTATTTGGACTTTCACTTGTGTTTTCAGGGGATCAGAGCGGATTAGCAATGGTGGTTTACGCAGTAGGGTTTGGACTAGGAATATTAATTGGCGGCTATGTAGAATCTTTACTTGCGATTGGTTATACCAATCTTAATGTAAAACTTGCAAATTATAATGAAGCCTTAATTAAAGAGCTCCGGGAACTTGGTTTTGGTGTTACTGTATTTGAGGGTGAAGGCAGGGATGGCAAGAGATATCAGCTGGAAATCCTAACCAGGCGTGACCGGGAAAAGGAGCTTATGAAGATTATAGAAGAACACGAGCCTAGAGCCTTTATCATTTCCTATGAACCACGAAAGTTCAAGGGAGGATTCCTCTTGAAAGGAATGAAAAAAGCAAAAGGCAACAGGAATCACTAGAGACAGGCAGTCAGCCGGCCAAATAAAAAAGCAGCTATCGAAGCTGCTTTTTTTGTTAAGTACATTTAAGGCTGGCTGGTTTTCGGTTTTGTGCTATATTTCATGTTTCTTTCCATTCTGCCAAGTATAAGGTCAGCTATGATTGCCAGGAGGCTCGCGGGGATGGCACCAACGAATATTCTCATGTCATTACGGGAGTTAATGCCCGAAAAAATTTCCCTGCCTAGTCCGTCTCCTCCGACAAAAGGAGCGATGGTTGCTACTCCGACAGCAATAACCGCCGCAATTCTTAATCCAGCCATGATAAATGGCATGGCTAATGGGAGCTGAACCTTTAACAAAAGCTGGAGGTAAGTCATGCCAATGCCGTGCCCGGCCTCAACTAAGGACTTATCTACTTGATCCAGACCAACATATGTGTTGCGGATAATAGGCAGCAGGGAATAGAGGAACAGCCCTGCAACAACCGTATAAAAACCAAGACCGAAATATACCATCAATATAGCCAGAAGTGCAAGGCTCGGTATAATTTGTATAATGTTAGCAAGTGCCAATATAAAAGGTGCGGCTTTTTTATACCGTGCACAGACGATTCCGAGGAGAGTACCTGCAATTAAAGCCAAGAATACCCCGCATACAACCATTAATAAATGCTGACCTGTGTATAAAAGCAGGAGATCATAATTTTCTTGAACATAGGAAATCATATCTTTTATTGTCTGCATCAGCTTTCCTCCTTATCATCGAGAAGGCCCTGCTGCACAAGATATTCTCTTGCAACATCCCGTTCGCTTCTATGTTCAATATCCACCTGGTAATTCAGGCTTGTCATCGTTTTTTCATCTATTTTGCCTGTGAGTGTATTTAAAATTTCTGTTAATTCAGGATGCTTTTTAAGTGTATCGTTTCTCGCGAGTATAGAAGCATCGTATGGCGGGAAAAACTTCCTGTCGTCTTTTAAGGTTTTCAAATTGTATTGAAGCAGACGTGGATCTGTTGAATATGCAAGAACTACATCCATTTTCTTGCTGGCAGCCGCTTCATAGACTAAGTTAACATCCATTGGATACGTTCTTTTAAATGTAACGCCATATGCTTTTTTAAAGGCAGGGTACCCATCAGTCGGTCTTTCCATCCATGATGAATCAACCCCGAATTTCATATTTTCTTCACTTTTCTTTAAATCTGATATCTTTTCTAATCCTCTTTGTTTGGCCAAGTCTTCTCTTACAGTTAAAGCATAGGTGTTTTCAAAACCAAGCGGATCAAACCATTTCATATCATAATATTTATTAAAACCTTTTTTGGCTTGTGAAAGAACTTCTTCGCGATCTGTTGTGGTTTTCACGGGAAAGAAATTGTTATAAATCATTCCTGAATACATCAACGACATATCAAGATCTCCGCGATCCAAGGCTTTAAGGATTAAGGAAGTCGACAGGAGATCAGGGGTGATATCCACCTGTATATCTGTCCGGTCTTCTATTAATTCTTTATAAACTGCAGCCATAATTTTTGTTTCCGTGTAGGTTGCTGCCCCGATATTTATTGTATCTTCCTTGGGATTGCAGGCAGATAAAAGAAAGATGGAAACAAAACTTACAGCGAGCATTAGTCTGCTGGCTTTTTGCATGTTATTCTTCTTCACCCCAATTATGAGTCTCTTACTCTTTTATCGTTCTGTCTTTTGAAATAAAGCCTAATATCAGGTCAGCTGCAAGTGCCAGAATAATGGCGCTGACCGTCCCTGTGAATATTAAAAAGTTATTGTTATTCGCCATCCCTGCGATGATTAAATCGCCCAGTCCTCCGGCGCCGACAATAGCCGCAAGAGTCGTCCAGCTTATTATATATACGGTTGTCAGACGGATTCCTGACAGGATATACGGCCTTGCGAGAGGCAGTTCGATTTTCCATAATCTTTGAAACGAGCTATATCCCATTCCACGGGCTGCTTCAATAATATTTGAATCAACTTCCTTAATTCCTGAATAGGTATTTCTTAATAAAGGCAGAAGGGAATAGAGGAATAAGGCTAGGATAGCGGGATTTCTGCCGACTCCAAGCAGCGGAATAAGCATCGCAAGCAGTGCAATGGAGGGAATGGTCTGAAAAATATTGGCCAGCCCGAATGATAGGGAACTCGCAAAACCATCCTTAAAGCGGGTCAGGATGATGGCTGTGCTAATCGCCACAATACAGCCAAGAATCACTGCAGAACCAACAATAATAAGATGCTCTCCAGTCCGGGCCAGAATATCCGGATATCGTTCTTTAAGAAAAGTTATATATTCAGTAATCATATTCATGTTATAAAACCTCTTCTGCCACGGGATAAACTTCAGACATTAACCGGACTATACTTCCTCTGGTTACAGCGCCAACAAGCACATTGGCGTCATTTACAACAGGAACATAGGGAGCATTGTTTTGTCCCATAAACTCAAGTGCAACTGTAAATGGATCATCCGGTTTTACAGCAAACTTAAATGACTGCATCACATCTGCAAGGACTTTTGTTTCATCACTGATTTCGCTTAGTACATTTAGAATAGGGGCATATCCCAGTAATTTTCTATTTTTATCGACAATAATTAACGAATCCACTCTGCGCTGCTCCATTAGGTTCAAGGATGAAGCGAGGCCTCGTGACGGTGATGCCGTTACAGGTTTATCTATCATCACATCTTTTACTGATGGCACTCCTTCAGCATCAAAAGAATTCAAGAAAGGATTCTCCCTATGCTCAACTAATCGCTTTTTACCGATAAATTCTTTAACAAAATCATTGGCAGGATGGCGGAGAATCTGCTCCGGAGTGCCGACCTGCACTACCTCGCCAGCTTTCATCAGCACAATATTATCAGCAATCTTAATGGCTTCATCCATATCGTGTGTAACAAAAATAATTGTCTTTTGAATGTTTTCCTGTAAGTTTGTTAATTCGTCCTGCAGCTGTTCCCGGCTGATGGGATCAAGAGCGCTAAAGGGCTCATCCATTAAAATAATATCGGGTTCTGCAGCAAGGGCGCGAATAACACCGACACGCTGCTGCTGGCCGCCGCTAAGTTCACCTGGATACCGATTTTTATATGTTTCAGGAGGGAGATTTACTAAAGAGAGGAGTTCATTCACTTTATTTTGGATCTTGTCTTCATCCCATTTTAATAATCGAGGTACAACTGCTACGTTTTCTGATATGGTCATATGTGGGAATAAGCCTATATTTTGAATCACATAACCGATTTTTCTTCTTAGCTGAACAGGATTCACACCGGTGATATCCTCACCATCGATAAATATCTTTCCCTCGGAAGGAGTAATCAGCCTATTGATCAGCTTCATCGTTGTCGATTTTCCGCAGCCGCTGGGTCCAATAAATACATGGATTTTTCCAGCTTCAAGGTCGAGGTTAATATCTGTTAGAGCCTGGAACCCGTCCGCATATCTTTTATACACTTTTTCTAATCGAATCATCGTTCTTTTTCACCCCAAAATTAATAGTAACAAGATATAAATCATTCTCTTGGCAGGAGCCAGTATCATACTTTAAGCGGCCCCGTTCAAAACAGTTTATTTTTTAAAAATATTATCATGATAAAATTGTTTACCCTGTCCCTCATATAGACAAACATAAATCATGTTAAAAATCGTTAAAAACAAAGGGGAATTTTTTATTTTAAAATAACTTAAGAGTTAGCTGTAATAAAATACCGGAAATATAATCCTAACTGTTCCCATTTTTCAGGATAGTGATATCTGAATTTAGCAACTGCATCATCTGAATAAAAAAGGAGAAACTCAAAGCGCGTTCCATTCTTTTCAAGGTCATACAATAGAGCATGAAGAATTGTATAATAATCTTTTATTTGATAGGGATTAAGCTTGATTGTCTGAAGGTTGTTTTCAGAGATATATTTCCTGATGCCATTGACCTGTGTATGCGTACTAAGTGTTTTATCCAAACCTTGAATCGTTATTCGTTCGTTAATATAATATAGACCTTCCACCATATCCTCCTAGAGAGCATAATGGGAATAAGTCTTCCCCTCAGGATAAACTTTCATACTTTTTCCTTCCGTTTGGTGTACGAGAAAAAGCCCAGTCTTCTGCAAGACGGGACCCTTAAAAGTGCATTTATTCAATGAAACAAGTCAGGATAATCTGTAATGAGGCCCTCTACACCAAAATGGCGAAGCTTTTCCGCAGCTTGTTTATCTCTGACAGTCCAAACTAGTACTCCAAGTCCAAAGGAATGGATTCTTTGTATTAGACGCCTGTTAACCATATTGATTTTTGGATTTATAAACTGAGCGAATTCAGAGATTCGTTTGATTTTCTTATTACTTAAGCCAGCCGGGTGTTTTTTTACAAGCATTCCGATTGGTATATGCGGCGAGTACTCACGAAAGGTTTTTAAAGCATTTTCATTAAATGATTGGACAATGACAGGATACTTCAGGCTGCTGGAGAATGAAACCCTAATTAATGCTTCTGCTAACTTCTTTTCAATGCCGGGATAGAGTGATGGTTTTTTCATTTCTATGATAAGACCGGCTTTCCCATTATAACGTGTAAAAATATCTTCTAAGCAGTGTATTCTCTCATTCTTGTATTGTTCATGAAACCAAGATCCAGAGTCTAAACGTCTTAAATCCTGATAAGTCCAGTTTTTCACAAAACCCTTTCCGTTAGTGGTACGATCCAAGGCTGGATCATGAATAACAACCAGCTTCCCATCCAGACTCAGCTGTATATCCAGTTCTATATAGTCCGCTCCCTGTTCAATAGATTTATCAAAGGCTGCGAACGTATTTTCAGGACAATAGCCAGATGCCCCTCGATGGGCAATAATAAAAGGCTGGCTGGGAGGTGATGCTTCACTCCTCCAAATTATTTTTTTTAAATAATTACTTAGAGAGAAACGGCTTAAAAGGGCGGTACATCCAATTCTCACAAGCTTCACTTATGATCACACCTCAAGTAAATTTTTTTCAGGGTAAAATACAAAATTCAAAATGTCAATCTGAAAGTGAATGGTCAAAAATTCTATTTGCAATTTAATTATGACAGGCATATAATTCTAGTTATTATGCAGAGTGAAATTTCATTTACCAATTAATGTCAGGGAAGAGAAGGGTAAAATATATGCCAACAGTTAATGAATTGATTAAAACCTTGCTAAAAAAAGGAATAAAAGCTGAGAAAGTCATCTCCAGAAAGAAACTGTTTGCCAGCTTACTATCTCAAAATGATTGCCATATGTTAAGTGAAAAGGCTAAAAATAAAGTTTAAAACTAGATTAGGATTGTAATAGAGGAACTGGAATAAGAAAAAGTCTAGTTGTTTTTTAGATGAACATTTCAGATAAAAAAAATTTGTGTAATTATTTAACTAAGTTAAGTTTTCTGCTGTCGTCGCATTTGTTTACTTCTATATTATTAAATGTAGAGCAGGATTAATGAGTCTTCTTCAAGGGTGCTATGAGTGCAGCTTCTCCGGCGGATGCTGGATTAAATGCACCGTGCGCAAATCCGGTTACGCTCTGATTTTGACCAGCATACATACACGAAAATGGCTGATCCTAACATCTTGGGTCAGCCATTTTTTTAATACACTACTGGACGGGCCTTGCTTGATGACAGCCTCAGTACCAAACGATACAGCAGCGGTTTTATATTACTTTTTACTGCATGCCCCTTTTTGCCTCCAGCTCTTTATATAGAGAGTGAAAGGGGGTGAACAAAGATGGCAAATCAATCATTAATCTCATCTTCATTGCAATACTCAGTTCAAGCAGGATTAAATGACAAAAACGAACCTATTTTCAAAAAGAAGACACTTCCAAATGTAAAGCCTGCTGCTACTCCAGATCAGCTTCAGCAAACTGCACAGGCTTTAGCAGGGCTTGGGAAGTTTCCACTTGCTGATGTAACAAGAGAAGATGTACAAAGCATTAATGCGTAAACATGAAAAGTAAATTAGAGGAGGAATGGAAATGGCAAAAACTTTGGAACTGGTATTTATCACAGCTGATGGCAAAAATTCGAAGATATCTGTTGAGGATCCACAAGAACCAGTTGATGTGAATGCTGTCAAACAAGCAATGGATTCAATTCTTGCAGCGAACATTTTCATGACAAGTTCAGGCGATTTGACTGCTAAGAAGAACGCCAGAGTAATCGACAGGACGGTTGAAGAATACGAAATGAGCTAATGGAGGAATGAGCCATTCTGCATAGTCTCGGGGATGGCTCTCCAAATAATTGTCTAAAGGAGGATTTGCTTTGGAGACGCTGATAACTTTTGTCAGCGAGGTAGGTTTCCCAATAGTTGTTTCTTTATATCTGCTTTATCGTGTTGAATCTAAGCTGGATATTCTCATTCAATCTATTCAAAATCTTCCCTTGCTGTTGAAAGATAAACAACTTCATTAAAGTGAAAAAAAGAAACTCATCAGTTTTGAGTTTCTTTTTATTGCTGCTTTTAAAAGATCATTATATTCATAATGCAGGGCAGTAAATAATAAATAATTAAAAAGGATTTAGGGCGTAAAAATGGAATTAGTAAAAGCAGTAATAAAAGGAGGGATAAAATGGAACCAGAGCTTGAAAAGAAACCTGTTATAAGGTCAAGGAAAGCAAGCTTGTATTTTACTCTGCCCATTATTTCGTGGGCGCTGTATGATTTTGCCAATACGATATTTTCTTCCAATATCAACACTATATTTTTCCCTTTCTATATACAAGAAGCAATCGGTAACAACGAAGTGCTTGATCAAATTGCAAGTACATTTATTTCCTATGCAAATGCTGCAGCCAGTTTATTTCTTGTTTTATTTTCACCTTTATATGGAGTGATGATCGACCGAAGCGGCAAAAAGAAAAAGTATATGATTCCATTTACCTTGATCGCCGTTGTCTCTACTTTCTTAATGGGTGTGTTTGGAAACTGGAACTCTGGGAGTACTTGGGGAGGGCTGCCGGTTTCTCTCGGCCTGGTGATTATCTTTTTTATCATAGCAAAGTTTTTTTACCATTCAAGCCTCGTTTTCTATGATGCCATGATTGGGGATATCGGAAAGAAAGAAGACCTCCCGCTTATTTCAGGATTCGGGGTTGCGGTCGGTTATATAGGTACTCTGTTAGGACTTGCGGTTTATCCGCTGGTAGGCAAAAGCGGTAACGAAGATGCGTTCATTCCAACTGCCATTCTATTCCTGCTTTTTTCACTGCCTTTATTTTTCTTATATAAAGATCCAGAGACAAGCCGGCCTGCACAAAAGCAGTCTTTTTTCTCAGGCTATAAGGAAATCTTCCACACGTTCAAGGAAATGAAAAGCTATAAAAATATCTTTACCTTTATGATTGCGTATTTTTTCTTAAATGATGCAATTTCCACCACGATCGCTATGATGGCCGTTTATGCGGGCACCGTAGTAGGTTTTTCTTCAGGCGCTTTTATTCTTTTATATTTAGTATCCACCATTTCGAGCATAATAGGGTCCTTTATCTTTGGTTACATTACGCGGGCAAAGGGAGCAAGAAAATCCATCATTTATGTAGCCGTTTTACTCCTTGTAGCACTTGCAGCAGCAGTGCTGGCACAGGACCCGCTATGGTTCTGGGCTGCAGGCAGTATGTTTGGAGTTGCTCTGGGATCTATGTGGGTAACGTCGAGAACCTTCATTGTACAGCTGACACCTGAAGAAAAAAGAGGCCAGTTTTTTGGACTTTTTGCCTTTTCAGGAAAGGTTTCTTCCATAATTGGACCATTAATATATGGAAGCATTACCTTGATTTTTGCAGATTTGGGGACTATTGCAAGCAGAATGGCCTTGGGGTCTTTAATGATTCTAACCTTAATCGGCCTAATCATTGTTGTTAGAATGAAGGAAGAGACTTCATAAGAAAACCCTGCGGATCCGCAGGGTTTTCATTGTCTGAAAAAATAAAGGACGCAGCCATGAAGGATGCATCCTAATCAGACGTTATAATTTATATGTTTGAATTATAATTTTACAACGTTTTTAGCTTGAGGTCCGCGGTTGCCTTCTTCGATTTCAAATTCAACCTCTTGGCCTTCGTCAAGAGTCTTGAAACCTTCGCCTTGGATAGCTGAGAAATGTACGAATACATCGTTTCCGCCTGGTACTTCGATGAAGCCAAATCCTTTTTCGCCGTTAAACCATTTAACTTTACCTGTTACTGTCATTCTAAAAATCCTCCTAAAAATAAAACAAAAATTTAATATGCTTATTTTATTTCTAAAAATAAAAATTCACATATTATCAAGCATCATAGCATAGCAAACTACCAATCTCCTGTGATGTTTGATAATATGCAAATTCGTTATTATTTGGTTATTCTGACTAAATTATATAATAAATGCCTAAAAATAACAAGGAAACATTGCATCTTTAAGTGAATATTCAGTTGATTTTGTTTTTGGTTATTATGATGAAATGAGAAGCTGAATTTGCACTAAGAATTGCTTATTCTGAAGTACGAAAAAATGGTATCTCTTTAAATCAAGTACAAAGCCATAACTGTGTGAGGAGCAGACTGTTTGACTTTTGATAAATAGTTTTATATGATTTATTTTGTATTCGAGATAAATAGATTAAAAGTTTATTTTGGATGCGAAAAATATCCTTGAGGTGACATCATGACTAAAGTTTTGTACGTTAAAGCAAATCCGAAAGAAGATCAATTCTCGTTTTCTGCACGAGTAGCAAATGAGTTTATTAACACTTATAAAGAAAAGAATAGCAGCGACGAAATTGAAGTGCTTGATCTGTACAGCACAAACCTGCCATTAATTGACCGTGATGTTTTGAACGCATGGGGCAAGATCGCTGCAGGCGGCGAATTAACTGAAAATGAGAATGCAAAGGTTTCTCGATTAGTTGAATTAGTGGACCAATTCTTGGCTGCTGATAAGGTAGTGTTCTCTGCTCCAATGTGGAACTTTGGATACCCTCCATTGATGAAGGCTTATTTAGATGCTCTATGTGTAGCAGGCAAAACGTTTAAATATACAGAAAACGGCCCTGTTGGACTTGCTGGTGATAAATCAGTCGCACTGATTGAAGCACGCGGAGGCATTTATTCAGAAGGTCCTGCTATGGAAGTGGAACATACGGAAAGCTTCTTTAAAACGATAATGGGCTTTATCGGAATTAATAATGTCCAGACTGTACTTGTTGAAGGTGTAGCAATTGACCCTTCTAAAGCAGAAGACATTGTAGGCGAGGCAGCCTCTAAAGCAATAGAGCTTGCAAAACAATTCTAATATCCTCTTTAGGTAAAGCAGTGAACCTGGTTCACTGCTTTTTAATGTTCTATCTGCGTAAACAGAAATCTCTCCTTATAGCTGACCCTCAAAAATTCTTTCCAGAAGATCCATTACTTTTTCTCTACATGAATCTGTATTTTTTTTCAATTATCTTCCCCAATTTATGCCCATAGAAAAAGGAAGGGGAATATGATATAGTTGTTTGATGAGTATTTTGAAAGATATATATAGGAAGGAAAGAAATAATGAAAGCTTCTGTTAAGGATGAGGTACAATCCAGAAGAACGTTTGCAATTATTTCCCACCCCGATGCCGGTAAAACTACGCTGACCGAAAAGCTGCTGCTTTTTGGAGGAGCGATTCGTGATGCGGGTACTGTAAAGGCACGTAAAACGGGAAAATATGCTACAAGTGACTGGATGGAAATTGAAAAGCAGCGTGGAATCTCCGTAACTTCAAGTGTTATGCAATTTGATTATGAAGGATTTCGCGTCAATATATTAGACACCCCTGGCCACCAGGATTTCAGTGAAGACACATATCGTACTCTTACTGCTGTAGACAGCGCAGTCATGATTGTAGATTCCGCTAAAGGAATTGAGGAGCAGACGATCAAGCTGTTTAAAGTTTGCCGTATGCGCGGGATTCCGATTTTTACTTTTATTAATAAAATGGATCGACAGGGAAAACCTCCTCTTGATTTGCTTGCGGAGCTTGAAGAAGTACTTGGTATTGAATCGTACCCAATGAACTGGCCAATTGGCATGGGCAAGGACTTTATGGGAATTTATGACCGTTACTTCAATCGAATCGAACTATTCAAGGATGAAACAGATAATCCGTTTATTCCGTTAAATGAGGATGGAGAACTTGAAGCGGGTCATGAGCTGGCAGATTCTCAATTGTTTGAACAAACATTAGAAGAAATTATGCTTCTTTCTGAGGCAGGAAATGAATTTTCTGAGGAACGGATCGCGAATGGGACCTTAACTCCAGTATTCTTCGGCAGCGCACTAACGGCTTTTGGAGTTCAAACATTCCTGGATACTTATTTGCAATTTGCTCCGCAGCCTCAGCCAAGAAATTCAACTTCTGGAGAAATTAATCCTGTAAGCGATGATTTCTCAGGATTTATCTTTAAGATTCAGGCTAATATGAATCCAAAGCACCGCGATAGAATTGCCTTTCTGCGTATTTGTTCAGGCCAGTTTGAACGGGGCATGACCGTGTTCCAGAGCCGGACAGGAAAGCAGATCAATCTGTCTCAGTCTACTCAGTTTCTTGCTGACGACAGGAATACGGTTAATGAAGCTGTCAGCGGAGATATCATTGGGCTGTATGACACAGGCAACTATCAAATAGGGGACACTATTACAACGAACAAGGATATGTTCCAGTTTGAAAGACTGCCGCAGTTTACTCCTGAAATGTTTGTCCGTGTAACCGCCAAAAACGTAATGAAGCAAAAACACTTCCACAAAGGCATCCAGCAGCTGGTCCAAGAAGGGGCCATTCAGCTATTTAAAACCGTCCGGATGGAAGAATATCTGCTAGGTGCAGTCGGACAGCTTCAATTTGAAGTGTTCGAACACCGGATGAAAAATGAGTACAACGTGGATGTCTTAATGGAACGCGTAGGGACCAAAGTAGTCCGCTGGGTTGATGACGAGAAAATAGACGAAAACCTCTCCAATTCCAGAAGCGTCCTGGTAAAAGACCGTTTCGATAAATACGTTTTCTTATTCGAAAATGAATTTGCACTAAGATGGTTTACAGATAAAAATCCGGATATTAAATTATACAATCCAATGGATATGAAGTAATTTAGAAACTGGAGCAAAAACCTTAAATGGTTTTTGTTCCTTTTTTGTTTGTACAAGATAAAGGTGGGCCTGTTTTTTTATGCCGTTGCCTGAGAACCCAATAATTTAAGAAATCCCCCCTTAAATTCAGAAAACCCTCCTTAATTTTAGGCTCTGTTAAAGCTCATTATAGATTTGGCACTATGTTGATTGGAACACGGATACGCGAGACTCCTGCGTGAAAAGCGAGCATCCTTCGCTGCAATCAACAGGCAATTTAACAGAGCAATAATTTTAAAAACATCTTAAATCTTGGGAAATCCTCTTAAATCTCAGAAAACCCTCTTAAATCTCAGAAAACCCTCTTAACCACTGGAAATCTATAAATTTCACCTTAAAATGATTAGAGCATTCCACAAAGACCCGTGACATAGCACAGGCCGACGTATTTGAAGAAAAAATTAATAAAGTATCCAGATTTCTGAGCCTTAAAGGTCCACTGACTAATGGTTCCTCTAAATATTTTGCTTTTACTTAGAATAAAAGACTGAAAACGCACCATGAAAAGCTGGACCTCAAAATTGATCAGCACAAGCCTAGGGATCAGATATCCCAAGTGCTTGCAGCACAGCTCCTAATATATTCATTGACAAAACTCAAAAACTATATTATTCTACCAATATACTTTAGTGCTTAAAAGCGTTTAAGTGTGTTAGTATCCGTTAGCAGAAAGCTAGTAATTTAATTGCGGGCAGCAGGCAGAGACCGAATGGAAGCTGAAAATTCGGGCAGCAGTTTTAATGAAATACATCTGCAAAGAAAACGGACATTTTTAAAGTGGGTAAACAATTATGTTTATCAAATAGGGTGGTACCGCGGAGCTTCTTCGTCCCTATATGCAGGCGATAGGCTTTTTTATTTTGCCTGAAAGTAAAGACTGCACAAGGAAAGGGAGAATATCATGCTGGCAGATCAGTCTATTTTAAAGCTTTCGTTCAAAGAAGCATTGATCATTTTTATTCTTATTTTATCAATCATCAGTTTCGGGATTATTGGGTTAAAAATGGTGCCGCATTTGCCGATCATAGCGGCCATTGTGGGTTTACTTATATATGGAAAGCTGAAGGGCCTTCATTTCAGTGTAATGGAAAAAGCGATGGCTCAGGGGGCCTTCTCAGCCATGGGAGCTATATATATCTTTCTGTTTATCGGGATGCTCATCAGCAGCTGGATGATGAGCGGGACAATCCCTACAATTATGTACTATGGATTTGAGTTTTTAAGTGGTTCTGCGTTTTATGCCATTGCGTTCTTAATAGCTTCCCTGGTGGGACTCTGCATTGGCAGCTCCTTAACTACATCAGCCACTATAGGAGTTGCGTTTATTGGGATGGCTGGAGCAATGGATGTTTCAATGGCCATTACTGCTGGTGCGATTGTATCGGGTGCCTTTCTAGGGGATAAAATGTCGCCGCTATCTGATACTTGTAATCTTGCTTCTGAAACAGTAGGCGTAAACTTATTCGAACATGTACGGAATATGTTATGGACTACTGTTCCGGGATTTATCATCTCGTTCATCATTTACTTTTGGCTGTCACCAAGTATTGATTCAGGCCAGGTAAAAGAAATAGGAGTTTTCCTGGAATCACTCAAAAGAGAGACAAACGTAAGTATCATCAGCCTGTTTCCATTTGTCTTAGTTGCTATTATGGCCTTGAAAAAGGTTCCGGCTGTGCCGACACTGGCAGCAGGTATAATCTCAAGCTTAGTAATCGCATTTACTGCGGAAGCAAACATAACTTTAGCATCAGCAGGGCAGGTTTTGTTTTCAGGGTACAAGCTGGACAGCGGAATCAAGGAGCTGGATTCCATCCTCTCACGCGGCGGCATGGAGAGTATGATGTTTTCCATTTCACTTGTGCTGCTTGCACTTGGTATGGGCGGCTTATTATTTAAATTTGGCATTATCCCTGCTTTGCTGGATAAAGCAGCTCACCGGCTAAAAAAAGCTGGCAGGCTCATTACGGCAACAGTATGCACAAGCATCGGAGTAAATGTCCTCATTGGGGAGCAATATTTATCCATATTGCTGCCGGGGAAAACGTTTCAAGCAAGCTATGAAAAGGCAGGCTTAACTAAAAAAACTCTGGCGCGGGCATTAGAAGACGGAGGTACGGTTGTTAATCCGCTCATTCCATGGGGGGTATCTGGCGTTTTCTTAACACAAGTATTAGGTGTCTCTACTATGGAATATGCTCCATTTGCTTTCTTTTGCCTGCTTTGTCCGCTGCTATCCATTCTTAGCGGGTTCTCAGGAGTAGGAATTTCTTTTAAAAATCCACAACCAATACCAAATGATGTGCTCATGAGTAAATAACTCATGGGCTTTTTATTTAGTTTACTTCAGAAAAATGAGCGGAACATGCAGTATTTAATTAGAATATTCAAGAGAAAAAGGCCATTCAGTAACAGGAGAGACGATAAAATTTGATGGGCCTTTTTATTTTGAATTTTTTACATGCGCTCCGTTTTTCGCCGATTATCCCGTTTTAGGCTCATCCTCTGCAGCGGTTAATTTGGTTCCAGTCGACTATATTATCAAGGCTGATGCATTTTTGAGCCTCAGTGATAAAGGAATACATAAAACTTATCACTTAACAGATCCTGATCCATATACTGTAACAGAGATTTATTCCTTGTTAACCCATGCTTACTTGAAACGGAAACCAGCAGGTAAAATACCAATAGCTGCAGGGAAAGCTGTTCTCCCCATAAAGCCCTTACGAAAATTTTTAGGAGTTGAAAAGGAAGCACTCGATTATTTTACCTGGAATGGCCGGTTTGACTGCAGTCAGGCACTCGCAGATTTAGCGGGTTCTGGTATATCTTGTCCCAATTTTAAAGATGGGATTGGCAGTTTGGTGGAATTCTTTTCAATAGCCGGTATCAAATTCCCATTCGTTAAAAAGTTCTTGCGAAAATTCTGAGTTCAATTATAATAATAAATAACTAAAAGAATATGAGTACTTCTCAAAGGGGAGTAGCGTTAGGGTAACACCTAAAACAAAGTCGTCAATTCATGGACCTGTTCCATCGGCTTTGTTGACATGAATTCATGTTTAGCAAGACCTTTGCCACTGGCAGAGGTCTTTTTATTTGTTTCCAGACTTTGGACCGAAGCTAGTATCAGTGCAGAGGCAAAATAAAACTATTGGAGGTAGCAAAGATGGAAGCATCAGTTTTATTGGAGTATGGATGGGTATTGTTAGTGCTTATCGGGCTGGAAGGTATATTAGCTGCAGATAATGCAGTAGTTATGGCAGTTATGGTAAAGCATCTGCCTAAAGAACAGCAGAAAAAGGCTTTGTTTTATGGTCTTATGGGTGCGTTTGTGTTCAGGTTTGCAAGTTTATTCCTCATTTCTTTCCTTGCGGATGTGTGGCAGGTTCAAGCCTTAGGCGCTCTTTATTTATTATTTATAGCAACCAGCCACTTGTATAAGAAGTTCGCGGGAAGAGAGCAGGTAGCCCACAAACCTAAGGAAAAGAAATCCTCGTTCTGGATGACGGTATTAAAGGTTGAATTAGCGGATATAGCTTTTGCCATTGATTCTATGCTTGCAGCAGTTGCACTTGCAGTCACGCTGCCAAAAACAGGCTGGTTCTCAATTGGCGGTGTAGATGGAGGGCAGTTTACAGTGATGTTCCTTGGAGGGGTAATTGGTCTTGTCATTATGAGGTTTGCTGCCAATTATTTTGTAAAGCTGCTTCAAACAAGACCTTCACTAGAAACGGCTGCTTTTATCATTGTAGGGTGGGTAGGAGTCAAATTGGCTGTGTTTACTATGGCTCACACGAAAATTGGAATTCTTGATCATCATTTCCCAGAATCAGCTCCATGGAAATTTACGTTCTGGGCAGTTCTGATTGGAATTATCATCGTCGGTTTACTTTTTTCAAAGAAAGAGGGAGACCAGGCAAAAGAGGCAGAAAATCATTAAGGCCATGAAAAGGGAGACTCCGAAAAAGAGTCCTCTTTTTATTTTTCTATAACTGTAGACACAGAGGTAATAAGAACTTTACAATATTTGTAATGAAAACGATAAAAGTGCAAAAGCATGTTTTTCCCTGCGCTTCACCTGCGGATGATCTGCAGGATAAATTAGAGTTACAGTGAGATTTTTATGCCAGCTTGATCGTATAGAATATGCTTAATATAACGATCTCTATACAGCGACAAACTATGGTATGATATTTTGAGCTTATAGAATGATCAAAAACAGTCATAATTATGGATAGGCAGTTATAATCAGTTTATACTTCTCGTTATCAAAGACAAAAAAATTAAACAAGCTTCATAAACAAGGCAGTTTTCGAAAGCCTGCTTTGTGTGCATGGTAAAGCTGGGCTAAGAAGGGGAAATTATGCAAATAGAAGAATTTAAAGATCTGATTGAAAAAAGCCTGCTTCCCAATATAGACCTTAAGGCAGACAGTCCCTTTGATCCTATACTAGTCCGTAATTACAGTGCTTCCTGGAAGCTGCTGGGAAATGGAAATTATGCAGCAGTTTTTGTACATAGCTCTAGGCCAGAATGGGTTGTGAAAGTGTATGGAAGAAATCAGGAGGAATTAAAAAAAGAGATACAAGTCTACCAAAAACTCGGCAGTCATCCTTCCTATTCCTTTCTATATGGATATGGAAAAAACTATTTAATACTCAAACGGATAGACGGAATCACCTTATTTAACGCTCTGGTAAAAGGAGTCCCTATTCCGGAATCTGTAATAAAGGAAATAGACACCGCCCTTAAAGATGCGAAGACTAAAGGGCTTAATCCATATGATGTACATGGGAAAAATGTGGCGATGAACGGCGGCAGGGGATATATTGTCGATATCTCTGATTTCTATAAAAAAGGCTATTGCAGCAAATGGGATGACTTAAAAAAAGCGTATTATCGTATTTATAAACCATTTATTTTTAAATTTCATCCGCCTTTCCCTTTTGCAATAGTGGATTCGATCCGAAAGGGCTATCGATTGTATAAAAAAGTAAAGCGTAAGAAGTACTGCTAACCTGCGTCTCCATACCACAATAAACAAAGTCTTCATGTCCATAAAAAATCAAAGCTGCCTGCAATTATGCAGACAGCTTTTTTTACGTTTGACTTAGATAAAGTTCATTGTTAATTTTTGCACAGGTTGATTGGAGCGGAGGGCGCTAGACTCCTGCTCAGAAAAGCATGTCAAGGGAGACCCCGCAGGCGTACACGTGAAGAGGAGGCTCCCGGACCGACCGCGGAAAGCGAGTGCCTGCAGCGGAAATCAACATCCAAGTTTAACAGAGCCTTACGTATTAATCTACGCTGATCTCTGCTTTTATGGAAGAAGAGTTCTTTCTCCGGTGAAACCCTTTGCCATAGAAAAAACATACTAACATAATAATCCAGATTGGTCCTACGATTAACGCGATACGAGTATTCGGAAAGTAGGCCATTAGTGCAATTACAACAGCTAAAAAGGCGAGCGATATATAGGAACTGAATGGATAAAAAGGCATTTTATATTCCATTTTGCTCAGTTCTTGCGGGCTCAGAGATTTCCGGAATTTCATCTGGGAAATCAATATCGTTGCCCAGGTCCAAATCGCTCCAAATGTGGCAATACTCGTTACCCATGCAAATACCTGTTCAGGCACTAGATAGTTTAAGCATACCCCAATCAGCAGCGCTCCTGCTGAAACGAGCACAGCTGTTGAAGGCACTCCGCTTTTATTCACCATACCGTAGCTTTTTGGAGCTTCACCTTGCTGCGCAAGGTTAAACAGCATACGCCCGGTACTGAAGATTCCGCTGTTGCATGAAGAAAGTGCTGCTGTCAGCACAACAAAATTGATAATGCCTGCAGCCCCTGGTATCCCGATTTTTTCAAATGTAAGAACAAATGGGCTGCCCTCTTCTCCAATTTTATCCCAAGGATAAATCGACATAATTACCGTTAACGATCCTACATAAAAGATCAATATTCTCCAAAATACAGAATCGATGGCACGTGAAAGTGACTTTTTCGGATTCTTTACTTCCCCAGCCGTTACACCTATCATTTCAACGCCAAGATAAGCAAACATTACCATCTGAAGAGACATTAGCACTCCGGAAATCCCGTTAGGAAAGAATCCGCCATGTGCAGTCAGGTTGCTTAGCCCTGTAGCTGCACCGCCGTTTCCTAATCCAAAAAAGATCATGCCGGCTCCTACAATAATCATAAGCACAATCGTAACAATTTTAATAAGTGCAAACCAGAATTCGAGTTCTCCATAGGCCTTAACAGCCAGGAAATTTACTGCAGTCATAATTATTAAAGCACCCAGTGCCCATAACCAGCGGGGAGTTCCTGGAAACCAAAATTCCATATAGATCCCAACTGCTGTAATTTCTGCCATACATGTGACAACCCAAAGGAACCAGTAATTCCAACCAGTAATATAACCAGCCAGCGGGCCGATATAATTATTGGCATACCGGCTGAATGAACCGGCAACCGGGTTTTTAATAGCCATTTCCCCAAGTGCTCTCATTATGAAGAAAATAACAAGGCCTCCTAAAGCATAGGCTAATAAGATCCCTGGTCCCGCAAGCTCTATTGCAGAAGCAGAACCAAGAAATAAGCCCACCCCAATCGCTGCGCCCAGTGACATTAATGTAATATGTCTTTCTTCTAGACCCCTCTGTAAACCACTATTTTTACTGCTCATAAATTTCTCCTCTCGCTGTTAATCTACTTTTTAAGTATTATCTTACAATAAAAAGGAAAACGCTTACAAAGAGATATTATCAGAAAAATCACCTATTTGTCTAATAATATTTCATACTAGAATGATATATATCGATAGTATTTTTGTAAAGTAATTTCCTATAAAAACTAGAATCAGCCATAAAGAATGAATGGCGCTGAGCTTAAAGCCGCAGAAATTGTATGAGACTGTAAATTCCTGCTGAAAGCACCCCCAAGAAAATGAACCACTGTTCGAATGCTATAGTGAATAGTTTGTCAGATACCAGGAGGTGCGGATCAGCGCATGATTGATATAGACCAGCTGCTTGAAGCCACAAATTCAGAGCTTGATATAAATGAATTTAACTTTCATTCGATAGATATTGATACTTTACTTGATAAAACAGCAGATTGGTAAGAAAGGTTTCTCTTCATGTATGGAGAGAAACCTTTTTTTAAAAAATAGTTTACGTATATAGAAAGAGGGTAAATAGATTGGTTTTAAATATTTTTCGGTTGTACCCCCTAAAATAAATAACAAAAGCCGAATTGATTTGATGAACGTTCAAAATACATAAAAATTATGGGGTGTTTGAGAATGAAAAAAGATTCGGCCAAAAATGAAAAGAATACACAGAAATTAGCTAAAGCAGCATTAGCGCTTGTTTTAACAGGTTCCATTGGGTTATCGGGAACTCTTGTTCATGCAGAAGAAAATGAACAAAAGAAAGAATACGAAACAGTAGATTTGGAAAAAAGCAGTACAAGTGATGCGGCTGAATCAGGAAAGGTCCTAAAAAAGGATGAAGAGACTGGGTTGGTTCCAGGAGACTTCTTCTATTTTACGAAAATAGCCTTAGAGAAAATAAAATTGGCATTGACAGTTAATGATGAAAAAGAGGCTAAACTTTTATCAGAATATGCGGCCGAAAGACTGGCAGAAGCAGAAGCGCTATTTGCAGAAGGAAAACAAGCAGAAGCGATTGAAACAATCAAAAAGGCTGTTCGTGATATGGAAAACTCAGACGAACTTATAAAAGAAGATGAAAAGGATTCAGAAGAAATTAAACAAGAAGAAAAAACTAAAGATAAAGCTGAAGCAGTAGATGTAGAAACGGATGATTCAGAAGTAAAAGAGGGAGCAGCAGATGCTGACAAAAAATCTGAAGTTGTTTCCCAAAATATTATTGCATTGAAAGCAGCTCTAGAAAAAGTGGAAAATCCAACTGCAAAAGCTGCTCTGCAAAAAAATATTGATAAAACATACGAGCGCTTAGCGAGAAAGCTTGAGAAATGGGAAGCAAAAAAAGAAGAATCTGAAAAGAAAACTGAAGAGCAAAAGCAAGAAACTCCTGTAACACCAGCAGAAACAGTACAAGAAACTCCTGTATCACCAGCAGAAACAGTAAAAGAGCCTGTTGCAGCTGCGAAAACTGAACCAGCTGTGACAGTTCCGGCAGCAGAAAAAGAAGAGGCGACTGTTAAAGCTGTCACACCGGTAAATCCAGTAAAACCAGTAAATCCAGTAAAACCTGCTGCTCCACTGAAAGCTTCCCCTAAATCAGTCAAGCAAGAAATAAAAGCTAAAGAAAAAGCAGTAAAAGTAGAATACAAAGCCAAACAAAAAGCTGTTAAGGACGAATACAAACAAGTGAGACAAGAATTAAAACAGCAAAAGAAGGCAGTGAAACAAAAGGCTCCAAAACAAAAACAAGAAAACAAAGGTCAAGAAAAACAAAAATAATTCTGGCTAAATTACTACCTGCTTGTTTATGAAAAGATAGTTCTTTAGGAACTATCTTTTCAAAAGCCTATCCTTAGAATGTAATATTGTACTCTATGATATAATGTTCGGTGGATAGGGGTGAGACTAATGCTAAGTTTGTTATTTACTGCGTTTAAAAGAAATCGCTCTTTAGATGAGACCATTTCTAAAATACAAGAGGGTGACCAGTCCCTGCGCAATGAATTAATTGAAAGCTTTAAACCCTTTATTGCCAAAACGGTTTCGTCTGTTTGTAAACGATATATAAGTCAATCTGATGATGAATTTAGCATTGGTCTTATAGCGTTCAACGAAGCAATAGAAAAATACAGCCCGGAAAAAGGCCGTTCTCTTATTGCATTCGCAGATACATTAATCAAAAGGAGAATCATTGACTATCTTAGAAGCCAGTCTAAGCAGAGACATCTGGTTGTTGATCTTGCCAGCAGTGATGAGCAAAAGGAACAAGAACATTATTTAGAAACGGAACAATCTTTAAATGAATATCATCTAAAGCAAGAAGCTGAGAGAAGAAGAGATGAAATTATTAAATTCCGTGAAGAGTTAAATGAGTACGATGTTCAGTTTGCTGATTTAGCTGAAAACAGCCCGAAGCACACAGATGCCAGAAAAACCGCAATATCCATTGCTGAACAAATCGCTTCCGATGCCGTATTAACAGCTTATCTAAAAGAAAAAAAACGTCTGCCCATCAAGCAGCTGGAAGATATAGTTTCAGTCAGCCGAAAAACATTGGAACGAAACAGGAAATATATTATCTCTATTACACTCATCCTTTCTGGGGATTATGTGTTTATGAAAGACTATATTAAAGGGGTGCTGGAAGAATGAAGGGCATTATTTTAGATGTCGGCAGCGACTTTATTACATTATTAACCCCTGATGGCCAATATTTAAAAGCCCAGAAGCAGCAGAAAGAATATTTTATCGGAGAAGAAGTTTCCTTTATCCCTGCTTCCAGCCCGGACACCAAGAAAAAGAACAAAGGTATATCAGCTTTTTTTCGCAGAAATTCGGTACTTCTTACTTCTGCAGCTGCTTTCCTGTTAATGCTGTCCCTGCTGCCAATGCTCTTCTCGGATAAAGCTTCTGCTTATATGACCATTGATATCAATCCAAGCCTGGAACTTGGACTGAATGACGAGCTTCAGGTCATAGATATTGAGGGCTTGAATAAAGAAGGCAAAATCATATTGAAAAAGATTACGAATTGGAAAAAGGAAAGTGTGGGGCTGGTAACCAATAAGATTATTGAAGAAAGTAAAAGAACTGGTTACCTTGCTAAGCAAGAAGAAATCGTGGTTTCTACTGTGATCATGAAAGATGAAAAACGCGAAATGGACAGTAAGCTGGATAATGCATTGAATTCTTCTCAAATAAAGCAGCATAATCCAGATGCTAAATTTACCGTGGTTAAAGCTTCTCTATCTGACCGAGAAAAGGCTATAGAAAAGGGAATTTCAACAGGGAAATATGTAAAATCTCAAGAACAAAAAGAAAAAAAGACTAAAAGGCTTATTAAACCAGTCGATTCTGTAAAAGAGTCTAAACAGCTGCATGATAAGACGAAAAAGAAATCAGAACCAGCTACGAAACAGAAAAGCAAAAAACCGGCATCGAACAGTACTGTTCCTTCACCAGAGGCAAAAGTAGAAGAAGGAAAAAATAATCGAGCCGTTTCACAGCAGCAGCCTAACAAAAATAAAGCTCAAAATAAAGTAAACCAAAACAGCAGTAAAACGAATCACGAGGATCACAGCAATAACCAGCGATATAAAAAAGACAACAAAACTGACATAAAGAGAGAAAAAAAGTTAGAGCCCGCTGAAAAAAAAAGGGTAAAGTCTCGCCCCGCCAACCATAATAATGGTAAAAAAAATCAGACTCAGGCATCTAAGCAGGATACTGAGCCTCACATCCAGACTGTCTCTAAGAAATACAAGGAACATAAACACTCTAAGGGTAATTAAATTCAGGAGAACTCCCGCAGCCGGCAGGCAGCAGGGAGTTCTTTTTTATATAGGGGTCAGCCAAAAAGAGTCAGATTTTAATTAAAACCTGAAGTTTATTTGAAATTCACGTGTATTCAGTTAGTTTACAGTTCGCCTTTAAGCTGGGATTGTGCTTGAGCAACAAGTCGTTTTGTAATTTCTCCG
Source organism: Peribacillus deserti (assembly GCF_016909175.1). Classification (GTDB taxonomy): domain Bacteria; phylum Bacillota; class Bacilli; order Bacillales; family DSM-1321; genus Paraperibacillus; species Paraperibacillus deserti. Next base: position 96,913 of record NZ_JAFBFI010000010.1, read on the forward strand.
CCAACAGACCCATTAGCACGAGAAACTGTTTCAGCACCAAGCTGCACACCAAATTCCTGGGCGATTTCGTACTTATATTGATCTAAAAATTGTTCAACACCTGGTACTAGCAAAGAGTTTCTACTTGGCATGGTTCTTACCTCCATATAAAGCAGCATCAGAGAAAAACTCTCTGTACAATTAGTATAGGACAGGAAGGCTTTAATTATTTCGTTTTGAATACTATTCTTTTTGGGTCAATTACCTTTATTTGATGGAAACAGGACATATACTTTTCGGGAAAAAGCCAAGTATGGCTCTTGTTTTAAAATCAGATACTAAAAGGGTGGGGTGAGAGCAATTGAATTTAGTTTCCGGTAATTTATATTGGGAGAAAACCCTGGATCAGCCTGAACCTTTTCCTGTCCTTTCAAGAAGACCTGATATGTGATGTCTTGATTATCGGGGGAGGCATAACTGGAGCGCATTGTGCCTATTTCCTGAGTAATACTGGATTACGTGTAGTGGTTGTGGAGAAAAGGAAAATTGGAAAAGGGAGTACATCTGCAAACGCAGGTCTTCTTCAATATATCAATGATAGGTCCCTTACTGCAGCGATCCATAGATTCGGGGAAGACAAAGCTGTCAGACATTATTCACTTTTCCAAAAGGCGGTACAGATTGTAAGAGAGGAAATTATTCCTAAAATCGGAACCGGCCTGGATTATTGCACCAGAAACAGCCTATATTTTGCAAGCACCAAGGCCGATGAAGATTTTTTAATTAAGGAGTACCAGACATTAAAGCAATATAAATTTCCAGTTGAATTTTACACGAGAGAAATGATACAAAAAGCTTTTTCATTTTCAAAGCCTGCCGCACTTGTTTCGAAATCGGAGGCAGAAATAAATCCCCTCAAATACACCCACGCTCTTTTTAAATTTGCAGCAGAAGCCGGGGTCAAAGTGTATGAGGAAACAGAAATAATCGGCAAAACAAGGAGCTCAGAAGATTATCATGTAGTTACTTCTAATGGACATACCATCAGGGCAAAGTATCTCGTATACTCAATTGGGTATGAGGCCAGTCATCAAATTTCTGTAACCAATGCCTTTCTTACTACTTCTTATTGTATTGTAACCAATCCATTAAACATTAAAAATTGGAAAGACCGAATGCTAATATGGGAAACGGCGAGACCATATCTTTATGTAAGGACCACTCAGGATAACCGAATTATAGCAGGCGGGCTTGACGAAGATACCGATTTAAAAGATTGCCTATCATAAAAAGCATCCTGGCTGTTTTTATTTGATGGGGTATGGAGGAAGCGGTACGATCGATGGAATTATCCTCTCTAGAATCGTAAAAAATCTCATCATAGACGGTTTTGATGACGATTTTAATTTGTATGCAGCTTGTTTCGGAGAACCAGAGGCCATAAGATTAGAAAAGATGACTTAGATCCAAGCGTTCTAAGTCATCTTCTATTTTTTTTGTGAAGGGCCCAAAATCGGTTTGGTGGAAAATTTCACTGAACCGCTTCTAATAGTAGATCGGCAATATGCACAGCTTCCATTTGGTCCGACATGCCTTCTCTTACTATGCCGAGCTTCATCTGGAGCAGGCATCCTGGATTAGCCGTTACAACTGTATCAGCACAAGATGCTTTGGTATGACCCATTTTTGTATCCAATATTCTCATAGACATTTCAGGTTCCACAATATTATATATTCCTGCCGATCCGCAGCAGCTTCCGGCATCCTTCATTTCTTTAAAGGTGATGCCGTTTATGCGGCTTAATAGCAGTCTTGGTGCACTAAAGGTTTTCATAACATTCCTGAGGTGGCAGGAATCCTGATAGGTCACAATTTGATGATCAAGCTTTAATTCAGCCTTTTTATGAAAATCTAAATCGACCAGGATCTCAGTAAAATCTTTTATTTTTTCCGTGAACTGTCTTGCCCGTTCGGCCCACTCGGGGTCCCCGGATAATAAATGATGATAATCAATAAGGAAGGCGCCGCATCCGCCTGCATTCGTGATGATATAGTCTACATTTAACTCTTCGAACGCTTGAATATTTTTTTTGGCAAGTTCTATTGATCCCTGTTTTTCTCCGCTATGTCCGTGTAAAGCACCACAGCATGACTGGTCTTTAGGAATAATAATTTCACATCCAGCAAGCTGCAGTAATTTCAGTGTCGAGTTATTTGTGTCCATAAACATGGTTTCCATCAAGCATCCGCTGAAAAAGCCTACCCGTGCGCACTTCTCTCCAGCAGGTTCTAAATATCGAGGACGATTCATCATATCCTTCTTTGAAGGAACCTTTGGCAAAATCTGTTCCATAGATGCAAGATGTACAGGGAACAGCTTCATAAAACCAATCTTGCGCACGATTGTCTGCAGCCCGGATTTTTGGTAAAAACCCAGCAGTCCAGTTACCGTCTGCATTCGATCCTGGTGAGGAAATAAACCTTGAAAAATAGCTTTGCGAATCGTGTTTACCGGAAGTGAGAGGTTTTTATAATCCTGAATGATATCTCGGGCTTCTTCCAGCAGATGTCCATATTTTACTCCGGCAGGGCACACCGGTTCGCAAGCCCTGCATCCAAGGCATAAGCCCAAGGATCGGTCAACATCATCATCCCATTCGATCATTCCATCCCTAACAGCCTTCATTAATGCTATTCTGCCTCGGGGAGACTGTGCTTCATCATAGCCAGAAGTAATATAAGTAGGGCATGCTGGCAGGCAAAAACCGCATCGCATACAATTTAACAGTTCATCTTCATCCATCCGCTCCCTAAAACCTGTTTGTATCGCATATTTCTCTTCTAGTGCAGTCAATTTGAGATCACCACGCGTTTTCTTGATTCTTTAGCAAAAATTTTTCCTGGATTCATAATGTTAAGAGGATCAAATGAGCTTTTAATTGCTTTCATCGCTTCAATGCCGGCGGCTCCCAGTTTTAATTCAAGAAAGGGTGCTTTCATTTCTCCGACTCCATGCTCTCCTGTTATCGTCCCTCCAAGAGAGACCGCTTTTTCAAAAATCTCAGCAAATGCTTTTTAAACCCGTTCAATTTCTTCTTGGTTTCTTGAATCTGTTGGGCATGTCGGATGCAGGTTTCCGTCACCGGCATGGCCAAATGTACAAATGTTTACATTGTATTTTTCAGCTATCTCGTTAATCGCTCTTACCATATTTGCGATCTCTGATCTAGGCACGGTTGCATCTTCTAGTATGGTTGTCGGTTTCAGCCGGGCGAGGGCAGATAGAGCCGAGCGGCGGGCAGTCATCAGGGCATTCGCTTCTACTTCGTTCTGGGCTATCTGGACTGAGACAGCCTCGTTCTGCCTGCATATTTCTGCTATGAGTGATATGTGCTTTTCCACCAGATCGGGTGGTCCATCCTGTTCAATTAATAACACCGCTTTTACATTGGTAGGAAGTCCAACCTTCGCAAAATCCTCGACTGCTTCAAGAGTTGGCTGGTCCAGAAATTCCAGAGTTGCTGGGATAATTTTATGAGCAATGATTTTGGAAACCGACTTTGCAGCTGCTTCCAGATCCTGATATAGGGCCAGCATTGTCTGTTTCGTTTCCGGCATGGGAATCAGTTTTAATGTTGCTTCGCTAATGATGCCAAGGGTACCTTCTGAACCGACAAATAGACGAGTCAAATCGTATCCGGCCACATCTTTGGCAAGTTTTCCTCCTGTCCGGATGATATCCCCATTGGGAAGAATAATTTCCAGTGCCATTACATAATCCCGGGTGACCCCATATTTAAGTCCTCTTAAGCCTCCGGAATTTTCATTAATATTTCCTCCAATGGTTGAAATCTTCATTGAACTGGGATCAGGGGGATAGAAAAGATTTTTCTCCTCCACCGCCAAAATTAAGTCCTGCGTGATGACACCCGGCTGTACAGTCACAGTTAGATTTTCTTCATCAATTTCTAGAATTTTGTTCATGTGTTTAAAAAGCATTACAATTCCACCATGAGTAGGGCAGGTTCCAGCACATAAATTTGTTCCCGATCCTCTTGGTACAAGAGGAATTTTGTATTTACTGCAAATTTTTACAATGCTTGCTATTTCGGCTGTATCCCGCGGACTCACTACAGCGTGGGGCATGGCCTGAAATTGCGGGGTGGCATCATAGGAATAGACAAGGCACCCGGCCTTTGAATCATCAAAATTCTCATGACCTACCACTGAGACAATCATTTTCTTGACTTCTATCGGCAGCATAAACATCCTCCGTAAAAAACATATGTTTTATTAATTATACAAAATATCAAAGGCTCTGAAACGAATTTTCTCTGAATAAATCCTTTTTTAATGAAATTTTATTTCATTTAATTCGCTGTCCATACATTAGCAGGAATAACCTATAGCTATTACGAGTCATTCTAACGATAAGGAGGGATATGGATGCCGAAAAGAAAAGCAGAATACGATGCAGCCGTAAAAACGAGCAAAACCCCAAGAAAGAATTTGCAGGAGGCCGAATTTTCAACGGAATATGCACATGGTGAGAATCCGATGAAGGGTGCAAACCGAAATTCAAAACAGGGAAGAAAGGGAAGATTATAGTGGAACAACATGTTCGTTATCAAAGAAAAGCCGGCTTGTCAGGCATACGGGAAGAATTCGGTACAGAACTGACCGGTGATATGAATGCATCAAAATTGTACGAAACTCTGCAAGTAGCCCATGACAAGAACACGGATAAAGAAAATTATAACAAGAATGAATAAAGGAGCCAGCGTTAAAGGCTGTGTGAAAACCAAAACCATTCAAATTCCAGAAAATGCGTAAGAACATAAAGAAAAAGCTGAAGGAGTTTTTCCTGCAGCTTTTTCTATACATATATACAGTCTGTACCGGCTCACCTGCCTCTTTCAATGGGGAACAGAATCTCTTACATAAGAGCAATACGGGGTAATCAGTTCTTAGTATAAACAGGTATAATTCATACACAAAACCTGATGAATCTCAAAATGATTGCAAATCTTTATCAAGATCATGACAATATGAAAAAGATGGTTACTTCTTCCCGGTTTTTCGTTCATGTATCAGTTTGTTTAAACTATCATCTTCCATTCGTTTTAGCCTTCAGATTCTAAGGAAAGTTGAAGGTTCTGCTCAGGCAAGATTAAGTAAAACAGCGCCTTTTGTGAATGCCCGGCAATCATTACTGCCTCATTTGATTCACAAACTAATAGCGTTGAAAAATCCCCCTTGAAAAAATCAAGAGGGATGGAATGTAAGAAGTATGAAAATTGCTTAAGCTATTAGCTCACACTTTCTTTCATTCCTGATTCAGAAAGAGTGAACAGTTTCGCACCTTCTCCAGATGGCTGGAAGTAGGCAACTAATATCGTCGGTGCTTCCGTACCCCGATCGAGATTGAACGAAACTTTTTCGAGCATTGTATGTTTATGAAGATCTTTCTCGCTTAAAGATAATTGCTCGAACTCTTGCCCCAGCAGTCCAGGGTTGTTCAAAATTTCTTTATAAATCAAACTCCTGTCTTCTTTTGACAGACTGGTTTCCCACCATGGCTTTCTTGGCTTATACTTATGGCTGGATAAATAATCATATTTCATAAGGCTTTCAATTATATCAAGGTCAATATTCTGCTTTGAATGAAGAAACTCATTAAGCCTCTTAAATAAATCTTCCAGCTGGTGGCCGATACGGGACCAGCCTTTATTTTCCCAGAACTCGCCAAATTCCTGGAAGAAATCAAATGGAGAAGGAAAAGCTTTGGAAACTAGATATTCAATGGTATGATCCATCCTATGGTCATTCCAGTATTTTTCAAGAACATCCTCCACTTGTTTAATCCTGACAATATCATCAAAGCTGAGGATATTATTTCCAAGAATTTCGTAAGGCGACTGGTCCATGAAAATGTAGCCATGCCTCTCTGCGCTAAGCCTTAAGCCTGTTCCTCTAAGCATTTTTAAGAAACCAAGCTGCAATTCTTCAGGCCTTAATGCAAACACATCATTGAAAGTCTTTTTAAACGTGTTATAGTCTTCTTCCGGAAGTCCAGCAATTAAATCCAGATGCTGGTCAATTTTCCTGCCGTCTCTAACCATGTTCACGGTACGTTTAAGCTTTTCCCAGTTCTGCTTCCGCATTACCAATTCATTAGTCGGGTCATTGGTGGATTGGACGCCAATCTCAAATCTGAATAATCCTTTTGGTGCATTTTGGTTAAGGAATTCAATGACTTCAGGCCTCATAATGTCACCGGTTATTTCAAACTGAAATACAGTTCCGGGCAGATGCTCATCAATTAAAAACTGAAACATCTCCAGTGCATAGCTGCGGCTGATGTTGAAGGTGCGGTCCACAAACTTCAAGGTCTTGGCGCCATGACTCATCAAATATCTAATATCATCTTTAATTTTTTCCCTGTCGAAATATCTTACTCCTACTTCAATAGAAGAAAGACAGAATTGGCAGCTAAAAGGGCAGCCTCGGCTTGTTTCCACATAGACAACTCTTTTCGCTAAATGTGGAAGATCTTCCTCAAATCTGAATGGAGATGGCAGCTCACGCAAATCTAGCTTTGAAGCCTGCGGCTGTATGATGTTTTTTTCAGCTTTACGATAAGCAAGACCCGGTATTGCCGTATAATTCTTCTCGCCGTGCAGCTGATGAAGCAGGTTTTTAAAGGTAGCTTCTCCTTCTCCTATTACAATAAAATCAACTTCTGGGATTCTCGCCAGCCACTCATTGGTGTCGTACGTTACCTCTGGCCCCCCCAGAATAATAATAAGCTCCGGCTTTATTTTTTTTAATATGGAGATGACTTTAATGGTTTCTTCGATATTCCATATATAACAGCTGAACCCTATAATATCCGGGTTTTTATTGTATAAATCTGAAACGATATTAATAGTAGGATCCTTAATGGTATATTCACAAATATCGACATTGAAATCCGGTGCAGCATAAGCTTTTAGATAGCGGATGGAAAGACTCGTGTGTATATACTTGGCATTTAATGTAGTACAAATAATATTCATGTGTTCTGCGCTTAGAAACGCATGACACTCCTCTCAAATATAATAAGATTAAACTAACTTCTAATTATATCATTTGAGCAGAGAGTTTATACCTTAATAAACGAAATATATAGTTGAACATGCTGGAAAGGTTTGTCTTTTTCTGCTGAAGAATTTGGAAGTCTAAGCAAGGGCTGCTTCTCGAGTTAATTAATTACGTGCAGTGAAGGTAAATCTAGTGAAGGACTCAAGCAATCGGCTGTGAGAGCATTTATGAGCGAAACACGAAACGCGGGGATGCTTAATCTCGGTATAATGGAAGGAAAGAAGAAGCATTTAGATGTATACAGAGGAATTGAGCGGGTAAGCGGCACAATCCTATAGAATAGCACTATTTATTACATAAGGAAACTAATGTCGGGTAAACGATTCTATTCTTTAAATTTGATGTAAATCCTTAGTAAAGCTCATAAATTTTTTACTGATTTTTGTGATGGCGCATTCTGACGTAATTAATTTTGTATCTGATGATTCATTTTTTTTATCCAGTGTAATGATTATATCGGCGATACATGCTTTGTCAGGAATTTTAGCAGTACCTTCAGATAAGTAAATCTGATCAAAAAAAGCGTCTCCCAATAAGAAAGACGCTAAAGTTATCAGCCATGAAATGGCTTCCTGAGCTGGTTTTTAAAGAAATGTGCATAAACCTTTATCTTTACGCTTAATTGTTTAAGTTTTGTTGTTTTTAACTCAATCATGGGCTGTGCCATGGAAGCGATGAAATCACTCGAGAGCATGATGGTCAGAATCAAAGAGATTCCAGCGAGCATAATAAAGTTTTCTGCATCGGTGAATAGGCTGTGAACCTCGCTCGCTTTAAAGAATTTAATGAAGAATCCATGAAGAAGATATACATATAACGTTTGTTTTCCCCAATTAGTGAAGAAGAATTTTTTGTTTGGTACGAATGAGAAAAAGCTGAGTACCATCATTAAGCTGAGACCGTATAAACCAAGTCTCTTAAACATTGAAAAAATACTCGTTTCTTCGAGCTGGGCATAGGGCTTTGAACCAAGCAGCCATTTATAATCCATGTCTTTGTTTACGTAAAACCATATAAATACGGCCGCAAACGTTATTGCTGATACAACCCTGGCGCGATTGCTCATTAATTTCTTGATATCATCTTTACCAAGATGATATCCAAGGAGGAAAATAGGGAAGAACACAAGAGTTCTCGATAAGCTTAGGAAATTAGAGATTTCATTAATATATCCGGCCGCTAGTGCCAATCCTAATGCCACTCCCAGCCCAGTCCATCGCTTAAGTCTGGCAAATAGGGGAAGCATTAAATTCCAGCAGAATAAACTGATTAAAAACCACAGTGCCCATTGCGGGTCGAAAAGATTAAAAGTAATCTCTGACTTATTGTACAAATAATAATAGTAAATCGTATAGATGATCTGGAAGATCAGATAAGGAAGAATTAATTTTTTTGCCAGTTTTCCGGCATAGCCTTTTTCATATATTCCCTTCGCAAAGAAACCAGATACTAGTATGAAGCCGGGCATATGGAAAGTATAGATGACTTTATATATGGTATAGATTATTTCATTTTGTTCGATATACGTCCTCAACAAATGACCAAACACCACAAAGACCATTAAAATGAATTTAGCGTTATCGAAGAAGTAATCGCGCTGTTTCATAGCTTCCTCCAATTTTAGGCTTTATCGATTATTTCGATTCTTTCTAGCTTCTTTACCCGCTTTGAAAATGAAAAAACGTTTAATTTGCTATTGGCAAGTTTTACTGATATCAGCTTTAAAACTATATTCTCCTATCTTTGAGCTGTTTTTAAAAGGAGTTTAGCGAAATTAGTTATTATTTCCTGTTTTACTGCAAATGAATAGGATTTTTGTAAAAGAATGTAGAACTAGTACCTTTAAGAAAAGGTTTCAGTAATACTTTTACTTCGATTTTGCGGAGGGGTTTTATGTCTAATACTTTGGAGACAGACGCTCTACATGAGTGCCAGTCAGAACTAAATTCTTTAAGGCAGCAGATTAAAATGTATTATGATTTTTTTGGAGTCATTTCTGATGCCCTTATTATAGTTAATAAAGATAACAAAATAGTATATGTGAATAACCTGGCCTGCAGTTTATTTATGCTGCGGGAAAAAGAGCTGTTTCATCTCAATCTTGATAGATTCCTGCAGCTAGTACCAAAAGATATACTGGACTATCAAACAAATATGCTTATTAAAGAAGGTGTATTTACAGATGAATGGACAATTAAACTGGCAGACGGCACTATTAAATATGTAGAATATGTGGCGACACTCGATCGTCTGGAAGAAAAACGGATTTATCGGATTAAAGATATAACCACTCAAAAACGGAAAGAACAGGAACGGAATATTTCCGTTCAAATGTTTGCAGATCTGTTTAATCAGGCTGTGGATAATATCGTAATCTATAACAAAGAAGGAATTATTGTAGATGTGAACCCATCCTTTTGCCGGACAGTAGGGGAATCAAAAGAGCATTTAGCAGGAAAATATATTGATGAGTTTGTGTTATCTGACTATTTGAATCGCTGGCAAGAGGGAAAACTGGAAGTGGATCAGGAGGGTTCTGTAAAAGGGGAAGTTGTCTTTACCCACAGCAAAGGATATACACATTATGAATATACAACAAGCACAAATATGTTAAACGGCCTTTACATGAGCATCATGAGGGATGTAACCGAAAAGCTGAGCATAGAAAAACAATTAAAAAAGAGTGAAAGGAATTTCACAGACCTGTTTGAACAGGTATTGGATGCTATAGTATTTTGGAATAAGGATGGTGAAATCCTGCATGTTAATCATTCAGCCGCCAAAATTTTTGAAACAGACAGAGAAGATTTAATAGGATTGAAATTAACAGATTTTGTCCTAACAAAAGATGCACGTTATTATTTTCTTCTTAATGAGCTGTTTGAAAAAAAAGCCATACGTGCTGAAACGTTTTTTTTAATGCCAAATGGCCAGCGGAAGCTTCTGGAGTTTACGTCCAGGCTCCATGATGAAGATGATCATATTATTACGATCTTCCGAAATGTCAGCGAAAAGTATCAAATGGAATTGCAGCTTCGCAAGAGTGAGCAAAAGTTCAGAAAGGTTTTCGAAGATTCTATTGATGGCTTGATTTTGTGGGATAGTTCAGGAAAAATCGCTGATATAAATGAATCAGGATTGAAAATATTAGATATTCCTCAGAAAATGTCTGCTCGTTCGGTGTATGATTTAATTAATTTACAGCCTGAGAATGCCAGGAATTTCGAACAGTATTTAAATGAGTTGAATCAAAATGAATTCAGCAGTACCATTATTCCAATTCACTTTAAAGATGGTATTATTAAGCATATTGAATTTTCAACCCGGATCAACACAGGTCTTAGCCTTACTGTGTTCAGGGACGTTACGGAAAGGCTTGAAATGCAGGAACAGCTGAGGAAATCTGATACCCTTAATGTGGTGGGTGAACTGGCTGCCGGTATAGCCCATGAAATTAGGAATCCAATGACTGCACTAAAAGGTTTCATTCAGCTTCTTCAGGGAAGCATACAGGATGATTTCTCTACATACTTCCGAGTGATCACTTCTGAATTGCAGCGAATAGAAACGATTATCACTGAATTTCTGGTACTCGCGAAGCCTCAGGCAGTAAAGTTTCTTCAAAGGGACATAAATGCAATTTTAATAGAAACGATTGAACTCTTAACAGCTCAGTCCTTGATGCAGAATATCCAGTTTGAGACTTGTTACAATAGTGAAATAGAAAATATTTATTGCGAAGGCAATCAGCTGAAACAGGTGTTTATTAACATTATTAAAAATGCTATAGAAGTGATGCCAAATGGCGGAACGATCAAAGTGGAAACTGATACATATAAGGAGAAGTATGTGTGCATATCCATAAGCGACCAGGGCCAGGGTATTCCTGAAGAAAAAATAAAAAAACTGGGAGAGCCCTTTTATACAACGAAAGAAAGAGGTACAGGCCTCGGACTTATGGTAAGCTATAAAATTATAGAAGAACATAAGGGCTGGATAGATGTTGAAAGCAAGCTGGGTTCAGGTACGACTTTTCGCATCTTCCTGCCGCTTGATGGACGCCGGAAGGGGAGTCTTTAACATTGTATTTTTGGAGAACCTATCATCATCCTTTAATCGGTGATTTATTTTTCATAGGAACAGAGTCAGGCTTGACTGGAATTTTCCTAGGGGAAGAACTATTTACTAAGGCTAAAACAAAGTTTTCTCCTGAATATAAGAAAGAACACGGTCTATTTGATCATCTTAATGATGCCCTGGAGCGTTATTTTGCGGGTGAAGATATTCGGTTTGATGTGCCTCTGCAGATTGAAGGAACTTTATTTCAAAAAGCAGTGTGGGAGTATATGCGTATCATCCCTTACGGAGAAACGAGATCCTATAGTGAGGCAGCTATTGCCATTGGAAGACCCAAAGCTGTCAGGGCAGTAGGGCAGGCAAGCAGGGTGAATCCTTTCCCGATCATCATTCCATGCCACCGGCTCATAGGAAAGAATGGTTCTTTAACTGGATATGCTGGCAGTAAAACCGATTTAAAAAGAAATCTTTTACATTTGGAAAGTACTTCCGGCTTACTGTTTTAACACCTAAAGTTCAATCCCCTTATTTTTAAATAACATATTTCCAAGGTTTGATCAGTGAGTATGATCAGCTCATAATGTATCTAAAAAAAAATAGGCTCTTTTCTTAAAGATTGTTGTTATTTAATAAGTTTTACAAAGTCATCTCATTGTTAAATTAGGTTGATTGGAGCGTAAGGTGCGAGACTCCTGCGGGAGCAGCGGGACAGGTGTGACCCCGCAGGCAAAGCCGAGGAGGCTCACCGCCCGCCCCGCGGAAAGCGAGCATCCTGGAGAGGAAATCAACCTCCTTGTTCGATAGCAACAAAGTTTGCGAAAACAGCCAAAAATAAAACGGTTTACATGATCCCTATTTGAAGGACTTAATGTAAACCGTTTTATTTTATATTTACAACGTTATATGTTGGTGAATATTTTCTTCATAATCAGGATAGATAATTCCTTTTTCGGTAATGATGGCTGTTATTAACTCATTAGGAGTCACATCGAATGCCGGATTGAAGACTGCAACATCATTTGGAGCAATTCTAGTGTTCCCGATATGAGTAATTTCTTCTTCTTTTCTTTCTTCTATTGGAATGATTTCGCCTGTTGCTAAAGTCAAATCAAAGGTGCTCGAAGGAGCGGCAACATAGAATGGAATCCCAAAGTGCTGAGCCAGCACCGCAAGACCGAATGTCCCAACTTTATTGGCCGTATCTCCGTTTGCAGCTATACGGTCCGCGCCGACAATTATGGCGTTGATCTCTTTGGTTTTGATCGTATGAGCAGCCATGCTGTCAGTAATAAGAGTTACATCAACACCAGCCTGCATCAATTCCCAGGCTGTAAGGCGCGATCCTTGCAGAACAGGACGTGTTTCACAAGCGTAAACCTTTAAAGGAATATTTTTTTCTATTGAAAGGTGAAATGGAGCCAGGGCTGTACCATACCGGGCCGTTGCTATGCCGCCTGCATTGCAGATTGTCATTACCTGGCTTCCGGGCTTAAGTAAGGATAGGCCATACTCGCCAATTTGCCGGCAGGTTTCTTCATCCTCTAAAAAGATTTTTAGTGCCTCGTGCACAAGATTTGTCTTTGCCTCGTTAACTGTAGTTGACTCAATCAATACAGATTCCATTCGATTAAGAGCCCAGAAAAGGTTTACAGCAGTAGGTCTTGAAGAGGCAAGGTAGGATATAGATTCTTTTACTTTTGCTATAAATACTGGGAAATGTTCTTCATTTAATGCATTGGCAGCCAGGGCAGCGCCAAAAGCAGCAGTGATTCCGATTGCAGGAGCGCCTCTAACTTTTAAGGTAACAATGCTATCAAAGACATCTTCGAGGGTATAAAGATCCAAAAATTCAGTTTTTAAAGGAAGTTCTTGCTGGTTTAATATAGTGATATGTGTTTCATTCCATTGAATGGAATAAGGAATGTTTAATTTTTGCATGATGTATCTCCTCCTGCGGCAATTAAGATAAGCTGGCAGCAAGCAATTGGTCTTTTACTATCGTTGTTAACGATTCAATCTTTGCTTCCTGTTGTCTATTCATGATCAATGCTCTGCCTAGCTGAAGAGCGGTCTTTTTTGCAAGGATGCGTTCACCTTCATTCGAAATGCCGTCTAAATCTTCAACATGAGCAAGGCCGATTGTTCTACGGATTAACTCACAACCGGCAAAGCCAAGAGCATCTGTAAATATTTTCTGAAGGGTATACTCTAAATAGCCTTCTGTCTTACAATACACCTCTTTGCTTTCCTGTTTCCAAAGCGTGGAAAATTCGGCTTCAAAGGTCAGCCATACATCGTGAAGATGCGTAAAAATGACTTCTTTGGAACTACCTTTCCTAGTGATAGCCTGAAACAGAAGGTTAGCAAAATATAGGCCTAAATCAAAACCTGCCGGACCGTAAAAAGCGAATTCAGGGTCTATTACTTTTGTTTCCTGGGCGCCTGCAAATATACTGCCGGTATGCAGATCTCCATGAAGAAGGACTTCCTGTTCAGTCAAGAAGCTCTTCTTAAGCTTAGCAGCTTCAAGCTTAAGCCGTTCATCAGACCATAAATTCTTCACAGCTTCAGTGAGCGCCTTTTCAAAGTCATTGGTTTCCGCATCAAAAAAAGGATCTGTGAAGACTAGATCTTCGGTGATTTTACACAATTCAGGGTTGGTAAACTGCTTAGCAAAATCTTTCTTTTTACCGGGCTCTAAATAAAAGTCGGATGTATAGAAAAAAGTTTTAGCTAGATATTGGCCAATATGTCTGGATAGGAGAGGATACTCTTCACCTGCAATAAGACCTTTTCTTGAAATTTTCAGATAGGATAAATCCTCCATCACTGTGACAGCCAGCTGTTCATCCGAATAGTAAACTTTAGGCACCAATTGCGGGCAGAAGCTGCCGAAGATCTTCAGCGCGTTGGCTTCAATAACCGCACGTTTTAAAGTGAGCGGCCAGCTTTCGCCGACAACCTTTGCATATGGCAGAGCCTGTTTTATAATGACGCCCCTGTTAGATGAAGTGTCTGCGATATGGAAAACATAGTTTAAATTGCCGTCTCCGATTTCATTACATGTAAGAACACTATTTTCAGTAAATAATCCTAATCTGTTAACAAGTGCGATTGCAGAACTAGAATTTAATGGTTCATATATTGGCTGTATCTTATCTCCCATCTTAACCTACCTCCTGGATATAATGCGGATGCGAAACTCCGCGTTCAATTTCTTAAAAAACTATAGTTTTAAAAGGGTGCCCGTTCATGTGAACCTGGCAGAAATCGATAAACTATAACGCAGAAACATAGAAAAGCCTCTTTCTCACAAAGAAAGAGGCTGGAAGATTGGCTTCGCACCTCTTATCTGTCAGAAAAGAAAATTTCTGCAGGAATTAGCACCGTGCCTTAAAAGTACAGGCGAATAGATCGCCCCATTTCACAATGGTATTACGGTCGGTTGCTGGGCTTCATCGGGCCTTATCCCTCAGCCTGCTCTTGATAAGAGTTATTTAAATAGTTTGTATATTGTTCGTTGTGAATCATACCAATTTTGAAAATATTTTGTCAACCATATTTTTGAAAAAATATCCTATTATTTATAAAATTCAGTTCTTCTGTCCTGGAAAACAGGAATCAGTTTGCGTACTTCATCTACTTTTTTCAGCTCGATTTCACCTTGCAGGATCTGCTCCTGATCTCCCGCTTCTGCCAGCACTTCCCCCCATGGGTCGATAATCATGGAGTGACCTGCAAATTCGTTCTTTGGATCAGATCCGGAACGATTAACTCCCACTACATAAGCCTGATTTTCGATGGCTCTGCTTATTAACAAACTTCTCCAATGGGCAAGTCTTGGCTTTGGCCATTCTGCAGTGACGAAAATAACCTTTGCCCCTTTCGAGGTATGAGTGCGTATCCATTCCGGGAACCGGATATCATAGCAGATGAAACCTGCACACAGCTGATCGTCTAATGAGAAGAACCCATCTTTATTTCCCGGCTGCAGAAAATGATGCTCATCCATCAGCTTAAATAAGTGGAGTTTATCATATTGCTTGATTTCTTCTCCATTTTTATCGATGACTAAAAGGGTGTTGAACACTCCTTCATCCGTCTTACTCGCTACAGAGCCTCCGATTATATGGAATTTAAATTGTTTCGCACATTTTTTTAAAAAGGACAGAGTTTCCTGTGCATTTTCATCGGCTATTTCATCGAGCCTTGTTAAATCATATCCGGTTGTCCAAAGCTCCGGCAAAATAACAACATCGGGAGAATCTTCAGCAGCCCTGCTTAACATAGCTTTTGCATTTTTATAATTAACTTCAGGATTCCCAAACGATATATCCATTTGAATACAGGCGATTTTCCAGTTCATTCTAACACCCCAGCTTCAATTAATCTGATAATTTCACAGTTTATCTTTACTTTCTTACTTTTACGATATATCATTTGTGATTAGATTTTCAAGAAATTTCAGAGAAGGTGAATTTATGATTCAATTCGAAAAATCCGAATTATTAAAAGCACTTCCTAAACAGTTCTTTGCTTCACTTGTAGAAAAGGTAGGAGCCATTACAGCTGAAGGGCATGACGTGATTAATTTAGGGCAGGGTAATCCAGACCAGCCAACTCCCGATCATATTGTCAGAAGACTTCAGGAGGCTGCCCAAAACCCGATAAACCATAAATATTCTCCCTTTAAAGGCTATTCATATCTAAAAGAAGCTGCTGCTAAGTATTATAAGCGGGAGTATGGAGTTGATATCGACCCTGACAAAGAAGTAGCCATATTGTTTGGAGGGAAGGCAGGACTAGTGGAATTGCCGCAATGTCTTTTAAACCCGGGTGATACAGTACTTGTCCCGGATCCCGGCTATCCTGATTATTGGTCAGGGGTTGCCATGGCAGGGGCGCAAATGGAATATATGCCTCTTCTTGAAAAAAACGACTTTCTCCCTGATTATCCATCTATATCCAAAGATACATTAGAAAAAGCAAAGCTCATGTTTTTAAATTATCCAAATAACCCAACAGGAGCTATTGCAAACTCGAAGTTTTTTAAGGAGACTATAAATCTTGCACAGAAACATTCGATTTGCGTGGTCCATGATTTTGCCTATGGAGCAATCGGATTCGATGGCAGTAAACCGTTGAGCTTTATGCAGTGTGAAGGTGCGAAGGATGTTGGAATCGAAATTTATACTCTTTCAAAAACCTATAACATGGCTGGCTGGAGGGTAGGTTTTGCCGTTGGGAACTCTAGTGTGATAGAGGCCATCGAGCTTATTCAAGATCATATGTATGTAAGTCTGTTTCCTGCTGTACAGGAGGCTGCAGCTGCGGCATTGCTGGAATCCCAAGAATGTGTAGATCAGCTTGTAGACACCTATGAATCTCGTAGAAAGGTGTTGATTGAGGGGCTGAATGAAATTGGCTGGGAGGTATCAGCGCCAAAAGGTTCATTTTTTGCCTGGCTGAAAGTACCTGAGGGCTTTACGTCAGAAGCATTTGCCGACTATCTGCTTGAGCATGCTCATGTGGCAGTTGCTCCAGGTATTGGGTTTGGGACATATGGTGAGGGCTATGTCCGCACAGGCCTGCTTACGACAGAGGACAGGCTCCGCGAAGCAGTGGACCGAATCAGGGAATTGAAGCTGTTCAAATAAGGATTATTTGCGGCAGGTGATGGCTAAGCCGCTAAATAAAACCGAAAAGGAACGCAAATTAATCGTTCCCGAATAATCTAACAATTCTTATTTTATAAAAATTTTAGATTGACATCACCAAAAATAACTGGCATAATCCTAATTAATTTGAATGAAAACTTTTAAATTATGTAATTGTTAAAATATGAATATGCATATTCTTATTGTGAGCAGGTGGAGGGGACTAGCCCGATGAAGCCCGGCAACCGACCGTAATTCCATTGTGAAGTGGGGCGATCTTATATCGCCGGAATTTATATTCCTTAAGGCACGGTGCTAAATCTTGCAGCTTAAAGCTGAGAGATAAGAAGATGGTGTCTATCAGCCTCTTCTTATGAAGAGGCTTTATTTAATGTTAGGGAGCACACGATAGGGCTGTTTTTAAGGAGAGGTATTGAATGAGTGAAGTTATTGCTACATATTTGCTGCATGATGCAAAGGGGAATCCCGAACATAAAGCTGAAGGAGTTGCGCTTGGCTTGACTGTTGGGACCTGGACAGATATGCCCGCCCTGCAGCAGGAGCAGCTAAGAAAGCACAAAGGAAGAGTCGTTTCAGTTGAAGCTTTGGAAGAGTCAGAGAAAGCAAACCTTTATTTCGGTAAAAGAATGGGCCGCGCCCTAATTAAAATAGCCTATCCTGCCTTGAATTTTTCGAATGATTTACCTGCCATTTTAACAACTGTATTCGGTAAATTATCACTTGATGGAGAAATTAAACTTCTCGATTTGGAGTTAAAGGATGAGCTAAGGAAAGCATTTCCCGGACCCCGTTTTGGCATAGAAGGGATCAGGAGCTTAGTAGATGTAAACAACCGCCCTTTGGTGATGAGTATTTTTAAAGGAGTGCTTGGAAGAGATCTTCAGTTTCTAGAGAACCAGCTGAAGGAACAGGCACTTGGTGGAGTTGATGTGGTAAAAGATGATGAAATTCTTTTCGATAATCCTCTTACCCCATTCGAAGAAAGAATTAAGCTAAGCCGGAAGCTATTAACCTCTGTTTTTGAAGAAACAGGCCATAGAACTCTTTATGCCGTTAATCTATCAGGAAGAACATTTGAGCTTATTGACAAAGCAAAACGAGCTGCTGATGCAGGAGCTGATGCATTGCTCTTCAATGTCCATACCTATGGCCTCGATGTACTGCAGGGCTTGCGGGAGCACCAGGATATAAAACTGCCAATTATGGCGCATCCAGCTTTTAGCGGAGGTTTAACTGCTTCAGCTATTTATGGAGTATCAAATTCCCTGCTATTAGGGAAATTAGTGCGCTATGCGGGTGCGGATTTCTCATTATTCCCTTCGCCATATGGCAATGTGGCTATACCAAGGGCGGAAGCCTTAGCAATTGGAGAAAACCTGACCGTTCCCGAGAACGAATGGAAAACCAGTTTTCCTGTACCATCTGCCGGTATTCACCCTGGTATGGTTCCTAAGTTGGCTGCAGATTTTGGAATTGAGAGTGTTATCAATGCCGGCGGCGGCATCCATGGGCATCCCGATGGAGCCCGCGGAGGCGGAAAAGCATTCCGCCAGGCGGTCGATGCTGTCTTAGAAGGACAGGATCTTGAAAGGTATGCCAAGGATCACAGCGAACTTAGAAAAGCTTTAGAGCTATGGGGAGGTGTACCTGCGGGATTAAAATGAAGCCAATTATATTTTGTGACTTTGACGGAACCATTACAGATTCCGATAACATAATATCCTTAATGAAAACTTACGGTCCTGAAGGCTGGGACAGCCTGAAGGATCAGGTGCTTAACAAGGAGATCAGTATAGCAGAAGGTGTAGGAAAGATGTTCTCCCTTTTGGAAAGCGGCCTGAAACAAGAAATCATTGACTTTGTGGTAAGGGAAGCCAAGATACGGCCTGGGTTTAAGGAATTTGTAAATTTTGCGAAGGAACTTCAAATACCTTTCTACGTGGTAAGCGGCGGCATCGACTTTTTTGTCGAACCAATGCTAAAGGATTATATCCCTTTTGAATCGGTGTACTGCAACCGAGGCATTTTCAGCGGTGAGTTCATTCAAATTGAATGGCCTCATTCCTGTGATGAACACTGCGAAAATGGGTGCGGCTGCTGTAAGCCTTCTATAATGAGGGAAATTGCCGATGATTCTTATTTTCAAATTGTCATAGGAGATTCCATTACAGATCTGGAAGCTGCAAAACAGGCGGATTTAGTTATAGCTAGAGATTTTTTAATAGAAAAGTGCAAAGAAGAAGGCATTCCTTATCAACCCTTTACTACATTTTATGATTGCATAGATATTCTCACAAAAGAGCTGGGGGTTAAGGTGTGATGGATTATAAAGATAAATGGGAAGAGCTTGCTGACATTAAGGATGAACTGGCTGCCAGGGACTGGTTCATGGGTACAAGCGGAAATCTTTCAATACGTGTTTCCTCAAATCGTTTTCTCGTAACCGCAAGCGGTAAAGACAAACGAAAAAGAACAAGCGAAGATTTCCTGCTAGTAGATGAAAATGGTCAGGCTGCAGAAGAAACCCATTTAAAGCCATCCGCAGAGACTCTTCTGCACACAGCGGTATATAACCGTACCTCGGCCGGCTGCATTCTTCATGTCCATACAGCCGAAAACAATGTCATCTCGGAACTGTATGGCGGCCGCGGTGAAATTATTTTTAAAGGACAGGAAATTATAAAAGCTTTCGGCAAATGGGAAGAAGATGCTGAGTTAAGAATGCCGATCATTTATAACCATGCCCATATCCCAACACTTGCAGATGAATTTTCTGCACATATTGAAGGCAATTCCGGTGCGGTTTTGATTAGAAATCATGGAATTACAGTTTGGGGAACCTCCGGATTTGAAGCTAAAAAGCTGCTCGAAGCATCAGAATTTCTGTTCCGCTATGAGCTTCTGCTTAATCAAAGCCGTTCTGCCCAAGCTTTAAATCAAACTATAGCGAATTAGGAGGAAATAGAATGGCAACAATTACAATTCATGGATCAAATGAACACATTGAAAATCAAGAAAGCGTAATCAAATTTTTAGAAGGGCAGGGTGTTATTTATGAAGAGTGGGACATTAATAAACTGCCTGAAGATTTAAGAGAGAAGTTTGCTCTCAGCGATGAAGAAAAAGCTCAAATTCTTGAAAGCTTTAAAGAAGAGATAGCTGATATTTCAGCACGCCGAGGCTACCAGGCTCAAGATGTCATCTCCTTGTCTGATTCAACGCCAAACCTTGACCAGCTTTTGACAAACTTTAAACAAGAGCATCATCATACAGACGATGAAGTTCGCTTTATTGTCAGCGGTCATGGGATTTTTGCGATCGAAGGCACAGACGGTGTCTGGTTTGATGTAAACTTAAATCCTGGAGATTTAATAAGTGTTCCTGTCAATACCCGCCATTATTTCACCTTACAGGAAGACCGTAAAGTAGTCGCTGTACGAATCTTTGTAACAAGCGAAGGCTGGGTCCCTATCTACGACAAAGAACAACTGCAAGCTTGAAAGCGGAAAGCGGTCCGGAGCGATAGTGGAGGAGCTACCTGACAAGCATAAGACGAGCAGGCCGTGAGATGCGCTTTTTCTTCATGGACTGATTGGCTTATGTCTCGAAGGTGGCAGCTTGGAGCTGGACAACACCAAAAATCGAAGAACGGTGCCTTTCAATAAAGATACCTTGAAGCACCATGAACATCTTAATTAATAAAAAAGAAGAGTCATAAAGAAAGGCAGACATCTGACAGGCATAAGAAAAGCGGTGGTAAAAGGCCGATTTTGCCTTTTAACGGCGATTGGCTTATGACCGAAGGTGTCAGTTCGCAGCTGGATTACACCAAAAAGCGAAGAACGGTGCCTTTCAATAAAGATACCTTGAAGCACCATGAACATCTTAATTAATAAAAAGAAGAGTCATAAAGAAAGGCAGACACCTGACAGGCATAAGAAAAGCGGTGGTAAAAGGCCGCTTTTGCCTTTTAACGGCGATTAACTTATGACCGAAGGTGTCAGTTCGCAGCTGGATTACCCGAAAAGCGGAAAGCGGTCCGGAGCGATAGTGGAGGAGCTACCTGACAAGCATAAGACGAGCAGGCCGTGAGAAGCGCTTTTTCTTCTCATGGACTGATTGGCTTATGTCTCGAAGGTGGCAGCTTGGAGCTGGACAACACCAAAAAGCGAAGAACGGTGCCTTTCTTCATAAATAGCTAAGCACAGAAATTTTAAACAAACCACAAAGGGATTGGCACAGAGCCATCCTTTTTTTTTATCGTCTGCCTATGCAGAAATTATCAAATACAGGATAAAGACAAAGGGTTATAATGTCGAAATCCCGAAGAAGACAAAGAGATTTATGATGGTTTTTAGCTTTTTATGTCTATTATTGCGAATCTATTTACAATGCCTTTATATATTGTAATAATGCTATAGTATTATATTAAAAACTAGGAGGAAGCAGGTTAATCATGAACTCTTATACCTTACAAAAGATGCAGAATGATATCCAGCTGAAGAGAAGTGAAATGATAAAATCTGCAAGAGAGAACGGATTAACTCATGCACGAACTATTGAAAACAGCCAGGAATTAGACGAGCTGATCAATGAATATCTTTCTATCGAGCATACGGAAAAAAAAGAGGTGCGGCTGTCTATTCAAAGTATGGTTGTGATATTGCCGGAAAATTTTTCTGATATAAGGCTTGTCTAACTATTTCTTTCAGTTTATATATATGGAATAACGAAAAACCTTGCTGACGCAGCAAGGTTTTTTCGGTATTGGAAAATGCAGAAATTACAACTGGAGCAACAGTACCATGAATAAGATACCGATAATAAAGGCATATGTGGAAGTAGTTTCGTTTCCGTCTCCATGACTTTCGGGAATTAATTCTTTATAAATGATAAATAGCATCGCTCCAGAGGCAAATGCCAATCCGTATGGAACTAAAAATTCTATAAAAGAAGTAAGGCTGTAACCTATCAGTGAGGTAACGATTTCAATAGCCCCTGTGAGGGTAGCTATAATAAAGGCTTTAAATTTATTGATTTTTTGGTTAACCAGAAATAATGCCACCAGGAGACCTTCCGGTGCATTTTGCAGCCCGATAGCAAGTGCAATCAAGTTACCTGTGCCTTCAATATTAGAGGCATAACTTACTCCGACGGAGAGGCCCTCAGGAATGTTATGAAGTGTGATGGCAGAGATGATAAGGAGCGCTTTTTCATCAAATACGATCCCGCTCTTTGAATGCTGCAGGTCAATGTGAGGAATATTTTTTTCCAGAAGGGTCAGAGTTCCAACACCCAAAAACATACCTATAGATAAAGCCAAAAAACCTCCTGATTCCATAGACTGAGGTATTAAACCGAACATGCAGGCTGCCATCATGATGCCTGCCGTTAAAGCAAGAATCACATCCCGCCATTTATGAGTGATTGATCCCGGCAAAAAAAGGATTAATAAGGCACCCAGTCCTGTAGACATCGCTGATAAAAAACTTCCGATTAGTACTTGAGTCATGACCTTCTCCTTTAAGCAGATAAGTTAAAATGCTTTATTTTAGTATGCATTTTAGCGAGGGATATCAAAACTGCTAAGTATTTTATCCTAATTATGTTTGGTGATGTTTAGATGATAACACAATACCCTATTCAAACGAAATTAGACTTGTTACCATGTTTTATGCTGATTTGAGCATGGATTGGGAAAATTAGCTTCTTGCTTTAAAATAAAATGGATGTCTGTCAAAATAGCAGAAGATAGCGGGCAGGATAAGGCATTTGAAAATTTTATTGAATTTTCAAATAAAATCTGATAAAAATAAAGATTACAAATTAAAGGACTAAGTGGTGAGATAATGAAAATAGATGAAACGGACCGTAACATCCTCAGCCTGCTGACTGGTAATGGGAGAATGTCTTATGCAGATATAGGAAAAGAGTTAAATCTTTCGCGAGTAGCTGTACGCGAGCGTGTCCATCGGATGGAAGAGACGGGAGTTATAGAAAAATTCAGCGTTGTCATTAATTCTGAAGCAGTCGGCAAAAAAGTGTCAGCCTTTTTTGAAGTTGATTGTGAACCAGCCTTTCTAGTTTCCGTTGCCGAAAGCCTGGCTAATAACCCAAGCGTTGCCAGCTGCTACCAGATGACTGGACCTAGCACGCTCCACATGCATGTACTTGTAGAGGACTTCGCCTCTCTTGAGAAGTTCATTAATAATGAGCTTTATGCGGTGGAAGGGATAAGCCGTGTAGAAAGCCAGATTATGCTGAGAAGATTTAAGAGCCGGACAGGTTTGAAATTATAGTCCTATACATATCGGCAGGTATTGCTTAAGCTGCCCTCTGGATAGATGCCGGAGGGTATTTTTTATGCTCATGAACCTAAAAAAATAGGTTAATGTCCTCTTTTTTAAATGTAATCGGATTCATTGTTAAAACGGTTCCATATACCTATTGGAAAATTGTCAGAATATATATTAAAATCTAAAAATACTTACTTTATATTACGTTTGTAAGAATTAATTACATATTTAATTTACAAACGGAAGGTGAAATGAGTTTTTATTGTTTTTTGGTATTCAGTCTCTTTAGAATTACGCTTGAAAAAGGGGGAAGAAAGTTGCTTGGGTTAATAATCAGGAGAATGCTTCAGCTGGTGCTGCTGTTACTAGGGATTTCCTTTATCGTCTTTATGAGTATGCATATTGCGCCAGGCGATCCAGCTAATATCATCGGGGGACCAACTGCGACAAAAGAAGACATTGCAGGCATTAGAGAAAACCTTGGGCTGAATAAGCCAATTCTTGTTCAATATTTTGACTACATAAAAGGCGTTATCCAAGGAGATTTCGGCTTCTCTTTCCAGACAAAGGAGTCCGTTTCAGAGGCCTTAATGAGCAGATTTCCAAATACGCTTAACCTCGCAGTTGCCAGCATTATCGTAGCGGTTGTAATTGGTGTAACAGCTGGAATCATATCAGCCTTAAAACATAATTCCTGGTTTGATGGTGCGGCAACAGTCATATCCTTAGCGGGAATTTCGATACCAAATTTTTGGCTGGGAGCGATCCTTATTTTAATATTTGCCGTCAATCTGCAGTGGTTTCCAGTAGGGGGGCTGACAGAACCATTCTGGACGATTGAAGGCATGAAACAGCTTATCCTTCCAGCGATAACTCTTGGAACTGGTTCAGCAGCTATGATCGCCAGAATGAGCCGTTCAGCAATGCTTGAAGTTATAAGAGCTGACTATGTAAGAACGGCAAGAGCCAAAGGGGTAAAAGAAAAGTCAGTGGTTTTAATACATTGTCTGCGCAATGCGATGATTCCAGTGATTACAGTTATAGGTTTGAATTTTGGATTTTTACTTGGGGGAACCATTATTACTGAACAAGTTTTTGCAATCAATGGTGTAGGCAGACTGATGATTGAATCAATAGCTGCAAGAGATTTTCCGATGGTACAGGGCGCCGTACTTCTCGTGGCTACACTTTTTGTTCTTGTAAATTTGGTAGTAGATCTTGTTTATGCCTTCATTGATCCGCGGATCAGTTTTGATTAATACAAATACCAAAACCTTATTATAGGCAGCATTCTTAGAGGTTAGAAGTGAAAAAGGAATCTAAGCAAAGTAAGAAGGAGGAACGATCCATGTCTGCAGAGACAGCAAGCCATGCTGTTACAGTCCTGCCGAAACAGAAAAAGGACTACGCCATCATTAGTACAGCAAAGAGATTGGTTAAGAATAAAGTGGCAATTATAGGGCTTTTCATTATTTTTATTCAAATACTGCTTGCGGTTTTTGCCCCATTATTTGCAACACATGATCCAGTGAAACAAAATCTTTCGATGGCCGAACTAGGGCCGCTGACTGAAGGACACTGGCTCGGGACTGATAACTACGGCCGTGATATGTGGAGCCGGCTTGTTTATGGAGCGAGAATATCATTATTTGTAGGTATTGGAGCAGTAGTATTAGGCCTCGCTGGAGGAATAACACTGGGCTTGCTCTCAGGATATTACCGCAGGCTTGATGGAATTATTATGAGAATAGTAGATTTATTGTTTGCGTTTCCTGGAATCTTACTTGCCATGCTGATTATCGCAATCCTGGGCACAAGCCTGGCAAATGTCATTATTGCAATCAGTATTTGGTCCATACCTACTTGTGCAAGGATTGTGCGCGGAAGTGTTCTTTCTATTAAAAAACAAGAATACATACTTGCCATGAAATCCCTTGGGGCAAGCGATATGAGAATCATGATTAAGCATATCCTTCCAAACTGTATGGCACCGATCATCGTTTTCGCGACCATGAGGATGGCTACTGCCATACTTTCGACGGCTTCATTAAGCTTTCTGGGATTAGGAGCACAGCCGCCGACACCAGAATGGGGAGCGATGATTTCAGCAGGACAGGATTTTATGTGGACATCCCCTCATATGATTATCATCCCAGGTATTGCTATTATGTGTGTTGTATTTGCCTTTAATGTTGTGGGGGATGCACTCCGCGATGCATTAGATCCAGGCATGAATCTCGAAAATTAACTATTAGGAGGAATAATAATGAATCGATCTTTAACTAAATGGCTGACACTTCTTTTAATTTTGACCTTCGCTTTAGCTGGGTGCAGCAGTAACTCTTCATCAGGTGGAAGTGCTAAAGGAGTTTCTGCTCAGGAAGTCACGTATGCCACAACATCAAAGGTGGTTGGTTTATCTCCCATTTTAACTAACGATTCTGTATCATCATCCGTTACAGAGCAAATTTATGAGACACTTTTCTACCGCGATTCAAAAACAAACGAAATTAAAGGGCTGCTGGCGGAAAAGGCCGAAAACCCTGACCCGAACACATGGGTTATTACGCTAAAAAAAGGCATTGAGTTTCAAGACGGCACTGAGTTTAATGCAGAAGCTGTAAAATATACCTTTGATAAAATTAAAGATCCTAAAACAGCTGCACCGCGTGCATCTCTTCTAGAACCTATTCAATCAATTGAAGTGAAAGATCCTCAAACAGTTATCTTAAAGACTGAAAAACCATATGGCCCGATGCTAGCAGCTTTAACTCACTCAAATGCTGCCATTGTAAGCCCGGCTGCAGATAAAAAGCAGGATCTGATGAAGGACCCTGTTGGCACCGGTCCTTTCAAATTCAAAGCAAAAGAAAATGGTGAAGATATTGTTTTAGAAGCAAACAAGGATTACTGGCAGGAAGCTCCTAAGCTGAAAAAAGTAACATTTAAAGTGGTTCCTGAAATTACTACAGCCGTATCCATGCTGCAAACTGGAAAAGTTAACTTCCTTGATAATGTTACAGCAGAGCTTTTACCTCGTGTAGAAAAATTAAACAATGTAAACATTGAAAAGAAAGCTGGTACTCCAGTTTATTATCTGGCCTTTAATATGGAAAAAGAACCTATGAACAACCCTGAATTTCGTAAGGCAGTGGCTTATGCACTTGATACCGAAGGATATGTAAAGAAGCTTCGCGGCCTTGGAGTCAAGTCAAGCTCATTCATTGGACCGGAACTATTTGGCTACGATAAGTCTTCAGAAGATAAAGCTATAAAATTTGATTCTGCAAAAGCAAAAGAAATTGTAAAAGCAAACGGATTTGACAAGCAGCAAATCACACTGTTAGCTGCAAATACAGCCGGCTATATGAATATGGCTGAAGTGTTTCAGGCTCAGCTGTCAGAGGCTGGAATGAAAGTGAAGATTGAAACACTTGAATGGGGTACGTATCTAGAAGCATCTCAAAATGGGAAATTCGATTTAACTGTGGCTGGCTGGTCCAATGTTACTGGAGACGGGAGTGAACTCTTATTTCCTAGACTTCATTCAAAAAATGCAGGAGCTACAAACGTTGGACGCTATAAGAATCCTGAGCTGGACAAGCTTATTGAACAATCCCGCTCAACCGTTGATCAAAACGAACGAAAACAATATTTAAAGCAGGCAAACGAACTTGTCCTATCTGATCTGCCTGTTATTCCAATTTATCATGGTGTCGCATCTATCGCTGCAGATAATTCTGTAAATGGAATAAATCTTGAACCTACTGGCCAATGGAGTCTATATAAAGCAGAGAGAAAGTAGGGATATTATGGCCCAGAGTATATTAGATATAGAAAACCTGGTGACAAAATTTAAGACAGCGAACGGCGAAGTATCTGCCGTTCGCGGTATTTCTTTCTCTTTAAAGAAAGGTGAAACTCTTTGTATCGTTGGTGAATCCGGATGCGGCAAAAGCATTACGGCACTATCCATAATGGGTCTGCTTGCTGGCAACGCCAGGTCAGAAGGATCTATAAACTTTAACGGGAAAAATTTATTGAACGTAAAACATGAGGAAATGAGAAAAATTCGCGGCAACGAAATCTCCATGATTTTTCAGGAGCCGATGACTGCTTTAAATCCTACATTTACCGTTGGGTTTCAGCTGTGTGAACCATTAATGATCCATAATAAGCTATCTAAAAAAGCAGCTTTTCAAAAAGGGATTGAATTACTGAAACAGGTGGGCATTCCATTGCCTGAGAAAAGAATGAAGCAATATCCTCATGAGCTTTCAGGCGGAATGCGCCAGCGTGTGATGATTGCGATTGCCCTGGCATGCAATCCAAGCCTGCTGATTGCAGATGAACCGACTACTGCCCTGGATGTAACGATTCAAGCCCAAATTCTTGATTTATTGAATGATTTAAAAGATGAATTTCAAACAAGCCTCATCATGATCACTCATGATATGGGGGTTGTTGCAGAAGTGGCTGATCGCGTTATTGTCATGTATGCCGGGGAAATCATTGAAGAAGGAACAGCAGAGGCTATATTCAATACTCCCCAGCATCCTTATACAAAGGGCCTTTTGTCATCAGTGCCTAACGTAGACGATCCGTATTTTAAACTTAATCCGATACCAGGCACTCTGCCAAACTTAAATGAGCAGATCAGCGGCTGCCGCTTTCATCCGCGCTGTCCGCATGCCATGGAAAAATGTATACAGCATTCTCCATACCGCACAAAAAGAACAGAAAATCATGCAGTAAGATGCTGGCTCCAGGAGGTGGAAGAAAGTGAATACCGTAACTACCAGCCGACAAGTGCTGTATAGCATAGAAAATGTAAAAAAACATTACCCCATTAAAGGCGGAATTTTTAAAACGGTAAAAAGTCATGTGAAAGCAGTGGATGGAATTACGCTGGATATTTTTAAGGGAGAAACTCTTGGAGTAGTCGGAGAATCCGGGTGCGGTAAATCCACTCTTGGAAGGACGATTCTTGGGCTTGAAACGGCAACGGATGGGGTAATGAAGTTTAAAGGCGATGACCTGAGCGGCAAAACCCCAAAACAGCTCAAGCCATACAAACGGGAAATGCAAATGATTTTTCAGGACCCATATGCTTCCCTAAATCCGAAACAAAGAATTGGAGACGCTCTGGAAGAAGCCTTAATAATACATACTGACCTTGAACCTGCTGGGCGCCGCTCGAAAGTCAATCAGCTTTTGAAGGAAGTAGGATTAAAAGAGGAGCATTATGACCGGTATCCTCATGAGTTTTCCGGTGGGCAGCGCCAAAGAATTGGGATAGCGAGGGCTATTTCGATTAATCCTTCCTTCATTGTCTGTGACGAGCCGGTATCAGCTCTAGATGTATCTGTACAGGCACAGGTTATTAAGCTGTTAAAAGACTTGCAGGAAAAGCATGAACTCACATACATGTTTGTATCCCATGATCTGGGTGTTGTACGGCATCTTTGTGACCGGGTGCTAGTGATGTATCTTGGGCAGATGGTAGAGCTTGCTCCTGTTGCAAAGCTGTACGAAAATCCAACACATCCATATACCGAGGCGCTTCTGTCTGCGATTCCACGTCCTGTGGTTGGCCGCAAAACTGAAAGAATTCGCCTGCAAGGTGATCTTCCAAGCCCGACTGATCCTCCGCCAGGCTGTGCCTTTCATACAAGATGCCCTCTTGCCACAGAACGCTGCAAAATGGAGCGTCCTAAGTGGAGGGAAATTGAAGACGGACACTTCATTGCCTGCCATAATAAATGATAAACTTGATATGAATTCCGGCAGCCAGGTTAGTGGGGCTCTTTAATGAGCCGCTCTGCTGTACCGTTTTAAGTTAACTAATTTGTATAAGTGATACATACCGTTAAATAGACAAAATCTAAAGGAGACATTATGCCAGCATACGAATCTTTATCTTATCCATATTCTTCCCAGCGTATGGAATCCATCGGGCGCCGGGGCATGGT
Source organism: Peribacillus deserti (assembly GCF_016909175.1). Taxonomy (GTDB): domain Bacteria; phylum Bacillota; class Bacilli; order Bacillales; family DSM-1321; genus Paraperibacillus; species Paraperibacillus deserti. The sequence continues at coordinate 126,058 of NZ_JAFBFI010000010.1, forward strand.
TGCGACGAGCCAGCCCCTGGCTGCCCAGGCAGGCCTGGACATATTAAAAAAAGGCGGAAATGCAATTGATGCAGCGATAGCAACAGCCGCTTGTTTAACAGTTGTTGAACCGACTTCCAATGGAATTGGCGGAGATGCATTTGCAATCATTTGGACTAAAGGAGAATTATATGGGCTTAACGCGAGCGGTCCTGCGCCGCAGAATATATCAGCAGAAGCTGTAAAGAGTTTAGGCCATGAACAGATGCCCAAGTTCGGACTAATCCCGGTTACAGTTCCTGGGGCGCCAGGAGCCTGGGCGTCTTTATCGAAGCGGTTTGGAAAACTGCCGTTAAAAGATGTTCTTGAACCAGCTATTCAATATGCGGAAAATGGCTATCCTATTTCACCGGTATTAGGAAAGTATTGGAAAAGAGCAGCTGCGATTTTTAAGGATAGGCTTAAAGGAAAAGAGTTTGAAAACTGGTTTAAAACCTTCACACCGGACGGGCGGGTGCCGGAAATAGGACAAATCTGGAAATCCCCTGATCATGCTGCTGCCCTTCGCGAAATTGGGGAAACCAATGCGGAATCCTTCTACCGTGGAAATCTTGCTGAAAAAATCGATGCTTTTTCAAGGGAACATGGCGGTTTTATCAGAAAAGAAGATCTTGCAGCATTTGAGCCAGAATGGGTTAACCCAATCAGTGTCAACTACCGCGGCTATGATGTGTGGGAAATCCCTCCAAATGGCCAGGGACTCGTGGCCCTTATGGCACTGAATGTGCTAAAAGGATATGAATTTACAGAAAAAGAATCAGCTGAAACGTATCATAAACAGATTGAAGCAATGAAGCTGGCATTCGCTGACGGGAAAAAATATATAACTCAGCAGGACAAAATGAGTGTATCTGTCGAACGGCTATTAAGTAAAGAATACGCTGAGACCCGGAGAAATTTAATAGGAGAAAAAGCTCTATCTCCTGAGCCTGGCACTCCGCCAAAGGGAGGAACCGTCTACCTTTCCGCGGCAGATGAAGAAGGAAACATGATTTCTTTCATACAGTCGAATTATATGGGCTTTGGCTCTGGAATCGTGATTCCAGGTACCGGTATTGCCCTCCAAAACCGCGGGGCCGACTTTTCACTTGATCCAGAGCATGAAAATCGGATTGAACCTGGCAAAAAGACATATCATACAATTATACCTGGATTCCTTACTAAAGACGGCGAGCCAGTAGGTCCTTTTGGAGTTATGGGAGGCTATATGCAGCCGCAGGGCCATGTGCAGGTTATTATGAACACCATTGATTTTCATCTTAATCCGCAGGCGGCTCTCGATGCACCAAGGTGGCAATGGATGGAAGGAAAGACCATTGAAGTGGAACGTTCTCTCCCCCAGCACATTGTAGAAGCATTAATCAGAAAAGGCCACGATATTAAAGTCGCAGCAGATTCCGGGGGATTCGGCAGAGGCCAGATCATATGGAGGAATCCGGATAACGGGGTTCTTCACGGCGGTACAGAGCCAAGAACAGACGGAGCTATAGCTGTATGGTAAGCTCTTGTTATATGAACAACAAAGGATATGATTAAACATGAAACAATGGTATTTATTTATCGCCTTTTTTAGAGTGGGTATGCTAGGCTATGGCGGAGGTCCATCTTCCATCCCGCTGGTGCACAAAGAAGTGGTAGAAAAGTACAAATGGATGAGTGATGAAGAGTTTGGCGATGTGCTTGCACTCGCAAATACGCTGCCAGGGCCAATTGCTACGAAAATGGCTGGCTATATTGGTTATAAAGTGGCAGGATATGCCGGGCTCGTTAATGCGCTTCTTGCCTCAATCATCCCCACCATTTTTCTCATGATCCTTGTGCTGACATCTCTGTCTGCATATAAAGATCAGCCCTGGGTGCTGGGAATGACAAAGGCAGTCGTACCAGTTGTAGCGGTCATGCTTGCGGTCCTTACCTGGCAGTTTTATAAAAACGGACAAAAAGGACTCGGCTGGAAAGTTAATCTGGTCCTTGTTATAGCGAGCCTTGTCATAATGGAAGTCCTGGGGCTCCACCCGGGGATTCTAATTGCAGCTCTCCTCGCCTGGGCTCTATTTTCTCCAGTGAAGCAGAAGCAAAAAGACAAATCGGCCAAGGAAGTGGCTGCTGCTGCAGAAAGGAAGATGGTATGATTACACAATGGAAAATCTTTTTAGCTTTTTTCATACCAGGAATTTTAGGTTATGGCGGCGGTCCTTCCTCTATACCGTTAATTGAGAACGAAGTGGTTGACCGTTACAACTGGCTCACAGTAAAAGAGTTCAGTGAAGTGCTTGCACTTGGCAATTCTCTTCCAGGCCCGATTGCAACAAAAATGGCTGGCTATATCGGCTATCAAGAAGGCGGAATCCTGGGGGCATTTGTTGGAGTGTTTGCTACCGTCGCACCGTCTCTTATCCTGCTGATTGCCTTAATCAGCCTTTTATACAAATTTAAGGATTCACCGAAAGTTAAGAAAATGACTCTGTATGTAAGGCCGGCGATTGCTGTTATGCTTGCTGTAATGGCATTTCAATTTTTGGACGGTTCTTATCTCGATATTGGTTTGTGGCAGACCCTGTTTCTGTGCGCGGCAAGCTTTCTATTAATGGAAAAACTTAAAGTCCACCCTGCATTTGTGATTACGGGTGCTTTAGGATATGGAGCCATCTTTTTGGCTTAATCTAAAAACTCTATTTCTTTAAGGAGGATAAAACACTTTGTTTTATCCTCCTTCTTTTTTTATACGGCTTAATTCACGGCTGATAAGGAATATAAAAATCAGGCAAGTCATATATAGAAAATAGATACTAACAGTCTACATGCTGTTCATAATTCCCCTTAGTTAGGAGTGAAGCTATTTCCATGCATATTGTGGTTTGCGTGAAGCAGGTTCCTGATACCAAAATTATTAAGATTAACCCTAAAACGAATACATTAGACCGCCGCAGTGCCCCTGCCATCTTAAATCCATATGATGCTCATGCCGTCCAGGCAGCGGCTGGAATAAAGGAGGCGGCAGGAGGAGAAATATCCGTTCTTTCAATGGGTCCACCCCAGGCAGTGGAAATCATAAAAAAAAGTGTGGAAATCGGGGCTGACAGAGGCTATTTAATAACAGACAGGGCATTTGCAGGAGCAGATACACTGGCGACCAGCTATGCGCTCTCCAAGGCGCTTGACAGAATTTCAAAGGAACATCCCATCGATTTAATTATTTGCGGAAAACACGCAATAGACGGCGACACAGGACAAGTAGGACCGGGCATTGCCAGGAGGCTCGATATTCCGCCCATTACAAATGTGATAGAAGTAACCGACATCAATAAGGAAACGCGGAAGGTTAAAGTCAAAAGGAAAATTATTAACGGGTATGAGTTGATTGAAACAGAAATGCCCTGCTTATTGACTGTTGAAAAAGAAATAAATGAAATTGCTTATTCCCCTATGCCCAATATGATAAAAGCGGCACGTTATAACCCGGTCATCTGGGCTGTCAGTGATTTAGAAGATGTTGATAAAACACAATTAGGTTTAAAAGGCTCTCCTACTATCGTAGGGAAAATGTTTACTCCCCCTAAACCGGAAGGAGGCCATATGTTTGAAGGGGCTGCAGAAGATCAAGTTAAGCAGGTTATAGATGTTCTGCTGCAAAATAAAGAGTTATTTTCCGTGAATTGATGGAATCGTAAGGAAGGAAGTGGCCTTTTTATGCAAGATAACCGCGGAGTATGGGTATATGTTGAGCAAAATGAAGGTGTAATAGAAGGAGTATCATTAGAACTGCTGGGTGCTGGCAGAAAGCTTGCCGATAAGCTGGGGGTACCATTGTCCGGCATCCTGCTTGGGGAAAATGTTAAAAACCTGGCAGATGAAATAATCTATTATGGTGCAGATCAAGTGTATGTGGTAGAAAGCCCTGTGCTTAGGCAGTATCGTACAGAATCATATATGAAGGGTGTTATCTTACTGGCAGAGAAATATAAACCGGAAATCTTTTTATATGGAGCAACGCCAAATGGCAAAGACGTTGCAAGCGCTGTGGCAACTGATTTAAGTACCGGATTGACCGCTGATACGACCATGCTTGATGTCGAGGTTGAAAAGAGGCTGCTTGAAGCAAGCAGACCTGCATTTGGCGGAAATATCATGGCAACCATTCTCTGTAAAAAACACCGTCCTCAAATGGCAACGGTCCGTCCAAAAGTGATGAAAGCTCTCGAACGTGACACTTCTAGAACAGGAAGAGTGATCGAAGAAGCGTTAGAAATTCGCGAAGAAGATATGAGAACAAAAGTATTAGAAATTGTGAAAGACGTAACAAAAAAGAGCCTGACGGATGCCCATATTATCGTATGCGGCGGCAAGGGTCTGGGGGATGAAAGAAATTTCGCCTTGATTCATGAACTGGCTGATGTACTCGGAGCGGGTGTGGGCGGAACGAGAGACGTCGTGGAGGCAGGATGGATCAGCCATGACCACCAGATCGGGCAGACAGGTGAAACAGTGACCCCAAAAATTTATTTTGCCGTAGGAATTTCCGGGGCCATTCAGCATTTGGTCGGGATGAAAAACTCGGAAATCATTATTGCCATCAATAAAGATCCAAATGCGCCCATATTTGGTGTCAGCACTTACGGAATTGTCGGAGATGCCCTCGAGATTCTTCCAATTTTAATTAAACAGTTCAAACACGCTTTCCGAGAAAAAGGCGGTGAAATGACTTATGCCTGAAAAGTTTGACGTAATTGTGGTTGGTGCAGGCCCGGCTGGCACCTCTTGCGCATATACATGTGCAAAGAACGGATTAAAGGTTCTTCAAATTGAAAGAGGAGAATATCCTGGCAGCAAGAATGTGATGGGCGGAGTATTATATAGAAAACAGATGGAGGAAATCATCCCGGAATTTTGGAAGGAAGCTCCGCTGGAACGCCCGGTCATCGAACAGCGCATCTGGATGATGGATAAAGAATCGACTGTGAGCTTCGGATATAAAGGGCTCGAATGGGCGCAGGAACCTTATAATAATTTTACCGTTTTAAGAGCTAAATTTGATCAATGGTTTGCAAAAAAAGGAGTAGAGGCCGGGGTTTTGCTTATAAATGAAACCGTTGCCAATCAATGCATCGTCGAGAATGGGAAGGTTATCGGCATAAGAACGGACCGTCCTGACGGAGAAGTATATGCGGATGTAACGGTATTAGCTGATGGAGTAAACTCACTGCTTGGGAAACAATTGGGATTCCATAAAGAATTCCGACCCGATGAAGTGGCTCTAACGGTAATGGAAGTAATTAACCTTTCAAAAGATAAAATCAATGAAAGATTCAATCTGTCAGAAAACCAGGGATGTACGATTGAAATTTTTGGGGACTCTACAAAAGGCAATCTAGGCACAGCCTTTATTTATACAAACAAAGAGAGTATTAATATTGGGGTAGGAACGACCTTGTCCAGCATGATTAAATCCAGAATGAAGCCGTATGACCTGCTGGATTATTTGAAAACACACCCAATGGTTAAGCCGCTGATTGAAGGAGGTGAAGCAGCAGAGTATCTGGCACACTTAATACCGGAAGGCGGATATCATTCCGTACCAAAGGTCGCAGGAAATGGAGTGCTGGTCGTTGGAGATGCTGCACAGCTTGTAAATGCCATCCACAGAGAAGGCTCTAATATGGCCATGGCATCAGGCAAGATGGCGGCAGAAACAATTGTCGAAGCCAAGAAAAAAGGCGACTTCAGCATGGATACATTAAAGGGATACAAAGATAAATTATACAACAGTTTCATAATCAAAGATTTAAAGAAATACAAAGATGCCACCCATACCTTTGAAAATAATCCACAATTTCTGCGTGATTACGTACCAATGCTGAACCGGGCTGCAAGCAAATTCTTCACAGTAGACGGAACCTCCAAGAAAGACAAACAGAAAGAAATCATGAAAACCATGACCTCAGAACGAGGCACCATCAAACTGATCAAAGATGTATATAAAGCCTGGAAAGCGGTGAAATAACGATGACTGGCAGCATAGAAGAAAAACAGTATTTAGTTCGTTTCAAAGCCGACAAAAAATCACATCTAACGGTCCTCGACCATGATGTTTGCTTAACCAATTGCCCTGATAAATTATGTACCCTGTTTTGTCCCGCAGAAGTCTATAAATGGGAAGAAATAAGAATGCAGGTAGGCTATGAAGGATGCCACGAATGCGGAAGCTGCCGGATTGGATGCCCCTATCAGAATATCAAATGGGAATATCCAAAAGGCGGACATGGAATTGTATTTAGACTGGCATAAAGGTTTATTTTCTCCCGGAAGTCAGATATGGGATCAATTCAGAATTCCCCAGCGGTTTAGAGGGGCTATTCTTCCTGCTGTAGGATGCCCGATGCTAGACGATAAAAAATAATGACTTTGATACAGGATTAGAGGCCGATTAGTTATATGCTGATTGGCTTTTTTTATTTCTACACGGTCCAAGAGCGGGTGGCGGTGAGTACAGATGTAATTAGAAATTAGTAATTTTGGTTGTGGGAGCCCACTAGGTGAATGCAAACAAAGAATAGAGGGCTGCGATTAAGTTTTAGAGTTTGCGAGCAAAAATATGAGGATGCGAGCAACTTTTCAGTTTTGTGAGCAGCTTGGATGAATGCGAGCAAAGAATAGAGGGCTGCGATTAAGTTTTTGAGTTTGCGAGCAAAAATATGAGGATGCGAGCAACTTTTCAGTTTTGCAGCTTGGATGAATGCGAGCAAAGAATAGAGGGCTGCGATCACGTTTTTGAGTTTTCGAGCAAAAAATGAGAGAATGCGTGCAACTTCTCGCTTTTGCGAGCAGCTTGGAAGAATGCGAGCAAAGAATAGAGGATTGCGAGCAACTTTTTGAGTTTGAGAGCAAAAATATGAGGATGCGAGCACCTTTAGGCTTTTGCGAGCAGTTTGGATGAATGCGAGCAAAAAATAGAGGGCTGCGATCAAGTTTTTAAGTTTCCGAGCAAACATATGAGGAAGCGAGCACCTTTTCAGTTTTGTGAGCAGCTTGGATGAATGCAAGCGAAGAATAGAGGATTGCGATCAAGTTTTTGAGTTTGCGAGCAAAAATATGAGGGTGCGAGCAACTTTTCAGTTTTGTGAGCAGCTTGGATGAATGCGAGCAATGTATAAAGGATTGCGATCAAGTTTATGAGTTTGCGAGCAACTTTTCGCTTTTGCGAGCAGCCTGGTATCAATGCGAGCACCCTACAAGGGAATGGAAGAAAAAATGAATAAAGAGCTCCTATACCTTATTAATAGCGCATTGCTACATGGATTTTGGTTATATAATTTTTCCAATTTAATAAAGGCGCATATATTTTTTATTACAGCTCATATTTTTTGAAGTACAGCTCATTTATTTCAACATACAGCTCATATTTTTCCAATTACAGCTCATATCGCGGCCTCAAGGCATAAATGTATTCCTTTCCACTAATCCAGCTTACTCAATGTTTCCCAGCCTTCCGCTGCTTCCTCAACAGTTAACAGAGCTCTCCCTCCAAATTCTCAGGAAATAGATCTCAAAACATAAAAAAATCCTTTTCTATTTAGAAAGGAATTGCGTTTACTTGTATGTAATTTTCTTCACAAAGACTTGTAAAAAAGAGAAAGGTGCTGCTTTAATGCTTTCTCTGCTTTTTTAGCTGATTCTTTCGGTTGGCTGTCTTGATGTGATTGTGTCGTTTAGAGCGCTGTCTGCAAGGCTTTTTGAGTAGTCATAGGCCTGATGGAATGAGGCGAAGGATTCTGAAACATAATATGGTTTATTATAAGTAAAGGAACCGTTTTCATTTGTTGGGAATATGAGTATATTCCAGTGGTAGTATTGGGATGAAGGCTCTTTGGGAAATCCCTGTAATGCAATAAGCCAATGAGTGGATGGTGAATCGCTGAGATCGTAATAGGAAGCTTTGTCTTTTTTACCCATGGGAAGAAGTGCTCTTTGATAAAATTCCCTGTATCCGTATCCAGGAAATAATGTCATGGTATTCACTCCTTTCGATTTAATTTACTCTCAGTATATGTAGATTTGAAAATAAAGAGAATGAAAATTTGAAAAAATGTAAAAAAAGGACTAGCAGCCAATCATAGCCGCTAGTCCTTTTTCTATTATATCTCTTTTTTCCATTCCTCGAGCTTGGAGTCAGTTGGAAGGAAAAGTCCTAGTAGTCCCAGCAGAGGAAGAAGGCCGACCATTTTGATGGTGAGCGGCAGTCCGGCAGCGTCTGCGAGCGATCCAAGTGCAACAGAACCGACTGCTCCCATTCCAAAAGCCAATCCTACTGTGAGTCCAGCCATTGTCCCGACTTTTCCCGGCACTAATTCCTGTGCATATACGACCATCACGGAAAAGCTTGCCATTAAAATAAAGCCAATCAATAATAGCAGGACAAAGGCAAGTGGAGCCGGAACATAAGGAAGAAGAATGGTCAGCGGCATGCTGCCGATCAAGGACATCAGAATGACATTTCTTCTTCCGAACCGATCAGCCAATGGCCCGCCAAAAAAGGTTCCAAGTGCTCCTGCAGCTAAAAAGGCAAAAATATAAATCTGTGATTCTCTTATACTAAAGCTATATTGCTGTATTAAATAAAAAGCATAGAAATTCGTCATGCATGAGATATACCAGGAACGGGCAAAAATCAAGAATAGCAGAATGGCCAGCGCAATCCATATTTTCTTCGTTAAAGACTTAGTTACTGTGGAACCAGCCGTTTTTTTCTTTCTATTAATGGCCAGCTGGCTTGTATACCAGTTTGCTATATAGGCTAGCAGCAATACGGCTGTCAGGGCAACAGGGGCAAACCAAAGGCCGCCAATCTGCCCGAGAGGTACCAGTATAAGAGCTGTGATAAGCGGGGCAAGTGCTTGTCCTGTATTTCCTCCCACCTGATAAATAGATTGAGCCAGGCCCCTTTTTGTTCCAGCAGCCATATAGGCTACTCTGGATCCTTCCGGGTGAAAGATAGCGGACCCAATACCAATAAGCATCACAGATAATATAACAAGAGTGTAACTCGGCACTAATGCAAGAAGAATGATACCGATCAGGGTACTTGTTAATCCGATAGGAAGTGCATAAGGCATGGGCTTTTTATCCGTATACCAGCCGACTACAGGCTGCATAATCGAAGAAACCATATTGAGAGCAAAAGCTATAATCCCCAGCTGGGTGTAGCTTAAAGACATGGATTTCTGCAGAATGGGGAACATAGCCGGTACAACTGCTTGCAAAGAATCATTTAACAAGTGGCATAGTCCAAGGATAATTAGAACTTTATAAATGGTTTGCGGCTGATTCGCTGATTGTTGTTTAATATTTGCTGCAACTGTGTTCATAACTGTCTCCTTATAAGCCGGCATGCGCATAATTGCGTATACAGCCTGGTTTCGAAAGCTATTTCTTGTTTCATACTAATGACTGAGGATATAAAAAGTTAAGTAATTAGATGGATCAGTGTATTTATTATATCGAAATATACAAATGATGGATAATTTATTTGCTTACTATAAAAAAACAAATGATAATTTGACAAACAGAGACAATTTTTTTATAATAAGTCTTGAATTCGAGATAATTGAATTTTATTCTATTTTGAAGGCGGTGAAATGCATGAGTAAAGAAAGCATTCAGCAATCGCTAAAAATGTTTATCGTATTATCAAGAGCGCATCGTGCTATAAATGATCATGTGAATAAATTTATTGCGGAGCAGGGGTTAAACCCGACTGAATTTGCAGTACTGGAGCTTCTATATCATAAGGGAGATCAGCCGCTCCAGCAAATCGGCGGAAAAATTCTGCTTGCAAGCGGAAGTATTACTTATGTAGTAGATAAACTGGAACAAAAAAATTACCTCATACGGGTGGCATGCAAAAAAGACCGGCGTGTTACTTATGCTCAAATAACGGAAGAAGGAAAACGATTTATCGAATCCGTTTTTCCTGAACATGAGCAGGGAATTGATAAGTTAATGAGCATATTATCCGCGGAAGAGAAACAAACAGCCATAGATGTATTGAAAAAGCTTGGAAAACATGCAGAAAATCATTAAGAATAAATTGCGGCCTCATGACCATTCATGAGGCTGTTTTTTTATGTAAAAATAGCATGTTAGTGTGGATCGGCCGGAAGATTTTTCACTGCAATTTACTTTGGCCCTAAACTTAAAGAAGGGTTTATAAGGATCGGGGTAGAATAAGTAATTGATTATAGTGAAGGATGTGTTTTAGATGAATTTTGAGCAATTTGAATACAAGCGCCCTGATATTAAGGAAGTTAAAGAAAAGCTTACGGCTGCAATCGACCGGTTTACAAACGCTGCATCTGCAGATGAACAGAATGAAATCATGCAGCAGATTAATGAAATCCGCGGTGATGTGGATACGATGGTAAACATCTGCTATATCAGGCATACCGTGGATACAAACGATGAATTCTACAAAGCGGAGCAGGATTATCTAGATGAAATAGCTCCTGAACTTGAGGAATATGTATCACAATATTATAAAGCACTAACCGGTTCACAGTTTAGAGATCAGCTGGAAGAAAAGTGGGGGAGTCAGCTTTTTGCTCTTGCCGATGCACAGCTTAAGACATTTTCCCCTGAAATCATTTCATTATTGCAAAGGGAAAATAAGCTTGCCACTGAATATAAACAGCTGATGGCATCAGCAAAAATCATGTTTGAAGGTGAAGAAAGAACTCTTATTCAGCTGCAGCCATTTGCAGAATCCCAGGATCGAGACATGAGGAAAAAGGCAAACGAGGCAAGAAATAGTTTCATGTCAGAAAACGCAGAGAAGCTTGATGAAATCTTTGATAATCTTGTAAAAGTAAGGACAGAAATAGCTCATAAACTAGGATATAAAAATTTTGTGGAGCTGGGATACTACCGTATGGCCCGAACGGATTACAATGCAGAAATGGTAGCTAAATTCCGTCAGCAGGTCAAGGATTATATCGTTCCTCTGGCTGTTAAATTGAGAGAGCGCCAGGAAAAAAGGATTGGAGTAGACAAACTAAAGTTTTATGATGAAAGCTTTAAATTCCAATCAGGAAATGCTAATCCAAAAGGAAGCCCTGACTGGATTATCGAAAATGGCAGGAAAATGTACAGTGAATTATCGCAGGAGACTAATGAGTTCTTCAATATGATGATAGAAGACGGGTTAATGGACTTAGTTGCCAAGAAAGGGAAAGCCGGCGGCGGATATTGTACGTTTATCAAAAACTATAATGCGCCTTTTATTTTCTCCAACTTCACCGGTACTTCCGGTGATATCGATGTTCTGACTCACGAAGCCGGTCATGCATTTCAAGTGTACATGAGCAGAGATTTTAAAATCCCGGAATATACCTGGCCTACATATGAGGCGTGTGAAATCCATTCGATGAGTATGGAATTTTTAACATGGCCATGGATGGAACTTTTCTTCGAAGAAGACACAGAAAAGTACAAATACACTCATTTAAGTGAAGCTCTGCTGTTTTTACCTTATGGAGTAGGTGTAGATGAATTCCAGCATTTTGTTTATGAGAATCCTGAAGCGACTCCTGAAGAAAGAAAAACAGCATGGAGAAACCTGGAGAAAAAATACCTTCCACACCGGGATTATGATGGTATGGAGTTCCTGGAAAAAGGAGGTTTCTGGCAGCGCCAGGGCCATATTTATAGTACTCCCTTTTATTATATTGATTACACATTAGCACAAATTTGTGCGTTCCAATTCTGGAAGCGTTCCAGGGAAAACCAGAAAACGGCCTGGCAGGATTACCTGCATTTATGCAGGCAGGGAGGAAGCCAGTCGTTCCTGGGCCTTGTAGAAATGGCAAACCTGCAGTCCCCATTTGAGAATGGCACGGTAGAATCAGTAGCAGGAGTGATCTCAGCGTGGCTGGATTCAGTCGATGACAGCTCACTATAAAGCATGAACACAAAGACCATAGAGGGCATCTATGGTCTTTGTATGTGTTTAGAAAAATAGAACGTACGGGATGGGATTCATAGGTTTTTTGAATCTTGGCGGTCATGTTTCCACGAGCTTAAGCAGAAGTTCAAAGACGTCCGCATAACATTCTAAAGTAATCACAAGTTTTGAATGATAAGCATAAAGTTGTGAACTTAAGCATGCAGCAGCGAAACATAAGCATAAACTTACAGAACTTAACCATAAAACTTCGAAACCGAAGCATAAAGTTTCAAAACTTAAGCATAAAATTCCGAAACATAAGCATAACTCTCCAGAAAGATATCTTAGGAATGAAAAGCAGTAAGATTCATTCCTAAAAAAAAGAGTATGAGGTAAAAATGGATGGTGCGCTGGACCATTTAACTAATTTCATTCAAAAAACCTGCAGTTCTTCTTAAGTTTAACCTCAAAACGCAGGAAGAGTTGATAGAAAAGTAGAATCCTAGAACGCTCGGAATTTTGCTTATAATTATATAGTTGATCAAATTCGAATTTGGAAATTCCCCTTTTATCACGAAATCTCAATAAATTCAAACAGCCCTAATAAATGTCCAGAATCTCCCTATGAACAGAGTCTAAAAACCGAGCGCAAAAATCAATATTCAAAAAAATAAAATAAATTGTTTGACTTTATTACACAACATCATTAATATTAAAACCAATCAATTCAAAACTTTACATCTTTTCAAAAAATGAATAGTGATTTTTTCTTATCCAGAGAGGTGGAGGGACTGGCCCTATGATACCTCGGCAGCGGATTCTTATGAATACTGTGCCAATTCCAGCAGGCTTTTTGCCTGGGAGATAGGAAAGAGCGGATGCTTATTATTTTGGCGTTTTCAAAACCTCTTTCTGATTTCTTAGAAAGAGGTTTTTTTATAGCAAATTGAAGAGAAATTAGGGGGGTATAAACTTGATTGTTTTAGAAAACATCCGAAAAATTTATGGATCAGGCACCGAACAGGTTGAAGCTCTGAAAAGCATAACACTTAATGTAAAGAAGGGAGAAATATATGGTGTTGTAGGATTCAGCGGGGCAGGAAAAAGCTCTTTGATCCGCTGTGTTAATCTCCTGGAGAAGCCTGCCTCTGGCAAAGTGCTGATTAATGGGGTGGATATTCAAGCGTTAAAACCAAGCGAGCTTAGACAGCAGCGCAAGAAGATAGGAATGATCTTTCAGCAATTTAATCTTCTTTCTTCAAAAACAGTCTTTGGAAATGTAGCGATGCCGCTAATGCTTGATAGAAGGCCCGGGGAGGAAATCAAGAAAAAGGTACACGAACTTTTAACGTTTGTCGGCCTTGAAGATAAAGCCGGCCACTATCCTGAACAGCTGTCTGGAGGCCAAAAACAGAGAGTAGGGATCGCAAGGGCTTTAGCGACGAATCCTTCTATTCTTTTATGTGATGAGGCGACTTCTGCACTTGATCCTGAAACAACTTCTTCAGTACTCGCTTTACTGAAAAAAATCCGGGCAGATTACGGAATTACGATATTAATGATTACTCATGAAATGAATGTAATCCGGGATATTTGCGATAGGGTGGCTGTTTTAGACGATGGGAGAATAGTGGAAGAAGAGTCCGTTTTAAACCTTTTTTCAAATCCTAAAACGGACATAGCTAAGAACTTTGTAAGAACCGTGCTAAATGATGAAATTCCAGTAAGCATACAGTCCTTAATCAATGAACAGAACCAATTTCACCGGATTTATAGAATTGTTTTTAAAGGGGAGGCAACAAGCCAGCCGCTTCTATCCACGATTGCGAAAAAATTCAGGGTGGACGTAAATGTGCTCCATGGAACAATTACAGAGCTTCAAGGTGTTCCTTTTGGAAACTTAGTTGTCGATTTTACCGGTACTGCTGAGGAAGTTGAGAGAGCTATATTTTATATCCATCAACAGCAGGTTTGGATCAAGGAGGTGCTTCCGAATGCCGTTTGATTGGACAGCTTTTTGGCCACAGTTAGCAGAGGCCGCAAAACAGACAACATCAATGGTTTCTTTTTCACTATTGTTTTCTGCTCTTCTAGGTATCCCAATTGGAGTCATACTTGTAGTTACACGAGACGGCCATATCCTAGCAAACCGATTTGTTTTCACAGTTTTAAACTCTATCATTAATATACTGAGGTCTATTCCATTCATTATTCTGTTGGTAGCGATCATTCCATTTACACGGCTGGTGGTAGGAACTTCTATCGGAACAGCTGCAGCCATTGTCCCTTTGGTTGCTTATGCTGCTCCTTATATTGGAAGATTAATAGAAAACTCGCTGCTTGAAGTCGATAAGGGAGTGATAGAGGCAGCCCAGGCGATGGGGGCCACTCCTTGGCAGATAATATGGCGATTTTTGATACCGGAAGCTTTGAGTTCTTTAGTTCTTGCCTTAACGATTGCAACCATTGGGTTAATTGGTGCATCGGCAATGGCTGGGGCCGTTGGCGGCGGCGGACTCGGTGATCTCGCGATTACATATGGATATCAGCAGTTTAAAACTGAAATTATGCTTGTAACCGTCGCCCTGTTAGTCCTTTTTGTTCAGGTGCTCCAAACATTCGGTAATATACTTTCTAAAAAAATCAGAAGGAGATAATCATCATGAAAAAATTACTGTTCATTGTATTTACTATTTTATTAGCTGCTCTTAGCGGATGCAGCTCCAACTCTTCAGGAAATGAATTTAAAACAGTTAAAGTGGGAATCAGCGGGTCTGATACACGAGTATGGGATTATATTAGTGAGAAGGCTGAAAAGGAAGGCATCAAGATAGAAATAGTTAAATTCTCTGACTATGTGCAGCCTAACATGGCTTTAGCGGAAGGAGAGATAGATGCGAACGCTTTTCAGACTGTTGCTTACTTTAATGCCTTTAAAAAGGATCATAAACTTGATTTGTCTGCAATCGGCACTACTGTATTAGCTCCTATGGGTGTGTTTTCCAACAAAGTAAAAGATATAAGTGAAATTCAAAAGGGCGATGAAATTGCAGTTCCTAATGATGTGACTAACCTAGGGAGAGCCTTGCTCTTATTAGAAAAAGCAAACTTAATTAAGCTAAAAGCAGGCTTTGACGGGAAAGGGGGACTTGAGAATGTTACGGATTATAAAGGGCTCAAGATTACCCCTGTGGTAGCGGGACAGGCACCGCGTGCTCTGGATGATGTGGCTGCTTCCGTGATCAATAATGGAATTGCCGTAGATGCAGGACTAAATCCCAAGGAAGATGCAATTTTCAGAGAAGATAAAACAGCGGTTCCCTATGTAAATATCATTGCCGCGCAGACTAAAAGAAAGAATGATAAAACACTGATCAAGTTGGTAGAAATTTATCAGAGTGAGGCAGTTACTAAGTTTATTCAAAAAACGTATAAAGGGGCCACGATCCCTACAATAATACCAGTCAAAGAGATTCAGAATCTCTAAAAAGGAGTGCTTTCAGGTGTCATCACAAACAGAGGTATCATTAAGTAATATTATTACAGAATCTGTTGACCAGAATCAAAAAGTCTATTTAGAAACCAGCCATATAATCCATGCCAATCCAGAAATCGGGAACCAGGAATTTCTTGCATCACAAACCTTAGTGAATTTGCTCGAGAGAGAACAATTCATAATCGAAAGAAACATTGCTGGACACGAAACCGGCTTTATTGCTAGAAAGAGTGCAGGAAAACCAGGCCCCGTTATTGGATTTTTGGCCGAATATGATGCTCTTCCTGGACTTGGCCATGCATGTGGACATAATATTATCGGGACTGCGAGCACAGCTGCAGCAATAGCACTGAGTACGGTTCTTGAGAAAACGGGAGGCGAGGTTGTTGTTTTTGGTACTCCTGCTGAAGAAGGAGGACCAAATGGCAGTGCAAAAGCAAGCTTTGTTAAAAATGGTCTCTTTGAAGGTATCGATGCTGCGCTGATGATTCATCCGAGCGGAAAAACAGCACCTACCAGTGAATCCTTGGCTGTAGACCCCCTGGATTTTCATTATTACGGTAAAACTGCTCATGCCGCTGCTTCTCCAGAAAAGGGTATTAATGCTTTAGATGCCGTTATAGGACTATTTACAGGAATAAATGCGTTGAGACAGCAGCTGACACCAGATGTGAGGATCCATGGCATTATAACGCATGGAGGCGAAGCTCCCAATATTATTCCGGGTTATGCTTCTGCCAGGTTCTTTATACGTGCAGCTACCCGCAGAGGGTGCGAAGAGGTCACAGAAAAGGTTAGAAGAATTGCTGAAGGCGCCGCTCTTGCCACGGGAGCAGAGTTAAAGATTGAGCAGTTTCAAAATGAGATTGATAATCTTATCGTTAATAAACCTTTTAATGAGCTTGTCATTGCTGAGCTTGAAGCACTTGGAGAAAAAGTGGACAGAGAAGGCAGAACAGGAATCGGTTCAACAGATGCAGGCAATGTGAGCCAGGTTATTCCCACTCTTCATCCTTATATAAAAATAGGTGAAGATGACTTAATCGCTCATACTCATGAATTTAGGGAAGCGGCCATTTCAGCTCTCGGCGATAAGGCCTTGATAACGGGAGCGAAGGCACTGGCACTAACCGGCTGCCGGCTGCTGACAGATGCGCGGCTCCTTGCCGACATCAAAAAGGCGCACGCAGAAGCGCAAATATAAAAACATAAATTAAGAGAGAGAGCAGGCTGAAATTCTGCTCTCTCTTTTTTTATGTAAGCACGGGAACAGTTCAAGTTACAGGAATAATGATTTGCACCCGAGTGCCTTTGCCTACTTCACTTTGAATATGAATGGTACCTTTATGTTGTTGAATAATTTTTTCTGTAATCATAAAGCCTAATCCTGTTCCATCTTCCTTAGTTGTATAGAAGGGTTTACCTACATTTCTAAGAACATGGTCTGGAATTCCAATGCCATTATCTTCTATGATAATCTGAATGGCGTCGCAATTCTTATATTTAATATGAAAGTTTATGACCCCGCCATCTGGCATAGCTTCAAAGCTGTTTTTTAATAAATTAATAAACACCTGTTTGAGCTGATTACCTTCACAGAGAATGGGGACATATTCAGAAATGCACGTTAACTGGATATCCACGTTTTTGAAGTTGGATTCGGATTGAAAGAGAAGGACTACTTCTTCCACTAATTCCTTCATGTTTTGAATTTTAAGATCGAATATCTGTGGTTTTGCCAGGTTGAGAAATTCACTGATAATCGAATTCATTCTGTTAATTTCAGAATGAATAATAGAATAATAATGCTTATGTGGCCCATCTTCTTCGCGGAGCATCTGAATAAATCCTCCAATTACCGTAAGCGGGTTTCGAATTTCATGGGCTACCCCTGCAGCTATTTCTCCGGTCACTTTTAACTTTTCCGAGTTACGCATATATTCATCCATGAGTTTCTTTTCCGTTACATCACGGATGATGGCCGCTATTGCGATCAAATCGTTTTGGCTGCCGTAAATGGGTGAAACGGTCGCCTCAGCTAATATAGAAGAGCCTGCCGTTGAAGATTGCCTGCTCAATTCTAGATCTCCAAAACTTTCTCCTGATTTAACTTTTTCGATTACGTCTGATAGAAGATGAGTTTCATTGGCAAAAAAATCAGTGAAAGCAGTCTCTTCTTGATTTTGATGGGAGTACGAGAATATTCTTTCGAATGCCTGATTGACTTCTAAAATATAGCCCTGCTTATCCAATATGCAAACCGCATCTCTAGAGTATGTAAATAATGATTCAAAATATGACTTTGTAGATTGCAGGTCTTTTTTTGCTCTTTGTTCATTTTCTGCTGCTTTATTCCATAATGCATTAGTAAAACGGAGCAAAATAAAGAGGAGAGTAGAAAGGAAAATTCCGAACAATATAAAATAGGGAAAATCTTCATAGCCTTTATAATCGAATGTATAGTTTTTGTTTATAGAATAGATAATGGTCAGCAGCAGGAGAGCAGCTATGCTCGAAAACACTAACAGACCTGTACTTAAATAAAACGCCGAGATAATAACACCAGAATAAAGAAATAGATAATTTATTAAATCGGGGAATGCGACATTCAAATAAAACGTATATCCGAAAATAGAGATCAGTACCAGGTACATCATATACTGTGAAGGCATTTTTTTTACATAGAAAATAGAAAGCGCGAGACAAAGAATTAATCCAACAGGAGGCCAGATAATCTTATAATCTTGCTCATAAATAATATAAAATAAGTAATCTAAAATATTAATAAGCCACAAAAATTCAATCATTGATTTATTTCGTTTGTGCCTGAGAGCCTTCTTATCCATAAATTGCACCTTTCTACAAAATCCAACAATATTCTTCCTTTATTCTACATAAACTGGAGAATTTATACAAACTAATTAAATTATATGTAAGGTTTTATGAAATAACAACTCAGCTTTTTTAATTATTTGTAAAAATAACCCATATTTAAAATTAAAGTTAGAATTATAGATTTACGTTAGCTTGTCTAAAAGCGGCGTGCCCTTCATATACATCCATTAGAGGGGGAGAATCTATGAAAGTTAGATGGACCGGAGCCTTTCAAATTTCTTCGGTATACATTGGCACAGTAGTCGGTGCTGGGTTTGCAACAGGAAGAGAGATTGTTGAGTTTTTCACCCGGTACGGTTTTTTTGGTTTATTAAGTATTATTGCTGCAGGGATGCTATTTATTTTTACTGGAACAAAGCTCATGCTTTTGGCATTAAAGACCGGTGCTAAATCGTATGAAGAATTTAATATATATATATTTGGCCAGACTTTTGGGCATTTATTAAATATCCTTTTTTTCGTTATGCTTCTGGGAGTCACTTCTGTTATGTTTTCTGGGGCGGGTGCGGTGTTCCAGGAACAGCTTGGCATAACAAAGACAGTAGGAGTCGTTTTGACAATGGGTCTTGCTTTGCTGGTGCTGCTTGGGGGAATCAAAGGTTTATTCGCAGTTAATATTTTCGTAGTTCCCATTATGATCTTTTTTAGTGTTTTGATGTGTGTGCTTTCGTTAAAGGGCGGCGGAATATTAGATGTATTATTTATAACTCCTGAAATGACCAGCTTCTGGGGCCCGATTACCTCTCCATTCCTTTACACAGCATTTAACCTTGCACTTTCACAGGCTGTGCTGGTCCCTGTAGCTTCGGATATTGGTGATGAAAAAACCATTAAGGCGGGTGCCATAATGGGAGGCCTGTTTCTTACACTTATATTAATTACCAGCCATATTTCATTAATCAGCCTGCCTGGGGTCACTCATTATGAAATTCCCACTGCAGAAGTCATGAAGCATATTGCCCGTAATTTTTACTGGATTTATATTTTGGTGGTTTATGGAGAGATCTTTACTTCAGTAATAGGCAATTTATTTGGATTAGAACGTCAGCTGAAATCTTATGTAAAGCTCCCTTCCATATGGATCCTCATCATGCTCTTTATAGCTTCCTATATATTAAGCTTAATTGACTATGGGAATTTGCTTTCGTACTTATATCCGCTCTTTGGAAAGATAAGTGTTCTATTCCTGTTTTTGATATGGATGCGGGCAGGACGAGCAAATAAAAAAACGCCTGTATAGAAAAACAGGCGTTTTAACTTCAAAAGCCAAGACTTAATTAGCAGGCTTTTTCATGATGGTTTTGGCCATTTCTAGGAATGCAGAACGATAATCATTTTCCTTTTTTGTGAATATCGTTAGTTTAACTGGATTTTTTTCATCCTTTATTAAAATGACAGTTACATTATCCTCTTCATTAGAAGCTTCAAATGCCTCTGCATTTTTCAGGTCGAATTTAGGCAAACCGGGAGTAGTGATTTTATCGGAAACAGCCATGAGCTGTGTTTTTGCCATTTCCTCTTCTTCCTCCCAGTTTGAATCTGCTGCAAGAAGTTCAATCCTCATAAATACACTATCCTGTGCCTTGAGAAATACGATATCTTTTTCAGGCTCTTCAGCGCTCAGTTCAAAGTCAGGAAGAACATACATCGAAAAATCCTGGTTATCGCTATTTTTTAAAAATGCTGTTTCTTGTTTATTTGCTCCATTGAGAGAATACTGTAAATTTTGTTCCATAATGCGGATGCTGTTTTGTTTTTCGGAGGCAGCTGGTGTGTTTGCTGAATTTTCCTCTGCCTTTGAAGGCTGGCTTGCAGTGCGCTCAGCTTGCTCAGCTGCTGAACCCTCTGTCTCTTTCTTGGCTGAAGATTCCTGCTCAGAAGTGCCACAGCCTGCCAGTCCAAGGCATAGAATTCCTGTTCCGATTAATAGTTTGCTGAATTTTAGCATAATATACCTCCTAAATGTGATTCACAGATGATCGTTTTCCTTCACTTCTTTATCTCTTCTATAACAGTAGACGAGCCTAAAGAGCGAATAGTTACAAAAACTATTAGAAAACATGTTCTTTCCTTATTATAAGAAAATTGTCAAATTTTGATAAGGGTAATTGGACACAATTTAGTACTGTCCACTTTCTAAAGGGAAGATTATCAATAGAAAGATATCAAATACCAAATGAGACAAGATTACTGCCGGTAAACTACGGCTCGCCTGAAAATGGAAGCCCCAAAACAACCCTGAAACGAGACCTGCTGCCACGAGTGCGGCATTTCTGGAATATAACATAGGCAGGGAATACAGTAGGGCGGATAAAAGAATACATGAATAAAACGAGAAATAGTGAGACAGCCTTTTTTGAATAAACCCCCTCCAGAACAGCTCTTCAGCTGGTATGAGCAGGAAAACTAAAACGAAATACTGCCATAATTCTTTTGGCTTGTAGTAGAAGTATAGCTGGTCTGCCGCATAAGAAAGATTTACTTTAAGGAAATTAAAGAAAACCAGCCCGGCATAAAAAAGTCCATAAAGAAGGAGGCCCGATATAGCCCCCAGCAGCAGATCTTTCACAGATAACTTTTTTATGTAAATCTCCCGGGCAGACAAAGTAAACAGCAAGAGGCATCCGCTCGCTGCTGTATAGATTCCCCAAAAATGCGGAATGGAAAGATAGCTGGCAAATATCCACAGATGAGCCAATAACAGCCCGATCCAAAGTTTCTTATCCTTCAAAATGGCAGGCATACAAATTCCTTTCTCCCATCACAGGTAAATGAAAATAAGGACCTTAGGCAGGTCCTCGGCGTAATCTATGCTTTTTCCGTAACTTTTACAATTTTATAATTTTTATGATTTACGACTGTCTTTTGTTCCAGCTCTAATTCTCGATAGTTATCCATATAGGTAAGATCAACTATTACAGAGTTTTCATTGACTTTTTCTACAATACCCTGTAAACCATCGCGGAATTCAATCACATTTCCCACTTCTGCTTTTTTCATGAAATCACAACCTTCTATCGAAAGTGATATGTATTTATGCTAACAATTAATTAACAGTTTGCACTATTTTTCGGTATTCGTAAAGAGTTTTTGTTATTTTGCGAAAATAGATTTTTTATTGTTAATAGACCTATAGTAAGCGCTATCAATACAGGAATCAAGTATCTAGCATGAAAGAGCCTCATAAACATGGTAAAATAACCTAACACGGAAGCTAAAGGAGATCTGCAAATGGACAAAAACTTAGCTCAAGAATTATTAAATAAGTTAGCGAATCGAGAATTAAATGAAGTAACTGTGAGCAAAGATTCATTTCTGGTTTTTCGCGATGTTATCGTCAAGAGAGAAGATTTTAAACATTTTCGCGGAATTGCCCAGCATAATGGTGAAGTGATTTATCAATATTTAGATGAGCCGAGGAGTTAATGTTCCCTGGCTTATTTTTTTGGGGCGCTGGGATGATTGTTTCTTATTATTTTACAAAATCTGAGTTTGGTACATCCGGCAGACCGAGGTTACTAATTGATACAAGTATATGTGAATAGGCAGCACCATAAGTAACAGAAGCCTCAGAATATCATAGTCAGCCCTGGTGTCCTAAATTTTTCCTTACTATATATAATGTGACATCGAAACTACAAAACCCTGCCGCGTATATCCGGCAGGGTTTCTTTAGACTTACAATTCCTGATTGGAATGAATGTGCTTGATTTTTTTTAATGCAGATTTTCTCCAGGATTTAACGGCCTCTTTTGTAACATCATGCTCGAGCGCAATTTCCTCCAAACTTTGATGCTTATAAAAACCGATCAGCCACTTTTGTTGATTGTGGGTTAAATTCTTGCAAAAATCATTTATTGCTTCCAGTGGGAAATAGATATCCTTATGCTTAATGTTTCGGTCCATATACTCCTCCGTTTTTTCCGTGAAAATTGCTGCAGCTTCCCATCTTTTCTCTTTATTAAGCTGATTCAGCATCCTTCCTTTGATAATAGAATAAGCAAAAGGCAAGAAAGGGCCTTTACTGTCACAATATTTCTCATTGGCTTCCCATAATGCGATCAAACCAATTTGGTAGTATTCTTCCGTTTCCTTATAGAGATTTAACGTTTTTATGATTTTGTGAATCAGAGGAGTATACTGCTGTGCAGTGTGGTTGAAGTTTACCATATGTTTTCCAGTCGAAAGCATGCATTCCTGTATTCCCGGGTAAGTTCAGATTAAAGCAGGACCAATGGTCTGAGCCATTTTAGAAAAGTGTGTTTTAGGAGTGGAAAGAAGTGTGAAACAGACTTTTTCACCTGGTGAAAATAACAATTTATAAGGACAATTTTGTTTAAATGATAGTCTTTAAATGATAATTAAATTTTCTGACTATTTAACAAAAAACTCAAAGACTAATTCTTTATCAAAAAAACATATTTTCTATAGAATACAGGGTAATGATATAAAGATATTCGAAAATCAGGAGGAGTTATTTTAAATGAAATTTCAGGGAAAAACAGTAATCGTGACTGGTGCTGGAAGCGGGATTGGCAAGGGAGTGGCCCTTGTGTTTGGCGGATTAGGAGCAAATGTGATTGTTGCTGAAAGAGATGATACAGGAATGGAAACGGAACAAATAATTAAAGAAAAAGGTGGAAATGGCCTATTTATAAAGACTGACGTAAGGAGCGAGGAACAAATAACATCTATGCTTTCAACAGCGATGGATAAATTCGGGAGGATAGATATTTTAATTAACAATGCAGGTGTGTCAAAGTTCAAAGCTATTTTCGATTTGTCTGTTTCGGAGTGGGACGATATTCTTCATACTAATCTTAGAAGCATGTTTATCGCTTCGAAAGAGGCTGCCCGTTTAATGAAGAAAGGGGGGCGGATTGTAAATATTGCTTCAACAAGAGCATTTATGTCTGAGCCGGATTCGGAAGCTTATGCAGCTTCAAAAGGCGGCATTGTTGCCTTAACGCATGCACTGGCTGCAAGTCTCGGCAGGCTTGGCATAAACGTAAATTCTATTAGTCCTGGATGGATTGAAACGGGAGATTATGAAAAGCTCCGAGAAATCGATCATCTTCAGCACTTATCAAAACGGGTCGGTAAACCGGAAGACATTGCAAAAGCCTGTCTTTATTTATGTGCCCCCGATAATGACTTCGTAACAGCGGAAAATATCGTGATCGATGGCGGAATGACAAGAAAAATGATCTATGAATCCTAGTCTATATAAAAAAGAAACGGCTTACCGGGCAGTATACACGCGGCAGGCCGTTTTTTAATTATCTTTAGTGCTGGTTTTTAATAAATTGTTTAAGTTCCTTGATAATCACCTGTTTAATTTCATCTTTAAAAACCGAGGTTCCGGAGACTGAAAAGCCATAGAGCCATTTGCCAAAATAAACTTTACTCCACACGAGTGTGCCTGGAAGAGAGAGCATTGTTTGATTTAATTTAAAACTCACGATGAGTTCTATATTTTCATCAACTGGCAATTCTAAGCCTGATTTAAACCTGAGACCGTTTGGGCTGATATCCAGGACTTCAATTTCTCCTTTTTTGCTTTTCCCTCCTATACCGTTCAATGACGAAATAGTAAAAAAACCGGCTAGAGGAGTTTGCAAAGCAAAACGAAAAGGTTCTGCTCTTTTATACTGCATATACAGTCCTCCAATATAAATCAATCTAATTCATTTTTACAAGATAAATTGGAAAATTTCAACTTATTTTCTTCCTATCTAAAGTACAGAGTAGAAGTGAAGATAATAAGCTTTTCTGCAAGCAAAGGTATTTGAATATGCTTCGATTGGTAAGCTGATTTATTCTGTGAATTTTTAAAAAGAGTTTATGCTACATTGGCCCGTCATTGCATACCGATTTTTTTAGCCCATCCTTTAATCCAATTTATTCCGGAAATTTTGCTTAAACTCTAAATACAAGGATGGAATAGCAAGAGTGACAGCGCCCCTGGTTTAAAACCCTAGCAGAATGGGTTAAAAAGAAATATACTGCTAAAGGTATATATCCTTGTTCCCCGGGCCTCTGTGTTTGAAGGCACATATTAATAGTAAACGCTTGCAGGTTTCAGCCGTAAATGAAGTTGCTTTAGTTGTTGTAATTTTTTAAACATTTTAAAACTTAAAAATTAGTTCATTAAGATTGTCACTATATCTTCAAAGTGATATTCTTTAAAAAAAGGGCGAGTTTTTACCCTTTAATATACTATAGAAATAGATTTTCTTTCCGTTCAGAATGAAATTATATTCCTATGCAAAACTTGAACATAGATTTTTCTAAAATGGGAAACATTTAGAAGAAAAGCTTTGGCCGATTGAGGAATAAGTAAAAGCGGTTGTCAATCTATTTATTATTTTAAAAGGAGTCGAATATAAAATGGCAGAAAAAACATTTACAGTTACAGCAGATACGGGGATACATGCACGTCCAGCTACACTATTAGTACAGGCAGCAGGTAAATTTGATTCAGAGATCAACCTTGAATATAAAGGCAGAAAAGTTAATCTTAAATCTATCATGGGTGTTATGTCTTTAGGAATCGGACAAGGCGCTGAAATCAAAATCACGGCTGAGGGCAGCGACGAGCAGGATGCACTTAACACTCTTGAAGAAACTCTTAAAAGAGAAGGACTGGCTGAGTAATGGCAAGCATGCTAAAAGGGATTGCAGCATCAAATGGGATCGCAATCGCTAAAGCCTATCGTTTAATTGAACCAGATTTAACTGTATCAAAACAAACGATAACCGCACCTTCTGAAGAAACAGCCCGTTTCCAGGAAGCAGTGAATATCTCTAAGAGTGAATTGCAAGCCATCCGTGATAATGCTGAAAAACAGCTGGGGTCTGATAAAGCTGCTATATTTGATGCGCATCTTCTTGTGTTAAGCGATCCAGAATTAATTGCACCTATTGAAGATAAAATTCAAAACGAACAGGTAAATGCTGAATTTGCTTTGAAAGAAACAGCAGATATGTTCGTTATGATGTTTGAACAAATGGACAATGAGTATATGAAAGAACGTGCGGCGGATATCCGCGATGTCACAAAGCGTGTACTTTCTCATCTTCTTGGAGTTCAAATTCCAAATCCAAGCATGATTTCTGAAGAGGTTATCATTATTGCTGAAGATCTAACTCCTTCTGATACAGCGCAGTTAAACCGTACATATGTAAAAGGGTTTACAACGAATATCGGAGGACGTACCTCTCATTCAGCTATAATGGCTCGCTCAATGGAAATTCCAGCAGTGGTCGGTACAAAGGAAGCAACAGAATCCATTCAAAATGGGGACCTTGTGATTGTGGACGGCATTAACGGAGAGGTTCACATTAATCCGACTCCTGAGCTGGTTCAGAAGTATGAACAAGAACATGCTGCCTACGGAGAGCAAAAAGCGGAATGGGCGAAGCTTGTTAATGAAAAAACAGTATCAGCTGACGGGCGCCATGTAGAATTGGCTGCCAATATCGGTACGCCTAAAGATCTTGAAGGTGTTAAGAGCAACGGAGGAGAAGCTGTAGGGCTTTACCGTACAGAGTTCTTATATATGGGCCGTGACCAGCTGCCAACTGAAGACGAGCAATTTGATGCCTATAAAGCAGTGCTCGAAGGGATGGAAGGAAAACCTGTTGTTGTCCGTACTCTTGATATAGGTGGAGACAAGGAGCTTCCATACCTGGATCTTCCGAAGGAAATGAATCCATTCCTGGGCTTCCGTGCTATCCGCCTATGTTTGGAAGAGCAAGATATTTTCCGCACTCAGCTTCGTGCTTTATTACGTGCGAGCAAATATGGCAATCTGAAAATTATGTTCCCGATGATTGCTACGCTTGATGAATTCAGACAAGCTAAAGCAATTTTGGAAGAAGAAAAACAAACTCTTCTTACTCAGGGTGTTGAAGTAGCAGACAGAATTGAGACTGGAATTATGGTTGAGATTCCGTCTACAGCTGTTATGGCAGACACATTTGCTAAAGAAGTCGATTTCTTCAGTATCGGAACAAATGATTTAATTCAATATACAATGGCTGCAGACCGTATGAATGAACGAGTTTCATATTTGTATCAGCCGTACAACCCAGCTATTTTACGCCTTGTAAAAATGGTTATAGATGCAGCACATAAAGAAGGCAAATGGGCCGGAATGTGTGGAGAGATGGCAGGGGATGAAACGGCTATACCTTTACTTCTAGGATTAGGGTTAGACGAATTCTCCATGAGTGCAACCTCTATCCTGAGAGCGCGCTCTATAATTAAACGCCTGTCTCAGCCTGAAATGGAGCAGCTTGCAAACGAGGTTCTTGGGCTTAGAACAGCTGAGGAAGTTGTAAATGCCGTTCAGGCAGCTATCTCAAAATAAGAAAAGCAGAAAGCGGTGCCTGCCGGCAGCTAACTATTTTTTAATAGAATGATGAAGTGTTATGCAGTAAAGAATCTAGCTTTTCAGGCAGGCAGAGACCCGATAAAGAAGACTTGATGTTTGGCAAGCGTTAGCGAAGCCACTTATGACTCGAGGGTCTCAGCTTGAAGCTGAACAATAAAAAAGGACGGGGATTCCCCTCCTTTTTTTTGTCTATGATTAAATTGTGATTTTGGCACTGATCTTGATCTTCACTGCAGGTGCGAGACCCTCGAAAATGCATTCGCATTTTCTTCGTGCGGTGAGAATTCGAGGATGGTAATTCAATGCCCTGTGCAAGAATTGGTAAAGGGAGACCCCGCAGCTGTAAAGGTGAGAGGAGGCACCCAGACACCCGCGAGCCGCGAATGCTTCTCGCTGCAATCAACAGGCGAGTTTAAATAGACTTATTTTTAAAAGATTTTTTTTTTTGGTTAAAGATGTTTAGTCAGAAAGATCCTGGGTAAATAATAACTAGCAACAATTGAATGTGACCTAGTTAATGCAGCTAACATTCTCATTTCCCCCCTTGAACAACCAGTTTTCTAACTGGTTGTTTTTTTGATGACTTTCTTTTGCTTCCCGTGAAGAACTGCGCCGAAGAAGTTTATTTTAAATAGGAAACTATGTTTACTTCTTTTTAGGAAAGGGTATTAAAAAATATTATTTCAATATTATAAAGGGAATAGTGAGAACTTTTTAGACAGCGTAAGCCAAGGTGAGTAGAAAGAAAAGATACATGTGTAATACAGATGCTGATTTAACAAATAGTTTATTTTTATACTTTGTTCAATCCTCTTTTTTAGGCAATCCTAATTAGTGAATCCCCAGCGGCTCTCCCTATTGATTCAAACCTAAGTAAAGATTCTCACCATATTTCACACATTAAAGAGATTTTTTGTTCCATTCCAGCTGCGGCTGATTAATAAAAATGTGCTTGAAGTAACTTATTCCCTTTTATTTTGTTAACTGCAAATAAGTATTTATTAAGAAATGAGGAGATTTTTCATTGATCACGTTTAAGCATGTTGAAAAAAAATATCCGGATGGGTTCACCGCCTTAAAGGATATAAATTTTGAAATTCAAGAAGGAGAGCTTGTTGCGTTAATTGGTCCAAGCGGCTGCGGAAAAACGACCACCATGAGAATGGTCAATCGGCTTACAGAGCCGACGAGCGGACAGATTCTTATAAATGGGGAGGATATTTCGAAAATAGATCCAGTCCAGCTCCGCAGGAATATCGGATATGTGATTCAGCAGATTGGGCTTCTTCCTCATATGACAATTGAGGATAACATCACGCTGGTCCCTCGGTTAAAAGGGTGGGATAAGGAGCGCTATGTAAACAAAGTAGATGAATTGCTGAACATGGTAGGACTGGATCCTGAAACCTATAAATCAAGGTTTCCTTCTGATTTAAGCGGCGGGCAGCAGCAGCGTGTCGGCGTAATCCGCGCCCTGGCTGCTGAACCTCCAATCATCCTAATGGATGAACCGTTTAGTGCGCTCGACCCCATCAGCAGGGAACAGCTGCAGGATGAGCTCGTCCAGCTTCAGGAAAATATTAAGAAAACCATCGTATTCGTTACTCATGATATGGACGAGGCCATTAAAATAGCAGACCGGATCGCCATTATGAAGGATGGAGAAATCATTCAATTTGATACACCGGACAGAATCCTGCGCCATCCGATCAATGAATTTGTAAGAGGATTTATTGGTGAAGAACGCCTGGATGCTGAGAAAAACTCTGCACCGGCAGCAGAAGATTTAATGATAAAGAAAGTCATAACTGCAAGGCCCTTAAAAGGACTGGCGCAGGCTTTGAAAATGATGAAAACATATAAAGTAGACAGCTTGCTTGTGACAGATCATAACCGCTTTTTAGGCATAGCTACCATTGAAGATGTGGAAAAAAATTATCATGATGAAGAAAAAACGCTGCAGGATATCATGAGGAAAGACTTCGAAACAGTGAACTCTGATACTCCTTACACGGATGTGGCAGCAATTTTTGCCAGTGGAGCGGCTTCTATCCCAGTTCTTTCAGGTGAAAAACTAGTGGGTCTTATAACGAAATCCACGATGATGAGAGGGCTTGCCGGCATGAAAACTGCACCGGGAGAAGGAGGGAACATCCATGAAGGATAACTTTTTTATGACGCTGGCAGATACCTTTCGAACACGCTGGCCTGATATTATGGAAGGCTTGCAGCAGCATCTGTTTTTATCAATAGTATCTATCATAATCGGTACCATAATCGCCATTCCGCTGGGTATTTATATTTCAAGAAGAAAAAGAATAGCCGAACCTGTAATAGGGGTCATTTCTGTTTTTCAAACAATTCCAAGCCTTGCCCTCTTTGGATTTCTGCTCCCTTTATTTGGAATAGGTAATACTACGGCAATCATCGCATTGACTATCTATGCTCTGCTTCCGCTGCTCCAAAATACTTATACTGGACTTACCGGTGTGGATCAATCAGCTGTGGAAGCAGGCAAAGGCATGGGAATGACTCAGAAACAGATTTTACGGATGATTGAACTGCCGTTATCACTGCCAATAATTATGGCCGGACTGCGGACCGCTACTGTTCTGACCATTGGTGTAGCAACACTGGCCGCCTTTATCGGTGCAGGAGGCCTTGGTGATTTAATTTATAGAGGCTTATCTACTGCAAGGAACGAGCTTGTTTTAGCAGGTGCAATACCTGCAGCAATTCTGGCGATAATTCTTGACCTCGCTCTTAAGCGTATCGAAATTGCAACAGATCCAAGAGGGAAAAAAAGAAAACCGTTCTCATGGAAGAAAGCTTCCTTTATTCTGGTGCCCATTGCTGCTGCTATCCTTTTCTTTGGACTTCGGGGAGGCACCTCGGAAGATACAATCGTAATTTCTGGGAAGAAGTGGACGGAACAATACATTCTTCCATATATTATCTCTGAATATGTGAATGATAAAACGGATTACAATGTTCAAGTACAGGATGGACTAGGGGAAACGCCGATTTTGACTCAGGCTTTGGAAAATGGCGATATTGATATGTATGTCGAATATACAGGTACTGGACTATTGACCATCTTAAAAGAAAAATATAATCCTGAAGACAGCGCCGATGATATTTATCAAAAAGTGAGAGAGGGCTATAAGGAAAAGTATAATTTAGAATGGATGAAGCCGCTTGGATTCGAAAATACATATGCACTTGCATTCAACTCACAGGCATATAAAAAATTTGGTGCAGCAACCATATCTGAAATAGCGCCAAAATCGAACAATGTATCGTTTGGGGCTCCTACAGAGTTCTTTGAACGAGAAGATGGGTATACAGCATTCGCAGAAACGTATAATCTTCAATTTAAGGATAAACGCAGTTTAGACGCAAACTTGATGTATTCGGCTGTTAAAGAAGGAAAAGTAGACGCTGTTTCAGCCTTTACTACGGATGGAAGGATTGTCCGCTTTAACCTAAAAACGCTTAAAGACGATAAGAAATTTTTCCCTCCTTATTACGCGGCTCCCATCATTCGGGAGGAAACCTTACAGAAGTTTCCTAAGCTGAAAGAAACAGTTAACGAGCTTGAAGGAAAGATATCTAATAAAGAAATGGCAGAAATGAATGCTCAAGTTGACCTTGATAAAAAGGAACCTAAAGATGTTGCCCGGGCATTTCTAAAGAAAAAAGGATTAATTAAATAAGCTAATTGGAGAAGGCAGCCTGTCAGCGGGCTGCCTTTTTAAATTATTTATAAATAATTGGAACTCTTCATAACGAAAAAAAAGACCTTAAAAGTCACTACATTTTGTAACCGAATAAATTTCGAGTAAAATAGAGAATATTAAGAAAAATCATTTTTGGGAAGGGAGAAAGATATGGAATACAATCTAAAAGGAAAAACCGCACTTGTTGCGGCATCAAGCCAGGGTCTTGGAAAAGCAATTGCGGAAACGCTTGTAAAAGAAGGAGCAAATGTAATGCTCACAAGTAGGAATGATGCTAAACTTTCAGAAGTCCGTGCAGAACTAATTGACTTGCAAAGAGGTAAGGTGAGCTTCATATCTGGGGATATTACAAATGCGTCAGACATTGAAAAGATCATCGATCAAACAGTTAAGGAATTCGGCGGAATTGATATCCTCATTAATAACGCTGGAGGGCCGCCGGCTGGAGCCTTCGAAGAGCTTACAGATGAAGAGTGGCAAAGTTCCTTCGAATTAAACCTGTTCAGCTATATAAGGTTAATTCGCAAGTCTCTGCCTTATTTAAAGCAAAACGGAGGGAAAATTATTAACATTGCTTCATCGTCCATTAAGGAGCCTATTCCGGGATTAATACTTTCTAATACATTTAGAACTGCTATTGTAGGGATGTCTAAAACCCTGGCGAGTGAGCTTGCACCTTACAACATTTTAATAAATACAGTTGCTCCTGGAAGGATCGCGACAGATAGAGTCCGCCATTTAGATGAAGTGAATTCGAATAAAGCTGGGGTTTCCATAGAGGAGATGGAAGAAAAAATGAAGGGGCAGATTCCCCTGGGCCGATATGGCGCTCCTGAGGAGTTCGCCAATGTGGTTGCGTTCCTTGTTTCTGATGCAAATACCTATATGACTGGCAG
The DNA here is from genome assembly GCF_016909175.1 of Peribacillus deserti. GTDB lineage: Bacteria > Bacillota > Bacilli > Bacillales > DSM-1321 > Paraperibacillus > Paraperibacillus deserti. Next base: position 157,458 of record NZ_JAFBFI010000010.1, read on the forward strand.
CTCTTTTTTAGTAGACGGCGGTATGGTTAAATCCATTTAACTATTTATTAATTATAAAGGATGAAAACATATGGAAAAGAATAAACAGGTAATCGGGTTTATCGGAACAGGAGTTATGGGAAACAGCATGGCCGGACATCTGCTTCATAGCGGTTATGAGGTAATGGTCTACACAAGAACAAAAGAAAAAGCACAAGCTCTCCTGGATCAAGGAGCCGCCTGGGCAGATAGTCCAAATGAACTGGCCCGAAAAGCCGGCGTTATCATTTCTATCGTCGGCTATCCAAGCGATGTGGAAGAGATCTACTTTGGGGAACAAGGGATCATTGAGAATGCATTAAAAGGAACTTATATCATTGATATGACCACCTCCACTCCTTCTTTAGCAGTTAAAATACACGAAGAGGCTCAGAAAAAAGGGCTCTATTCCTTAGATGCACCTGTTTCTGGAGGGGATATCGGGGCTAAAAATGCTGCATTAACCATCATGGCCGGAGGAGAGGAAAAAGCATTCAATGAAGTTTTGCCTATTCTAAAGAAGATGGGAACAAATGTACAGTATCAAGGGAAAGCCGGTTCCGGACAGCATACAAAAATGTGTAATCAAATTGCTATTGCCTCCAATATGATTGGAGTCTGTGAAGCGATTGTTTATGCTGAAAAGGCAGGTCTGGATCCCGAAACGGTATTAAAAAGCATTTCAGCAGGAGCGGCAGGAAGCTGGTCATTATCTAATCTAGCTCCTAGGATGATTAATAGAAATTTTGAACCAGGATTCTACATCAAACATTTTATTAAGGATATGAAAATAGCCTTAGAAGAGGCAGAGAAGCTGGAGCTTGAACTTCCGGGACTCGCCCTGGCTAAATCACTTTACGAAAAACTGGCTGATAATGGGGAAGCAAACAGCGGAACACAGGCTTTATACAAATATTGGAGTAAATGATACATAGGATGGAGTGTTTGAAGTTCTGCCTTTTTTCCATTAATGGGTATAAACTAATAAAATAAGTAATGTGACTGCTCTTAATCGGGCAGTTTTTTTATCACAGATTAAAAGAAAATCCTCTTGATCTGATTTGCCTGACTGACTTACATAGAAATTATTTGCTCTTCTCCACTATCCGTACGACACCATTTGTTTAACATTTACAAAGAAAGTGGACATTTGCCGCTTTTCTGATTCCAACAGTCATAGCTGTTATTATCCCTCCCATCATTGCCCAGTTAGTCAGAATACTTGATCTCGTAAAAGGTAAATTCCTTCCAATAAAAAGTATTTTTTGTGACATGCCTTGAAGAACTTCAATTACTATCAGTAAGATGGATATATCGAAAATTTTCGGAGAGGTGAACAAAATTGAATGTAAAGTCATTAGCGATAGCTCTAGGAATATGCTCTTCACTACTGCTGACTGCTTGCGGCAGTGATAAAGGGGCCAGCGAAGGTAAAAGTGTGAAGAAAGACGAGGCTGCTGTACACGGAAATCATGCTGAACACGCAGTATCGAATGATCTTAGACAAGAAACAAAAAATAGTCAAGCTCCAGATTTTTTGGCAGATAAGCCAGAAGACATGCAAACCATTTATTTCGCCGCTGCTAAAAATAGAGAACTATTAGAGAAAATGCCCTGCTATTGCGGATGCGGCGATGAGGCGGGTCATAAAAATAACTACGACTGCTTCATATATGAGAATAAGAAGAATGGAAATATCGTCTGGGATGATCATGCTACTAGATGCGGAGTCTGCTTAGAAATTGCTGCACAATCCATCGTGGATCTCCAGAATGGAAAATCTATTAAAGAAATAAGACAGCAAGTCGATGAAAAATATAAAAACGGATATGCAGAGCCAACACCTACTCCTGCCGTTTAATCTTCCATAGGGCCATATGTGGGCTATACAAATATTACATTAGAGAGGAATAGGCGGTAGTGCTGTTCCTCTTTTTCTAATGCTTTCAATTCATTCAAAGTGACAGATTCATCATGCTAACACACTATGTCAAGGGATTAGAAATAATAGCTATTTAAAGGAAGAAAACTAGAATCCACTAAAACTAGGAAAACGCTCTTAAAACCAGGAAAATCCTCCCACAATAAATTAAAGTTTTCTCTTATTTACTCTTGTTTTCTCATGATTTCATTTCTGACAAACACCCGTCAAGCCGGATGATTTGCCGAGGATGGTTGTAGTCCTCGAGGTTTCCTACTTCCGCTAAAAAGCCGGCAATGGTTTGTTCTCCTACCCCAGGAATGGTCATCATTTTCTTTGTT
>NZ_JAFBFI010000011.1 GCF_016909175.1 Peribacillus deserti
CTTTTATTATAAACGGGTTTTCTTCCTGATGACATAGAAAAACCCGATTAAGGGGCACTTTTAATTTAGTGTCCATTAATCGGGTTATAGTTCACCGGATCCGCTCCTGCTTATTAAAAGGGAGTCCACTGAACCTGCTTCGCCCGGGCCCAGCGGTACTCTACATTCGGCCAATAAACGACCTTCCACCAGTTTTCAACATAGTCTGCACGGTTATTTTTATACTGAAGATAATAAGCATGCTCCCACACGTCCAGAACCAGGAGAGGTATGGTATCCCATTGTGTTAGATTCATATGAAACTCAGATTGCAGGATTTCTAACTTTCTAGACCGTGACGACCAGACGAGCAGTGCCCATCCGACTCCCTCTACTTGTTTAGCCGCTTCGCTGAAATGCTTCTTAAACGAGTCATATGATCCAAAATCTTTTTCTATTTGACGCAGCAGGGCTCCGGTAGGTTTGCCTCCGCCCTTAGGATTCATAATGCCCCAGAAAATTGTATGAAGATAGTGGCCTGACCCGTGAAAGGCAGCTTCTTTTTCCCAGTGCTTAAGCAGGGAGAAATCATTCGACGACCTAGCCTTTTCCATCATCAGCTCTGCCTTATTCAACCCATCCACATATGCTTTGTGATGTTTGTCATGATGCAGCCGCATAATTTCCTCGCTGATTACGGGCTCAAGTGAGTTATAGGCATATGGCAGAGGAGGCAGCTTATGCTGTCCGATTGGAACAGAAACAGCCCTCCATCCTTCTTTTCCTTTATGAGTCTGTGCCGCTTTTAATCTAACAGAAAGCATATCCGCTCTTCGTTGAAGTTCTTGAATTTCTTCCTCAATAGGTTCAGACGATTCAAGTCTTATTGCCAATTCTTTCACGTTATTGGCTAAGTCATAAACTGCCGGGTCTGATATAACTGCTCTGCCTGCTTCACTGTCAAAAATGGCTTTGATCCACAGAGATACTTCCGCAGCGTATTGTGAGAAATGAGACATTTCCGTACACCTCCATTAATAATCGTATGAGAGGAAAGTGCCGGGTTATGCTGATAAAGACACAAAAAGAGCTTCCCAAATGGATAGGAAAGCTCTTTGTACACTTAAATTTTCCTTTTTCTTACACTATACAGACGCCCTCTCAGGCAATTAAAGTTTAGTTATTCTGGCAGAAGCGAAATTTCACAATGCATATGTAATCCAGGCGAAAACTGTCATTTTAAATTAACTGCTCAAGCTTAATTAGATTGAATCATTTTTGTCCGGTAATCAGTTTCGTAGAATTCCAGCTCTTCTCTGACTGACTGAAATCCTGATTCAAGGGTTTTCATCAATGCCGTTATGCTTCCTGGTGCTTCTCCCCTTAACTTTATTGAATTTCTACCCGTATAGGCCGAACGGCTGTCTTCATACCATGAGTCCGTTTTTGGGGAAAAAAATTCTTCAATCACCTGATGATACACTTTATAGAGAATCTTTTCAGCGGCAACTTTATGGAAAACATCATTATTAAGTACAATTTTACAGGCTTCTAAATTTTCTTCACTATATACGGCTAATTTCCGAATATTCGAGAGCAAGCTCTTATAATAGAATTCATCTCCGCTTTTTTCCGCCTGAAGAGTACGAAGAGTTACAGAATTAAGAAAATCCTCGATATGATGTACCGTCGACTCTAGAAACCTCTTAACATCTTCCATCTGGTTTTGAATAATTGTATTTGCCATTCGTGTTTTCCTCCTCAAAAAATTGACACTAATTATACGGAGCCAGCTGTTTATTGCCTCCGGACTGCTAGAATACAGGTGGACAGGCCCTTATGACACCCTCTCTTAAGGCAGCAGAACGCGGCTTTAGAGGTCTGAAACAATCACGGAACTGTATATTTATTTTGTAAAGTTCTGCGCTATAAATTCCTTTGGGGAATGCAATTCATATCCGTAATTGTTTATTTCTTCAAAAACGGCCGGGAATTTATCAAAGTCCACATCCTTGAACAAAGAAGCAAAGTCTTTTTCGTTATTCAAATATACCCTTTTTCTTTGACGATACTCAGGATTCTTAATAAGAGAAACAAATCCTACAAGATCCCGAAAAAAAATCTCCCGCCCCCCTGCAGTAAAAATCGGATCCCTGGCAAAAGGGGAAATGTTATTCATTCGTTCTTCAAAAAAGCGTAAATAAAGGATTTGAAGGGATTTTTCTTTTCCATCTTCCTGATAAACAACCTCCGACTTGTTGAAGAAATCTTCGGATGTATTTGGCAATTCTTTCTCTAATTCATACCCCTTACAGCTTTTGATCAGCATTTCCTTACTCCTTCCGGCTAGCAGGATAAATAGGTGCAAAAAAGGACCCTCCCATATTCTTACGAGAGAGTCCCGGGATATTGTAATTTTAGCACAATTCTGAAAGTATTGTTATACTTCCTTTGACTCCACACTTCCAAAAAATAAATCGGCTTCATCTTCCTCATAATTTTCTTCCGAGTTTTGAAGCTCTGGTAATTCCTCAATTGTATTTAATCCAAAATAATCTAAGAATTCTTTTGAAGTTCCGTATAAGAAGGCCCTGCCCGTTCCTTCAGCACGGCCTACGTCTTTAATCAGCCCTTTAGTTACTAAAGTGTGCAGCGGCCTTTCTGTTTTGACACCTCTTATATCTTCAATCTCAGCCCTTGTAATCGGCTGTTTATAAGCGATGATAGCCAATGTTTCCAGTGCTGCCTGAGATAACCCTTGAGAGCCCGGGGATTCCACAAGTTTTTTTAATAAATCGGAATGAATCTTTTTGGTAGCAAGCTGATAAACTCCAGCAAGCTGAATAATATGCAGCCCTCTTTCCTCCGACTTATAGTCTTCATCTAGACTGCCCATAATATTAGCGGCTTCTTCTTCAGTAATTTCCATCACTTTAGAAATTTGAAGCAAGGAAAGCCCCTCATCTCCCGCTGCAAAAAGAAGAGCCTCAAGCGCACCTTTATGTTTAACTTCCAAGTGTATCTACACCTACCTTAGCTGCTACAAATATTTCAGAAAAATTATTTTCCTGTTCCACATGGATATTTTTCTGCTTCATTAATTCAAGCAGGGATAAAAAAGTAACTACAATGTGTGGTTTCTCAGGGATCGGAAAAAGATCAAAAAAGCTTACTCTTCCCTTTCTTTTATGAAGGAACCCCATTATATCTTTCATTCTGGACTCGATTGAAATCTCTTGTTTTTCAATTCTAGCATATACAGGCTTCTGCAATTTTTTTCTTCTAAGAAGTTTCTGAAGGGCTCCCAGCATATCATAAAGAGACACATCCAGCTCCTGTTTCTCCATTTCGGCCCCTGCCGAGAATTCGGATAAATCACTGGGCGGTTTTGTAAACACAAGCCCGCGGTCCTGCTCCAGCTGTTTAAACTGGCCGGCAGCATTTTTAAACGATCTGTACTCAAGCAATTTTTCAACAAGCTCATCACGCGGGTCGCTTTCTATATCGTAAGACTCGTCTGCTTCAAAATTTTGTTCTTCATATTTAGGCAGGAGCATTTGGCTCTTAATAGCCAGAAGTGTCGCTGCCATCACCAGATATTCACTTGCCACATCGAGCTCCAGCTCTTTCATAGCATGAATATAGTTTAGATATTGATCGGTAATATCCGCGACCGGAATGTCATAAATATCTATTTCAAGTCTATTAATTAAATGCAGCAGCAAATCTAGAGGCCCTTCAAATGCTTCAGTTTTCACATTATAAATCATTATATTTCACCAGATTTCTTTAAAATGCATAGATCTATTAGAGGCTATTCATAGTATAGAGGATTACATGCTATTGTCCAATATAAAACTAAAAAATAACGCTCTGTTCGGTCATCTTGTTCTTTTTACATGCATAAGGACTCCCAGTTCAGCGGCAGTATCTATCCTTAGCATCTGTTCATCCATTTTATGCTAAAATAAATGAACATTATTGAAAAGGGGATCGTGATGAGCTGTCCAAACGCTTTTATTTCGTATTTACTGGAGTTTCACTGTACTCGTGACTATTTTGAATGCCATGAAATATTAGAGGAGTATTGGAAAGAAGAGCCATCCAACAGGCGAAATCCTGTATGGGTTGGATTTATCCAGCTTGCCGTCTCACTCTACCATTACCGAAGAAAAAATATGAATGGAGCTGCTAAATCTCTTAGCAAGGCTAGAAGAATCTTAACGGAAGAAAGAGTTCAAGTGGAAGCACTTGGCATTCACTTTAAAGCTTTACTGCAGTTAATTTCCGAAGTGGAAAATGATATGCAAAATGGTAAAGAATATAAAAGCATATCTCTTCCCCTTAAAGATCCGCTGTTAGATCGGTGCCAGCGTGAAAGTAAAGAAAGAAAACTCTGCTGGATAAGCTCTAGTGATTTAACCGATTTTCATTTAATTAATAGACATAAAACCCGCGACCGGTCTGAAGTAATTGAGGAACGTGCTAAACAGCTCCTGAACAGGCGCGCACAGAACTAAAGACGCAGGAAGGGACAATAACTGCTCATAAGTAAAGTATCCCTGTCCTATAAATGAGACAGGGATACTTTTATTTAGGCCAACTTAATTCAGGGTCATACGAACAACGATCATGTCGTTGGATGGTCTGCTTCACATTTTTCAAGAAAAGCTGCTGTGAGCTCATTTGGGACTAGCTTTTTATCCGGAAATTGGTTTTTTATGGCGGATACCATATTTTTACCAACTCCCTGATGCCTGAATGATGGATTTACTGAAACATGTAAAATTTCTATTTCGTCCGCATTTAATACGGATATCCCAATAAGTCCTTGAATATCTTCTTCTTTCCAAAGAAAAAGCTGGTGGCTCTCATCTGTTTCATACATCTTCATGGTAGCCTGAAGTTTCTTAATATCCTTCTCATTAGGCATAAATGAAAGAAGTCCCATGGCAATTTTTTCAAAATTTTTCTTGTATTTAATAAGCATGTAATACTCCCTCGTTAATGTAAAGACCGTATTGTATTATTATCTAATTTCTTCCCAACTCGTAATAATCATACAAAAATTAAAAATCTTATTCAACATTTTCTTGTTTTTTAGAATTTTACTTATACTTCTTATTTGAACAAACTGACCAAAGAGCAGTGCATTTTTTATATTTTGCTTTCCGCTTTTTGAAAAAAGTGATAGTCTACTATAAAATGTGATTTAGATGTTTTCGGTGAATCATTTATAGGGATTGATCCGTCTAACAGTATAAGGAGGTTTACTATGAAGATAAAAAAATTAAAATGGTGGGCTGTCATCTTTCTGTCACTGATTGCCCTTTTACCCTTAAAAGCGTATGCCGATGCTGCCCCTGGAGATAAGATTATTACACTTGGTGAAAACCTGACTGAAGAGCAGAAAAATATGCTGCTTGCTGAATTCAATGCTCAAAAGGATGTTGAAATCGTCACGGTATCCAATCAAGAAGAACATAAATATTTAGGAAAATATATCTCACCTCGATTAATCGGCTCCCGGGCCCTGTCTTCTTCTGCCATTACATCGGGCAAACAAGGATCAGGCTTGACCGTTGATACGAAAAACATTACCTGGGTTACCAAAGAAATGTACATCAATGCTCTCGCAACTGCAGGTGTTAAAGATGCAGAAATCCAGGTAAGTGCTCCATTTGCCGTATCCGGTACAGCAGCTTTAACAGGTCTTATTAAAGCCTATGAAATAACAGCAGACAAAACGATTCCTGAAGATATCAAGCAGGCTGCCAACGAAGAAATGGTAAAGACCGCTACCTTGGGCGACCAGGTCGGCAAGGATAAGGCAGCGGCCTTAATGACCAAAATAAAAGAAGAAATGGCTAAAAACCCGCCGCAAAACGAAGAAGATATACGGACCATCATTGAACAGGCTGCCCAGGATCTTAGCATAAATCTTACTGACCAGCAGATTCAAAGCTTATTAGATCTCTTCCAGAAACTAAAGGATCTAAACATTGACTGGAAAGGCGTCGGCGAGGAGTTAGGAAAAGCAAAGGAAGCAGTTTCTAACTACTTGCAATCTGAGGAAGGACAGACTTTCTTAGAAAAACTCAAACAGTTTTTTATTAGTTTAATAGACGCTATTAAATCACTATTTGCTTAAGAAAGCGGCCGTTTTGGCCGCTTTTATTATCTTTGATTCGAACGGCATTCGGTCTTTCCACAACAATATGTTGTTTTTACCCAGCAGGTTCTTTTAGAAATCTGCAGAGGAAACGAGCCGGTAAAAATATTTTTATGGAAAATCCCTATAAAAAGCTGAAATCCCCGTAAATTCTTGAAAGTCCCCATAATTTTGATTTACCCCTCGTAAGTTTCTAAATGCCCTCATAAAATATCAAATATCCCCCGTAAACGGGAGGACCTCCAAAAGAAATGACAGAATCATATAAAACATTAAATATGGAGCATAAAAGCACTGCTAAATTATTATTTTTACTTTAACAACATGCTTTATTATGCTCTGTTTGCTAGCCACTGTGTTAACAGTACACAGCCCTTTCGCAACAAGCGGTTTTACCAAAATAGGAGGTATATATTTCTAGCCTTCAAAAAAAAAGAGCCAATCAGTTCGCGCTGGCATTCCAGAAGCTGATTGGCTCTTGACTATTCTTATTTCGCTACTTTTTGCTTTAGAGGCTTGTCATGCTTGATTAAATCTTCAAGAGATTCACGCTCAATAACAAGCTGTTCTTCACCATTTTCTACAAAAACAACGGCAGGCCTTGGAATTCTGTTATAATTATTGGCCATTGAATATCCATAAGCTCCTGTACAGAAGACTGCTAGAATTTCTCCCCGCTCTGCTTTTGGAAGAGGCAGATCCCAAATCAGCATATCTCCGCTTTCACAGCATTTGCCGGCAATGGAAACCGTTTCTTCCGGTTTATCAAGCGGCCTGTTGGCAATAACCGCTTCATATTTTGCGTCGTATAGGGCCGGGCGGATATTGTCGCTCATGCCTCCATCAATGGCCAGGTATTTGCGGATATTCGGTACTTCTTTGACCGACCCAAGCTGATATAAAGTAGTACCTGCATCGCCAACAAGCGAGCGTCCAGGTTCAATCCAAATTTCAGGCATATTTAGTTCTGAACCCTCAATTTGTTCCTTAACTTCAGCCACAATTTTCTCTACATATACAGAGGCTGGAAGCGGATCGTCTTCCTCTGTGTACCTGATCCCGAATCCGCCGCCTAAATTCAGCACTTTAGGCTGGAAATTTAATTCTTTATGCCATTTTTTCATCTGCTCAATAATTTTTCTTGCTGCCAGAATAAAACCTGTAGTTTCAAAGATTTGAGATCCTATATGGCAGTGTATGCCCAGTACATCATAACGGTCTGACTGCAGGCTGTGCATAAGAGCTTCTTCGGCCTGTCCATTCATTAAGTCAAAGCCAAACTTTGAATCTTCCTGTCCCGTAAGAATATAGTCATGAGTGTGGGCCTCAATTCCGGGTGTTACTCTGAGTAAAATCTTTGCTTTTTTGTCCAGATCTCTACAAATCTCTTCCAGCAGATAAAGCTCAGAGAAATTATCCACGACAATGCAGCCAATGTCTTCTCTTAGTGCCATTTTTATTTCTTCTTCACTTTTATTATTCCCATGAAAATGGATGCGTTCCCTCGGGAAACCTGCTGCAATCGCTGTATACAGTTCCCCTGCTGAAACTACATCCAAGGAAAGGCCTTCTTCTTCAACCAGCTGAATAATAGCTACTGAAGAGAATGCTTTACTTGCATAGGCAACCTGAGAAGAAACCCCCATTTTATCAAACGTCTCTTTGAAGCCTCTTGCTCTTTCACGGATAAGCGCTACATCATATACATAAAGAGGAGAACCGTATTTCGATACTAAATGTAATGTGTCCACTCCGCCGATTTCTAATGAATTATTTTCATTTACTCTGCTTGTACCGTAGTAATACATTATTTTCTCTTCCCTTCTGTGCTCTTCGAGGCTTACTACTCCCTATTTAAAAAAGGATCAGGCCCATTCTATATATAAGGGAGCCAGACCCTTTTTCTTTATCATATCCTTGTACAAAAAATAAGGTTCCAAAAAAAAACGAACTCTTAACAATGGTACTCTATATTTCATTTGCTTTAATTCACTAAATTATTAAACCTAAATTAACACAATATTCCCCTTTCATCAAGACAAAAAGTCCTTAAAACTATATCTCTGAGAAATCATCCATATTTTCTTCAATATATGGTGTGTTATATTGTTCATTATTAAATCCGCTTCTTTCAAGAATAAGCTCCACTGCTTTTCGCGTGATTGGCGCCCCAATATCTGCCGAATCTTTTCCAGCCATTTTCCCGATGTCGCCAACTCCCACTACGAGAGGAATATGAAGCTGATCAATACAATAAACAGTATCTCCATGAAGTCTTCCAATTTCTAACTCCGGCACCCCATTTTTGTCTACACCATAAGGAGTTAACTTTCCTTCTCTATCAATGGAAAGATCCACCCTTGTCCATTCATTTTGTCTTGTATTCGATGCAACAGCAATTAATCCCAGTACCTCGATGTCTTTATGGGAAGCGATATACTTCATCGCGGTTTCCCCAGAGCCTTCACCGATAAGTCCGCTGTCATCGAACATAACTAAAACAGGATCATACGGGGCCATTTTGATCAAATTGAGCACATCCGGTCCTGTTAATAGCGTTGGATTTCCATATGACAAAGAGATGCATCTGCCGCCAACCTCGCTTGCCACTCGTTCCACAGCACGTTTTGCGTACTCATCTCCGTCCGTTATGATGATGATTTTACGTTTTTCTGACATTGGAAGTTTCCTTTCTGTTTTGGGAGAATGCCTAATAACTATAAATCAACGAAAAAGATCCATTGAAATAACGAACCAATAACTTTGCCAAGTACAATTGCCATCATCAGCACTACAATTTTTTCCTGGACTCCAATTCGTTTTGATAAAATGGGAAGCACATTTAAGACCTCAGTCAGGGCCGCTGCGAGCATACCGTTGAATATCCCGCTGGCAAGGCCGATTGGAATTAAGATAAGGGATGGCAGATAAAAGATCGTATCTGCGAGGCTGACCCATCCGCCTAAAATAGCGCCGAGAACAACAGCCCATTCATAATGCCTGATTCTGTTTATCGTTTTGGTCAGCTGCGTTAATCGCGGTACAATCCCCAGAACCGTTAAAAATGCTACAAATCCAGAACCCACTGCTAAACCGCCCGCCAACCCTGCCACCATGACACAAAGAATTTTAATGATCATGAATATGTTTAATATTCTCCTTGTTTTCGTGCATGATCACATATTGGTCAAGATCCTGCTGATAATTAAAAATTTCAACTTCAAGCGGGCTTGGTTCATCATTAAATTTTTTCTTAAAGAAGTGATTGAAAAATAAAATCATACCTAATCCCAGTCCGATTGAATATGGAATCTGCATGATTAACGGTTTTGATATGTTTTTTCCGGTAATTAGCCTGTACAGCTTTTGGTGCACTTCCTGCATGCTGACATCTTCGTGAAAATTCATAATGGCCATAGCTGCTCCAACAAATAATAAAACCCAGACTATTATAAATAAGCCTAAAGAATGTGTTCTTCGCTTTATAATAACCTCTATTATGGTTTGGGACAGGCCAATTAACTGAATTTCAACATTAGGCTTTGAGTTTAGGATGGCCTTTATCAGCTTTGCAGAATCTAGAATAACCAGATTTTGATCTTCGGGAATTATGTGATAGATAACTACAGATTCAACTTCCCGTATTAAAGGTTCCGGGCCCACCAGTATGGCAATATCCTCCACTTTTATTTCCTTTTTATTTTCAACCTCAACACGATGGCGCATCTTGATGTATAAGATATTTTCCACTTCCGCCACATCCTGTACTTTATATACTTTATATATTTAGTATGGTTGGCTTTAAAGCGAACATACAAAACAACTTTGCAGACCAAAAATTGGAAGGGATCCCCGAATTCTATCTTGTCCGATAGCAGGCAGGAAAAACGAATTGCAGCGAGAGGCACTCGCTTTTTGCGATGGGTTCGGGAGCCTCGTCTCACGTTTATGCCTGCGGGGTTCTCCCACCCAATTCTCGCACAGGACATTGAATTACCATCCTCGAATTCTCACCGCACGAAGGAAATGTGAATGCATTTTCGAGGATCTCGCGCCTGCAGCGAAGATCAACATAGTGCCATAATCAACAATGAACTGTAACAAAGCCTAAAATCCCACCCTGAAAACAACGCCTCAAATAAAAAACCCGCAGATGATCACTCATCCATACGGGTTTTCATTTGTTTCAGAATTTTCTTTTCGAGTCTGGATACCTGAACCTGGGATATGCCGAGCCTTGATGCTACTTCTGACTGCGTCTGATCTTTATAGTATCTCAGGTATACAATAAGCCGTTCTCGTTCATCCAATTCTAGTATGGCTTCTTTCAAGGCTATTTTGTCAAACCACTTAGATTCATTAGAATCTGCAATTTGGTCGAGCAGGGTAATGGGATCTCCATCATTTTCAAATACTGTTTCATGTATGGAGGATGGTGCCCTGCTTGCCTCCTGCGCCATAATAATTTCTTCAGGCGTAAGCTCTAAATATTCAGCGAGCTCATTCACTGACGGCACTCTTCCAATGTTTTTGGATAGTTCGTCTTTAGCTCTGCGGATTTTATTGGCCATTTCTTTTAATGAACGGCTCACCTTTACGGTACCATCGTCGCGAATAAACCGCTGGATTTCACCGATGATCATCGGTACGGCATATGTGGAAAATTTTACTTCAAATGATAGATCAAATTTATCGACTGATTTCAGCAGCCCGATGCATCCAATTTGAAACAGATCATCTGGTTCATAGCCTCTGTTTAAGAATCTCTGGACGACAGACCATACCAGCCTTAAATTACTTTGGACAATTAATTCTCTTGCTCCCTGGTCTCCACTCTGGCTGCGCTTGATCAAATCCCGGACTTCGTCATCCTTTAAATGCACCCTACTTTTTTCGTTTTTGACCTCCACATCCATATGCAAGTCTCCTTAATTGCAAAAAGCATTACTTTTCGTTAATTGCTTTTTTAATCTGATAATTGTTCCTTCACCCTTGTGTGAAATAACTTTTATGTCATCCATGAAGTTTTCCATAATGGTAAAGCCCATTCCTGAACGTTCTAGATCCGGCTTCGTTGTGAATAATGGCTGCCTGGCTTCTTCTACATCGTCAATTCCTATGCCTTCATCGCGTATGGTCAATTCCACGCTTTCTTCTTCAATGGTTACCGAAATATAAACAACACCTGCTGGGTCACTTTCATAGCCGTGGATGATGGAGTTTGTAACAGCCTCTGATACAACCGTTTTAATCTCTGTTAATTCATCCATTGTTGGATCCAGCTGGGCAATAAACGCCGCCACTGCAACACGGGCAAAGGATTCATTCTGGCTTAAAGCAGAAAATTGTAAATTCATCTCATTTTTCATCTAAGCAGCCCCCAATCTTTGTAAAGCATTTTCCTCTGATAATTCCAGTTTAATAATTTTAAATAATCCGGACATATCAAAAAGCCGCTTTACTGGTGGAGATATTGCACAAACGATCATTTCGCCATGTTTTTGCTTGATTTGTTTATATCTGCCCATAACTACACCGAGACCTGAACTATCCATAAAACTTAATTCTTCAAGATTTAAAATAATGTGCTGTATTCCGTGCTTCTCAATGGCTGCAGATGCTTTTTCTTTTAACTCCTCTGCAGAATGGTGGTCAAGCTCTCCACTCAATCGAATGCACAGGATGTTATTCTTAATTTCCTGATTAATGAAAAGACTCACTATTTACAGCCTCCTTCTCTGTCTTATAGTGAGTCAATTCTAGATAGTCTTTACATATTCCTTCAAGAGTGACAAAACTAGTGTGAATTCTCGTATATTAGCGGGAATTACCTATAATTAGACACTTCGGGAAATACCTCTTTATTCACTCTGGGTAAACATGCTGAAAGATTGTTTGAAGTTCTTCCACCAGCCCGCCTTTTGAATATTTCCATTAGCCACAATCGCTGACTCAGATATTGTTTTGCCATCTTTCATTACGAGGAGCGTTCCGATCCGTTCTCCTTTATATACAGGTGCTTTCAGGTTTTTATTAAGAACTAATTTTTTGGTGATCCCTTTTTTTGTTTCTCCTTTTTTAGCAAGTACAGAGATAGGTTCGCCCGTTACTCCTTCTACCGTATTCCTGCTGCCTTTACTGACGAATATATCTGTAAGCTTTTCCCCTCTTTTGTAAACTGGATAAGTTTGATAATGAGAGAAAGCAAAATCAAGCATAGCCGTAATCTGAGCATTGCGGTCTTTTGGTGTTGGTGCTCCAAATATTACCGCGATTACACGCATATTATTTTTCTTCGCAGTTGCAGTCAGGCAGTATTTAGCTTCTTGGGTAAATCCAGTCTTGAGTCCATCCACACCTGGATAAAATTTAACCAGTCTGTTTGTATTCACCAGCCAGAACTTTTTATCAGAGTCTTCACGGAGGTAGTCTTCATATGTACCGGTGAATTTCGTTATTTTTCCATCATATTTTAATAGCTCTTTGGCCATCATCGCCATGTCAAAAGCGGTGCTGTAATGGTCCTTGGCAGGAAGACCCGTAGGATTTTGAAACTTTGTATGAGTTAGACCAAGTTCTTTAGCTCTATTGTTCATCATATCAACAAAGCCATCTACAGATCCGGCAATTCTTTCAGCCATTGCTACAGCAGCGTCATTTCCTGATCCGATCGCTATCCCTTTAAGCATTTGTTCAGCAGTCATTTCTTCGCCTGGTTCGAGAAAGATCTGTGAGCCTCCCATAGAAGCCGCATATTCGCTTGTACGAATTTTTTCATTCATGGAAAGCTTTCCTTTTTCAACCGCTTCCATGATTAGGAGCATAGTCATAATTTTTGTCATACTGGCTGGAGGCAGTTTTACGTGAGATTCCTTATCGTATAAAATTTTGCCAGTATCACGTTCTATTAAGATTGCGGACTTAGCCTTGTCAGCCAATTGTTCTGAAGAACCTTCAGCAAAACTTTTTGGCACACCAAGCCCAATTGAAACGAAGAAAAGGATTGCTACAACAAACATGCGTTTCATGCCATACCCTCCTATTATCGATTGGAATTTTCGAGAACCTATGAATTTTAACTAACAGCCTTCATTTTTTCCATATTATCCAGTTTTATACAAGAAACCAGGCAGGAGCGGAAGAATTATTTCTTTTACCGGAAGGTCTGTTGATATACTCACATCGGAGGTTTGGAAAAACTGTTTATCAGTACTTTAGCCGTGAAAAATAATGATCTTTTAGAAAAAAGCGTTAAACAGCGGGACTTTTTAGCTTATTAATGTAGGTTTTATTGCTAAATATGGAATTGGAAGGTTTTAGTATTCGCTATCATGGTGAGCTGATAAGCTTTACGAGGGATAATTGCAGCTTTATGGGGAAAAAAATTTACGAGGGGTAAATGGAAGCTTTTAAGGCATCCCTGAATTTCAAGACCAAACAAATTGTCTCCAAGGTTTAAAAAGGCTCCTCCACAGCAGTCTGTGAAGGAGCCTTCTATTTAAATTGTAATTTCCTCATAAACAAGCACTGGTTTTTGTACTGGATGTTTTGTTAGTTTTATATTCTCAAGCAGCAGGCTTTTAACCTTGCTGATGTCTTCAAAGTTACTGTGAACGGTAACAAGAGAGTCACCTTTCTCAACACGATCACCTATCTTCTTATTGAGCATAAGGCCTACTGCCAAATCGATTTCAGATTCTTTAGTAGCTCTTCCTGCTCCGAGAAGCATTGCGGCTGTACCGATTTCATCTGCTGTCATTTCTGAGACATAACCATCTTCCTGTGCCTCTACTTCTATCATATATTTTGCCTGCGGAAGTTTCTCAGGCTGGTCGACAACAGAAGAATCGCCGCCCTGTGATTCGAGAAACGTCTTGAATGTTTGAAGTCCTGAACCATCCTTCATTGTTTGGACCAGTTTTTCTCTTGCTTCTTCTAAGGAATCCGCCTTCTCCGCAAGAACCACCATATGGCTTCCTAATGTCAGACAGAGTTCCGTTAAGTCTTCAGGACCCTCGCCTTTCAGCGTATCAATGGCTTCTTTCACTTCTAAAGCATTTCCAATCGCATATCCCAGCGGCTGGCTCATGTCCGAAATAACAGCCATCGTTTTTCTGCCTACATTGTTTCCGATGCTTACCATAGCACTTGCTAAGGCCCGTGAATCTTCAAGCGTTTTCATAAATGCTCCAGCACCTGTTTTAACATCTAAAACAATCGCGTCAGCCCCTGCTGCAATTTTCTTTGACATGATGGAGCCGGCAATCAGCGGAATGCTGTCTACCGTAGCGGTTACATCACGTAAAGCGTATAATTTCTTGTCTGCAGGAGTAAGATTTCCGCTTTGGCCGATCACAGCAATTCGATTTTTATTAACAAGATCAATAAATTCTTGATTTTCTATTTCAACATGGAAGCCGGCAACAGATTCTAATTTATCTATTGTGCCCCCTGTATGCCCTAGGCCGCGTCCTGACATTTTTGCCACCGGAACACCCAGTGCCGCTACAAGAGGTCCTAGCACAAGTGTAGTTGTGTCACCTACACCGCCAGTACTGTGTTTATCCACTTTTATTCCCTTAATTGGAGACAAATCAATCTGGTCACCTGATTGAACCATCGCCATAGTGAGGTCCGCTCTTTCCTGATGGGTCATATCTTTAAAATAAATAGCCATGGACAAGGCACTCATTTGATAGTCAGGAATAGAACCATCTGTATATCCGTTAATGATAAATTGGATTTCTTCGGCAGAAAGTTCTCCGCCATCTCGTTTCTTTTCAATTAAATCGACCATTCTCACTAAAATCACCACTTTTAATTATTTAAACTGCTATTAATAGTATTGCTGAAAGATGACAGCCGCTGAAAATTAAGGAAGTTCTTTAACAATTTCTTTAATCAGGTTCAGGAAGCTAGATTTTACTTTTTCAGTAGTTTCTATTACTTCATCGTGTGAAAGAGGCTGATCTAGAATTCCCGCTGCCATATTGGTTATACAAGAAATACCCAGCACGGAAATGCCGGAATGACGGGCCACAATAACCTCCGGCACCGTAGACATTCCTACAGCGTCTCCTCCAAGAACCCGGACCATTCTCACTTCAGCAGGAGTTTCATATGTTGGTCCTGACAGACCCGCATAGATGCCTTCTTTTATAGAAAGACCCAGGCTAGCAGCAGCCTTTTTAGCTATATGCTGATATTCTTTGGAATATGCTTCAGACATATCCGGAAATCTAACGCCGAATTTATTATCATTAGGACCGATTAAAGGGTTCGTCCCTGTGAAATTTATATGATCTGTTATGATCATTAAATCTCCTGCTTCAAAGCTTTCGTTGACTCCTCCTGCAGCATTTGTAACAATGATCTTTTCTACACCCAATAGCTTCATAACGCGGACTGGAAAAGTAACCTGGTCCATCGTATATCCTTCATAAAAATGAAATCTGCCCTGCATGGCTATTACTTTCTTTCCGGACAAGTCGCCATAAACCAGCTGGCCTGCATGCCCCTCAACAGTAGACACCGGAAAATTAGGAATTTCTTCGTATGGAATTTTCACTTCATTTTCAATTTCATTAGCAAGAACGCCAAGTCCTGATCCTAAAATAAGACCGATGACAGGGGCATCCTGAAATTTTTGTTTTAAATAATCGGCTGCCTCGTTTAATTTTTCATACATGGTTTATTTCTCCTCTCCCTGGATTTCAGCTAAGAAACTCTTGCCATGCTCGGGCAGATTCACATTAAAATTATCCGCAATCGTTGCCCCTATATCAGCAAAAGTTTCTTTGACTGAAAGCTCCTTCCCTTTCTGTATCCCCTTATAATGAACGATTAAAGGAACATACTCACGTGTATGGTCTGTTCCAGGATGCACTGGGTCATTGCCATGGTCTGCCGTAATAATAAGCAGGTCGTCATCCTTCATTTTTCCTAATACCTCTGGCAGCCTGGCATCGAATTCCTCAAGCGCTTTTCCGTATCCAATTGGATCACGCCTATGGCCGAAAGCGGCATCAAAATCAACCAGATTCAAAAAGCTTAAACCGGTAAAATCCATATCAAGTGTATGATTTAATTTATCCATGCCATCCATGTTAGAGGTGGTCCTAAAGGAGTCTGTAATTCCTTCCCCATCATAGATATCAGATATTTTCCCAATCGAAAGTACATCCAGCCCTGCATCCTTTAATTCATTCATCACTGTGCGGCCGAACGGCTTAAGTGCATAATCATGCCGATTTGGAGTCCGTTTAAAGTGATCCGGCTCGCCGACAAATGGTCTTGCGATGACCCTTCCCACCATATATTCTTCTTTTAATGTCATCTCACGTGCTATTTTACAAATCTTATACAATTCATCAAGGGACACAATGTCTTCATGCGCTGCAATTTGCAATACAGAGTCCGCTGATGTATACACGATTAACGCTCCTGTTTCCATATGCTCTTTCCCAAGTTCATCTAGAATTTCCGTGCCGCTTGCAGGCTTGTTCCCAATGATTTTTCTTCCTGTTCGTGCTTCCAGCTCCTGAATAAGCTCTGCAGGAAAGCCTTCAGGAAAAACTTGAAACGGCGTTTGTATATGAAGGCCCATGATTTCCCAATGCCCGGTCATAGTATCTTTTCCATTAGAAGCTTCCTTCATCTTTGTAAAGTAGGCTTTTGGATTTTCCGCTTTTTGAATACCCTGGATCGCTTTGATATTAGAAAGTCCAAGCTCTGCCATGACAGGCATGTTTAGACCATTCATCCGCTCAGCAATATGCCCCAGTGTATCAGCACCTTCATCACCGAACCTTTTAGCGTCCGGAGCCTCGCCAATACCAACCGAATCCATGACAACCAAAAAGACCCGTTTGAATTTTTTGTTTTGTTCCATACAATCTCCTCCAAATCTGTTAAACATCTTTCGTATTTTACTTGTATGTTACCCACAGGATTGTAATTTAACCGATTAGATTATGTAAAAAGTCAGAAGTCTGACAACCTCATTTTATACGAAGGCAGGTGTATAGGACAATCAAAAATTTATAAAATAGTCCGCTTTTATTTCATTCCCAGCCAGAACTTCCTGGTTCATGACTCCTCTCAATCGTTCATAGCCCTGGCTTTAAAGTATTTAGTATAGAAAAAAGCAGCCGAACATTATCGGCTGCTTGCTCTTAAAGTCTATTAAACTATGCCCTTGGATGAAATTTCGTATATACATCTTTCAGCCTGACATTGGTAACATGCGTATAAATCTGGGTGGTTGAAATGTCAGCGTGGCCGAGCATTTCCTGGACCGCCCTGAGGTCGGCCCCATTGATCAGCAGATGAGTTGCAAAGGAATGCCTTAGAGTATGAGGTGTAAGCTCTTTCTCAATCTTCGCTTCCTGTGCTAGTTTTTTTAGTATTTTCCAATAACCCTGCCTTGTGAGCTTGCTGCCATGATGATTTAAAAAGAGCGAATCATTTTTGTTTTTCTTTTTCACGAGCAATGGGCGCCCCTTATTGAGATAAACATCAATCGCTTGAAGTGCAGCCTGTCCGATTGGAATGATTCTTTCTTTATTTCCTTTTCCTATGCATCTCACAAACCCCATGGATGCATGTACATCCGTCAGCTCTAGTGAGATCAGTTCGCTCACACGCATACCAGTCGCATATAGAACTTCGAGCATGGCTTTGTCCCGGAGGCCTAATGGACTGTTAGTCTTTGGGGCACCGAGCAGCGCCTCCACTTCTTCCATACTCAGCACCTTTGGCAGACTTCTTTCGGCTTGAGGACTTTCAATATGTACAGAAGGATCGTGGTCTGCCGCTTTTTCCCTGAGCAAAAATTGGTGAAAAGAACGAATGGAGGCGATGTGACGTGCAAGAGTTTTGGATGACTTCCCCTGCCCTTTTAAATGTGACAGAAAGTGGATGATGCCAGCGCGCTGACAGCTGTTCCAATCTTGTATCTGTTCCACATTTACTAGGAATTTCAAATAAGACTTTAAATCTCGTTCATAGGAGATGATCGTATTATGTGAGAGCCCCTTTTCCACTGTAAGAAAATGAAGAAAGTCTCGTACTTGGTCCTGCATTCATTTTACTCCCCATTCTTATAGAACAGCAGCAGCCGGTCAAACCAATTTCCTTCAGAAGATTGAACTGAGTTTGATACCTTTATTGCTGTCCCTTTTGGTTCATCATACCGATGGTAATCTTCATATTCCTGGTTGAGCCAGATCATACCGAAATAAAAGAGCATCGTGAAACTAACAAATAATATAAATACCTTCGCCGTATGAAAAATTAAATTGGCAGAATACTTCATAGGACAGCCCTCCGTTCTTATACTAATTCAATCTATGCCCAGACAGACAAGATTTATACCTGAGAACGGTGCCCTTAGCCTAATTAAAATTCATACTAATAAACCTTTTCCAAAAAAGAGGAAAAGGCTGATCCTAATTATAAGGTTATGTTTATAGGAGATTGGGAATCTTCAGCATTCTCCATTTTCGCCTGGCATCTGTGGCAGATACCGTGAAATGTCAGCCTGTGATCCTTAATCTTAAAATTCCAGTCACGCTCAACAACTGTTTCTACTTCACCCAGTAAATCTTCCTGGATTTCGTCTACAGCGCCGCATTCTATACATACCAAATGATGGTGGAAATGAGCCGCTCCTTCTTGTCTCAAGTCATAGCGGGATACTCCGTCACCAAAGTTGATTTTGTCAACGATCTTTAGTTCAGTTAATAATTCAAGTGTCCGATATACAGTTGCCAATCCAATTTCCGGCGACTTCTCTTTTACTAGGAGGTACACATCTTCTGCACTTAAATGATCCTCTTCGTTTTCAAGCAAAACCCGGACGGTAGCTTCTCGTTGAGGAGTTAATTTATAACTGGACGAGTGCAACAGTTTTTTTATTCTTTCTATCCTGCTTTCCATAACTTTCTCCCTCCCTCGCCGCTGTCTTTCTTATTATAACAAATGAGGAAGGAGTGTCAAAATATAATTATTATAAACAAGCTATTGTAATTATTATTAATTAATAACTATTATTCACTCCCTACCAGACTGACCACATGTTTCATAAGCTGAGGCGATAAATAGGTTTCTACGGCCCCTGCCGCTAAAAGCACGGCTACGGCACAGGCAAACGATAGAAAATATTTTACAATAACAGGCTTCAGAGGATCCCTTAGCTGCTTCATAAATAACCTGCGGATTATTTTGATAGAAAGAGAGAGAGCCAGAGTAGTAATGAGAATAAATACCGGCACAATAATGATGTTCTGCGGAAAAATGGAAACAAAAGCAAGCAGGAACCCGTTGAAGCCCATTTGATTAACTAAA
Organism: Peribacillus deserti; assembly: GCF_016909175.1. Classification (GTDB taxonomy): domain Bacteria; phylum Bacillota; class Bacilli; order Bacillales; family DSM-1321; genus Paraperibacillus; species Paraperibacillus deserti. The sequence goes on from NZ_JAFBFI010000011.1 coordinate 19,499, forward strand.
AAGCCAACGGTGAACCCTACTACCATTCCTTTTAAAAACAGTAAAATTAATATGATAGGCAGACCAATAATGGAAATCCCCAGAATCCAAATCAAACCTACATATTTAACATTATGATTAACCGTCTGCCAAAAGATGCCGTCGATTGTATCAACCCTGCCCTGCTTAACTTGTCCAAAAAATTGTGATAAGTAGTAGAAGAGGTCTTCCTTCTGGCTAAAACTTAAACTATTTACAACAATCGCCCCAAATATGACTCCCATTAAAAATAAAATTGTTATAAAAAGATATAGTGAGGAATGTTCTTTGATATGATTAATGGCTGCAAAAGTGACTGCGGATTTTTTCTTCATTTTTCTTCCCCCCGATTAGCTTAATAGATTATATGTAAAATATGTTTGGAATTATGACTGCAGTTGTTCAAAAATATCTGTCCACTGAACAGATCCCGTGATATAATTTCTAACAATTTACAGATGGAGGCGAAAACAGTATGAATGCTATATTGCTGGACTTTCCGGAGAAAATTGAATCAGAGCGACTATACATACGCCCCTGCCAGCCTGGTGATGGACAAAAGGTTTTCGAAGCTATTCAAGCCTCTAAGAAAGAGCTCAGCCAGTGGCTTCCCTTTGCGCAGAAACACATGTCTCTCGATGAGGTAGAAGAAGGAGTCAGAAAATCGTTTTCTAAATTTATTACCAGAGAAGACATCCGCCTTCATATCTTTCGGAAAGAAGATGACCAATTTATTGGCAGCACGGGGCTGCACAGGATGAACTGGGACATTCCCAAATTTGAAATTGGGTACTGGGTCGATTCCCGCTATGCTAAAAAAGGGTATATAACGGAAGCTGCATCGGCTTTAACCAGATTTTCATTTGAATTCTACAGGGCAAAGCGAGTGGAGATACGATGTGATCCTGATAATATAGACAGCCGAAAAATACCGGAAAAGCTGGGCTTCACATTAGAAGGTATCCTGCGGAACGATTCTTTAAGTGCAGATGGTAAACACCCAAGAGATACATGTGTATTTTCCAAAATAGCCAGCCAATAACAAAAGGAACAGAAAAAAGCCGGCGCTTTCTTCTGTTCCTTTTATTTACTTTCTATTTTTATGTAAGACTCTTACCTTTCCATATCGGCCTCCTCCCCCAGCTTCAATAACGAGCTGCCCTTTCCTGGCAAGGTCTATATATTCTGCAATCTTTTCCGGCACCACTTTCTGCAGGTCGGCCGCAGATGCTCTATGGATAATGCCCATCTCTGTGCCAAAAGCATCCAGAAGACGTTCCATTAGCTTAGGTCCCAGTCCCGGGATAAATTCTAATGGCACCTGATGAATGTATGCTGGCCTTTTTCTCGGAACAGGGTTTGGGAAATAGCCCTTTAACTCCTGGATCCTTTTGGATACTCCTTTAATAAACGTTACGCCTCCGCAGCTGCCGCAACTCTCTTCTTGCCCTGTTATCTTTTCCTGGCATTTCGAGCAGACCGTCTCATGATATTTGCCAAGCAGCGGGTTTAAACCATAGTTTGATTTAATCCTGCGTCCCTCTTTTTCCTGAAGCGCCCAAGCTAACTCTTTAAACGTTGGCTGGGCTAATTCGAGTGCCTGATACTCTCTGGCAATCTTTCCTAAAGAATGGGCATCAGAATTTGTTATAAACACATAAGGATTTAACTCTTTCAGCCCTTCAGCCATAAATGTATCCGAACTAAGTCCCAGTTCGATTCCATCTATTAAGTCTGGATCAAAAACCTCCTGAAGGCTTTTTGAAACTCCTCTTCCAAATAAACTCTTAAAAGGGGTAAACACATGCGCTGGTATAAAAAGGCCTTGCAGCTCCTTCACTTTTTGCTGAAGTATGACTGCATTCACATATATTCTTTGAGAGCTTAAGCGGATATTTTTTAAATGGCGCCCCATCCAGCCTGAAAACTGTTTCATTGCCTTTAAATTTGGGAAATAAGCCAGCACATGAATGGGCCCTTTACAATTTTTATCATATATTTCGATCTCAGAGCCGGGAATCAGCACTAAATCCCTGTACTTTAGTCCGCCGCCATTAAGTTCTGTCAGTTCGCCTGTGCACACCATTTCTTCCATTTCCTCAATAACTTCAGGAGAATGGGAATCTATTATGCCTATTAAATTCAGTCCTTTTCGATAGTTAGCCGTCTCAAGAACATTGGCCAGGGTTAATGATTTAGCTCCCGTTATTTTCACTGCTTTTCCGCTTCTTGTTCTGCCTATATGAATATGCAGGTCTGCATAATAGGTGTTCATTTTTTTGGGGCGGCTGCCTCAAGCTGCAAATATTGAATGGCATAGACCGTCTTGGCATCATATATTTTTTGCTCTTTCATAAGCTTGACCATTTCTTCTAAGGTTACTTCAAGGAGTTCTACAAACTCGTCTTCATCTAGTGAAGCAGCGTTTTCCTTCTTTTTTAATCCGGTAGCAAGGTACACATGAATAAGCTCATCAGCGAAGCCAGGTGAAGTATAAAAACCGGTTAAATACTCCATCTTTTCACACTCATAGCCTGTTTCCTCTTCCAGCTCCCTGATTGCGGTGGATAGCGGATCTTCCCCTTTTTCCAGCTTCCCTGCCGGAATTTCTACCAGAGTTCTTTCCATAGGCTTGCGATATTGTTCTACGAGAACGATTTTATTTTCTGGTGTAATGGCAATAATAGCTACTGCACCAGGATGTTTCACAATTTCTCTCGTGCTTTTTTTCCCATCGGGCAATTGTACTTCGTCCACTTGAAGGGACACAATTCTTCCAGAAAAAATATGTTTCGTGGCCAGCGTTTTCTCTTCTAAATTTTTCATTATCATTTACACTCCTAAGTTCTATTAACCTATTGCTTGTTCATACATTTTATCATAATTAGATTGGAGGTCGTTGTATGAAGGTTTTTGTAGCTGATAAGAGCATTATCCTGACCGGCAAAGCCTGGGAAATAAAACGAAAACTGCTTGAATATTCTCGAACCCATCATTTAATGATAGATTGGATAAACTCCCTTCATACACCTGATGGTAAACCGCCAATAAAACGGATTAAATAGTAGTTTCCAACACACACGGCCCTCATGATATATTTCCCAATTATTTGAGGATTCTTACCGTGTAAGCTAAAATATTGGGTATACATAGAAAAGCGGAAAGCGGTGCCTTCCTGAACAAATTATTATAAGCTCAATGGCAACGGAAGTATATTTAGAAAACTTACTCAAAAGGAAGGCAGAGACCCGAACAGCATAAGACGAGCAGACCATGAGAAGCGCTTTATCTTCTCATGGACTGATTGGCTTATACTCGAGGGTCTCAGCTTGGAGCTCGACAACTAGAAAAGCGAAGGACGGTGCATTTCAAATATAATCACTTTTAAGCTGACGCAGAAACTGATTGTAATCCGTTAATTCGTTGAAAAGCAGACACCCGGCAAGCATAAGGCGAGCAGGCTGTTGAAAACGATTTTTCTTTCCATAGACTGATTGACTTATGACTCGAGGGTGTCCGTCCGGAGCTGGACAACACCGAAAAGCACAGAACGGTGCCTTTCAATGGGAAGAAATATGATGCAGAATGTATTTCCAACTCTTTCAGAAAACAATACTATGTTGAAAGGCAGACACCTGAAAGGCGTAAGAAAACGGCAGCGAAAGGCCGCACTTGCCTTTTGATGGCGATTGGCTTATGACCGAAGGTGTCAGTTCGGAGCTGGACAACTAGAATAAGCGGAAAGCGGTGCCTTCCTGAACAATATATTATAAGCTCAATGGCAACGGAAGTATATTTAGAAAACTTACTCAAAAGGAAGGCAGAGACCCGAACAGCATAAGACGTGCAGACCATGAGAAGCGCTTTATCTTCTCATGGACTGATTGGCTTATGACTCGAGGGTCTCAGCTTGGAGCTGGACAACTAGAAAAGCGAAGGACGGTGCTTTTCGAATATAATCACTATTAAGCTGAATGAGGCAGAAACTAATTGTAACCCGTTAATTCGTTGAAAAGCAGACACCGGCAAGCATAAGGCGAGCAGGCTGTCGAAAACGATTTTCTTTCCATAGACTGATTGGCTTATGACTCGAGGGTCTCAGCATGGAGCTGTACATTATATACTCATTTTTTTGGCAAAGGGGCGTTGAATTGTGGAAACTCGCAGAATTGGCACATCTGATTTATATGTGAGCAAAATCGGTCTTGGCTGTATGTCACTGGGAACTGATGATCATGAGGCAGGCAGAATTATTCAAACCGCATTAGATGAAGGAATCAATTATTTTGATACAGCAGATTTATATGACGCAGGAGAAAATGAAACGATAGTCGGCAAAGCTTTAAAGCCTGTCCGCGATCAAGTGGTTATTGCCACTAAGGTGGGCAACAAATGGAATAAAGAGCGGGATGGCTGGACCTGGGATCCTACAAAGGCCTATATTAAGGGTGCAGTTAAAGACAGTCTGCAGCGTCTTCAGACCGATTATATTGATCTATATCAGCTGCATGGAGGAACCATCGAAGACGATGCCGAGGAAACCATAGAGGCGTTTGAGGAGCTGAAAAAAGAAGGCTATATTCGTTACTATGGCATTTCGTCCATCAGGCCTAATGTAATCCACAGGTTCGCAGACATTGCGCCCGGCCTCACCTCCAATATGATGCAATATAGTATTTTGGACAGGCGCCCTGAAGAGTTAATGCCTTTATACGAACAAAAACAAATAAGCTTAATAGCACGCGGCCCGGTTGCCAAAGGCCTTTTAACGAACAAAATGCTGGACAAAGCTTCAGAGAAAATCAAGCAGAATGGCTATCTTTACTATAGCTTTGAAGAGCTTCAGCGAACGCTGAATGAATTGAATACTCTCTTTCCGGACCGTTCGCTGAACGAGGTTGCCTTACAATATATTCTGGCACATAGTTCGGTAGCTTCATGTATTCCTGGAGCAAGTTCCGTGGACCAGCTTAAGGAAAACGTAAAGGCCGCTAATGGCAAGCCTTTAAACGAAGCTGAATTGCGCGGGATTAAAGCCATCAGCAAAGCGGACATTTATGCAGAACACAGAAGTGAATAGAAAAAATCAAGCCACCCGTTAAGGGTGGCTTCATTTATCCCTTCAAACTCTTATTTAAACTTGCGCCAATCGGTTGTGCTTTCATTAAGCAGATCTTCAAAGCTTTTATTTTTTTCACGTTGTTTTCTTTCTTCTTTTTTACGCAGCTCTTCCTGCTCTTTTGCCAAAAGCTCTTTTTGGGTCAGCTCATTCTGTGCTTCCTTAAGCTTTGACAGCATATCCTGGTTAATAAAATCGCCAAGCGTCATCTTAGTATCATCGGTTTCTTTACGTTTATATGTTTGGTCTGATTTATGGTTTTTTGATTTTTTCTTCATGTAAATTCCCCCTCTTACTTCCTTAAGTATATCATGATTTTTCCCTAAGCCCTATTCACCTTACTTAGAGAGGCAGCCCTCCCTGGCCTGCATTCTCATGAGAATTTCTATATCAACATTTGCTCTTGGCATGCTCTTATATGGTAAAATAGACTAGTAATTATTTCCAGTTGGAGGCCTTTATGAAAAAGACGAAAAAATGGTGGATTGCTTTATTCAGTGCCCTTTCTTATATTATGGGAATTGGTTTATATTTCTCCAGCCGTGTGATGTATATGAAAAAGAAAGACGATGCATTTATACGCGACAGGGAGGCCAGAGCAAAGAGGTACATCGCAGCGGATTATGAATCTCTCCCGAAAACATCTGTGTCCATTCCTTCCTCTTTCGGGTATTCCTTACATTGTGTCTTTGTCCACCCTCACAAAAGCAGCAAATGGATGGTCTTTTGCCATGGTGTCACAGAAAGCAAAATAAATTCGATTAAATATATGAACTTGTTTTTAAACCGCGGCTTTAATGCCGTGATTTATGATCATCGCAGACATGGTGAATCCGGCGGCGTTACAAGCAGTTACGGCCATTATGAAAAATTCGACCTGGATACTATTATTACTGAATTGCTTGAACGAGAAGGACCAGATATTATCGTTGGAGTTCATGGGGAATCTATGGGTGCTGTTACAGCCCTTCTTTACGCAGGAATGATGGAGGACAAGGCGGATTTTTATATTGCAGATTGTCCTTTTTCCGACTTTACTGAACAGCTAAAGCATAATTTGAAGAAAGAAGTTCCACTTCTGTCGTGGATGATCCTTCCTATTGGCAGGTTATTTCTGAAGATGCGTGATCGATATTCTATTAAAGAAGTTTCTCCTATTAAACACATTGAAAACATAAAAAAACCGATTCTATTCATTCACAGTGCAGCAGATACCTTCATTCTCCCGGACATGAGCTCAGCACTGTATGAAGCTAAAAAAGGGCCGAAAAAGCTCTTCATTGCCGAGAATGGGGCTCATGCCCAATCCTACAATGAAAATCAGAAAGAATATGAACAAACCATTGACGACTTTCTACATGAATATGTCCTGGATTGAGTAAGGAGCCGGCTGTAATTTACAGCCGGCTCCTCCCTTGTTAACGTGTATAATCCAGAAAGCTTAATCGAGGATTTATAATTTGGTTAGGACTTGTCAGCTTGAAACAATTACTAGTTTCTACAAAGCTTATCTGCATCCTGTCATCCAGGAAAATAGCTTTTGATTTTTCTATATATAACGGACCTGCATTTGTCTCGACTTCCTCTTCACCAGGTGAAATTTCCGTTTCAAGCCATAAGGCAGTAACTCCGCTTACCACACAGCCGCATCCGTCGGTATCATACTTTAATTTAAGGAATCCTGATTTGCCTCCGATTTTTTCGGCCAGCTTTTTTTCCGCTTCCATTGTCCACTCAATCTGCATATTAAAAACTCCTTCATTCAGGGTTTATTTAGAGAGGACCCTGTCTAATTACTTTTTACTATTGTATATAGTAACACCTGAGAAAAGGATTTCAAATGAACAAGACTTAAGATAGGATAGAATTTATACTAACATTTTTGGAAAGGGTGGATGTTTGTGTCAAAGGTGCAAATTAAGGTTATGGATAATGGCGGTTTTCGTGTAACTGGCGATGTTGAGTTAATCGATATGGAGGGGAATGTGTTTCCAGCGAAGCCGGCCTTCTCTTTGTGCCGCTGCGGCCTGTCAAGTAATCTTCCTTACTGCGATGCTTCCCACAAAGGAAAATTTAATTCTGTTGTCCGCGCTCCAAAACCCTCTGAGGACAAATAGCGTCTTAAAAAGAAGCTGAGCTCTCAGCTTCTTTTTTTGTAAATGCATCATCTGGTTAGGAAAGCAGGCATATGTTAATAAATGAACTTTTGCCGGCAAAGGGGGCGTCTGACATTGAACTATAGAACCAGGAAGATTGTCTTTTATGCATTTACTCGTTCTGAAGTAAAGAGGTTTATTTTTGCCGAAGCAGTTTTTAGTCCTTTCATTTATACAGTCCTCCATAAGCTGTATGCCAATGATTTAATGGCCATATTAGGAAGCATGGCCAGCACTTCTCTTTTCAAGAAAAGTTCCCGGCTTCTGCAGCAGAAGACCAGCCGCGGGCAGCCTTCTTTTTCAATTCAGGAATTTCTCCATGCTGATAAAATTATCCGCCACCCTAACGGGGTACGGGCTGGCTCCTGAGGAGATGACCATTAGTGTCTTTTATTCATCCGCAAACTGGACATCAACAATTTCAGCCAGACGCAGATAGTGAGGATCGCTGAACCGATCGACCACATGCAGTTTTTTCTCCCAATCATTATAATAATGAATAGAGCCGATTAATAGGTTGTGGCGATGATTTGCATAGTAGGTAATGGTTACATCCTTCCCCTGCTCCATGGCTTCGCCGATAATACCATTCATATGTTCCATTTGCTGTTCGTCCGGCTCGATCTGATGTTCATATGTGTCCTCATGTGCCCAGTCCCGGAGCAGTTTAACATGTTCAGGCAGCATCATCGACGTCCATTTTATTCTTCCTCGATCGCGAATCATTGTATTTCCTCCCTGATTTTCATTTACGCCTTATGTCCGCCGAGAAGTTTACTTCGATACACAGCTGTACCTGCTTCAGTATAAGAAACCGCACGCAGGAGTGATTTCGACCCAAACTTCCTCCGGAGAGAATCCACCGTATATCCAAGCTCCCTTTTTTTCCAGCGGTTTGGATCAAACAGTGTCAGCTGCATTTCCTTATCGTCTACAATGTTGGAAAGTGCAATCGATATCTGCCTCACTGTTTTGCCGCTATAATTTTCTTTAAAAAGTTCAAGGCAGATTCGGTATAAATCCATTGTAATGTTGGTTGGCTCCTCAACGGTGCGGGACCGGTGAAATCCGCCGCCGAATTCGTCCTGGCTGTAGCCGACCCCAAAGCTTACCGTTCTCCCTGCTTTCCTGTGCGACCTCGCCCGTCTCGCAACCTCCTCGCACATTTCCAGAATCACGTGCTTGATTTCCTTCTCTTCCTTGTAATCCCTAAGAAGAATCTGGCTTTTTCCGAAGCTGATCTGCCCTTCCATAATAGGGGCCCCAATGTCGGATAAATCGATACCCCACGCGTGATAGTAAAGCTGATTTCCCATAATGCCGAACTTCGCTTCCAGCTTTTCCAGACTGTAATTCGCCAGCTGGCCTATTGTAAAAATGCCCATTGCATTCAAGTTTTTCTGCATGCGCCTTCCGATTCCCCACATTTCACTTAGCGGGGAAAGCGGCCATAGCTTTTGCTGCACATCTTCATACTTCCACTCGGCAATCCCTTTCTTCTTTGCTTCAATGTCCAGGCACAGCTTTGAAAGGAGCAGGTTCGGCCCTATCCCTATCGCGCATGGCAGCTGAAACTCCCGTTCAATTTCATCCTTAATTTTTTTAGCAATTGTATAAGCATCTCCCCACAGCGGCAAAGCCCCATCCACTTTTAAAAAACTTTCATCGACACTGTATGTATGAATGGCTTCCTTCGGAACATACCGGTGAAACAGCCGGGTAATTTCCGTTGAAATCCGCAGGTAGGTACCCATCTTCGGCTCAACCACTTGTATGCGAGGATCATTCGGAATTTCAAACATCCTGGAGCCTGTTTTAATTCCAAATTCCTCCTTCATTCTGGGGGACGCTGCGAGCACTACGCTCCCGGTACGATTAACATCGCCCACTACCGCAAGATGGCAAGTTAGTGGATCAAGGCCGAGCATGACGGCCGAGCAGCTCGCATAAAAGCTCTTCATATCTACGCACAATATAGAATGCTCAGGCAATGTGCTGTAATCGACCATGTCTTTTTCCTCCACTAAATACCAGAATATATGTTCGTAAGTTATTATACCCATAATCTTAAACGAATACACGTTCGTATTCAATGGAAATTTACTTGCAATTTTCAACAATAAGGGCTAACTGGTTAAAAAAACCAGTTCTTTAGAACTAGAAAACCCTCCTGCGGCAGGAGGGCTGGCGTTAATTATTTAATTCTAATTTTTACAGAGTCTTTGAGATACGCGGGGTAATCCTTCAATGGGATCGTAACAGAGCCGGGACCAGTTTTTCAGGGTCAGAGGGATAGGAAGGCTCAATGAACCCATCGCCCTAAGGCCCTCAATGCCGATTCCTTCCTTCGCCATATTCATACCGTCTGCGTTCAGACGCGGTGGTGGTGCCGATGACTCTATGTTTCATATGAAGTTTCAGAATAAATTCTTCTCCGGATGTTTCAACACCAGTAATTATGCCATCACGAGGTGCCTTTATTAATTTCCCCGTTTTTGGGTCGAACACAACATTGAGTCCGTTTTTATTTAGAACACGAACCTTATTGAATTGCAGAAACAATTTTTTTGGCTTTTTAAAGTAATTACTCTGGAGATAAATCCTATGCTCGTCATCATCGGGATAAGACCGCTGATACCATCTATAATTCCTGATCAGCGGCTGCGGCTCATATATAAGCTGAATGGGCACATTCATGACCATTTTTGTCTGATAAGGGGGAAATTAGACGAAAAAAGTCCGTTTCAACTTGAAACGGACTTCTTCTTAAACTGGTCGCTGGCGTAAGATGCCGCCTTATCGATGTCTACTATCCAGGAGACAATCGTGGAACTATCAGTGCCCTGGTTTTGATGGACCGTATTCAGGAGTTCCTGCATCCCTTCTTTTAGACTAGAATGCCGGGAAAAGGCTGCTTTTACAGACTTAGGATTCTGATAAGGTTTCCCCGGGCATTCAACCAGCCCATCTGTTGCTAATAGAATCTGGTTTACCCCCTTTCTCAGCTCTTTTCTTCCTGTTGAATAGCATGGTACTTCTAGTTCAAACGTGTTCACATAACCAACCCACTCATAGAAACTGCGCTGAATCAGCTCGTACTGGCCAAAGGCAGCCAGCTCTTCATGAAATAAATAGAGAAGATTATCACCAATAGAGAACCACCAGAGAAATTTACCTTTTCTCGCCGTTAAGAGGCAGTTTGTCTCTCCCTGGACTGCCCTGCAGGCCTGGAGGAGCTCAGGGTTCTGGAAGATTTCTAGAATGGTTGTTTCGAGTATGTTGAAGCATTTGCTAAGAGGCTGTGAGAGAGCATCAAAGATCAGCTCTTTTCTCTGCCACAGGGTCCTCAGAACGAGCTGAACACTTTCAGCAGAATTATGTCCATCCAGAATAGCTGAAAACTCCCAATCTCCTTCTGCACTGCACCAGACGAGACAGCCATCCTCATTCTTTCTGCCGCCGGCTACAGAATTGCCTCCATAGCGTCCGATCAGAATTCCTTCGTACTCTATTACATCAGGCTGGTCGAGGAACTGAGCCTCATTTCCAACCCATCTGAAGCTTTTGATTTGGATATCTGGCATTATTTTCACCTTCTCTTTCTTATAGCAAGACACAGCTAATTATGTCTGCCATACACCTCGGCCTTAGTGAGTGCGCTCATACATTCAGGGGCCAAGCAGGAACGGCTTATTTGCAGCTGGATACCAAGCCGGATTGATTCAACAGCCAGCGACTTCCCTAGCCGAATGTATGTGCTGGCAGCAGATGAATATAGAAGTTACGCTTGTATAGTTCAATTCTTTAATTTTTAAAATTATAAGCGAAAGCATGAAAAAATGGTATATTTTTCTTTTTTAATCATACTGTTTCATAACCGTTGTGCTTCATATGGTAAAATAATCCTTAATAAGTGAGAGGGGGAGGTCATGATTAGAGAAAGTTTCAGTATCCTATCAGTGATGTTTTTCGCCTTAACTCTGTTGTTTTGGTTTTATGGGGGCCGGATTTTTCATCTTAATGGACAACAGGGTACGAATATGATTCTGATGTTCTCAGGCATATCGCTTGTATTTGCTCTTGCAGGAAAAGGGAAATGGAGATTTGTAACGTTGGTAGGATTGCCTGTGATATTAATTACTATAATAGTCCTTGCCATCCTTATTTTTATGTGAAATTCTGTATAAATCTTTCAAAACCATAAAAATAAGCCTATTTCTTTAGCGAAATAGGCACCGAGCAATTTTTTGTCTGCAAGATAACTGTCCACATATAGCCTTCTAGCTGAATTTTGGAGATTTATGCTTGGCTTTAGCAAATTTATGCTTATGTTTTTGGATTTTATGATTATCTTTTTCTAGTTTACGCTTATCTTTTAGAGTTTTATGATTATCAATGCTTATTTGCAGAGATTAATGATTATCCCTAGGGGTTTATGCTTACCTTTGAGGCTTGTGCTCGGCTTTTTGAAACTACTAAAACTCTTATTCGTTCTGCTAAACATTATTTCTTAAAAATAAACTTCTTTCCCACTCGTTCAAAAGTTTTTGGAAAAAGTGAAAAAAAGATGCTGCCCAGATTCATCCATCCTGGGAGATTAATTTCCCGTTTTTTGGTAAGCATGGAGTTGACCACTTTTTCTGCGACAAAATCAGGCTTGAGCATGAAACGTTGAACGTTTTTGACATAGGTTCCTGATTCATCGGCAATCGCGAAAAAATTGGTAGCAATCGGCCCTGGATTAACGCTGGTAACAAATATACGATCATCAGCGAGTTCCAGGCGAAGACTGTTCGTGTAGCCTAATACCGCATGTTTCGTCGCTGAATAGATGCTCGATTTTGGTGAGGCAATCTTTCCTGCCTGAGAGGCAATGTTAATGATATGACCTGACTTCCGGACTTTCATATGAGGAAGTACCATTTTCGTACAGGCAGCGAGCCCCAGAACATTTACATCAAACATGGTTCTTGCTTCCTCTAGATCCGTTTCATGAGCGTCCTTGAATACTCCAAATCCAGCATTGTTTACAAGTATATCAATTCGTCCAACCTCGGAGAGCACCCTGGTAAAAACTTTTTCTACCTGCGGGAGATCACCAACATCGAGTTTGTACACATAGGCCTCGACACGATATCGGGTGATAATTTCCTGTCTCAGCTGTTTCAGTCTTTCCTCGCTCCTGGCAAGCAAAATAAGGTGTGCCCCTCTTTCCGCAGCCTTTAATGCGATTTCCCGGCCTATTCCACCGGAAGCTCCAGTGACCGCTACATATTTATCTCTTAAATGGTCCGACATTTATTTCACTCCTGGCCGCGATTATTCAATGTGTATATGATACCCGTATCCGTTTCTTCCAATCGAATTTCTTCTCGATCGAGCAGATAATCAAGCTGGCCGATAGTTTCAGAAAGAGTAAGGCCCGGTTCTTTCATGAATACCTTTGGAAACAATTTAGTACAGATTTCAAAGGCAGTGGACGGTTTAGTTTTTATCATTTCCTTTACATTCATAGCTCTCTCATGCTGACGGTTCAGGTTTCTGCTTATCAGTTCCTGAACATCGGTTATGTTCTCTCCGTGTCCTGGATATACAAGAGATATCGGAAGGTCATACAGTTCTTTTATAGACTGGTTATATTGAAGGAGAGATTTTGGCCTCTCTTCCCCTTTGACTAAAGGCGGTTCGAGCAAAGGGTTAGGAGAAATTTTGGCAAGCAGGTGGTCCCCCCCAATCATCCTTCCATCGCTTTCTCTATATAGAGAAATATGGCTCTGTGCATGGCCCAGTGTTTCAATGACCCGCCAGCCCGGATGCCCCGGAACCGCCTCGCCATCCTGCAAGCAGCTGCTAAGTACCCTGGCAGATGAGTATTTTAAGGAATGGCGCAGATACTTGATAAACCCGATAAATTCTGAAGGTACTCCAAGCGTTTTGGATAATGAATAAAAAAACTCATCATGCTCCTGCAGGAATTCCTCACTTAATGTAAGCCAGCGCTGGTTATTAGCATGCCCTATAAAAGGAAGATCAGGAGAGAGAAAATCAACCCCTCCTGCATGATCCGGATGATGGTGTGTGATTAAAACTTGTTCTATATCGCTAAGCTGATAGCCTTCCATTTTCAATCCTAATTCTAGTGCCTGCCGGGATTTTTCCGTTTTAGTTCCGGTATCCACCAGTGTTAAGACGTCACCTTTTAACAGATAGGCATGCACATCCCCAACTGCGAAAGGAGTAGGAAGTGTGAGTTTAATGATGTCACTTCTGAATTGAGACATAGTACGGTCTCCCTTAAAGTTATATTTATATAGATATAAGTATATTTTCATTTGTAAAAGAAAAAGTTAATATCATCAGTTTAACGTTTTGGACCAGACTTGTCATTATATTCCTATAACGTACATTTTATTTTTTAACTATTTAAAAAACTTTACATTGACATATAGCCTGTCTCTCGTGCATAATCACATTTAAATCTTACACATTGATCGGCAATGAATAAGACCAGTAAATGAAATACGGCAAAAGAGAGTGAAGCTCACCGGCTGAAAAGCTTCATGGTCCCCTTTTTCATTGAACCTACCTTATGAGCCTTTAGGAAAACCTATCGTTACATCCGACGTTACCGGATAAGAGTGCATCTAATCAGCTTAGAGCTGGCGAGATGAACAAGGGTGGTACCACGGAAGCAAACCTTTCGTCCTTTTTCCAGAGGATGAAAGGTTTTTTATTTTTATTAAAACTAAGAGGCCGAACCGAGGACCAGGGCTAAACCCTTAAAACATGTGCCGCGAACGCCAGCCGGGTGAGTGCCTTTGCTGGGATATTAGGTCAGGGGTGTTTGTTATTAAGTCTAAAGCGAGGCTGTCCGTTCTGCTAAAAAAGGAGGATTTATTATGAATAAGCTTGCATTTATTGGCGGGGGTTCTATGGCTGAAGCAATTATTTCAGGAATAACAGCGAAGGGCATTTTAAATCCTCCGCACATTTATGTGATTAACAAAAGTGATCGAGATCGACTGGAATTTTTACAGAAGGAATTTGGCATCACCCCAGCCCGGCGGATGGAGGAGCTTCTGACGCAGGCAGACATAGCCGTCCTTGCCGTAAAACCAAAGGATGTAATATCGGCTTTGTCAGCAGCGAAGGATTGTATTACGGACAACATGCTGATTATTTCAGTCGCTGCCGGAGTATCTATGGCCTGTATCGAGAAAATTATAGGCAGAAAAACGGCTATTATAAGGGCCATGCCAAATACATCGGCGGCTATTGGAAAATCGGCTACAGCGATAGCTGTGAATGAACTAGTAAGCGAACAGCAGCTCTCAGCTGTGATGAATATATTTCAATCCATAGGCCTAGTGGCTATTGTGGAGGAACAGCAGCTAGATGCAGTAACAGGCCTTTCAGGCAGTGGACCAGCTTATATCTATTATCTTGCAGAGGCCATGATGAAATCGGCACAAGAGATTGGACTGGAAGATCATACCGCTAAAGAGCTGACAATCCAAACGCTGATCGGAGCTGCTGAAATGCTGCAAACCAGCTCAAAGTCTCCACAGCTTTTGAGGAAGGAAGTAACAAGTCCGGGTGGAACAACTGAAGCTGGAATTAAAGTGCTGGATCAGCTGGGAGTTTATGATGCCGTCATCTCATGTATCAAGGAAGCATCCAGGCAGTCAAAGGAATTGGGAGAAAATTTGAGTGAACAGATTCATTCACAAAGCGCTAGGCTCGATTAATTTCGGCCATTGAATGGTTATTGCCCGCAGAAAAAAAGGGTAAGTAAAAACTTACCCCAAGCTCCCTGCTTCGTTATTTAGGTCTCTGCTGATTCACGCCAAATTCTTATGATTTCAGCCGAATCACCACTGATGCTAATTTCAAATATATCGGGATTGGTCATTTTCATTAGCTCGTCAAAGCCGTATCTTTTATCGAAATGGTGAAGCAGAAGCGTGCTTAGATTACCATGGCTCACAAGAATAATGGATTCGTCTTGGGAGACCAATATTTCGTCTAACAGCGATTGTATTCGGTTTAAGCCGGAACGGTTCGACTCACCGCCTTCTAATTTACTTTCCATATCTAAAAAGCTTGCCTTTAAAAGCTCCTGCCAATTTTCAAACATAGCTGAGCTAAGAACCCGTTCTGATAGGCGTTCGTCGATTTCTACCTGGATTCCTCTTTCCAGTGATAAAGGTTTTATCGTGTTAATCGCTCTAATAAACGGACTCGAGATAATACGGTCTACAGATCTAGAGGCAAAAAATTGAACCAGTTTTTCCGCCTGCCGGTTCCCGAGTTCTGTAAGAGGAGATTCAAAAGGCTGGCCCTGAGCCTTAGCATGGCGGACAAGATAAATTCTTTTATTCACTTTGCTTTCTCTCCTGCGGGTTTAACAGGATTTTCACCATCATTAAATCCTCCGCTATCATTGTACGGGGAAAAATTTCTTTTGCTTCTATTAAAAGCTGTTTAGCAGCCTCATTAGTATATCTTGAACTGATATGCGTCAGAATGAGATTTTGAGCTCCTGCTTTTTTTGCTGTAAAAGCCGCTTGTCTCGTTGTGGAGTGCCAGTAATCATGTGCCATCCTTTCTTCCTCAGCGGCAAAAGTAGCCTCGTGAACGAGATAGTCTGCATTTTTGGCCAGGATCGCTGCATTCTCACATAATCTCGTATCTCCAAGAATCGTGATAATCCGGCCTTTTTGGGGCTCGTCCAGATAATCAGCTCCGTTTAGGATCCGGCCGTCCTCCAAATGAACGGTCTCTCCCTGTTTAAGTTTTCGATAAAGGGGACCAGGTGAAATCCCATCTTCTCTCAGCTTTTCGGCTTTTAGCATACCCGGTCGGTCTTGTTCTGTTATTCGAAAGCCATATGTAGGCAGCGCATGCTCCAGCAGTTTTGCTTCAACCGTAAACTGATGATCTTCAAATACAATGCCTTCCTCTATTTCAATCACTTTTAAAGGATATTTCAGGTGAGTTTCGCTCATTCTAAGGCTAGTATGGATAAATTCTGAAATACCTTTAGGACCATAGATGATAAGCTCGCTTGTTCCGCCCTGGAAAGATCGGCTGCCTAGAAATCCAGGAAGACCAAAAATATGGTCACCATGCAAATGAGTAATAAATATTTTTTCTATTTTACGAGGTTTTACAGGTGTGCTAAGTATTTGGTGCTGAGTTGCTTCTCCGCAGTCAAACAGCCAGACAGCACCCCTTTCTTCTAAAAGCTGCAAAGCTATGCTTGTTACATTTCTTCCCTTTGCAGGAACTCCTGCTCCAGTGCCTAAAAAAACAAAATCCAAATCTGGTCCCCCTCAGTCCCTAAGTCTTACTTTTTATCTATTTTACTTTATATTTCGCTGCAATGAAAATTCGGCACAATAGGAAAGCACAAGATGTAAATGTGATTAAAAATGCCGATAAAAGAAGCATAAACGGTTCAGGCAGGAAAAAGAATAGAAAAGATAGGTTATAATATTTGATTAAAGGTAACACAATTATTAAAATTGTATAGGAGTTTTAAACCAAAGGTCTAATTAAAAGTGAGGTTCGCATTGTGACAGAAACTAATACACCGACAGCATTAATTATGATATTCGGCGCAACCGGAGACTTAGCACATAGAAAGCTCTTCCCTTCCTTGTACCGTTTATATAAAAAAGGAAGATTAACTGACCGTTTTGCCGTTTTAGGAGTAGCGCGAAGATCTTTAACTCTTGAAGAGTTCCAGGAATCAGTTAGGAAATCCATTGTCGAATTCACCGGTGAACAGGATGGACTTGACGAATTTGCATCCCATTTTTATTACCAATCGCATGATGTAACTGATTCTAGTTCATACATACAATTGAGAGAGCTAGCAAACAAGCTCGATGAACATTACGGACTTGAAGGCAACCGTTTGTTTTACCTTGCAATGGCCCCGGAATTTTTCGGAACAATTGGAGACCATTTAAAATTAGACGGGTTAACTGACACTGCAGGATACAAGAGACTGGTAATCGAAAAACCTTTTGGGCATGATTTTGAATCAGCTCAGGAACTAAACAACCGATTAAGACAAGCTTTTTCTGAAGAAGAAATATACCGTATTGATCATTACCTTGGTAAAGCGATGGTTCAGAATATCCAGGTAATCCGTTTTGCGAATGCCCTATTTGAACCGCTTTGGAATAATAGATACATTTCAAATATCCAGGTTACTTCAAGTGAAACACTTGGAGTGGAAGAAAGGGGACGCTATTACGAAAAAAGCGGCGCCCTAAGAGATATGGTCCAAAATCACATGCTCCAGATGGTTGCCTTGCTTGCAATGGAACCCCCAATTAAGCTAAACACAGAGGAAATCCGCAGTGAAAAAGTCCGTGCACTAAGATCTCTGCGCCCTATGAGCCAGGATGAAGTGAACCAATATTTCGTCCGTGGACAATACGACGAAGGAACAATTAACGGCGAAAGCGTTCCAGGATACCGCACCGAACCAATGGTAGATCCGGAATCAAACACAGAAACCTATGTCGCTGGGAAGCTTGTAATAGACAACTTCCGCTGGGCCGGAGTTCCCTTCTATATCAGAACCGGAAAAAGACTGGGTTCCAAGTCAACGAAGATCGTTGTTCAATTTAAAGACATCCCGATGAATCTGTATTACAATACGGATGAAAAACTGACACCAAATCTTCTGGTTATCCATATACAGCCGGAAGAAGGAGTTACCCTTCACCTCAACGCCAAGAAGTCAGGCTCAGGAATGAAAACAACTCCAGTAAGACTCAGCACGGCAAGCAAAAGCATTGACCGTATGAACACTCCTGAAGCATATGAAAAACTTTTATATGACAGCATGAGAGGCGATGCAACCAACTTCACCCACTGGGATGAAGTAGCCCTTTCCTGGAAATTCGTCGACGCCATCTCGGCAGTCTGGGAAAACACAAAAGAAACCACCTTCCCTAACTATGCCGCGGGAAGCGACGGCCCCCAAGTAGCCGACCAGCTCCTAGAAAAAGACGGCTTCGAATGGTGGCCAGTAGAAAACCTGGAAATTGATAATTGTTAAAAGAAATGCGTGCCGCGACAAGCATAAGACAGGCGGTAGCGAAAGGCCGCTTTTGCCTTTTGATAGCGAATGTCTTATGACTCGAGGGCAGCAGCTTGCAGCTGGACAACAAGAAAAGCGGAGAACGGTGCTTTTCTAAATAAGACTGTGTTAGAGAGCTAGGCTGATTGCCTAGCTTTTTTTGTCTTTTCACTATTTTATGAAAAGCAGACACCTGAAAGGCATAAGAAAAGCGGCAGCGAAAGGCCGCTCTTGCCTTTTGATGGAAGCTGGCTTTGCCTGTCAGACCTCTTAGAATAATTGAGAACGAGTTAGGTATCAAAAATCAAAACTACCTCTAATAGGTAAAACCAGCATTAGCTTTTTTATATAAAAAACTCGAAAATATTATCCGCCGTAATAATATTAATGATTCGTTAACTGTCTTTTAGTTAGGCAATGTTAAAGTTATTGGTTGATTTTGAACATAAAAATGAGCTAGGAAATGTATCTCCAAGCTCATTGTATTTTCCTATCCGCTTTTTACTATATTTCCATTAGTGAAGTAAGAAGTATAGTTTTAACTTTCCTTCTTAACAAAGAATGGTCTTGAAAAAGACCTTACTATTAATTGTCCCACTAAAAAAACAACTGCAACAAAGATTACTGCCAACATCTCTACCTGCTGGCTTAAACCAACCACCGTCGTTAGGAATTAAATACATAGCCAAAAACATTGATAATAACCCCGTTATAACATTAACCAAAATAACGTAACGAATTCTAATTTGACCAGATAAAAGGCCAATTATAATAACAAAGATTACAGAACCTAAATATAGAAAAGATGCTTCTTCACGCTTAATGTGTTGTCCATATTCAAAAAAGTGAAACAAGAATGGAGCAGGTATTAAAGTAAGTATTAACCACGAGGTCTTCATGTCGTCCTGCTTTTGACATATATAATTAATTTAACCTTAACATTTAATAATTTCATTTTGTGATTTTCAGGAAGTAATATCCAACTCTACTTCGGCGTTAGTTAAAATAGGGCCCTTCACAATATCATGCTTATTCATAAGTATCCAATTGAGCTAACCCATTTATTATTTTATGATAAATCCAACCTTTTCACTTTAACGTAGCCTTTAATTAAATAGGATTATCTTTATGTCGTGAAATGAAAATTTGGGCGTTTTTTAAGTGGAGTTTTCAAATTTAAGAGCGTTTTTCAGACTTTAAGAGGAGTTTAAAATTTAGGAGAATATCCCCAGAGTTGCCCTATCAAATTTCACCATAACAGCCTTCATGAAAAGCAGATGCTATTAACATTTCGGCCTAGCTTCGTCCCTGAATCTTTAACATCCAAATAAAATTAAAGGCTTCGCTAAACAATTTCCCCGATAGAAACATTAAAATGCTTTCACACCCACAAAAAAACAGAGCAGCCCCATTCAATGCTTGCTCTGCACTTCACTTCTATATCTTCTTTCCGGCTCCGCAGCTCGGCTTTCAAGGGGTTTTTCCTCTTTGTTAAGCCAGCGGGAGACACCGGTTTCAAGGATAATGAATACACCCAGCAATACAACAGCTGTTACAAGCAGGCTTACCATTCTATCAACCCCTATTAACCGTATTACTTACTAATACCACTGTAAGTCTATTTTAGAAACCTGGAATTATAACAAAAAAGTGCATTCGTCTTAGAAAAGATGAATGCACTTTTACACTTATGGCTTTAGTAGGATCCGGTCTCCTGTTTGTTTGTTTAGACTTGTGGCATGGTATGTCCCATTTGCCCAATCATCCAACTGATCGTGGTACCATTCGCTTTTAATATGTCCGGATTGTCCGGGTCCTACAAGGTGGTACCCTTTGTTCAGATCGGCCGTATCTATGGCAAATCTCCAGGAGCCGCCGTGGTTGACCAGACCGGATTCGTCTGTTCCAGCGGCCTGTACCGTAACGCTGCTGCCTCCAACAGGAAGCGAGCCCTCCCTGTTAAATACATATTTTAATATGGAAATACTGGAGAGCGGATGGGTAAAGTTCACTTTATGATAATCTCCCCAGGCCTATTCCTCTTGATGGATTCCTTGAAGTTCTTCTATCTCAGAAAGAGTAAGCTTCAGGCATGTTTTTAAGTACTCGGATATGCCGCCTTGTTCTTTTATCCATACCCCCTCCTTGCCCCCAAGTGCGTTCCGCAGCAATGCATCCACAACTGACTTTCTTCCCTCAAAAAGTTCCATCATTTCTTCAGAAATCTGCCCTTCAAACATCTTGTTATTGATGTTATCCATCCAGAGGTTAAAGATAAGAGGAGCCGCCGAATCTTTATCATCTTTAAAATTCCATTTTTTAAGAATCGTAATGGCGTCTTTTTGTTTCTTACTCAATTTTTCTGTCTTCAGCTGCTCTAAAAATTGTGGGACAAACTCCTCCGCCTGCAGGTTCAGCTGATCCATCTGCAGATTTTGCATATCTTTGATTGACATGTTGTTTTTGGATTTTAGAAATTCCTGAATTCTCATTTGTCTATATGGCTGTGCCCACACATTTGAAATATGGTAAGGATAGTCATCACTGGTTACTTTATTATTGGCCGTGGATATAAAGCCTTCGGCCGGGTTAATCACTTTTGGAAGCTTATTAAAAGGAATAAATCCTTCCCATTCATATTCATCGGTCCAGCCCGGTACAGGCAGTAATGCATTCCCTTTCTTTCGGATGGGAATATTTCCATTTGCTTTATAGGCGATTGTTCCATCTCCAGAGGCAAATACGAAATTTTGGGCAGGCACCTGAAATTTTTCCAATGCTTTTTCGAACTCATCCCAATTCCCTGCTTTGTTCATTTGCAATATAGCTTCAAGCTCTACAGAAGGCTCTAAAGCAGTCCATTTCAGAGATAATTGTGTGTTTTCACCTGACTCTGCTGCAAACTCGGAGATAACGGGGCCGTGCGTTGTGATTGTGACCTTATAAGGAATGGTTTTGCCATCTTTAATTTTAATAGGTTCGTTGATTATAGCCGCCTGTTCCCATTTGCCATTATACAAAAACTTTTGTTTGTCTTTCGGATTTCTCTTTTCTATATACAAGTCTTGAACATCAGGCCCTGTGTTCGTTACACCCCATGCAATCCGGTCATTATGGCCCAGGATAATACCAGGAATTCCGGCGAAAATAACACCGCTTACATTTATATTTTTAGTTTTTAAATGCATCTGGTACCAGATCGATGGCGTAGCAAGAGAAAGATGCGGATCGTCCGCCAAAATGGGCTTTCCGGATTTGGTTTTACTCCCGGCAGCTACCCAGTTATTGCTTCCGTTCAGTTCATGCGGAATGACGGCAGCTGACAGTGTCTTTTCAATATTCATTTCATTCTTTGAGATGATGTATGGAGCGGCTTTTGGGTAAGAAGGAAACAAATCATAGGCTTTCTCTTTTGAAAACGTTTGGAGAAGATGCTGGCGGAAAGCCTGTCCCTGCCAGTGTCCTCCAAGATCAAAGGCCATATATTTACCTATTGTCAGTGAGTCAGCCGGACTCCAGTCCTCGGGTGTATACCCCGCCAGCTTAAACTCTACCGGCCATTTCCCACTTTTCCTCAGGCTGCCAATATATTGATTTACTCCTTCGGCATACCAAGTTAATACTTGTTTTGCGTCATCAGAATAAGCTGCCCAGGATTTTTCGGCAGCACGTCTAAGCCCTAAGGTACGAAAAAATTTATCACGGTCGAGGGTGGCGCTTCCTATCACTTCACTCAGAGTACCTGAAGCCTGCCTCCTGCTGAGATCCATTTGAAAAAGCCTGTCCTGAGCTTGTACAAAGCCTTGAGCCAGGTACAGATCATGCTCATTAGCAGCTGTCACATGCGGGACACCTGCTGAATCTCGGCTAACGGTCACAGATTTATTCAGACCCTTTACATGTAACTCTCCCTCGATCTGAGGCAGGGAGCGGCTGACATAATAATTTAAGAAAGCTAATGCGATCAGCAAAAGCGCTAAAATAACGGCCATCGATATGGCAAGCCGTTTTCCCCATCTTTTTTCTCTCTTTTTGCGTTTTTGAATGACTGCTTCCATACTTCTCCCCCTTCTTCTGTACTAATTCGTGAAACGATGGATATAACCTTCTGAATATAAAGAAAAAGACCTTTGCCATAGAAGCAAAGATCCTGAATAAACATATTTCTTATCAGCCCCTGTGAAAGGAGCCCATCACTTCTTTTGTTTCAGTCACATTCACAAATGCCTGTGGATCTGTTTCGCTGATAATCTGCTTCACATCTGTAAGCTGATATCTGGTGATAACGGTCATGAGTACCTTTTTACCTTCACCAGAGTAGGCCCCTTGGCCATCCATAAGAGTAACGCCGCGGTAAAGATTCTTTAGAAGCTTGTCTTTCATCTCAATACCTTGAGAGGTAACAATGGTTACGGTCAGCTTAATATGATTGGTATGAATGGCATCTATCACTTTTCCGGTTACAAAGATTCCTACCAGTGTATTAAGGGCAGCATCCCAGTTGAAAACAAAACCGGATGCGATGACAACCACGCCATTCATCGCTGAGATTAAGGCTCCCAGAGGAAAATCTTTCTTCCTCGTGAGAAGCATGGCAATTATATCGAAGCCGCCAGAAGAACCAGAGGCGCGGAAAATGATACCGATTCCGAGTCCCGTTAATGCCCCCCCAAATACGGAAGATAAAATAGGCTCGGAGGAGATAGGTTTCACAGGAATAATATATAGACTAACTGTCAGCACAATGACGGATATAATCGTATAGCTGATGAACTTCTTTCCTAATTTCATTACACCCAATATTAAAAGCGGAAGATTCAACAGAAAGTTAATGATACCTGTACCAAACGGAGTGATAATGCCAAGCATAATGGCAACTCCAGCTAACCCGCTGCTTAAAATTTCGTGTGGAATCAAAAATAAATTGTAAGCAAATCCAATAATGACAGATCCTAATATGATAAGAAAAATTCTAGACATTTCATCCTCCACTTCGAAACTAGGTTGTTAAGTTTTATTATAGTAGAGAATTAAAAAATCTATAAAATAAAAGTATTTTCTGAAATGTTCAAACTTAACCCCAAAAATCATTTTCACATAAATATAAAGGACTGAAACATTATAGTTCCAGTCCCCTTTTGTTTACTTCTCCATCCATTCAGTATGGAAAATTCCTTCTTTGTCTACACGCTCATAGGTGTGAGCTCCAAAATAGTCACGCTGTGCCTGAATCAGGTTCGCTGGAAGAGTTTCTGTGCGGTAGCTGTCAAAGTAAGCCAGCGCAGCAGAGAAGCAAGGTACAGGAATACCTTGCATTACAGCTGTTCCAATTACATCACGCAGTGCATCTTGGTAGCTTTCAGCAATTTCCTGGAAATATGGATCTAATAAAAGATTATTCAGGTTCGCTTCACGGTCATATGCTTCTTTGATTTTCTGAAGGAATTGTGCCCGGATGATACATCCTCCTCTAAAAATCATCGCGATCTCGCCATAGCGAAGGTCCCAGTTATACTCTTCAGAGGCAGCTTTCATTTGAGCAAACCCCTGAGCATATGAAACAATTTTGCTCATATACAGGGCTTTACGGATTGATTCAATAAAACTTTGCTTATCACCGGTAAACTCTTTCTTTTGCGGTCCTCTTAATATCTTGCTGGCTGCTGTGCGCTCATCTTTCAAGGCGGATATGAAACGGGCGAATACTGATTCCGTAATGATTGGCAATGGAACACCCAGGTCAAGGGCACTCTGGCTGGTCCATTTTCCAGTACCCTTCTGGCCTGCTTTGTCGAGAATTACATCTACCAGCGGCTTGCCTGTTTCATCATCATATTTCTTAAATACATCTGCCGTAATTTCAATCAGGTAGCTGTCCAGCTCGCCTTTATTCCATTCGGCAAATACTTCATGAAGTTCGTCAGCTGATAAGCCAAGAATATTTTTCAGCAGGAAGTATGATTCAGCAATCAGCTGCATATCGCCATACTCAATCCCATTGTGGACCATTTTTACATAATGCCCTGCTCCGTTCGGTCCAATATATGTACAGCATGGCTCACCGTTTACCTTAGCGGAAATTTCTTTCAAGATAGGTTCCACAAGGTCATAGGCTTCTCTTTGTCCTCCCGGCATGATGGAAGGTCCTTTTAGGGCTCCTTCTTCACCGCCTGAAACCCCGGTTCCGATGAAGTTGATGCCAAGCTCGCTCAGCTCCTTGTTGCGGCGCTGTGTATCGACAAAGAAGGTATTTCCTCCATCAATCACAATATCTCCTTTATTAAGAAGAGGCTTCAGCTGTTCAATGGTTGCATCGGTTGCAGCTCCGGCTTTAACCATTAATAAAATTTTCCGGGGCGACTCCAATGAATCAACAAATTCCTCAATACTATAGGAAGGGACTAAATTTTTACCTTCTGCTTCCTTCATTACTTCATCCGTTTTTTCTCTAGAGCGATTGAAGATGGAAACGGAATATCCTCTGCTCTCAATATTAAAAGCCAGGTTTTTCCCCATAACGGCCATGCCGATTACTCCGATTTGCTGCTTTGTCATCATATAACATCCCTTCTTGTGTATAAGTCTTTTTTCGTATAATAATGTTTTTTTGAGTTTACATCCGGATCTAAATCAGCCAAAATCCAAGATTCAATAAATGATTCTAGCAATCGTCAGTTAGTCTCTTTTATTTTACACATAAATCAGAGATTCAAACTGAGTTTCATGTAATAAAAGGATTTATCCCGTCGATTCGGTTTAAGAACGCCTGGGTAATTTTTTTAACGCTGACGGTCTAAAAAATCTTTGCTGAAGCTGGTTTCGGCTCCCATATTTGCACTGGTGCCACCGGTGTAATCCGTTCCTTTTTGCAAAGCCTTTTTCCCGTATTTGGCTTGAAGTTTTTCTATGGCCGAGAACAGCGGTTCTTTTTTTGCGTCCTGCTGATATGAAAAGATGTCAAGCTGCTTAAATGCTTCTTGTTTCTCTATCACCTCAAAGGCTGTTACACCGAGAAGCCGGACAGCATCTCCATTCCAATGAATTTTAAATAAAGCTTTTGCTTCTTCTGAAATGTTTTTGTGAGACGTTATCGGGTTTAAAAGGGTTTTGCTTCTTGTGATGGTCTTTCTATTTTTAAATCTTATAGTTATACCTATTTTTTGGCCCGCGAGATTTTTTCTTTTTAACCTGAAAGCTACTTTTTCAGATAATGTATGAATAACAGTCAGTAATTCTTTTTCGTTAGTTGAATCATAAGGAAGAGTAGTGGAGTTCCCGACACTTTTATGTTCATAAATTGAATCCGGGTCCACGCCTCTGTTATCTTCTCCGTTAGCCCTGTTTTTAAGTTTTAATCCGTTGATTCCCAGAGCATGCCTTAACTGCATCTCGTTCGCCTGAGACAGATCACCTATTGTCCTGACACCTATAGATTCCAATTTCTCCGCAGTTTTTTCTCCAATTCCGTGCATCTCAGTGACCCCGAGCGGCCATAGCTTGTCTGGAACATCTCTTTTGCGTAAAATAGTAATTCCCATCGGTTTCTTCATATCAGATGCTGTTTTTGCCAGAAATTTATTCGGGGCAATGCCTATACTGCATGGAAGATCCAGCGTCTGGAAAATTCTCTGCTGAATGCTCTTTGCAATTTCTATTGGAGAACCCATTTCATGGCACTCGGTAATATCCATATAGCCTTCATCAATCGAAACAGGCTCAACCAGGGAGGTATACTGTCTTAACAGATCAAACATAGCAACTGAAGCTGTTCTATATTTATCAAAGTCAGGACTTTTAACAATCAGCTGCGGGCATAGCTTTTTAGCTTCCCAAAGCGGCATGGTAGTTTTCACACCGAAACGCCTCGCCTCATAGCTGCAGGTTACGATGATTCCGCGCCGTTCTTCTACATTGCCGGCAATCGCAAGCGGTTTTCCCTTTAACGAGGAATCGTAGGCCATCTCTACTGAAGCATAAAAACTATTCATATCTACATGTAATATGACTCGTCCCTTTTTGGGGTACATTTCCTGCAAAAAACCACCTGCTTTCCGGAATGATAGACCTTATTATGTCCATTTCTTTAGGGATAAGGTCAAAACAGCTGTCCGGTTTATTTCATTTCATCCATATATGCTTTTAATTCCCTTATACCTTCTAACGAGTTCATTAATTGGTCAGGATTAATAATAGCTATAAGGCGGCTCTCGGGCAAGCTTGCCACACCGCTTATAAAGCTAGTTTTCTCGTAGGCTGCGAGGCCGATTTGTTTAATGCTCTCTTGTGGAATTTCCACTATTTCTTTCGCATCCCTTACAGCGAGCCCTGCTGTCAGCCCATCTATTTTAACTAATATCCATTTCATTTCAGCCGGATTTCCGGAGGCTTCGGATTGAAACAGGACATTCTCTAAATCTATTAAAGGAATCAATTCGCCGCGAATATCAGAAAGCCCAAGCACATAGGCAGGCATATGGGGAATTAACGTGATACCGCCCGGCTTCTCTATAGAATGGACATATTCAATCGGCAGTGCATATTCTTCCTTCCCTGCTAAAAAAACAACCGCTTTATCGCTCATAATCATATGCTTTCTCCTTAGAAAGTATTTTAAAAAAAGAAAAAGAAAAGAGAAAGTAATGATCTTTCTCTCTTCTGAATGATCTTATTCGCCCGCTGTTTCCTGAACAATCGCCACTACCATTTCGGCCAGCTTGCTCAGCTCTTCTACAGGAATTTTTTCATTTGTTGTATGAATCTCTTCATATCCGACAGCGAGGTTCACAGTAGGAATGCCGAAGCCCGCAATTACGTTCGCATCACTTCCGCCTCCGCTTTTTTGCAGCTCGGAAGGACGGCCAATTTTGCTGGCAGCCTTTTTGGCTACTTCTACCACATGGTCTCCATGGCCGAACTTAAAGCCTGGATACATCACTTCTATACTCACATCAGCACTTCCGCCCATTTCAGCAGCAGCCTCTTCAAAAGCAGACTTCATTTTTGCAGTCTGTGCTTCCATTTTTTCTGGAATTAATGATCTTGCTTCTGCAAGGATATCAACTCGGTCGGCAACAATATTTGTCTGAGTGCCTCCCGCAAAGCTTCCAATATTAGCCGTTGTTTCTTCATCAATTCTGCCTAAAGGCATTCTTGAAATGGCTTTTGAAGCAATTGTTATCGCTGAAACCCCTTTTTCCGGGGCAACACCAGCATGAGCCGTTTTGCCGTGGATAACAGCTGTAATTCTCGCTTGAGTAGGGGCAGCTACTACTATGTTACCAACCTTGCCGTCACTATCCAGTGCAAAACCGTACTTTGCGGTAACAAGGGAAGGATCCATAGCTTTCGCGCCAAGAAGCCCTGATTCTTCACCAACGGTAATGATAAATTGAATAGTGCCATGCGGGATATTATTTTCCTTTAGTACACGGATAGCTTCAAACATTGCAGCAAGACCAGCTTTATCATCTGCTCCAAGAATCGTAGTTCCGTCGGTCACTACATAGCCGTCTTTTACTGAAGGTTTAATCCCTCTGCCCGGTACAACTGTATCCATATGGGATGTGAAATAAATGGGATCTACTCCCTCTTTCGTACCCTCCAGAGTGCAGATTAAGTTTCCTGCCCCGTGACCTGTCTGAGCTGTTGTATCATCTTCAAAAACTTCTACACCTAATGCACTGAATTTCTCTGTTAATACTTTAGCGATTTCGGTCTCGAATTTTGTTTCAGAATCAACCTGGACCAGCTCCAGAAATTCATTTAATAATCGTTCCTGATTCACCATTAGGCTAACCTCCAATATGTAAGTTCATTGTATAGTATACCTGTAAAAGGATTTCAGGGGCAAATATCCTAATTCAGGCTACAAAGGGATATTTCCATGTTTTTTCTTTGGCCTGTCTTCCTGCTTGTTCTTCATCATCTCAAGGGATCTTATCAGCACCATTCTAGTGTCTCTCGGATCAATCACATCATCAACCATGCCCTGGCTTGCCGCAACATAAGGATTCGCAAATTTCTCTCTGTATTCCTCTATCTTTTTCATCCTGGTCTCTTCAGGATTTGGACTGTTTTGAATTTCCCTTGAAAAAATAACATTGGCTGCACCCTGCGGCCCCATGACTGCTATTTCGGCATTTGGCCAGGCATATACCAGATCTGCTCCTATTGATTTGCTGTTCAGCGCCACATAGGCCCCGCCATATGCTTTCCTTAAAATAACTGTAATCTTGGGAACAGTAGCTTCTGAATAGGCATACAGAATTTTTGCACCATGCCTAATAATTCCGCCATGCTCCTGCTTAATACCCGGGAAGAAGCCTGTCACATCTTCAAACGTAATAATCGGAATATTAAATGAATCGCAAAAACGTATGAATCTTGCTGCCTTATCAGAAGAATCAATGTCAAGTCCTCCTGCCATAAATTTAGGCTGATTACATACAAGACCAACAGCCTGGCCCTTTATGCGGGCAAGCCCAATGACAATATTTCTGGCAAAGTCTTTTTGCACTTCCATAAAAGAGTCCTTATCCATAAGTTCGTCAATGATTGTTCTAACATCATAGGGCCTGACTGCATCAAAAGGAATCTTATCCGTAATATCCGGCCGGTAATCATCTAGATCATCTGATTCGAGAGCAGGAGGCTGTTCATGATTATTAAGCGGAAGATACCCTAAAAGCTTTCGTACCATCAAGAGGACTTCCTCCTCGGTCTCACCGCCAAAATGCGCATTGCCGCTGATGCTGTTATGTACCTTTGCCCCTCCAAGATCTTCGGAGGTTATCTTTTCACCCGTTACTGTTTCAATTACTTTAGGACCCGTTATAAACATCTGGCTTGTTTTTTCAACCATGAAAACAAAATCAGTGATGGCAGGTGAATAAACAGCTCCTCCCGCACAAGGTCCCATTATCACAGAAATTTGAGGAATTACTCCTGAATAAATAGCGTTTCTATAAAAGATTTGTACATATCCATCCAAAGATACTACGCCTTCTTGTATCCTGGCTCCGCCGGAATCGTTCAATCCTATAAAAGGAGCTCCATTCTTTGCGGCCAGGTCCATTACATTGGCGATTTTTTTTGCGTGCATTTCTCCAAGGGCACCGCCAAAAACGGTAAAGTCCTGCGAAAATAAATATATGGGCCGACCATCAACCTTTCCATATCCAGTGACCACTCCGTCTCCGGGCCCTTTCATCTTATCCAGCCCAAAATCCCTGGATCGATGCTGAATAAAGGGATTCAACTCTACAAATGACCCTGAGTCAACAAGCAGATCGATTCTCTCCCTTGCAGTCAGCTTTCCCTTCTCATGCTGTTTAGCTGTCCGCTCATCTCCGCCGCCTAATTCTATCTCCCGCCTGCGGTCGTATAATTCATTGATTTTTTCGTAGATGTCCATTAACCCTTATCCCCCTCGAAATCTCTTTCACACAACTCATACAAGACGCCCCCAGTGGATTTGGGATGCATAAAAGCAATGCTTGCACCGTGTGCACCAATTCTTGGCTGATTGTCAATCATATTAATTCCTTTTATATGTAATTCTGCTATTCTATCTTCAATATTATGGACACTTAAAGCTATATGATGGATTCCTTCACCTTTTTTGTCGATAAATCGTGAAATGGGACTTGTGTCTGAAGTCCCTTCAAGCAATTCCAGACGGGTATTTCCAGCAAGAAGGAAAGCAACCTTCACCTGCTGGCTTTCCACTTCCTCTATTCCCTCAAGCTTTAGGCCAAGCACCTGTTGATAAAAAGGAAGTGATTCTTTTATAGATTTTACGGCTATACCAATATGGTTAATGTCTTGAATCATATATACCTCCACTAAAGACAGCACTTTCATTTTTAAAAATGAAAACGCTTTTTGTCGAACTTTACTAAATATTCTATATTAATTTACGATTTCCTGCATCCTTCAGGCATTATTAAACGGTTGTCATATACTATCATTCACGATAAAATAGAGAGAGAATTTCCTTAGGGAGAGATGGTTTATGCGAAGAAAGAAGTTACAGAAATTAGTAGTGTATCTCATGCTTATAACCATGCTTGTTACTACATTGCTAGCAGGAATAACGCTTGTTTTATGATTAATACGCAATAATCATTCTTACATGCTTCAGCGACATAACAAAGGCCGGATCAGATAATTCTGACCCGGCCTTTTACTATTTTATGGCTTTGTATTGTTTGGCTATCTGCAGAAAACTTTTGGTTGAATTAACAACTAGAATCTGTGTTCCAAGTGGGACTTTCTCATATAATTGTTCGACATCTTTGTTTGTTAATCTGATGCAACCCTGCGAAACGCTAGTGCCAATAAGTCCTGGCCTGTTGGTGCCGTGAACTCCGTAAATGCGGCCGTCTGTGCCTTTTGCATTAAAGCCGATCCATCTAGATCCAAGCGGATTTCTCGGATCGCCTCCAGGGATATTTTTTTTGCGGTAATATGGATTTTTTGCTTTTACTGTGACTTTAAACAACCCTTCTGGTGTCAGTTCCTCGGTTTTTCCTGTTGCCGCTTTATAGACTTTTTGTATCTTATTGTCTTGGACAAGGGCAAGCTGATGAACCTTTTTATTTACAATGATAAAAGGCAGGTCCGGAGCCGGAGGAGCAGCGGGCATAATAAAAGACATCATGAAGGCAAAGGTTAAAATAAGGAGCTTCACATAATCGCCACCTATGCTTTTTCCTTAGTTTTTACCTGTAATTTCGGTTTAATTCTTGTTTTATTTTTTGGGAAGCCCCTAAAGGCATCCTTGATAACTAAATATTGCTCAAGTTCATTAATGAGCTGCAATAAAGACGCTCTAATTTCGAATTCTTCTCTTGTCTTCGGCAGTTCCATATCCCTGAACTCCCTTCGCAGAGCTGCAAGCTTATCAAGGTAGACATATGCGGTATTATAAGGATGGATATGCTCACTAAGCTCTTCAATAAAAATCGCTATTTTTTTCCCCTGTTCAATCGTTGCCGGTATGGATGATACCAGCGGCAGCAGCCGTTCTATAATTTCAAATTGCTTTTGGCGCATACTAAAATAAACATAAAAAATATCTTCATTCCGGAGCACTCGGTTTTCAATTTCTTTAGAGGCCAGAGATTTAGCATCATTGAGCAGTTTCGAGGTCTCAGTGATTTCTTTTCCTGTCCACACGGTTTCATTTGTTCGTAAATAGTGAACAATTTCTTTAAAAATTACATGAAAGTTGTTTTCGACTTGTTCCTGATAGCTCATTAATTTATTGTCTACACTCGGCATGTATAAGTTCATGACTAAGGCAACGCCTATCCCTATGACTATCAATAACACTTCATTGTAAAAGAGACTCCATGTAACATGTGCCGATGAATAGAAATGCAGAATGATAACACTGCTGGTTACGATCCCTCCCTGCACATGGAGTGCAACGGTAACCGGGATAAACAAGAGGAGCATGATGCCGATGACAAGCGGATTATATCCCAGCATCTCGAAAAAGAATGCTGAAAATCCCATCGCAATCAAGCATGCCAGCAGCCTGTCCCAAGAGGTTCTAAGCGACCGCTTTTTCGTAACTTGAATGCACAGAATGGTTAAGATTCCTGCAGAAGCAAAGTTATTCAATCCGGCAACCTGGGCCAATGATATGGCCATTGCAGTACCTATCGCTGTCTTTAAAGTCCGGTATCCTATTCTAAACATACTCCAGCTCCAATTAATTGTTTAATATTTGTTTACTCAAATTCCAACAAATTCCTTGCAGGATTAAGTATTTAGCAATACTGTACCAGTTATCTTATGATCCGTAAAATTAGAAGACTGCAAAAGCAGCTGAAGAGATTTTATATACAAAAATAAGCGGACCTGACAAATCCGGCAGGCCCGCTTACTGTATAGCAAATTGATAGAGATGAAAACTTACTGCTGAATATGGATTAAAGAATTTTCTCCAAGAAATCCTTAGCACGCTGTGTTTTGGGGCTGCTGAAGAATTCTGAAGGCTTCGCATCCTCCACTAGCTGTCCTCCATCTAAAAATAATACGCGGTCCGCTACTTCTCTAGCAAAGCCCATTTCATGGGTGACAATGGCCATAGTCATACCTGTATGTGCCAGTGATTTCATGACTTCAAGCACCTCTTTCACCATCTCTGGATCAAGAGCTGAAGTCGGCTCATCAAAAAGCATTACTTCAGGGTCCATAGCAAGTGCTCTCGCGATCGCCACCCGCTGCTTTTGCCCCCCGGATAAACGGCTCGGATATTCATCAGCCTTTTCTGCCAGCCCTACTCTTTGCAGAAGGTCTCTGCCTTTTCCCTCTGCTTCCTTCTTCGTAAGTCCTTTTACCTTAATAGGAGCATATGTGAGGTTTTGAAGAACCGTTTTATGTGGAAAAAGATGAAAATGCTGAAACACCATTCCAACCTTTGCCCGAACTTTTAAAATATTAGTTTTCTTGCTGGTGATTTCTTCACCATTGATCCAGATGCTTCCTTCTGTCGGCTGTTCAAGCAGATTGATGCAGCGCAGCAAAGTGGATTTACCGGAACCCGACGGGCCAATAATAGCGACCACTTCACCTTCTTTAATACCGGTGTTTATACCTTTTAGGACCTCAAGCTTCTCAAAATTCTTATGAAGATTATCTATTTTAATCACTGCGTCTCATTCTCCTTTCTACCAGCTTTCCGGCAATAGTCAAAATCATGACAAGCACATAATAAACGAGACCGGCAATCAGGATTGGCTCAAAGAATCGATAGCTTTGTCCTCCAACGATGTATGCCCTTCTCATAATATCATTCAAGCCGATAATTGTAACAACCGCAGATTCCTTTGTTAAAGTGATCATTTCGTTCATCAAGGCAGGCAAAATATTTTTCATGGCCTGTGGGAGAATGATATCTGTCATCATCTTTCTATAAGGTACACCCAGAGCAACTGCCGCCTCCTTTTGTCCCTTATCCACAGCCAGAATTCCTGCTCTTATAATTTCAGAAATATAGGCAGCTGAATTCAGCCCAAATGAAAGAAAGGCTGCCGTAAACGGTTCAATCTGAATTCCGAATACTTGCGGAGAACCGAAGTAAATCAGCATGAGCTGCAGGACCAGAGGCGTTCCTCTAAAAATAGACGTATAAAAGTCAGCCAGCCAGTTAAGAGGCTTAATAGAGCTGATTTTGAATAGTGATAGGATTATGCCAAGCGCAAATCCTAAAAGGGCGGCCAAAGCGACTACTTGTAATGTAATATATATGCCTTCTAGAATATAAGGAAGAGAAGGCGTAACCCGGCTGAAATCTAAGTTCAATATTTTTCGTCCTTCCCATTCATTGATTTCGGTAAAAAGGAATGACTCTATTAGAAAAGTCATTCCTTTTATAAACTATCTCTCTAGTCATTCAAACTGATTTATTTCGCGTCACTGCCAAACCATTTAATAATCAGCTTTTCTAATTCGCCGTTTTCTTTCATTTTATTCAGCTCAGCGTTAAACTCTTTTGTAAGCTTGCTATCCTTTTGGAATGCAATAGCAGAACCCGCTTCACCTTCAACTGGGATTTCGTAGCTGACAAGATCCTTGTTATCCTCAAGGTAGCCTTTTGCTACTGTATCTTCAATGATTGCTGCATCTAAGCGGCCTGCAGAAATCTCCTGAATCAGCTCAGGAATTTTGTTTCTGCTATCAGCTTTCAGTTCAATTTTCTCTTTTTTCTTTAGATCAGCTGCAATTCCTTCCTGGATAGATCCCAGCTGCACTCCGACAGTTTTTCCATTAAGGTCCTGCTTGGATTTAATGCCGCTGTCTTTTTTTGTTACAATTAAATGTTTCGCAGAATAGTAGATATCACTGAAATCAACGCTCTTTTTGCGCTCTTCATTTGGCGTCATGCCAGCTAATACAAAATCGATCTGTTTGTTTTGTAAGGCTGTTACCAATCCATTAAACTCCATATCCTGAATTTCCATTTTGTATCCCAGATTCTTTGTAATAGCTTTAGCAATATCTACATCAAAACCGATGATTTCATCGCCTTTTGCTGTGTCTATATACTCAAATGGACGATAATCTGCCGAGGTACCCATCTTTAATACTTTAGTATCCTCTCCTTCTTCCTTGCCTCCGTTAGTTTTTTCGGAAGTGCCGCACGCTGAAAGCAATCCCATCAATAAAACGGCTGCAAAAACAACTGATAGCCACTTTTTCATGTAAAATATCCCCCTAAAGAATAGTAATCTGAAAATTATTATAAGTCAGTTTAATTCATTATGAACTATATCACCATAATTTTCAAGTTCCAAAACAAATGTTATATATATACGACAATTTGTATTTTAACACAGTTTGTTATAATTGAAAATAGCTTTTTTATGATTAAAAGTCATCATTACTTAATTATTCCAGAATATAGTTATTCATAATTATACATAAAACTGAATGGGTTAAAAATTTTTATACGATAGTTTTCTCAAATCAAAAGCCATTTATAGAAAATCAGCATAAAAAAACCCGTCCTAGGACGGGTTTTAACTTACTTCTTATAGTTCTTCACAATATTGTTCAAAATAAGACTGAAGTTTGTTTACAACAGACATTGGTTCATGTCCTTCAATTTCATGGCGTTCTACCATCGTTAATAATTTTCCATCCTTTAGTAAAGCAAACGATGGTGAAGATGGAGGATACCCTGTAAAAAAGCTTCTCGCTTTTTCTGTGGCTTCTTTATCCTGGCCTGCAAATACGGTGACAAGATGGTCCGGGCGCTTATCGAAATGAATGGAGTGGGCAGCAGCCGGGCGGGCGATTCCACCGGCACAGCCGCATACTGAGTTAACCATTACAAGAGTTGTTCCTTTTTCATTAAAAGCCGCTTCCACTTCTTCTGGGGTTTTGAGCTCCGAATAACCCGCAGCCGTAATTTCCTGTCTGGCCTGGCGTACTATATCATTCATGAATAAGTTAAAATCCATATTCAATGTGTTTTCCTCCTTTAAAAAATCTGTCCTTAATAATATATCAATTCAAATAGATAATCACAATGAAGGCGCCCTCAGCATGTTGATAAAATTTTTTTATTTCAGTTTAATATTACGCAGCAGGGGAAAGATATAAGTACATCTAGAACCATACCCCTAAACTCCCTAGATTGGATAGCGCAGATGCGCTATCCATTTTTCTTTATCCTTACTCTTTCATTGCATCCCGAAAATGATCGAATAATTCCTGAACAGCTTTCACCGCTGGTTTATTACCGGCCATTACCTCTTTCTGGGCCTCAGGGAGAAATTTTTGAACTACATGACTTTGATAAAATAGATTCGTAAGCTGTTCCGTAATTAGTGAACTCATCCAATCTTTTAATTGATCCTTGCGCCTTTGCTGAAGCACCCCCGAATTTCCGCAGACTTCTCTGAACTTCCCGATTACCTGCCAGAATTCTTCTATTCCGTCTAAGGTAAGAGATGAGCAAGTGTACGCTTTCGTTTCCCAGCCCGCTGTTGCCGGCTGAATAAAGTGGAGGATCCCGTTATACTCGTTTTTTGTTTTTTGGGCATAAGGGAGGTTGCTTCCGTCTGCTTTATTCACAATGATAGCGTCTGCAAGCTCCATAATCCCTTTCTTCATCCCCTGGAGTTCATCGCCAGCACCTGTTAATACTAAAAGTAAAAAGAAATCGACCATTTCTCTTACCATAGCTTCACTTTGTCCTACTCCTACTGTTTCCACTAGGATGACGTCAAAACCAGCTGCTTCACATAAGGTAATGCTTTCCCTGGTTTTTCGATGTACTCCGCCGAGCGTTCCACTTGTGGGAGACGGCCTGATAAAGGCCCTTGGATTTTTGGCTAGAGCTTCCATCCTGGTTTTATCTCCGAGAATACTGCCCCCGCTTAAAGAAGAGCTGGGATCTACAGCGAGCACAGCGACTCTGTGCCCCTTACTGCACAAATAGGTGCCAAGCGCTTCTATAAAAGTACTCTTCCCTGCCCCCGGCACTCCGGAGATTCCAATTCTAATGGAATCTGCTTTTATAGACTGCAGTTTTTCCAGGAGCATTTGAGCACTCTCAAAGTGACGGCTTGCATTACTCTCTATAAGAGTAATGGCCCTTGCAAGCTTAGCCCGGTCTCTCTCAATAATGCCTTTATATAAATCATCAATATCAGGAATCGACCCTGTATTCTTTTTAAATACTCTTTTTCTTTTGTCGGGATTCCCAGCCCTGCTGTCATTGTTTAGAAAATCATTCAAAGGCATTATTCAGACACTTCCTCATAGCCGAGGCAGGTATAAATTTCTTTAATAAGCAGCGCGGCAGCCCTCGGGATAATAGTTCCCGGTCCAAAGATTAACGATGCACCATGGTCCTTTAAAAATTGATAATCCTGAGCTGGTATAACTCCTCCGGCAATTATAAGAATATCCTCTCTCCCCAGCTTCTTAAGCTCTCTCTTCAACTCTGGCAATAATGTTTTATGCCCGCCGGCAAGAGAACTCATTCCAATTACATGTACATCATTCTCTACTGCCTGAAGTGCAGTTTCTTCCGGAGTCTGGAATAAAGGCCCGATATCTACATCAAACCCAAGGTCAGCGAAGGCCGTGGCTACTACTTTTGCACCTCTGTCATGTCCATCCTGCCCCATTTTGGCTACGAGAATTCTTGGCCGGCGCCCCTCATTTTGCGAGAATTCCTGGGTGAGATTCTGCACTTCCTTAATCTCGTCTTCATTCGAATACGAATGGCTGTAAATACCGCTTATTGATCGGATTATGGCTTTATGCCTGCCGGAAACAGATTCAATAGCATCCGAGATTTCCCCAACAGTTGCTCTTTCTCTTGCAGCCTCTACGGCAAGTTCAAGAAGGTTGCCGTGGCGGGTCCGGGCAGCTTCTGTTATAGCCTGAACAGCCTTCTTTACCCTCTCTTCGTTTCTTTCTTTTTTTAAAGTTCTTAATTTTTCAAGCTGGCTTTGACGAACGGCCGTATTATCTACTTCCAATATTTCAAGTTCATCTTCTTTTTCAAGGCGGAAGGCATTCACACCTACAATCATTTCTTTTCCAGAATCAATATGAGCCTGCCTTTTGGCAGCAGCTTCTTCAATCCTCATCTTAGGAAGCCCTGTCTCATTAGCCTTAGACATGCCGCCTAAGCTTTCTATTTCCTCAAGATGCGACCATGCCCGCTTGATTAGGCCGTCTGTTAATGCTTCAACATAGAAGGATCCTCCCCATGGATCAATTACAGAGGTGATTCCTGTTTCCTCCTGAAGATAGAGCTGGGTATTTCTCGCTATTCTTGCTGAAAATTCAGTTGGTAGAGCGATAGCTTCATCGAGTGCATTCGTATGAAGAGATTGAGTATGACCCATCGCTGCCGCATGTGCTTCGATTAACGTTCTAGTTACATTATTGAAAGGATCTTGTTCTGCCAGGCTCCACCCTGAGGTCTGGCAATGAGTTCTTAGTGCCAGAGATTTAGGATTTTTCGGCTTAAATTGTTTCATTAGTTTAGACCAGATAAACCGCGCTGCCCTTAGTTTGGCAACCTCCATAAAATAGTTCATGCCAATGGCCCAGAAGAAAGAAAGCCTGGGTGCAAATGTATCAATGTCAATCCCTGCGTCCATTCCGGTTTTGACATATTCCAGCCCATTTGCAAGTGTATAGGCAAGTTCAATATCCGCTGGCGCCCCCGCTTCCTGCATGTGATAGCCTGAGATCGAAATACTGTTGAACTTCGGCATATGCCTGGAGGTATATTCAAAAATGTCAGCAATTATTTTCATGGACATTTCCGGAGGATAAATATACGTATTCCGAACCATATATTCTTTTAAAATATCATTTTGGATAGTACCCGATAACTGCTCCCTGCTTACACCCTGCTCCTCGGCTGTGACGATGAAATAGGCCAATATTGGAAGAACGGCGCCGTTCATAGTCATGGAAACAGACATTTGGTCTAGAGGGATTTCATCAAATAAAATTTTCATATCATTTACAGAATCGATGGCCACTCCAGCCTTCCCAACATCACTGATGACGCGGGGATGATCTGAATCATATCCTCGGTGTGTAGCAAGATCAAATGCAACTGACAATCCTTTTTGGCCCATTGCCAGGTTTTTCTTATAAAAAGCATTAGATTCCTCTGCAGTAGAAAAACCAGCGTATTGCCTGACAGTCCAGGGCCTGTTCACATACATAGCAGGATACGGACCGCGGGTAAATGGCGCAATTCCTGGAAAGTTTAGATGATGGTCAAGATCCTTTACGTCCTCTGCGCTATAAACCGTTTTGAGAGGTATTTCTTCGTTCGTCTGATATGCCCGATCGTTATTTATAGGTGAAGAATGGGTTTCTTTTTTTTGTAAGACGGAAGATTCCATTTTTATACTTCGAAAGTTAGGTTTGGCCATTTAATGTTCACTCTCCATATCCTGAAAAATCTCACTGATGTATGCAAGGCTCGTGTTTGTATGGATAGTTCCATCCAAACCCGCCTGCTGCAGACTTCCCGCCAGAGGATCTTGAAGTTGTCCGGCAATATATATTTTTTTAGAAGGGTACTTCCGCTTAATGGCTCTTATGATACACTCTGCCATATTCTCGTAATCTGAATCACTTCCGCAGATACAGAAATGCTGTATATCAGGATTTTCATTTACCACTCCGAGCGCAGCCTGTTCACTTTGGATTTCTTTGCTCTGCACGGCAGGAATTCCTGCCGCCGAAAAGAAGCCGCTGATAAAATCTGCTCTTGGCTTGGTGGTCTTTAGAGAATTCAAGCTTATCAGGCCCATTTTTAGAGAAACACCTTGGTTTTCATTAAAATGTTCTGTGCTTTTTCTTATTTCTTCGATATTTAGTGGAAGCCTTTTTGGTGTTAACGGTGTAATGCTGTGTACACCGTACTTGGAGAAATCCAGCTCCTTCATAGCTGAATTCTGGTCTGTTATACGGACCGCTGTCTTTTTTTCATGTATATCCGCATATACATTCGTTCCTATGATTCTTTCTTTTCTTCTCAGTACAGAATCTGATTTTTCTTCGAACACTTTAGAAATCTGTCCTTGTATCCAGCCGCTCTCTAATATGGCAAGGGCACCGCCTCTATCCTCCATTTCGAGGAATGCATCCCATGCGGCTTTCGTTAACTGATCAGTTAAGTCTTCGATGTACCAGGATCCAGCTGCTGGATCCGCAACATATTTCAGATGGGCTTCTTCAGCCAAAATAAAGTGGATGTTACGAGCAATTCTATCTGAAAGTTCATTTTTGCCAGTTGAGATAGAATCAAAGGGATGCACCTCTAGATATTGGATTCCTCCGATAACAGCCGCAAAAGCCTGATTTGCACTTCTGAGGATATTTACATGAGAATCATAATAGGTTTGTGTGAAGGAGGAGGTTTCAGCATGAATTTCCATTTTGAATGCATTATGATCCGCTTTATATGACTTCCCTATCATCGACCATAAACGCCTGGCTGCTCTTAGCTTTGCCGCTCCCATAAAGAAGTTCGAATCTAAAGCAAACGAAAAAATCATTTTGCCCGCCGCAGTTTCTATGGAAAGACCATTTTCTTCGGCCCTGTGCAGATATTCAACACCCAGAGATAAAGCCATCGCCAATTCTTGTACAGCGTTAGCTCCAGCATTATGATAAACGGATGATTTGACAAGAATACTTTTAACGCCAGGCATAATGCTATCCATTTTTTCTATACGCCGGGCCCACTCTGCAAAAAAAAGCTCCTGCTTTTCTGGAAGCTGCCCCGTTTTAGCTGCTTCAGAGATAATATCTTCTGCTGCCACACCCCGGAAGGAAAAACTTCTTTGCAATGTTTGTGCTTCATCAGCCAGAGTGTAAAAAGAAGACTGCATTCCCTTTAAATCTAAATATAATGGAAGTCCTTTTTTTTCAATGCTCTCAACTAATTCTTCAAATGCTGAAGAATTTAGATCCTTCAATGAAGTAAAATCAAAACAAATCACATTTTGGCCGCTTAAGAGAATTTTCTCTATGCGCTTCAATAAGGCTTTGTAATCAGATTCCTTAAGCGTCTGGGTTATCCCCCAGGGACGGTCCTTATAGCCCTGAGATGAAATCCCTCTAGTAAAAGGATATTCCCCCGGCAGTTCCTCTTTTAGTGTTCCATCAAAATAGATGGGGTTTAATTGAATATCTTCATATGTATGCGTCTTTAAACTATCAATATTCTTTCCTTTTAGGCTTGCTTCAGCCGTTGTTTTCCATAAATCATAACCCGGATTAGGAAAGGTAAATTCTCGTATATCTTCTATTTTCATGTAATCGCTTTCACACCGGATAAAGTCCGATGTAAAGCTTTCCCCCTCCTATATTCATATAAAAATTCCTCTCCTATATTTTAGAACAGTCAGTATATTTGTGCAATTATATGAAGCTTGTATAACAAATAGCAAGGCCAGGCTGAAATATTATTTAATGAGTTAGAGGATGTTTTCTTCGTACTAGTAAAAAATAGAGATTATGACGATTCTAATGGCAGCAGCATACAGATGAATGAAATACTGCCTATAATTTTGTCTTTTTTCACCAAAACCTTAAAAGGCACTAACAGCTTGAAGCAGAAATTGGGGTTAAGCGTGTGGCGATAAGGCAGGCGATTACCGCTTCGAACCAAGCGGCTTCGAATTTAATTGGAAAAAGAAACAACTTTTTTAGGCGGTGGAAGGAAGAAAAATCTGCGCTAGCATAAACTATAGTGACGGGCACACAAAAAGGCTTGAGCGTCATCAGCATGAGGCAAAGACAATAAACATAAACCATGGCTGATTAGCGTACACCTTGAAACTTAAGCACAAATAATAGCAACCTAAGCATAAAACACAAATACTAAAGCATAAAACTTAAAAACAAAATCATAAAATGTAAAAACTTAAGCATAAAAGCTAAAGACATAAGCATTGGCCCCTATATATCCCGGATAGTTTAATCAAAACTTGATGTTAGGGGCAATAACTGCCGGCCTTAGATGATCTAAGACCGGTGACTGAATGAAAAATGTTATTTTTTACTTAAAAAAGG
Organism: Peribacillus deserti; assembly: GCF_016909175.1. Lineage (GTDB taxonomy): Bacteria > Bacillota > Bacilli > Bacillales > DSM-1321 > Paraperibacillus > Paraperibacillus deserti. Next base: position 60,978 of record NZ_JAFBFI010000011.1, read on the forward strand.
GCTTTTTCTTTAACAAAAAGCCTTGAAATAGCGAGTCCCGGCAAATTTGGATCATCAAAAACTGACCTGGCAACAGGCTGGACATTCTATGGGTTTAACCTCTTTTAGGTTTGAAGCAGTATGAACACCCGGTCTTTTTTAGACAAAAACCTCAGGTCAGGCTGGAATAGAAGATAATAAGGAACTCTATGCTTAGAATAGTAACGAGTTTTGAGTTTTCATATAAAAAACTGCACCTCCATTGTTAGTTTTGTGTCTAACAATGGAGGTGCAGTTCATTCCCGGCGTTTTTATTAGTAAATAGGAGTATTCTCTTTTGATGTATTCTCTAGTATATCTTTTACCCGCGCTAAGAAACGTCCGCATACTAGTCCATCCAGAACGCGATGGTCCAGAGACATACAAAGGTTTACCATATCGCGGACAGCGATCATTCCATCAATGATAACGGGTCTTTTAACGATAGACTCTACCTGCAGGATAGCCGCCTGGGGATAATTAATGATTCCCATAGACTGGACAGATCCAAAGGAGCCTGTGTTATTCACAGTGAATGTGCCGCCCTGCATTTCATCTGATTTAAGTTTCCCTGCTCTGACCTTCCCAGCCAATTCTGTGATTTCACGGGCGATTCCTTTAACAGTCTTCTCATCAGCATGTTTAATTACAGGAACATAAAGGGCATCTTCCGTAGCAACGGCAATCGAGATATTAATATCTTTCTTTTGAATGATCTTATCTCCGGCCCACATAGAGTTGATTTGCGGGAATTCTTTAAGAGCCTGCGCTACAGCCTTAACAAAGAATGCAAAGTAAGTTAAATTGAAACCTTCTGTCAGCTTGAATTCTTTCTTTAAAGAATCACGATAAGATACAAGCTTTGTCACATCAACCTCTACCATTGTCCATGCGTGCGGCGCTTCATGCTTGCTCCTAAGCATATTAGCAGCTATAGCCTTGCGTACTCCTGTAACCGGGATCTCTATATCACCCGCGGCGGCTGCCGGGATATTATAAGTCTCTGCTTTCTTTTGCTGAACAGGAGCTTCCTGCTTGGCTTGATGCTCGCTAGCTGCTGTTTGAGGAGCAGAGACTGGCTGCTCTTCCTTCGCCGCTGGCGGAATACCGCCAGCTTCTATAATGGCAAGCAGGTCTTTTCTCGTAATTCTTCCACCAGCACCTGACCCAGTTACCTGAGTTAATTCTATCCCGTTTTCCTGGGCAATTTTTAAAACGGCTGGTGAATATCTAGCTTTGTTTTGATTATTTTCAGGCTGCATCTTTTGTTCAGCAGCCGCTTTATTTTCTACGGGACTGTTTTTTACTCCCTCTGCCGCTCCGCCTGCTACTTCTATGGAACAGATAAATTCGCCGACAGAGAGCGTTTCACCCTCTTCAGCAATTAATTCTTTTATTGTTCCGGTAAAAGAAGAGGGAATTTCCGCGTTTACCTTATCGGTCATTACTTCCGCTATCGGATCATATTTATTTACTTGATCTCCAGGTGAAACGAGCCATTTGCTAATGGTGCCTTCTGTTACACTTTCTCCCAGCTGAGGCATTTTTAATTGTTCTATTGTCAACGTATATCCCTCCTTAAACTCTTTCTCAGCAAATTAGAACTCAGCCAGCTCTCTCATTGCTTTTTCTACCTTATCAGGATTAACCATAAAGAATTTTTCCATTGTAGGAGCATATGGCATAGCCGGAATATCAGGACCAGCTAATCGTTTAATCGGTGCATCAAGATCAAATAAACAATTTTCCGCTATGATCGCTGCTACCTCGCTCATTATGCTTCCTTCTTTGTTATCTTCAGTCAGCAGTAGTACTTTACCTGTTTTAGTTGCCGCTTCAATGATCGCTTCCTTATCCAATGGGTAAACTGTTCTAAGATCTAAAATATGAGTGGAGATGCCGTCACTCGCAAGCCTTTCTGCTGCCTGCAGGGCAAAATGTACGCATAGACCATAGGTGATTACCGTAATATCTTCGCCCTCGCGTTTAACATCCGCCTTCCCTATCGGCAGTACATAATCATCGTCAGGGACTTCTCCTTTTATAAGACGATAAGCGCGTTTATGTTCAAAGAATAATACCGGGTCTTCATCCCGGATCGCAGCTTTTAAAAGCCCTTTGACATCATAAGGTGTGGAAGGCATCACAATTTTAAGGCCAGGCTGGCCAGCAAATACCTTTTCCACCGATTGGGAATGATATAAAGCACCATGAACTCCGCCGCCGTACGGAGCTCGTATCACCATGGGACAGCTCCAGTCATTATTGGATCTATAGCGGATTCTAGCAGCCTCTGAAATAATCTGATTTACAGCAGGCATAATAAAGTCAGCAAACTGCATTTCAGCAATCGGCCTCATTCCATACATGGCTGCACCAATACCTACGCCTGCAATGGCGGACTCAGCCAGCGGAGTATCTATTACACGCGCCTCGCCAAATTGATCATACAAACCATGTGTAGCTTTGAACACCCCGCCTTTACGCCCGACATCTTCTCCCAGCACGAATACACGGGAATCTCTTTCCATTTCTTCTCTCATTGCCATGGTCACAGCATCAATATAAGAAATTACTGCCATCTAAAGTCCCCCCTGCTCCTCGGCATATACATATTTTAAAGCCTGCTCCGGCTCAGCATATGGAGCATTTTCAGCATAATCAGTAGCCTCATTTACGATCTGCATCACTCTTTTATTGATTTGTTCTTCCAGATCGTCATTGAGCACGCCTGTTTCCTTCAAGTATGCTCCGAAGGTGATGATCGGATCTTTCGTTTTAGCTTCCGCCACCTCATCTGGTGCCCTGTAGATCCGGTCATCGTCATCACTTGAGTGGGCTGTCAGACGATAAGAAACCGCTTCGATCAGCGTAGGCCCTTCTCCACGCCGTCCTCTATCTGCTGCTTCTTTTACAGCTCCATACACGTCTAACGGATCATTTCCATCTACCGTTATTCCAGGCATTCCATAACCGATGGCTCTGTCTGAAACTTTTTCACAGGCAAGCTGTTTTTCGATTGGAACCGAAATCGCGTATTTATTATTTTCACACATGAAAATTACGGGTAATTTATGTACTCCGGCAAAATTTGCCCCTTCATGAAAATCTCCCTGATTGGAAGAACCTTCTCCAAACGTAACAAAGGTTACAAGATCTTTGCCCTCCATCTTGCCAGCAAGAGCAATGCCAACTGCATGCGGAACCTGCGTGGTTACAGGAGAGGATCCTGTTACAATGCGGTTGCTTTTTTGTCCAAAGTGACCAGGCATTTGTCTTCCGCCTGAGTTAGGATCTTCTGCTTTCGCAAAGCCTGAAAGCATCAGCTCTTTTGCCGTCATCCCAAAAGAAACCACTACGCCTACATCTCGGTAATAAGGAAGAACATAATCTTTATCCCTGTCAAGGGCAAATGCCGCTCCCACCTGTGCAGCCTCCTGTCCCTGGCAGGAGATGACAAACGGAATTTTCCCAGACCGGTTTAAGAGCCACATGCGCTCATCAATCCGGCGGCTCAGAAGCATCTTTTCGTACATAGCTAATACGGTTTCATCACTTAGACCTAAGCCTCTATGGCGATTTTCAACCATGCAAAACCCTCCTATTAATTCTTTTTCATAATTAGATATTCTTTTTGTCTTCCTTCAGCTGCAAAATTATTACATGGTTATAACAGGTGTTAGGAATGGATAGCAAGGCCATCTACCGCCTGCGCGGCTTCGCCAATTGCTTCCGAGAGTGTTGGGTGCGGGTGGATGGTATGACCAATTTCCCAAGGAGTAGCATCCAAAACTTTCGCTAATCCTGCCTCTGAGATCATATCTGTCACATGCGGACCGATCATATGGACTCCAAGCAGATCATCATTCTCTTCGTTTGCAATTATTTTTACAAAACCATCTGATTCCCCATATACTAAGGCCTTGCCAATTACCTTAAACGCGAATTTTCCAGTTTTAATCTTAAAGCCTTTTTCTTTTGCTTCCTCTTCAGTCAAGCCCACACTTGCAGCTTCCGGACTTGAGTAGATGCACTTGGAAATAGTCGTGTAATCAATGGGTGCTGGGTTTTTTCCAGCTATATGTTCTACGGCAGTAATACCTTCATGGGAAGCTACGTGTGCAAGCTGCAGCCCTCCGATAACATCGCCGATTGCATAGATATGGGATTCTTTAGTTTGATAAAAAGAATTCGTTTGAATATATCCCTTTTCAGTCTGAATCTCTGTATTTTGCAGCCCGATTCCTTCTGTATTAGCCATCCGCCCTACTGAGACAAGAATCTTTTCAGCTTCATATGCTTGAACCTCATTTTTTACTTCAGCAGAAATTCTGGCTTTATCCGTTTTTTCAAGAGTCTCTGGCAGTACTTTTGCACTTGTAACAAATGTTACTCCCCTCTTCTTTAGGAGCCTTTGCATTTCTTTTGAGATTTCTTTATCTTCTGTAGGAAGGATCCGGTCTGCATACTCAATTACAGTTACTTCTACACCAAAATCAGCAAGCATGGAGGCCCACTCGATCCCGATTACACCTCCGCCTACAATAATGATTGATTTCGGGAGTTCTGTCATCTGCAGCGCTTCATCCGAGGTTAATACCTTTTGGCCGTCAATCTCCAGCCCAGGCAAAGATCTTGGTCTGGATCCGGTAGCAATGATAACATTCTTTGGAATAAGCATTTCATTTTCTTCGCCGCTGTTCATCTCCACAGAAATTGTCCCGGGCATTGGTGAAAATATGGAAGGCCCCAAGATTCTTCCTAGCCCCTGATATACATCAATTTTTCCTTTTTTCATCAAAAATTGGACACCGTTGTGCAGCTGTTCCACAATTTTATCTTTTCTTTCCTGCACTTTAAGGAAGTTTAGCCCGACTTCACCTGTTGTAACGCCGAATTCCTCACTTTTCTTAGCTGTGCTGTAAACTTCCGCACTCCTTAATAAGGCTTTTGACGGGATACAGCCCTTATGAAGGCATGTCCCCCCAAGCTTCCCTTTTTCAACGATTGCTGTTTTTAATCCTAGCTGCGAAGCCCGGATGGCAGCAACATACCCGCCGGTTCCTCCACCGAGGATCACTAAATCGTATTCCTGTGCCATATCTATTTCACTCCTAATTATAAGGTCAGCGTTTTGTTAGTTGAGTTAGGATATTGTTTAGCCTTTTCTTCTCCAGCCAGCACCCTCAATGCACCTTCTGCAAGGGCCTGAAGTTCATTTTCTCCAGGATGGACAATCACGTCTGCAATCCAGTTTACCCTTTTGGAGATGGCGTTCACAAACTCTTTGCTATAAGCAAGGCCGCCGGTTAATATGATGGCGTCTATTCTTCCTTCTAACACGGCACTTTGAGATCCAATCTCCTTAGCTACCTGGTATGCCATCGCCGAATAAATTTGTTCAGCTTTCTTGTTCCCTGAAGCTATCATCTTTTCTACCTTCACGGCATCGCTCGTTCCTAAATATCCTGCCATACCGCCCTTGCCAACAAGCATTTTCATGAGCTCATCTCGGTAGTAATCCCCGGAAAAACATAGCCTGATTAGATCTCCAGCCGGAACAGTCCCTGCTCTTTCAGGACTGAAGGGACCGTCTCCGTGAAGTCCGTTATTTACATCTACAACTCTGCCTTTTTTATGAGCTCCAACCGTTATTCCACCGCCCATATGAACAACAATCAGATTCAGCTCTTCATATTTTTTCCCTAATTCTCTGGCCGCTCTTCTTGCAACTGCTTTTTGGTTCAAAGCATGAAAAATACTTTTTCTTTCTATTAAGTTAAAACCTGATATCCTGGCTATTGGATCTAATTCATCAACAACAACTGGATCTACAATGTATGCAGGAATATTAAGGCCCCCTGCAATCTCATAGGCGATGATTCCTCCGAGATTAGAAGCGTGCTGCCCGCTAAATCCTTCTTTAAGGTCTTTCAGCATTAAGTCATTAACTTCATACGTCCCGCCTTCAATAGGCCGCAGCAGACCTCCACGCCCGCAGACTGCATTTAATTTCGAAATGTTTATGCCTTCCCTGTCTAATGTTTGAAGGATAATATTCTTTCTAAATTCGTACTGGTCAAAAATATTTTCAAAAGCATTTGTTTCTTCTGGTTCATGGCGTATGGTTCTTTCAAGAAGAGGAACATCATTATCAAAAACACCTATTTTGGTGGAGGTAGATCCTGGATTGATGACAAGTATCCGCTTATAGTATCCCTGCATTTACACACCTCCAATAGCAAAGAAAAGGACAGCGGTAAAAAGCCTGCGATCCTGTCTCTGCTGTATTTCCTTTTATAACCGATTCTCTTTTAGCGGCGTCTGTTTAGAATATGCTTGCCATTTTGAAGATAAAGATTGGTAGAAGTCCTTACACTCTCAATTCGTTCCTCTGCCATCAGGTCAGCTGCCCTGTATGTTGGTATACCGTCGCGTTTAGCAATCTCAATTACTTTTTCAATGTTATTGTAAATGAGTTCAACCTTTTTCATCGCCCGTTCACGATTGTAGCCGTACAACTCGTCTGCTACATTGATAACCCCGCCGGCATTTATTACATAATCCGGCGCATAAACAATACCCATTTCATGAATTAAATCCCCGTGTTTTGTCTCTTTCAGCTGATTGTTAGCTGCACCGGCAATTACTCTGGCTTTTAGCTGAGGGATTGTAGCATCATTAATAACAGCCCCAAGCGCACATGGAGCGTAAATATCACATTCTACTCCATAAATATCCTGTGGATCTACCGCTTTAGCACCAAATTCATCAACAGCCATTTTGACAGCTTCCTTATTAATGTCCGTAACGATCAGTTTAGCTCCTTCTTCATGAAGATGGCGGCAAAGGTTATAAGCAACATTTCCAACGCCTTGAACGGCAATTACCTTGCCCTCAAGAGAGTCATCCCCGAACGCAGCCTTAGCAGCTGCTTTCATTCCGCGGTATACTCCATAGGCAGTAACCGGTGATGGGTTGCCGGATGAGCCGAATGCAGGAGAAATTCCTGTAACATAATCTGTTTCTTCATGTATTAAATCCATGTCCGCTACAGTGGTCCCCACATCTTCCGCTGTAATATAGCGGCCATTTAAGCCTTGAATATATCTGCCGAATGCCCGGAACATTGCTTCGTTTTTATCTTTTTTAGGATCTCCTATAATAACAGTCTTTCCACCGCCCAGATTTAATCCAGCGGCCGCATTTTTATAGGTCATCCCTCTTGCAAGGCGCAGTGCATCTTCAATTGCGGCTTCTTCTGATTCGTAAGTCCACATGCGTGTTCCGCCAAGTGCAGGTCCGAGAGTTGTATCATGAATAGCTATAATAGCTTTCAGGCCTGATCTTTTATCCTGACAGAAAACCACTTGCTCATAATCGTATGTTTCAAGGTATTTAAAAATTTCCATTTTAAAGCTCCTCTCAAGTATGCGGATTAATTTTGTCATTTGAAACAGAGCAGATAGCCAAAGCCAGCGAAAAAAGTTTGCTTTCGGCAGAATCTGACCTGGACGTTAATACTATTGGGGCTCTTGCACCGGCAATTACAGCTCCTACTTTCGCCCCTGCAAAATAGACGAGCGATTTGTACAGGCTGTTGCCTGTTTCGATATTCGGTACAAGCAGGATATCTGCCATTCCGGCTGCTTCGCTTTGAATGCCCTTATGTTCAGCCGCTGCTGCTGAAATTGCTATATCCAGAGCGAGCGGACCGTCAACTATACAGTCCTTAATCTGTCCGCGTCGGTTCATTTGTGCCAGCAGCGCTCCATCCACAGTAGCTGGCATCTTAGGATTCACCACTTCAACCGCTGCAAGTGCGGCTACCTTAGGCATTTCTATACCAATGCTTCTGGCAATAGCAACGGCATTTTTGATAATATCAGCCTTGGCCGTAAGGTCGGGCGATATATTCATGGCCGCATCAGTAATAAAAATCATTCTAGTTTGTCCGGGAATCTGGAACGCGGCTACATGTGACAGCATGTTTTCCGTCCGAAGTCCTGCTTCCTTGTTCAGTACGGCTTTTAAAATAACAGCTGTTGATATATTCCCCTTCATTAAGACGCTTGCTTCATTTAGACGGACCGATTGTACTGCAAGTTCTGCAGCTTTTTCGATAGAGGCAGCATGATAAATATCAATACTGCTATGCTCTGATAAGCCTTTTTGCTTAGATTCCAGCAGATGCTCAATTTTATCGCTGTTCCCAAACAAATGAAACCTCGCAAGTCTCTGCTCAATAGCTGCTGCAACGGCATCAATCACTTCTCCATCGTCCGCCGCGGCCACAGCCACTGTCATATCACTCATCCGGGCAGCTTTTTCCAGTAATACTTCTAAATTCATTTATCCATCTCCCTGCTTAGGAAGTAGTTACCCACTTATGTACTAATGCAATAATCGTGCCAACATTTAAAGGTCTGTTTATAGCCTTTAGCCGCAGACTAATCTGCAATAATTTGCATACCCTGCAAATTATTGCAGGCCAACATCTTCAATTTTATATTTTTCGAGTTTATAATATAAATTTCGGATAGAAATTCCTAAGGCTCTTGCTGCAGCCGTCTTGTTTCCCCCAAATTGCTGTAGAGAATTCGTAATTAAGGCAGCTTCAAACTCTTCTACTTTACGGGCAAGATTGGCAGACTCATCTAGCTCCAAGAATTGTGTGGAGATATCCTTTTTCTGTTCCGTCTCAAAAATTTCAGGAAGATGGCTTACTTCTATCCGAGTCTCATGGAGTTTCATAAAGATCATGGCCCTGCCTAAAATATTCTCCAGTTCTCTAACATTGCCTGGCCACCTGTATCTTTTCAGTCTTTCCAGAGCCTCGGTTGTAATGCCTTCGATATTTCTTCCATATTCCTGATTTAACTTCTGGATTAAATATTTGCTTAGTGGTTCAATATCTTCTTTTCGGTTTCTAAGCGGAGCGATATGAATCGGCATCCGGTTCAGCCTGAAATACAGGTCCTCACGAAAGCCGCCGCTTTTAATTGCTTTTTCAAGATTAACATTGGTTGCTGCAATAATTCTGACATTGATGGGCATAGCTTTTGTTGCTCCCACTTTCATGATTTCCCTCTCCTGCAGTACGCGGAGCAGTTTAGCCTGTGTTCCTGCCGATATCTCTCCAATCTCATCCAGAAAAATACTCCCATTATTCGCCTCTTCAAAAAGACCTCTTTTCCCCCCTCTTCGCGCACCAGAAAAAGCTCCCTCTTCATAGCCGAAGAGTTCACTTTCAAGCAGCGATTCAGAAAGGGCAGCACAATTCACTCTGACAAACTTATTGAACTTTCTATCACTTGCATTGTGGATGGCATGAGCAAAAAGTTCCTTTCCTGTTCCGGACTCCCCGCGCAGCAGTATGGTGGCAGGCGTCTCTGCTGCAAGCTTTGCCTGTCCAATGGCAATTTCCATTTCTTCAGACCTGCCGATAATATCTTCGAACGAGTATTTTGCTTCAAGTGTTCTTATAATCTGCCTGGCTCTGCTCAACTCCCGGGTTAGATTTTGGATCTCTGACATATCATGAATAACACCAACGCTGCCCTTCAGCCTTCCATCCACTATAACCGGTGCCACATTCACAATGACTTCTTTTTTGTTAGGACCTACACGCATCTTCGCTCCCCTTACAGTCCTTCTTGTTTTAAGGACCTGCATATGCATGCTTTCTCCTTCAGAGATATCAGCTGTAGCCGGCTGTCCTATCACTTCTTCTTTTTTAAGGCCTGTAATTCTCGTATAAGCGGGATTGATTAAAATGCCTCTTCCTTCTTCATCAACAACGGAGATTGCTTCATCACTGGACTGGATGATAGCCTCAAGCATGACCTGTATGGATTTTAGGTTCGTAATTTCCTCTGCAAGGTTCACTACCCTGGTTATATCTTTAAATACAGCAAATGCTCCAATACTTTGACCATTTTCTTTGACCATCGGCATCCGGGTCGTAATAATTTTACACCCGTTTTGCAGAATTTGCTCTTTGTTCGCTTCTACCCGCTGTGAGATAAGAATTTTTGGAAGCCGGCTCGTTGGAATTACGTCTAATATACCTTTTCCCAGCGCCTCATCCGCAGGAACCCCTGTTATTCTTTCTGCACTTTTATTAAAGATGATGATCCGGCTGTCCTTATTAACAACTATCATTCCATCATCGGTCGAGTCAAAGATTAAGTTATGGGTATAAGTTTGTTCCTGTAACTCTTTAATCAGAATTTCTTTTTCTTTAAAGACCTTCGCTAGAATCTCAGCTACTGCACCTGGCACAAGAACCGTATCTGGATGTTTAGTGTTCCGGATGCTTTTAAAAACCGCTTCACTTCCTGTTACTTCAATAATAATGTCTAAATTTTGATCAATAAACTCCCGCCAGTCTGAGCCTGTCTGTATTCCCATCTGTTTAGCAAGCAAAATGCCAGGGGCATTTTCATTCATATCTACAATAGATGTAACTTTCAGATATTTAGTTTCCTCAAGCATCTTTAAAATAGCCGTTCCGCCATTCCCAGCACCGATGATCAATACATTTTGCATTTATGTTTTCATCTCCTAAGAGAGATTTGCAATTTTTTTCATGTGATGATTATGCAATTTTTTTCATACTTACTTAAATTTTAAGGGAATCAGTGCGTCTTGACAAATTTTTAATATAAACTATGATTTGTTGTAGGACGAATATTTACAGAAGGGACTCCTCCTATGAAGCGATTTATTGCCGTTTTGATCTTATTTATCCCCGGAGCATTAGCCGTTTATGGAATAAAACTTATGAGAGATATGCTGTTTGCCATTTTACAGCCTCCTTTTACTGCATTTTGGCTGCAGTTTTTATGCGGGCTTATATTTTGTTTAGGCGGCATTGGATTTGTAGCTGGCTTTGTTTTACACCGCGATAGAAAGCGAAATAAAGTGCAGGATCGATTTAAGAATCCACGACGCACATCTCTATAAATAACTAAATCCCAGCTGCTGTCCAGCTGGGATTTTTAATATTATGATTTGTTTCTGCTAATTTTCCTGGACCGGACAGCTTTTTCAGGGAAATCTGTAAAAAATGCGCTGCATTTGATATCAATCAGCCGCTTCATATGGGCTTCACTATTCACCGTGTAAGGACGGACGGCAATGCCTGCTTTCATTGACTCTATAATCATACTGTCTGAAATCACTTTAATGCTGGGATGAATCGCCTTTCCTCTAATAGATCTCGCATAAATCCAAGGCATAAAAAGACCATTGCTGTAAATGGGTGCAATCTCGATTTCAGGTGCAAGCTGGAAGCAGTGCACAATGCTGTAATGATTAAAGGAAGATAAAATAATTCGTTCCTGAAGATTGAATTTTCTTATCAGCCCGATCACTTTTTCTTCCAATCCAGGGTAGGGATAAACTCCGTTTTTCAGTTCAATATTACAGATAAGAGCAGTATATTTAAACCACAGAAAGAACTCTTCTAAAGTTGGAATGCTGGTTTTTCCATATTGTTTTGTAAATTTATGGCTTGCATTGAAAGCTTTGATTTCATCAAAATTTAAATCCTTAACATACCCCTTGCCATTCGTGGTCCTATCTACTGATTCATCATGAATGATAACAACCTGTCCATCTTTGCTAAGCTGAACGTCCAATTCAATTCCTTCTGCTCCAGATCTTAATGCCTCGTGAAACGACATCATTGTATTTTCCGGATGAGTGCCTGCTGATCCCCTGTGTGCAAAAATTTGAGTCACCTGAACAATCCTCCCTGCTATAAAGCGATTCTTCTAATAACTATTACATATTGTACAGGAAATGCCTATTTTTTCTGAAAGCAGGAAATTCAAGTTTGTATAGACTAATGTTATTCTGCAGGGAAGAACGCCTATGCCAGTGAACCGCGGAAATTCATAGAACACCATTACGCTCCTTTATACATTGACAATTCTCACACCGGTGGATAAAGCACCATATATATTTACTTTTCCAAAATCAGAGGTAACAATGGTGTAAACGTCCTTTTGGGGATTTCCAACTATATTATATTGAAGCCCTGCATACTTTTTAGGATTTAAGTAGCCAATTTCGTTTCCTTTCACTGCTGCTTGATCAAGCGGATAGACTCTCCACGACTCCGCCTCAGAAGGAAGAATAATCATTTTCTTTTTTTCTTTTGGAACTTCTTGAATAGCACCTATATAATCAAGAGGGTTGACAGCATTCGTTTTAGCTCCGTTCCATCTTCCTCTGTGCAGCTCAAAGTGAAGATGCTGCCCTTTCGCGTCACCCGTACTGCCCATGTAGCCGATAACCTGCCCTTGCTTGACATAATCACCAGGTTTACATTTTCGAGAGCCTTTTCGCATATGTGCATAGACCGTTTCATATGGTTGTCCATTTATGCTGTGCTGTATAAAAATCACTTCACCATAGCTGTCAGATACATATGAACGAGTCACTGTACCTGCAGCGGCTGCTTTCACAGACACATTGCCCGGGAGTGCAAGGTCAAGACCGAAGTGTTTCGGGTTCGACCTTATTTGGAAGGGATTTGTTAAAACTCCGAGAGACGGCTTAATAAAATCCATGATATCACCCCTATAAAACCAAATTTACTATATACTATGCAGCTCCTTTTCCTCCCGCTACAGGCTGTCCGCCTTTACTCAAATAAAAAACACCTTGTAAAAGGTGCTGGAACTTTTAATGAGATACAAAGCTTGGTGTTCTCTATTCTTCAATTTCGTAATGCTCTTCAATAAATGCTTTTTCTTCTTCAGCTGACATAATGCCAGTAGCTTCACCCACATTCCCTTCTTGAAGCCTCCAAATTTCATTATGTTCTTTATCAATTTCCGAAAAATTATTTTTTAGCCAGCGATTAAGAATGTGCATATATAATTCTGATTTCTCGTAGTTCGTTTCATTCTTCTCTACTACTGATATTAACCGTTCAACTCGGTCTTTCGTTAAAGGAATAAAGCCCCATTTATCATCAGCAATGATTTTCTGGTGTGTCATTCCATGAATCGCGTCTTGTACTTCATATTCGTCCATTTCCATAGGAAATTCTTTTTCAATTGGCTCCTTTCTTTTTTCTGCTACTTCAATTATTTTTCCTCCAGCAGGTGTACTTTCTTCTTTGACCTTTAAAATTTCTTTTCCACGATCCGGCTTAGCTTGCTGCGATCCAGCTAGATAGAAGTAAATACCAGCGGACAAAACCGCTAAAATCAACACAGAGCTAAATACACCTACTGATATTTTCACTATATTTTTCATGCTAAACTCCTTTCATGGCTGTGCTTTCCCAATCCTGACAGACGGTCTAATACGCATATTCAATAAATATTCAATCCCCTCGAAATTTTCTTAGCCAGCTAAAACGAATAGAATTGTCATTCTACTTTTCACGTTTATATTATCTTCTGGAATGAATATGTATCTTCCTGCTTCAATCGTTCATTTAGATTTCGGATTTGCAGTTCCCATTTGTTTATAGACAGGTTCTAAACTCTTTATTTTCATACAAAAAAGCCTATGAACAAAGAATTCATAGGGCATACGCTGATTTATTTGTGAATTGAAACACTATTTATTACTAAATCGCTGCTCCTAACCCTTTCAAGAAGCTTTGTGCTCCAGGCGAAGTTTATCAGCTACCATCGCGATAAATTCAGAATTAGTAGGCTTTGCTTTTGTCATGCTGACCGTATAGCCAAATAAAGACGAGATAGAATCAATATTGCCTCTGCTCCATGCTACTTCAATCGCATGCCGGATGGCTCTTTCTACCCGGCTCGCTGTTGTATTATATTTCTTGGCAATATCAGGGTAAAGGACTTTTGTAATCGAACCAAGAAGTTCAATGTCATTGTAAACCATAGAGATTGCTTCACGAAGATATAAATATCCTTTAATATGTGCAGGTACACCTATTTCATGAATTATACTGGTAATACTGGCATCTAGGTTTTTAGGCTTTGATTCCACAGAAGAAGATTTATATGCGAAGGAAGAAGACTTTTTCATGAATGAATTGCTTTTTCCGCTGATCTGGCGGATATTATTGGTCAGATTCTCCATATCGAACGGCTTTAGGATAAAGTATGAAGCCCCAAGTTCAACGGCCTTCTTTGTAACATCTTCCTGTCCAAAGGCTGTAAGCATAATAACGTGAGGCAGAGAATTTTTCTTAATGTCACGGATTCTTTCTAATACGCCCAGACCGTCCAGGTGCGGCATAATTATATCAAGGATCAAGACATCAGGATCAACCTGGCCCAGCATTTGCAGGCACTCCTGCCCATTATGAGCGATTCCCGCTACTTCCATATCTTCTTGAGACGAAATATATTCTTCAAGGAGCCCGACTAATTCCCTGTTATCATCCACAATACAAACTTTAATTTTCTTCAACCTAGGTTTCCTCCTCTAATGAGTCCTTCATTTGTCTATTTTCTATTCTAAATTAAGTTTTCGACAATGCAACTCAAAATCCTTTTAAATTTTAAAAAAAGAGAAAAAAATAGTCTTTATCTTTCTTTTTCTCTTGTTTTCTCCTGTTTTCGACTGAATTCGATTTATTATTCTGGATCTGTCGAATTTTCTTTAAAGCAAAAAAAAAGAAGCAGGCGTTTTTGCCTGCTTAGCTTGCTTTACGAGCTGAATGCTCTTTATCATATATATTAATTCCTGCCTCGTTTAACATCCATTCAATATGGACGCCATACCCGCTGGTTGGATCGTTAACAAAAACATGTGTGACAGCTCCGATTAATTTTCCGTTCTGGATGATGGGACTTCCGCTCATTCCCTGCACTATCCCGCCCGTCTTATTCAAAAGCTCCCGGTCCGTTACTTTGATAACCATTCCTTTTGTTGCCGGAAATTTTTGTGGAATAGTGCTGACAATCTCAATATCATACTTCTCTACTTTATCGCCGTCTACAACGGTTAAAATTTGTGCCGGTCCTTCCTTCACTTCATGAGACAAAGTGATCGGAATTGCTTTATCCATAATATTATTATCGATCCCAGAATCAAGTTTCCCAAATATGCCGAAGGAGCTATTCTTATTAATACTGCCGATAATTTTGTGATCTGAAGAAAAACGCGCAAGCTTTTCCCCTGGATCCCCATGGCTTCCTTTTTCAATGGAAGTGACAGTAGACCTTACAATCTGCCCATCTTTTACAACGATTGGCTTCTTTGTATCCATATCGGAAATCACATGGCCCAGCGCACCGTATTTTTTTGACTTCGGCTCAAAAAAAGTCATGGTTCCAATTCCTGCAGCTGAGTCTCTAATGTATAAGCCCAATTTATATATATCTTCCTGCTGGTCCTTCAATGGCATTAAGTTTGCTTTCACCTTTTTACTTTCACGGAAAATGCTTAGCTTTAAAGGCTTATGCTGTTCGCCTGCAGCCTGTACCAGTGGAGCAACATCTTCCATTTTCCTGATGTTTTTTCCGTTAATTTCGGTAATAATATCTCCAATATGAACCCCGGCTGTTTCACCCGGAGATTTTTTTCCTGAAGCAGTTGAAACTAAGTGATGGCCCACAACCAGGACGCCTAGTGTATTAAGCTTTACCCCTATGGATTGTCCGCCTGGTATCACTTTAAAGTCTTTAAGTACTTCTATATCGACTTTTTTAATCGGAAAGCCTGCAAAGTCGAGAAGAAGCTCATTAGTACCAGGTTTTTCGGCACCGAGTGTTAATAAATTACTGCTATCATGAACGCTTACGTTTCCTTGAGCAACGGAAGCAGAAACTGATAAAGATTTAGGTATTTTATAATCCTGACCCTCAAAAAGAACAATCTTGTCAGGAATGGTTAAATAACCTTTTAATGACTGGCTGAAACCTAGTAGTAAAAGTGAAACAAGGAGAAGACCGCCAATAATCTTTTTTATCCAAGCTAATTTCAATCTTTTCACTCTCCTCGCTTCTAGTCCACACTCACTTTTATGGCTACAATTTTAATTTAGCCTTTCAGGCGGTCATTTATAACCCAGACCAAAAATAAAAGCTATCCGTTTATGGATAGCTTTACAATGAATAAACCTTTTTGCACTGAATCGGTCTAGCCGAGGGCACTAATCAGGCACTCTTTATCTGATTCGCCAAATGAATCAGCTCTTTGGCATGTTCTTTTGTTAATTCTGTTATTTCGACTCCAGAAATCATTCTGCCAATTTCTTTAATCTTGTCTTCCTCACTCAGAGGGTGGACTTTAGTTTTCGTCCGGCCATTAACGGTTTGTTTAGAGATAAACAAATGAGTATCTGCCATGGCTGCCACTTGAGGCAGATGCGAAATACAAAGAACCTGGGAACCCACGGAAACTTTGTATATCTTTTCAGCCATCGATTGAGCAACCCGTCCGCTGACTCCTGTATCTACTTCATCAAAAATGATGGAGGTAATCCCTTGATGCTCAGAGAAAATATTTTTCAGAGCAAGAATAATTCTTGAAAGCTCTCCCCCTGAAGCAATCTTGTTTAACGGCTTTAAGGGTTCACCCGGATTCGTTGAAATAAAAAATTCAACAACATCCAGACCGCTTCGGTGGATTTTTTCTGTCAAGTCTCCATGCTCAACTGCCGTCTGATGGAAATGCACCTCGAACACAGTCTTCTCCATATAAAGGTCTTTGAGTTCCTTATGAATCTGTGCAGTAAGTTTCTTCGCATACTTTTGTCTGAGCATCGATAAATTCTTCGCTTCGAGGACTAGGTCCTTGCGGATCGAAGATAGTTCTTTTTCAATTTTCGCAATATGAGTTTCCCTATTCAGGAGGGTTTCAATTTCCTCTTCAATGGCAGCCGCATATTCTAAAATATCCTGAACCGTTTTACCGTATTTTCTTTTCAGCCCATTGATTTCATTCAGTCTTCCCTCAATAAAATCCAGTCTTACGGGATCAAATTCAAGAGAGTCAAGCTGATTTCGTATAGACGAAACAGCATCTTCCAGTATATAGAAGCTGTTGGCTACATGTTCTTGAATGCTTGAAAGTGCCGGATCGAGGGCTGCCGCTTCTTCCAGCTGGTTCATGGCAAGTCCTATCCAGTCGAGCCCCTTTTGCTCCCCGCCAAGCGAATGATAGGACGATTGCAGTGCTTCGTGTATCCGTTCAAAGTTGGATATTCTTTGCTTTTCCTCAGATAATTCTTCGTATTCATTCAGCTTTAACTCAGCTCTGCTGATTTCGTCAAATTGAAATTGTATTAAATCAAGACGATGAGCCATCTTTTGTTCATCCTGACTTAAGCTTTTGAGCTGTTTAGCCGCAGTTTCATATCTCTTATACAGCAGCTGGTACTCCCCAAGAGCCTTGGAAATCTGTTCGCCGCCAAAATGGTCTAACAGCGGTAAATGAAGATCTGCATCCATTAGTTCCTGATGTTCATGCTGACTATGAATATCGACGAGAGTACTGCCGATTTCCCTTAGAACAGCTATAGTAACGAGCTTGCCATTAACGCGGCATACACTTTTACCTGAATGGGAAATATCACGCCTTAGCACGGCCATTCCATCACTCACATCAATACCAAATTCAGCAGCCTTAGCCACGATAGCATGGTTACTTTCTATTTGAAATAAACCCTCGAGTTCTGCCTTGTCTTCTCCGTGCCTGACAAATTCGGAAGAACCGCGGCCTCCTATTAATAGGTTAATCGCATCAATAATGATCGACTTTCCGGCACCTGTTTCGCCTGTTAATACAGTTAAGCCCTTTTCAAATGAAACGGTAAGGGCTTCAATTATGGCGAAATTTTTAATTGATAATTCAGCTAGCAATTTTCGCACCTCACCTTTTTAGAGCATATCCAGGAAACGATCCCTAATGGTTTCGGTATCCTCAGGGGTACGGCATATAATGAGACAAGTGTCATCTCCGCAAATCGTACCCATGATTTCTTCCCAATCCAAATTATCCATTAGAGCTCCAATAGCCTGTGCATTGCCAGGCAGTGTTTTCATCACCAATAGATGACTTGCAGAGTCAATCCTGACAAAGGCGTCCATTAAATTCCGTTTTAACTTTTGCAGAGGATTAAATCTCTGGTCAGCTGGAAGGCTGTATTTATACCGGCCGTCCATCAGCGGAACTTTTACAAGATGAAGCTCTTTGATGTCTCTTGAGACTGTGGCCTGGGTTACGTTATAACCCGCGCTTTTTAATTCGTCTACTAAATCATCCTGTGTTTCTATATCGTTATTAGCAATAATTTCTCTGATCTTAATATGGCGTTGCCCTTTATTCATTTAATGTGAGCACCTCTCAAAAATTCACTTATCTATTTGTTATGTTAGCGTTTTTTGTCTAAAATGTACAATCTTTCTGTGAAGATTCCACCCATTCTCTTCTTCCGTACAAAAAACGGCAGCCGACAGGCAAAACCCCTTACTTAAAATTGATAGTAAGGGGTCTCTAGTCTACGCCTGCTTATTTTCTTTTTGTTCTTTAAAAACTTGATGTGCGCTTTCTACCACAGAATCTAATGAAATGTCCGGGGATATGTTTCCCTTTTCTTTCATCCCTTCCCAGCGAAGGTGCAGTAAAAACTCAATATTTCCGTCTCCGCCGGTAATTGGAGAAAATGATGCTCCAGCCACATCATATCCTTCAGAAAGTGAGAAATCGGCTATTTTCGCAAAAACCTCTTTGTGCACCTTGCTGTCTCTAACTATCCCCTTTTTCCCCACCTGGTCCCTGCCAGCCTCAAACTGCGGCTTTACAAGGGCGACTATGTCGCTTCCAGGTTTCAATAGAGTTTTCAGCACAGGGAGGATCAGGGAAAGCGAAATAAAAGAAACATCAATGGAAGCTAGGTTTGGAGCTTCCTCTTTCAGATCATCTGGTGTTACATAGCGGAAGTTTGTTCGCTCCATAACTATAACCCGCGGGTCCTGCCGCAGCTTCCATGCAAGCTGATTGTACCCTACATCCAGTGCATAAGAAAGCTTAGCTCCGTTCTGGAGAGCACAGTCCGTAAATCCCCCGGTAGAGGACCCAATATCCAGCAGCACTTTTCCTTCTACATCTATGCTGAAAACTTTTAACGCCTTTTCAAGCTTAAGTCCGCCGCGGGAAACATATGGCATGACTTTCCCTTTAATTGTTAGAGGAGAATCCGCAGGTATCTTCTCCCCAGGCTTATCCAGGCGCTGTTCGTTCGTGTAAACCAACCCGGCCATAATTGATCTTTTGGCTTTTTCACGAGTTTCTGCAAGTCCTCTTTCTACAAGTAATACATCAAGTCTTTCTTTTTTTATCTTCATTGCTTAAGCCCTTTTTTGTTTTTTCATTGAGATAGATTTTAACTTTTTAACCGCATCATCTACTGTAAAATGAATTTCTTCCAAAAGTTTATCCACTTCACCGTGTTCAATGAATTGGTCCGGTATGCCCATTCGGTCTATAACGGCTGAGCTAAAGCCGCGCTCCTGTGCAAATTCCAGGACAGCTGAGCCAAATCCGCCTTGAAGCACTGCTTCTTCTATCGTTAACACAGGCATCTTTGCCCTGAAGATTTCAGAGAGCATATCTTCATCCAATGGCTTTATAAAACGGGCATTTACTACCTTAATAGAATACCCTTGCTTTTCTAGAATATCAGCGGCCTTCATGGCCATTCCTATTGTCGTTCCAAACGTTAAAATACATGCATCTGAACCTTGTTTCAGCACTTCCCATGTACCAATAGGTATAGACTTCAATTCATCGTCAAGCGGCACTCCTATTCCATTCCCTCTCGCAAAACGCATCGCAATCGGACCGTCATTATATGTCAAAGAGGTATAAACCATATGCTGGCCTTCATTTTCATCCTTTGGCATCATAAGAACCAAGTTAGGCATATGGCGAAGAAAAGCAATATCAAAAACTCCCTGATGCGTTTCTCCGTCAGCTCCAACCAGTCCTGAACGGTCTATTCCTATAAACACATTAAGATTCTGCCTGCATACATCATGCAGCATTTGATCATAGGCTCTTTGAAGGAATGTAGAGTATATTGCAAGAAACGGCTTCATGTTTTCAGCAGCCAGGCCGGCTGAAACTGTAACAGCATGCTGTTCAGCTATGCCTACATCAAACATACGATCAGGAAACTCTTTTGCAAACCCTTCAAGCTTAGAACCAACAGGCATCGCAGGTGTAACCGCAACGATGCGTTCATCCTCACGAGCCATTCTGCGGACGGTCTCGCTGACAAGAGAACTCCAGGAAGGTGCAGCCGTAGCAGGTTTTACAAAGGCACCTGTTTCAATCTTATAAGGGCCAGTCCCATGCCAGGTGCCGATTTTATCACTTTCCGCCGGGTGGTAGCCCTTTCCTTTTTTCGTAATCACATGCAAGAGTACAGGGCCGCTTGTCTTTTTAGCATATCGAAGCTGTTCAATTAAAGCTTCATAATCATGCCCATCTACCGGCCCAAGATATGTAAAGCCAAGCTCCTCAAAAAACATGCCTGACACAAGCAGATATTTCACTGTATCTTTTATGCGCTCAGCAGTAGCTGCCAATTTACCTCCGACAGCGGGGATCTTCTTCAGCAGCATTTCAAGCTCATCTTTTGCCCAATTGTATTTCCCAGCCGTTCTCAGCCTGCCAAGCACGTTGTGTAGAGCCCCTACATTTGGAGCTATGGACATTTCATTATCATTTAGAATGACAATCATATCTTTTTTCTCTGAACCAATATGGTTGAGTGCCTCAAGTGCCATTCCTCCAGTTAAGGCACCATCACCGATAACCGGAAGGATATAATTTTTTTCTTTCTTCAAATCCCGGGCAATAGCCATACCCATAGCTGCTGACAAGGATGTCGAGCTGTGTCCGGTTTCCCATACGTCATGTTCGCTTTCTGAGCGCTTTGGAAATCCGCAAAGACCTTTATGTTTTCTTAATGTATCAAATTCGCACGCACGTCCGGTAAGTATTTTATGGACATATGACTGATGTCCCACATCCCAGATAAATTTATCCTGAGGACTGTTGAATTCCTTATGGAGAGCAATGGTCAGTTCTACTACTCCAAGGTTCGGGCCGATATGGCCGCCTGTTATTGAAAGTTTTTCAATTAGGAAATCTCTAATTTCCTGGCTTAATATCTCTAGCTCGCTAATATCCATTTTTTTTAAAAATGAAGGGTCCTTTATAGTTAGAAGATCCAAACAGGATCACTCACTTTCATTTCGGTTTCTTTCCACCTGTTATTTGTGTACTTTCCTAATTATAAACAACTGCTATATTTACTCAAGCGATTTCTAGGATGTGCAGCAGGGGACGGTTTATAAATGGAAAAAAAGCCGCTAACACGTAAGTGATAACGGCAGCGTTCTGTATCAGGCAGTTTTCATTATTTTTCCACAAAGTTTGGAATTTAATATAATTATTATTATAGCATACTGACTATATCACTACAAATTAAGGGTTAATGGTCTCTTTTCGCTATGAGATCAGTAAGCTGCAATAACATTTCAATATCCAAGTTTGTCTTTTCTAATGATTGCTTCGCAAGCTGTATGTGTTCGTGGAGCTTTCCTTTCGCCCCATCTAGAGTGAGAAGGGCGGGGTAGGTATTTTTCTGGTTATCAATATCACTGCCGACCGGCTTCCCTATCTTTTCCTGCATCCCTTCGATATCTAAAATATCATCCTGGATTTGGAACGCTAAACCGATATGATAGGAAAAATCACGAAGAAGCCCTTGCGTATATGAATCACTATCCGCTAACAATGCAGCCATCATAACACTGCAGGTTAACAGCTTCCCGGTTTTATTCTTATGGATATACTCCAGTTCTTTTAAATCCAGGACTTTCCCCTCAGCTTCAATATCTGCCGTCTGTCCGCCTACCATTCCTTCTGCTCCAGCAGATACCGCAAGCTCTCTGATTAAAGAGAGTTTAATTTCAGCCGATGCTTCTTCTATCTTTAACTGAGTCAGTACCTCGAAGGCGAAAGTTAAAAGAGCATCACCTGCGAGAATAGCAGCCGCCTCTCCATATACTTTATGGTTTGTAGGCTTTCCTCTTCTTAGGTCGTCATTATCCATACTTGGCAGGTCATCATGAATTAAGGAATACGTATGGATCATCTCAATAGCTGCAGCCGGCTTTAAGCCCACCTTAGGATCCAGCCCAAACGCATGTAAAACGGTAAAAATAAGCAGCGGCCTGATTCTTTTTCCACCTGCATTTAATGAATAGATCATAGCCTCTTTTAGTACATCTGGGGCTGTAAGCTGCTCAACCAGTGATACTGCTTCAGCCTCCACTAATTTCTTATACTTCAAACTGAAATCTTCCAGCAGGGAGGAACTCACAACTATTCCTCCTCTGCTGTAAAATCGTTCAGCTTTCCATCTTCACGAAGGATTTGAGTAAGCTGCTCTTCAACAGATTTCAATTTCTTATGGCACACTCGGGACAAATCCATTCCTTCTTTGTAAATAGCTATTGCTTTTTCAAGAGGAGCTTCGCCATCTTCCAGAAGTTCTACAATGTTTTCCAGTTTTTCCATTGCTTCTTCAAAACTTAATTCTTTTTCTTCACTCATCTATCGGTCTCTCCTTTTTATCTTCTACCAAACAGGATAGTTCTCCATCCTTCATCCTTACCAGAATTTTATCTCCTGGCTGAATGCCTCCTGAGTTTTTTATCAGCTCATCATTATCGGTATACACCAGGCTATATCCTTTGTCCATTATTTTTAAAGGACTTCGCGCATCAAGCGTGGAGGCAGCATGAAGGAAACTTTGGAGCTTTGATTTATAAATCCCTTCCATCATCCGCTTAAGCAGCCTGGATTGGAGTTCTAATTTTGAATGGGCTGCATGAAGCAGCTCTTCCGGGTCCCTTTTTCTCAGGGCTGCCGACAACCTCTGCACTGTTTCTTTTTTTCTGACAAAATATTTATCGAAACCTTTATTAAAACGATCCATTGTTCTATCCAGCTGTTCAAGTTTCTGCTCATACAGCCTCTGGGGATAGCGGAAAGCATAGGACTTCTCCAGATTCAGAAGCCGGCTTTGTTCAGTGGAAAGTCTCTTTTGAAGCTCCCTGGTCATTCGATTTTTCCGGCTCAGCAGCCTTTCCAAAATGTCATTGATGTGGGGAACGGCAAGTTCGGCCGCTCCAGTAGGAGTCGGAGCCCTCAAATCAGCGACAAAATCAGAAATTGTAAAATCAGTTTCATGCCCCACCGCAGAAATAATCGGGATTTTTGAAGAAAAGACGGCTCTTGCAACTTTCTCCTCATTGAAAGCCCAAAGCTCTTCAATAGACCCGCCGCCTCTCCCAATAATGAGGACATCTGCTTCATTTCGGCTGTTAGCTGTTTCAATCGCCCTTACAACAGACTGAGGTGCCTGGGTTCCCTGAACAAGAGCGGGATAAATCATAATGTTCGCAATCGGGTATCTTCTTCGCAGTGTGGTAATGATATCCCGTATGGCAGCTCCAGTAGGAGATGTAATCACTCCAACCGTCTTCGGATAAACAGGAATCGCTTTTTTATATTTATTTAGAAAAAGGCCTTCTTGTTCCAGCTTAGTTTTAAGCTGTTCGTACGCTAAATATAATTCGCCTATTCCATCAGGGGCCATTTCTTTAACATAAATTTGATATTGCCCGCTTGGCTCATAAACGGTTATGTCGCCCTTGATCAGTACATGCATGCCGTTTTCAGGGCTAAACTTCATGCCTGAACTATATGTTTGGAACATAACGGCCAATATTCGTGCCTTTTCATCTTTTAACGTAAAATACATATGGCCGCTGGAATGCTGTTTTAAATTTGATATTTCTCCTTTTATAAACATATTTTGCAAATGGGGATCTGCATCAAATTTTCGTTTTATATATTTTGTAAGTGCATGAATGGTTAAATAGATAGGCTGATTCATTTTATAACTCCTTTAAAAAAAGCCTGAAACAGGATTTAAAGAACCTGCTATCCCGCCTCAATAGAAAAGCTGTCTATTTGTTATTATAAAACAAGCAGACAGCTTCGTTTAGTATTTTAGCCAATTAAGGCTATAAATTATTTTTATTCATCAATTTTAGAGATTTTACCGTATTATATAATAGCATCGTAATCGTCATTGGACCTACTCCGCCCGGTACGGGGGTTATGTATGATGCTTTTTCCTTCACTTCATCAAAGGCTACATCTCCGCACAATCTGCCTTCACTATTTCTGTTCATGGCAACATCGATCACCACAGCACCTTCTTTAACGTGCTCAGGCCTGATTAAATCCTGCCTGCCAGCTGCTGCGATCAATATATCGGCCTGTTTTGTATGAAATGCCAGATCAGCTGTCTTAGAATGACAATATGTAACAGTTGCATTTAAATTCAGGAACAACTGTCCCACTGGCTTTCCGACAATATTGCTTCTGCCGACCACCACAACGTGTTTTCCTTCTGGATTAATATTGGTCGATTCTACCATTTTAATGATTCCATAGGGTGTACACGGGTAAAAAGTATCCTGTCCTGTCATCAGTCTGCCTATACTTACTGGGTGAAAACCATCAACATCTTTCTCAGGTGATATGGTTTCAATAATTTCCGTTTCATTTATATGATGTGGAAGGGGAAGCTGAACCAATATTCCATGAATATCAGTGTCTTCGTTTAGTGTATTGATTTTCTCAATAAGGCTGTCTTGACTGACGGTTTCTGGAAGTTCAATTAATACCGAATGAATTCCCAGCTCCTTACAGGCTTTTTCCTTCATAGTAACATACGTTCTAGATGCCTGGTTATTCCCCACTAATATTACAGCTAATCCTGGAGTCAATTTCTGTTCTTTTAGGCTTTCCACTTCAGCTCTAATGTTCTTTCGAATGTTAGCAGCTATTTCTTTCCCGTTAATAATAGAAGCAGTCATTTTCCCTTCCCCTTCCGATTGTCTCTGTATGTTTTACTATTACTCGCTTAGATCGTCTTTTACTTTTGATAATACGGCATTTACAAATTTCGGAGACTGGTCATCTCCAAAGGTCTTCGCAATCTCAATGGCTTCGTCCAGGATTACGTTAACAGGAACGTCTTTAGACGACGTCATTTCAAAAACAGCAAGCCTCAGCAGATTTCTGTCGATAGCAGCAAGACGCTCAAGTTTCCAATTCTCAAGATGTGATGAAATGGTATGATCAATGCTTTCCATATTACCGGTGGTACCTGTAACTAGAAAATCAAAATATTCGTCCTTTTCCATTCCATCCAAAACATTTTCCATACTTTCCTGTATATCTGCCTTGCCGATTTCTATTTGAAAAAGTGCCTGTAAAGCCTTTTCTCTCGCGGTTCTTCTTTTCATCATTTTACTCCTTTACTGTTTCAATCAATTTATAAAAATAATAGCATAAACGAACATTTCGCGGTAGGGTACATTGAAATATTAAGAAAAATTACTTTTTTTACTGCTATTATAACTTGTGAATAATAGTATTTTGCACTATTTTCTAGTTTCCAAAACCCATTAAGGATTTCAAAGTTTTTTCGCAGGGATCTTATTTATAAGATTAGCTCATATAAAAGAAAAAAACCAAAGACATGTGCCTTTGGTTACATTTCTTGTTCAAACTCTGCTTCAGGCTTTTGATTTTCAAATTGAATGCCGACTATATGGACATTCACTTCGTCTGGTTCAAGCGCCGTCATATTTATAAGTGCCTGCCTTATATTATCTTGGACTTCACCGGCTACTTTTGGAATGGAAACACCGAATTTCATTGTACAGTAGATGTCGAGTTTAATTCCATCTTCTGAAAGATCTACTCTTACACCCTTGCCATGATTCTTTTTCCCAAGCTTTTCAACCACACCGGAAGCAAAATTCCCGCGCATGTTTGCAACGCCTTCCACTTCATGTGCGGCAATTCCTGCAATTACTTCAATTACTTCGGGTGCGATTTCCACCTTGCCTAATCCTTTATTATTGTGACTCATCTCAAGAGTTGATTGATTTTCGCTCATCATGAGCACCTCCTGTTTCTTCATTATGAGTTCATTACATCGTACATTTCAAGAAATTTTGTGTTAAAATTCCCCTCCACAAATTTTTCATGCTGAAGAAGTTTCAAATGGAATGGGATTGTAGAATGAATTCCTTCAATAACAAATTCATTTAAGGCTCGTTTCATTCTATCTATTGCCTCTTCCCTTGTATCACCATATGTAATCACCTTTGCTATCATGGAGTCATAATAAGGCGGTATAGTATAGCCGGGATAAGCAGCAGAGTCGATCCTAACGCCAAACCCGCCTGGCGGAAGATACATTTGAATCTTTCCGGCTGATGGCATAAAGTTCTTATCAGGATTTTCAGCATTTATGCGGCATTCGATTGCCCAGCCTTTAAAAATCACTTCATCCTGAGTAAGGGAAAGTTTTTCCCCGGAAGCAACCTTTATCTGCTCTTTTATTAAATCAACTCCTGTAACCATTTCAGTAACAGGATGTTCTACCTGTATCCTTGTATTCATCTCCATAAAGTAAAATTTACGGTCTTTATAATCAAAGATAAATTCAACTGTCCCAGCGCCTGTATAATTTACAGCCTGCGCAGCTTTTACAGCAGCATCGCCCATTTCAGAACGGATTTCCCCATCCAGAGCAGGTGAAGGAGTCTCCTCAAGCAGCTTCTGCATTCTGCGCTGAATGGTGCAGTCCCGCTCCCCAAGGTGGATGACGCTGCCATGGCTGTCAGCCATAACCTGGATTTCTACATGACGGAAATCTTCAATAAACTTTTCAAGATAAACTCCTGGGTTACCGAATGCCGTCATAGCTTCCTGCTGTGTAACCTGTATTCCTTTTATCAATTCTTCCTTGGTACGGGCGATCCTGATTCCTTTCCCGCCGCCTCCTGCTGTTGCTTTGATAATAACAGGAAAGCCGATCTTTTCTGCTATTACAAGACCTTCTTCTGCATCCTTAATGATTCCCTGTGACCCAGGAACAATCGGAACACCAGCAGCTTTCATCGTTTCCCTGGCAACATCCTTCGTCCCCATTTTGGAAATAGCTTCCGGTGACGGTCCGACAAAGGTTATGCTGCATTCACGGCATAGTTCGGCAAAGGCAGAATTTTCTGCTAGGAACCCATATCCTGGATGTATAGCATCTGCACCGGTGAGGGTGGCGGTCGATATGATATTGGCAAAATTTAAATAGCTGTCTTTGGAGGCTGTAGGCCCGATGCAATAGGCTTCATCAGCAAGCTGCACATGAAGAGCTTCTCTATCTCCTTCAGAATATACAGCAACCGTCTCAATGCCTAGTTCTTTACAGGCACGTATAACGCGTACGGCTATTTCTCCGCGGTTAGCGACCAAAAGCTTTTTTATCATGGTTAAAACGCTCCTTATTCAGGCTTTACTAAAAATAATGGCTGCCCGTATTCTACCAGCTGGCCGTCTTTCACTAAAATTTCTACGATTTCTCCGTCAACTTCAGCCTCAATTTCATTGAAAAGCTTCATAGCTTCCACTATACAGACAACGCTGTTCTTTGAAACCTTTGATCCTGCTTTTACGTATGCATCCGTTTCCGGTGATGGTGATTGATAAAATGTTCCCACCATTGGAGATGTAATCTTATGTAAATTTTCAGCTGTTTCCGTTTTCTTTTCTTCTGCCGGCTTTTCAGCTGCTGCTGGCTGCGGAATTGGTGCTGCTTGAACTTCTTCTTGTCTTAAAGCTTCTTTGGGAATAACTTGCTGAACAGTAATGCCCTCAGGCTGAAGACTATTTTTTTTCATTTTTATCTTAGTGCCATTCATTTCATATTCAAATTCATCAAGTGTAGATTGATCAACCAGTTTAATAAGTTCACGAATTTCCTGTACCTTCAAAACTTCGCACCCCTTGTCCTTTTTGCTAATAGTATCATATTTCACCGCTTGTTGTGTTTGGCTGTCAAAGAAAATCAGGCAGAACGATATTTAACCGTAAATGGAAGCCTTGATTATGACTAGCTACTAATATCATACGATAATACCTTGTACAAATTCAATAAAAGAACTTTAAATGTGTCCGGAGCCGTCCAGGCGGTCCTTAAAACCTATCGCTCGACAAATAAATTGTTTTTTCAAAAAAATCTTCCAAAATCATATTGTAAATATTTTCTATATCTTTACAATTAGAACTATATACCTGACGAAAGTAGGAGACTATCGTATGAGTTTAATTGAACAGCTTATGCAGGAGGATCTAGAAAGAAAAAACAGCATTGTTGTAAAAGCCACCTTAGTTTCGGTCATACTTGCTGCATGTGTCGACTTTGTCATGAAGAAAGATCTTGCTTTAGTTTTGTCGATCCTTATTGGCGGGGGCATTGGCTGGGGAGTTCTTGCCTTTCTTCATTATGTTAGAAAGTCCCTTGCTTTTATACCTTATCTCGCCTGCATTCTTGTTTCTGCGGTTTTATTTATCATCATGGAAACCAGTATTTCACCGTCGGCTTTATTTTTAGTTTATTTTATACTAGCCACCGCTGCGATTTATATGAACGGCCCGGTTCTATGGCTTAGCAGTGCGTTAGGCTTACTAATCATTTCGGCCTATATCATGCTTCATCATCATGTTCTTCCCTTTGAATTAAAAAATTATGTGACCATCTATCTATTACATATACTTGTCACTATTCTTTTAACCTTTCAGCTTAAGCTTTCCAAACAGCTTACGCAGCAGATGTACAAGCTCCAGAGGGAAACGCAGGACATGATAGCGGTTGATCATAAGCGGAAGGCAGCTCTTGAGGATAATACAACTATCATCTCAAACATGATCAGCTCCGTGAACGATAGAAGCAAGGAAAATTACCAGGGTGCATTAGAAATGTCTCATTCTATTGCAGAACTTTCAGCAGGTGTTCAGGTTCAGGCCGATTCAGCATCCACTATTTCTTACTCTCTAGAAAATACAACGAATATGGTAACTGAAATCTCGCGCCTATCAACTCACCTGCTAGATGATGCCGTCCAGGCTCAATCCGCATCTGAGCGCGGGAACGGCTTGTTAACTCAGCTGGAGAAAGAAATATCAGCGTTTTCATCAGAAATGACAGCTATTACAAACAAAATGTATTCACTATCTGTGGATGTTGAAGAAGCAGTTGATTTTGTAAAGGTCATACAGGGTATTGCCGAACAAACCAATCTGCTTGCCTTAAATGCATCCATTGAAGCTGCACGTGCAGGGGAAAGCGGCCGGGGCTTTGCAGTTGTGGCACAGGAGGTCAGGAAATTGGCTGATCTTACAAGCCAGACCGCCATGCAAATATCCGTTAACCTTGGAAAAGTAAAAAAAGAAACAGAAGAAACCAACTCTTCCATATCATCTGCAGCAGAAAATATGAAAGCAAACCTAACCCTATCGAGAGATTCAAAAAATGCTTTCCTGGCGATATTTGAAATTATCAATGTTCTAAAAGATAAACTCACTTCTTACCACCAGCATATACAATCTATAGAAACTTCATCGAGACAAATTGAAACATCAATCAATGATTTCAGCTCAGTTGTTCAAGAAGCAAGTGCAAGCCTTGAAGAATTAGCTGCAACCGTTCATTCACAAACCGATCAACACTCTCACCTCGTTCACTCTCTGCAAGAAGCAGATACGTCGATGAACCGGCTGGTGCAGCTTTACCGCGAGTAGGCTGATAAAATGAAACCCGGATTCCATGGCGAATTCGGGTTTTTAGTTTTTATTAGATTTCG
This sequence comes from Peribacillus deserti, assembly GCF_016909175.1. Classification (GTDB taxonomy): domain Bacteria; phylum Bacillota; class Bacilli; order Bacillales; family DSM-1321; genus Paraperibacillus; species Paraperibacillus deserti. Next base: position 90,752 of record NZ_JAFBFI010000011.1, read on the forward strand.
CAGGAAGGAATACAGCCGGAAAAACATTTTTTTGGATGGCCTCTTCTCTATGGATATTTGAGGCGGTGGTAGTGTATATATATACACGCAGGTCCTAAATCTTGTTTTCGCCAGCCGGTATCTCAGCGTAAAGCAGTAGTTGAGCAGCGGCAAAGCCATAAATACACTTATATTTGAAAAATTCCTCTTAAAAGTTCCAACCCCCCCTTAAATCTGAAAAAACACTCTTAAATTTATATTTTGCCTCTTAAAGTTTCCCACACTCAGGTAAAGACTTTCATTCACCCCTCATTATCCATAGAAAAAGGTAGTTTTTTGGAATATCCTTTTACAAAAAATTCATTTTATTAAAAAGCACCAAATTTCCAGCCGATTTTTTATAAAAAATTACAAAAAGCTACGCTATTGGGTAAGCCTTATTTATAGATATTTTTTAGAAATGCACCGTTCTCTGCTTTTCTATCTGTCCAGCTCCGAACTGACACCTTCGGTCATAAGCTAAACGCCATCAAAAGGCAAGAGCGGCCTTTCGCTGCCACTTTTCTTATGCCTTTCAGGTGTCTGCTTTTCATTAGTTTGTGAATAAATAAAATAGGCTAAGCAATGAGCCTCGCCTTTTAGATATATATCCTTTGGAAAAGCACCGTTCTCTGCTTTTCTTTGTCCAGCTCCGAACTGACACCTTCGGTCATAAGCTAAACGCCATCAAAAGGCAAGAGCGGCCTTTCGCTGCCACTTTTCTTATGCCTTTCAGGTGTCTGCTTTTCATTAGTTTGTGAATAAATAAAATAGGCTAAGCAATGAGCCTCGCCTTTTAGATATATATCCTTTGGAAAAGCACCGTTCTCTGCTTTTCTTTGTCCAGCTTCAAGCTGCGGCGCTCGAGTCATAAGCCGATCAGTGCATGAGAAGGAAGATCGCTTCTCACGGCCTGCCTGTCTTATGCTGGTCGGATGGCTGCCTTTTACTAGTATGTGAAAAAAATTAAGAAAGCCAAGCTACACGAATAGCTTTCTTAATATATAGTTTTAGAAATGCACCGTTCTCTGCTTTTCATTAGTATGTGCATAAATAAAATAGGCTAAGCAATGAGCCTAGCCTTTGTGATATATATCTTATGGAAAAGCAAAGTTCTGCGCTTTTCTATTTGTCCAGCTCCAAGCTGCGGCCCTCGAGTCATAAGCCGATCAGTCCATGAGTAGAAGATCGCTTCTCACGGCCTGCCCGTCTTATGCTGGTCGGGCCGCTCCTTCGCTATCGCTCCGGACCGCTTTCCGCTTTTCTATTTGTCCAGCTCCAAGCTGCGGCCCTCGAGTCATAAGCCGCTCAGTCCATGAGTAGAAAAATCACTTCTCACGGCCTGCTCGTCTTATGCTGGTCGGGCCGCTCATTCGCTATCGCTCCGGACCGCTTTGCGCTTTTCTATTTCTCCGGTTGGAATTCTACGGCTACGTTTGTGCCTGTGCCTAGTTCTTTGCTGACGGTATTCATGATTTCGTTTGCTGCTGTGCTGGATTGTTTTTTGGATTTGACTAGTACATGTACTTCTTTTCCTTTAATTCTTACAAGTGCCCCATCATAATTCATAGAAACGATTAGAGATTCAAGCATGCCTTCTTTTACAGCCAAGTCATCGAGGCTGTTGATTTTTTCATATGCTGCATTCTTTTCTTCTGCTGAGATGTCCCCTGTCATAGCTACAGCCAGTTCTTCTTTTTGTTTGTTGCGTTCATCTTCAAGCTCCATACGCATGGCTTCGAAGACTTCGTCATTGGCAGGGGCTGTTACTGCTTTCCCGCTGTCAGCATTTTCTTTTTTAGTTGTATCAGATGATGTTGTTGTTTTGGCTGCAGGCTTTTCTTTCTTTTTCTCCTCGGTCACTGCCATATCTGAAGCGGGCTTTTGTGGTGTTGTAATGTAATAGACGGATAGTACTACAACAAGGCTTAGCATTGTTAATAACCATACAGTTTGCTTTTTTAATAACATGAATAATCCTCCTTAGAGTTTCTTATTTATATGAAATGCTTGAAAAGCACATTGATCGCTTGACTACTTCTTGGCCAATACAGAAACGCGGTGGCTGGATACATCCAATACTCTTGTCACTGCTTCACGAATCCATTTTTTCACTTGAATATTATCTGCACCTTTTGCGACAATCAGGACGCCTCTTATGGACGGCTTCTGGGTCTGGGTAACGAGAGGAACCTCAGATTCCCCATCGCGGGTAAAGACAAGCTGTTCATCAACAGAACTGTCTTCCACCTGGCGTTTGCCGCCATCTCTATCTTCTTCATTTGTCACCTGTTTACGTGTTACTTTGTTTTTCTCATACACTTTTTTTTCCGATGAATCTACATTAACCATGACTGTTACATCATCAATGCCAGCTACATCTTCCAATGCCTCTTTTAGGAGCGTTTCATATTGCCTTTCATAATCCGTAAACATCCTTTTTCCTGTGTCTTTTTTTAATCCAAATGCGGCTACATCTTCCTTAGACTGGCTGCTCCCAGCCTGTATTGTGTCTCCCATCGTTGTGGTGGTATTTGATTTGGTAAAAAAGCTGCTGGCTATCATAAACCCGACGCCTATTACTAGAACCGCTAGTACATATGCATGCTTGGAAGGCTTCCCGGGCCCTTTATCCTTCTTTAGAAGCTTAGCCAGCAGGGAAAAAGGACTTTTGTCATCTTTCACTATTAACTCCTCCTCCCTCTAGCTCAATAGAAAGAATTTCTTCTTCTATTGACCATTTTGCTGCAAGGAAATTCTTTATTTCTTTTGTTTCTGCGTATTGGCTGGGCCTCGGTGTGCTTGTGTCGATCTTAACTTGCGCTACGGTTTCCACTGAGCCTGTGTCGTCTGCAGGCTTCAATGTTAGATGAATACTTTTTATGTCTTTAGGAAATTCAGGCTGGTCCACTTGTTTAGCTTCTAGGTCCACTGTTTCTACATTCATCTGGTACTTATTCATCAGCTCCTCTTTTGCATCTGTTTTGAGTTGGACAGCCATCTGTTTTAAAATATATGCTTGCTGAGAGGCTTGTATTTCTTTTTTCTTATCATGAATTAAATTTTCTAGATTTTTTTGTTCCTGGGATGTATGAAGAGCTTTTGAAACCACCTGTTCAAAATCGGTAGAAAAAAGTTTTAAGATTGGAGAAAGGATAATTGCAATCAGCAGCAGGCCAATCACCATCTTTGCGTATTTTTGCATCGTTGAATTTGGCAGGAGCAAGTCAATGACCGTTGCTAATAAAATAAAAAGAATGATATTTGTGACCCAGGCTGTTAAATATTGCATAGTTTCCTCACCTCACCATCATAGTTACATTTCCTGCTGCAATGATCACAGTAACGCTCAGGAAAAACATAATGGATACAATGGCCAGTGCCGCGAAGATATACACCATGCTTTTGCTGATCACACTTAAACAGCTGATGACCGGCCCGCCGCCAAGAGGCTGAAGAATGGCCGCTGAAAGTTTGTACACAAAGGCCACAATTAATATCTTCAGAGCCGGGAAAATACAGATTAACAGCAGCACAACAACACCTGCTAGTCCAACTGTATTTTTTAAAAGAACCGAGGCACTCATGACTGTATCCGTGGCATCGGAAAACATCCGGCCTACTACGGGAATGAAATTACCTGTTATGAACTTTGCAGTGCGGATTGTAATGCCATCTGCGACCGCCGTTGAAGCGCCTTGAACTGAAATGACTCCCAGAAAAATTGTCATAAACGTTCCAATCAGCCATATGCTGCCATTTCGCAGGAGGGTTGCAAGCTGGGTCACTTTGTATTGTTCGGTTAACGTGCTGACGATGCTTAAGATAGCAGATAATAGGAGAAGCGGCAGTACGACATATTGAATGAGCAGGCCGCTCGTATTCATTAAAAAAACCAGTACCGGATGGAAGAAAGCCGCTGAGACTACTCCTCCGGAGGCTGCAATTAAGGCAAGGAGGAGCGGTATGAGGGCCATCAGAAAAGAGATCATCATCCCCACGGTTTCTTTCGTATACTGGATCGCCACATGAAAACTGTTCAGAGCTATGATAATTAAAACCATGAACACGATGGCATAGGCCACTTTGCTTACTGAGCTTTTTTCAAAGGCTGATTGAAGAGTCTGCAGAAACATGCTTAGAACAGTAAGAACAACAAGAGTGCCCAGGAGTTTCCCGTTCACCAGGAGCTCATGAAAAATGAACTTTGCTAAACCCTTCATCCATTCATTAAAAGAAAACTTTTTCTCCCCGCTCACGAAATCAAAAAAACTGCCTTTTTGGCTTTCAGGCAAAAATCCTCCATAATCGGTGATAACCTTGTCCCAAAACACCTTAAGATCATTGACTCCAAGGTTTTCGAGCTGCGAATTAACGATTTCTTCCTTACTAATTGTTTCTTCTTGGTTCGTTTCAGCAAAGGCTCGATGATCACTATAAAAGATAAATATTACTGCTAATAAGAAGAGAAGTGTGCACTGTTTCATGAATCATCCACCTCACCTGCTGCTATTGTCAGCTGGGAATTAGTTTTATAATGGTTTCAATAATGACAGTTAAAATAGGGATGGCCATGGCTAAAATTAGTATTTTTCCCCCAAGCTCAATTTTAGAAGCAATCGCCCCCTGGCCTGCATCCTTCGTAATCTGGGAAGCAAATTCTGCGATATAAGCAATGCCGATAATCTTTAAGATGGTTTCCAGGTACACCATATTTACATTGGCTTTCACGGCAATTCTCTCAATCATGTTAATGATTTGGGAGATTTGATCCAGCAGCATTAAAAAGATGGAACAGCCAACAAAAACCACTAATAGAAAGGCGAAGTTAGGTTTTTGTTCTTTTATAACTAATGCAAGAAAGGTAGCTATTAAGGAAATACCAACTATTTTAAGAATCTCAATAGCAATCTCCCCCTTATCCCTCAAATAAAAAAACAGACTTTATCTTCTGAAACAAATCATCCATAACGGACGCCACCATAAATAAAATAAAAATAAAGCCAACAAGGGTTACCCATTGTGCATATTCCTTTTTGCCCACCTGATCCAATACGGTATGAAGAAAAGCAACGATAATCCCAACTCCGGCTATTTTAAAGATCAAATCCACGTCTATTCCCATTATTTTTCTCTCCCTTATGGTTTTACAAGAGTAAGATAATCAGCAGCAATCCGGATAAAAAACCCAGACTTTTTATCATTTTTTCATATTTGGTCTGGCGGTCGAGCGCCTCTTTTTCTTCGCGTTCCAGATGGGTTAAGGTTAAAATGATTTGTTTCTGCTGGCTCATTCTGTCGTGCTTTCCGAGCGTTTCACCAAACTGGACAAGAATTTCATATTCTCCCTGCTTTAAGGAAAGCCACTTCCAGACCTCCTGTAAACTCGCCTCCCACGCCTCTCTTACGGTTGTTTCATTGTTTTCGATCTTACCGGCGAATGCTTCAAAGAACCAGGACAGCGGTTTTGGAAGCTGCTTTGAAAGTTTAATAGAAGCGTCCTTAAGAGGAGTTTGCCCGTACATAATTTCAGCCTCGAGCGCTTGAAGAGAGGATCTGAGCTGTCTTAACTGTCTCGGTCTTTCTGTAAACCCTCTCGATATTTCAAATCCAGACCAGGTAGTAGCTAACAATATAAAAGCGGCACCTATCACTTTAAGCATGGGCAGCCCCAGCCTCTAGGCGGATTTTTTTGCCGGCAGCATCACGAATCGTGGAGATCGTCCCCGGATTTGCGCCTCGTGTTATCTCAATGAATCGTTCAAAAATATGCTGATCCAGTATTTTTTGGATAATTGGCCTTTTATTGATTTCCTCGAGAGAATTTCCGTGGGTAGTGATAATCAGTTTAATCCCGGCATTTGCCGCTTCTAAAACCGCTTCAGTATCCTCTCTTCTTCCTATTTCATCAACAACCAGGACATCTGGAGACATAGACCGGATTAACATCATCATTCCTTCTGCTTTAGGACAGCTGTCAAGAATATCCACGCGGGGACCCAGCTCAAGCTGAGGGATTCCCCTGACACATCCCGCTATTTCAGATCGCTCGTCCACTATCCCGACTTTACGGGAAACGATGCCTTTTGAATCGATTCCAGTAGACACAATTCTTGCTATATCTCTTAGCAGAGTGGTTTTTCCGGTCTGAGGCGCTCCTATTAAAAGGGTATGCTTCCAATTTCCATCAAATAGGTAAGGAACCAGACTTTCTGCGGCTCCGATTTTCTGCCTGGCAATCCGGATATTGTAGGAAGAAATATCACGAATGGCTTTTACACTGCTATTCTCAAGGACTACCTTTCCAGCCAGACCCACCCTATGTCCGCCTTCAATTGTGACGTAACCCCGCCTGAGCTCTTCTTCAATCGTATATAAAGAAAATTGGCTTAAGGCATTCAAGAGCTGAAAAGAATCCTCATTGGAAACTAAGTAAGGTAAGAAGTAAGGCACTCCTCCAGCAATGACTTCGAGCGGCCTCGCAATTCGTATTCTAATCTCTTCCATGCTGTCTTGAAGTGCCGGCGGTAAAACTTTCAGCTGTTCCCCAATATTCCTTGGCAAAATTGATAAGACGGAATCCATTTTGACCCTCCTATTGCCATTTCTCATAGTTAATATGTATGCGGGCTTGTACACATTATTACTAGGTTTTATATTTAAGCTGGATTGTTATAAAAGAAGGAAAGAGGGCAGACGGAGATTTTGTTGCTTGAATATTTTTGGGGGTAACAGGTAGATTGTTATAGCAAAACATTCTTGTTTTCTGTGAATTTTGATGATGTTTTATAAATATGAGTTGTTTTTTGCTGAATCAGAAAGGTTTATGGAGGGAGCAATACTCATGCACTAGAAATTCGCCCTTCTGTGAGGATTTTATGCTTTTGTATCTGGATTTTATGCTTTTGATTCTGAAGTTTATGCTTATGTTTTAAACATGTATGCTCATGTTTTTCTTTTATATGCTTAATCTGCTGATTGTACGCTGAACTTTCGGGACTTGGGCTTTTCTTCCAGGGTTATGCTTCCTCCCTTGAGTTTAAGCCTGTCCCAAGAGTCCTGTTTAGCATAATAAACTTATGCTGCTGAATAGCATTCTATAACCCGCAAAAAAACAGCTCATTCAATGAATGAGCTGTTTCTGATGATTATCCGCGGGATACATAGCTGCCGTCGGTTGTATTGATAATTAGTTTGTCACCAATATTAACAAAGAATGGTACTTGAACGACTAATCCTGTTTCTACAGTTGCCGGTTTAGTTCCGCCAGATGCCGTATCGCCTTTGATTCCTGGTTCTGTGTCAGTTACTTCTAACGTTACCGTATTTGGAAGCTCAACACCAAGCGTTTCACTCTGGAATGTCATGATGTACACTTCCATATTCTCTTTAAGGAATTTAAGCTCGCGTTCAATCTGGTTTGCTGGAAGCTCGATTTGCTCGTAAGATTCATTATCCATGAATACGTGGCTGTCTCCCGATGCATATAGGTATTGCATTTTGCGGTTTTCAATATGGGCTTTGCTTACTTTTTCACCTGCACGGAATGTTTTTTCCTGGATAGCTCCTGTACGCAGGTTACGCAGCTTAGAACGAACAAACGCTGCACCTTTACCTGGTTTAACGTGCTGGAATTCGATAACTGTCCAAATTCCTCCGTCTACTTCAATCGTTAATCCTGTACGAAAATCATTTACTGAAATCATGTATGTACCTCCTAATAGTTTACAAAATAATAAGTTCTTTAGTTGAATGAGTCAGGGATTCATTTCCTTCAACCGTGATTAAGGCATCGTCTTCAATACGAACTCCGCCAAGGCCCGCTACATAAATGCCCGGCTCTACAGTGACAACCATGCCTGGTTCAAGAATGAGGTCCGATTTAACAGAAAGGGCTGGGCCTTCGTGTACTTCCAGACCAATTCCATGTCCGGTTGAGTGGCCAAAAAATTCGCCATATCCTTTTTCAGCAATCAGGTTTCTTGTGAGAGCATCTGCTTCTTTACCGGTCATCCCCGGCTTGATGCCAGCCATGCCTCTTAATTGAGCTTCCAGCACAATATTATAAATGTCCTTAAGCTCCTGAGCTGGTTCTCCAACCGCAATTGTACGCGTTATATCTGATACATACCCATTAAAGTATGCCCCATAATCCAAAGTAACAAAATCTCCTTTTTCAATTACTTTGCTGGTAGCCACACCATGAGGCAGCGCGGAACGGGCTCCGGAAGCAACTATAATATCAAATGAAGACGACGCTGCACCTTGCTTTCTCATGAAAAATTCAAGTTCATTGGAAACCTCCAGCTCGGTTAAGCCCGGCCGGATAAATTCTATAATATGTTTAAAAGCTAAATCTGCAATATTCGCTGCATCCTTTAATATCTTAATCTCAGATGGTGTCTTAATCAAGCGCAAATTTTCAACGACACCGCTTAATGGAACAAGCTCCCCGCCAAAGGCTTGTTTATATGTATGGTAGGCAGAGAAGGTAAGATGATCCTGTTCAAACCCGAGTTTCGTTATTCCCATTAGTTTGGCCTGGGCTGCTACTTCTTCAGGAATAACTCCTTTATGCTGGACAACCTCGTATCCTTGAGCCTGTTCTCCAGCCTGTTCAACATACCGGAAATCGGTTATAAATTTGGCTTCGGTTTTTGAAACAATCACAACTCCTGCAGAGCCAGTAAAATTAGTCATATATCTGCGGTTATATGTACTTGTAATAAGAATTCCATCTACTTCTTTTTTCTCTAATTCCCTGCGTATGCGGTCTAATTTTTCCAATTAGCTTCCTCCCCTGATTATATGTAACAGAGCCTTTAATGCTAGATTATAGCCTTGAATACCTAATCCTACTATTTGTCCGCATGTAACGGGAGCTGTGACAGAAACATGCCTAAATTCTTCCCTTGCATGGACATTTGTAATATGAACTTCGATAACGGGCTTCGTAATACCTGCGATGGCATCGCGGATGGCATAGCTGTAATGTGTATATGCGCCAGGATTGATTATTATCCCCTGTACATCTGTATCTTCAGCATTGTGAATGGCATCTATGATTGCTCCCTCGTAATTAGACTGAAAGCACACTGTTTCAGCATTATTCTCTAGAGCAAAAGCGTTGAAGCTCTCCTCAAGCTCGGATAATGATGTGTTTCCATACTTTTCTGGTTCCCGTTTACCAAGTCTGTTTAAATTAGGACCGTTGATTAGTAAAATCTTTTCCATCGCACTCTCCCTGGCTGGCCGTGGTCTTAGATTATTGGATATATCATCTTGATCTAATACAAACATTCTAACATAATTTAGAATTTTCTTACCATCCTAAATAACAGAGCACCACAAATCAGCATGTGGGTACTCTCCTTAGATAATAAAATAAATCATCTAGTGGTTTTAGCATTTTTTCTGTAAAATAGGATTATATCTTATTAGCTTTATAAAATATTCGTTAACCTGTATTTTATTGTTCGCATCAGGTAACTATTTATCCTTGATCCCAACTAAAGCTAAGGAAATTACAATACAGGCTGGTGGAAATATGTCAGGAAATCAAAAGCCCGTATACGGCGGGCAGGCAGTGATAGAAGGAGTCATGTTTGGCGGTAAACATTACACAGTAACTGCCATTCGAAGAAATGATTCTTCTATAGAATATTTTAAAGTTCCAAAGAAAACGAAGCCTTTTCTGGCCGCTCTTAAGAAGATCCCCTTTTTGAGAGGTATAGCAGCCATAATCGAAGCCAGCGGCATCGGCTCTAAACATTTAAATTATTCATCTGAACGTTTTGAACGCAATCCTGATGAAGATGATCAAATCAAAGAAGAAACGTCAAAGCTTGCTATGACTCTCGGAATAGCAGCAGTCGGAGTGATTTCCTTTTTATTTGGAAAGTTTATTTTTACTTTAGTTCCAGTCTTTTTAGCTGTTATGTTTAAGCCGATATTTGAAAGTGACTTCAGCCAGGTGCTGTTAGAAGGATTCTTCAAACTCATCCTTTTGCTGGGATATATATATGCTGTGTCATTAACTCCATTGATAAGAAGAGTGTTTCAGTATCACGGGGCTGAGCATAAAGTGATTAATGCCTTTGAGCAGAATAAAGAGCTTACTATTGAGAATGTGCAGGCAGCATCAAGACTCCATTATCGGTGTGGAAGCAGTTTTATCTTATTTACCGTGATAATTGGCGTTTTTGTTTATATGCTCGTGCCGACTACTCCTTTGTGGCTGAGAGTTGTAGACCGGCTCGCCCTGATTCCAGTTGTCTTAGGAATTTCATTTGAAGTTCTTCAAATCACAAATAAGGTAAGAGACATTCCGGTTTTAAAATACTTGGGATATCCTGGCCTTTGGCTTCAATTATTAACCACCAAAGAACCTACAGATGATCAGGTAGAGGTAGCCATTCATTCTTTTAATGAGTTACTGAAAATGGAAAAAGGAGCGGCAGAAGGTTTAACTTCAGAGGAGATTGTGTAAGAAATATATAAGAATATAATTTTTGCAAACGGGAACTTTACGATATATAGAAGTTTAAACTTTATTAAAGATGCGAAAGATGCTCTTAAGGAGGTGGCTTTGTTGAATCGTCCAGTATCATTCTTAATTTTTGGAATAATCTTCCTAGGGGCAATCGGCTTGTTAGGCAATTTATTATCTGATCCAGCCGGCTTTATAAAAAACGCAGTAATATTAGCCTTAACTATAGGGATTGTCATCTTTGCTGTAAAACGATTAACAAGAAGTAAGCCTAATGCGAAACATGAACGTTCATTCATGAAAGCTGCCCGCGACTCAAAGAAACGTGTAAAAACCCGTGATGCCGCAAAAGGGAAAGCGGATAATGTCCAGAGCTTTTCTCTCGCCAAAAACCTAAAAAAGGCCAGAAACAAAAGTCGGTCAGATATCCACTTAACCGTTATTGAAGGCAAAAAAGGCAAAAAGAAAAATCGCGCATTATTTTAATGCGTGATTTTTTTTTCGCGTTAATAAGACCATCGCTTTAAAAAGGCTTCTGTATACGTTCTCCCCCACTCTATTAACTCCCGTTTCTTCTCCTCTGTCAGATGGAACTCTGTTGCCCCTGCACCCTTCGAAGGGATAAATAAAATGTTGGGAGTTAATTTTCTTGAAATATATCTCGAATCATGTGCATCTTTCATCGTTTCAAATAATCCTCCAAATAACTCAAAAGCATTTCCAATTTCCTTTGGCTCCCCGAGATATTGATCTGAGGAAATTTTCAGCCCTAATACAGGCCTTACTTTTTTAACATTTTCAGAATCAAACAGCCACATAGGAAAGTTGCTTAGAACACCGCCATCAACTATAAGATTCTTCTTCTTCCCAATTTTAAGTTTTACCGGTTCAAAAAAATAAGGAATACTGCAGCTCATACGCACCGCCTTAGCAACTGAAAAAGCCCTTGGGTCGATTCCGTAATGCTGCAGGTCATCCGGCAGTACCATCAGCTTTGCATTGCTTAAATCGGAAGCAATTACTCTGAATGCCTGCGGCGGCCAGTCAGAAAATGAATGAATGCCCTTCTGTGCAAGTTTTGACTCAATCCAATTCTCCAGCGCATCCCCTTTATATAGGCCCATCCGCTTATACAAAAGGAGCCACTTTGCGAATGGAATGGGAAGCCAAAGCTTTCTTTCATCCAGTAATTTGCGAAAATCCGTTTCTTCCATCATGTCCTTTATTTCACTGCTTGAATATCCTGCCATTATAAAAGCAGCTATAATGGCGCCGGCACTTGTGCCTCCAATACGAATAAACTTAATCCCTCTTTGCTCAAGCGCTTCATAAGCTCCGACAAATGCCAGCCCTCTGATGCCTCCTCCTGAAAACACACCGTCTACCTGCATCTGTCCGTCCTCCTGATGTACATATTGATACATCTTATGCCTGACGGTGCCAGCCTGACAGACAGTGACTGACCTTTTTTGTTTTACATCAATAATAAAGGAGAGCCATAAGGCTTCTCCTCAGGTAAAATATTGAACTTGTGATTGCGGAAAAAATTCTGCAATATATCCTCGAATCGTATCTTCTAATTCCTTAGCTTCTTCATTTTTATACACATATTTTCCGATCCCATAACGTCCCCATTTATATTTTCTTTTACTTTCATCCAGTTCAAGTTTTGATTTCGGGTAATTTTTCAGGATCACCTTTTTGGCAGGAGATGTAAAACGATGCTGGATCAATTCAAAGGTCAAATCTGAAAGATCCACACCCTGAAGAGAGGTATACAGCCTTTCAAAGAGCTCACGATACCCTTCTTCCCAATTTTCATGCCGATAAATAGGAGCAACAATAAACCCAAGCGGATAACCGGCATCCGCAACTTTTCTGGCAGCTTCTAATCTGCCTTCAAATGTAGATGTTCCCGGCTCAAAATGCTTAATTACATAACGTGAATTAACACTAAACCGGAAGCGGGTTTTTCCATTATGTTTGGCATCCAGAAGATGATCCACATGCTCAAACTTTGTGACAAAACGCAGGGCACCATATTCCTGTTCCCCAAAGAATTCGATGGCTCTTTTGAGCGAATGTGTCAAATGGTCAACGCCAACAATATCAGAGGTACAAGCAGCTTCAAACCTCGTGATCTCCGGCTTTCTTTCTTCCATATATTTAGCAGCCTGTTCAAAAATTTCTTCTGTATTTACATAGACTCTTATATATGGTTTACTGCCAAGAGTTGTTTGGAGGTAGCAATAATGGCAGTGGCCCATGCACCCTGTCGCAAGCGGGATCGCATACTCAGCGGATGGCTTAGAGGTATCGAACTTAAGAGTTCTCCGCACGCCGACTACCAGTGTGGATTTTGCCACTCTGTATTTCTGAAAATCACTTTCGCCTGGCAAATTTCTTATCTGATTATGTGAAGTTGTTTCTTTAATTTCAATATTCATATCTTCAAATTTCTTCTTAAGCTCCCTGCCGAGAGGATATTCCAGCGCCTTGGGCTCAATGTAAACAAGCTGTGGAACAAAAGGCTTCATGATCTTCACCACTTTTATGTGAAATTTAGGTATCCTTACGTAGTATTTGCTTTTCATACTAATACATGACTTCCTTGTTATGGCAGATAAAAATCGCAAAAAAGAGATGACATAGTCGCCATCTCTTCTTTTAAGTATCTATTAAAGATTATTACTGATCTTTTAAAATTATAATCCGCATTTCAGCTGCGAGCCGCAGTTTGTGCAGGTATTACAGCCACCCATTTCTTTAACCTTCCCTTTTCGGCAGACCGGACAAGTATTGCCTACTTCTGAACCGATGGTTACGTCCGTGGAGCGCAGAGGAGAAATTGTGTCAACGAGCACTACCTTTCTCTCTTCTCGAACTGTAGTGTCTTCTTCTTCAAACGTGTTTTCTTCTGCTTTCAAGGTTAATACCTGAGATTCGCGGCTTCCGTCTACATATACGGTTCCACCTTTAGCGCCGCCTTTATATAAACGCTCATATACCTTTTCAACCTGCTCTACAGTATATCCTCTAGGGGCATTAACGGTTTTGCTTATAGAACTGTCGATCCAGCGCTGAATAATGCACTGAACATCAGCATGAGCGTCAGGTGCTAACTCCATAGCAGAGATAAACCATTCTGGCAGTTCATTTGGATCAACCTCAGGATGCTTATCCAGGTACTCCTGAACAATATCCGCTTTTACTTCAATAAATTTGCCTAAACGTCCGCTTCGGTAATATGTGAAGGAGAAGTAAGGTTCTAATCCTGTAGAGACCCCGACCATGGTACCCGTGCTTCCAGTTGGAGCAACAGTTAATAAGTGAGAGTTCCGGATTCCGTTTTCTAAGATGTTTTCTCTAATATCTTCAGGCATTTTCTGCATGTACCCTGTATTTATAAACCGATTACGCAGTTCAGCTGTTTCTTGTTCTGTCTCGCCAATCAGAAATGGGAAGCTTCCTTTTTCAGCGGAAAGTTCTACAGAAGTTCGATAAGCTGTTTCAGCGATGGTTTCAAAGACTTTGTCTACCAAAAGATTGCCTTCCTCTGAGCCGTATTCTGTCTCGCAGTAAATCAATAGATCATGCAGACCCATTACTCCAAGTCCAACACGGCGCTCCCCGAGGGCCTGCTTTTTATTTTCTTCCAGGAAGTATGGAGTTGCATCGATTACGTTATCCTGCATCCGCACTCCAACTTCAACTGTCTTTTTAAGTTTTTCAAAATTTACGGATTTGTTATCCTTATCCGCCATTTCAGCAAGATTTACTGCTGCAAGGTTGCAGACGGAAAAAGGAGCAAGCGGCTGCTCTCCACATGGGTTTGTTGCCACTACCTGCTGACCGTAAGCTTTGGCATTTGTCATGTCATTAGCGTTATCAATAAAGAAGATACCTGGTTCAGCACTATAAGTTGCACAAACATTAATTAGGTTCCAAAGCTCCTTCGCTTTAATCGAGCGGTAAACACGAACCTTGTGTCCGAGTTTTTCCCATTCCCTGACATCCCCAACCTTGTGCCATTCACGGTTATATACTTCCATTTCCTCTTTGTCATAGCTTTCCACATCAGGGAAACGAAGGTCATACATTTCGTCATTTTCTACAGCTGCCATAAATTCCTTTGTTAAGCAGACGGAAATATTTGCGCCTGTCAGGAATTCAGAATTATGAACGCTGTAAGTACCGCCCGTACGAAGTTTTGCTTCAGCATCCTTAATTATTTTTTCGTTAAATCCGCCCAGGCCAGGCATGTTTTTATAATTAACGATTCCCTGGTACATAGCGTCTTCGGATTCAGTGAAAGGCGTAAATTTAAGTTTTTCACTTGCATACTGCTTAATCGTTTCATCCGTTGTATTTTCAATTAAGAATCTCAGGATCCGTGGATTCTGCATTTTTGAAATGATAAATTCGACAATATCAGGATGGGAATCTATAAGCATAATCATTTGTGCCCCGCGTCTTGATCCGCCCTGCTCAACAAGGTGTGTAAGCTTTGCAATGTCATCCAGCCAGGATACAGAACCTGATGATTTACCATTCACTCCTCTTGCCAGTGTGTTCCTAGGGCGGAGAGTAGACCCGTTTGTACCCACACCGCCTCCGCGGCTCATGATTTCCATAACCTGCTTACGGTGTTCAGAGATTCCTTCTCGAGAATCCTGAACAAATGGCATTACATAGCAGTTAAAATAGGTTACATCCGTGTCAGCGCCAGCTCCGTAAAGCACCCGTCCAGCTGGAATAAAGTTAAGAGAAACAAGCTCTTGATAAAATTTCTCAAACCATTCTTTTCGCTTTTCTTCTGTTTTCTCTACCGACGCCAGTCCTGTTGCATTTCGTTTCGCAATCTGCTCATAAAAAACTTCTAATGGTTTTTCGATGACATCTAGCGAGCGGTTAACGATCCCGGTTTCAACTTCTTCAGGCTTATCAAGTACACCGCGGAACTCCTCTTCAACCAGCACCTTCGCCTTTTTCTTTTCCCAATCAATATCTACAATATAACCGAGGCCGCGTGCCGGAAACTTCGGATCTTCCTTAATGGTTAATACTACGAAATCACCCTGCGTCAAAGTAACCTTAGCCGTATCTTTAAAAGAATAACGGTCAAGCATTACTAATTTGGAAACACCTTTATGTGTAAGCTTCATATCCCCAGTAATCGGGTGTACTTGTGGAAATATACTGATGTCCTGGTTTAATCTTTCAATATTCAGCTTCATAGTATGATTTAATACAACAGACAAAGCGATCTCTCCTTCAAAAACATTATAGAAAAAGCGACAAATTACGCCGTTTCAATTGGTGTACCCTAAATCTATCACACACAAACCGTTTTAATCAATATATAGGTCTTCTTAAATTTTCGACACACTATATATAGTGTTTTGTTCAAAAAGCGACAAATTTGTCAAACCAATAATCTAGTAAAAATCATGCGGAATAGTGAGAATAATGCTGATTTATATCATTTTTTGGCGGTTTTTAAACCGTTTTACCGTTTGCTTTTATTAATATTTCCTGAATCCCTTGATATCTTTGAAATTCCAGCTCAGTCAATAAATAAACTTCAAAAAAATATATTTATTTTTTAGATAGACTCTCTCAGAGCACATCTATACTCACCCATAATTAGTTGTTGACTTCGTGAGTTAATCGGTTACAGAGTCCAAAAGAGAAATGCGGGTGAAATCATGGCTGGAATCATTGATAGGCAGCCTAATGTAAAATGGCCGCACAGGGATGAGATAAAATGGAATTGGTATGATCCCAACCGGGCAGACGATGCGGAAAAAGCGCACTCGGGTTGTCGAAAAAGCGAGCTATTTGACCGAAGGCTAAATTGTGACGTTATTTATATGAACATATGGGGAATTACAAATTTTTATGGGGGTTTTTAAATTGTTGATGGGGATTTTAATTTATTCTTAATTCGGCTGAACGACATATATTTGGCCATACCTCGCTCAGGGTAGAAGTTTTATTTTACCACTTGAAAACATCCTGCCAAAAATAGTTTTGATTCTTGAGTCTATCAATTATATAATTAAAATTGCTGGAACTTTCAGTGTAAAAGGGGGTTTGAATATTGTCTACTATATATGTGTTACTGGTTATTTTAGGTGCCTTTATTATCTATACATTAATAATGTGGCTGAACCAAAGACGTATATTAAAAACGTTAACTCAGGAAGAGTTTATCTCTGGTTATCGAAAAGCGCAGCTGATCGATGTACGTGAGCCGAATGAATATGAAGCAGGCCACGTCCTTGGTGCCAGAAACATTCCAATGACCCAGATGAAGATGCGTTTGAAAGAGATACGTCCGGACAAACCTGTGTACCTTTATTGCCAAAGCGGAATTAGAAGCGGGCGTGCAGCACAGCTGCTTTCCCGAAAAGGATACAAAGACCTCAGCCATTTAAAAGGCGGCTTTAAGCGTTGGGGCGGCAAGATTAAAACGAAAGCATAATGATACAAATCCTCTGACAGGCCGCCTGTCAGAGGATTTTCTTTTAAGCCACCGGGCAATCAAGAACACTACGCCTGGACCACTTATAAGAATCAAGAATGCTGCAATAGAGTCTATTTAGCCTGCAATCTCAGTGAAACGAAAGTAAGCATCGCCAGAATCGACTATTTTTTAAGTCCCCTTAACGTTGTCCAACGCATGCCATGCTTTTCTTTTGCAACTGCGAATAAGCGTTCGACCGTTTCCTTGCGTTTCGCATAGATTGGATTACATTCTTGAGGTGACGCAGATGGTCGATTCCTCTTCAAACTCCTGTCCTTCCTGAGCAAATGGGATAGGAAAGGGCAGCCGTCTGGAAAGCATTCTCGTCACCTCAATCGTATTAATTTTAAAATAACTTCCGTAACATTCCAGACTAATTACAAACCGGTTGATTGGAGTGGAAAGCGAAGCGCCTGGAACGGAAATCAACAGACCCCGGGATAGGCCAAATAAAAAAGACTGCAGGCAAGCTCGAATTTCATCGAGTTTGCCTACAGTCTGACGGCTGATTGCTGACCTGAGCTCCCGTTCTACTAATGACACTTATTATGATTCATTTTTATATCGCAGCACAGGCTTGCGGGCAGCAAGTGTTTCATCCAGCCGCTTAATTACGGTGGTATGCGGTGCTTCCTGTACGATTTCAGGATTTTCCTCAGCTTCCTTAGCAATCTGGATCATGGCATCGGTAAAGGCATCAAGAGTTTCCTTCGACTCTGTTTCTGTCGGCTCAATCATAATACATTCCTCTACATTCAATGGGAAGTAAATGGTTGGCGGATGGTAGCCAAAATCAAGCAATCTTTTTGCTATATCTAATGTACGGACGCCCAGCTTCTTTTGGCGCTTTCCGCTTAGCACGAATTCATGCTTACAGTGTCTGTCAAATGGCAGATCATAATATGAAGATAAACGTCTCATCATATAATTTGCATTTAATACAGCATATTCTGTGACTGCCTTTAAACCGTCAGGACCCATGGTGCGAATATACGTATAAGCCCTTACATTTATTCCAAAGTTGCCGTAATAAGGCTTTACTCTTCCAATTGTCTGCGGGCGGTCGTAATCGAGCGTAAAAGCCCCTTCCTTTTTAGTTACAATCGGAGCAGGAAGGAAAGGAATTAAGTCTTCTTTAACACCTACAGGACCTGATCCAGGACCTCCGCCGCCGTGAGGGCCGGTAAATGTTTTATGAAGGTTTAAATGTACAACATCAAAGCCCATGTCTCCAGGACGAGCCTTGGATAGAACAGCGTTAAGGTTGGCGCCGTCATAATAAAGCTTTCCGCCGGCTTCATGGACGATTTGTGCTATTTCCAGAATGTTTTCTTCAAACAAGCCAAGTGTGTTTGGATTAGTAAGCATTAAAGCCGCCGTATCTGTTCCTACCACACGTTTAAGATCCTCAAGGTCAACCAGGCCGTTTTCATTTGATTTAACGGTAATCGTTTCGAACCCGGCGACAGTTGCAGATGCTGGGTTGGTACCGTGAGCAGAGTCAGGAACAATGACTTTTGTTCTTTCTGTATCGCCATTCGCTTCATGGAAAGCACGGATCATCATTAGTCCTGTCCATTCTCCGTGGGCACCGGCTGCAGGCTGAAGGGTTACTTCATCCATGCCGGTAATCTCAATCAGGTGCTCTTGAAGATCATACATAAGCTCTAGTGCACCCTGGACCGTACTTTCATCCTGTAGCGGGTGAATATGGGCAAAACCGTTAAAACGGGCAACTGCTTCGTTAATTTTTGGATTATATTTCATGGTGCAGGAACCGAGCGGATAAAAACCGGAATCCACCCCATGGTTTCTTCTTGATAGAGCTGTATAATGGCGCATAATATCAAGCTCAGATACTTCTGGAAGCTCCGCCTCTTCGCCTCTTAGGTATTCGCTTGGCACGATGCTGTCCAGGCTTATTTCCTCTATTTCTAAATCCGGCAGGCTGTATCCTATTCTGCCCGGTGTGCTAAGTTCAAAAATTAATGGTTGGTCTTGCTCATGGTTTGTCATGCGCCATCCCCCAATTCTTTCACAAAAGTATCAATTTCTTCTTTTGTTCTTAATTCAGTCACAGCAATCAGCATATGATTTTCAAGCTCAGGATAGCTTCTGCCTAAGTCGTAGCCGCCGATAATCCCTTTTTGAATAAGGCCATGATTAATCTCACTCACAGGCTTCTTAAGCTTAATGACAAATTCATTGAAAGCCGGCCCGTCAAAAACCACTTCAACCCCGCTCTGTTTAAGCTGAGTTTTAGCATAGTGTGCCTTTTGGATATTTCTTGCTGACATTTCTTTTACACCCTTTTTTCCAAGCGCCGTCATGGCAACAGAAGCAGCCAGCGCGTTCAGTGCCTGGTTAGAACAGATGTTGGATGTAGCTTTGTCACGGCGGATATGCTGTTCCCGGGCCTGAAGTGTAAGAACAAAACCTCTTTTGCCGTTCTCGTCTACGGTCTGGCCAACTAAGCGGCCCGGAACTTTACGAACGAGCTTATTAGTAACTGCAAAATATCCACAATGCGGTCCGCCAAATGCCGTCGGAATTCCAAATGGCTGTGCGTCCCCGGCTACGATATCGGCTCCAAATTTCCCTGGAGGTGTTAATGATCCAAGTGCAACCGGATTGCTGGACACAATAAACATCGATTTATGTGTATGGACGATTTCTTCAATTTCTTTTAAAGGTTCAATTCTTCCAAAAAAGTTTGGATATTGTACCACTACGCCTGCGATGTCATCACCTGCAAGCTCCTTAAGAGCGTTAATATCCGTAATTCCGTCCGCATATGGGATTTCAATAACTTCAATATATTGTCCTTTGGCATACGTTTTGACAACATCTCTAGTTTCAGGATGTACAGCAGCTGAGATTAAGATTTTTTTGCGGCGGGTCTGGCCGGCACTTAGCATAGCAGCCTCAGCTAATGCTGTTCCTCCGTCATACATCGAAGAGTTCGCAACATCCATTCCTGTCAGTTCACAAATCATGGTTTGAAATTCAAATATCGCCTGCAGCTCTCCCTGGGAAATTTCAGGCTGATATGGAGTGTAAGCCGTATAGAATTCTGAGCGGGATATAACATGATCCACTATCGTTGGAATGTAATGGTCATATACACCAGCACCTAAAAAGGAAGTATTTTGCTTCAGATCAGCATTTTTGGCAGCAAGTCTTGTTAATTCTTTCAACAAGGTTGATTCTGGTGCAGCAGCTCTAATGTTGTACTCGCCTTTAAAGCGGACACTTTCAGGAATATCCTGGAATAATTCATCTATAGACCCCACACCGATTGTATTAAGCATTTGTTCTTTATCTTGTTCTGTCATCGGTAAGTAACGATGCTTCATGGTTAATTCCCCTTCCCTCTTAGTTTTTTGGTCTTTTATAAAATGGTGTCGCCACAACTCTCGCTTTTAGACGCTTCGAGCGTATTTCAACCTCAACTTCAGTTTCAAGCTCTGAGAATTCTTTTTTCAGCAGAGCTAAGCCTATATTTTTCTTAAGTGTCGGCGATTGAGTTCCTGTCGTAACTTCGCCAATTAATTCTCCATCTGCATATACCGGGTACCCATGGCGCGGAATGCCTCGGTCTATCATCTCAATACCAGCTAATTTGCGGGGCGCCCCATTTTCTTTTTGTTCTTTTAGAACAGATTTCCCGATAAAATCCTCGGTTTTATTGATATTTACAGCAAAGCCAATCCCGGCTTCAATAGGAGTTATATCAGGAGAAAGCTCCTGTCCGTACAGCGCTAGATTCGCTTCAAATCGAAGGGTATCACGGGCGCCTAGGCCAATTGGAAGCACTCCCTCTTCTTTCCCAGCCTCAAGGATTTCTTTCCAGAGTTTAGTAGCCTTATCGCTGCTGCAATAAATTTCAAAGCCATCTTCTCCTGTATAGCCAGTTCTCGAAACAAGAGCAGGTATACCGGTAAGCTCCACGTCAGCCTTAAATTTGAAGAATCCGATTTCTTTTAAGGACTCGTTTGGCGCAAGCTTCTGCAGCACTTCTTCAGCCTTCGGGCCCTGTAAAGCGAGCTGGGCTATTTTATTTGATATATTATGTAGTTCACAGTTTTCAGTTAAATTCTTTTCTAACCATTCGTAATCTTTTTGTATGTTTGCTGCATTCACAACCAGCAGGTAATCGTCATCTGCTTTTTTGTAAACGATCAGGTCATCGACTGTACCGCCATTTTCATAGCACATGGCCGTATATTGAGCACCGCCGTTTTTAAGTTTAGAAACATCATTTGTCATCATTTTCTGCAAAAATGACAGACTTTCAGGGCCTTTCACTTCAATTTCTCCCATATGAGAAACATCGAATAATCCTGCATTCTTTCTGACCGCTTCATGTTCTTCTTTAATACTTGAGAATTGTACAGGCAGGTCCCAGCCTCCAAAGTCAATCGTTTTTGCTCCGTATTCCGCATATACCTCGTATAATGGCGTTCTCTTTAACTCAGACAAAATATTACCCCCTAAAAGCGAATGATTACCAGCTTCCAAAGCCAGGTATTAGAAGAACTAGAATTTTATTAAGTCCACTAGGATGAAAGCAAAATTCGGCTGTTTTCCTTATGCGTTAGGATTGTACCTTCCTATTCGCAAAAAAAGACAGGGAAATGCCGTTTTATAACGTCATTTTCCCTGTCCTGTTACCTGAAAGTTTACCCTTTTATGGGCTTTCCCCTTTGGTGGTTTAAGCAAGATGCTTAAACACTCTCCAGAGCCGCGTCCAGCAAGAGTTCTTTTGCCTGAGAGATTCACTTCCTAAAAAGCTTGCTCCTTCGGCGCTGTTTCTTAACAGTCTCTCCCCTTGCCTTCATTCGCTTATATTAAATTCATTTATGGCCATACTAATACAAAGATTAATTATAAGTGAAAAGTATGATAAATTTAAAAACTTTGAAAGCTAGTTTCATCCTATCATTATAATTTATATTTTTGCAATATATTTTTTCTAGAAATAAAGCAAAAAACCGCTTTCAAATATAAAAAAATTAAATATAGTTCGTCATTACAACTTTTTCATTCTCAAAAAAAACATAAAATATCGATTTTTTATCAAAAATACGAACATTTGACTTTCGAGGAGGTCAAGATTATGAAAATCCACGTAGATTTTGATTCCCAATGGGAAGAAGGATTATTGGATAAAATCGAGTCGGACGGTCCCTGGGCAAATTGGGAGCTTTATAAGCTGGCAGTTGAAGTGGAAAAGCATCTCGTAGTACCAGAATTTGAGGGTCTTCAGGCTCCTAAGCATTTACCGCAGCTTAAGCCCCTTCCCCATCAGCTTGAAGCCGCAAGAGAAGTTGTTGAAAATATGCATGGCAAAGCTATATTAGGCGACGAGGTAGGCTTGGGAAAAACCATCGAGGCTGGTTTAATTCTTAAAGAATATATGATTCGGGGATTAGTCAAAAAAGTACTAATTCTAGTCCCAGCCTCTCTTGTTTCTCAATGGGCTTATGAATTAAACAGCAAATTTCATATTCCAGCCGTTGCACAAAGGAAAAGCTATGTTTGGGAAGCATATGATGTTGTGATCTCGTCAATAGACACGGCAAAGAAGCAGCCCCACCGAGATATTATTTTTGAACAGCAGTACGACCTTATTATTGTGGATGAGGCTCATAAGTTAAAAAATAATAAAACAAAAAACTATGAATTTGTACAAAGCCTTAAGAAAAAATTTTGCCTTCTGCTTACGGCAACGCCTATTCAGAACAGGGTAGATGAGATTTTTCACTTAGTATCCTTATTGAAGCCCGGGCACTTAGGAAACGCTTCTTTATTTGCCGAAAGGTTCAAGGGTAAAAAGCGGGACTTAAATGAAGATAAGCGTCTTAAAGAACTTGTAAACAAAGTAATGATCAGAAACCGGAGAGCAGATACAGGCATTGAATGGACAAAGCGCCATGTGGAAACGGTTTTGATTGAATTTACAGAACAGGAACGTGCCTTATACGAAGCTGTTTCGGCTTTCAAACCATATGGAAACGAATCCATCGGCAGCGCTTTTTCAACGCTTACTCTTCAAAGGGAAGCATGCTCAAGCCGGGAGTCGGTTTATTACACACTCAAAAAAATGCTGCAGAAAACTGAAGATCCTGATGCTTTTTATGAGACTAAATTAAAGCCTATATATGCCCTCATAGATTCTATTGAACAAAATTCGAAAGCCGAAAAAGCTCTAGAGCTTATAAAAAAAATAGAGGATAAGGTTATCATCTTTACTGAATATAGAGCCACCCAGATGTATCTGCAATGGTTTTTGAAAACAAACGGAATCAGCTCTGTTCCTTTCCGGGGCGGATTTAAACGCGGGAAAAAGGATTGGATGAAGGATTTATTTGAAAAGCAATTTCAGGTACTTATCGCGACAGAAGCAGGCGGAGAAGGTATCAATCTTCAATTCTGCCATCATTTAATTA
This sequence comes from Peribacillus deserti, assembly GCF_016909175.1. Lineage (GTDB taxonomy): Bacteria > Bacillota > Bacilli > Bacillales > DSM-1321 > Paraperibacillus > Paraperibacillus deserti. Next base: position 114,240 of record NZ_JAFBFI010000011.1, read on the forward strand.
ACTTTGACCTTCCTTGGAACCCTATGAGGCTGGAACAGCGGATCGGGCGTGTTCACAGGCTCGGCCAGGAGCACGATGTGATGATTTATAACTTCGCCACGAGGAATACCGTTGAAGAGCATATCCTAAAGCTGCTTTATGACAAAATCCAGCTGTTTGAACGAGTGGTCGGAGAACTGGATGATATATTAACTAAACTCGATATTGGAAAAATTGAGGATTATTTGATAGATGTGGTAGGACATTCTAAAACCGAGGGTGAAATGAGAATCAAAATGGAGAATCTTTCTTCTATGATTTCTTTTGCCCAGGATATTAAAAAGGGTGAAATGAATGCAGCAAGCGGAAATTCATAAATTTTTAATTCAGTATTTCGAATCCAATGACTGTGAAATCGTGGAAACCCATCCAGGCTATTTTGTTGTTCAGTTAACCATAGACCAGGATAAGCTGTTAATGAACCGGCCATTTTACTGGCATTATCTTGAAAAAACAGGCGGTGAACCTAATCCGGCCAAACTCACTATTATAACCGATCCTGAACAGGCTCCTGATGATATTAAAGGAGAATTCATTCACTTTGGATCTCCTAGACTGCATCAAATTTTCGAAACGACTAAACAGCTTTCAAGTTATATCCGGCTCTTTGAGGATTGCAAGAGCAGCTCACAGCAGAATCCCTTATTCCCATGGCTGGGTTTAAATGTAAAAGTTTCGTTTCAATGCAACAGAAAAAAAGATATTTTTCTATCACTTGGCCTTAATCTTATTTCCGGCCAAATTCATGAAGCATTTCATGATCAAGTGCTGTCACTTTCAGTTACACCCAAAATTCCTGATTATTCCTACACACTTTCCCCGCTGATTATGCCGAAAAGCGGGATTGCAAGGCTTGATACCCATATCCGGACAAGTTTGTCCTTTGAAGACCACTCCTGGGCAGAAGAGGCATTTACAAGATGGAACAATGATCTTGAATTGCTGGAAAACTTCTATCAAGACCAAGACAAAGGTGAAAGTTATGAAACGGAAAAAGAAGCACTCCGGGAACAATATGAACCCAGAATCTCCATAAAGGTGATAAACGGAGGGCTGTTTTATTTGAGTGAAGCAGCTATATAAGAGCTTTCTATATGCCCTTAAGCCGACAGAAATGAGGGACTGCAGCAGTGAATACCGCTTTGCTGTTCACTAGGTCTGTCTGGCAGCAGCGGGAAGAGCAAGAGCAAGAACACAATTACAAAAACAAGCAGCCCCTGATACATACCTAGGGCTGCTCTCTTCTTAGAATTTTTGATTCTTCTTAAACAGCATGGAAAGGGATAATGGGATAAACCCAAACCAATTATAAGAAAGAGACGACTTAGTCTGCTTCCTCTCTATCCGCTTACTTCTTCTCTGTTCCTTTGGCTGATCGTAGAATATAATAAGCTGCTGCGTTACATATTTTACAAGATCGTTTGTAGACATTTGCATACCACCCGTTTATCAGTATGCCCTATCCAGTCTAATTTATACACTCGAGAATCTCTCTGCATACCTCTTCTGCTGGTTTGGATGTGGTTGAAATAGTCACAGATGCGAGAGTATAAATGGGAAGCCGTTCCTGATAAAGCTGCTTGATCTGAATTTTTTTATTACCGGCGATTAACGGCCTTGCCGTATCTGTTACAAGCCGTCTTTCTATCTCATCAAGATCACAGGCAAGATATACAGTTGTTCCTTTCTCATTCATCCATTCCCTGTTCTCCTCATTTAACACCGTGCCGCCGCCAACAGTTATGATGCAATCTGTTATTGGAAGTGTTTTTAATATCTCAGTCTCTTTTTGCCGAAAATAAGCTTCTCCTTTTTCCGCAAATAAGTCTGAAATACTTTTTCCTTCGGATCTTTCAACCTCTTGGTCTGTATCATAAACAGGCAGCCCGGTAAGTTCCCCCAGCATCATTCCTACCGTCGTTTTGCCCGACCCCATGAAACCAGTAATGTATATTGCCTTCATTTTTTTACACCTCTAGCCTATATTTCTATCCATTCTATCATCTTTTGCTGAAGAGAGTCATATTTAAAATAGCTTCCATTTTCCGATTCTCTTTCGTAGAAATATAGACATGTATACTCACGATACCAGCGCTTTCCGCTTTCATTTCATAATATAAATCTCCATGCAGATAAAATAAAAATCCTGTATTTGTATGCTCTTTGCTTACAATCATCTCCATTATTTCATTTGTACCCAGCCGAAGGATATGATCGGCTTTAAGCTTTTCAGCACTTTCATAATAAAATTTCTGTTCTGTGGAAAATAAGTCTATCGCTGCTGTCAGGGCCATAAAAAAAACAGCGGCAAAAATCAAAACCATGGGAAATACGGTGCCATTTTGGTTTTTCAAGGGTCTATGCTCCTCCTAATGGGCAAAAGAAAGGCGTTAAGAGAGTTGCCATATTGATCTTTCACTTCGAGGTTCAAGCCTTCTCCCTCTGTTTTAACATGGAATGATTGTGTATTTTGAAGTAGAATTTCGTGGCCTGAGCCATCAATTCTTCTTCTAATTTTATCTTGATATTTCTCAATCGTAATCGTTCTGTTTTTTACAAAAAGAGTTAAGGTGCTACCTGCTGCTGTCTGCATAGTAGAAGTTCTTATATCCCTATTAATCTGATGCAAAAATAGTTCCCATTCCATTTTATTGATGCTTTTTACTTCAAAGTCTTTTTTTAGAAAGATCATCCCTGTCAAGATTAAGGAAGCTAAAGTTGATAAGATGACGACAGATAGCAGCATTTCAATCAGTGTAAAACCCTTCTCATTTTTCGCAAGATCACATAGTTCAACCTTCTTCTGACTTAAATTTATATATTGAACACAGCCCTCCTGGTATAAAGGATAATCCGCACTTTCCTTCCATGTGACTGCGAATTCGATTCCATCCTTCTTAAGAACTCCAGTCGGCAGTTGAGAGATGCCGGCGGAGTCTGCTCTCAAAAGCTGTTCATCAAGAAGATGTCTTGCTGTCATGTAAATATACGCATTCTTTCTGTCTGTCTTTATTTGGACATATAGAGGAATACAGGATGAAATCATAAAGCAAATAACCAGCAGTGCAGCTAAAAGTTCTGCATAAATATATCCATTATCCTTCATTTATATAAAATCTTCCTTTTCCAAGCATAAAATGGATCCTGCTTGTTTTTTTACCATGAATTATATAAAGCACGCCTGCTTTACTGATATTGCCCGAAGGTACAAAGTGAAATTTCAAGCCCATAGTACCAGGCAGGATATCAAGATGCTTTGGTATACCCTTTGTAAACACTTTTCCTGCAGGTGTTGAGCCGGTATAGGCATGTCCAGCGGAATCTATGGTTATAAACAATAGCGTGCCATTGCTTATTGCATATTGCTGTCCATATTGTATATCGCTGGTAAATTGCTTGAGAAATAAACTGGTTTTGAAATCTTGATGAGTTTTAAAATTAAGCTGGCTGGAAATTGAAAGGATCATGAGGAATATAGAAAGGACAAAGAGCGATTCGATAAGTGTAAAGCCTTTTTCATTTGTGATGGTGAGCTTAAGATTCGTCTTCAGCAGGTGCCTCAGTTGCTTCACCGTTAGCTCCTATTATTACCGCTGTCCCATCCGGGCATGATTTTTGTTTTAGGTATTTTTCAGTCACTAACACGTCTATGTCTGAAGGAGGTGCATTATTGTCCAGTTCGTACGATTGAATCTGAGCATCGACCATTTTTAGAAAAGCCTGGCAGCCCTTTGAACGAACAGTGGTTTGATTTTTAGTAATATTAGGGATGGTAATAATTAATAGAACAGAAATAATCAGCAGAACAATCATCATTTCAATAAGGGTAAATCCTTTCTCATTCATAGTGTGCAATCTCCTTTATAAACTGTTTAATAAGGAATACATAGGCAAAAGAACAGCCATATAAATGCTGACGATTAATAAACCGACAATAGCAAACAAGGCTGGCTGGACAACCTTTAAATAGGACTCTATTCTTTCTTCGAGCACCGATAGCAGTTTTTTGCTGTAATATGAAAGCTCTTGATCTAGTTTTCCATATTTTTGCCCGCTTGCTGTAATGGTTGCTAAATTGTTTTCAAAATAAGGCAGAGTGCTTAGAATACTTTCAAGCGATCTCCCTTTGGTTAATTCATGTTGAATGTTCTCACAAACTCTCTGATAAAATGGCTGCTGACCCGACATTGAAAATAAATGAAAACTTTCATTAATGGAAAGCCCGCCGGCGAGCAGACCGCTAAGCTGACTGGCAAAGAACTGAGTGGTGAAAATCCGTATAAATCGGCCTGCAACAGGTATTTTTAACTTGAGAGACATTTGTTTAAGAGGGCATAGTTTTCTGTACCAAAGCAAGTAGTACATTCCTGATAAAAAAATGAGAAGCAGCGTTATCAAGGGAAGTTTTTTTAGGAAATGTGAAAAGGAGGAAATTATCTTGAGGTAAGTATTGCCCGATGGGTTCATCGATGCAAATAATGTCTCAAACTTAGGAAGAAGAAGATTTTCAAATCCATAAAATACAAGAAGAACAAAAAGGAGCAAAAACAGAGGGTATAAAACGAGCTTTTTCATTTTTTCAACTTCTATACTTCTTTTTAACCAGAAACCACCCGCTTCCTTTAAACTTTTTGATAGCATCCCATGCTGTTCTGAAAAATAGACATAGCTTGTCATGTTTCTCTGAAAATGAAGGGCTTCAAGTACCGAATAAAAGGGACTGCCTTCTTTTAGAAGCTTGAGGGCATAGTCAAGATCTTTTGCCTTTTTACTGTTCTTATTCAGCTGAACAAATGTTAGGGCATGGGATAATGAATAGCCAAGCTCCAGCAGTTCACCAAGTTCAATCAAAAATCCTGCCTGTTCTTTCACAGGCCACTTACTGATTTTCATATTCGTACACCCACCGGTAAAATTCTCTCTCCTCCACGTATCCGAGAGCTACAGCCTTATTAATTTCATCCTTTAATACCCGGAATCCTTTGGAGCTGCTTTTCCCTTTTGCTTCTGCAAAAACCGCCGCTAAATTCTTTCCATACAAGAGCTCATATACACTTGCTCTTGGTTTCCTGAAGCGGCTGCTGCATGTTTTTTTACAGGCTCCTCCACAGGATGGACATGTGAGTTCTAAAAGCCTCTGGGCAGTCACCCCGATTAGCGTCTGCTGGACCTCCTGAAGACTCACACCAAATTCTAGAAGTCTGTAAACCGCGCCTTTTGTATCTCTTGTATGCATCGTGGAGAGTATTAAGTGCCCGGTAAGAGCTGCTCTAACGGCAATTTTCGCTGTTTCTGCATCCCGTATTTCGCCCACCATAATGATGTCGGGATCATGCCGAAGAGCTGCCTTTAAACCAACAGAATAGGTAATGCCGGCTTTTTCATTGATTTGAACCTGAAGGGCTTGTTCGGAATGGTTTTCAATCGGATCCTCTAGAGTGATGACATTGCGGTTAATAAATTCAGAAGCATGATTTAATAAAGAGTATAACGTGGTCGTCTTGCCGCTTCCAGTCGGGCCAGTGAAAATGAGTAATCCATGAGAATGTTTTAATAAGGCCATAAGCTTGGAAACTGTTTTAGGGAAGAGCGACATTTGATCAAGCGGGAGAATCTGCTGCTGGGGAATGAGGCGTATGACTAAGCTCTCTGTGTTTGCAGTCGGAAGCGTCGAAAAACGCAGGCCGACCTGTGTGCTGTCAATTGTTACAGAAAATGAACCACTTTGGGGCCTTCTTTTTTCGCCAATATCCATGGAGGCTAAAAACTTAAAATGGGAGAGCAGCCTTAGAGCATGCTTGTGCGGGAGTACTTCATAGTGGATTAAGTGATTTGCAATTCTTAGCTGTACCTGGAAATCATCTTTCCGGGGGATAATATGAATGTCTGAGGCCTGCTGTCGTAAGCCAGCGGTCAATATCCGATCGGCTGTTATTTCAATAGGCTCCAATAATACCACCTTCCTTTCTTGTTAATAGTATTTCGACATAATTGGATAAATACCTGCAGATTTCTTCCTTTATTTTTTAATTTTTTCAAAATACTAATTTTTCTACGTATAAAAATATGAGAATTAAAATTTCCTGTTTGATTACATCCGAAATCCCGGATGATATAATGTAATTGTTTTCATTTTCTCCCAGCATCATTACGAGTGGCGGCAAACTATTCTTTACATTCAATATCTTGTTAATTTATAATAATTTAGGAAATACCGTTATGGACAAAGGAGGGGAACACATGGAGCGTATGTATAGAGTACTTGGCTTCTGGACAGGTATCTTCGCAATCTTCTTCTATATGGGAGACATGCCAACAGCAGCTTTGCTATTTTTCGGTCAAACTGGATTCTTTGTTTTATTAAGTTACTTAAAATTATCAGAACGTATGTACATTTATGTTTTTGGAGCATACCTTACAGTCTTTTTCGCTGGATTTACCTATTGGACAACTTTTATGATGACACCTGGGGCCGGCGGGCATTAATACGAATACTTAACCCATGAAACTCAGGTTTCATGGGTTTTTCCATTTTCGTTTTCAGTGAACAAAACGTTTCTTTTATCTTCAAGCCCCTTTAACTGAAGATCAACTCTGAAGAAAGAACTGATGCCGCCGGGAATCAATAAATCCCTGATGGCTCTGTTCCTCTTGCTTTTTTCAGTAAAAGGATTGGGATCATAATGTTCTTCCAGTTCTTTCAGGATGCCAAGCTGCAGCAGAAACTCATCCTGTCTTAGTAAATATTCTTGAATGAATCCCCGGCTTTTTAAATAACTGCTTAACGCTGAAAAGTGAATATGTGAGGTAATGTCCATTTCTCCCGGTTTTTCCAAAACATCTTCAATCATTTCATGCTTATAATAACCCCTGAGGCTTCCCCTTCGGTGCTGCGGGAGCTCCCATTCATCGTGGGTATATCCATAATCCATCGTAACCATTAAACCCTTTGTAAGTATACCTGCTATCTTTTCCAGGTACTCCAGCATAGGAAGCGGGATTTCCAGCCGCTGCTTTTCCTGTAATACCAATTTTTCATTTTCTAAATAGCTTATTATTTCGCTATTTTCCAGAGGTACGAGGTGCTCGGCAAGATCATTCCCGCTGGAGTTGCAGCTAACCATAACTTCAAACAGCCTGCCGCGATACATTTCTATTACATGCACAGGAAACGCGTCAAAAAACTCGTTTGAAAAAACGATTCCCTCTATCTGTCCTAGTTCCTCAATTGTGCTGACTATCTGCACATGTTCAAAAGAACTTAAGCAGTCCTGCTGCAGCTTTTGATGAAAAGGGCTCGTTTCCACTATATAATAAACTGTTTTACTATACAGCTCCGGGTCCGTCTGCTTAATAGATTCTAAAATATGGCGTGCAAGCTTGCCGGTACCTCCGCCAAGCTCACAGATCACTGGAGTTAAACCGCTTGTATGGAACAGCTTGCAAAACCACTTTCCAAGCAGAGTTCCTAGAACATCCGAGAGATTGACGGAAGTATAAAAATCGCCCTGCTTCCCAATTTTCTCTCCGTCTTTCATATAGTATCCAAAGTGAGGGTCATAAAGAGCCATCTTCATATAATCGCTATATGTAATGAACTGGATTTCCTGTCTACGAATCTTCTCTTTTATTAAATGAAGCATGATTTCCCCCAGATACTCTTCTATACAAGAAAAGGATTTTCCCTGCTTTCTTCTCTGATGGTTGTGGCCGGCCCATGGCCAGATAAAACTACAGTATTATTTGGCAGAGTCAGCAGCTTTGTTTTAATGCTTTGAATCAGCTGTTTATGATTTCCGCCTGGAAGATCGGTTCTTCCAATGCTTCTGTTAAATAAGGCATCCCCAGAAAATACTGCTCCTAATTCTTTAAAATAATAAGATACACTGCCAGGTGAATGTCCCGGTGTTTCAAGCAATTCAAATTCAAATCCTTTGACCGTCAGCTTTTGTTCCCCTTTTACGATATTTTCTGCCGGGCTTAGCTTCAGCGGGCTGCTCGGTGTAAACAATTTTGATCCATTTAAGCTTGGATCGATCAGCCAGTCTGCTTCCTTTTCATGGATATATGCCTGAATTTTGTATTGCTTTCTTATATCATCTAAAGCTCCGATATGATCAAGGTGGGCATGGGTCAGCAGGACCGCCTTTGGGATCAGCTCTTTTTGAGAAATAAAGCTGATAAGTTTTTCAGATTCATCCCCTGGATCAAATATCAGGCATTCTTTTTGTCTATTAACCAGTATATAACAGTTTGTTTGAAAGCTTCCTAAAGGCAGCTGGAACCATTTCATTGCTATCATCCTCCGCATTTTGCTATGTATCCTTAACATTAAACATGCCGAAATCAAAATGCAAGAGATTGAAGCAGCAAACATATCATTTCCGTTTTCATTTCCAGCTGTCATGGTATAGATAGAAAAAGGTTAATGTGGTATCTGTGCATGACGGAAACGCTTTCTAATGCAAAGGTATACTGCTCGATTTAACCTCGACAAATATTTAAAAAACCATTAAAATAATAACGAATGCAATTTTCTCTACATATTTTTAGTAGAATTACCGTCAATTGGATATTGGCAGTTGTTTAGTAAGTTTCTTCACATATATACAACAAGGGGGCTTAAAGATGGGTTTATCAATAATTTTTGCGCTAGTGACAATTCTTGCAGTATTAGGTCTTTTTAGTTCTTTGAAAAACAAAAATCTAATGGGTATTATATTTGCAGCAGGTTCAGTTGCCGTATTTGGATGGTTTACAGTAATGACTGTTTTAAATCATGGCTACCCAGCTGGACACTAATAGTAATAAAGAAAAACCTCGCATTTGCCGAGGTTTTTCTTATTTAAAAAAGTCTTAGAGAAGGTTATAGATTTTTTTGCTTCTCATATTTATTATTTTTTCTAATCTATTTCCGATCAGGCACCAGTCGGCATCAGGTGACAGCTGGATCAGCTCATTTGGGATGTTTTTCAAAATGGTCTCGCTTTCCCCTGTTTTCCAATTATATTGTATCAGCCGAAAACTATCCTTCCCTTCCTCATCAACCCTCGGAACAACTGCTGCAAAAATATTCTTTTTTTCACTAATGCCTGTTTGGGGCAGCGTCCAGCCTGAGGCATTCTCTAAAAGGGGCACTTCAAAGGAATGGCTGTTTTTTAGGCTTCTATTGTAGAAGGTGTACTTTCCTTCATCTTCTGAAATCATTTCCAGTGTAACGAGCACATTCTCTTTCTGTTTAAATTCAATAACATGTTCCTTCAGCACTCTTTTTTCTTGTTCCGATATATCATCTATGATTAATGGAGCTGATTGACCGGACGTCTTCCTGTCCCACGCAAGATAGAGGAATTTTTCTTTCGAATGCCATTGTGGGAAGGGCTGAGCAGTGTTTAATTCCTCCGCTGTATATAATGCTGAATCTACCACATAGCACCTAAAGCTCCAATCCTCAGCAAACGTAGTGACTAAAAATTGATCTTGGTTAAATGAATTCCATTCAATATGAATTTCTGCCGATGGAAGAGCTAATGTATAAAGCTTGCTGCCATCGGATCTAAGTACAGTTATTTCTGCTTTTTCATTGGAAACAGATGAGTGAATAATCAATCTGGATTGGTCAGGATTTATATAAACAGAAGAGATGGCGGATGGACTTTCATAAAGGGTTGTCTGCGAACCAGACCTTACATTCATTTTTTTCAATAGAGTCTGTGTACCCTGCAGGGCAGTGAATACAATTTCGTCATCATTGATCCAGCCTGCAATTTTGTCGACTTTTATATGTCCAGCGGTAATTTTTTGAGGAATAAACTCAGTTTTACTGGAGGAATGGCCATTGGTTTTAGGAATTTTTTCAGGTTCTTTTTCAACAGAAGAACTGAATTGACAGCCTGTAACAATAAGACTTGTACTGAGCGCCAGTATGGATACATTTTTCCATGAACCCTTCAACTCCCTTTCACCCCCAAATAATGAACGATAAAGCTCTTTCTTTAATTATATAGGAAAAGGCCGATAATCATAATGAGAATTTAAAAAAAGAATCGGCTGCCGCCGACTCTAAATGAAGTGCCATTTTCACTGAGATTTTTGTTTTGAATTCTTTCCAAAGAAGCGCAGCAGATCACCGTAGACAATTTGATCAGAATACTGGAGCTCAAGATTTGCTTTTTCTATAAAAGGCTTGCAGACATGCGGATCAGCCGGCTGACCGGTTGATTTAGAATAGCATGTATCCTTTGTGTAAATATAATCCCTAGTAACAAAATTTCCGCCTCGGAGTACAGCAAAATCCTGTTTGTCTGGACTTAATAAATCATTTCCAAATTCCAGGCCGACAGCACTTTTTATTCCTAATAGATGAAGGATAGTTGGCTTTAAGTCAACCTGTCCCGATGCCCTGGAAATGGTCTTGCCTTTTTCTCCCGGAACATGAATAATGACAGGGACCTTTTGCAGCTGTACTTCTTCAAAAGGAGTAATTTCCTTTCCTAAGTATTGTCCCATTGCTTCATTGTGGTTTTCTGAAATTCCATAATGGTCTCCGTACAAAACAATGACTGTATCGTCGTATAGCCCTGAATCTTTTAAGCCTTGTATAAAATCTTTGAGAGCCTCATCTGTATACCTGACAGTTGGGAAATACCGATTAAGTGTTTTACTGCTCGAGTTAAACTCGTCAATAAATTGATTTTCTTCATCTAAAATATAAGGAAAATGATTGGTCAATGTAATTAATTTTGCATAAAAGGGACGCGGCATTTGTTTTATATGTAACAGGGACTGATCAAAAAAATCCTGATCCTTTAAGCCCCAGCCTATTGAGTTTTCCTGTGTCACCTTATAGTCCAGCAAATGATAATAGCGGTTGTAGCCCAGTGATTTATACATAAGGTCGCGATTCCAGAAGCTTTTGTTATTTGCATGCATGGCTGCAGTGTAATATCCCTGCTCAGCTAATATTCGCGGGGTGGCAAAATACGTATTCTGCGGGTTTGTAAAGAATACCGCTCCCCGCCCAAGCGGATAAAGGGAATTTTCCACAAGGAATTCAGCATCCGATGTTTTTCCTTGCCCTGTTTGATGATAGAGGTTGTCAAAATAAAAACTTTCCTTTATAAAATTATTAAGAAACGGCGTGATTTCTTTTCCATTGATCTTTCTATTGATTACAAATCCCTGGGTTGACTCCATCGAAATAATTACTAAGTTTTTGCCTTTAGCCGCGCCAAATAGCTCTTCATTCGGCTCAACTTTATTTGAATGAATATAATTTTGGATATCAGCAAGCTCGCTTCCATCAGCCAGGGCTCTTTGTGCCGTTGATTTTGTCTGCAGAAAAGCATCATATAAATGATAATTATAAGTTCCGATATTTTTCACCAGAATTTCCCGGTCAAATGTTCTAGTCAAGAGCTGCGGCCGTACAGCTTCTGCCAGACCTAAATTCAATAGAAGAACCCCTGCTGAGGCTGTATAAAAAAACCTTCGATCACCTGGAACATACTTTTTAAACCAAATAAATGCTGGCTTAAAAGCTGCAATTAGACAAAGAGCAAAGAAATCGAGGAAGTACCAGATATCGGCGGGACTGACTAATTCTGAGATACTGCTTCCAAGATCGGATATATTGCTCGTTTGAAACAAAACTGGAAAAGTAATAAAGTCATTATAAAAACGGTAAAAAACCACGTTTCCATATAGCACGGCAGATATGATAAAGCTGCAGGACACAATATACCGGATCCTGGATTTTTCGCTTAGAAAGGTAGCGATTCCCAGCACAAACAGTAAAAATGCCAGCGGGTTCATAAATAAAATAATTTCCTGTAGAATGCTTTCTCCAGTAATCCCAAAGCTTAGCTTATAAACAATATATGTCTTCACCCACAGTAAAAATGCAGCGATGCCCACGAACGAGATAGTTTTTTGACCAATCAGGCTGTGCATTCCTTTCCCCCTGTCTTTGTCATAGTATGTGAAAAATGGAAAAACCCGGTAAACTAGTTGGGATTATTTACCCTGCACATGGATGTTAAAAACCCTGCGAGGTTTCACTCCAATCAAAATAAAGGAGCTTTCTATTAAAGAAAACTCCTTTCTTATTATATGCAGGTAACAAAAGTTTAAGGCAGGTATCATTCGCCAAAAGCATTCTTTGCAAGCCAAGCAGCACCAATCACTCCAGCATCATTACCAAGGGTAGCAATCGCCATACTCGTTGATTCACGGACTCTGGTAAATGAAAACTCTTTAAAATATTTTTGGACAGGATCGAGAAGCACACTGCCTGCTTTTGATACTCCCCCGCCAATTACAATAATTTCAGGATTTAATACATTTGCAACGTTTGCAGACGCCAGGCCTAAATATAATGCTAATTTATCCCGGACTGCAGAAGCGATTGTATCTCCTTCCTTTGCCAGGTCAAAAATATCTTTCGAAGTAAATGAGCCGTTAAAATCCCGAAGTTTTGAAGGTTCATTGTTCTCCTCGAGTGCTTCCTTTGCTAATCTTACTATGCCTGTTGCGGAAGCTAATGTTTCAAGGCATCCCGTTTTTCCGCAGTTACATTTAGCTCCGCCCTCAGTAAGAATGGTAATATGACCAATCTCTCCTGCTGCCCCGCTTATTCCAGTCACGATTTGGCCGTTAGCAATAACTCCGCCTCCAACTCCAGTTCCGAGTGTAATGCAGACAAGATCCCTTGCTCCGTTGCCCGCACCTTTCCACATTTCTCCCAGTGCTGCCAGGTTGGCGTCGTTTTCAATCACAGCAGGAAGCGATGTTTCCACTTCTAAAAGCTGCTTCAGAGGATAATCCGTCCAGCCAAGGTTTATTGCTTCATAGATGGCCCCTGTACTCGAATTAACAGGGCCCGGTGCGCCCATCCCAATACCCAGAATTTTGTTTTTGGTCTGCCCAAGTTCATCTAATTTTGCATCTATCGTTTTGGCAATGTTAGTGGTAATATTCTTGCCTTTTTCACTTTTATCAGTTGGTATTTCCCACTTATGAATAATCTCACCATAATAACTGATAAAGGCCAATTTTGTAGTTGTTCCCCCTAAATCCACTCCGACAAGCCATCTTTCCATTTTTTCATCTCCCTATTTATTTATTTTTTTCTTTTATCTTTTTCTATTTGAATTTCATGCCGTAAAATAAGCACAGCTGTTTGAAATTCCGTTACTTCTATCAAGTTAGAACGGTATAGCTCACTTAGCTCCTCTGCCATCAGCTCTAAGTCTGCTAGTCTGTCACCTATGTATATAATCGTTCCAAAGCGCTTTAAAAATTGCTGAACATCATAAAAGTTTTTCATTCTATCCCTCTTGCAGCATATTTAGTATTCATTCAAAGTATAAAGGAAGCTTTTTTATCTCACAAGTGCAGCTTAAAAATCTTTCGAGCAAACCAAGTCAAATATATTGTTGTTTTGAATCAAGCGGTTTCCCTTTTTGGCCTCATACTTGTCCCTACCGTTTCATATAGTAGAACATGCGAAGTCTCAGGAGGGGCATTATGAAAAGATTGTACTGGTATATCACCGGGCTGATCCTTATGATCACCTGTTTAACAGCCTATTTTATAAATGATGAAAGAAGTACGGAAACCATCATATTTTTCCCTATCGACAAAAAGGCAGTTTTCCAATCAGCAGATACTATGCTGATTCCTCAAAAACTCTCAAAGATGCGGTATGACCTTCAATGGAGATCCTACTCTGAAACATACAAACCAGCCTACCTCAGGCAGGATGTGTCGCTTCTATTTAAAAATGGCCGTCTTGAGGGAGTAATGAAAGAATGGAAGGAAAATACAAATAAGCTGGATCAATCGAGGGCATTTTCCTTAAATGAAAGTTCCATTTATGAAGCAATTACCTTTCATTATGGGGAAATCCATACAGCTGACTCTATTACTAGCACGCAGGCTTTGAGCTTTGACAAAAAATATATGATTCTTTCGAAGCTTTCCGGATTTGATTTTTTTGAATCTCCAATCACAAAAGAACAAAAAGAGTGGCAATTAACTCTTGATAATAATAAAAAGGCGATTACATCACTAGGCTGGGACGAGGCAGTCCAAAAGTTCTCAATCCCCCGAAGCCGGTACAAAGAACTTCCATTAACTGAGCTTTCACGGCAGAGGACCAGATTCCTATCCGGCATTCCTGAGTCTGTTCAGGAAGAAATAATCGGAAAGCTCTGGGAAGGATTATATAAGAACTATGTATTAGGAATTAAAAAAGAGAATGGAACCATAATCAGTCCACTCGGAAGTACCATTCCCCTTTTACTGCTAAATCATAATAAACGCGAGCTGCTCGTCCTATTGCAGGCTGAGGATCGTACACCTATACTCCTTCGCCAGTCTTTAAGGTATACTCCTTAATTTCTTTTAGTATTTTCCTGTAGTTTTCATTATCAGGCTGTAAGCTTACAGCCTTTTCAGCCATTTTTTGGGCTTCATCCATTCTCTGCTTATTTAAATATACAATGGCTAAGTTTATATAAGCTTCATGGAATTCATCGTCCTGCTGAATAGCTTTTCGTAAGTGTCCCTCTGCCAGCTCTGTTTCATTTCGTTTCAGCTCTACTAAGGACATTAAGAAGTAGCTCTTCGGTGCAGCCTTATGTTCATCTGTATATTCCCTTAACAGCTGGTAAGCTTTATCGTATTCGTTCTTTTTCAAGTGTTCCTGGGCCATAGCAACAGTTACCTGCTCATTATCTGAGACGGCTGTTCTTCCATACCCATATTGAAGCAGAAAGAACACAAGAAGGCTTGCAGCTAGAAGGGCAGTTCCTTGTTTGATAAGCTTGCCTTTACCTGGGATCCTGACGATTGCCGAGGCCAAAAAACCTCCTATTAATCCCCCGATATGCCCTGCGTTATCAACCACTGGTACGGTAAAGCCTATACCTAGATTGATGACTACCATCAGGATAATGTTTGCTCCCATTGTACGAAAGAACGTTTTCGGGTGTAGAAGTCCAAAATATAACAAAGCACCGAAACAGCCAAAAATAGCTCCGCTGGCACCTGCTGAAACACTTGTATTAAAAAGAAAACTTGCAAGAGAACCTGTAAAACCGGCAAAGATATAAATAAACAGAAATCTTGGACTGCCATAGATGCGTTCTGCTGTCGCTCCAATATAATACAGTGATAATGAATTTGTGAGCAGATGCAGTACCCCAATATGCAGGACTATAGGGGCAAAAAATCTCCACCATTCGCCTTCCAAAATTAACGGATTATATTTGGCGCCGTATTTGATCAGGGTCTGAGTATTTTGGCTTCCTCCACTCATTTCAAGCAAGATAAACGCAGATATTTGTAAAAACAAAAACACATAAGTAAAAATGGGGCGGCCGGCTTCTAAAAGGCTTTGTTCTTTTTTTATTTCCCTGCCGGCAGACTGCAAAACTTCCTGCTTCAGATATCTTATTTCACCTTCATCTGATTGCTCAGCGTTAGTTCTCAGAGGAAGCTGCAAACCCAGGATCGACTCTAGCTCTGGAAGCTTAAACCTTATAGATTCTGTGTCAAAAATAAAAGTATTCACATACGTGTTCTTGAAATGAGCAGGAGCTCTTAAAAGATATTCATATTCATCAAGGGGGACATGCGGGGTGAAATAAATATTTAAGATCGATAATTGCTTTGCTCTTAGCACACCACGATTATTTTCCCCGAATACAGTGGTTTGATCTATGTCTCTCTTTAGAAGATTTGACCATGTTAATTCATTAAGGACCAGCCTGAGCACCTGAAAGGGCGAGCCTTTCCGGTTGTTTTCCAGCCAGATTTCTCGTTGATCGCTGCCCATGTATATAAGAGACATATGTTCCTGTTCAATTAACTGCCTGGCAGCTACCCAGAATAAAAATTCTTCATTAGTACCCAATCCTTCTCCTCCTCACTTGCCAATATACTTCGATTGTATCCAACTGCTTTTGCACTTAACACAGTTTTTCATTAATTCAAACATACTTTACTTCTTTTAACGATTCAGGAAAGCCGCATATAAAAATTCTTGGGCAGGCCTGAATTATTTATACCTAAAACAAAAAGGACCCTAAACCTATTTATCACAGGCGGGCCCTTTCATGCTTATTCGAACATGTTTTGAAGAACTTTGCCCCTTAGCAGAGGACTCTTCATGGAAGTAGATACCACAAGGCTTCTTACAGCCGGCATTGACAGCATTCGGTTCATGAGAGTATACCGGTATTTGTACGCGGCTGCCCCAACAGCTGAAAATAAAATGGTTCTCATCAAAAATCTTGTCATAATCATCCCTCCTGCTTTATATTGTGAAGAAATTCCACAAAATTTATGAATTTAATTTAAAAATTTAAACAAACAGGTAACAAGTAATAACTGACAGTATTATCGAAAAGACATTAACCAAATCATTGTTTAATAATTTGGTTCCTTTTATTTTTTGCGTTTTTTGATGGCAATGCACGATTTTTTCAGTTTGAAGCCCACATTCTAAGCATTTATATTCTGGCTGTAACAGCGCACCAATCAGGGTATCATACATACTGCCTAGAAAGCCGAATCCTGTTATTATAATCAGAAATGAAATAGAAGCAACACCAAAAATGATAGCTGAAACACATGCTATAAAGAAGGATGCCATGAGCGCAGAAAATGTCCCAAAAATGCTGACAGCCCCAGATGTGCCTTTATCAACCCGCTTAAAACTCAATATGGAAACTGGACGGGCTTTGCTAAGAACTCCAAGTTCCGAGGCCCAAGTATCTGAATTGGCTGCGGCTATACTAACTAAGAATAAGATCAACGTGACGTCTTCTGGTTGAAAGAAATGAATAACTGCAATAACTGCCGATGTTCCCCCATTCGCCAGAACCTGGTACCAGTCCCGCTGGCTCCCTTTCATCAGCTTTTCATCTATGGGTTTTTTGACGGTATTTTTGAACTTAGACCAAAAGCTGGAACTTGCAAAAAAGCACCCCAATATTAATAAGCCTTTCCAGCCAAATCCAGCTGCAACGGCGATGCCTACTAAAACGGAAGCAAATGCCCCAGATCCTGTAAGGAACTTCTGTTTCCAGCCTGCCCAGGCAGTTAAAATAATAATTAGGAAGATGATACTATTAAACACAGCGAATGACCTCAGAAGGAGTTATGATTTTCGAGACAGGAATGTCATGGGATTCTACCGGAATTTCAGGGAGAATCTGAGCATCAAACGCCAGTGATAAGGTTTTACCTTTATATGCTGCTAAAAACCGGTCATAGTAACCCCCGCCATATCCGAGCCTGTAGCCGTTAGGACTGAACGCTAATCCCGGGACGAATAGAAGGTCCATTTCATTGCATGGAACCCTTCTCGTTTCTGATATAATCGGTTCTTTTAAACCATAATATACCGTTTCCAGCTGATCAAAGCTTAATAACTCATGGAATTCAAGCACCCTCTTTTCAGGATAGCATTTAGGGACAGCCACTTTCTTCCCATCTTTCCACGCCCGCTTGATCACTTCGTATGTATCTGCTTCCGGAAAGTTGGACAGAGTAATCCCAATGCATAAAGCGCTGTTCCAATCCTTATCCCTATATACCTGCTCGGCTATAGCAGCTGAATGTTGATTATAAATGTTTTTGGGCTCTAATGTTTTTTGTAAAAATTGTTTTACTTCTTTTCGAAACAGCTTCTTATCCATTCGGCTCATCTCCTGACAAAAACGTTAAAACTCGATCATTCATTCTTTTTATATAAATAAAAAAGCAACAGGATATCCTGCTGCTTACTTTGTTTCGCGGTGTGCTGTAGCACGTTTTTCTCTTGGGCAGTATTTTTTAAGCTCAAGACGATCCGGATTGTTACGTTTATTTTTTTTAGAAATATAGTTACGGTCTCCACACTCAGTGCAAGCCAACGTAATATTCACGCGCATATATATTTCCCTCCAAACTTAAGTCTCTCTTCATACGACTTTTATATAATATCACTTTTTAAAATAAAATGCTAGTACGTTTTTTTCTTAACGAATTATTTATTTTCACAGCTTTCTCTCTGACTGGTGAAACGACTGTCCAAGCAGCTCCACTTGCATAGCCTCGAGGCTCAATAGTAGTCTCAAGAGTATAGATGATAGAGAGATTTCCTTTTGCGAGAGGGGAAAAATATAGTTCCCCTCTATCCAGCGATTTAAAACACCCTTCGTACTTTAACCTGGACGATTCAACAATGGAATATTGGCCAAGTCCGCTCCCGCCGATTGTTCCGCTCATATAAGCCAGATTATCATCTCTGAGCTGAATAATAGAATCTTCCTGAGGGCTGTAAAATGCTGTTGTTTCCGATCTGTTTAAATCATTAAAAATACATATCATTTTTATATTTCTTGCCGTGTTAAATGGATTATAAAGAGTAAATTCCGCATAAATTCCCGTTTCGCCATTTATATGGGCATGATAATCCAATGTCTGAACCCTTACTGAATTGTCATTTTGAAATTCATCTGCCAGATTGTTATATTTACCGTTTTCCCATAACCCTAGTCCACAAGTCAGCGAATTTTCTAATGAAATGGGCCTGAAGCCCGAATTACGTGTCTTTAACAGTTTTGTACTCATTTTCATCTGGATCCCCCCTCATTGAATAACGTTCCAGCAGGATATCTCTAAATACAGCTTCGGTTTCACTACCAATCTTGGACCAATTATATAAATGAAGGGCCGCTCTTTTCCCTTGTTCCGCAATCCTCTCTGCTTCCGCCGGATTCGTCAGGAGAAATTCTATCATTTCAGCCAGCTGTGCTGGATTACCAGGTTTAAATAGAAGGCCTTCTTCCTTATGTTTAAATATAGATTGGAGTCCCCCAGTTCTAGCAGCAATTACGGGCTTAGCTGCTGCCATTGCTTCCAATGCGACTATACCAAATGGCTCATAATAACTAGGAAACACTGCGGCTGCAGAATGTTTGAGAATTCTGTTTCTTTCATCATCAGTTACATAGCCAGTAAACGTAATATCGTCCTGTACACCCTCCTCAATCGCGAGGTTTTTCAGAAACGGCAGGTAAGGCCCCTTTCCAGAAACGATTATATGCAGTTTGAGGTGTTTATTTTTTAACAGAGCTGCCGCTTTAATTAATGTTTGAATTCCCTTTTCTTTAACGGCCCTTCCCCAGGAGTAAACAATAGGAATACCTTCGTCTGCCCCGTACCGGGTAATGTCAATGTCTGATTGAGAGATAACCTCCTCTTCCGTAATTCCATTGGGCAGCATAACCAATTTTTTATCCTCACATCGAAAGACTGTTTTCAGCTCCTGTTTCATATATTCACTGCACACAATCACCTTGTCTGCCTTCGAAATAAGCTGCTGCTCCTGATAATGAATCTTCTTCTGCAGTTCACTGTAGATACCGCTGTTCCTTCCATATTCAGTGGAATGGATCGTAACGGCCAGGGCCATATCGTCCAATGCTGTTGTAAGGGCTGCTGCTGCCACCAGCCAATCATGAGCATGGATGATATCAATAGACTCCCTGTCACAGATTTCTCTGATTTTATCGGTCATAGCCACATTTAAACAGGTTACCCAGTCCAGGAAAGAGGCTTCCCCTGAAGTTACAGGAGTGATCCTATGGACAGAAATATTATCCATCACTTCATATTCATCAAAACCCTTCTGACGCACGGTTAGAACATGTAAGTGATGGCCATTATCTGACATAGCCTTTGCCAGTCCGTATACATGCCTTGATAGCCCTCCTATAATATGGGGCGGAAACTCCCACGTAAGCATTAATATGTTGAGCTTATGGGCTGGACCAGCGGGCTGGCTTGCATATCCATTTTGATTATTCTTATCAGCGGAAAGGGGATGTGAATTGTGTGCTTGTTCAGATGTCAGAAGGCCGTCAATAAAGAGGCTCCAATCATTACCCATTTTCTTTTTATCGGCCTCGCTAGAATGTTCAAATTCTCGTTCCATTGAAAAAGATTTAATCAAAAGATCCGCAGCAGAATCTGGAAATAGATTCTGGCCAGCTGGCATATCATTATAGGTATAGGAAAAGTAAGACTTTGTAATTTCTTTATGCTCAGAAGACGTTTTACCTGCAACCCAGATCCTATAATTGCTCTCATCTAAAAAATGATCATATTCTTCCTTCATGAATGTTTTTAGTTCAGAGGATTTCAAATAAAGCAGAGGATGAGATCCGCCAGAATGTACTATCAACATATCTTCCTTAGAGTAAATTTTATAAGGGACCATTATGATACCATGGGGAGAATATACGTATCCTTCTTCATTCGTGTCAGGCTTTCTTAGATGAAAGGCATTTTCATTGATAAAAGAATAGATAAACCCTTTTTCATACAGCTGCCGATCCAATCCTGGAAGGTAGTTCCCATACGGATAATAAAAGCTTTTAGGGCTAGCCTGAAAAAGCTCTGTTAAAATCTTAGAAGATTTTTGTATTTGATATTCCATACCTGAAGAAGTCTGGATTAATGACATAGGAAACAAGGAATAAGCTGTGGCAGCGGGAATTAACTTTTTTGCTCCGCTAAGCTCCAATAAAGCAGGCAGCGGAGTTGTCCATCCATACCTTGTCCAAACATTTTCGGTTTTTTTTGTTTTAATATAATCCTGAAATTCTACCTGAAACTGGGGTTTAGCCAGCAGCTCAAGAAGGAGTCCGCTTATACTTACGTGGATAGGATGGTCCGCCTTTGCATTTTCTAAGAGCTTTATCAGCAAAGAAAACTCTTCTTCCAATCGTTTTATAAAGGGAAGTCTTCTGATTCCTGCTTTTTCATAATAAGACCTGATGCTTTTCTCAAAGGTGATCAGCAAAATCCCAGCCCCCTCTTGTCATTCGTTATCCTCATAAAGAGAATAGGTGCTTACATGTTCATTCCAACCAGGCTTGTCCTCCTGCCATTTTATCCAACACCCAGCTTCCTGCCCCGGTCGTCCAAAATGATTAAAATCTATACAAGGAGTTTGGACTGACTCGGACCGGAGAACCGGGATAAAGCCGCTGCTCTCTTTATAGCCAATATCTATTATGTAAGAGCGTTCTGGTTTTACTCCTGAAAGCTTCCACGAATAAGCCTGTTCTGGGAGACGTATATCCATATACATATGAGCATTGTTTCCGTTGAATAAAACACCTGTAATGTCATATAGTCTGCAATACGTTTTCAGCGAGGAAAGCGGCACGCCCAAACTGTAAGAAATGGCCTGTTTTTTAGCTGCGCTCATTGCCCAGCATAAGAATATGGTATCTGCATTTTGCAATACTGCGGTAATATATTCATTCCTATGCTGCGGGTTCTCATTGTTCTGATCATCATTTGTCCTGCGTCCGCCCATGGTTTTCTCTATTCCTAGAGGAGATGTGCTCTGTCGTGCTTCAGCAAGACTTTTCAAATGCTTATTCCATTGATATTGAATTCTCCCAGCCGGAACACCTAAACTGGAAGCTATCTTCTTAAAGGACAGCCCTTCATTTCGGAGCTTTAGAATTTCCTCAATCAACTAAAACCCTCCAATATTTCAAATTTTCTATCATCCGGGCTTATGATTATCCTATCACGGGTATTTGTTCTAAACAATGAACGCATTTTGTCGATTACTAGTAATTTTAGTTTCCAAATTTTTAGTAAAAACCTCATTTATTTGACAATCCGGCAAATTTTGATAAAAATTCACATTGGCAGAACATTTCGGTGTATGATTATCTTACTCATCATTCTATACATCTGAGGTGACTAATATGGAATATATCATCCTAACTCTATTACTCTTATCTGCAATTGTTTTTATCTTTTCGTTTCTAAGAAAAGACCGTTTAGCCGAGCTGGAACAGGAAATAGAACAGCTTTCCCTCTCTTATATGCAGGATATCTATCAATTAAAAAAGAAGATTTCTGTTTTGGAAGAGGAACTCCTCTTTCAAGAATCTCCAGAGTACTCTGATGCTTTTCCAGCTGCCATAAAGGAAAAAAGCTCCGTTCATGAAATCATAAAAAACCAGGTGCTGGCGCTGTATCGACAAGGACTTTCCATTGAGCGCATAGCTCATCAGTCCAATTTACAGCCCAATGAAATTATATCTATTATTGATGAAAACCAACAAAAGGAGAGACCAATATGAGCCGTAGCATATTACAAGCATTCGCTGCAGGCCTTTTTGTCTCAGCAGCTATTCTGGCTTCCTATCATTTCTTATTTAAGAAGGACAAGTCCATCTCTTTCTCGGAGGCAGAACATGTGATTAAAGAGGCTGGCTATAGTATTTCTAAAGAACCTATGAAAGACCAAAAGAAGGAAAAGAGCAAGACTTCAGCGGCAGTTACCTCTGCAAAACCTCCTTTAGCTTCAACTAAAGAAGAGAAGCCTAAAATTAAAACATATACATTACAGGTTCAATCAGGTATGACACCGCAGGATCTATCTGATATTCTCCAAAAGAACGGAATCATAAAAGATTCAGATGAGTTTGAGAATTACCTGAAAGCACATGATCTTAACGAAAATATCCAGCTGGGAAGTTTTGTCTTAACCAGCAATATGTCTATCGCCCAGATTAGCAGCACCATCACCCGGAATTGACCTGAGAACTGGATCCGGATCCGTCCCTTAAAAGGATAAAAGCTCTAATGCATAGACAAAAATCCAACAGAAAATAAAAAACGAGCAGCACTTTAGGTGTATGCTCGTTTTGTTTATTCTCTGTTTTTTAAAAAATACTTTCTGCCGCGTGTGAGCTGCTAATTTAGATCGTAATGTTCCCTTTGACCATATAGAAAATGTTTTCCGCAATGTTAGTGGCATGAGCGGCTGTCCGCTCCAGATAGCGGGCAATAAAAGTTAACTGCGTAACCTGCCCCATTTTTCCTGTGCCCGCTCTAACAGGCTCTTAATGGTCTCGCCATATAACCGGTCCACTTTATCGTCCATTTCACTAACCTCCTTAGCTAGAATAACATCTTCTTTTTCAAAGGATTTAATGGATAAATCGATCATTTGGATAGTCATTTCATGCATTTGTTTCAAGTGAGTTAAAGGCTTAATGAATGGCTCTTTGCCGATCCGGATTGTTATGGCAATATTGACGGCGAAATCTGCCATTCTTTCAAGATCAGCTGCAATCTTTATGGCTGCAATAATTCCTCTTAAATCACTTGCTACAGGCTGCTGTTTAGCAATCAAAAGAATGGCAAGTTCATTAATTTCCTCTTCTAACAAGTTTATCTTTACATCGTCTTCGATGATTTCCAAGGCAGCTTCGAAATCCCGGCTTTCTAAAGCAATGAAGGCATTTGACAAGGCATGTAAAGACTCAATCCCCTGCTTAATAAGCAGCTCCTTTAATTCTCTTAATTCCGTCTCAAACTTTTCGCGAACCACCATGGGATCTCCCCCTGCACATTCTTCTTATCCGAGTCTTTCTGTTATATCTTTTGATCTTTATCAGAAGGATTAGAGAAGATTTTATCGGTTTCTGCAAATTCTTTTACCTCACGATTTTAGAAAAAACGCCGCTTTATCAACTTGCTGCATATTATGAGTCACCATTATCTAAATTTTTTATTAATTTCTTGTACAAGCTCCTCAATTTTCAAAATAGCTATTGGAATAAGTACAGATGCTGGCTCGGCGATTAAAATAACATCCGGTCGATGACCAGGGGCTATACATAGACACTGCTGCTGTCCTTTTGGATTAAGCATTTTCCTTTGAGACAGTCCTTCATCTCACGCATATATTGGCATCATATATACTTATCCGCTATTAAAAGTGTAGAATTTTTTCATTAACGGAGTTTTAATGAATTAAAATTTCTTTGTAAAACTAAAAAATGGCCCTGGAAGCCTGTTCAGGCGCCAAGACCATTCTGTCCATATTCATTTATTGGATATAATGATAGTTATTCATTCTGACCAGACTGATTGTTAACATCCTCAGAAGCACTTTCATTTGACTCTTTTTCAGACCGCTCTTTTTTCAGCTTGAAATAAGCATCATAAGCTTTTCTTCCAATATCTAAATTCATATGGTGGCCCTCAGAAGATTGATAGGCCCATGGCACAACAACCGCCATGGCAATTTCGGGATTGTTGTAAGGCGCATAGCTTACAAGTGTTATATTCATGGTCTGAGGAGGCTCTTTAAACTGACTCCTCTTTGGACCATCATAGAACGCCTCTGCTGTCCCTGTCTTGCCTGCTGGTTTATATTCAGCATCTATGAATCCAGAAGCGGCTGTTCCTCTTGGATCCTGCATAACCTGCCTAAACCCTTCCTGGACTCTGTCAATCCATTCCGGCTTCATGTCCAGCCTGTTCAATACAGTCGGAGCCATTTCTTCGACAACAGGACCCATTTTCCCATTATCATCTATCGGCTCTCTTATTTCTTTAACAAGGTGAGGCTGTAAACGGCTTCCTCCATTTGCAATAGTGGATACATATTGGACAAGCTGCAACGGTGTGTACGTATCATATTGGCCAATAGATAAGTCCATCAGAAGCCCTGGACCATCGCCCGTGCCTTTAAACCCATTTTGCTCATTTGGAAGATCTATTCCGGTTCGGACACCAAGCCCGAACTGGCTGTAGCTGTCCCTCAATGTGGAAAATGCAGCTGTATCCACATCCAAAGACTGACCTGGTACATAGTTTCCCTTACCAATGGCAATGGCTGTTTTAAACATATAAACGTTGGATGACCGCTTTAAGGCCGTAAGATCATCAATTACACCCATCGTCTGCCAGGATCCTTTATCCTTGGTACCTTTTATTTTCATCCTGGCATCCAATATCCTTTGTCCGGGCGTCAGCACACCGGTTTTGTAGCCTGTCAGCACGGTTGCACCCTTAACGGCGGAGCCCATTGCGTAAGAGGTGGAAAGATTGCCGAGTGCAAAATCATTCATTTTGTATTTTCCGGTTTTTTCATCTTTTTTATAGTCTTTTCCTGCCATTGTCAGGATTTCTCCAGTATTAGGATCCATCATAACTACAAAGGCACGCTCCAAAAGCTGTGTATCACTATAATTGTGTTTTTTATCTTTGAGTTCCTGCTCGATAATTTTTTCGACAGCCGTTTGAAGCTCCATATCAATGGTAAGGACTAAATCCTTTCCACGCTGCCCATCTGAGACCTTTTGTGAATGAATGACATTGCCCGCTTTGTCTGTCACATTTTTAACCTTGGCTTTTTGTCCATGAAGAACATCTTCATACTCTTGTTCTATATAGCTTTTTCCAACCCGGTCGTTCCGGCTGTAGTCACTGGCCAGAAAATAATCAAGCTGCTCACTTGGCAGCCCTTCCTCAGAAGAAGTAACCTTCCCTAGAATGGTTTGAAGCGGCGAGCCAAAAGGATATTTACGATCCCAATCAGTCGTTGTTTCTACACCCGGAAGCTTTTCGAGATTTTCGCTGACAACTGCAAATTCTTTGTCAGACACATCTTTATTCTTGACAACCTGAGGAGTCAAAGCATATCCGCTGCTAAATTCACGATATATGGCCAAAACCTGCATTTGATCTTCTGTGATCGTATTCAATTCTTTTTGGGTAATTCGAGAAAGCTGCTTATTGTAAAGCTCTTTATCTGTGATTTTCTTTTCCTCATATAGCTTTGTTTCTGCTTTGGTTATTTTTTTCTTAGCTGCTTCTTCATGGTGCATAATCCAAAAGTCCTTCTTATCCCGCTCAGTGACTTTTTTCGTGTCCATGTGAATCAGCTTTGCCAGCTTTTCAGCTGTTTTAAGCATTTCTTCTGTATCTGCCCCTGCCTGCCTTGTGTATGTAATTGCATTCAAAGGTGTATTATCTACAATTACCTTCCCGTTGCGGTCATACATTTTACCGCGGGGAACCGGATTATTTACCGTTACATCTTCCGTTCTTTCTATTTCCCTCTTATAATCGTCCCCATATACGATTTGGACCATTCCAAGCCGTAAAATAAGAACCGAGAATAAAATAAATACAATAAAAAAAAGCATATTTAACCGAAAAGGAACATGCGTCTTTTTCTTTCCAGACTTTTTCAACTAAGCCACACATCCTTTAAACTATTCTATGTTGTCCACCCTTTATTTTATATAAATTGCTTATCTTTTTCTACAAATTTAGACATATAAATGAACAAGAAAAAGAGGAGATTTTTTCCAATCTCCTTTTAACCAGCCTTGATGTTCACTTTTCTTATGAAAAAGTAGATGCATGTATGTCCTGCTCCCAAAATTAATAAAAGGTATGGAAGACTTTGTTCTACCCCGAAAATATACACAGAGCCAATAAAAGTGAGAAGCGAGACCATTCTTCCACTGTTTAGAAACAATTCTTTTACAACAACATATTCAATTCTCATTTCTGCTGCCTTCCAGCCGCTGCCAATGACGTCATAGGAAGTGGAAATAAACGGGACCAGGAGCAATGGATAACAAATAGCAATCACAGAGGCATATATCAATAATTTCATATAGCTCAAATCAAAGACAATTAACAATATCGATAAATAGAGGCCGATACCTCCTGCCAGAATCGCTTTTTTTCTTTTGTTTTTCTTAATATACCGTGACACAAGGTAGTAAGAAAGAAAAGAAATGCCCGAATTAACGAGTCCGTAAGTTCCTATAGCCAGTTCGCTTCCTGTTGTAATAAAGACAAATATAGAAATAACAAATGCAAAGGTGCCTTCCCGAAGTCCTTGAAAAAAATGTGCACTAGTAACTAATTTCCAATTAAAGTTATGCTGCCTCTCTTTCAGAATCCTAAGAAACAAATAATTCCCCTGGGCTGGCCTCCTCTTTAGATAAAAACTCAAAATAACGGCTATAGAAAATAGAGTCAGGGATAAGCCGAAAACAATAGAGTACCCAAAAAATTTATCGAATCTGGAAATAATCAAACCCGCCATTATAGGACCGATCATGCCTCCGGCTGACCCCAATATCCCCATGAAGCCGTTAAAAAAATCCCTAGTATGCGGTTCTGTGATTTCAAAGGTAAGAACATTAAATGCAAGCCAGTAAAAACCATAGCCAATTCCCAGTATGCCGCCTAATAGAAATAAAAAAGAGGTCGCATTTTCGCCAACAATCAATACAGCCAGATAGAACAGAGCCAGAAATATAACTCCTATGCGGAGAACAATGGTCCTATCCATTTTTTTTGCCCATCTGCCTGCCAGGATAAAGGTAAACACCTGCAGAAAAACGACGGATAGATTGTATATCCCTAGATCAATAAAACGTCCTGACTGCTTCCATAGATACACATTAACAAATGTATTTGATAATGCTCCGCTTAAAGCATATAAACCGCCTATAATCAGCAGAAGATTCAAATCCTTTGGAAGGTCTGCTTCTCCCACCCATTTTTTCAGAAAACTCATATTGAACTCTCCTTTTATGTCTGTGATAGTTTAAGGAAAAGAGCCTCAAAATATGTAAACAGACAGAAAAAGAATGAGAATTTACATCTGCAAGGGTTTAGGAAAAATCAAAAAGCCGGCACAAAGATGCCGGCTTTTTGATGATATAGTTTAATTTATTTTGCCTGGTTATAGCGGTTATTTACTTCTTCCCAGTTTACAACGTTCCAGAAAGAGTTGATATACTCAGGACGGCGGTTTTGGTATTTCAAATAATATGCATGCTCCCAAACATCAAGCCCTAGAAGCGGAGTTTTGCCTTCCATTACTGGATTGTCCTGGTTCGGAGTGCTGGTTACTTCAATCTCGCCATTGTTTACAACAAGCCAAGCCCAGCCTGAACCGAAGCGTGTAGTAGCAGCTTTTGCGAATTCTTCTTTAAAATTTTCAAAGCTTCCAAATTTGCTGCTGATAGCTTCTGCAAGCTCACCAGTAGGCTCTCCGCCGCCATTTGGAGAAAGAATCTGCCAGAATAAAGTATGGTTCGCGTGGCCGCCGCCATTGTTGCGCACAGCAGTACGAACATTTTCAGGTACTGCATCAAGGTTTGAAATTACTTCTTCTACACTTTTGCTCAACAGCTCCTCATTACCTTCTAGAGCGTTGTTTAAGTTTGTAACATATGTGTTGTGATGTTTCGTATGATGGATGTTCATTGTCTCTTTGTCGATGTTAGGTTCTAATGCATCGTAAGCATAAGGTAATTGTGGAAGTTCAAAAGCCATATTAATACCCCTCTCTATGTACATAAATATTCAGCCCTTTCTCCACAGTATAAAATAACCATGTTCCGAGGGCTTTGATTTTAGATTATCAAAGATTAGTTAACGATACAAATTTTTAGCATTTTTATTTCTAAATTTTGCCTATAAAATGGCTATGAAGAAATAAGCTATCATGAATCCCTGAATAATTCCTTTCGTGATCACACTTGAAACAAAGCCAACGACAGAGCCAAATCCTATTATTGCTGCTGTCTTAATATTCTTTCTGTTAAATAAAAGCTCTGCCAATATAGCTCCGAGAAAAGGGCCAATGATGATTCCGAATATAGGAATGACAAAAGGACCAGCAATCAAGCCTATCGTACTGCCCCAAACCCCTGCTTTTGAACCGCCAAATTTTTTCACGGCAGCAAGATTAGCCGCATAATCAGCTAAAAAAAGCAAAATTACGAACAGAACCTGTACCGCCCAAAACAGCCTGCTAAAAGGTTCAAAGGAAAAAAATAACCCATATAACAGAATCCCGCCTGCAATAAATAATACACTAGGAATAATAGGATAAATTAACCCCACAAATCCGATTATGAACAGAATTGCGATAATAGACCAATACAAAGTTTCCAAAGGATTCCTCCTCTCAGTAAATAAATGCGGCTGTATTCTCTCCCTTTCCCCAAAAACAATATTGTTTATTCTACTTTTGAAAGATAAAATATAAGGGATAAGATCTTTCCACCCGAGGTGTTTACATTTTTATGAATATTTTTATCCAGTTTTATAAAAGTCTTTATTCTCCGAAGGATATCGCCAAATTTAGATTTCAGGGGATTGGAAAAACATTTTTGTATCTCTTTTTCCTCTCTTTTATATCTGTTCTGCCCTCTCTATTTGTTTTAAATACAGAAATAGTAGAAGGAGTTTCGTTGGCAAAAAGTACAATTAACTCAGAATTACCATCCTTTGAAATAAAAAATGGCTCCCTATCCTCTTTAGTAAACGAGCCCTTCTCATTAAGAAAAGATAACTTCAATATCTTGGTAGATGAATCAGGCTCTTTAACGAAAGAAGACGTTCAAAACAAATCAGGAAGTTCAATCGCACTTTTGAAGGAAGAGTTTGTTTTTTCTTCTGGCGGCCAATCTCAGGCTTATCCATACAGTATGGCGGAAGGTATGGAAATTAATAATAAAACGGCATCAAACGCACTAAATAAAGTTCAATCTCTGTATTTCATCCTATTGCCCGTTTTATCTTTAATGGTGTATTTATCAGCTGCAGCGATTTTATTCTTCCAGACATTATTTATAGCCCTGGTTGGTTTATTTTTAGCTAATACCCTGAAGCGAAAATTACAATACAGGCACCTTTGGAGACTTACCGCATACAGCCTTACCCTCGCCACGTTTTTCTTTACCGTCATGGGCCTCCTGCACACCCCTGTTATCTACAAATCCTTTATAAATTGGTTTGTAACTTTAACTATTTTATATCTGGCCCTTAGAGAAATTCCCGTGCCGAAACAGAAACCACGCGCCTAAGCGTGGTTTTTTTGATATAAGAGAATCTAGCAGGTCTATTCTATTTTTTTAGGTTCAAACAGGAATATCTAAAAATAGAGTTGAATATATTGAATCAAAAGCAGCTTGCGGAGGTTTGTATATGCGGCGTCTTCTCTATCTTCTCTCTTTTTGTTTCCTATGCTTTATCGTTTACTATGATTTAACCTCTGGGACTCTTCCTGTAAAAAGTACGATGGCTGCAATTGCTCTAGATAAAAAGCCGGATCCTTCTGCTCCTGCCAAAAACTCTAGTGACATCCGGCACACTGAAATAGTAATAAAGCCAGGTGATACAATTTTATCAATAATTGAACAGCAAGAGGGGAAAATAAACGAACCTATCGAAAAAATCATTTCTGATTTTAGGGCATTGAATAAAGGGAAGGCCCCTGAAGATATCCAAATAGGAAAAAAGTATAAAATTCCTGTGTATACCCAATAAACACTTGAAATTCTGATTGTTGTCAAAATCAGTGAAAAATTGATACAATAGGTCCGTGTACATGAATACAAGTGGAGAATCAAAACCGCTTTTTCCTGAAGGAGAGAAATACACGTGAGTGAAATCATACATCGTACCAAAACCCGTCCTGTTAAGGTAGGAAACCTAACAATCGGCGGAAACAACCAGGTAGTTATCCAAAGTATGACTACGACCAAAACGCATGACGTTGAAGCAACAGTCGCTGAGATCAAGCGGCTTGAGGAAGCAGGCTGTCAAATCGTACGCGTAGCATGCCCTGATGAAAGAGCTGCCAACGCTATTTCCGAAATAAAGAAATGCATTAATATACCGCTAGTTGTAGATATTCATTTTGACTATAAGCTCGCTCTTAAAGCAATTGAAGGAGGAGCAGATAAGATCAGAATTAACCCGGGGAATATTGGCCGAAGGGAAAAGGTTGAAGCTGTCGTTAAAGCTGCCAAAGAGAAAGGTATACCGATCCGTATTGGAGTGAATGCAGGTTCTCTTGAAAGGAAAATCATAGAGAAATATGGCTATCCTACAGCTGATGGAATGGTTGAAAGTGCACTTCATCACATTAAGATCCTTGAAGACCTTGACTTCCACGACATTATTGTATCGATGAAAGCTTCTGATGTTAATTTAGCTATCGAAGCTTATACAAAAGCATCCAAAGCCTTTGATTATCCTCTGCACCTGGGAATTACTGAGTCAGGCACTCTTTTTGCCGGTACAGTTAAAAGTGCAGCCGGATTGGGAGCGATTCTAAGCATGGGCATCGGGAACACACTGCGCGTATCTCTAAGCGCGGATCCTGTTGAAGAAGTAAAGGTTGCCAGGGAATTACTTAAATCATTCGGTTTAATTTCCAATGCTGCTACACTTATTTCCTGTCCGACATGCGGAAGAATTGAAATAGATTTAATCAGTATAGCCAATGAAGTAGAAGAATATATCCAAACGATCAAAGCACCTATAAAAGTTGCCGTATTAGGCTGTGCTGTTAACGGTCCTGGAGAGGCAAGGGAAGCTGATATCGGAATTGCAGGCGCAAGAGGTGAAGGCTTACTGTTCCGCAAAGGCCAGATTGTACGGAAGGTTCCAGAAGCTGTTATGGTCGAGGAACTAAAAAAAGAAATTGATAAAATTGCTGAAGAATATTTCGCGAAACAAGCCCTAGAGGTATAAGTTATGAGAAAGAGCCTGACTTGTTGTCAGGCTCTTTCTCTGTTCATTACGCTCCGCTTAGAAGAAGGGAAGAATCAATGTCCCGATAATCAGCGAAAAAGCACCAATACCGATTGCCCAGGAACCAAGAGCCCGAGATTCCTTATTTCTCCTTGCCATGAATCCAAGCACGATCCCTACAATACCAAATAAAATAGGGGCAGCAAATAAAGAGAGAATAGAAACAATCAAAGCCGCATAGCCCATACCCTTGCCCGCAGCCATTCCTGTAAGCTGATTATTCCTTGACTCGTCTTTTGAAATGGAACGGGTGCCAGGAGTAAGTTCTGCTGAAGTTTCTTCCTGGTTATTTCTTTGGAAATCACGGTTTGCATTGTTATTGTTATTTTGTCCCCTGCCGTAGTCAGGAACATCTGTATTCATCTGGCTGTCCTGAATCTCAGAGGCATTAGTATTTCCGCTGTCAGCTCTATTGCCATGCGAAAAATCTTTATTCGTGAAATCTTTATCATTAATATTTTTTTCTTCCAAAGAATATCCCTCACTTTCTAAGATCGAGCTTCATTATTATTTGTAAGGCGCCATATCTTCATTAAGCCAAGTATTACGTATACAGGTAATATTATTCAGCGACAATGAGATGAATAGAAGAAATATGATACATTTAAGAAGAATTTTTATTAGGAGACGTGAAAATGAGAAAAAGATTTGGCATTGATATTGATGGCACCATCACCAGTCCTGATGCACTGCTTCCATACATAAATAAGGCGTTCCAGCTTGAACTGACACTGCAGGATATCACCCAATACGATCTGAATCCCTTCGTGAATATTCCCCGGGAAAAATTTGCCGAATGGTTTAAGAAAACAGAGCCGCTTATGTACGCAGGATCGCCTGCTGCAGAAGGCGCAAAGGAAGCTTTAACCGAATGGAAAGATACCCAGGACCTTTATATTATTAGTGCACGCAGCAGCCAGTTAATGGAGGTCACCCGGAA
Source organism: Peribacillus deserti (assembly GCF_016909175.1). GTDB lineage: Bacteria > Bacillota > Bacilli > Bacillales > DSM-1321 > Paraperibacillus > Paraperibacillus deserti. The sequence continues at coordinate 146,680 of NZ_JAFBFI010000011.1, forward strand.
ATGGTTTACTAACCAGGATATTGACGTTCACCATATTGAATTAATCGGCTCACATGATAAGGTAGCTACCGCCAAAAAGCATAAAGTCGATATCTTTTTTGAAGATAAACATGATAACGCTGTTGCTATTGCAGAACAATGTAAAATACCGGTGCTGCTCTTTAATACTCCATATAATCAGGATCCTGTGCCTGATAATGTATTCCGCGTTGCGAATTGGACAGAAGCAAAAGCCTGGGTCGATCAATGGCTTAAAATGGCCAATAATTAAAGCTGCACAACAAGAAAAGGACTGACAACCATGGTGTCAGTCCTTTTCTTTAGGAACGGAAATAAAGGCAAATACAGTTAATGGCTGCATTGCGGGCATTTGCCGTATATTTCGAATTTATGTCCAGATATATCATATCCGTTTAAATCAGCCTGCAATTGGTCCATTGGACAGGTTTCTATTTCTTTTGTAATACCACAATCCAAGCAGATAAAATGGTGATGATGATGACTATGGCTGCAAGCAAACCTGAAATGCTTTTCACCTGAGAGCTCCGTCATTTCAAAAATTCCAAGTTCGGCAAACATCGAGAGATTTCGATAAATAGTATCGAAGCTCAGCCCGGGATAGTCTTCCTTCATATGCTCCAGGACGTCTTTTGCTGTTAAATATTTGTTTTTTGCCGCAAAAAGCTCCAGCATTTGTTCACGTTTGCCTGTATGTTTAAATCCATGTTTTTTTAATATGTCCATAGCTTGAACAAGATTCATTATTAACCTCCATCAAACCATCCGCAAACGGATATTTCTATATACGATTGTAAAAATTAAAATCAGGATCGCAAGAAGAACAATGGTGCCTCCGGGGGCCCAATCCAGATAATAAGATAAAAACAGCCCGCCGACTACCGCAGCTTCTCCAAAAAGAATGGAAAACAAAATTGTCTGTTTAAATCCCGTAGCAATACGGATGCTAGCAGCTACCGGAAGAGTCATTAGGGACGATACGAGCAGAATACCGACAATTCTCATGGATGCAGCAATCACCAAAGCAACTAGGAGAATAAAAATAAAATGAATGTATTTTGCTGGAATCCCGGAAGCCCTCGCATACTCTTCATCAAAAGAAAGCAGGAACAGCTCTTTGTACAGAACAATAATGGCAATAATTACAAGCAAGCAAATCCCAATAATAATCCATAAGTCCATTCGGGTTACTGCACTTACACTTCCAAAAAGATAACTGAACAGATCTGTATTAAATCCATCAGCAATAGAAATAAAAATTGCGCTAAGCCCTATGCCGCCAGACAAAATTATGGGTATGGCCAGCTCCTGATAGTGTTTGTATACATTTCGCAGCCGTTCAATAAACAGAGCTCCGACTATGGAGAAACTCATTCCCATATATAGAGGATTTAATCCTGAGAGAAATCCAAGCTTCTTTTCAAGCAGAAGACTGAACGCAATTCCTGCAAGAGTTACATGACTAAGCGCATCAGCAATAAGAGAAAGCCTTCTTACCACTACGAACACACCGAGAAGCGGAGCCATTACTCCGATAATAATTCCAGTCAGAAAAGCATTTTGTAAAAATTCGTATTGAAATAGTCCCGAAATCATGAGGATCCCCCAGCTAAATTAATGATGATGTGTAATCACTTGGACATCATGTCCATAGATGCTTGATAAGTCCCGCTCTTTTAAAGCATTGAATTCAAATGTACTGCCATGAAAATGCAGATTTTTATTTAAGCAGGCTACATGGGTTACTTTATCACTGATCACTCCAATATCATGGGTGACAAGGACTAATGTTATATGAAGTTCCTTATTTAAGTTTTCAAGCATATCATAAAATTGGTTAACGTTCTGGGCGTCCACACCCACCGTTGGTTCATCGAGAATCAATAAATCCGGCTCACTTACAAGTGCCCGGGCAATAAAGACCCGCTGCTGCTGGCCGCCGGATAGTTCGCCAATATTCCGATTTTTGAAATCCAGCATTCCTACTGATTCCAGAATATGGTCAACCTTTTTTCTGTCTTCACGAGAGCCAAACCTGAACAGTCCTATTTTTCTAGTCAATCCGCTTAAAACCACTTCATAAACGGTTGCTGGAAAGCCCGTATTGAAAGAATTTGCCTTTTGCGAAACAAAACCAATTCTATCCCAATCCTTAAAAGAACGAATTTCAGTGCCAAATAATTGGATCTTGCCCTGCTGGATCTTTAATAGACCTAATAAATGCTTAAGCAGCGTAGATTTACCAGAACCGTTGGGTCCTACTATTCCAAGAAAAGCTCCTTTTGGTACCTCTATTGAAATATCCTCTAAAACATTTTCTTTTTCATATCTGTAAAACAAATGGTCTACTTTTATAATAGGCTCAGAATTTTTCATTTAATTCACCTTTGGTATATAAGAATGATTACGATTTAACTTAGGTATTATACCCTACTCAGGCTGATTTGTAAATATGCAGCTCTTTTTTAATATAATGTTCACTTTCCTCCTTCCCCTCATATGTTAGAAGAAGGAGGGTGAGCAAATCATGAAATTTTACGAAATGATGGTCAATCAGAAGATAAATAACATTAAACGTGATGAACTATTGAAAATTGGAAGGCAGTATGGAGTGATTCTGTCATCTGAGCATGCAGAGAAAATTGCGTCCATGCTCAATGGAAAAAACATAAATATTTTCGACTTAGAACAAAGACAGCAGGTGATTCAAAACATAGCAGCCATAGCCGGCAAAAGAACCGCACTTCAAATAGAATCTCTTTTTAAACAGCTTACCTGAAAAGCGGAAAGCGGTGCCTTCCTGTAGATAACTAATAAAAGACACAATGAGGCTGAAATTATTGCAAAAAATTCAATATTAAGGAAGGCAGAGACCCGACAAGCATAAGACGAGCAGGCTGTGAGAGGCGCCTTTCCTCTCATAGACTGATTGGCTTATGACTCGAGGGTCTCAGCTTGCAGCTGGCCATCAAGAAAAGCGAAGGACGGTGCTTTTCATTGGGAACTCTTAACAGCCAGAATGATAATACAATCATTTTAAACGCAATATATTAATAGAAAAGTAGCCATCCGACAAGCATAAGACTAGCTGGCTGTGGGAAGTGGTTTTCTTCACATAGACAGATTGACTTATGTCTCGAGGATGGCAGTCCGGAGCTAGACCACAGAAAAGCGGTGCCTTCCTGTAGATAACTAATAAAAGACACAATGAGGCTGAAATTATTACAAAAAATTCAATATAAAGGAAGGCAGAGACCCGACAATCATAAGACGAGCAGGCTGTGAGAGGCGCCTTTTCCTCTCATAGACTGATTGGCTTATGACTCGAGGGTCTCAGCTTGGAGCTGGCCATCAAAGCGAAGGACGGTGCTTTTCACACACAACTCCTATAGGGACCATGATCAACGCGTTTTATTGTAAACACTTCTTTCATAGAAAAGCAGACACCTGAAAGGCATA
>NZ_JAFBFI010000012.1 GCF_016909175.1 Peribacillus deserti
AGGCACCATAGTATATCGACCTTCCTCTCCTAGCCGTAAGATCAGTATGGACAGGAAACCCATTTTCATATTCTGTGGTGCAGCAGTGCTGCATGATTGGCTAACGGGTGCGTTAGTTAAAGAAGGAGGGCTGCTACGGCAGCTTTTTTTGTTATTCAGCTAACTGGGCAGTTTAGTTGAACAAAGAATTTATACTTTGTCTGTTGAAATTGTAATACTAAATAAGGTTTTTTAACAATCCTAAAGTAAATTTTACGGTTAATTTATTTTCTTATTGCGGAGGGGTTTTATTGCAAACACTTTTTAGATATAACTGGATGGTAAGAAAAGACTGGTATCGTTGGTGTGAAGTGTTAAGTGAAGAAGAGCTATTGCAAAACCGAACGGGTGGTCTGGGAAGTATATTGCATACACTTTTCCATATTGTTGATGTCGAGTGGAGTTGGATACGTCTCTTACAGGGGAAAACTGACTTTCAGGAGAGTTTCGATAATTATAAAAGCTTGAATAAGGTTCGAAAATTGGACGCGGAATTTCATTTAGAAGTAGAGAACTTTGTGAACAACTGGGATGCTAGTATGGAAAATCAATTATTTTACGATACCCTGCCAGATGGAAGAATTGTAACTGATACTTGGGGTGAAATTATGCGACATGCCATTGCTCACGAAATTCACCATATAGGACAATTATCAATTTGGGCAAGAGAATTGGGAAGAAAGCCTGTTTCTGCAAACCTTATCGGTCGGGGGCTTTCCTCTCATTCGAAAAAATAATTCAAATAGATATTAATTTATTCAGTTTCTGTTCATTAACGTATGCGATGCTCTAAAGTGGCATCGCCTTTTCCATTGTCTATTATAGGACTGTTTTGTGGAGCAAAGTGTGTTTGTGAAATTGTGTACTTAAGCTAAAAGGTGCGATTGCAGAACAAGGCAGTCGCTTTTTGTGTTATTTGCGCAGGAAGGTTTTATAAAGAATAATAATATTAAGGTTAGTAGAGGTTTCAAAATATACGCGGGAAAATCAACCTTCCCTTTATTAGTAATCCGACACGATTCCTATTGTTTTTGCTTTTTCTGATCTTTAAAGAAAAAGTAGTTGACACTGAAAATAAATTTATGATATTATTAAAAAATTTGATAAAAAATAATATATATGTTAAGGTTAAGAAGGTTACCATATATGGAGGTGGATTATTTGTTTCAAATTGGCGATAACATTGTTTATCCAATGCACGGAGTAGGTATAATTAAAGCCATAGAAGAAAAGGAAATTTCAGAGGAAAAACAACAGTATTATGTCATAAAAATGTTAATCAGTAATATGCAAGTCATGATTCCTACGGGTAAAATATTGAGTTCAAGTATACGCCCTGTTACTGACATAATTGCATTAAAACACATCATAAACATTTTTCATCATGGAGAATCAGATAGATTACTGCCGTGGAAACAAAGGTATAAAGTGAACACGGACAAAATAAAAACGGGTAAAATACAAGAATGTACTGAAGTTGTACGTGATTTAATGCGTATGAAGAAAAAAAAAGCACTTAATACAAGCGAAAAAAAAATGTTAGATAACGCACATGAATTTTTGATTAGTGAACTGGGATTAATTAAAGGGATTACTGAAAATCAAATAAAAAGTTTCTGTTAAGGTTAATTTAAGAAAATGTATTACATCTCCCCAAAATATCCTGAATTTTTTGGAAATATGTTTATTATTAAAAGTAAATCTTTTCAAAGACATTCAACTTCTCCAACTCACCTTTAGAGCATTAACCTCTTTTGTTATTTCTACAATCTAATCCATTTTTATTATTTAAATTTCTTTTACGAATGTTTGAAGTTTCATCAAATAACTCGATAAAATAGTCACTTGATTTTTGCAATCCTGATTCACACTGGCACGGACAAGGAGCCGTAAGGATGAAAGAGAGGTAGGGCTTTCATTGTTTTAGGTATACAATATATTATTTAAGTCATTATTTCTAGAAGAAAAAACAATCAATCTCACCTCTATCTTTAAGAATTTTTTACATCTACTGAGACAGTGAATAGTAATTGTTTATCTTCTTTACGTAAAAGAGAAAAACGAATTGGTAACACCATATGGTCAACTACAAAAATGGTTTCCAGACCAGGAAACCATTTTTTATTTTATTTACATAACAATAGTAAAGATTACTGGTGATGGTTTTAAATCCTTTGATGAAGGGCAATGCGTACAATTTGATATTCTAAAAGGACAACGTGGCTCTCAAGCAGTAACGTTTCTAAAATTTAATTGATCTCCTACCCCTTTGTAAATATGAACTCTGATCATAGGGGGGGACCAAGCATAATCACCGCTTTGTACTTGAGTATACTTTTGTCATTTCCTTTTACTTCAATGTTTTCCCCCCAAAAGGTTTTCAAAGTACAGACTTCGCAGAACTTATTCGGGTAGTTAATGATTTTCTTGGCTCATTAGAGGAAGGAAAGCTGATAGATGTTAAATACACTGCTGTTCCTCTTGCTGTAAGCATGCACACAGAATATGGAGTGAATCCTGATACAAAATATACGGCAATGATTATCATAAAGAAATAGTGAGTTCAATGGATTTTTCTGTATCTTGACATTTCTTGCAAAAAATGTTATGATTAAAAAGAATTATTTTTGTTCGGTGTAAAGGACTTGTAACTTTTCATCTTGATGATCACTGAGAGCAGGGATAGTATTACATTGTGTGTGTTTACACACTAGGAGGCAATACAAATGGAAAAAGGTAATGTAAAATGGTTTAATGGCGAAAAAGGCTTCGGATTCATCGAACGTGAAGGTGGAGACGATGTATTCGTTCATTTCTCAGCGATTCAAGGCGAAGGTTACAAAACTTTAGATGAAGGTCAAGCAGTGACTTTTGATGTGGAGCAAGGTCAACGTGGACCTCAAGCTTCAAACGTACGTAAAGCTGCTTAATTTTACAAAACAGGGAAGGCAGGCTCTTTTATGGGAGTCTGCTTTTCTTTTTTCTGTGAAACAAAGAACCCCCACTCGTAAAGGAGTAGGGGAATAAAGATTGTGATGAATTGCACTTAAAGTAACGGGTGCGTTAGTTGAAGAATGTATGGCTGCTATGACAGCCTTTTTGTTAATTACTAACTGGCAGGTTAGTTGAAGAAGGAAAAAAATGTTTGAATATAGAATACATATAAACACTTGAAACAAAAGTAAGTAAAGGGGATGCATTTGATGAAGAGGAATTTTATCAAAGTTCAGGACGTGCTTGAAAATTACAAGTCTTCAGTTTACGAAAAAGATGTTGAAAGATTCTTAGCGACCTATGCCCCTGAAATACATATATATGATTGCTGGGGTAACTGGGAGATCAAGGGTATTTCACACTGGAGGGCAAATGTGGAAGAGTGGTTTAATGGTTTGAAGGTGGACGGTGTTTCACTTAATGTGGAATTCAATGACTTAGTAATAGAAGAAAATATGAATCTTGCATTTGTTCATTGTACTGTTACCTTTGCTGCTCATGATATAAAATCGGGAGATAAACTTCGTCAAATGACAAATCGTTTTACATTTGGATTAAATAAAAAAGATGATTTCTGGCAAATATCTCACGAACATTCATCCTTACCAATAAATATGGAAACTGGAAAGGGTATTTTTAATTTAAGGTAAAAAGGATAAATTAATTTGTTTAAGAATGGGGCTGCTGAACCAGCAGCTTTTCCATTGCATAAAAGGTCAGGTTACAATTGTGAAGAAATGTACTTAAACTATCGGGTGCGTTAATTGAATAAAATATTGCTGCTTAGGCTGCTTTTTTGTTCATCAGCTAACGGGGCAGGTTAGTTAAAGAAGGAACTTTACTTATTTAAGTTGTTCCATTAGATTGAGCAAATGTTAAAAGCTAATTAATTCACTAAAGGGGCAAACCTGAGTATTAGTACATTTCCTTGAAATAGGGCATAGGATAATTTAAAAAATCTTCGAAGGTGTTGAGAAAATTGTACGATGCTCCTTTTTCGTATTCCCACCAATATCAATTTCCAAATCCTAATTATTTTAATGAACCAATAAATAACAATATTATACAGGCCAATTACTGGACCACTCACGATGTTGCTAACCGATTGGATTTGTTTCAATCATCAAAAGGAAGAAATAAAATCGGTCTAAAAGATTATGGACGGAACCCCTTTGTAATCAATATTAATGCAGCTGCAAAACAAAACAGTAACTACCGCACTGCATTATGGACAGGAAAGTATTTACAAGTTACATTGATGAGTCTTAAAGCCAGGGAAGATATCGGTTTAGAAATTCATTCTAACGTAGACCAATTTTTACGCATTGAACAAGGTCAAGGGATTGTTCAAATGGGCAAGAGAAAAAACAATTTAAATTTTGTACAAAATGTTTCTGATGATTCTGCCATTATGATACCTGCTGGAACATGGCATAATGTAACCAATACAGGCAATATCCCGTTAAAACTTTATTCTATATATGCACCTCCACAACATCCATTTGGCACGGTTCATGTAACTAAAGCAGATGCTTTGGTTGCGGAACACCATTCTGCCTATGGAAAGCACTATTCCCATCCAACAAAGTATCCAATTAGGATTCAAACCAATATGGTTAAAAATAGTTTTTCTAAAGAGGAAGCAGCAGCCATAGCTTTACTTTTAGGCATTGACTTTGATAAAAGTAAATTTGGGTTAGAAGAGTTTTTGATGGGAGTGAACACTGAACTTGAACATGGAAAACGGTCCAGCCAAACAAATGTTACAGGGGACGATCCTATTATTACAGGGAAAATTGCACTAGCTCATCTTAATGAATTTCCTGATTATTATAAAAGGTTAAACAAACTTGAGGAAGAAGCAAAATCGTATTGGAACAGATGAAATAGGTTCACTCCTGCTATGGATTGGATGCTTTACTCAGAGCGTATGAATAATTTAGAGGAACTGAAACAAATGATTAATTGTTCAAGAAACTGAATGTCCAAACGGGGCATTCTTTTTTTGTTTTACTATTTATTTTGGTTTTTCGTTCAATCACCAAAATTTGGGTCACTAAAGACTAAACTTTTGCTAATGAGAATAAAATTAACAAGGATACCAAGGAGGTGTAGGATGAAAAATTATGCATTTCTGTTGGTTAGCTTTGTATGGATATTTATGTTGGCAGGATGTTCCCTGGGAATTAATGAAAAAACATTTTATGATGTCCTAACGCCAGTTAAAGGGGATAAAAGTTCTTTCAGGACGGAACGACATATTTCCAAAAAGAACGATGTGAAAACAGTTCAATCTATATTGCATCACGCGAAATGGGCGAATGTTAAGGTTGAGATGGATCGCCAAGCCGACTTTATGGTGTATACCAACAATCCTCAAGCTTCAGAGAAAGCGGCCAGTTATTATATATGGGTAAACCCTGGCAAAGATGTGTTAGAAATTTTGTATACAGACCAGAGTAAGTATGTGAAACTGCCAAAAAAAGATTCAAAAGTTTTGTATCATTTATTAGCTGGGAAAGACCTGAAATAGGTCTTTTTTCTTTTTATTTCCACAATAAACGCAGAGGATTAAATAAGAATGGTAAGTAATAGATATACAAGGTGGATGATATTGCAAGTAAGGCAAAATCTAAAATCCCTTCCGAATTGGAGGGGTTACTTTTATGTACTCGTCAGCAATATCTTCTTAGTCGCCAGGTTATTCTAAGTATTTCAAAGATCAAAATTAATGAGGCTTTCAAAGATATTTGCTAGGTTGTACTGGACCCCTTGCAGGTTACTATTAACCTTCTTAAGTTCAAGTCCGATAAAAAGGAGTAAGGCAAGGAGCAGGAAAGCGAATATATATAAGCTGATAACATGATTCTTTTTCATGGTTATCCCCCATCTATTCTTTTTATCATGTGTATGTAGATCTTTATTTTAGCATTCTTTAATTATTGTGACTTCGCGACAATAAAGCTTGCTAATCAATTCATATTCAAAATTAAAGCTGTGCTAGTTAAAGAACATAGTTATTATGGGTAAACGCTACTGACCGCCTAAGGATGACATTTACATTGAATTCCAACCGTTCCCATCCTGGTCCCACAATTGTAGATTATGCCAATAAAGAACATTTCGATCTAGTGATACTTGGCAGCCGTGGCTTAAATTCTTTACAGGAAATGGTATTGGGCAGTGTAAGCCACAAGGTGGTTAAAAGAGTTAAATGTCCTGTTCTGATCGTAAAGTAATTGAAATCAATCGATTAAATTAATTTCATATCAATATTGGGTTGCCAAAATAAATGAGTTTTTATGTGACCTATGATATGATTACATTACTAAAAAAGAATATTCAAATGTTTTGGAGGAGCCTGTCACCAAGGGATAAGTATGTCCTAAGGTGACGGGCTCTTTTTGTATTTTTTTAGCTGTTAAAATGAATAACTATTAACGAGGGGTGGAATTTGTGTTAATACTTCAATTAGCCATTATTTTAATTGCGTCAAAAATAGCTGGGAGCCTAAGTGTAAGATTGGGTCAGCCTGCCGTTCTTGGTAAACTCCTTATCGGAATTGTACTGGGTCCATCGGTTTTAGGACTAGTGCACGAGACTGAAACACTGGAGGAGCTCAGTCAAATCGGTGTTATTCTGCTTATGTTTATAGCAGGATTAGAAACAGATATAGATGAATTTAAACGAACGGGTAAAGCTTCCGCATTCGTTGGACTAGGCGGGATTGTTGTTCCCTTAGTCATAGGTTATTTAACAGGCATTGCTCTAAATTTATCAGTATTTGAATCCTGGTTTTTGGGTTTATTGCTTTCGGCTACAAGTGTTAGTATTTCAGTTCAGGCACTTAAAGAGATGAATCAACTGCAAACTCGTGAAGGAACCACCATACTGGGTGCAGCTGTTATTGATGATGTAGTGGTCATCATTGCTTTGGCATTTTTAATGAGCTTTGCTGGTGGAGATGTCAATTTAACCACAGTTGTATTGAAGAAAGTATTGTTCTTTGCGGGGGCTATTCTTGTCGGATGGAAAGTGGTCCCTTGGTTCTTGAAAAAGTTTTCTTCATTGAAAGTTACGGAAACGGTGATTTCTTCCGCTTTAATTATTTGTTTTGTTTTTGCTTATCTGGCTGAATACACTGGAGTGGCTGCCATAATAGGAGCTTATATTGCTGGTGTGGCAATTAGTGTAACAAGATTTAAAGATGAGGTATTGGAAAAGGTAGAGACGATAAGTTATTCCCTGTTTGTTCCCGTATTCTTTACATCCATTGGGATTACTGCCCAATTCACTGGCGTTACAGAGAACTTTGGTTTAATCGTCGTTTTAAGTGTTATAGCTATATTGACGAAATTGATTGGCGCCTCTGCTGGGGCAAAATTGGCGGGATTCAATTGGATGGGTTCGTTGGGAATTGGATCGGCAATGGTCTCAAGGGGAGAAGTAGCACTAATACTTGTAGCGATTGGGTTAGAATCCAAACTGCTTACACAAGACATGTTTGCTGTCATTGTTGTTGTAATATTAGTTACAACGATTGTCACACCTCCAATGATGAAAGTATTCTTTAAATCAAAAAGCCGATTAAAGAATGTAGTATAAAAATCATAGTAAAAATAAAGACCTCCAACGCATCTGGTGGTCTTTACGAAATTAATTCGATTGCTAGGTGACCAATTCATACGAATACTTTTGTTTATCATTCTAAGGACTGATTAGGGGTTGACTTTATACCCGTGGGGGTATACTATGTACATTGTAGATAGGCCCTAATGATTGGTGGTGTTCCTAATACTAATACTAATCTTAATCCTACTGGCAATGTCCTTACTGCCAAGTTTTTATAAACGTTATTATCCTGTAAAACACGTTCCATGTATAGAAAAACCAGTTGGTTTAAAGCATAATAATACGATGATTTTGGACATTAGGGATTATAATGAGAAGGGAACCAATTCAGGTGGAGATTCAATGAACATCCCGTATGCGTATTTAAATCGTTACTATGGTGAAATTCCTTCTAGACAGCTACACCTGATTGCTTCTTTAGGCATGAGGTTCTTAAGGGCAAAGGGGTTTAATGTATCGAGCTACATGTTAACAAAATGCCCATGTAAAGAGGTGTAAAATAGTCATGGAATATAATAATGGTGTCAAAAATCGGTTAAAACGAATCGAAGGTCAAATTAAAGGTGTTCTAGCAATGATGGAACAAGGAAAGGATTGCAGGGAAATCGTAACACAACTATCCGCAGCTAGGAATGCCATTGATCGCACCATGGGTGTCATTGTTAGTACAAACCTGGAACAGTGCGTCAGAGAAAATGTAGAAAAAGGTGAGTCAACAGAGCACCTCGTTAAAGAAGCTGTTGAGCTTCTAATCAAAAGTAGGTAAAAGTTCATCAACCGCTGGTGTACCAGGGTTGGCGGACTTTTCATTTGAATAAATATATACCCTTACCCGTATAGGTAAAATTGATTTTGCGGGCCATACGGGTACAAACACCAAGGAGGAACAAAAATGAATCAGCAAAAGAAGAAGACAACGATTGTTTTATTTAGCGGTGATTATGATAAGGCAATGGCCGCTTACATTATTGCAAATGGAGCTGCTGCCTATGATCATGAAGTAACCATCTTTCACACTTTCTGGGGGTTGAACGCTCTCCGTAAAGACGAACAGGTACCAGTGAAAAAACGACTTATCGAAAAAATATTTGGCAAGATGATGCCTCGCGGAGCCGATAAAATGGGATTATCGAAAATGAACTTTGCAGGAATGGGGCCTAAAATGATAAAAGAAGTCATCAAAAAACATAATGCCATGACCCTTCCCCAGCTCATTGAGATGGCACAAGAACAAGAAGTCAAATTAATCGCCTGCACTATGACCATGGACCTTCTGGGTTTGAAAGAAGAGGAATTGTTGGAAGGCATTGAATATGCTGGAGTGGCCGCCTACCTAGGTGAGGCTTCAGAAGGTAATGTGAACTTATTTATTTAATAGTTTCAGGGAAAGAGGTTAGGAGAATGATTGTTATCGGAACCCTATTGAATATAGTGTTGATTGCTTTTATCATTTGGTTCTTATTGCAGCGTATTTTACCTGTATCTGGAGTCAAAAACATGAATATGAGCGAACTGAAAAAGAAGCTGCACCAAAACGATATCCAGTTCATTGACGTTCGAACCCCTGCTGAGTTCAAGGCTAACCATATCAAAGGTTTTAAAAACATACCTTTGGGAGAACTACACAAAAGAAGCCAAGAACTATCAAAGCAGAAAGAGGTATATGTGATTTGCCAAAGTGGCATCAGAAGTTCACGGGCGAGTAAATTATTAAAAAAGATTGGTTTTGAACACATCACTAATATTACAGGCGGAATGAATGCCTGGCATTAATAGGAGGAAAGTTAAATGAAGCAAATGACACCGAAAGAGGTTGAAACATTACTCAACAACAAGCAGCCAGCCAATATTATCGATGTAAGAGAAGTAGATGAAGTAAAGACGGGTAAAATTCCAAATGCCATTCATATTCCATTGGGGCTACTTGAGTTCCGTATGCATGAATTGGATAAATCAAAAGAATATATCATTGTGTGCCGTTCAGGAGGAAGAAGCTCCATGGCCTTCAAACTGCTTGAAAGCCATGGTTATAAGGTAATTAACATGTCAGGCGGAATGCTTGAATGGCAGGGAGTAGTAGAGTAAATTTTTTTAAGAACATAAATACCCCCAGAGGTATAAAACAGGAGGAGAAACGATGATACATTCAAACAAGGTCTTAGACGCAAAAGGGTTGGCATGCCCGATGCCAATTGTTAAAACAAAAAAGGCAATGAACGACTTAGGAGCAGGACAGGTAATTGAAGTTCAGGCAACCGACAAAGGTTCTACGGCTGATTTAAAGGCTTGGGCAATTAGGATGGGACACCATTACTTGGGAACCGTCGAAGAAGGGGAAATTCTTAGGCATTATGTCCGTAAATCAGGCGGAGAAGAACAAAAGGATAAACGGCACCCTCATGTAGTTTCCAATGATGAACTAATTAAACTGATGGAAGAAAAAAAAGACATGCTGGTGTTGGACGTTCGTGAATCAGCTGAATACGCATTTAACCATATTCCGAACGCAGTCTCTGTTCCTTTAGGTGAATTAGAAGAACAAATAAACGAGCTTGATAAAGAGGCGGAAGTATATGTGGTTTGCCGTACTGGGAATCGAAGCGATCTGGCCGCACAAAAGTTATTCGAAGCTGGTTTTAAAAAAGTAACCAACGTGGTTCCAGGCATGAGCGAATGGAATGGAGAAACAGAAAAAGCTGTAAAATAAAACATTTTTTTAAAAATTATACTATGGGGGGTATTTTAGATGACTGTAAAACCAATGACAGTTAAAGAAGTCACAAAAAAAGTGATAAGTAAGGATCAATTATTTATTTTAGACGTCCGCAACCATGATGCGTTCGGTGATTGGAAAATTGAAGGAGAAAACTTTGAGTATCTGAATATACCCTATTTTGATCTGCTTGACGGTGTGGAAGATATAGTGGATAAACTGCCGTTAAATAAACAGGTACTTGTAGTGTGTGCAAAAGAAGGATCATCCGTGATGGTAGCTGAAATGCTGTCGGAAACTGGTCTCTCCGTTCACTACCTTAAAGGCGGCATGAAGGCATGGAGTGAATATTTAGAGCCAGTTAAAATAGGCGACCTAAAAGGTGGCGGTAGCCTTTATCAATTTGTTCGTATCGGAAAAGGCTGTTTATCCTACATGATTGAGTCACAAGGAGAAGCGATAATTGTGGACGCTGCCCGAATGACAGAACACTATGAGACCTTTGCCAATGAAAATAACATTCTCATTAAGCATGTTGCAGATACCCATCTCCATGCGGACCATATTTCAGGTGGGAGAAAATTGGCTGAAAAAGTGGGAGGAACCTATTACATTCCTCCAAAAGATGCCGAAGAAGTGGTGTTTGATTTTGCGGAGCTACAAGAAGGCAAAGAAATCCTTGTCGGCGGTACGAAGGTAATCGTCCAACCGCTTTACACGCCTGGCCACACCATTGGAAGCACTTCACTCCTAATTGATGATAAATATTTGTTAACTGGCGATATTTTGTTTGTGGAATCAATAGGCCGCCCTGATTTGGCTGGCAAAGCGGAGGATTGGGTCGCAGATTTAAGAGAATCCCTTTATGACAGATACAAAAAGTTAGACGGAGGCTTAATGGTTCTGCCTGCCCATTTTTCCAAGGTCTCTGAACTGGGTGAAAACGGAAAAGTCACGGCTAGCTTAAAAGAATTATATGAGCGTAATGAGGGGCTCAATTTGGAGTCTGATAAATTCCGAACTCTGGTTACGGATAACTTGCCTCCACAGCCAAACTCATACCAAGAGATCCGCCAAACCAATATGGGGAAATTGAAACCTGATGAAGAAGAACAAAGAGAAATGGAAATTGGGCCCAACCGCTGCGCGGTCCATAATTAAAAAGGAGGATATACAAATGAACGCAGATAAATTCTTGGATGCAAAGGGTCTTGCTTGTCCTATGCCAATCGTAAAAACAAAAAAGGCCATGGATCAACTGGAGTACGGCCAAATTTTAGAGATACATGCAACAGATAAAGGAGCAAAAAACGACCTGTCAGCTTGGGCAAAATCAGGCGGGCATGAACTTATGGAACACACTGAGGAGAATGGGGTTCTAAAGTTTTTCTTAAAAAAAGGATAACCTCATGACGAAAAAGCTTAAGGTGGTGAGAATATGGATATAGGGTTTATCGTCACGATCTTGGCAATCGGCTTTATTGGTTCCTTTTTTTCAGGAATGTTAGGAATTGGCGGGGCCATCATTAACTATCCCATCCTTTTATACATTCCGCCTCTGATGGGTTTGAATGGATTTACAGCTCATGAGGTCTCTGGGATAGTCGCGATCCAAGTATTCGTTGCAACCCTCGGGGGAGTTTGGTCCTACCGAAAAGCGGGTTATATTAATAAACCTCTTCTTCTGGTTATGGGATCGAGTATATTATTAGGAAGCCTGATCGGGAGTTACTTGTCCCGCTCGATTTCTGAAAACAGTATCAGCATCATTTATGGATTGTTAGCCTTGTTCGCGGGAATCATAATGCTTGTTCCCAAAAAAGGATCAGACCATGAGTTTGCTGATTTTAAAAGATGGCTGGCATCCCTCCTTGCTTTTGTTGTTGGTCTTGCCTCTGGAGTGGTAGGAGCTGGCGGTTCTTTTATCCTCATTCCGATCATGCTGGTGGTACTGAAGGTTCCATTGCGAATTACAATCGCGACATCATTGGCCATTACCTTCATTTCTTCCGTAGGGGGAGCGATAGGTAAGATAACGACTGGACAAGTGTTGTTCCTTCCAGCTCTTCTTATGATGGCAGTGAGTCTGGTTGCTGCCCCGTTTGGAGTGAAAATCAGCAAAGCTATGAACACAAAGGTACTACAATGGGCCTTAGCATTTTTGATTTTAATTACCTCAGTCAAGATTTGGACTGATATCCTCTTTAAGTTATAGCTATGAAGGAGTGAAAAGGGTTATATGTTTCATTATACAGTTGAGAGCAATAAGTCAGTAGAAGAAGCGATCGCTTCGCTTGAGACTCATTTAAAGGAAGAGAAATTCGGTATATTGTGGCGACTTGACCTTCCTGCCAAATTGCATGAAAAAGGCGTAGACAGTTACAATAATCCTTATCACATCTTAGAAGTATGTAATCCAAAGGAAGCGGCGAGGGTCATTGAAATCAATGAACTAGTCGGTTATTTTCTGCCATGTAAAATTACTGTATATCGCTCAGGTGGAACAACGAAAATCGGTTTGCCAAAACCAACTCTGATGGTCGGAATGCTTGACGATTCCCAGTTGAAAGAAATAGCAGAAAATATTGAGGCTACTTTAATGAAGGTATTGGATAAAAGTAAGTAGTTCAATTGATTTGTGTGGAAAAGTCAAATCATCGAGTAAAGAGTGAATTAGGTAACCCTTGCACAGGAAAAGAAGCACAAAAAAAGAGGAGAGAGCACCTCTTTTTTTGTACTATTATTGTACGGCGTCGCTCTTCGTCAATTCCTCATAGGCATCCATAAAGCTTTTATAAGTATCTTTTCCGTATAGTTTCTTGTTATTTTTAAAAAATAGCTCCAGCGTCAGATCTTTAGCATGTGCGAGGCAGCAGGCACGTGCAGCCCAGACAAGCTTTATATAAGATAAGAAATATTCCTTTTTTAGCGCTCCGCCATGATTAACAGTCAAGCCAATCCCTCCTTTAAGTAATCTTTTCATTAGAATATTATTCTCTATAAAAGGTTAAGCACAACTCAGACAGGGTTCCTTAACAAAATTAGTATCAGTGTCTTTTCCTGAGGTTTTGTCATCTGTTTGTATCTCGTAGTATTTCCAGGCATCCTTAGTATTCTGTTCAATCTCATGTTGGAGAGATTTAGTCATCTCAAAAATTACATATTCATAAAAAATCCTCCTTTAATCAAATAATATTGATATATTAATCAAAAAAAACTGATTTAAAACCGAAAAAAAATTAACAACTTGGCTTGAACACGCAACAAAGTTCGTGGGAAAGCATATGGTTGATCTCATCTTGATTGATTTGATAATAACTCCAAGTTCCCCTTGTTTCTTTAGAGATGATGTTCGCATCAAGGAGAATCTTTAGGTGGTATGATAACTTTGACTGAGCCATTTCCATAAGCGGAGCCAGATCGCAGACGCACATTTCTCCTTTTTGGGTCAGGATATTCATGATTTGAAGACGTTTTTTATCGGCCAATGCCTTGAATTTAGCCTCGTATTTCTCAAAGAATTTTTCCATAGATACATCTTGTATTTGGATTTCTTGATTCATCCTTAATTCACCTTTTTCTTAATCAAATCTTCTTGATGTACCCATAGTATACCCAAAATTTTCTTGTGTCAATTTTTTTAATCAAATATTTTTGATTAAAAACATTTGTTTTTTGTTGGTTTACTTTAATTTTTTTGCAGTATATGAAAGTGTTAAAAAGAGGGGAAGGGACACAAACCTAAAAAGGGATAAATATCAAATACTTTTAATAAAAGAGTTGTAATTAGAAAATACTGCTAATATACTGAGTTTATCAAATTAATTTGATTTACCGATTTTAAATCAAAAAATATTGTTTAAAGGTTGGATTAGCAAATCGTGCTGGAACTAAAAACTGCCGAATATAATGTAGCGGTTGTGGGGTGGCTTAAAAAAATGAGTCAAATTAAAATTCGAACGGCTTTTCTTAGCGATCTGGATGACATCCTGGTGATCTATAACGAGGGAATAGCGGACCGAATCGCTACCTTGGAAAATGAAACGAAAGATATGTCATATATCTTGGACTGGTTTAATAAACATCAAGATCGTTACAAAGTGGTAGTGGCTGAATGTGATCAAAAAGTAGTCGGTTGGGCGAGTTTAAACGTGTTCAATGCCCGTGCTGCCTATAATGGCGTCGCAGATCTTTCCGTGTATATCCAGAGAGAATACCGCGGAAAAGGCATTGGTAGAAGATTACTAACATCTATTGAGACACTGGCGAAAGAAAATGGGTTTCACAAAATCGTTCTCTCTACATTCCCATTCAACGAGCTAGGGCAGAGTCTCTATAAGAGAATGGGATATCGGGTCGTAGGAGTATATGAGAATCAAGGAATGTTAGACGATATATTCGTCGATGTGATGGCGATGGAAAAACTTATTAATATAGGAGGTAAGGAAAATGGGTCAAATCGATAAACATTCACTTCCAGTTGCGATTATAGGGGGAGGGCCTGTCGGTCTTGCCGCAGCAGCTCATTTAATTGAGAAGGGTGAGCCATTTATCCTGTTTGAAGCGGGCAACAGTGTAGGTTCAAGCATGCTTGAATGGGGGCACGTCCGCATGTTTTCACCTTGGCAGTATAATATGGATAAAGCGGCCAAGGAGTTACTGCTAAAGTCAGGCTGGACATCTCCGAAAGAACAGGAGCTTCCAACAGGCCGTGAACTGGTGGAAAACTATCTTCTTCCGCTAAGCAACCTGCCAGAAATAAAAGAGAACATCCTGTTAAATGCAAAAGTGGTAGGAGTGGCTAAAAAGGGACTCGACAAGCTAAAAACGGCCCAAAGAGACCTTGCTCCCTTTGTATTGTATGTAGAATTAGACGGCGAAACAAGGGTATTTGAGACGAAGGCAGTCATCGATTCATCAGGAACATGGAAAAATCCAAATCCCATCCTTTCTAACGGCATTTGGACAAAAGCAGAAAAGACTTTGAAACATCGGATTTTTTATGGAATACCAAACGTGAAGGAACTGGAAGAGCGATATAAAAATAAAAAGGTGATGGTGATCGGGAGCGGCCATTCTGCAATCAATGCGCTTCTTGAATTAGCGTCACTGAAGGAACAATTCCCAGAAACGGGTATTCACTGGGTTCTACGAAAGTACAGGATTCAAGATGTATATGGAGGCCAGGAAAGAGATGGATTGCCAGCCCGCGGGGAACTCGGCATCAACATTCAACGATTAGTCGAATCCGAACAAATTAATGTTCACACTCCCTTTTATATCAACAAAGTAAGTGAATTGAAAGGCACGATTACTGTAACAGGAGAGTCAGGCAACGAAGAATATTCAGTAGAAGGAATCGATGAAATCATCGTCAGCACTGGATTTAGGGCAGACGTAACCTTCCTGAATGAAATTAGGCTGAGTATAGATTCTGCTGTTGAAAGCGTGGAGGCTCTTGCACCGCTTATCGATCCCAACGTCCATAGCTGTGGAACGGTCAGACCACACGGGGAAGCGGAACTTCGTCAGCCTGAGAAGGATTTTTATATCGTGGGCATGAAAAGCTATGGGCGGGCACCGACTTTCTTGCTTGCGACAGGATATGAACAAGTCCGTTCAGTAGTAGCCTATTTGACAGGGGACCTGGAAGCGGCAAAAAAAGTCCAATTGGAACTTCCTGAAACAGGAGTGTGCAGCACAAATATTGTGACCAGCTGCTGTACTTCAGAAAATTCTGTCCAGGAAACAAGTTCTTGTTGCAGTGCACCAGTTGTTCTAGAATTTAAAAGTTCTTCTTGCTGCGGGTAAATACAAAAAGACCAGTCTGCTTTGATTCAGACTAGACGTGTTGTATGATCGGCTAACGGCGATAGTTCAGAATTTAACCGTCCGTATTAATCGGGCGGTTTTTCTTGTGTTCAGACGTTACCTTAGAAAAAGCTTGGATTCTGTTAGACATCTGGATAAAACATACCATGCGATTGGTCTTAATAAGAGTGAGTTGAATGAAATAAGTGAACATGGGGATATTGAGTTTTTTCTACGGTTACCTGAGGATAATTTTAAGGACCTGTCTTTCAAGCTTATTTTTAATAGTGCAGAATACAAAAGAGAAAATTTGGACTTTAGTACGTATTTAGCCTTAACAAGTGAAGATATAGTTTATGATTTGCTAGAGCTACTATCGATATATAATTTAACTAATACATTAGAGTCAAGAACGGTAAAACATAAATATGTCTACGATAAGATAAATTCGCGTAAACTCATTAGATTTGTAAAGTTTTCGAAATTAGCATATCTCCGCACTAAAGTGGAACATGACTATTTATATATAAATAGGTTAAAGAGAGATACAGTAGATAATTTATATGTAGGTATTAAAAAGCGGTATGAATCAGTAGTCGGTGAAACCAGCAATCCTTGGATATCTGGAAACATCGTAGGGAGGTTGACTGAAATAGTAAAAACACGTATAAACAATTTTGTTTCTCTGTTTGAGAATGTAAAACAAGAAATGGATATACAGATATCGTTTTTAAATACAATTATTGACTATAAAAGGCAGAGACGAATGTTTTTACTCACAATTGTATCTTTAATCGTATCGCTTATCGCTTTAGCTGTATCTATTTTAGCGTTATAATCGTTGAACTCGGTAGCCCCATGGCATACCTATCCTTTCGGAAAAGCAGTTCCTAGCAGGCAGGACGACAGAGAGATGGTCGCAATATCCAATACGGAGAGCTACCAAAATGCAAATCCTCTATTAATCATTGTCCGTAACGGCCGTATGGAATTTCGGATAGGTACTTTTAGATATCAAAATTCAGAGCGCACCGATCTAGCATATGAGGTGTATGGTAATAGCATATAAATCCCTTGTAAACTAGAAATTAAAAAAGGAGGCTAACGGCCTCCTTTGTGATATTTATCTGGGACCTTTTCAATATGAGCCTTGTATTCTTCATACTTCTCCTCGGCCGCCTGCAAAGCTTCCATCCTAGAGAGAGAGTCTTCAGCTGCGTTACCTAACACTGCCTGTTCATGGACACTTTCAAGCATGTGGAATTTTGTCCAATCGCTTTCTTTCATAGGACCTGAAAAGTAATAAGCAACATAGTGCATTCTGATTCCCCCTACTAAATGGCTTTGGAATATAAGGAGTATGCAATTAGAATCATTGTGCATTCCATATTCTGTCCAGACCCAGGTACACCCAGTATTGTATCCTTCCCATTTCTCTAACTCTACAAAGTCTTTTATTTCTGAATAGGCTTTGTATTTCTTTCTTCCAATGAACCTCGTTTGTGCTCGAAGTCTTCTCCATTCTTCTACAAATTCTTCTGCCCATTTCAATCATTATTGACCTCCTTGCTACTTGCAGGATTTTTTCTATAAAACTAAACAAAAAGTGTCCCTTTAAAAAAACACAGGGATTTAGAAAAGTCATCAGGAATTGTGTCAGATATGTTATGGTGATTTGAAAATAGGGCTCTATGTAGACTTTTTTTGTTCCGCATCCAAGCCTTAAAAAACGGTTTCGGAACTGGAAAAGCATTTCGGTGTGTATTTTTAAAACTGTCAGCATAATGGTAGATTTTTAAACACTAATCATGAGGAAGTTCGCTTACATTCTCCTTATAAAAGATTAAACCAGCTCTCTTGTAATGAGTAAGGGCTTTTTTTTACTGAAGGATATTTTATAAAGGGAAAACCAGAATTTATTTTCTCCTTAAATTTTGTTATGTAAGCTGGTATATTCTTCAGCATCTGCATGAGGGTAATTATATTCAATCGGATCATCTCCAATAAAAAATTGAATGAACAGCAACAACTTTTTCTCTATCGAGAATTAAGACATTTAGTATCACCTCTCTATAAATGAAAAAGGATAATCAAATGTTTGTTAGATTACCCTTTTCCTTTACTGTTCACTCAAATGAATATTTATATGTACATATGTTCATAAATATGAATAGTCGTATCTATTTTGGTTACAAATATAAATGGAAACACATTACTTTTTATGAAGGAGGTACATATATACCCATTTGTTGCTTATTAGAAAAAGAATTAAATCCTTCTAAAATCCTTTACCGAAGGAGGCCCTATCTGTGTACTCGTCTGTTGATCATATTGAATGGAGGAGGAATACATGAAGAAGTTAATCAAGTGTCCACCTTTATTGAATGGGGAGAGCCTGTCCAGTTATGTATACCGCTTGAGCGAAGATAATTATTATGAGTCTGTCTTCACTTTCCTAAAGATCATTAACGTACCCTTTTCTCATTGGGAATCGAACATGCTTGATGAGGAGAGCTGCATGCGGTTATCCAGATTGATCGATTACAATGCTGATGAATTGTACCAAGTATCCGTGAATCATTTTGTAAAAAACACCGATTCAACCTTGCATAAGGTTGGCATGCTTAAACAATATGTCAAGTACTGCCCAGCATGCAAGCGATATTCGAAGGCAAAGGGGGCAGGGTATTTAAGAATTTATCTTTCGATGAGCTGCTCCTTCTATATAAGAAACATCTCTATCTTCTCGACAGTATCCCTCACTATGCGGGAAACAGTGAGGAACAGGAACAAATAAAGATCCGATACGATTCCAGCAAGTTTTTCTTGAACGAAAGTCTGGAAGCAGCCCAAATTCACCTTTACTGGATGCATCAAGATTTCCCTAGCCGATTTTTTTGAGGTCCTCGATCAATTCTTCTTGCTGCCTTTCAATAGAAGGAAAAGGAGAAAGTGTGAGTTTGAAGCGTTGCTTTTGCATGACAAATTTCGCTTCATTCAAGATGCTTATGCAGCCTACGAGCGGCAGGAAATTACAAATGGAAATGTACCTCGGAATATTTCTTGCATCAATCCTGATATTGCAGAGTGGGTTAAAACGAAATTTTTAATGAAGAAACAAATACAGACCAGCTACAACCTCACTAGAGAAGAAGCGAAGGAGTTATGTTCCTGGATGAATCCTCAGGTATATATAAGGGATAAAACCAAAATTTGCCATTATTCCGTAGAGGAAATAGAAGAAAAGGTAGCGGTACTTTATGACAAAAGAACCAATGTCATCCTAAAATGTGAAGCTGCTAAGATGTTAGGGGTTAGCGTAGACACCATTCCTTCCTTAGTAAATGCAGGGTTTTTACAAGAAGTTAAGTTTATGAAGAAAATATATTTATGTAAAAAAACTTTAAATAACCTTCAGAAAGGTTTTGATGCAAAATCCCTGACATCTGATGCCAATTGCGTATCCTGGGGGCGTTTGTTTGATAAATACAGAACTAGTGGATTGTGTGTGGTTGACTTAATCTATTTGCTGTCATCCAGAAAAATCGCCGCCTACTCATTGTTTCAGTCTAACAAGGTATCGGACTTTTATTTCATGCCTGGTGATGTTGAAAAAATCATTCTATATATAACGGAACGGACTATCAACAAAAGGGGCTACTGTTTGGGACAAGCTGCCAAAGCCATTAGTGTAGGGGAAAGGACAGTGCATAAATTGATCGAGCTTGGGTTGCTCAATCCAATCAAAGCCGCAGCAAATAATAATAGAAGAAAAGAGTATTTTTTCAATATAGAAGAGATTGAAGCCTTTCATAGGAAATACATAACCCCCAAGGAAGCGGAGAAGGTTTACGGGAAAAGCCAGAACTATTTCCGTAACCTTGTATTCAGAGGAAAGGTGGATAACGTTCTTTCTGGCACTTGTTCCAAAGTGCTATTGAATAGAAGGGAAGTGATGGAGTACATGAGGTTAAAAAGATAGTTTGTGAGAAAAATGTAAAACTAGAAAAAAAGAAAAAATGACAAAAAATTATACTATATTTTTCCACAAAATATATGTAATTCCAATTATGTATATGCAATTCCATATTTGTATATCCTTTTCCAATATTGCGATCTGCTTCCATAGACTTGCTATTGTCAGAATGCTTTGGGGTCCATTATGCTGTTAAACGTACCGCGAAAACATAAAGGAGGTGAGCACCTTATGAATGCTTAAACAAGATGTTTATGCTTATGTGGAGAGGCTAATGCTTAAAGGCCCTTATGGGAGGTCTTGCTGCGAAGGAAGCTTGAAAAATATTAGAAAAGATCCTTTAAAAGAGAGGGCATGATGGAGCACATTATTCGGTTTGCCAATATAGAAGACAAGGAGAGCTGTCTTACGTTTGACCATCAAATAGATGAACAGCTTCTGCTAAGTAAAATACAGCTCAATCAGATTATCCTCCTCGAAATCGATAGAGTTATCCGATGGTATATAAAACTGGATATTATTTGGAGCAACCTCCCATTTCTCAGCCTGATTAAAGTGACCGGAGAGATCAGGGGAAATGGATATGGTCAAGAGCTTCTCAAGTTCCTGGAGAAAGAACTGAAAGATAAAGGTTATTCAGTACTGCTTTCTTCGTCACAGGTAAATGAAACAGAGCCGCAGAAATGGCATCGGAAAAATGGGTTCCAGGAATGTGGGATCTTGACTGGGATAAATGGGCAGGGAATAGGCGAGCTCTTCTTTAAAAAGGAATTGATTACTAAGTTTTATAGAGCATCTGCCCGACCTGAGCTGGTTTTATAAGGATTTATCCATGAATGTCTCAAATTAACAGCTCTTATTGCGACACTTTTCTCTTAACAGGAAAAGTGTTTTTTTCGAATTTGTTTGACAGGACAAATTAAACCACTATACACTAAGGGGAGTTATTAGTTAATTAAGAAAATTTTTTATATTAAGTGAGATGTATATGCTGCAGATTAAAAGAAATCGAATTGGATTAAATGCTATATTGCTGGCATCGACTGAAGCAGAAGAAGAAAACAAACTTTACAGGCAGCTCCGCGAGAGCGGCTATATTTTCTGCAGCGGCAAAGTTGGGTCGATGGATACTCATAAAATTGTTGCAGCTATTGAAACGGCAGCGAAGAGGAATGAAGTTGTTGATGGCTCGCTTTATCGTGAAGTTCATGCTTTATACCATAGCTCAATTGAAGCTGTCCAGGGAATGACCAGGGGGCAGGCTCAGATAGGGGAATTGCTTAGGACGGTTGGCCTGAGGTTCGCTGTTTTAAGAGGAAAGCCCTTCCAGAATCCTGAAGAAGGTGAATGGATTGCGGTAGCTTTATATGGGACCATTGGAGCCCCTATAAAAGGGTTTGAACATGAAACGGTAGGGCTGGGCATTAATCATATCTAAAAATTTTTTCAGTCCATAGTTAAAAGTTAAATGGGGGCTGTATCACTTTATTGTGGTACAGCCCCTTTATTATGTTAAAGAGGTGAAGTGATAAATGGTAGTCTTAAATGGTAATTCTTTAACCTTGCAGCTCGCCTATCAGGTCCTGTTTCAGAAAGAAACAATCACAGCTTCGCCTGAAGCATTGGCTAAAGTTATCTGCAGCAGGGAAGCAGTAGAAAGTATAGTTGCGGAAAAAAGGATCGTTTATGGAATTACGACAGGCTTTGGAAAATTTAGTGATGTATTAATAGACAGCAGCGATGTGAATGATTTACAAACCAATCTTATTCTTTCTCATGCCTGTGGTATCGGTGAGCCATTCCCTGAAATAGTGTCGAGAGCCATGCTTCTTTTAAGAGCAAATGCTTTACTCAAGGGTTATTCAGGAGTCCGTCCGATCGTAATTGAACGGCTGATCCAGCTGGTCAATACAGGCATCCATCCAGTAGTTCCCCAGCAAGGGTCACTCGGGGCCAGCGGTGATTTAGCGCCTCTGTCTCATTTAGCGATGGCCTTAATGGGAGAAGGGGAAGTTTTTTATCAGGGAGAAAGGGTTTTAGCCATGCAGGCTTTAGCAGCGGAAGGTATTCCTCCTTTAACTCTTGAAGCAAAAGAAGGCCTCGCCTTAATAAATGGCACTCAGGCCATGACGGCAATGGGTGTAGTTACTTATCTTGAGGCAGAGAGTCTGGCTTATCAATCTGAGGCAATCGCAGCTATAACTATGGAAGGATTACAAGGAATTATTGATGCTTTTGATGAAGATATACAGAGGGTAAGAGGCTACAAGCAGCAGATGGATGTGGCAGAGAGAATGAAAAGATGGCTGCATGACAGTAAGCTCACAACAAAACAGGGAGAATTACGTGTGCAGGATGCTTATTCCCTTAGGTGTATTCCGCAGGTGCACGGAGCTTCGTGGCAGGTACTTGACTATGTAAAAGAAAAACTTGAAATTGAGATGAATGCGGCTACCGATAATCCTCTGATTTTTGAAGGCGGCAAGGTCATTTCTGGCGGTAATTTTCACGGACAGCCGATTGCGTTTGCGATGGACTTTTTAAAATTGGGAGTAGCTGAACTCGCTAACATTTCCGAGAGGCGGATAGAAAGGCTTGTAAATCCTCAGCTAAATGATTTACCTCCATTTTTGAGCCCTCAGCCAGGGCTTCAATCAGGAGCCATGATCATGCAATATGCCGCGGCCTCACTCGTATCTGAGAATAAAACACTGGCACATCCTGCGAGCGTTGATTCTATTCCTTCATCTGCGAATCAGGAAGATCATGTAAGCATGGGCACCATAGCTTCGAGACATGCTTATCAAATTGTCGGTAATGCACGGAATGTCCTGGCTATAGAAATAATCTGTGCCATGCAGGCCGCTGAATATAGAGGCAGGGGTAAAATGGCATCTAAGACTGCTGTGCTCATGGAGAAAGCGAGAGAAATCGTTGAACCTATTGAAAAGGACCGGATATTTGCAAAAGATATTGAAAGAATGGCTGCCTGGCTGCAGGTTACTAACTTTTTGCCTTTTTTAGAAATCGAAGCTTCGGTTAATTTGTAATGATCTAAATTGAGAGGGAGGCTTTCATGAGATGGAAAAAAATGTAGCTGAAAAACGTGTGATCAAAAATTATAGTGGATCAGAACTGCATGCTAAAGGCTGGGTACAAGAAGCGGCGATCAGGATGCTGATGAATAATTTAGATGAGGAGGTAGCGGAACGGCCAGAGGATCTTGTCGTATACGGGGGGATAGGAAAAGCTGCGAGAAATTGGGAATGCTATGACGCTATCATGGACGCCCTTCACCAATTAGAGTCGGATGAAACGCTGCTGATACAGTCTGGTAAACCTGTCGCGGTGTTCAAGTCGCATAGCGATGCACCGAGAGTTCTTCTGGCTAATTCTAATCTTGTGCCGGCATGGGCAAATTGGGACCATTTTCATGATCTCGATAAAAAAGGTCTTATGATGTATGGTCAGATGACTGCGGGAAGCTGGATTTATATAGGCAGCCA
Source organism: Peribacillus deserti (assembly GCF_016909175.1). Lineage (GTDB taxonomy): Bacteria > Bacillota > Bacilli > Bacillales > DSM-1321 > Paraperibacillus > Paraperibacillus deserti. The sequence continues at coordinate 23,672 of NZ_JAFBFI010000012.1, forward strand.
GGGGATTGTACAGGGAACATTTGAGACCTTTTCAGAGCTCGCGCGGCAGCACTTCCACGGTACATTGAAGCATACGATTACTCTGACTGCGGGACTCGGAGGGATGGGCGGGGCACAGCCGCTTGCTGTTACGATGAATGATGGAGTCTGTATTGCTATAGAGGCAGATGAATCAAGAATTGACCGCAGAATAGAGACCAAATATCTGGATGTAAAAGCAGTGGATATTCAGACGGCTATAACCATGGCGAAGGATGCGAAGTTTAAAGGGATAGCATTGTCAATTGGACTGCTCGGAAATGCCGCCGAAATACTGCCTCAAATGCTTGTTGAAAATTTTATTCCTGATATCTTAACAGACCAGACCTCTGCGCATGATCCTTTAAATGGATATATACCTATGCACATGTCCCTCACAGAAGCAAAGGAACTCCGAGATAGTAATCCAGCTCAATATATTAGGAAATCAAAAGCCAGCATGGCAAGGCATGTGCAATCAATGCTCGAAATGCAGGAGAAGGGTGCCGTCACATTCGATTATGGAAATAATATCAGGCAGGCTGCAAAAGATGAAGGAGTACAAAATGCATTTGATTTTCCCGGGTTTGTACCTGCTTATATCCGCCCGTTGTTCTGTGAAGGCAAAGGGCCTTTTAGGTGGGCAGCCCTTTCTGGAAATCCAGAGGATATTTATAAAATAGATCAAGCTATTTTAAAAGAATTTGCGGGCAATGAACATTTATGCCACTGGATTAAGTTGGCCAGAGAAAAGATAGCCTTCCAGGGTCTTCCTGCACGAATTTGCTGGCTTGGGTATGGAGACCGGGCTAAACTTGGTAAAATGATTAATGATCTCGTTGCCTCTGGAGAAGTATCAGCACCTATTGTTATTGGAAGGGACCATTTAGATGCAGGGTCGGTCGCTTCGCCTAATCGGGAAACAGAAAATATGAAGGATGGCAGCGATGCAGTGGCTGACTGGCCAATTTTAAATGCTTTAATTAATGCTGTTGGCGGTGCAAGCTGGGTCTCTGTCCATCATGGAGGCGGAGTAGGCATGGGTTACTCTCTTCACGCCGGAATGGTGATTGTTGCAGACGGAACAAAAGAAGCGGAAATCAGGCTCGAAAGAGTACTTACTACTGACCCTGGAATGGGTGTGGTACGCCATGCCGATGCTGGGTATCAATCAGCTATCAAGACGGCAAAAGACAAAGGCATTCACATGCCGATGCTGGATGATGAGTGATAGTGGATTTGAAAAGGAGGCAAAACATGGCTGGTACAATACTTATTCGAAACGCTTCACAGCTTGTCACGTTAAAGGGAAGCTCCGATGCTCCGCTTACCGGTGAAGCGATGTCGAGACTCGAAGTAATTGAAAATGGAACGGTGTGGATCGAGGACGGGCTGATTAAACTGGCAGACAGTGACGAAGCCGTTATGGCACAATTTACGGGAAACTACGAGGCGGCTGAAATAATAGATGCGAACGGCAGGCTGGTGGTGCCAGGTCTTATAGACCCGCATACACATCTTGTGCATGCAGGCAGCAGAGAAGAAGAATTTAATATGAGATTATCCGGTGCGTCATATATGGACATTATGAATGCAGGCGGGGGAATTCACGCGACAGCCTCGAAAACTAAAAAGGCCGCTCCAGAGGATTTATTTCAGGCTGCCTACAACACTCTAAATGAGTTCTTGCTTCACGGCGTTACAACCTTAGAGGCAAAAAGCGGATATGGAATGGAATGGGAAACAGAAAAAAAGCAGCTGCAAGTGGCGAAGGAATTAAATGAACGTCATCCAATTGATATTATCAGAACTTTTATGGGGGCACACGCAGTTCCGAAAGAGTATAAAGAAAGACCGGATACATTTGTTGATCATATTATTGAATATATGCTTCCACGGGCAGCGGAAGAAGGTCTTGCTGAATTTAATGATGTGTTCTGTGAACAAGGCGTCTTTACGCCCGAGCAGTCCAGGAGAATTTTAGAGGCAGGAAAGAAACTTGGACTTAAAGCAAAGATTCATGCAGATGAAATTGAACCTTATAAGGGAGCAGAGCTTGCTGCGGAACTCGGAGCCATAAGTGCGGAGCATCTGCTAAAAGCGTCTGAAGAAGGCATCAAAAAGATGGCGGAAGCAGGCGTGATAGGCGTACTTCTTCCAGGAACGGCCTTTTTCTTAATGGCGGAATTCGCAGATGCAAGAAAAATGATAGATTCAGGTGTTCCTATCGCATTATCTACTGATTTTAATCCTGGTTCTTCACCTACCGTTTCCCTGCCCTTTATTATGAACCTCGCATGCTTGAAAATGGGAATGACACCGGCAGAGGTTATTACTGCTGTTACCATAAATGCGGCTCACGCGATAAATCGCGGAAGAGAAATAGGAAGTATTGAACAGGGGAAAAAAGGAGATATCACCATATTTAATGTGCCAAACTACATGAAGCTTCAATATTCATATGGAGTGAATCATACCCATACCGTCATTAAAAATGGATGTGTTGTGGTTAGAGACAAAAATCTCGTGTTTCAAAGTGCTGGCTGCTGATGTTGATTAGGGTGTGAATGAACATATATGCATGTTTTATAGACGAACAGGAGGGCCAATTTTGGTCCTTTTTTGTGTTTTTTAAGTACGACCTATACAGAGCCAGTGAGCCGGTGCAGCAGGACGAGGCTAACATTTATTACCGCCAATCCCCTTAAAAACATAAAACCACTCTTAAATCTCGAAAAATCCTCTTAAATTTGAATTCTAGCTCTTATATTTCCATTTTGCCTCTTAACTTTTAAAAATCGCTCTTAAATGGCTGTTTGGGCCATTATGTAGTACCTGAAGAAAACTTCAAATGAATTAATTGCAGTTTATCGGCAATTCACTGAGCTGGTCTATGATCATTACTCTTAATTTAGGCTCTTTCCTGCAGTTCACAGGTTCTAATCTATAATCTTTGTAAACTTTTACATCTAATGCTATCATGAGTATTTTATTGTGCCCAGCACCCCCTTTAAGTCATTCTGAGTTACTTAAAGCTTCGGAAAAACTGATGGACTGCGTAGAGATATTTACTGCTTAGTTTTTAAATCTAAGAAATGTCATCTTTCATTCCTGGTAAAAGAACTCTATAATTATAAAAATTGTATATAAAAGGAAAGGGGGTAAGTATATGGAGTTTAAAGTATACAAAAATATTTATGAGTTCTTTGAAAAAACTCAATCTTTCTATCTATCTGACGAACTAGTACATAATCTGCCATACGGAACACTAAAGAGACTTGTAAATAAAGAACTGGGAAACAAGGATGCATCTCCTTTCATGGCCCTGATCGAGTCAGGGGAAGAAGTGATTTTGTCTTTGCTTCAGACTCCGCCTCACAACCTGATTATAAGTTCTAAGAGTACCAGTGATCCAGAGATTCTCCGTTATGCTGCCGAGCTGCTGATTAAGGAGGGTATTACTATCCCGGGCGTAATTGGTTCCAAAGAGCTGGCGCAGAGTTTTGCGGACGTATGGGTGGAGCTGACGGGACAAAGCCAGCAAGTAGAAATGAACCAAAGAATATATAGATTGGACCAAGTGCTCCCTACCCATAAGCCTGAGGGGAGATTTGCGCCTGCCGAGAATTCACATGCACCCTTAATCATGAAATGGGTTAAAGAATTTTGTGAAGAGACAGGTGTATTATACGAAGAGGACAAGTTGGAGAAGTCTGTTAAGGATTCAATAGCCAGCAAAAGTACATTTTTATGGCTGGACTCTCATGGAAATCCAGTTTCCATGGCTAAAGAAGGAAGAAAAATAGAAACCGGCACCGTTGTTACCCTGGTGTATACACCTCATGAATTACGCGGGAAAGGCTATGCTAGTGCCTGTGTAGGGGAACTAAGCCAAGAATTGTTAAAAAGGAATACGTTTTGCTGTCTGTATACCGACCTGGGAAATCGTGTCTCTAACGGTATTTACATGAAAATTGGATATGAACCTGTATGTGATTCTATTGCAATAAAATTTTCTGGCGCGTAAATCCTGAGAAATCATGTGAAACTTTTCTTTTTAAAAGAGATAGTGTCTAATTAAAGCACAGGATCAGAAGCATTATGCTAAGTTTTCGTGATAAATATAAAAATTCATCAAATATATTTCAATATAATACTGAAATTAACCTTATTTTTATGACTTTTTCCTTTGAATATATATGTCGAAAGGTGTAAAATACCTTTGTAACCGTTTTATCCTTAGAATTTTAAGAATAATTACTTATTCAAAACTATTTTTATATAGCTTGTTATTTTAATAGTTAGCAGAACGAATAAAAAGGAATGGATTCTTTAGGGTATTGCGTAAGAAAATTACACTAATGGAATGGTTGGGGGTTTAAAAATGACCAACATAAGATCAATGGAGCTAAATCCCTGGGCGGGGCTGTCAGGACCCAATCTAGGCTATGTATTGGAACAGTATGACTTGTTTGTGCAAGATCCTGATTCTGTTGGTTCCGATTTAAAGGAATTATTTATCACTTGGGGATCTCCGGAACAAGCTGTACAGCTAAACCATATAGCTGGCCAGGCAGCTGCCGGGCAGACGAAGACAGCAGGTGTTCCGCTGAGCACCGATATAATGAAAAAGGTTATGTCCGCTGTTCAGTTAGCAGAAAATATCCGTGCATATGGACATCTGGCTGCTAATATTTATCCCTTAAATGAAGTTCCTAAAGAAAATGATGTGATCAGATTATCAAATTATGATCTGACTGACGAAGATTTAAGGAAAATTCCAGCGGATCTGCTAAGCCCTTATCTTCCAGCACACATTAAAGATGGACTTGAAGCCATTCAATATTTAAAAGAAGCTTACTCAAAAACAATTGCGTTTCAATTCCATCATGTAAATGACATGGAAGAAAAATACTGGCTGAATGAAATGGTTGAATCCGGCAGGATTTTCCGGGATCTTACCAATGAAGAAAAAGTAGGCCTTTATAAACGATTAAGCGAAGTAGACAGCTTTGAAAAATTTCTTCATAGAACATTTGTAGGGCAAAAGCGTTTTTCAATCGAAGGACTGGATACACTTGTCCCTGTGTTAGATGAAATTGTTTCCGAGGCAGTGCAGTCTGGTACGCAAAGCATTAACATTGCGATGGCTCACAGAGGCCGGCTGAGTGTTCTTGCACATGTTCTTGGCAAACCATACGAAGTGATTTTCTCAGAATTCCAGCATGCTCCTAATAAAGAGCTTGTACCATCAGAGGGATCAATCGGAATTAACTTTGGCTGGACTGGAGACGTAAAATACCATCTTGGTGCAGACCGCCAGATTAAAGATGAAAGCACAGTAAAAGCAAGGATTACGCTTGCTAACAATCCAAGCCATCTTGAATTTGTCGGATCCATTGTTGAAGGGTTTACGAGAGCAGCGCAGGATGATCGATCAGAGCCTGGATATCCTGTACAGGATGATGAAAAATCACTGGCCATCATCATACATGGTGATGCAGCATTCCCTGGCGAAGGAATTGTAGCTGAAACACTAAACTTAAGCGGGTTAAAAGGCTACAAAACTGGCGGAACCGTTCATATCATAACTAATAATATGATTGGTTTTACGACTGAGAGCGAAGACTCAAGATCAACAAAATATGCCAGCGACCTGGCAAAAGGATACGAAATTCCAATCGTTCATGTGAATGCAGACGATCCGGAAGCATGTATTGCTGCTGTGGAGCTTGCTTATCAATATAGAAAAAAATTCAAAAAAGATTTCTTAATTGACCTGATTGGATACAGAAGGTTTGGCCACAACGAGATGGACGAGCCATTGGTCACAAATCCGCAAATGTATAATTTGATCCATAAGCATCCGGTGATTACAGAAATATATGGTAAAAAATTAACTGACTCAGGTGTGCTGACACAGGCCAGGGCTGCAGAAATCAAGGAACAGGTTGACTCCAGGCTTAAGGAAGCATACAGCAAGGTGGATACGAAAAATAAAAAAGAAGCGCCTGATGATTTAGTTCCTCCTGAAACAGTGGAACACGGCCTTCCAAGAATCGATACATCTGTTTCTTTAGATACACTTCAACAGATTAATAGTGAACTTGTTCAGTGGCCAAAAGACTTTAAAATTATGAAAAAGCTTGAAAAGATTCTTACCAGACGCCTTGATGCTTTCAATGAGAACGGAAAGATTGACTGGGCGCAGGCAGAAACACTGGCATTTGCAAGTATTTTGGGCGATGGTACACCGATTCGAATCACAGGACAGGATTCAGAACGCGGAACTTTTGCACACCGCCATCTTGTGCTTCACGATTATGAAACGGGTAAAAAGTATTCTCCGCTTCACACATTAAGCCTGGCGAAATCTTCATTTGCCATTCATAACAGCCCGTTAACAGAAACAGCTGTTTTAGGCTTTGAATATGGCTATAACATTTATTCACCTGAGACGCTGGTGCTCTGGGAAGCTCAGTATGGGGATTTTGCAAATGTGGCCCAGGTGATCTTTGATCAATTTATCGCAGCCGGCCGTGCGAAGTGGGGTCAAAAATCGGGGTTGGTTATGTTATTCCCGCATGGGTATGAAGGTCAGGGACCAGAACACTCAAGCGGAAGATTAGAACGATTCCTGCAGCTTGCAGCAGAAAATAACTGGACTGTCGCTAACCTGTCATCGGCTGCTCAATATTTCCATATTCTCAGACGTCAGGCTGCCATTCTTACAATGGAGGAAGTACGCCCACTGGTTATTATGGCACCGAAAAGTTTATTAAGAAATCCTTTAACTTCTTCATCACCTGAAGATTTTACAGAAGGTGAATTTAAAGCTTATATTGAAGAGCCGCTGCTGGGGAACAATCCAGAAGCTGTAGAACGTATTGTGTTTACTACTGGTAAGATGTCAATAGACCTTTCGGATAGTCTGAAAGATAAAAAGGATATGGATTGGCTTCACATTATCAGGCTGGAAGAGATTTATCCATTCCCATTCGAGGAAGTTCAGAAGTTTCTTAAAGGATTCAAAAATCTAAAAGAGATCGTCTGGACGCAGGAAGAACCTAAAAACATGGGTGCATGGAGTTTTGTCGAGCCTCGCCTGGCAACCGCGGCACCTGATGGCGTACAAGTTAGTTATTATGGCCGTAAACGCCGTTCAAGCCCTGCTGAAGGGGATCCGATGGTCCATAAAAAAGAACAGCAAAGAATTATTGACACTACTTTAACACGCAATTAAAAGGGGAGAGTATTTTCATGGCCGAAATTATTGTACCAGAACTAGCAGAATCTATCTCAGAAGGAACGATCGCCCAGTGGCTGAAACAGCCGGGTGACCAGGTTCAAAAGGGAGAATATATTGTTGAACTTGAAACAGACAAAGTAAATGTTGAGATTATTTCCGAAGTTGACGGGATTCTATCTAAACAGCTTTTCGACGAGGGAGACACTGTTAAGGTTGGAGAAGCTATTGCAGTTGTAGGAGAAGGCTCAGAAGCGGCTGCCCCAGCTCCTGCTGCTGAGGAGAAAGTAAGCCCAGAGCCGGCACAAACGGCCGAAGCAGTACAAGCTGCTCCAGTCCAATCTGAACAAGTACAGACAGGTTCTAAGCATAAAGCGATTGCTTCTCCAGCTGCAAGAAAGCTTGCGCGTGAGAAAGGCATTAATCTTGATGCTGTTCCAACTGCAGATCCCCTTGGAAGAGTAAGAGTTCAGGATGTGGCTTCCTTTGAAAATAACAGCCAGCCTGTACCTGTAAAATCTGAAAGTCCGGCTCCGAAAGCTCCAGAGGCTGTACAGACTTCTGACAATCCATCAAAGCCGGTTGAACGTGTGAAAATGTCCCGCCGCCGTCAGACCATTGCGAAACGATTGGTTGAGGTCCAGCATACAGCAGCCATGCTTACTACTTTTAATGAAGTCGACATGACGGCAATCATGAATTTAAGAAATAGAAGAAAAGATTCTTTCCTGAAAAATCATGATGTGAAACTTGGGTTTATGTCATTCTTCACAAAAGCGGTTGTTGGTGCTTTAAAACAGTTCCCGCTTTTAAATGCAGAAATTCAAGGTGATGAGTTAGTAATCAAAAAATTCTATGATGTAGGTATTGCTGTGTCTGCAGAGGATGGTCTAGTTGTACCAGTCGTAAGAGATGCAGATAAGCTTACATTTGCTGAAATTGAAAAAGAAATCGGCCATTTGGCAAACAAAGCAAGAAGCAAGAAGCTAGCAGTATCTGACCTGACTGGCGGCACTTTCACAATAACTAATGGCGGTACTTTTGGTTCTTTACTCTCCACACCAATTCTAAATGCACCGCAAGTAGGTATTCTTGGTATGCATAAAATTCAGGTTCGTCCAGTTGCGATTGATGCTGAAAGAATGGAAAACCGGCCAATGATGTATCTTGCATTATCATATGACCACAGAATAGTTGATGGAAAAGAGGCTGTGAGCTTCCTTGTAAAAGTGAAAGATCTTCTTGAAGATCCAGAATCCTTGCTATTGGAAGGCTGATAGTTAACTTAAAAAATCCCTGCTGATCTAGCAGGGTTTTTTTTTGTATCTACCTATTTGGATAACCTAATAAATTGCCAAATATTTAGAAGATTATGGTATTGTTTAAATAATACAATCTTATATTTGAGGTGGTTCAATGACTAAGCTTAAAGCATTAAAAGAGAATATAGAAAAGGTCCTTGTAGGAAAAAGTGAAGTAATCGATTTATTGCTGCAATGTCTGCTGGCAAATGGCCATGTGCTGCTGGAAGATATTCCTGGTACTGGAAAGACTGTCCTGGCAAAATCTACGGCAAAAAGTATTGGAGGCACTTTCTCGAGGATTCAGTTTACTCCTGATGTTCTGCCTGGGGATATAACAGGGATCGAATATTTTAATCCACAAACAAATCAGTTTGAGACCAGAATTGGACCCATATATTCTAATATATTGCTTGCTGATGAAATTAACCGTGCTATGCCGCGGACACAGTCGAGCCTTTTAGAAGCTATGGAGGAGCGGCAGATTACCATTAAAAAAAATACATATGCTCTGCCAACACCTTTTATCGTCATCGCAACACAGAATCCAATCGAGTCTCAAGGGACGTTCCCTCTGCCAGAAGCTCAGCTGGATCGTTTTTTAATGTGCATACCAATGGGCTATCCTTCATTTGAAGACGAAAAAACAATTATGCGGAAATTTAAAAGCAATCAGCCGCTTGATAATCTGGAACCTTGTATAGAACTCGAGGAACTTACTCAGCTGCAGGAACAGACCAAGACCGTCTATGTCTCAGAGGCAGTCGAAGATTACATACTGCAGCCCGTTACAGCAACAAGAAATCACAGTTGGATTGGGCAAGGGCTAAGCCCGCGGGCTACTCTTGGGTTTATGAGAAGTGTACAGGCTAAAGCCGTACTAGAAGGGCGTGACTATTGCACGCCAGATGATGTGATCCTGACCTTCCCATACATAGCACACCACCGGATATCCTTATCTATGGAAGGTTCCTTGAGAACAACTCCTGTAGAAGTAATTAAAGAAATCCTGAAAGAAAATGACGTTCCTGTGGAGATTGTCCGATGAAACTAAGACCCATGATTGAAACGGTTTATCCTTTTCAGGCCGGCTTTATTGCAAGTACGGTACCGGCAGCTTTAGTTATTGTATTATTTTACCCGGCAAAATACCTCCTTTTCATTCTTGCAGTATACTATTTGTATGCTGTTTTTCTAAAACTGCATAATTCTTACATCGTAGAGTCTGTAAGAATTTCAGATAAAATAAAAAGAGTCCGAGTATTTCCTGGTGAGAAAGCACAGCTGGAATTCGGTTTATTAAACAATGGCAAACTACCCGTTGTACAGGCCAAGCTGAATTTTTCTCTCGATAAAAGCATGACAGTGTCTCAAAAAAATCAAGATGTCAAAAGTGACTTCAATCTTATATCGCAATACATTTCACTGCCTCCTAAGAAATCAGTCAGCTGGGAAATTGAAGTAATCCCACAAAAAAGGGGTATATACCATATAAAAGAACTAGAGTTAATTTTATATGATTGGTTTAATACATCATCGATTCATTATCCCGCTATGAAACGCTTAAAGCATGAAATTTTAGTATATCCTGAACTTAAGCCTGTGGCAGGAATTGAAGAACTATTTAAAATCACACAGGGCAGCGCATCTGCTAATTTTTCACTTTACAGGGACGAGCTGTCTATTTCGGGAGTTAAGCCATATGAAGGTGAAGGCTTCAGGCAGATTCACTGGAAGGCAACTGCAAGAAGCGGAGAGCTTATTGCGAAGAGATTTCAGCCTGTTATTCAGAAAGGCTTTACTATTTGCTTATATTTAACGGCAGAGAAATCCTTCTCTTATCATCCTCATATGGAAGAGTATATTTCATATACTGCATTTGTTTGTAAATATCTTAGCGAGAGAAGAATTCCGTATGAATTGTTTATTAATTTGAATGCGCAGAATGAGCCTATCCAGCTGCACTTAAATGAAGGAGATCCGCATTTCTCCTTATGCCTTGAAACACTGGCTCAGCTCAGCGAAGAAGGGCAGCTTCTGACAGCAGACTATTTTAACCGGTTTGTTAAATCTCATAGATTTTCAAATAATATAACGGTCTGGATTGGAGAGGCCGCTGCTAATGTTCAAACAGGATTTGTCAGAACTATAAATAAAGATGGAATCATTCAAGGAGGGGAAAAACGTGCTCTCTCTATTGGTTGATTTTTTTGTCCAGCTTTTTTCTTTTATTGTTTTGGTAAAATTCAATAATGAAGCTATTTTTGCTGCGCTCATACCAGCCTCTTTCGCGGTATATTATTTGATTTATAAAAGGCTCCTGATGCTTTTGTGTTATTGCCTTCTTTTTGTTGGTTCAATATTTTTTAGATTAGCTCTTCCTTCTGTCCTGGAATGGATCGTTCTTGGGGGTGTTCTGCTGCTTCATTTATTTGTTTCCAGCAGAACTAAGCGCATTGGTGTTTACCGTATAGAGGGAATTTTGTCTGCCAGTGCAGCAGGTTTCATGCTGTTGTATATAGTACCCTTTGTAACCACGACTTTAAAAGCTATTCTAAGCCTGATTGCTACACTCTTGGCATGGATTGTCAGCGGTCCGCTTGTATTCTTAGTAGGTTTAATTAATTTTAGGGGCGGGAAAGAAATGGAGGAAAGATTACAAAATTTACTCAAGAAAAGCCCGGAAAAAGCTCCTGAATTTACTGGCGAATCAGGTAATAATATATTGATTTATTCGGTTTTGGCAATCTTAGCTCTAGTTGTCATTTTTCTCATAATCAGAATGGCCAAGAAAAGGTTGAATATCTACAGCCTCAGCAGTATAACTAAAAATATAAGTATTTATGAAGGAACGTCCAGTCTGCCAGGGAGGCTTACCGCCACTAAAGATGCGGTACGTAAAATTGTATTCAACTGGGAAAAGAAGCTTGCCGCTCCTTATACAAGAAACAGCGGAGAATCATTTTCTGCCTGGATCATGCGGATAAGCTCTGATTTCTTGAATGACTTGGACACAAATTTATTAATATCGATTTATAGCGGTGTAAGGTATAAAGACCAGGCGGCCGATAACTCTGATGTAAAGAAATTCAAACAAGAGATGAATAAGTTTGCACAATTAAGAAAACCGGCCAAATCATAAATTTTTTGCCTCCGCTGGAGGTGAAAATGTATTACATCAAAAGAAGGGAGAGCAATATGTTAAAAAAATGGACGATTAAGACAGTAAAGCGGGATGAAATGGTTGAAATTTCTCATGAAGTAAGCAAGTTTATCTTAGAACAGGGAGTAGAGAAAGGGATTGCCTTAATATATTGTCCCCACACAACTGCAGGAATAACGATAAACGAAAACGCCGATCCGGATGTGAAAAAAGACATGATCCGAAGGCTGGATGAATTATACCCCTGGAATCATGCTGCTGACCGTCACTTGGAAGGCAATACGGCTGCCCATCTAAAAGCCAGCACTGTAGGAAGTTCACAGCAGGTTATCATCGCTAATGGTGAGCTTTTATTAGGTACATGGCAGGGAATTTACTTTTGTGAATGGGACGGGCCAAGAACTAGAGATTTTTATGTGAAGCTTTCAGTAAATTAGTGAAAAAGGTCTGGTGTAAGTGTGTGTCAGACCTTTTTAGATTTTCGACTAGTAAAGAAATGGGTGGAATGATGGGGATAGTATTAAGCGGCGATGAGCTGGTATTGAAAAGCGTGAGAACCGAGGATTTTGAAACTCTCTGGAAGTTAATATATTCTGAAGAGAATCCCGAATGGAAGGGATAAACGGATCTCTATTCTATTAAACTAAATTGGTTTTTGTAGGGTTGCCTTTTATTGCTTCTCGCTTTTGGTATAAGTGAAGCATAACAGAATTTTTAATTAAGATAAAAATCCGCCTTCTAAAACAATTCCCAGTCAAGGAGAATGGTTCTAGAAAAGCGGATTTTTTATTCATGAGGAGAGTATTTAAGCCTTTAATGGAATATTGAATTGGCCATTGAGGAGCGGATTTGACAGCGATTTTTCCTTTTTTTTCATCTCTTTTCTAATCTCATTTGTCCATACACCATCTTCTATCTGATTTGCAATGTCAGCAAGGAGCTCGATATCGTTAAAAGAGTATTTCCGCATTCCTGACTTTGATCTTGAAGGGAAAATTAGTTTTCTCTCTTCGTAATATCTGATCTGCCTCTCCGATAAACCGGTTAATTCACTGACTGTCCCTATAGAGATGACCTTCTTTTCCTTGAAGCTTACATCGTTCCATCCCATTATGACACTCCTATTTATCTAAAGATTCTAAATTGTTAATATATTTTATTTTAAGAGATTGCAAGTAAAATAGCAATACAATTAGACATTCATAATCTAACAAAATTCGACTAGGATAAAATAAAAAAACTATGTAAGGAAGTCTGACAAACTTAGTGTACAGGAACGACGTACTATTTATACTGAAAAAAGCTACATAAATGCTTTACTTTTCTGAAAGGAGTACTTTGGAACTAAAATTTCTGAATATTTGGAAAAAGGGGGATTCATAAAATTGAATATTAAAAAGTCATTATCCTTATTATTAACAGGTTCACTTGCATTCGGAATTTTAGCCGGATGCGGCAAAGACAGTGCAGGATCAACTAGCGGGGAAAGCAGCAGTGGTCTTAAAGTAATAAAAATTGCTACCCAGACTCCTCTGTCAGGTGGAAGTGCAACACTTGGTGAAGCAATTAAGCTTGGTGCGCAGCTGCAGCTGGAAGAACAAAAAGAAAAATTTAAAAAGCTGGGCTATGAGTTGAAGCTTCAGCCTTATGATGACCAGGGAGATCCGAAAAAAGGCGTGGCTAACGCGCAGATAATTGGTTCAGATAAACAGATTATGGGCATTGTCGGCCACTTAAATTCGGGTGTTGCCATTCCTTCATCAGAAATTTATGAAAAATACAAAATTCCGATGGTATCTCCTTCCAATACAGCAACAGACGTGACGGACAGGAACCTTAAATCCGTAAACAGAATTTGTGGCCGTGACGATTATCAAGGGCCTGCAGGAGCGGAATATGCGACAGGAAACCTTGGTGCTAAAAAAGTCTTTGTTATCCAGGATAAAACGGCTTACGGAACTGGGCTTGCTGATGCCTTTAAGAAGTCAGTAGAGGAAAAGGGAGCCACAGTTGTAGGCTATGAGGGTATCACTGTTGGAGAAAAAGATTTTAACGGTGTAATTAACCAGATTCTTTCCAAAAAACCTGATCTTGTATTCTTTGGCGGCCTATATTCAGAAGGCGGGCTTATCATTAAACAGGCTCGTGAAAAAGGTATCGATGTGCCGTTTATGGGTGGAGATGGCCTAGACTCTTCAACCTTGGTTGAAATTGCGGGAGATGCTGTTAAAAACGTTTTTATTACTTCTGTAGCAGGTGATACAGAAGGGACGGAAAGCGGAAAGAAATTCGCTGAAAATTACAAAGCTAAATTTAATAAGGCAACTGAATCTTATTCAGTTTATGGTTATGACTCAATGGGCGTTGTGTTAAAAGGCCTTGAAGATGCCATTAACTCTAATGGCAAAAAAATGCCTTCCCGCGAACAAGTGATGACTGCAGTAAGGTCAGTTAAAGACTTCCAGGGAGCGGTAACGCAAGTAAGCTTTGATGATAAAGGCGATAACGACTATGCTAAGTTCTTCGTATACAAATTTGATGATGCTAAATACCCACCTGCGTTTGACGCTGAGATTCCAAAGAAATAAATAATGGCGAAAGGGTATAGCTCAGAAGAGGGCATACCCTTTCGTACATTTTTAGGGAACGGAGAGATGATTATGCTGAATGATATATTGCAATCGATCCCGCAGGTATTAATAGACGGATTAACTTTAGGTACTGTTTATGCGGTCATTGCACTTGGCTATACAATGGTTTACGGAATATTAGAACTTATTAATTTCGCACATGGAGAAATATTCATGACAGGAGCGTTCATAGGTACAGCGATGCTGATTGTTCTTACTGGTATTGGCTGGGTATCGGCACTGCCGGCGATTGTTATGCTGATCACCGTACTATTATTAACCGCTTTGCTGACAGGGCTGCTGGGCATGGGGATAGAACGGGTAGCCTACCGTCCTCTCCGGAATGCGCCAAAGCTTATCCCTCTTATTACAGCAATCGGAATATCCTTCCTTCTGCAAGACCTGGTACGTTTCATTGCTGAGCTTAAAAAAGGAAATTATATCGTGACTGGTCCCAGCCTCTTTACCAGTCAAATTAAAATAAACAGTTCTGCGATTTCTTCTGTATTTAATGATGCATCCATTAAAAGTTCATTTATCATTGTGCTGGTTTCTGCCATTATCATGATGGTGGTTCTGGATTTCTTTGTTAATAAAACAAAATGGGGAATGGCTATGCGTGCAGTGGCCCAAGACCGTGAAACAGCTTCCTTAATGTCGGTGAACGTCAACAAGGTGATTTCATTAACCTTCTTCATTGGTTCTGCCTTGGGAGGTGCTACAGGTGTGTTGTTTGCAGTACAGTATGGCACCATAGATCCTTATATTGGTTTTATTCTGGGACTTAAGGCGTTTACAGCAGCTGTACTCGGGGGCATTGGCAATATCAGGGGCGCTATGCTTGGCGGATTGCTGCTGGGCGTTATGGAGATGTTTGCTTCTGCGAACCTCACGCTGATGACCGGCGGAGTTTTTGGGGCGGAATATAAAGATGTATTCGCTTTTGCAATCCTCATTATTGTCTTAATTTTCAAGCCTGAAGGATTATTAGGAAAACCTGTAGCGGAGAAAGTGTAGGTGAAATTGGAATGAAGAAATTATGGAATGCATATTCAGAAAATAAATTATTCCAGGGAGTATTCCTGCTGATCTTTATTGCGGTTACTTCATTGAGTCTGTATTTGGCTCAAAAATCCGTTACAGCATTTCTACTGCTGCTTTCATCGCTGCTGCTTCTTTATTTCACTAAATTTTCGAATCTGGTGAAATGGCTGATCGCTGGAGTCATTTTAGTTGTCTTGCTGCCTGCGGCGGCAGGAGGAGGGGATGCGTTTGAATCATATATGGAAGTAGCAACCCTCGTTGGAATTTACATATCGATGGCCCTTGGTCTTAATATAGTGGTTGGGATGGCAGGACTGCTGGATTTAGGTTTCGTTGCATTTTTTGCGGTGGGTGCCTATACGTATGGTATTTTTGCAACCGGCCAGGCATCGAATTTCATGCCATTCGGGACATACCCGCTATCAGGTGAAAGTTTTTGGCTTTTCATTGTTCTTGGCTGTTTAGCGGCAGCTTTATTTGGGATTTTACTTGGAATTCCGGTCCTGAGGGTTAAAGGTGATTATTTAGCTATCGTAACCCTGGGGTTTGGGGAGATTATCCGGATCATTTTCAATAACTTAGATAAACCTGTCAATATAACTAACGGAGCAATGGGGATCGCTTCTATTACTCCACCTAAAATATTCGGAATCGAACTGATTTATTCCAGTCAATTCTATTATGTAGTTCTAATTATACTTGTTTTTACTATATTCACCGTCCGGCGGTTTGAACATTCAAAAATCGGAAGATCTTGGAAGGCGGTTCGTGAAAACGAAATTGCTGCACAGTCCATGGGTGTTCCTCTTGTTAGGACAAAGCTTATAGCATTTGCCGTAGGAGCTTCTTTTTCTGGAATGATGGGCGTAATTTTCGCTGGAAAGCAAACTTTTGTCGATCCGACCAGTTTTACTCTTCTCGAATCTATTACCATACTAGTAATGGTTATTCTGGGCGGAATGGGCAGTGTTCCTGGAGTCATACTAGGAGCGGCTGTGATGACTATTCTGAATCTGCAGGTTCTGGCTGAAATGACAAACTGGCTGAATGAGTTAAGCTCTTCAGGCGCCATTACTATACCGGATGCCCTTTCTCCATCCAAAATGCAGAGACTAATTTTTGGAGCCTTGTTAATTGTTTTTGCCCTTTATAGACCTAAAGGCTTAATACCTGCTAAAAATCCTGTTTATAAAGAAGAAGAATTGGTTTCGAGCAAGGTCCTGGATATGAAACAGGATCAAAAAGTACAGGCATAAGGGAGGAGGCATCAGATGTCGATTTTAGAAGTTAAAGATTTAACCAAAAAATTTGGGGGTCTTACTGCTAATCAGGATGTATCAATGACGGTAGAAAAAAACTCTATAACAGCAGTAATAGGACCCAATGGAGCAGGGAAGACGACCTTTTTTAATATGATTACCGGAGTTTATGAGCCGACTTCCGGCAATATTCTGCTCGAGGGTGAATCTCTTTGCGGACTAAAGCCGCATGAGGTATCTAAAAGAGGGATATCCCGAACATTTCAGAACATACGCCTTTTCAGCGAAATGTCAGTAATTGAGAATGTACTGGTAGGCATGCATACTCATCTTAAAGCAAGTATATTTGGCATCCTGCTAAATTTACCGTGGGTGAGAAAAGAAGAAAAGGAAGCCGAGAAGTACGCCTACTGGCTGCTTGAATATGTTGGCTTGAACTCACTGCTCAATGAAAAGGCATGCAATCTGAGCTATGGTGCACAAAGGCGCCTTGAAATTGCGAGGGCATTGGCAGCAAAGCCAAAAATCATCCTGCTTGATGAACCGGCTGCTGGGATGAATCCAAAGGAAACACGCGAGCTGACAGAGTTAATCAAGCAAATGAGAAAGGAATTCGACCTGACTGTTATCCTGATAGAACATGACATGAAGCTGGTGATGGAGATTTCGGAACAGATTTTTGTTCTCGATCACGGAGTGAAGATAGCAGAAGGATTACCTTCGGATATACGGAACAATCCTAAAGTAATTGAAGCATACCTAGGAACGGGTGCCGTTCACGCTGGATAAGGAAGAGGGGATTAGATATATGCTTGAGTTAAAAAACGTTGAAACCTTTTACAGTGGCATACAAGCGTTGAAGGGTATCAGCTTAAATGTTGAAAAAGGTGAAATCGTAACGCTTATAGGGAGCAACGGTGCAGGAAAGTCCACTGCGCTTAAATCAATCAGCGGGCTGGTCAAAGTCGGGAGCGGCCAAATCAGCTACAAAGGAAACGATATTACAAAAAAACAGGCACATGAGACGACACTTTTGGGAATTGCTCACGTTCCAGAGGGAAGGAGAATCTTTCCGAAGCTGACTGTAAAAGAGAACTTGTTAATGGGTGCTTTTTCGGTAAAAGACAAACGGGCCATTGAAGAAAGAATGGAACGTGCTTTCAGATATTTTCCTAAGCTTAAAGACAGACTGGAGCAAAAGGGAGGCACCATGAGCGGGGGCGAACAGCAGATGCTTGCAATCGGAAGGGCACTGATGATGCAACCAGAGCTGCTGATGCTGGATGAACCTTCTATGGGCCTCGCCCCGATTATTGTGGAACAAATTTTTGACATCATTAGAGAATTAAATCAGGAGGGCATAACCATTTTGCTGGTCGAACAAAACGCTTACCAGGCTCTGCAGATAGCGCACCGCGGATATGTTATCCAGACTGGTGCTATAAGGCTGGAAGGCTACGGACAGGATTTAATCAAGAATAGTGAAGTGCGGGAAGCGTACTTGGCGTAATCAGATATATACACCTGCCATCTCAATTGGCAGGTTTTTTATTCGCCCAGCCAATAAAGAAGTGCTGCTTGTTATGCCCGGTCGGCTGGAACATTAATATTGGAGCAATGTTGGGGAGAAGGGCAACATCGATGAGCATGCGCCCGACGATAATTGCACCTTATAAAAAATTATTACCTCTTATACGAAAATAATTGCCTCGTATAAAAAATTAATTGCCTCGTATAAGAAAATAATTGCGCCAAAGTAAATAAACTGTAAAACCATTAAGAAGTCACAGCTGAATTCACTTTATTGATCGTAACCTGAAAAAGACAACTTCAATGAAAATCTTTATTTCAAATTTGTTCCTCACCTTCCATGGAAAATACTTATCAATGTAATGAAGCTTTATCTTTGTTAGGCTTGTATAAGTATTTTTAAAAAAGGAGGATCCCATGTTGAGATTATTAAAAATCATAGCCTCGCTGGCGTTATTATTAACGATTACGGTTCCCGGATCAACTCATGCTGAAAAAAAACCTTCTACACATAATAGGAGTTCACATACTGTTAAAGATGATAAACACTTAAGGAAAATAGCTAAACAAAAGGGTGTCCCTGTTAATCTTCTGAAGAAAAAAGTAAACCACAGTCAAAAACGGAACCTGGCAAACCGTTTTACAAAGCAAGAAAAAGACTTATTAGCAAGGCTTGTTAATGCTGAAGCAAAAGGAGAACCGTACAAGGGCAAGGTTGCAGTGGCAACTGTAGTTCTTAACCGGACAAAGCACAAAGCCTTCCCTAAAACTGTTACAGGCGTTATTATGGAAAAAAGACAATTTGAGCCAGTTTCTAATGGGCAGATTAATAAACCGGCCGCTTCCGATTCGAAGCGCGCGGTTAATGAGGCAATTGCCAATCATGCAGATGGAAAAGGAAAAGCAACAGAGGCCATTTATTTTTACAACCCAGATCTGACTGACAGCAAATGGATGCGTTCGCTAAAAGTTGTTAAAAAGATTGGAAACCATACATTTGCTAAGTAACATCTGAAAACACCGGCATCTGAACTGCACCGAAATTGTTAGACACGAAACTAACAATGGAGGTGCAGTTTTTTCATGCGAAAAGTGTTTAATTAATATTCTCAGGTATACTCGCAGGATTACTTAATCTCTTTCCACATTTCTTTCGGATTTAACTCATATATCCCATTTTCCCTATACATAATTCCATTAATGATAAATTCCCGTCTGATGGTTGCATAATCAAGGTGGAATTTCTTGATAAACTCATTAATGTCCTTTTCACTATACTTTTTTCCATGTTCAATGCCTTTTGCTAAATGATACAGAACCATTAATTTCTTCTTTCGCTGAGAAGGGAGATTCTTTAGCTTTCCTTCTTTTGTAAAGAAGTTTTTTACGATTTCCTCGTGGCTTGACACAGGCTTTATTTCCATTTCTTCTGGTTCACCCTTTCTGATTATTGTAGCGGTTATGGAATCAGAGTAGTGCTTCAGTACGGACTCTTTTAAATAAAAATAAATATGATTTTTTTCCCTTCTATCGGTTACAAGGTTCACTTCTCTCAATTTGGTTAAGTGATGGGTGACGGTAGGGGGAGTGAGGCCAAGATGTTGAGCGAGCTCCTGGCCGTTTTTCGGACCAGTTGAAAGTAAAACTAATATTTTTATACGGTTAGCATCAGCTAAAGCTTTGTGAAACTGAACCAGTTTATCGAGCTGCAAATAGGAACCTCCATTCTAATTAGATATAATTCTAATTAGATATTAATCGAATTAGTCTGCTCGGGCAAGTAATATTGCTTTTTATTGTTAAAATAATTTGATATGGTATAGAACAAGAATACATACGTCACCAAAACAATATTAAAGGAGCTGACTCCATGGCAGAAACACATGTATTTTCAAAAAAAGAAGAACTGGTCAATGCCATTACTCATGGCATAGGGGCCATATTAAGCATAGCAGCCCTGGTTTTTCTCATCATTTTTTCAGCCTCCGAAGGAACGGTCTGGCATCTTGTCTCCTTCATCATATTCGGCGTAACCATGCTCCTTCTGTATATTTCGTCCACTTTAGTGCATAGTTTTCCCCCCGGAAAAGCAAAGGACGTTTTTGAGGTTTTTGACCATTCTGCCATTTATTTGTTTATCGCCGGAACCTACACTCCCTTTACTTTAATTGTAATTAAGGGGGCACTGGGCTGGACACTTCTCAGTGTTGTTTGGGCAATTGCCATCGTGGGAATTGTTTTCAAGTCCTACTTTGTGAAAAAGTTTCTTTTTTTATCAACAGTTCTTTATATAGTGATGGGATGGCTGATCATTATTGCATGGGGCCCTCTAACTGCGGCATTGCCTGCAGGCGGAATAAAGCTGCTGGTTGCTGGAGGGATTTTATATACAATAGGGGCTGTCTTTTATGTATGGAGAGGGTTTCCTTTTCATCATGCAGTCTGGCACATGTTTGTACTGCTGGGAACAGCAGCGCATTTCTTTGCTATCCTGATTTACGTTCTACCTCTTTCTATATAATAAGAAAACCTTGCCTTTAATTATGGGCAAGGTTTTCTTATTAAGTTTACATATGGCTTTCGTTCTGAAACTTCAGATTATATAATAAAAGTTAGTATATCCTGCGTTTAAGGGGCCTTTTATAAGTGAACTAAAAGCTGTCCTAATATTGTATGCATGAAAAAAGAGAATGATAGGGGGAAGGAATGGAACTACAAGTTGCCAAAGTATTTACTGAGGAAATCTTACACACAGGCTGCTGGCTTTTTTACGGGGATAACGGCCGTTTAAAGAGACTTGGGGATTTTGAAAATTATATTTATGAAACTGAAGTGGATGGAGAAACTAGAATACTTAGATTTGTTCATTCTTCTCACAGAAGCCAGGAGCATAAAAAGGCCGAGGTGGACTGGGTTGAATATTTACACCGAAATGGAGCACCTGTATATCAGCACTATTCTTCGATAAACCAAGCTCACATTGAGACTCTTAAGGCTGCTGACGGAACGGAATTTTTTATAAGCTGTTTTGAAAAACTGCCTGGAAACCGAATTTCCTGGAAGGATATCGAGAAGAATCCACATATTGCGTATATCTGGGGAAAGTCACTTGGAATGCTGAATCGTCTTTCTAAGAATTACAATAATGGGGGCCGTTCCGTCCGTCCACAATGGGATGAAGAAGAGCTATTTGACATCGAACGCTTTAAACCAGGAATAGAGCAGGACACTCTAAACTATAGGAACGAAATACTGGTGCAAATCCGGTCTTTTCCGAAAAATCAGGAGACTTATGGCTTGATTCATTCAGATCTGCATAATGGAAACTTCCTATTTCATCAAGGCAGGATACATTGATGACAGCTCCTATCACTGGTTTGCAAGCGACATTGCCATGCCTCTTTATTATATTGTCATGCAGAGAGACTTAAGCACAAAAGAAAACAGGCCGGAATTTATTTATTCTTTTCTAAAATCGTTTTTAGACGGCTATAGTACTGAAAATAAACTGCCTGAAAAATTAGGGGATTCGATTCCTTTATTTTTAAGACTCAGAGATGTAGTTCTGCTGTCCGTCTTATACAAGAAACTCGATTTTGAGAATCTGGATAAAAACGATGAGGTCTTTTTCAATACTATAAAAGGCAGGGTGGATAACAGGGAAGTAATATTGAATTTGGATATGGATTTTTATAAACAGATAGAAAAGCAGAAGTGAAACCGGTGCCAAAAAATGGCACTGGTTTTCTTATTTAATCAGCGGTTTAACAAAATAAAGCGATAGACTGGGTTGTTTTAGGTCAAAATATACCTTACAGAATTCATGCTTAACAGGATTAGATAATTAACAAAGAGACAGGTGAAAAAATGATAGGTATATTATATGCGCTGCTTCCAGCTTTTGCCTGGGGCAGCCTCGTTTTGGTGAGTGTAAAGCTAAGAGGGAATGCTTATAGCCAGACAATGGGAATTACAGCCGGGGCTTTTATATTTTCTGCAGTGATCTATTTGATTAAAAGCCCTGAACTATCTCCCTTTATTTTACTAATTGGATTTATTTCCGGGATATCATGGTCAGTAGGGCAATTAAATCAGCTGGCAAGTGTGGAACATATAGGAGTTTCTAAGGCAGTCCCTATTTCTACAGGCATGCAGCTTTTGGGTACGACCTTGTTTGGAGTGCTTGTTTTCCATGAGTGGGAAACAAGCAGTGCAATCTGGATCGGATTTTGTTCTATTCTGCTTATCATTGCTGGTGTTCTGCTGACATCCTACGGTCAAAAGGAAGAAGAGAGCAAAAAGGGTAAGTTGAAGAAAGGAATGGTAACTTTACTTATTTCTACAGCCGGATTCGTGGGCTACGTAATTATATTAAGATGGTTTAATATAGGCGGCTGGGAGGCAGTGCTGCCGCAGTCCATTGGAATGGCAGCCGGGGCATTCGTCTTGTCTGTACGCCATAAGCCCTTCACTAAATACGCACTTAAAAATATTCTGACGGGTCTCATGTGGGCAGCTGGAAATCTAGGTCTCCTGCTAGCTATACCAAGAATAGGTGTTGCAGTTAGTTTCTCTATGTCACAAATGGGTATAGTAATCTCTACATTTGGCGGTATTTATTTATTAGGAGAAAAAAAGTCAAAGAGACAGCTTGTGCTTGTAATGATTGGAAGTTTTCTGGTCATTGCTGGGGGTGTAATGCTTGGATTTACGAAAAAATAAGGAGGAGATGTTATATGTATAAGGATTTACAAGGAAAGGTAGCTATTGTTACCGGCGCTGCAACAGGGCTGGGAAAAGCTATAGCAGAAAGACTGGCTGCAGAAGGGGTTAAAGTAGTAGTTAACTACCATTCAAAAAATCAGGGTGTAGAAGAAATGATTAAGGATATAGAGGAAAAAGGGGGCAGTGCTGCTGCTTTTCAGGCTGATGTTACAAAGCAAGAGGATATAAAGTATCTGGTTGAATTTGCTTCCGATACATTTGGCAGACTGGATATTATGGTGAATAATGCGGGAATTGAAAATGAAGTTCCATCTGCAGACCTCACTCTGGAGGACTGGAACAAAGTAATAAACGTAAATTTAACTGGAATGTTCCTCGGCAGCAGAGAAGCGATTAAATACATGCTGAAACATGATATCCAGGGGACCGTAATAAATATGGCTTCCGTGCATGACCGAATTCCATGGCCGCACTTTGTTCATTACGCGGCAAGCAAAGGCGGAGTGAAAATGCTGACAGAAACACTGGCACTGGAATATGCACCAAAGAGAATCAGAATAAATAATATTTCTCCAGGTGCCATTGATACACCGATCAATGCAGAAAAGTTTAACGACCCCAAAGCAAAGCAAGAAGTGATAAAGCTGATCCCTATGGGGTATATCGGCAAACCGGAAGAAATTGCCGCATGTGCTGCATGGCTTGCATCATCAGAATCCAGTTATGTCACAGGCATTACTCTTTATGCAGACGGCGGAATGACTAAATACCCTGGCTTTCAGGCAGGAAAAGGATAAAGAGGTACAGGCCGGGCAGCTGGTCTGTATTATTTCGTTTGAATCTAACATATATTTCTACTATAAAATACATGTGTATCAAAGACATAGCCTGATTGGAAGCTTTAGTTTTAATCTCTTATAGCCTCTATTAGCTAATTTTCACCGATGCTATTTATCTAAAAATCGGTTCTCGTACCAATCATCCTGATTGAATATATCCTGTAATGCTTCGTATTTAATAATTTATATATTTATGGCCAATCCTCCAAATCACAGGATGCTCAGCGATTTCCCTGGCAAGAGCGCGGTTCTTTTTTAAAAAACTATAAGAAAATTCAAACAAACAGTATTCATTCCAGCAAAAAGCGATTAAAATTAAAGTTAAAAACTTAGGTGGGTATTTTTTATGGAAAAATATAAAGGCTATCTTATGGTGGTTGTGGCCGCTTCATTATGGGGTGTTTCGGGGACGGCGGCACAATATGTGTTTGATCATTCTGATGTTTCCATGAAATGGCTTGTGAGTGTAAGAATGCTTATATCAGGTCTATTATTTATTGCATTTTCCTATTATGGAAAAGAAAGAAAAGAAATTTGGAGTGTGTGGAAGTCAAAAAAATCTGCCTTTCAAATTTTATTCTTCGGTCTGGCCGGAATGCTGGCCGTCCAATATACGTATTTCGCTTCGATTGACGAGGGGAACGCTGCAGTTGCCACTCTTTTGCAATACTTAGCTCCTGTGTTTATTATGATCTATTTTTTGGTGGTATTTAAAAAAGTACCCAGCAGGTTTGAGATGATTTCCTTAGTACTGGCGTTAATGGGCACCTTTTTGCTGCTTACAAACGGAGCATCGGAAAATTTAACGGTACCTGCTGCATGTATTATATGGGGAATTATCTCTGGAGTCTCGCTGGCCTTTTACACATTATATTCCGGTAAGCTCATTCGTACCTACCCATCCATTATTGTGGTTGGATGGGGAATGCTGATTGGCGGGACGACTATGATGTTTATTAAGGCTCCTTGGGATTTTGATCCCGCAGGGTGGACTTTTACTACTATTGGCTTAATTATATTTGTGATTCTTTTTGGGACGCTTGTTCCTTTTTTTCTGTTTATTGACAGTATGCGATATATTACCGCAAAAGAATCCAGTCTATTAGCCTGTGCTGAACCACTTTCTGCTGTGTTATCATCGGTCGTGTGGCTCGGTGTCCCTTTTGGATTATACCAGGGATTAGGTGGAGGGGCGATCATCATTATGGTAGTGCTGCTTACGCTTAAGCCAAAAGAAAGTAAGAAAAAAATGTCGGAAAATGTAAATTATTAATCTATTAAAATAATTTTTTTGTAGAAAAAAGGGATATTTAGGAAAAAGGAGAATAGATAATAATAGATTAATTTTACGTCAAGGAGAATAGAAAGTGACAAAACGAGCCTATTTTTACCCCGTAGTGATTTTAGCTATACTATTAGCAATGTTATTTGCAGAAAATATTCGCTTGGAAACTAAGCTTCCAAGTGACGGCTGGAGCCGATCTTATAATTTTAAGGCCGAATCTTCAACACTTGCTAAACCATTTATTCAAAATAACAGTGTCTTTTTCTCGGAGGATAAACAAATAGCTGAGATTACCTGCAAAGACGCGATGGAATGTACGAAAACAATAAAAGCAAAGATAGCAGTACCTGGGAACGCAGAAATTTGGGTGAAAGATAATACCGTGGTGTATCAGGACGATACAAACCTATTTGTTATGAAAAATGGTAAAACTTCGCAGGTTGTTGCGGACGTTACATATGTAAGGACTGGTGAAAATCATGTTTTGTATTGGAAAGAGCAGAATCTTTTTGAACTTAATCCGAGCACAACTAAATCTAAATTAGTCTCAACTTTTGACCACCCGATTGCAGATATCTCTTTCTTTAATAACAGCTTTGTAACCGCCGTAGAAATGGATCGAGGAAAATTTAGATTAACCTATTTTGAAGCTAATGGAAACAGCTATAAGACAAGCCCATTGCCGGACATAACGTTTACTGATAATGAAAGTCTTGAAGGCTTCAAGTATAGCCGGCAGGGAAACAGCCTGTCATTCATGCTGAATACAATGAGGCTGTCACAAGGGAATAAAGCATACAATCTGCTCGAATTCACTCAAGCTTTAAATGATGATCAGAAAACACCAGAACTACATAAAGTGGAGCTGGCTGATTATCAAACCGGAATTTCTTTAGCTAATCCGAGAAATATGAACTTCAGGCAGACACAATCTGGTGGAGAACTGCTGTTTACGGCATACGGCAGCAGATTCTCCAAATATGAAGGGTATAACTTATATACAGCAGAGAAGGTTGAAAGCACTTGGAAGGCTAAGCGTGTCAGTACAACCAAGGATCTTCCGGTACAGCCATTTTGGCTGGGAAATGATAAAATCATGTGGACTAACTTTTCAGGAAAAGTAAACACTCTTCATGGTGCTTCGTCTAATAAAGAAGCCATCCAGAAAAGTGAAAAGATTACCACAGAAGATCTTAAATTTGCGGCCTCTAATACTGTCTCAGGAGGGTTTGGGAGCTTTATCATTCTTCTGTTTACCATGCTCTGGATAGTATTGCCCTGTATTTACTTTGGTGTTCTATTCTTTGTTAAAGGTAATTTATTTGAAGATGAAACCAAAGGATGGATTATCCTTATTCCAATTCTTCTCTTTACTATAAGTCAGCTTTATACCTTTAACACGAGTTTTAGGAAAGAAAGTTATATATTTGCACCGGATTATCTAACCTTCCAGGGAAGCTTCATAGTCTGGCCGGTCATTATCGCACTCATATCCTGGGGAATTTTAAAAATAAGCAAAATTAAAGAAGTAAACCCAGCGGGAAAATTCTTTTACTTTGCGGTTGTTGATACATTGATTATCGTATTATTAATAGGACCTTATGTTTTGTAATGATGTTTTATAGTACGGCTAAAGAACTGCACACTGCAGTTCTTTTTTTTATGTCAACTTCTCAGGGATAGCAGCCTATACAAACTCAGGATAAATATCATAGTTTGTAGTGTATTCCAGAAATAAAAATGAGGAGGAAACATCATGCAGCAGCAACTAATCGATTATGAAATTAATGAACATGACGAAAGAAGACGTCCATTTGGCTTTGGAGGCTTTGGGAGACCTGGATTTGGATTTGGCAGACCAGGGTTTGGATTTGGCAGACCTGGATTCGGCTTTGGCCGTCCATTTGGCTTTGGAGGATTCGGCGCGGGGTTAATAGGCGGTCTGGCTCTAGGGGCTGCGTTAACTCCGGGATATGGCTATGGCTATGGGTACCCGTACTATCCATATCCGTACCCGTACCCGTATTATGGTTATGGATATGGATATCCTTATTATATCTAATTTGCAACCGGCCCCTTGAAGAAAGGGCCGGTTTCCTAATTCCAATTAGAAAAGAGAACATGAAACAGCTTTCTGATGACAATAAAGAGAAACCGAAGAGGAAGCATACTATTTCAAATATGATGCTTCCTAAAGCTTCAGCTCCTAATTTCTTTATAAAGCGGCTCTTTTTCTTCCTTTTTTATTTTCATAAGTACCAATCCATAGCTAGAAAATCGTTTACATCACAGCCGGTTTTTTTCATATTGATAGCTGTAACTCTTAAAGAAATAACGGAAATCATCATAAAAAATCGTCTGGTCCTGTGAAAAATCATACATAGATAAGAATGAAATGATCACATCCTCGTCTTTTATATGGTCAAAAAGGCCTGTTAATTGAAACTGATAGCTGAATTGGTCGAAGAGGCAGGAATAAAACTCCTGTTCAAATATGGCTTTAACTTGCGATATTTCCATGTGTACCACCTCCAATGATTAGTATGGGAGGGTTGAACCCGTTTTAAACGAAAAAACCGGCCCAAAAGGACCGGTTTTCTTATAGCTGATCAGCTGTACATGGCTTTAACTTGTTTTTGCAGCTCTCCATTATCTAAATATTCATCATAAGATAACTGCTTATCAATGATGCCTTTAGGTGTAATTTCGATAATGCGGTTAGCAATCGTTTGTATAAACTGATGATCGTGTGAAGAGAAAATCATGGAACCTTTAAAGTTAATCAATCCATTATTCAAGGCAGTGATTGATTCTAAATCCAAATGGTTTGTCGGCTCATCTAACAGTAACACATTAGATCCGCTTAGCATCATTTTGGAAAGCATACAGCGAACCTTTTCTCCTCCGGATAAAACACTCGGCTTCTTCAATACTTCTTCGCCAGAAAATAGCATTCTGCCTAGAAATCCTCGAAGGAAGCTTTCGCTCTGGTCTGCGGGAGAATATTGGCGCAGCCAATCTACTAGAGAGGGCTCATTGCCCTGGAAGTATTCTGAGTTGTCTTTCGGGAAATAAGCCTGCGACGTAGTGACACCCCATTTATATGTGCCGCTGTCTGCCTCCATTTCTCCGGCTAGAATCTTGAATAGAGTCGTTTTTGCAATTTCATCTGTACCAACTAAGGCAATTTTATCGCCTTTGTTCATAATGAAAGAGACATTGTCTAACACCTTAACGCCATCAATCGTTTTGGTAAGGCCTTCAACACGGAGCAGGTCATTTCCAATTTCTCTTTCAGGAGTAAAGTGTACATATGGATAACGGCGGGAAGATGGTTTAATATCATCCAATGAAATTTTGTCCAAGAGTTTTTTACGGGAAGTGGCCTGTTTGGATTTGGATGCATTTGCACTAAAACGTGCAATAAAGGCTTGAAGCTCTTTCACTTTCTCTTCTTTCTTTTTGTTGGATTCCTGTGTCAGCTTAGAAGCAAGCTGGCTGGATTCATACCAGAAGTCATAGTTTCCAACATAAATTTGGATTTTTGAGAAATCCAAATCTGCAATATGTGTACATACTTTGTTTAAGAAGTGACGGTCATGGGATACAACGATAACTGTATTTTCAAAGTTGATCAGAAACTCTTCCAGCCATTGAATCGCTTTAATATCAAGATGGTTGGTAGGTTCATCAAGGAGAAGAACATCCGGTTTTCCAAATAAAGCCTGGGCAAGGAGAATTTTAACTTTATCTCCACCGGTAAGTTCAGCCATCTTCTTTGTGTGAAGCTGCTCTTCAATGCCAAGACCTTTTAGAAGGATGGCAGCTTCAGATTCTGCTTCCCAGCCGTTTAATTCTGCGAACTCGCCTTCGAGCTCAGCGGCACGGATGCCATCTTCGTCTGTAAAATCAGCTTTCATATAGATCGCATCTTTTTCTTTCATGATTTCATAAAGTCTTTGATGCCCTCGAATAACAACTGAAAGAACTTCTTCCTCTTCAAATTCGAAATGGTCTTGCTTTAAAACGGCAAGGCGTTCACCAGGACCTAGATGAACATCACCAGTCTGGGCTTCAATTTCACCAGACAAGATTTTTAAAAAGGTAGATTTTCCTGCACCATTTGCACCTATTAACCCGTAGCAATTACCGGGTGTGAATTTTATATTAACGTCTTCAAACAGTTTACGGTCACCATAACGTAAACCAACATTGTTTACTGTAATCATGTATTTACATACCTCCAAAAAGACAATATCTCTAATTATAACATGTTTTCGGGAAAGATGATATTAACCCTTGAGATACTTTACAGGGAGTAATGTTTCCACTGCTTCACCGTTGAAGTGTTCAACTCTGTATGCTTTGGCCTTAGGTCTCGAGCTTACCGCCTGATACAAATCAGTTCCTATATAATGAAGGGCAGTTCCATCATCTACTCCAAATCCATTCTTTAGTTTCTGATATTTAATACTATGTGTATATACGGGTCTCCGCTCTTCCTCGCCATCATAATGCGGACAGTTGCTTCCAGGAAGGAAACCGAGTGCTTTAATTCCTGTCAAGGCCACGAACGAATCGGTTACTCCTTCTTCAAACCAGCAAATGGATCCAGAACTGATTCCAGACATCACAATTCCTTCATTCCATGCTTTGAATAATATAGAATCAAGTCCCCAATCTTTCCATATAGCAAGAAGATTTTTCGTGTTTCGACCCCCAACAAAGATGATGTCTTTCTCCATTACGAAACTTTCAAGGTCGCAAGAAGGCGGCTTTAACAGGGAAAGGTGAGAGGGTGTACAGTCATATTTGTTAAAAGAATGATAAAATCGCTGAATATAATTTTCAGAGTCACAGCTGGCCGTTCCAATAAAACAAATTCGGGGTGCAGGTTATAGGCTTTTAGACAAAATGTAAAGATCGAGCAATGGATTTTCAGGTTCCATCGAGAAACCTCCGCCGCCCAGTGCTATGATTTGTTTCAAAATATCCCTCCTCCGTTAATGTTTTGACGTACTTAAGAAAATCTGACGTTGAAATCGGTTTCGGCGGTTATTTTACATTCATTTTATAAAAAATAGTGATAGAGCTTTATTACTGAGTCGGCTGTTAAACTCATTTAAGGGCCAAGAGAAAGCGAGTGCCCTTCGCTGCAATAAACAGGCAAGTTGAACTGAGCTAAAAAAGTTATAGTTAGCCCTCATAATCTACAAATATTCTATTATGATTATTGCTGTCGAATGCATTCTAAATGGAGGGAGGATTAATGTTTAGTCCTATGAGGAATCTTCCATTATTTTAAAAAATAGTAGAAAAATAAAAAACTGTATCGATTTCCCAAAAAAGACTCATGAAATTAATAAAGCTATGACGAGAATGTCAAAAAATAGCTAATACGCTGAGGAAAGTTAGAAGTTTAGTTAAATGTGGCTGGCTTAAGATGTGTTTATGCTTATGTTTTAGTGTTTTATGCTTGGGTTTTGAAGATTTATGCTTATGTTTCCGGGTTTTATGCTTAAGAATGGAAGTTGTATGCTTATGACTTAGCATTTATGCTTATATCAATCTCTTTATGCTCCATACTTAATTCTTTTCAGTCCTAGCCGCCTTTCCCCCGAATTTTGTACTGCGATTATAAAACTTTTGTTTTAATTATTTATTCAAGCCTTCCTTTTATTCCAATATTAAAGAGTTCTGTTAAGACCAGGACCCAGATAAACAGGTTTATACACTTTACAGTTCACCAGATTTTATATAACAAAGAAAAAAAGCTAATCCATATATTCGATTAGCTTTCGGTTTCGTTTTCCTTTGCTGATACATGTTCAAATAATTGAGATATGTAACTCTTTAACTCAAAACCTTCTTCATTAGTAAATTCTGTTAGTGATACATTTTCATGTCTCATTTTTAAATTCCTCCTAAATTTTATTGTTAGTATTGTAATACCCATCTATTAATCTTTTATTCATCCAGTTTTTAGAATAATCTTTTTTATGCTTATTTTTAGCCTCTATTAAACCTGCCTAATGAGTTTGGCTGCCTGCTTTTCTCCGCCGATCTGGGAGCCTTCCTCTGTAGATAACGCCTGCGGGGTGTCCCTAGACGCGCTTTCCCACAATTTTTGGCGTTTCCGGTAGTGCCATATTAAAAGTAAACTTTTACACAGCCTATTTTGAAATATATTTTTAAAATACATTGCAAACAACTAAATTTTCTGATAATATAAATTTCCGCGATTTCACTGTTACACCGCTTACAATTGTGTTTTCTCCACCATAGTCCGCGAAAACGAAGGGAGAAAATGAGTCATGGAACAGCATCCTGATTTTGTTAAAGAGAGTCAGCGTCTTGATTTTACAAAGAGGTATATGGACGTAGTAATTGAAACAGCACAAAGCAGTAAAGATCAATTTAAGAAGAACATGGAAAAAGTCTTTGGCGACGCAGACTGGCTGGAAACAGGCGGTTATGGTGAACTCTTAACAAATGCCAGCTTTTTCGAAATGTCAATGGCTGAATTGGAGAGCCTCCGGCGTGCTAAGGATAAGCCCTATTTTGCCCGAGTTGATTTTACCAGAGATGGACATGAAAAGCAGGAAGTCCTTTACTTTGGAAAAACCTCTCTCTACCAGAGGGAAAATCAGGAGCAGATTATTGTAGATTGGCGATCCCCTATTGCAAACCTCTATTATGAAGGAAGAGTAGGCGAAGTCAGCTATGAAGCGGAAGGAGAAGAATTTCAGGGTAATATCGATCTGAAAAGGCAGCTGATGATCGAGGACGGGATTCTCACGGATGTCCGAGATATTGATTTAACAACTACTGATGAACTTCTACAAGATTCACTTTCCAAAAGTTCGAGCAACAGACTGACAGAAATTGTTGCCACGATCCAGGAAGAACAAAACCGGATTATAAGGGCCGACCTAAATAAGCCTATTATTGTTCAGGGTGCCGCAGGAAGCGGAAAAACCACTATTGCACTTCACAGAATCTCCTACTTTATCTATCATTACCGAGACCAGTTTGACCCCCGGCATATGATGATTATTGCACCCAGCCGACTTTTCATAGACTACATATCTGAGGCGCTTCCCGAACTCGGAGTTGAAAAAGTAAAACAGTTTACCTTTAGTGAATACGTACAGCAGGCAATCGGAAAGAAGCTGAAATTAAAAGAAGATAATAAACTAATCCGGCTGTTAGAACAGGGAAACTCAGCGGCTGAAGAGGAAGCGCTCATTTCCGGAATTAAAGGTTCAGAAATGTATAAGAATATCATCGATGCTTATCTAAAAGATGTGTACCAGCGTTTTAATCCAAAAGAAGACTTTTATGTAGACAAGTACCGTTTATATTCGGCGAAGAAATTTAAGTTATTGTTTAATAAGGAATACTGGTATCTTCCGCTCTTCAGCCGTTTGGATAAAATGAAAAACCTTCTCCAGAACCAGGTTCGTGCGAATAAAAAGCTGATGGTTGAGGGTGTAGAAAAGTATTTTGACGAAAGATTGGATCGCGCCCTTTTCAGCCGGCTGGAGCCCGAAAAGCGGAAAGAACTAGTCACAAATGCACTGGATAAGAAGCAGGAACGGGTGGAAGAAGTTCAGACTGCCATTAAGGTTTCGCTTCGAAATTATATGAAGCAATTTGAAAAGAAGCCTACACTTCAATATTATCAAGAGCTTTTTGAAGATGAAGAACAATTCATGAAGTACGCTGACGGGAAATTACCAAAATCGGAGGCGCAGTTAATCTGCAGATATAATCAAGACCTTTTCAAAAGAAAAATGTATGAACTAGAGGATCTTGGCCCTATTCTTTATCTCCATTCCAAGCTTTACGGAGTAAATAAAGAAAATAGAGCAAAAAATATTGTAATAGATGAAGCGCAGGATTACAGCTTCATGCAGCTGCTTTCCTTAAAGACAGCAAGCGATACAGATATGTTTACACTTGTGGGAGATCTGGCACAGGGAATTCATTCTTATAGAGGCTTGGATTCATGGGAAACGATACAACAGAAGGTCTTTCCAAGGGCAATATATTCTGAACTTCAAAAGAGCTACAGAACGACCGTGGAAATTATGAATGAGGCCAATAAGCTGCTGGAATTCCTCCCCTATCAGTTTCCAAAGGTAGAGCCTGTGGTAAGACATGGTGTGCCTCCTGAATTTACAGCGCTGGAAAATGATGAGGATTATTGTGAACATCTGCTCTTAAAGCTGGACAAATTAAAGGGGGAAAATTTAAAAACCTTTGCCATCATCTGCAAGACCATGAAGGACAGCCAAAAACTCTATCAATTATTAAAGGATAATGGAAAGCATCCTGTTAAATTGCTTCAAGAACAAGAATCCATTCCAAAGGACCAGACTGTGATCCTGCCTTCATACTTATCAAAAGGACTGGAGTTTGATGCTGTGCTGGCAGTCTCATTAGAGGAAGCATACAATAAAGATAATGAGCTGGATATTAAGCTCCTTTATGTTACGATGACCCGCCCTTTGCACCGGCTGTATTTTTTTGGGAAAAGAAGAGAAGACTTTCTTATAAGTTAGTCTTCTCCATTCCTGTTATTGACTTTTATTTCACACCCAGCTATCCTTATACATATATTGAAAAATATAGAATATTAAATCAATAATAAACCATAACTAAAGGGGTTTGTTTTATGTCTGGTGTTATTCTTAACTAATCCGTAATTTCATACGGCTGTATTCATGCGTTTTTTAGGCTGCGTCCAAAAGCAGAGGAGCCCTTGCTTGCTAGCTAGACGTACTAAGCTTATTTAAATATGTCTTGAATACACAGTTAAGAATGATGATCATGGCATAAAACCTTCGATACAGAAGCTATTGTCAATTGACAATAGCTTTTTATGTCTTTTATTCCAAAGTGCTGTTTGTGCAGCCATTTTGAAGAGTGAAGACCTGTTGAAAAGGACTAAGCTTCCTTTAGCTTATTACCGCAATGAACATTGTTTCATTGCGGTTTTTTTATGTTTAAGGCTGATTTTAGCCCTATTTAGAATGAGCGGAAGGCGCAAGAATAGTGCGCAGAAAATGGGCAAGGAAGACCCACAGACTTCCAGCGCCGGGGAGGCTCCGGACTGTAAGCGGAAAGCGGTGCCTGCTTAACAGAACTATATTAAAAAATAAAATTGTAATCAGGAGAGTGTCGTTTTGAATCAGAAAACATTTAATCATTTAGGTTATTTGCAAATAAAAGAAGAAATTTCCCGCTTTGCCATGACTGAAACTGGAAAAGAGCTGATATTGGCAAGCATGCCATCCGTGAATAAAAAACAAATAGAATCATGGCTAGATGAAGTTGCAGAGGGTGCTTCGATCCTTGAAAAAAGTTCGAGTGTGCCAATAAGTGCTATGGGCGGCATGGAACGTTTATTTGAAGGGATTAACAAGGGAGTGGCCTTACGCGCAGAACAATTGACGAAGCTGCTTGAGTTTCTGGATTCCAGTGTAAAAATGAAACGCTTCATGAAAGACAAGGACATCTTAGCACCAAGAGTTGCCTCCTATGCGGAGGCTATTGAAGAAATACCGGAATTGACTGCTGAAATCCACCGCTGCGTTCGGAACAACAGGATCGATGATCATGCCAGCAAGGATCTAATGAAAATCAGGAGAAGTATTGCTTCTCAACAGGATAAGCTCAAAGAAAAAATTACTTCTATTATTAAATCAAGTAAATTTAAAACTTATCTGCAAGATCAGGTGGTCAGTGAAAGACACGGGAGATATGTGATTTCCGTAAAGAAAGAATATAAGGGAAAAATCAAGGGCACAGTTTTGGATACGTCAGCTTCTGGGTCAACGATATTCGTCGAGCCCGAAGAAGTGTATTATCTGCAGGAAGATCTGAATCTCTTAAAAGTGCAGGAAGAAACTGAAATTGAAAAGGTATTAAGCTATCTGACCGGGTTAGTGGAAGAACGTGAAACAGAACTGAGGCTTGCTGCAGAAACAATGATTGTTTATGATGTCATTTTTGCAAAGGCTAAACACAGCAGGCTCATGTCAGCTAATAAAGTAATGGTAGCGGATCATAACTTTATTGATCTTAAGGAAGCCAGACATCCCCTCCTGGGTAATCACGCGGTGCCTTTAAACCTTACTCTTGGTGATGAACATAACGTTCTTGTCATCACAGGTCCAAACACTGGAGGCAAAACTGTAACGCTGAAAACGGCCGGCCTTTTAATCTTAATGGTACAGAGTGGCTTCCATATTCCAGCTGCGCCCCATAGTACGGTAGGGATTTTTCAAAAAATATTAATTGATATTGGGGATGGCCAGAGCATTGAGCAAAACCTTAGCACGTTTAGTTCACACATAAAGAATGTGATTGAGATCTTAAAGGAAGCTAATGATTCGAGCTTGGTTTTAATGGATGAATTAGGATCAGGTACAGATCCGGGTGAGGGCATGGGGCTGGCTGCCATGATTTTGGATCAGCTTGAAAGAAAGGGATGTACCGTCATCGCAACAACTCATTACAGTGAAATTAAAGAATTCGCCGATCTGAAGGAAGGCTTTATTAATGGATCCATGGAATTTGATTTAGAGACTTTAAAACCGACTTACCGGCTTATCATTGGCAAGGGGGGAGAAAGCCAGGCATTCACGATAGCTTTAAAATTAGGAATGCATCCGGAGCTTATTGAAAGAGCGCATAAAATCACCTATAAAGAGGAAAAAAGGTACAGTATAGAAAATGCAGACTATACAATTAAAAAAGATTGGGAGAAGCAGGTTTCCATTAACAAGTATCCTAAAAAAGAGAAGAAAAAGTCTGCAGAAAGGGTTCAATCTATTTATTCTCGTGGTGATAATATACTGGTTCAGGCCACTGGAGAGCACGGAATCATTTATGATGGACCAGATGATTTGGGCAATTATATCATTCAGGTAAAAGGGGTAAAAAGAAGTGAAAATCACAAAAGGCTTAAACTTTATATTAAGGCCTCCGACCTGTACCCAGACGATTACGATTTCAGCATTATATTCGACTCGAAGGAAGACCGAAAAACCAGTAAATTAATGCAAAAAAGACATGTTGAAGGATTAGTGATCCGCAAACAAATAAATGAATAAATTGTCTAACTATAAGGATTCCGGCTTTCCGTCTGGTATTTGATTGAATAATGACGAAAAAAAATATACTTTTCCTTAGAAATATGCAAATGCAATAGCTGGAGAGTTACATCCGGTTGCATTGATAATTGCTGTCCTATATTTTCATTTCAACGGCCCTAGATAAAAACAAAGAGGAGCCAGTGAATACCTGGTAAAACCTTATAAGTTAAGCCAGTTATCGAGCACCATTATGCAGGCTTTAGTAAGAAAAGGAAAAGCTGGCCGCATCCATGTAGTCCAGAAATAAAAAAAGCCCCGTACAGCGTTACAATGGAACACAACGCGAGTACGGGGCTATTGTTTAGCTGAAGAGCTTTTCTTTCAATAGCTGGATAAACTGAGTCATATCTTTAGGAGACGGAAAAGATGCCTGGGCCAGTGTATCGCTTCCGCCGCCTTTTCCATTGTAATCCCGCAGGTTCTCTTTAAACCATTTTCCGCATAAAAATCCTGAGGACGCAGGCATTGCTGCGATTAGCCTAAATTCATTCAAATTGTATAAAAGGGCAGGCTTTCCTGATTTTTCTGCCAATATTCTGCCCATGCTTTGCATTTCTTTTATTGGGAAATCAAAGGGGCATTCAATATATGAACCAGTATGTTCGGAAATGATTTTTTCCGCCGTGAAATATTGATTTTCCATCTTTGTATTTTCTAATTCTTTCTGTAAGACCGCCATATCCGCTTCCAGTTTATCAACTTTTGCTGAAATGCCCTTGGAACTTGAACTGAATTTTGAGGCAAGGCTTGATATTTGGGAGTGAATATCCTGAAAGTAGGTTAAAGCCCGGATGCCGCACATAAAGTGCAGGCGGGTTTTGCCGCGCTGCTTTTCGGTTTTAATAATTTTTAAGATTCCAATTTGGGCTGTGCTTTCCACATGAGTACCGCAGCAGGCTGAAACATCGATTCCCGAGATATCGACAATCCGGATATCCTCTGTAACCTTCGGAAGCTTTCTTAATGGAAGCTTGGTTAGTTCTGAGTGAGTCACATGGAAGGTTTTTATTTTTCGGTTTTCCCAAATATATTGATTCGCGCGATTTTCAATCTGCATCAGCTGCTCTGTATGTAACTCGCTGATATCACAGTCTATGGTTACTGTTTCTTTGCCAAGATGAAAGCTGAGTGTTGGTGCGTCAAAAAGCTCAATACAAACAGCTGAAAGTAAGTGCTGTCCGGAATGATGCTGAGTATGGTCAAGCCGTCTTTCTTTATCAAGCCTGCAGGAAACTTCCTTTAGTTCTAAAGGAAGTTTAACCTTATGTAGAATATTGCTGCCCTCTTCAATAACATCCAGTACTTGGACATCATCAATAAACCCGTGATCGGCTGGCTGGCCGCCCCCTTCAGGATAAAAAGCTGTTTCTTCAAGCATAACTAGAAAATGGTCATCTTTTTCTCTGATTGATGTTATCCTTGTTGACCATTCAGATAGTCCAGGATCGCTGTAAAATAATTTCTTTGTCATTAACTTTCATTCCTTTTGAGAAATTTCTAATAAAAGTATACCATTTTAACAGGAGACCGGCACCGAGGGTAGTATGGAGAACTGTCCTTTAAAAAGTTAGGGAGTAGTCCATTATTAGGAGTATGAAGGACAAAATGCAGTAAATGAGTTCTCGAAAAGTCCTTCATAAGGGAAGTGAAGGACAAAATTTAGTAAATGAGTTCTCGAAAAGTCCTTCATAAGGGAAGTGAAGGACAAAATGCAGTAAATGAGTTCTCGAAAAGTCCTTCATAAGGGCAATGAAGAACAAAATTCAGTAAATTGATTCTCGAAAAGTCCTTCATAAGGGAAATGAAGGACAAAATTGAGTAAATGAGTTCTCGAAAAGTCCTTCATTAGAAAAATGAAGGACAAATTTCAGTGAAATAAGTTTTTAATTTTCGTAAAATACTATAAACTTAAAATGACTACTTGTACAGGAGAGATAGACCATGACAAATTTAGTAAGTGAAGAACATATTTTATCTCATATTAAAAACCTCGTTTCTATTCCGTCCCCTTCTGGCTATGCGGAAGAAGCCATTTCACATGCAGCTCATTTTTTAGAAAAAATAGGCGTGAATTATAAGATAGCAAATAAAGGTGCATTGATTGCCACGATAGAAGGCAAAGACACCAGCATACACCGATTGCTGACTGCTCATGTTGATACTCTGGGAGCTATTGTTAAGGAGATCAAATCCAGTGGAAGATTAAAGCTTTCAAAGATCGGCGGCTTTCATTGGAATGCAGTGGAAGGAGAATACTGCAAAATACATACAGCAGAAGGCAAAATATATACAGGTACAATTTTAATTCATGAGACGGCCGCACATGTTTATAAAAATTCGGGGGACATCAAACGAGACGATGAATCCATAGAAGTAAGAATTGATGAAGTGGTAAAATCCAAGGACGAAACAGAAAAACTTGGTATTTCTGTGGGAGATTTCGTTACATTTGAAACTAGAACAGAAATAACCGACAGCGGCTTTATTAAATCCAGACACCTGGATGATAAAGCAAGTGTTGGAATTCTAATGCATATTATGCAATTAGTAAAAGAAAACAACATTTCCCTTCCATACACCACTCATTTTCTAATCTCTAACAATGAAGAAATTGGTTATGGAGGCAATTCAAATATTACTCCTGAAACAGTTGAATATTTAGCAGTTGACATGGGTGCAATCGGGGATGGCCAGGCAACGGATGAATTTACGGTTTCAATCTGCGTAAAAGATTCAAGCGGGCCTTATCATTATCGCTTGCGCCAGCATTTGGTGGAGCTGGCAAAAACGAACGATATCGAATACAAACTCGATATTTATCCATATTATAGTTCAGATGCATCTGCTGCCATTTCAGCAGGACATGATATCGTACACGGATTGATAGGGCCCGGGATTGATGCTTCACATGCATTTGAACGTACACACGTTTCTTCTTTAAAGCATACGGCAAATCTCGTTTTAAACTATATTCAATCTGATTTGGCTTAAAAAGTGTCTTTACATTGTTAGAAAATTCCTTATAATAAAGGTAATATATGACAGGCGATGACGAGAAAAGTAAGAAAGTATTCGACTTTTACCAGAGAGCTTCGGCAGCTGAAAAGAAGCAAAGGAGAATCTATCTGAAAATGGCCTCTGAGCCTCACTTCGAAACCAGACTTTCTGGCAGTAGGCTGTGACGAGAGTAGGCACTCGTTATAAATGTCTGAGTATACAAGCTGATGATTCAGTTTCGTACTTTCAGAGTCCGGTCAATGTGAATTGCCGGAGAATTAAGGTGGTAACGCGGATAACCTCCCGCCCTTAGACAGTTTTGTCTTTGGGCGGGAGGTTTTTTTATTTGCTATCTTTGTTAAAGTTCATTGTTGACTACCACACTGCCGTATTGGAGAGGAAGGTGCGAGACTCGTGCGGGAAAAGCAGGTAAAGTGAGACCCCGCTGGCGTGTAACGCCGAGGAGTCACCCGGACCAACCGCTGAAAGCGAGTTCCTGCAGTCGAAAACACAGGCGAGTTTAACAAAGCGTATCTTATCTCTAAATAAAAAGGAGGAAACAGAAATGAATGTTTTTATTGGCGGTGCATGGCCATATGCCAACGGCCCCTTGCATATAGGGCATATAGCAAGTTTGCTGCCGGGCGATATTCTGGCACGGTATTTTAGATTAGTAGGAGAAAACGTATTACATGTGTCGGGAAGTGACTGCCATGGTACACCTATTATGATTAGGGCCAAGGAAGAAGGCATTTCTCCGCAGACAGCAGCTGAGAGGTATCATTTGGAGTTTAAGAAAGTCTTTGAAGATCTAGGCTTTTCTTATGATTTGTACACTAGGACTGATGATCCTTTTCACCATGTAGAAGTGCAAAAAATCTTTATTGAGCTGCTAGAAAAGAACCTGTTATATAAAAAGAAGGAGGAACAGTTATATTGCAAAACGTGCAGCCGTTTTTTGCCTGACAGATATGTAGAAGGACATTGTCCACGATGCGGACAAGCGGCAAGAGGAGATCAATGTGACAACTGCTCCGCTATATTACATCCTGAAGAACTGCAGAATTGTCAATGCCGGCTGTGCGGGAATACACCTGAATTAAGTAAAACTGAACATTTCTCCTTTGCCCTATCGCAATTTCAGGAAATCCTTACGAACTATGTTCACTCTTCACAAACAAAACATCTCTGGCGTGATAACGCAATCGGGTTAACTTCACGCTATTTAGCTGAAGGTTTATTAGACCGAGCAGCCACCAGGGATTTAGAGCTTGGTGTGGAGGTACCCATCAAAGGATGGAGCAGCAAAAAAATTTATGTATGGATTGAAGCAGTTGCCGGATATTTAACTGCAAGCAAAAAATGGGCATCCCTGCGTGGAGAGAAATGGCTGCCTTTCTGGGAAAATAATGTGGAAGCATATTATGTGCATGGCAAGGATAATATCCCGTTTCATACGATCATTTGGCCGGCTGTCTTAGCAGGTCTTGGCCTCCATTTGCCAGACCGGATTATTTCGAGTGAATATCTTACTTTAGAAAAAAAGAAGATTTCTACGAGCAGAAATTATGCAATATGGGCTTCTGATTTAATATCCAGATATGATCCCGATTCTATCCGGTATTTCCTCACGATTAATGGACCTGAGAAAAGAGATGCCGATTTTACCTGGCGTGAATTTATTCACAGCCATAATAGTGAACTCCTTGGAGCATATGGAAATCTCGTAAACAGAACGTTTAAATTTATAGAAAAATCATTTGAAGGAAAAGTAGCAGGTCAGTTTTCTGACAAGAAGGTAAAGGATAAAATCTCTAGTTTATACGAGGAAACAGGTGAAAAAATCAGGACCGGGGAATTCAAGAGTGCTCTTGAAAATATATTTAAATTGGTAAGAGAGGCCAACATAAGGTTCGACGAACAGAAGCCATGGATCACTATAAAGAATGATAAAAAAAAATGCGAAGCAACTTTATATGAATCCGCCGTTATTATTGCTAACTTATCGAATTTACTTCAGCCCTTTATTCCCTTTTCTTCACAGAAAGTAAGAGAACGCTTATTGATAGCTGAACCGAGCTGGAAATGGATTGAACCTAATGAGTTTCACGCTGCTAATACGCAGCCTTTGTTTGAG
Organism: Peribacillus deserti; assembly: GCF_016909175.1. Lineage (GTDB taxonomy): Bacteria > Bacillota > Bacilli > Bacillales > DSM-1321 > Paraperibacillus > Paraperibacillus deserti. The sequence continues at coordinate 65,011 of NZ_JAFBFI010000012.1, forward strand.
CGTATAGACCTTGATAAAATAGAAGAAGAAAAAAGAAGATTAGAATGAAAGATGGCTATCACCACCTAGATAAGCATTTTTTCAAAGGACTTAAAGCTTTAAAAATTCTAGAAGTTAAATCGGCTGCTTGGACTGTGAAGTAAGTCAAGGCGGTTGGTCATTTTAATAGGGCAGAGTAAATGACAGGGTAATCCTTTACCTGATGGACCAGCATGCTGTCTTATTTATTCCATTAGAAAGGGAGTTGGAATTAAATGAATATAAAAACACCTGTTTGCCATACACTAGGCATCCAATTTCCTATTTTTCAGGCAGGCATGGCGGGAGGGCCGGCAACTCCTGCACTTGCAGCAGAAGTATCTGAAGCTGGCGGCCTTGGTTCACTCGGTGGAGCCTATATGAAGCCTGAAGAGATCAGAAGTGCAGTAAGAGAAATTAAACAGAGGACAAGTAAGCCCTTTGCAGTCAATTTGTTTTGTGCAGATTTAAAAGATAACTTGTACAATTCCGAAAGAGTTAACAAAGTGCTGAATTCTTTCAGAAAACAACTGGGCATCCCAGAAATACATAACCGCTCGAAGCTGATTGATTTATTTGAAGAGCAATTCCAGGTGTTATTGGAAGAAGAGGTACCTATAATTAGTACAGCTTTTGGCATACTGCCTTTAGAAAAAATGAAAGCAGTCCATGAAAAGGGAAAAAAAGTGATAGTAATGGTAACCACTGTAAATGAAGCAAAAAGGGCTGAACAAAGGGGTGTCGATATCATTGTCGCCCAGGGCAGCGATGCTGGCGGCCATAGAAGCACATTTGACATGGATCATCATCCGGACGGAGCCAATATTGGAACATTTTCACTAGTTCCGCAGATAACAGATAAGGTGAACATACCTGTAGTGGCAGCTGGGGGAATAATGGATGGGCGTGGTTTAGCAGCTGCCCTTTCCCTAGGGGCGCAGGGTGTCCAAATGGGAACAGCCTTTCTTTGCTGTACCGAGAGTGGAGCACACCCTGCATACCAGAAGGCAATATTGAATAGTACCGAAGAAAGTACAGTTATTACAAAAAGCTTTTCCGGACGTCCTGCGCGTGGCATTAAAAATGCATTTATCGAAGAATTTGAAAGGCAGGGCACAGTGCCGCTGCCATTTCCCGCTCAAAACACATTAACAGCGGATATAAGAAGGGAAGCTGCAAGGCAGCACAATGACCAATATATGTCATTATGGGCAGGCCAGGCTACAAGGCTTATCAAGAATGGAAAAGGGGCCAGAGATATTATTCTTGAAACGGTAGATGAAGCAGAAAAGGTTTTGAGGAACTTATTGAAATTAAGGGACTGACAACTCGTTTTTAAAAGCCGGAATAAATTATTTTGTGCCTGTAATCTTGCTCCATTACTATACAGACGATATTAAAAATGATAGATTAAATAGCGGTGCTTATGCAAAGTTTTGCTTTTAATATGTTTTTTATGTGTGGGCGTCTGATGAAATGGGGAAATTATTAAAGAACTGCGCATGTTATATAATACGAATTTTATAGCGCTTTCTCTGTGGGCATCAAGATTTTTATATAGCTAGTTTAAATTACTCATCCTATATAACACAAAAATCTAGACTTTAAATGATGAAATTAGGTATTAGGAGGGTCTTACACGATGGAATTTTTAGAAGCCGGAAAAGTTGTGAAACTTAGGGTAGACAGGGAAGCAAGGGCTGAGCGGGCCGATGAGGCTTTTGGCTTTTTTTTAACGAACGAAGAGGATGAAAGTGTGCTGTTACATAAAACAGAGATCAATGGCGAAGTGGAAATTGGGGAGGATATTGAAGTATTCCTTTATCAGGATAAAACAGGCAGACTGGCTGCTACTATGACCATTCCGGATGTTCAGATTGGAACATATGCATGGGCAGAAGTGGTAGAGGTCAGGCACGATTTGGGTGCTTTTGTGAATATAGGGATTTCTAAGGATCTTCTAGTTTCTCTGGATGATTTGCCGCTGATTGAAAATCTTTGGCCGGAACCAGGAGACCGATTGTATGTTTCTTTGAAAACGGATAGCAGAGGCCGGCTCTTTGGAAAGCTTGCTACGGAAGATGTGATGGGAAGTATCACGAATAAAGCATTATTTACAATGGAAAATAAGGATATCAAAGGGACTGTATACAGGCTGCTTAAAGTGGGTAGTTTTATCATCACAGAAGAAGGCTACAGAGGATTTATCCACGAAAGTGAACGGAAGAGAGAGCCTCGTCTCGGCCAAATGGTGGAAGGCAGGGTAATCGAAGTAAAAGAAGACGGAAGCTTGAATATATCCCTTTTGCCTCGAAAACAGGAAAAGATGGATGAGGATGCTGAGGTTTTATGGGAATATCTTATGTCGCGGAATGGAGCAATGCCATTTAGCGATAAAAGCCTTCCAGAGGATATACAGTCCAAATTCGGCTTGAGCAAGGCCTCTTTCAAACGAGCTCTTGGAAAGCTTATGAAAGAACAGAAAGTGTATCAGGAGAACGGCTGGACATACTCTTCAGACCGGAAATAAGATTGAAAAAATAGCTGGAAGCTCTGGGCTTCCAGCTATTTTTATGGACTTAGAACGTCCGTGAATGTTAAGTCCTGCCTTATATATGGAAAAATACCTCATTATAATTCTTATTTACTCCGCAATCCATAGATAATAAAAAGTATTCCGCACAATATACAAAAGCTTTTTGTAAAAGAAATCTTTCCTGATAGACCGAACAGTCCAATGACTGTAGTAAGAACCAGGACTGTCGGGCCGACCAATGCAAGAATGGTATTAATATAAAACGCCTTTTCCAGGCTGTTATATTTAAACATGAGTATAGCTGCAGTAATTTCTATACTCCCAGACAAAAGTCTTAGCAGGATGATAGAAAGAAGAGCTTTTTCGATAAAAATAACCATTTTGACCCTCCAGCTTGTATAGATTTCTAAATTAATATATGTACCTCAAATTAAATTAGTACAAGTCTATAAATCTGCAGGGGTTAAACGCTCAGACACCTTTTTTGCATGTGAATACATTAATATGAATGACTTCAAACTTGTCCCCTTTCATACAGACAAGCATTCATAATAACTGGGATAAGTGAATATGTTAATGATGATTGGACTGGCTCACTCTGTTTAAGAATGATTAGAGATAGGAAGCGATTTCATGAGGGGTTTTTGGAGAAAAAGCGGATTAGTTTTAGTTGGGGCAGCCATTCAGGGATTTGGGATGGGAGTGTTTTTGTTTCCGCATTCTATTCCATCAGGCGGAGCCGGGGGCCTGGCTGTACTCATTAATTATTGGTTTGGTCTCAATATCGGGTTTTCTCTCTGGCTTGTAAACTTTCTTATGCTAACGCTGGCAATCAGGTACCTGGGCAATCGAAGTACGGCTTGGACGATCGCTTCTATAACCATTACTTCTTTATCCATATATGCCTTTCAGCATTTTATTGATGTTCCTCAACGAAATGTGTTGATTGATTTAGGATTAGGCTCCATTTTTTTAGGAATTGGAGTCGGGCTTCTATTAAGAGAAGGCGTCTCCAACGGAGGAGTTGGAGTGATCGCCTTAATCATTTCTAACTCAAGAAATACTCTTCCTGGGAAATCTCTTTTTTTGATTAATGGAAGCATTTTTATTTTAACTGCTTCTATTATCGCATGGGAAATTATTCTTCAGGCACTATTGAGTCAATATATTTCCACTATAATAGTTGATCTCTTAGGAAGAGTAAATCCTAACCAGAGCTATAGCGTTACCTGGCGGAAAAAATAAATAAATTAAACGTAATCGTATCGAACCTTTGTTTGTGTGTTAGGAGTACCATCTTTCCCTTTAACATGTATCATAAATAAGGCAGCCATCCCAATGATAAGGGTTAATGCAGCTAGTGAGATAAACATGCCTGTACGGGACCATTCAATGAGGCGGGTAAAAATAGGCGGACCTATAGCTACTCCTAAAAACCGCACTGAACTGTAAACAGATGTAACAAAACCTCTGTATTCCTTTCCAACCGATCCGGTGATCAAAGTATTCACACATGGAAGGACTAATCCTGTACCAAAGCTGCTAATGACCAAAACAAATAAGAACGGTACAAGCTTTTCAAAGAAAACTAATAGGCTGTATGAAAGAGTCATGGATAAAAAGCCAATAACTATTAACTTTTTCATCAGTTCCAAATTTTTCCCTATCTTACTTCCAGTGATATAGGAAGTAGCACACAACACCAGCAATGGAATGGCTAAGATCAGCCCCTTCATTACTCCGTCAATTTTATATGTCTTTTCCAGTACATCAGACAGATAAAAGAGAATTCCAAAGAGCGTAAATAAACAAGTAGCTCCAGCTAAATATGTAGCTAGCAGCCATCTTCCATCTTTTTTGTATACGTTTTTTATTCCCAGTACATATTTGTCGAACGGGGGAGCTGCCTTTTTGTTTTGATTTTCTTTGATAAAAAACCAGGTCAAAAGGATAGAAAGTATACAAAAGGCTGGAAATGCGTAAAAAGGGGCATACCATACAACTAACCCGAATAAAGAACCGAGAATAGGAGATAAAACCTTTCCAAAACCGTTTGATGCTTCAACAACCCCAAGCACACGGCTCTGTTCTCCGCCTTTGAATAGGTCTCCGGTTAGCGCCATAGCGATCGGCGCTGTACCGGCTGCACCTATACCCTGCAGAATACGTCCCGTTAGAATCCATACATATGGGTTTGGAATTGAAGAAGCGGCAAAGCCTGCTAAGATGCCCCCAATACCATATATAATTAAGGCTGGAATAATGATGACTTTCCTGGATAGCCTGTCGGAAAGATACCCCAAAATGGGTATGAAAATCGCTGCAGCAATTGAAAAAACGGTTATCGTCAAACTTACCTGCATTGCTGAGAGCTTAAGTTCCGACTTCATAGCAGGCAGGATTGGAATCAGCATAGAATTCCCAAGAGTCATGATCAGCGGAATCGAGCCTATTGCCGCTATGGCCATGCCTTTATTTGAGGAGGACGCCACTTTGGTGTTCACACCCTTTCGTTGACTTACATATCTTTATATTCCTCATTATTACTTCACCATTAACGGCGGGGGAACAATCCATCCCTTGTCTTTGTTAACATCCAATAATTTTGCTGCATAATCAGCAAGCTGTGTATGAATGTTTCGGTAAAGCTCTGTAATATCTTTCCTTATCGATATTCCCATAATAGTAGAGGCCAATAACATGCCTCCGTTTACTTCCTTTAAAACCATCGCTGCTATTTCAGGGTCATTAAAACGAGCTCCAGCAGGAATGTCTTGAACTTCAACATTTGGACGGTCTGGAGGAGCAGGCGGCAGGCGAATGCCGGCTTCCTTGACAATGGTCTCTACTTGTTCAGCCCCCTGCATCAAGCAATTGTCCTTTAGGTCCCCTAAAAATAATTTAAGATCATGGTCACCGGTATGGTTGGTCAGCACTTGAAGCGTTACTAAAAATGCTTTAGTTTCGAATAAATGTGTCCAAAGATAGAAAACCTCTCCTGAATGCAGTGGTTCTTCTTTAGGATTTCCGCTTAAAATTCCCATGACAATCCCTCCTTTAGTAAGTCTAATACTATTTTTGCTATCCTTCTTAGAATTATGTATGGGTTTTATACAAGCCGGGACAGGAACCTACTTTTTCTTTTGACATATGCTGACAGTGAGCAATCAAAAAGAAGAGAAGGGCTGATTCCGTTGAAGTATAGTAAACGATTATTATATAGCTTATTATGTTTTGTATTATCTGCCAGTGTCCTGTTAACTGCATGTTCAGGCTCAAATACAGCCAAAGATACTACTGTGAATAAAAAGGCTTCCGCAGTGAAGGAAAAGGCTATCAAAATTGGCTATCAAAAAAACGGCCCCCTGGTTATATTAAAATCTCTCGGTACCCTTGAGAAACAGCTTAAGGGAGAAGGATTTCAAGTAGAATGGAAGGAATTCACGGCCGGACCGGCGCTCTTGGAGGCATTAAATGTAGGGAGCATTGATTTTGGCAGAACCGGGGATTCACCGCCTATATTTGCACAGGCGGCAGGTGCCCCTTTTGTTTACGTTGCAGCAGGTAAAACAAAGTACAAGGGAAGTGCGATCCTTGTCCAAAAAAATTCTCCAATCAAAACACAAAAAGACTTAAAAGGGAAAAAGATAGGCTTTGCTAAAGGGTCCAGTTCACATTATCTTCTGGTGAAAGCCCTCGAAAAAGCAGGGATTTCCTACAAAGATATACAGCCGCAATTTTTACAGCCTGGAGACGGTCGTGTGGCGTTTGAACAAGGAAATATTGACGCCTGGGTTGTGTGGGATCCTTTTACTGCAGATACAGAGCTGAATTCCAATGCGCGGATGCTGGTTAATGGAAAAGGACTTTCAACAGACCGTGACTTTTTCTTAGCTAACAAGGACTTTGCCAATCAGCACAGAGATATAATTGATATCGTACTGGAGGAAATTCAAAAATCATCTGATTGGGCCAATTCAAATCATAAGGAACTGGTAGCTGTCCTTTCACCACTTCTTAAAATCGATGAAAAGTCGCTGCTTCTCTCTGCCCAGCGCCGGCTATACGGAATCGACCCTTTGACTGAAGACATTATTAAAGAACAGCAGGAAATTGCAGATATGTATTATAAGCTGAAAATTATTCCAAGTAAGATACAAGTAAAGGACTTGATTGATACAGGGCGCTGATCTCAATAAAATGGAAGAGGGGATTTATGATGGTTAACCGGAGTAAAAATCGCCCAATCGATCTTTTAATTCCATGGGCGATTCCATTTCTTCTCCTTATTTGCTGGCAGCTTTTCGCTTCGCTGGGAGCAATACCTCAGAGGATTCTCCCTGCACCACTCGATGTATTCCGGGCAGCAGCAGAGCTGTCTAAAACAGGTGAACTCTCCGATCATATTTCCATTAGTCTTGGAAGGGCAGTGACTGGTTTCTTAATAGGGGGAAGCATCGGGTTTATACTTGGGCTTTTTAATGGTGTATCCAAAATCTCTGAACTATTATTCGATACTTCCATACAGATGCTAAGAACGATCCCGCATTTAGCATTAATTCCTCTTGTTATATTATGGTTTGGAATAGACGAAACTTCCAAGATTTTCATTGTAGCACTAGGTGTGTTGTTCCCAGTGTATATCAATACTTACCATGGAATAAAATCGGTCGATAAAGGGTTGATAGAGATGGGGAAAGCATATGGCCTAAAGGGATTTTCCTTATTTCGGACCATTATTTTTCCTGGTGCATTATCCTCTATTTTAGTTGGATTTCGGTTTTCTCTGGGAGTAATGTGGATGACACTTATCGTTGCTGAAACCATTTCAGCCCATTCAGGAATTGGATATATGGCCATGAATGCGCGTGAATTTATGCAAATGGATGTAATTGTGCTGGCAATTGTCCTTTATGCTCTCTTTGGCAAGCTATCGGACGTTATTGCCAGATTAATTGAGGGGAAATGGCTGCAATGGAATTCTTAGATAGTGGTCAAAAAAGGAGGCACAGTTCATGGAATCACAAAGGTTTGAAGCTCATATTTCGCTGAGAAACGTAAAAAAAACTTATAATAACCGTCCTGTACTGGATGGAATCAATCTTACAATAGGCAGAGGTGAGTTTATAGCCGTTGTGGGCAAAAGCGGCTGTGGAAAGAGTACACTCTTGAGGATTTTAGCGGGCTTAGAAACTAGTGATGAAGGTTCAATACTGATTAATGGAAATCCACTAAAAGGAATAAATCAAGATGCCCGGATCATGTTTCAGGATGGCAGGCTTCTGCCTTGGAAAAAAGTCATTGATAATGTAAGAATCGGTCTTAAAGGGGAGTGGGAACAGGAGTCCTTCCGTGCTTTAGAGAATGTGGATTTAATGGACCGGGCTGATGAATGGCCAGGCAAGCTTTCAGGAGGACAAAAACAAAGGGTAGCTTTAGCGAGGGCTTTGGTGCATAAACCAGAGGTCCTCCTGTTTGATGAACCGTTAGGAGCTCTGGATGCATTAACAAGATTGGAAATGCAGAAGCTGATTGAAAATATTTGGAAAGAACACAAATATACATCGGTCCTTGTGACTCATGATGTAGAAGAAGCAGTAGCTATTTCAGACCGGGTTATCTTAATTGAAAATGGCAGGATTGCCTTAAATCAAGAAATCAGCCTGCCAAGACCTAGGCTTAGAACTCATCCAGCCTTTACAGAATATGTTGAGGATATATTAAATCGAATCCTTTATCTAAAAAGTGAAAAAGATATGCATTTAATTGTAAATAAAAAGAAAAAGAGAGTCTTTTGAGAAGCTCTCTTTTTCTTTTTTTGTGTTTATATTCCATGCTGCTCTGTGGTTTTCATAAAGGCAGCAATTTCGCCATTCACTTTCTCCCACTTTTTCAAGATAAGGCCGCTTCCTTTTATAATAACCTCTTTACTTCCAGGCATTTCATTACATAAAGCAGCAGATTTGGCTGCGAATTTTGATTTAACCCCTAGTATTACAAGAGAAGGAACGGAGATTTCCTTAAGGTGCGGACTTATATTAAATTCCAAAAGATTTCTATAATCAGAAATCCATACTTGTATATCAGACTTTCTCATATGGTTTTTTAAAATCTCTCGTAAATGTACATCATTCGTTAAATGGCTGGATATCAGCCTGATTGCAAGCTCTTCCCGTTCCTCAAGCATTTTAATGGAAGCTTTATATAGATAATGGTGCAATCGCTGTTCAACCCGTGCAAACCCTTCGATCAGGATAAGAGCTTTCACTTCTTTTGGGAAACGCAGTGCTGCTGTCAAGGCGATCGCACAACCGCCAGAATAGGCTGCAAGATGAACGTTCTCAAGTCCAAGCTTTTTGATGAAGAAAAATACTTCCTCTGCTCTCTCCTTCAGGGAAATCCTGGACAAGCAGCTCCCGCTATCCCCGCTCCCGCTGAGATCAATAGCTATGATCCGAAATTTATGTTTAAGATAGGCGGATTGATAGCGGAATATTTTTCTTCCGACACCTGGAGGGTGAAGAAACAGTATAGGGGTTCCTTTGCCTTCGTCCTCGTAGTAGGTATATTTTCCATTAATCATTACATGTTTAAGCATACAAATCCCTCAGATAAACGTTTTGTTATATCTTCCCCAAATTGCTAAAAAATACAAGCACACTAGAGAGGGAAGAAAAATTAATTCAGGGTCATACTAATTCATAGTAAAAGTTCCGGTCTATAAGAAACGCCAAAGCTTATGGTTGAATTTAATTTTTTGTTGTTGAAAAGGAGCATTTTTGTATGGCAGAAGATACAAAACAAAGCGAAAAGGTGAGTAACTGGTGCCTGATCAGTATGGCATCCATCCCCTTAATCATGACCCTGGGGAATTCCATGTTAATTCCGGTATTGCCTATTTTAGAACGAAGGGTAAATATTTCTCCTTTTCAATCCAGTTTAATTATCACGAGTTATTCTATTGCATCCATATTTCTTATTCCTGTCGCCGGCTATTTATCAGATAGAATAGGCAGGAAAAGAGTAATTGTTCCGAGCTTAATTATTGTTATGGCAGGCGGACTGGTCTCTGCCTGGGCATCCTGGAGGATGGCTGACCCTTTTTGGACCATTATTGTGGGCAGGATTTTACAGGGGGTAGGTGCAGCAGGGGCGGCACCAATAGTCATGCCATTAGTAGGGGATTTATATAAAAAAGAAGACGAAGCAAGTTCATGTTTAGGTATTATAGAAACGTCAAATACGGCCGGAAAAGTTTTAAGCCCTATATTGGGTTCAGCTCTTGCAGCCTGGGTTTGGTTCTTACCTTTCTTTTCAATAACCATATTTAGTGCAATAAGCGTTATTATGGTTCTTTTCTTTATTAAGGCACCTAAAACAATGGATAAACCTAAGAAGATAACGGAATTTATCTCAAATACCAAGGAGATCTTTAAGCAGGAAGGAAGATGGCTGTATACGATTTTTTTTATCGGATGCTTCGCCATGTTTATCCTCTTTGCTGTTCAATTCTTTCTTTCTCAGGAGCTGGAAACTAAGTACCACGCAAAGGGCATAAATAAAGGACTGCTGCTTGCCATTCCCCTTGCGTTTTTATGTATATCGTCTTATATCACCGGACGCAAAATAAAAGGCGATAAAAAGCTGATGAAAAAGTTAATTTATATAGGATTGATGATCCTTTCTGTTTCTATAGCATTTACCAGCCAATTTGACAATTTAATTATCCTTTTGGCAGTAACCAGCATTTTTGGAGCTTCTATTGGTCTTCTTCTCCCCACACTTGATGCATTGATAACGGAAAATATAGAAAAAGAAGAGCGGGGGACTATTACTTCATTCTATAGTTCTGCCCGGTTTATAGGTGTGGCTGTTGGCCCTCCAGTTATGGCTTTCTTGCTTAAGAACAATCCATTATGGGGATTTATTGGTTCCGCATTAGCTGGACTACTGCTAGTTTTTGTGGTGAAGAAATTTATCAGAGTAGAGGACAGTGCATCTAATAAGGGGGGCGGCAAAGAGCAACAACCAGCTCCATAAATCTGAGACATACCTAGATATTGAAAAAATAAACTATTCGAGTTAAAGGATGAATCATTATGACAAGAGGGCAAAAAAACCTTGAACAATATAAAATGCCTCATATTACAGACAAAAAAAGAGACGTAACGTATCGAGTTGGGTATACAGCTACCACTGGTAATCAAACAGGGAATACAGATGAACCGGGTAAAAGATCTGATTGGCCAAATTAAAGTACGAAAAGCAAGCCAGGAGATGGCTTGCTTTTTTTTGAATTAAATTGATTAATTATGAGGCAGGAAATAGTTATAAATAAATTGAATGACTTACTCCGACAAAAAGACAATTCTGAGTTACAACTCATTTACAGCGTAACAGTGTTATGTTACACTGTTTTCGATGGGAGGTTAATTATGAATGATGAGTTAATTTCTAAAAAAGATCTGCTGGAACTGACTGGCATTTCCTACGGACAATTGTACAGATGGAAACGAAAAAATCTTATTCCTGAAGAGTGGTTCGTCAGAAAATCTACTTTTACAGGACAAGAAACCTTTTTTCCTAGAGAACAGATGTTATCCAGGATTAAGAAGATTCAAAACATGAAAGATGATTTATCATTAGACGATATTGCTGACTTACTATCCCCGGATCAAACCAGTTTCTCTATATCTAAGGAAGAAATATTGAAACAAGAAATAGTTTCTAAGTATAGTCTGGTTCAATATGCCGCTATTTTTCCTGAGAGGGAAGAATTATCCTTTTATGAATTAATTTATTTACATGTGCTAGATTCTCTGCTGGTATCAGGAGACATTCATGTGGATGAAGGAAGAATGGCTATTGAGTTCCTGCGGGAACATACTCAATTAATAAAACAAGGAAAGTCAAGATTGATTTTATTAAGGAAAATGGGTGTTTCATCTTGTTTACTGCTTACAAACACAGAAAGTGTTTATGCTGACAAGAAAACAAATATAGTATTTGATGCAGCCCTGGATTCTTTAGCTGAAGCACTTAAAATAAAAATTCAAGGAAAATAGGAGGACTATTTATGAAAACTGAAACAAAGTATCCTTTAAAAATTAATGGGTCAATGACAGTCCCAGGCGGAGCTTTTACGGAAGTTCATATCAATGGTTCAGGAAAAATCACAAGTGACTTCTGCTGTGATAGCTACCATGTGAATGGACAGTCTCATGTAATCGGCAATATAACGGCGGAAGAAGTCACAGTGAACGGTAAGGCAGATGTTCAAGGGAACCTAACAACAAAAGAAATAGTAATCAATGGCAAGGCAGATGTTACTGGAAATATTCAGGCCAGCGATATTCAGATTCATGGCAATCTGAACATTGAAGGTAATGTTGCTGCAGATGATTTTGTTTCTAAAGGGAAAACTACGATTGAAGGAAACTGCGAAGCTGAAGATTTTACTTCTAAAGGAATTATTCACATTAGCAAAATGCTCAATGCAGATTCTATTGAAATAAAATTAAATGCTGACAGTTACATTAAAGAAATCGGCGGAGAAGAAATTAAAATCAGAAGAGAAAGTATGGCCAATGGATTAGGAAAATTAATCTCTTTTTTGGCAAATCCGAAATCAAGTACTTTCACATCCGATTTAATTGAGGGCGATGAAATTTATGTGGAATTTACAACAGCTGAAATTGTAAGGGGAAATGAAGTGCAAATCGGTCCTGGCTGCACCATTAGGAGAGTGGAATACAGAGACGAATTAACTGTGGATCCTTCTTCAACCATTAAAGAGACCATACAGAACTAAATAGTTTCTTTGTAAAAAAGCCCTTTTCTGCAGCGTTTATACAGAGCAGGGCTTAAATTTAGTGATCTGTTATTTTTTGTTTTTTTCTAAAAGGCATCCACCAGTTCAAATCTCCAAGCAGTTTCATTAATGAAGGTACCAGCAGAATTCTGATAATAGTGGCGTCTATTAGAATAGCGATCGCTATTCCAATACCAATCTGCTTAACAGGAGTAACTCCAGTAAAGGCAAAAGCCCCGGTGATCACAATCATGATAAGTGCGGCTGAAGTGATAATTTTGCTGGTAGATGCCAGACCCTCAACAGTTGCTATATCATTATCACCTGTTTTTTTATACATTTCCTGTATTCTTGATATCAAAAATACTTCATAATCCATGCTCAGTCCAAATACCAGACTGAATACAAAAACGGGAAGCATTAATGCGATATCGGAGCTTTCAAGTCCAAAGTGGCCTTCCTGAAAAAGCCAGACAAGGATCCCGAAAGTAGAGGTCAGGCCTAAAATATTCATAGCTATGGCTTTTAACGGAATAACAACTGATCTAAAGGCAGCCATTAATATAAAAAAAGTGGATAGTAGAATGATCGAGAAGCCAAGGGCGGCCTTGTTATATATTTCGTCGAAAATTTCTTGATAAAATTTAACTCCGCCTCCAAACTGAAGCGGATAATCCCAGTCAGCCTTGCTCCACGTACGGATCCAGTCCTTTGCTGCAGCGGATTTTTCTTCTTCTTTTAATGTTACAGTGAGAAGCAATTTATCCCCGCTGATGAATTGCCCCATATACCTCTGGATGGACCTATTTAATTGTGGATTATTCATAGCGTTTAGCAGCTGTTCACTTGATTCCATGCGAGTGATGCTGTAAATGGATTCCACTGAAGAAACAGCAGCATCTTCTTTTAACCGGTCAACCAGCTTTTTCATGTCCTTCAAGCCGGCTTCATCTCTCCAATTTCCAGGGCGTTCTGCCACCACATAAGCGATACTTCCTTTGCCGGCATGGAAAGCTTCCTCAATCTTATCCATAGCCTTTCTTGATTCATAATGCGCAGGAAGTGCATCTACTTCAGGGATGGCCAGTTTCATTCCGCTTACTGGCAGGATGCCGATTAAAAGGATTACAAAGGCAGTTACGCCGATAATAATTGGATGTTTCATGACATGCCCAGCAAACTTCCTCCAGCCATCATTCTGATTTGTTTTTGGTTTGAGAATCATCCATTTATTAATATTTGACCCCAGTATGACTAAAAAGGAAGGAAGCAGGGTCAGAGCAGAGAGAACGGAAACGGCCACTACGACCATACCGCCGATGGCTACTGTCTGGAATATATTGATGTCAATTACCATCATGGCAGCCAGGCCGATGAATACACACAGCGCAGAAAACAGTATGGATTTTCCTGCTGTTTTTATGGTGATTTTTACCGCTTCATCTCTACTGTTCTTCTTAAGCTCTTCACGGAAACGGTTAATAAATAAGAGAGCAAAATCAATACTTAATGAAAGTCCCACCATTGGAATTACATTGAGCACGAAAACCGATAATTGCATTCGATCGCCTAGAAAGGACAAAATTCCAAACGAAATGACAACTGTGATTCCTCCAATTAAGATAGGTATAACCGAAGCAGCGAGGCTGCCAAAAGCAAGAAGCAGAACGATTAATGCAACAGGCAGTCCAATCAGTTTTGCACGTTTCAAATCTTCCTGGCTGGCTTTATTCATATCATCGACAACTATCGGAGTTCCTGTTATAGAAATACCCTTTCGGCCCTCCAAAGCCTTTTTAATTTGATCAGTCTCATATTTCACTTCATCTTTTGATTTATCGAATTGTATAGAAGCATAAGCAATTTCCGGCTTGAAGAGCTTATCTTCCTTGAGCGGTGAAAGGATCCCGTTGTCTATGTGCAGGTTTTCTACAGCAGATAAACCATCCGAAATACTCCTTTTAAACTCTTCCCCGGACTGGCCCCTCTGCTTTTCAAATAGGATGAGGACATTGGTGCTCGAGCGATGGAACGTTTCGTTTAATTCGTTTTCAACGGTCTTAAATTCTCCTTCTGTTTCAAATCCGTCACCCTTAAGGACAGAGGGGAGCTTTAAAGCGGAGGCGCTTAATCCCAATAATAACAAGACCCAGACTGCCACAAGATAAACCCTGTACCTTACAATCATATTGCTCAATTTCCTCATATTTACTCTCCTTGGCAGAGTATTATCTGCAGAACTATTTCGTGGTTCATGCAAAAGAATAAACTCTGAATAATGATGATTGTATAAAAGTTATTATTTTACATATGCTATTAGCAATTATATATGAAAAAGAGCAGGCCAGGTTAAAGAAAAGCTGCTACAAACCTTTGGGAGGAAACTGTATGTACGCAAAAAAACCGCCTATAGAATTTGAACCTATTATCGAAAGCACTGATGTGTATTCCTGCGCAGGAGACTCCTGCAATGGCTGGATGAGGAAAGAGTTTGTATCAGATACCTTAGACTGCCCTTTATGCGGAAGCAGTATGATTGAAGAGGTTAGAGACCTGCCCCAGATGAAAAAGAGCTATAATTTCTACTAGAAATCCGGCCCCTTGTATGGGGCTGGATTTTTATTTTCTAATTTATATAAATACCTGAGCACTCAGCTTTTTCTCCTCTTCATTCCCCCTTTTTTTAAAAAAACTTTCATTTACTTTGTATAGAGCCGTCTTGCTGCCCTGAATCGTACTATGTTAAGGTAAAAGTTTATGTTCGGGAGAGAGGTCATGGTATCATAAAACTATATTTTAAACAGAAAGTTTTAATAGGAAAAACTTAAGAAAAGAAGAGGTATAAGTATGTTTGATTATCATGTACATACAGAGTTTTCAGCTGATTCAAAAATGCCGATGGAAAAAGCATGTGAGACTGCTTTGGACATGGGACTTAAGGAAATTGCCTTCACTGAGCATCTAGATTACTTTTATCCAAATAGTGAGTTTATTTGGGAGTTTGATTATTTTCAGTATGCTCAGAAGGTCGAATCCTTAAGGAAACAATATGAAGGTCAATTAACCATTCTAAAAGCCGTTGAGGTTGGCATGCATCCATCCACGTACGAAAAAAGCAAAAAATTCACAGATGACCATGATTTTGATTATATTATAGGATCGGTCCACATAGTGGAGGATTTAGACCTTCATAATGGTGATTATTTCAAGGGGAAGAACCTTAATGATTCTTTAGAAACATACTTCAAAATCGTTCATGCCTATGTTAAAGAATACCAGGACTTTAACATTTTAGGCCATTTAACTTTAATAAAACGATATTTGCATTTTGTCAAATCCCACTGGCAGCAGGTAAAATGGGAGAATTATTTTGATATTATTGAAGATATTCTCAAGTCATTAATTGAGACAGGAAGAGGCATAGAAATAAATTTATCCGGGTTTCGTTACCGCCTGGACTGCACACTCCCCAATCTGCCTTTTGTAAAGCTGTATAAAGAACTTGGCGGAGAAATTATCACAATAGGGACCGATGCTCACAGTAAACACTTTGTGGGCAAGCATTTAGATACCGGGTATGAAATACTGAAAGAAGCAGGGTTCGAATATATTACAACATTTAAAAAGAGAAAGCCAATCTTTCATAGAATCGATTCTCTGTTTTAAACTATAAAGAAGCTGCACCCTGACAAGAGGCTGCAGCTTCTTACGTACAGACTAGTCCAAGGAATAGGTAATGGTTAACAGAAAAGTCTGCCCCGTAAATGGGCAGACTTGAGACTTTGTTTCACTTTATAGGAGTATTTCCTGCTTGCAGTTGAATTGGTTTCTTGGTTATCCTTCTGCCAAGCTCCGTTTGAAGCAGTAAAAATAATCCGCCAATTGACCAGTATAAAGGAAGCGCAGCCGGGGCGTTGAAAGAAAAAAGCAAGATCATAGCTGGAGACATTAAGCCCATAAACTTCATAGACTTTTGCTGTTCTTCAGGCATGTTTTTCAGAGACAGCCTAAATTGTAAGTAATAGATGAAGCCGGCAGCAATAGCCAGCGCATGATCTGCATGCCCAAGGTTAAACCAAAGAAAAGAATGTGACGCAATATGGTGAGAGCCCTTTATGGCATAATAAAAGCCCATTAGAATCGGCATTTGAATAAGAGCAGGAAGACAGCCTAAGTTCAATGGGGTTATTCCGTGTTTTTGGTATAACCCTGCGATTTCCTGCTGATACTGTTTTTGCGTTTCCGGATCTTTGCCAGATTTCATTTTCTTCTGAAGAGCGGCTAGTTCAGGTTTGAAAGCTTCCATTTTTCGTTTCATTTCTGTTTGAGTCTTAATCTGCCTCAGCGATAATGGCATTAAGATCAACCGGATAATGAATGTCATGCAGATAATGCTGAGTCCATAATTTCCATGAAAAATGGATGCAAAAAACTCAATGGCTGCTGTCATAGGTTCCATAAATATATGCTCGAAAAGAGTACTGCCGGCATTGCCATCCTTAGAAGAACAGCCTGACAGTGGTAGTGAAAGTAATAGTAAGGATATTACAGAGAGAACCCGCTTATACATCATATTCATATTCCTCCTTGTTATTTGCTTGTTAACTAAGGAGGATAGAAAGAGGTTCGTCTGAGTTCTGAGGCTGTTTTCTTCTAATAAGACTAATGAATTGAGTTATTGGATTTGTTTTGCACTGATTTCTTTTTTCTAATGTATAAGAGGTATTTCTATATACCTCATTATCCTTTTTGAGTTTAAGGCGATTATACCCATAAGATATATAATAGAATGCTGCTGGAAGAAGGACTGTAAGCAGTAAACCAAGACATAAGGCTGTCCGAAGCAGATGATAATCAATTTCTACGAAACTTTCCCACATAACAGTTTCCTCATTTTAAAATACTTTTTGTGTATTTTAACATGGGGGAGATAAAATCACTAGTGTACCTGGTATTTCTACGTTAGAAATGACTTAATACTCAGCCCGTAATAGAGTCTGCTTGGCCGGTTGCAGCCTCTATTTGTTTTTGGAATGATATTGTTTGGCAAGCATTTCTTTCGCCTGGTTATAGCTTAAACCAGAATTTCTATTTAATCTTTTAACTTCTTCAATGTCAGTTCCTGTAATTGTGTACTTCGTATCTTTCTTCATACCACTGTCCATTTTTATAGATTCTCGTTTTGCTGGCCAATTTCTTTAGCTCCAATGATCGCATTACCAAGCTCCAATTCCTTGTGTTCATTAACGGAATCACCCGGATAATTCTTAGGGTTAGGAAAAGAATCATCAGTTTCTATGGTTAACTCTGTCTTTTTTGGAGCCTGAGTTAAAAATTCATCGTTTTTTTGTTTGTG
This sequence comes from Peribacillus deserti, assembly GCF_016909175.1. Classification (GTDB taxonomy): domain Bacteria; phylum Bacillota; class Bacilli; order Bacillales; family DSM-1321; genus Paraperibacillus; species Paraperibacillus deserti. The sequence continues at coordinate 82,732 of NZ_JAFBFI010000012.1, forward strand.
CACATTAAACACCCCTTTTATTTTATTATAGTGTCGAAAAAAAGAAGGTTTATTCCAGAGAAGCCGGGGTATAAAAGAAAAAAACTGTCCCAAGCAGACAGGTTTGATTAACGGAAACGAAAATGAAAGGCATTCGCAATTCTTCTTCTTTCCATTTTTAATGCTACAACTAAAAACGAAAACGCCGATCCCAATCTAATCAGGGAAATAATATTCATGGCGGAGTGCATGCCCGCATGGTTCAGGATTAGTACACCCAGCTGCGGTGCAGCAAATCCTACAAAGGAAAGTAAAAAGTTATAATTCGCAATATAATTCGCTCTGTTCTTTTCTGGTGACGCTTTTAACAGCTGATTAAATAAAAGTAAATTTGTTCCGGCAACAAAAATGCCTGTCCAGAAATTAATAGCTGTGATATAAAGCAGATTGGTGGAAAGCATATTTAAGGCAGGAGCTGAAGCCATGCCCGCCGCTGCTATGAATAATACCATTGTATTACCGTATTTATCTGCGTACTTTGCCCACCATTTTATGCTTAATATCTGGGCTGCCTGGTTAGTAACGGCAAAAATGCTCAGCCAAAGGGCAGTTGCATGTGCATCTTTAATTTGATAAATACTGAACAAAGACCAGGCCATTTGTGCTGCAAAGTTATATAAGAGAGCACATGCAAGAAAAGCTGTGTAGGGTTTATGCTTAAACACTTCAAGGGAAAATTTCCTCTTTGGCTTTTCCTGGACAGGCTTTATTGTTAATTCTTCTTTATGTTTTGAAAGGTAGTACACTTCGATCAAGGCAAAAGCGAAACCTGCCAATATCAGAATTTGATAGGGAAATGAACTGTCTTTGCTGTATTGCTCGAGGAAGAATCCGGTTCCAAAGGTCACAATTAATGCCGCGATATTATTAATTCTGTTTCTTGTGCTGAAGAAATCGCCTCTTCTTTTTTCTGGAATTATCTCACCAATCATGGTCTGCCAGGAAAGGTTAGCGAGTGCCCCAGGAAAGTTAAGTAACGCTATTAAAAATACCAGCAGCCATGCTGATATAGAATCGGAAAAAAAAGGAATGAAGAATATGAGCATAAACAAAAACCGTGTTGCAAATGTAGATATTACAGTGAAATTCTTTTTGCTTTGAACCCGGTTTAGTAAAATGGCTCCAGGGATTAAAGCGATCATCCCTATAATAGATGGAAGTGATGTAATTAATCCCATTTGCTGATTGCTTGCTCCTAAGACACCTAACGCCAATAGCGGAATATATCCATTTACAGTATTGATGGAGATAGTTTGTGCGAGACCGCTATATATGCTTGCTTTTTCATTTGAAGATAAACTCAATTGCTCCAATCTCTCCCTTTTTTTTTTGATTGACCAAGTGATTGTAATTGTTCGCTTCTCAAAATACAAGAGTGCGCAAAAAAAATAGGAAATAATACACAAGTGCAAATAATGGAAAAAAGCAAGAGCCCATAGAAAAGGGATCTTGCTTTTTGTGCTTTAATTACCTATTAAAACCTATCTTCTTGCTTGCAAAAGACATGCTATATGCGCCGATATTGTTAGAAGAAGGAGTTTTCATCTATCAGTTCCTGATAGGCCTCTTCTGCAGATTCCTGTGAGGTGAAAAGAGCATCATCATCCTCGATCACATGGAAGGTTTCATTAAGAAACAGAGCTACCTCGTTTGGATTATGAGGATGCTGGACAATTTCTGCCGGCCGAATGTTGGAAACAGAAGGAACATGGGGGTTATTATATATCACGAATACTTCATCGCCTGCTTTTAAATTTTCCCTGTCTAGAGTGGACATTTACGTACCTCCTTTTATAGTGTGAATGTAGTTTATGTATTGATCCGCTTAATTATAAAAGAAATTAGAAAGGACCGATACCAGGTTAAGCACAGATATCAAATTACGTGATAAATAGCCCTGGGATAATTGATCCTTTCAGGAGTTTAAAGATTTAATGACCCATTTCTATAGCTCTCCGGGCAACTGCATAATCATTCTGAAGCAATTTATTCAGATCATAGGCCGGATAAAATCCTCGCTGATACATAAAATTAAAAACTCTGCCATGAAGGGCAATTGCTCGGTTCAAGTGGGTATTTAACACTTTTCTAATATCTGGTGTGGCGGTTTCCGTTATGGCAATGGCATAATTTCTAACGGCTGTTTTAGCCATCATTAGCAGGGTTCCCCCATATAAAGCAGTTTCATCTCTTCTGGCTCCCTCGGTTACTGATGGGGCCATAGGCAGAAACTGAAGGAGCTCCTGAAGGTTCTGCTGAAAGGATTGAATAGAAAAAGAGTATAATTCCCGGAGCTGGGGATCGGTTATTTTTCTAAAATTTTTCTTGAGAGTCATTAAATTATTTGATGTAGCAGCAGTCAGTTCATGTAACTCAAGTGTTTCATGCCAAGCCAGGTGTCTTGCCTGTACCATGTATATCCCTCCTATTATCTTTCGACTTTGACAGTTTATTCAGAGGTGGTGCTTTCTGAAAGTTTTCCCATAAAAAGTACAAGGAAGATAAAAAACTCATACTGTCATCAAGGTCAAAAAGTTTATAAAGCCAAAAAAAAGGGAAACTTAATTAAACAAGAGATGATATATCATAAGGAAGGAGGGTAAGTTATGCTTTGGACTATTATCGGAATTTTACTGGTACTATGGGTACTCGGATTAGTATTTAAAATAGCAGGAGGACTTGTACACATCCTTTTAATTATTGCACTTGTAGTATTTATTATTAAATTTATTGCTGGCAGAGGCAGAGGAAGAAATAGAGTATAGAATCCGTAACAAAAGCAAAAGGAAATAAAATAGTTCCTGTCTATGGACTATTTTATTTCCTTTTTTTATTTTGCAATGATATAGGCGATCATGGGGCCATTAGACTTGAGATCATGGTGGGCCGTACAAATAAGACGGTATGTTCCAGGTTTCTTTAAATTCAGAGGGAGAACGGTTTCTTGACCCTTCTGCACGGTCCCTTTTATATTAGTTCCTTCTATATAAAAGGGATGTTTCATTCCATTCACTCCTAGGATTTTAAGCGTGACGTTTTTATTTGAAGGAATTACGATCGTGCCTGGGTCCCAGCGATAAGCTTCTATTATATTTCCGTCTAGCTCTGATTTGAACTCCCCCGTTACCAGATTGATAATAATCTCACCTTCAGAAGGATTGCTCGTACTTGTATTCAAAGATTCCCCCTCACGAATGTAAAATAGAGCCAGTGCGGCCATTATTGCAAAGATTGCAGCGGTTAAAATCCATTCTCTTTTTATGGTTATTAATTTCATTAATAACACCTCCTGCTATAAATCTATGCAGCTCCCCCTATTAAACTTGTCCGCATGCATAAAAAATATTTTCATTTCATGAATTTTAAGGATAAAAGTAAGGAATTCAAGCTTTTTTTGAGAATAAATCATAGATATAAACAGAAATAATGAAGCTTTATTATCAGAATATTCGGTTTTTGTGTAAAACTCTCGTTATATTTATGTTAAGAAAGTCATCCAATTAATATCTCCCTGTTCTTTATAACGCTACTTTTTCTGATATGATAGAAGACATTAGCGAACAAAGAAGCACTAGGAGGAATATACATATGAAAAAGACTTTATTCTCATTAGTCGCAGCTGCGGCGCTTACAGGTACAATGGGAGTTAATGCCCAGGCAGATGAAATGGTAGTGAAAAAAGGCGATACTTTATGGAGAATCAGCCAGAACCACGGTGTAGAAGTATCCGACTTAAAAAGATGGAACAATCTAAAAAGCGATATTATTCATCCTGAGCAGCATATAATAGTATCTCCGGACAAACGGCATGTCGTACATCAAGGTGAGACTATATGGAGCATTGCGAAAAAATATGGTGTGTCAGAGTACAATATTAAACAATGGAATAACTTATCTTCAGATATCATTCAGCCAGGCCAAAATCTAAAAGTGAATTCTGTTTCCTACAGTGTTCCGCCTCAAAAAACTACAGCTGCTTCAAAACCAGCTGAAGCTAAACCGGTGGCAGCACAACCTGCAGCTGCACGACCGACAGCAGCACAACCGGCAGCTGTGAAACAGGAAGCCGCCCCTGCTAAAGTTCTGACTGTAAATGCAACAGCTTATACGGCTGACTGTGAGGGCTGTTCTGGAATCACTGCAACTGGTGTGAACATAAAGGAAAATCCAAATGCAAAGGTTATCGCAGTAGATCCATCAGTTATCCCGCTCGGTTCTAAAGTGTATGTTGAAGGCTACGGCTATGCGACCGCAGAAGATACGGGTGGTGCCATTAAAGGCAACCGCATAGATGTTTTCATTCCGAATGAGCAGAATGCTTTAAACTGGGGAACAAAAACAGTTAAGGTTACCGTAATTAAATAATCACTTCACCACTGAGATTGCCTTATTGAGGGCAATCTCTTTTTTGTTAAGCTGTTAAAACTTGCTTGTTGATTGCGCCATGAAATGCGGAGAACGGTCCGGAAAGAGATTCTAAACCCATAATAAGGAATAGGTATTTTGGTCTATTAGAGTTTCTTGCATCCTTAAAGCGGGAATGAACTAATAGATGGTAAGAACTGAGAGGAGAATCTCTAAAATGATAAACGCAGAAGCTAAGGAGGCCGCAAAGACCCAGGCAAAGGAAGTCTCACATGAAATTAAACCCTGGATTAAAAAATTTGCCCGTGCAGGCTTTATGGCAAAAGGAACTGTTTTTTTCTTAGCTGGTATTTTGTCCTTATTAGCCGCATGTGGAATAGGCAGCAAAGCAAAGGGAACGAGTGGTGTCTTTGCTTCGGTTGTAAGCAAACCTTATGGAGAAATAATTGTATGGATTATTGCCTTAGGGCTTGTAGGGTATATATTGTGGCTTTTCTTTCAAATAATCAATCAGCAGTCTCAAAACAAACACGGAATGAAGGATATTATAAAAAGAATCGGATATGCCATATCCTGTGGTATTTATATTGGACTTGCTGGAAGGGCATTTTCTCTTGCCGCCCATGCTGGGAATTCCGGGAACACTAAGCAAACATGGACTGAAATGCTTTTGAGTGCAGAAGCCGGTCAATGGATCATAGGACTAATAGGAATCGGCATCTTTGGATGCGGAATGTATGAAATGTATGCTGGATGGAGCAAGGGCTTCCTAAAGCAATTTGACTTGGCCGGGATGAGCGAAAATGAAGTTGCCGTAACAAAGAAAGCGGGAATGCTTGGGCTGACTGCAAAGGGAATTGTCTTTTGCTTCCTTGGATATTTTGTGGTGAAAATGGCTGTAACAGTAAACCCGAATAATCCTAAAGGTTTGGATGGTGCATTAGAAAAAATGCTTCATCAAGCCTATGGACCCTGGATTCTTGGGGTTACTTCCATTGGATTAGCTATTTATGGTCTATATGAAGTGATGAAGGGAAAAAATAAGCATATTATCATTTAGTGAAAATTCATCCGCTTTTATTGGTTAATTTTTTTGTTTTTATATGATTGAATCCAATGTTTAGAAAAACAGTCCCGTGGGAAAAGAGTTATAACAAACACAAATTAAAAAGAGTAATCAATTTTCTTTCAGTAAAAAATCCAGCATTGACTTCAAGTGAAATATGGGTTATAATTAGGACTTAGTTTCAATTATATTAGTTGAGGATATGAATTGAAATATCGAGGGTAATTAAAAAGCAGAATTTTAACAGACTTTAATTACAACATGATATTTCCGCTTAATGCTAACCCAAGTGCATGCTGCTGCACTTATTAAGCTGGGGTAATACCGGCATATAGACGCGGTCTATATGATATAACAGTTACAACTATTTTAAATAAGTAGATTAGACGGTGTTACCGTATATTATAAAATTTTGCTGAAAGAGTCAAAATCTTGTTTTTCAACTGGCGCGACCTAGGAGTCGCAGGATGGAAGAGAGGTAGGGCTTTCATATTTAGGTTTTGAATGTTGATTACTCTCACCTAAATATATGCTATACAGTTTAAACACAGTTAAGCTGTAATAGTATGTTTAACTTTACAAACAAATATTTGTTCCAAAAAGGTGCTGCCATACATTTGGCTGCACTTTTTTCAATTTTTCTGCTCTACGTCAAAGGATTTTTGATTGTAGTGATGGAATATATATAGAATGTAAACTTTGAATAAGAACATAAACATTATACGATGACTAAGTACTAAGTTAAAATCAGGAGTGGATTACATGCTGGAGATCGAAAGGGATATAACACCGTATTCAGCCCATACACTGCTTGCTCCTTCTTATCGAATTGATACAAGAGATTTCACTGAGAAGGAATATAATAAATTTGTAAAGTTAAATACGGTAAGAGACTGGTCCTCATTAAAGTGGAAAGATGTCGGGAGGCCATATCAGGTAACTTCCTATGCAAAGGACAAAAAGAATTGGGAAACTGAAAACCGTCGTGAACTGCCTGCCCGCACTTCGTGGGAAATGTTTAATAAATCTTTTCATGAATGGTTTGTTAAGGATGTTCCCCAAGAAATGGATATAACAAAAGAACGTTTCTTTAATAGCTTAAAGCAGTTTAAACCTGCAGAAACGAAGGCAGCTGCAGGAGGCTTCATCAGAATCCATCTTTGGAATTATGTACATAGAATTCAGGATGGAATATGGGATCCTCGCGGCAAGAGAGCCCTATTTGAGGGGCTGGAGCTCAAAGCTCCCAAAATTTTGTTTCTAGGTGCCGCCGAAGGCTACGAAGCGATGCAGCTCGCCTCCTTGTATCCAGGAAGCGAAATAGTCCTGGTTGACTATGATCCATTTTGCAAGGATACCCGGTACGGAGAATTTCCGGATTCTTATCCTTTTTTGGGGGAAGATCCGCTGACTGGCGGGAAGAAAATCTATTATAAAACGGATATTCCTACGGAGTATGTAGTTTCTGATATAAGAAAGCTGCCATTTGGCCATGAATTTGATATTGTCCTAAGCGTCGGTCTGCTGGAGCATTTTCCTGATGAAATGAAAGCAGAGGTTGTAGAGTGGCACCGAAAGTTTCTAAAGGCTGGGGGATATATAATCATGACCACGCCGAGGGCTCAGCTTCGATCAAAGCTATATTATGAAATCATGGCAGATGTAATGAACCATACCTACCGAGAGTTGATGACAATAGAGCAGATGGGATTGTATCTGTATGAAAACGGACTTGATATTCTTCGGCACGGGTATATCAAGGTTCATAATGGTATTGTAGCTAGGGCACGATAATTTCTGGCATGTTAATGTGCCAGCTTCTTTAGTAAGAGTATTTAGAGCAAGTTAATGATATAGTATGGGAAAGAGAAAGAGACTTGATTAACAGGGTGATATGATGCAGGAAGAAATAAGTCTTTCAGTAAGGCCTTTAGTCGAATATGTTTTTAGAAGCGGAAGTATTGAAACAGGATTCAGGTCAGCGACAGCTATGACCGAGGGCACAAAGATCCACCAAAAAATACAGAAGTCGTATAAAGAAACAGACCAAAAAGAAGTATTCTTGCGGACTGAACTGACGCTTGAGGAAATAATGATCAAGCTGGAAGGCCGCTGCGATGGACTTTTAATCGAAAATGACGAAATAATCATAGATGAAATCAAATCTACAAAAAAAGATCTTAATGGAATTACAGAAGATACATATCCAGTCCACTGGGCTCAGGCCCAATGCTATGCTTATATGTATGCAAAATATCATCATTCTGCCCATATGATTGTGCAGCTTACATATGTACACGTGCTAACAGAAGAAAAGGCAGTTTTTAGAAAAAGATTAAGTTTCGATGAGCTGGAAACTTTTATAAACTTTGTAATAAAAGAATACCTGCCATATGCCAATTTAAGACTTCGGCATATGGCTAAAAGAGACAGCAGTATCCAAAGCTTAAAATTCCCTTATTCCTCCTATCGGAAAGGCCAGAGGCACTTTGCAGGTGCCGTTTACAAAACTATATCAGAGCAAAAGAATTTATTTGCAAATGCTCCAACCGGAATTGGGAAAACGATATCGGCCACTTTCCCCTCGATAAAGGCTATGGGCGAAGGGAAATTAAAACGGATCATATATCTTACGGCTAAAACTATAACAAGGCAGGTGGCTGAAGAAGCTTTTTTTCTGATGTTACAGAAAGGCCTCACTGTACATTCAGTAACCATAACAGCAAAAGAAAAGGTATGTTTTAAGGAAAATCTGTCTTGCAGTAAAGAAAGCTGTGATTTTTCCAATGGCTATTATGATAGGATTAACGGGGCAATTCTTGATATTTTATCAAACGAAACGATTATGAATCGCAAAGTAATCGAGCAATATGCTTTCAAACATAAAGTATGCCCTTTTGAATTTTCCTTAGATCTTGCTTATACGGCGGATGTCATTATTTGTGACTACAATTACATCTTTGATCCTAAAGTTTCCTTAAGAAGACTTGTTGAAGAGCAAAAAAAGGAAACCGTTCTGCTCGTTGATGAAGCACATAATCTGGTGGAACGGGCAAGGAATATGTTTTCCTCTCAGTTGGTTAAATCCGAGTTCCTTCATATAAAAAGAGAATTTAAAAGTATAAACAAATCTCTTTCTGAAGCGGCGAAAAAACTGAATGATTTTTTTATAGCTGTTAAAAAACAGATCCCTCTATCAGGATTTATTGTAGAGAAGAACATTCCTGAGGAATTGTTAGTATTAGTAGATGAATTTACCGGCCATGCAGAAGCAGAACTTCTTTCATCAAGGACAGAGCCTGATGAACTTCTTCTTGAAGCTTTTTTTTCTGCGGGTGATTTTTTACGAATTGCAAAGTTATTTGACGAACGATTTGTTTATTTCTGTGAAAAAGACAGAAATGAGATTAGAATTTCTTTGCTATGCCTTGATCCTTCCATGCAGCTTCAGAAAACGGGAAAGGGGTATAGGTCCAAAGTGTATTTTTCAGCTACGCTGCAGCCGATTCATTTTTTCAAGGATATGCTGGGTGCTGATCAAACAGATTATACGATTTCCATTCCAACTCCATTTACAGCCGAGCAGACAGAAATATTCATATATCCACTCTCAACTCGTTACCATGATAGAGAACGCAGTTTAGTTCCCATTTCCGATTACATTTATGAGCAGGTAAACGGGAAGCCTGGGAATTATTTAATATTTTTTCCTTCTTATAAATATATGCAGGATGTACTTTCTATTTTTATGCAAAAAGAATTTTCAGGGAAGATATCTATACAGAATTCGGATATGACCGAACAAGAAAGAGAAGATTTTTTAGAGTCATTTACTGAAAATGCTGCAGATTCTCATGCAGGATTTGCTGTTTTGGGCGGTATTTTCTCTGAGGGTGTAGACTTAAAAGGGGACAGGCTTAGTGGTGTGGTAGTGGTAGGAGTAGGCCTGCCTCAATTGAATGCAGAAAGAAATATAATGAAAGATTATTTTACTAGCACCGGAAAAAATGGCTATGATTATGCCTATGTGTTCCCAGGTATGAATAAAATTCTTCAAGCGGGCGGAAGACTGATTCGATCTGAATCTGACACCGGTACTATTGTTCTAATAGATGACAGGTATCTAACTCCAAAATATCAATCGATGCTGCCAGAAGAATGGCGCAACTATAAAATTGTCAGGCGCCAATAATACAAACAAAACCGAATTACGGAGAGATTGTATATGGCCAGCATGCCCTATTCCCTGAAAAGTAGGATTACCTCATGTAGTGAAAGGGTACATATATCGTATCACCAAGGGAGGCGATACGATTGACTGAAAAACAACAAACCGCCGCTGAAAAGGTAGCCGGCAAAAACTATGATCCAGAGAAAACCGAAAATATGGATGAAACTGCACAAGGACTTGCAAAGACGCACGAACAGGTTAATGATTACTATGTAGGGAAAACTGTTGATAGTAAAAGAAGATAAAGAATGAAGTTAAAAAAGAGCGTGTCTAGTACGCTCTTTTTTCGTGTTTTATTGAGGAGATTAGATGTGGAAAGCTGTTTCCCCAGCATCCTGAAAGCTCCGGTAAACTGGCAGAGGATAAGGAGCAGCAGAATACCAAACCTTGGTCCTGACCATTGCCAGTAATAATATGATCCCATTGTTCGGCGATATTTTTGCCGCTTTTAAAAGAAAAACATTCTATCGTGGTCTTCGTTCTTCTCTGCATAGTGAAAATCACCTCTAATTGATCTCGCTGGATTATGATTGGTCTTGGAAAGCATCTTCGTCACCTTAATCATTTTATGTATTAATTTTAAAATAGACTTAGGGAACGTTCGAGAGTAATTTCAAGCCGGTTGATTGGAGTAGAAGGAGCGCGAAGACTCCAGCGGGAGTAACGGGAAAGGTCAGACCCTGCAAAAGCATTTGCGACGAGGAGGCTCACCGCTCGCCCCGCGGAAAGCGAAGCGCCTCGAACGGAAATCCTGGCAGGCGATGATATGATGCTTCATTGGATTCAGGAAGTAAAATCTTGCCTGAAGGAAAGTTTATTTTTGTTGCTCCTCCATACATATTCAGGGAAAATAAAGCTAATAAAGAATGGGATGGAGAGTAAATATGAAAAAATTCCATTGTTGTGCATCATGTATTCATTTTAAACCAATCAGGGAAGATTCAGGTATGCGCTATTTTTGTTCAAGGCTTGGCTATGAAACAAATCCAAAATATCAATTTGACTGCTGGAAGCCGAAAGTAAAGGTTATAGCATTAATGAATAAGGACATTGCTACTTAACCACTAATTTAATGCGCTGAATCAGAATAATAACAAAGTCAGCGGCAAAACTAACATGGAAATGAAGATTGGAGGTATTCTATGAAAACTGTAAAAGATTATATGTCTTCTACTGTTGATTACTGTACAACTCTTGATAATGTTTTTGAGGTTGCAGTCAAAATGAAGGATCTGGATGTCGGTATCATACCAATTCTAGAGGATAACCGCCTTGTGGGTGTGATTACGGACAGAGACATTGTTGTGAGAGGTGTAGCTGAAAAGCATCCCGGTTCCACCAAGGTAACTGATATTATGAGCTCTGACTTATATACTGCTGATCCTGATATGAGTATAGAGGAAGCGGCACACATGATGGCAGAACAGCAGATCAAGCGTCTGCCAGTTGTTAAAGATGAAAAGCTGGTCGGCATTATTGCTCTCAGAGACATTGCTGTGCATGATGAAACAAAATCCCAGGCTGGATTCGCCTTATCTGAGATATCCGAGACCCAGGGAAACAATATGAATTAGTATGAAAATAAGTTAGCCCTAAGGGTTAGCTTTTTTTTATTTTTTCAGAATAAATTGTTTAAATTTTTGTCCTGATACTGTTTGTGATTTAATGGAAGTAAGAGATTAATGTGTGAGGTGTTTATTCTGAAAAAACCACTATCAATCGTGATTACAGCCCTTTCTGCCGTATTACTGTGCGTATGGCTTGGAGGATTTTTGTACGCAGTACAAACAAATCTTAATGTACAGGCTGATGAGAGTAAAAATACTTCCCAGGATACCGGCAAAAAGAGTCAGGCCGTCAACAATGAGAAAGACCTTAAAGTAGTGGCTGTTGGAGACTCATTAACAAGGGGAATGGGTGATGAGACTGGCAAAGGATATATTGGCTATCTGACAGACGAAATGAAAGCTAAGTCTAAAAAACCTGTGATCGTTCAGAACCTTGGTATAAGCGGCCAAAAGTCTGATTCACTGCTTGCTCAAGTGAAAACGTACTCTGTAACAAGACAGCTGAAGGAAGCTGATTATATTTTGATTACGATAGGAGGAAATGATTTATTCCAGGGAGGACAGACTCTGGTAGATTTCCAGCCGGCGGCAGTAAAATCAATTCAACAAAAATATCTGCATAATTTAGAGGCCATTTTATCTCATGTAAGGTCTTCAAATAGCGGCGCTGTGATTTTTTTGGTCGGTTTGTACAATCCTTTTATTGAGCTTGAGAATGGAAAGGATACTTCTCAAGTGGTGAGAGAGTGGAATTATAAGAGTGCTGAAGCAGCAGCAAAGCAGATAAAAACAGTTTATGTACCCACATTTGATTTGTTTGAACTTAAAGTCAATGACTATCTATATACAGACCGCTTTCACCCGAATTCAAAAGGGTACCGTTTGATTGCAGAACGAGTTGCTGCACTGCTGACATGGTAAGGAGGAAGAAATGGCTTGATTACACTCTCAGTTAAAAATCTAAAGAAAAAGATAGGTAAAAAAGAAATTATAAAAGGGATTGATATTGAACTATACGAGGGCGAAGTCTTTGGATTTCTCGGTCCAAACGGAGCAGGAAAAACTACTACCATCAGAATGCTGACAGGTCTAATCAGGCCTACATCCGGCAGCATCAGTATTTGCGGTTACGATCTGCAAAAGGATTTTACAAATGCGATGATGCATCTGGGATGTATTGTAGAAAATCCTGAGCTGTATCCTTTTTTATCGGGCTACGACAATTTAGTTCACTTTGCACGGATGATTCCAGGTTTTCAGAGTAAAAGACTGGCTGAGGTCATAGAGCTGGTAGGTTTGAGTGAAAGAATTCACGACAAAGTTAAGACCTACTCCCTGGGTATGAGGCAGAGATTAGGAATAGCGCAGGCACTGCTTGGAAATCCAAAGGTTTTAATTCTTGATGAACCTACCAATGGTCTGGATCCGGCCGGTATTCGGGAGATGAGACAGTTTATTAGAGATCTAGCCAAAAATGAAGGCTTAAGTGTCCTTGTTTCCAGTCACTTATTAAGTGAAATCCAATTGCTGTGTGACCGTGTAGCCATTATATCTAAAGGAGCCGTCATTCAGACTGATACTGTACATGCTCTGCTTTCGTCGCAGGAAAAAATGGTATGGAGAGTGGAGCCGCTTCAGCAGGCAAAGCAGATCCTTGAATCTGCAACAGAAGTGGTAGAGCTGGAAGACTGCCTTATAACGGACTTTGATGCTAATAAAGCAGGGCTTTGGAGCAGGGAATTAGTAAATTCAGGTATACAAATAATTGAAATGAACCGACGGCTCCCCGCTCTCGAAGATTTATTCTTAGAACTCACGGGCGGTGATCGGATTGAATAAACTCATTCAAAATGAAATGTTGAAGCTGCTCGCCAGAAAAAGGCTGATTGTAGTAGGAATTATTCTATCAATACTTGTAGTCTTATTTACATATGCACAATATCAAACTGTACAGACACAGCTAAAGAAGCTTGGGACTACGGACTGGAGAACAACCCTTCAGCAGCAAATTATTGATACTCAGAACAGGCTGAGCAACAGCCGAATTCCTGATGACTTTAAAAAGGAGCTTGAGGTCCGGGTAAAACAGCAGCAATATTATTTGGACAATGATATCAATCCAGCCGAACCAGGTGCTCCCAGCTTCACAAAAGAATTTATGGAAAATTCCATTGATTTGCTGCTGCCGCTGATGATTATGGTAATAGCAAGTGATTTAGTATCATCGGAATTTAGTATGGGCTCAATTAAACTGCTCCTCACCCGGCCGGTTAAAAGGTGGAAAATTCTTTTCAGCAAGTATGTAACATTGCTGTTAGCCATATCACTAATCATTGCCATGATGGGGATGATTTCTTATTTGATTTCGGGTGTTGTTTTTGGATTTAAGGGCTGGACAGCGCCTGAATTTATTGGGTTTCAAATCACGGAAGCAGGGTTCGATGCATCAGGTGCCAGCATTATCCCTCAATGGCAATTTATCTTAATGGATTTTGGTGTAGTCTGGTTTGCTGCAGTTGTTGTCGGTACTCTGTCCTTCATGGTTTCTGTTTTAATAAGGAGCACGGCTGCCGGTATGGGAATTATTCTGGCATTACTAATTGCAGGCGCCATCCTAAGCAATATGGTCTCTTCCTGGACATCAGCCAAGTATTTCTTTATGTTGAACATGAGACTGACAGATTACTTAAATGGCAGCCCTCCGCCAATAGAAGGAATGACCTTGTCTTTTTCCCTTGCAGTGCTGACTGTATGGTGGCTGCTGGCCCTTTTTATTTCTTTCGGTGTATTTACAAAAAAGGATATTTATTAAACTTGTATGGTTAAAAAACATATAAATGAAAAGAGGTATGGGCGATATGTTTAGTTTTGAAGGAATTGATCATGTACAATTAGCTGCCCCGGCTGATTGCGAAAAGGAAGCAAGATTATTTTATGGAGGAATATTAGGGATGGAAGAACTCCCGAAACCGGAAAGCCTAAGTCCATCAGGCTGCTGGTTCCGCTGTGGAAATCAGGAAATTCATATAGGAGTTGAGGAATTTTTTAGTCCCGCTAAAAAGGCTCACCCGGCATTAGTAGTAGCTAATTTAGATGAATTGGAACAGCATCTATCAAAAAACGGGGTTAAAATAAAGGCTGACAAGCCGATTGCAGGCAGAAAGAGATTCTTTATTAACGACCCTTTTGGGAATAGAGTAGAATTTCTCGAATTTATTACCGTGGAAAAATGAAGAAGCACAGCGAATAAATCTAAGTCTTAAATAATATGAAACTTTTTCACTTCTATATCGTAAGCATTGTGAGGCAAATGCATTCATTGATTTATGGAATGATTTATAAGATTCTATTTTTAATAGTAAAGGGAGCTGGAATAAATGGCTGTTTCTTTAAGCAAAGGTCAAAAAGTAGATCTGACTAAAGGACAACCTGGACTGAACAATTTGCTTGTAGGTCTTGGGTGGGATCCTTCTCAAAGTGGAATGGATCTGGATGCTTCTGTTTTTCTTCTAACGGAAAATGGAAAAGTAACGGGTGAGCAGGATTTTATTTTTTATAACAATCCCCAGGGCGGGCAGGGATCGGTCATCTATAGTGGAGATAATAGAAGCGGCCAGGGAGTGCAGGATGATGAACAAATACGTATAGACCTTAGGCGTGTACCTCAGCATGTTCACCGGATCGCTTTTTCTATAACGATCCATGAAGGAGAGAGCAGGAGGCAGAACTTCGGTCAGGTCCAGAATGCTTATGTACGTGTCATAGATGAGGCTTCCGGGCAGGCATTAGTTCATTATCATTTAGGTCGTGATTTTCAGGTGGAAACGGCTATTGTGGTCGCGGAATTATACCGTTACAAGGGAGACTGGAAATTTTCTGCAACAGGAAGCGGATTTAGCGGCGGTCTCGCTGCCCTGTGCCATAATTTCGGAATAGAAGTGGAGAGTCCGCAGCCAGCTGTTTCACCTCAGAGTTCGTTTGGAACAACTCCTTCTTCATCTTTTCAGCAGATACCATCCCAGCAGAGCTTTGCACCACAGCAAAACTTTAATACCACTCCTAATCAGCAAAATATGGGCGGTTCCTTTCATAACCCAGCGTCAGGCCATGGAGCTTCGCAATCCTCTGGTTCCGGATTTACTTGCTCAAGATGCGGATCGCAGAATGTTATGACAGGCAAAAAAGGATTCGGACTCGGCAAAGCAGCTATAGGAGGGCTTGTTTTAGGGCCGATTGGACTGTTAGGCGGATTTATCGGCGGAAATAAATTGAAGCTGACATGCGTGAATTGTAAAAACACCTGGGAACCCGGGAATTCAGAGATATCCCGAATTACTGATACCCTTAAAAATCAAGCCAAGAACCTTATTCAGCAGTATAAATCAGCAGACTCACTGGATGCAATTGTAGCAGGTCTTGCACTAGTTGCTATGGCTGACGGCAGGCTGGACCATGCTGAAAAACAAAAAGTACAAGAGTTTATCACTCAGAATTCTGAATTAAGCTCGTTTGGTCCAGGGCAGGCTTTATCCAAATTTGATCATTATATCGGCAGCATGACGCGCGACCACCATCGTGGGAAAGAAGAAGCATTCAGTAAGCTTCACAAGCTGCGAAGCAAGCCAGATCTTGCAAAATTAGTTGTGAGATACTGTGTAGCAGTCGGTTATGCAGATGGCAACTTTTCGTATGAAGAGCAGCAGATGGTATCCGACATATGCAGAGTTTTAAACTTAAACCCATCTGAATTTCTTTACTAAAGGCGATGTTAAAGTTCAATGTTGATTTTCGCACTAAGTTGACCTTCGTTTAAGGTACGAGACTCCTGAGGGAAAAGCGAGTGTTGTCTAGCTCCGGACTGACACCTTCGGTCATAAGCCATTCGCCATCAAAAGGCAAAAAGCGCCTTTCGCTGCCGCTTGTCTTATGTCTGGCTAACGCATAAGGGCGACTATGCTTCTGTCTTCGCTGTCGCTTGCCAATCAGCAAGTCTTCTTTATCAGGTATCTAACTTTCTATATAGTGGTTTTTTTAACGAGTTTGTTCATCACAATTCTCTAAAAAAGAAGTACCTTGAAAGTCACCGTCCTCCGCTTTTCTATTAAGGGAGACCCCGCAGGCGTACACGTGAGAGGAGGCTCCCGAACCGCCCGCGGAAAGCGAGTGCCTGTAGCGGAAATCAACAGACAAGTTTAACAGAGCTTTACTAAAAAAGGCCGGCTGTTTGAGCCTGCGGGCGTTCTTCTTAATTCTTGCTATAAGTAAGACTATGGTGATGGGTTGGTCACATATCAATTAGAAGAGAGTTTTTATCCTTTCCTTGCAGGTTATTAAAAAATTGTTAGCAAGCCGTACAAAAGACTATTGTGCTGCCGATTATTAGAATAATAGTTGTATAATATGCTTGTTTACATATATAATGGTTTGCAGTAAAGCAAAAATTTGGAAAGGAAGTGAGCTGCATGATAAGATCGCTGGCTAATCAATCTATCACATTCACTTCCTTTTATTTCATTAAAGAAGCAGATGCATTTAGCATTTGCTTCTTTTTTTTGAAAAGGGGGAGAAAAAGATGAAAAAGTATCAAAGAATTTTAGTTAAATTGAGTGGAGGAGCTTTATCAGATGAGAATGGAAACAGCTTCGACCCGGCGAGCCTGGAGCACATTGGAAAGGAAATATTATCATTGGCAGACCTTGGCATTGAGGTATCGCTTGTTATCGGGGGCGGAAATATATTCAGAGGGAAGCTGGCTGACTATTGGGGAATAGACCGAGTTGAAGCAGATAATATTGGCACACTTGGAACTATTATTAATAGTCTGATGCTAAGAGGAGTTCTTAAAAGCAAGACTGATAGAGAGGTTCGGGTTATGACATCCATTCCTGCCTCCACAGTTGCTGAACCTTATATCAGGCTGCGAGCAATCCATCATTTGGAAAAAGGGTATATTGTGATTTTTGCCGGGGGAAATGGCCAGCCTTTTGTGACAACCGATTACCCAAGTGTACAAAGGGCCATTGAAATGGAAAGTGATGCGATATTAGTGGCTAAACAGGGTGTTGATGGTGTATTTACCAGTGACCCTAGGAAAGATGCAACGGCAAAAATGTATAAGACCTTGAATTATAATGATGTGGTAAAAAATAATATAGAAATTATGGATCAATCATCTTTACTGCTGGCAAGAGATTTTAAATTGCCTGTTCATATTTTTAACTTTAGCCAAGAAGGCACTATGAGAAAAATCTGTGAAGGTGAAAGCGTTGGAACCTTAATAAACAGTGAAGCGACGATGCTGACCTAAAAGGCATGAGATAAAAAAAGCGATCGATTGATCGCCTTTTTGGTTACTTCAAATATGTAAGAAACCAATCCCTGATTTGTTCAGTATGATTAATGCGGGCAAAAGGTTTTCCGCTTCGTGTTATTTCATGATTCTCGCCGGGATAGGAAACTAAGACCGCTTCTTTTCTCTGTCGTTTAAGAGCGACAAAAAATTGCTCGGCTTGTTCGATTGGACAGCGATAATCTTTTTCGCCATGAAGCAAAAGAAGAGGAGTCTCTACTTGGGAAACATATTTCAGAGGGGAATGATTCCACAGCATTTCCGGGTTCTCGATTACATTCCCTTTGAGCTCCCACTCTGTAAAGTAGTACCCAATATCGCTGACTCCGTAGAAGCTGAGCCAATTACTGATGCAACGCTGCGTGACAGCAGCTTTAAATCGGTTCGTGCGGCCAATGATCCAGTTGGTCATGAAGCCTCCATAACTTCCTCCTGTTACTCCCAGCCTGGTTTCGTCGATATATGAGTAAGATGCCAGGGCATGGTCTACTGCAGACATAATGTCTTTATAATCGTCTCCGCCATAGTCTCCTCTGACTGCGTTAACGAATTCCTGGCCATAGCCATGACTTCCTCGCGGATTCGTATAGAGGACGGTAAAACCCTGGGCTGATAGAGTTTGAAATTCATGATAATACGTGTTCGCATACATCGCATGCGGCCCGCCATGAATCTCTAGGATTAACGGATACTTTTGATCCTGTTTGAATTTAAGAGGCTTAATAATCCAGCCGTGCAGGTCCTTCCCATCCGGAGCTTTCCACGAGAAGGGTTCTGCGGGTGTTAATTCAATATCGTTTAAATAAGATTGGTTTACATTAGTCATTTGCTGCAGAGTGCCATTAGTCAGGTTCAACGAATATAGGTCCCCGGGGTTGGCAGGATGACTAATTGCCACAACTGCCTGATGCGTATGAGGATTGATTGAAAGTCCATAAATATGTTCTGGCTCCAAGCGTGAAGGATACATAGCTCCTTCAACCGTTCCATAATAAACACCCGTACTTCCATGATCACTCATAATAAAATAAAATCCAAGGCTGTCAGAGGTCCATGTTATCCCCGAATCCGAGCCCCCCGCATGGAAATCTCCTATTGCAATATCCCCAATATAAGCATCCCATTCGGAAGTAAGGCAGCTAAGCTCGCCATATTGTGTATCATACAGCCAGATTTTTGGAAGAGAAGCTCCTTTGTATTCCTTTTCATGGCCGATCAGTGAGAGGTATCTCCCATCAGGTGACCAATGAGCATCTGAATAGTAGCCGCTGCCGCCAGTCAACTTTGTTTTTTCATTATTTGAGAGATTAAGCATATATACATCAGAAATAATGGCATAGTCACGGTCTTCATCTTCACTTGCGGAATAAACAATGGCTGTGCCATCAGGCGACCAATCAGATGGCGAACAGTCCCAGTCTCCTTCTGACACCTGGTTCAGTGCTTTTGTTTCTATGTCTAATATAAAGAGCTGCTGATAGGTGTCCTTAAGATAACCAGAAGAATCGGATTTGTAACGAACTTTGTTAAAGATTGCGGCTTTAGATGGTTTTACATCCTTCTCCTTATTTTTCGGATCTATCAAATATGGTTCACCTGGCGTCACTCCGCTGGAAAAAAGGATTTTTGAAGAACAGGGAGACCAGACGATAGAGCCGGCCCCATTATTGAGTTCTGTGAGACATTCGGCTTCTCCGCCATTTTTACTAATTAAGTAAATTTGTGTTTCACCAGATCGGTTAGAAAGAAATGCTAATTTTTCACCATCAGGCGACCAGCGAGGTGAGTGATTTTTATGCTTTCCAAAGGTCCATTGGCTTGTAGAACGAGTATTCAGATCTAATAGATAAATATTAGACGTGTAATGATTATCAAGGTCAGCGATGGTCTTGACAAAAGCAGCCTTCTCGCCACAGGGTGATAATTGCGGATCAGTAACTGAATATAATTGGTAAAGATCTTCGGCTGAAATGCCTCTCATGTTTCCTTATCCTCTCTTAATAAATTTACTATTTGAGCATATCATGAAAATTGTTAAAAAACTCTAGCAATTCATTTTATTAACACACAAAAAATTCCCCCTGTGATAGACAAGTTATAGTGCAAAAGGTTTTATTACTTCACTGCAATGCTAATACTCTATGAGCAGATAAGACTTTTTAACTGCTGTATATAATAAGAATTAACTAAAAATATACAACTTTATAACTAATCGAATAGTTGTAATTTTAAAAATATGTTAAAATATAGGCTGTTGCTTGAAAAGGGGGTCTAGGGATATGAAGTTACTAAAGGAAACACTTATGCATTTTAAACCTTATTGGAAAGGACTTCTGATTGCATTTGCCTGTTCATTGGTCGGCGGTGTATTTACGATTTTTCCGCCCGTTCTAACAGGAAAAATAGTCGATGGAATTGTTTCAGACACATCAGGGCGGATCATTGGCTGGATGATTGCCGGAGTCATGTTCTCTTTTCTTTTTAAGGTGGTATTTGAATCTCTTCAGGAATTATTGCAGGTTAGAATCGGACTGGACGTAATTACAGATATGCAGCTCAGGGCATTTAGACGTTTGCATAAGACGCCGATGTCTTTTTTTACGACAACGCCCCGGGGAGACATGCTATACAGGCTTACACATGATGTTGAATCTGTTCAAAATTTGAACAATACGGTTATACCAAGGTTTGTACAGCAATTAATAAGTGCGGTTGCTGCGTTTACTGCCGTAATTTCATTATATTGGCCGGCAGCCGTTATAATGGTTGGAGTATTTGCGATATATCTTTATCCCTCATTTAAGATTGGAACAAAGGTTAGAAAAATGGGGGCCGTCCAGCGGGATATGAGCGCAGATATGTACAGCCATCTGCAGGAAAGCATTGAATCGATCCGGCTTGTACGAACTTTTCAGACACAATCCAAGGAAATAAAGACACAGGAAGAAAAGCTTACTAAGTGGAAAAACTTTTCAATCCGTCTTGCATTGATTGGAAAGGTTAACTGGCGTTTAGGGAACTTGTTTAATATTGCTACACCTGGTGTGGTAATGCTTGTTGGCGGATTATCAGTCTGGCAGGATAAAATTACAATAGGAACACTCGTAGCCACTCTAAGTTTTATTCCGATTATGTTTATGCCTGTCCGTTCGCTGGCAGAAAATGCTTTAATTATTCAACAGGCAATACCAGCTCTTCAGCGGATATATGAGTATTTCGATCTTCCTCAGGAACATAATGACAACCTGCCTGGCATTGGACAAATAAAAGGCTCCATTCAAATGGACGATATTTGGTTTAAGTATCCGGGTACAGAGCATTTTGTTCTTAAAGGAGTCACTCTTAAGATGGAATCTGGGACACACATAGGAATTGTCGGAACAAGCGGGGGAGGGAAAAGCACTCTCGTTCAAGTATTGCTCGGACTTTTCAACCCAGATAAAGGCAGTGTACATATTGACCATAAAAACCTAAATGAATATAACCGAAACTCTTTCAGGCAGCAGGTAGGAGTTGTATCCCAGGAAACATTCCTGCTGAACAGTACGCTGCGTAAGAATCTTCTATATGGGCGGCCTGAAGCATCACAAGCGGAACTAGATGAAGCGTGTGAGGCAGCAGGACTTACCGAGCTCATAACATCACTCACAGAGGGATATGAAACAATTGTAGGAGAAAGAGGGCTTAAGCTGTCAGGAGGACAAAGGCAGAGGGTTGCCCTTGCCCGTGCGATCTTAAGACATCCGCCTGTTTTAATATTTGATGAAGCAACATCTTCTTTAGACGGTGAAACAGAAGAGCGCGTGCAGGCTTCGTTAGAGGAGTTAATACCAGGAAGAACCACGATAACAATTGCACACAGACTTGTAACGGTAAGGAATGCAGATAAAATCATTCTGCTTGATAAAGGCGTTGCTGCCGAAGAAGGAACACATGAAGAATTGCTTGCATTAAGAGGCCAATATTATCAGTTATACATGGCCCAGTACAGCGAGCTTGAAAAGGAGAGTGCAGTATGAGCCAAATTGCAGCCGGGCCAAAGAAGGCTGGAGACGGAAAAAGAGTCATCCGATTCCTGAAACCCCACAAGAAATGGGTATTTGCCGATTCGTTTGTAATCGCCATTAGCCAGGTTTTTTCTGCACTAATTCCGACTCTTGCGTTAAGCTGGCTGGTTGACTCTATTATACCGAATGAATCAAACAGCTTGTTATGGGGGTTAATGTGGCTGCTGATCTTTGCCGCAATTATTGATTTAACTCTTATGGTCATTGATGAATACTTTTGCCACCATGTAGCAAAATCGGTAACAAATTGGCAGAAGCTTAGATTGTTCACCCATTTGCAGGTCTTGCCTTTTTCATTTTTTCATAACAGCCAATCGGGAGAACTGCTTGCAAGGGTTTCGGATGATCCTGATACACTTCATAATTTTTTAGCATGGGAAGGCTCCACCTTTATGGCTGCTGTTCAGGGAGTGGTCCTTTACAGCTTTGTATTATTATGGATTCATCCTTATTTAATGTTTGCCAGCGTAATACTCGGGGTCCTCTTTTATTACACATCGAATGTAGTCGGGTCCAAGATGAGAAGTGCATCTGCCAATGCCAGGAGGGAAGCTTCCAGATATCTTGAAAGATTGAGAGAGTCTGTAACAGGCATTCATCTATCACGCGTCCTTGGAGTTTCCGAGGCGGAAGTAGATAGTGTAGCAGAAATTAGAAAGTCATTTGTTATTGAAGCAAGACAAGAATTACTCGCCAGAATGAAATCGGTTGTTGTTATAGGCAGTTTCAATGGTTTTGTATTAGCAGCTGTATACTCAATCAGTATATTTCTTATTTGGGATAAAGAGCTGACCAGCGGCCAGATGCTTACAGCAGGAGGACTGGTAACGATAGCTGCCAATGAAATTCAGCGGCTGCTAAGAAACTGGCTTTCTGTTAGAAGAACAGGCCCGGCCCTGGATCGGTCCGAGAATTTGCTGGCAGAGAAAGTTTCAGATGCAGAAACTTCTGAAGGAAGAATGATTTCGGACCTTAACGGCACATTAGAATTCAAAAATGTTAGATTTACTTATCCGGGAAAGAATGATCCTGTTCTAAAGAATATCTCATTTAAGGTTTCCCCGGGTGAGGCTATTGCACTTGTTGGTCCAAGCGGATCAGGCAAATCCACCATTGTTGATTTAATTCTTCGTCTATACGAACCAGATCAAGGTGGGATCCTCATAGACGGCGAGGAAATAACAGAATTAAATGCTGGCTGGCTCCGTTCACAATTTGCTATTGTATCCCAGGATATTCAGCTTAGAAATGGTACACTTTCGGAAAATCTAAGAATCGCAAATAGTGAGGCCTCAGACGATGAATTGATTGAAGCCTTATATGACAGCGGTTTGCAGGAATTTTTCCAATCACTTCCGCTTGGACTTGATACACCAGTCGGAGAGAGAGGAAGCCTGCTCTCCGGCGGGCAAAAGCAAAGATTATCCCTTGCCCGGGCCTTAGTGAAAAATGCCCCATTCTTACTCTTGGATGAGGCAAGTTCAGCTCTGGACCCGATAACTGAAACACAAATAAATAAAGCCATCGCCGAGAGAAGGCTCAAGCAGACAGTCATCATCATTTCCCATCGTCTTTCAACAGTTTTGTCCGCTAATCGGATTATTGTAATGGAAGATGGGCATGTAGTAAATGAAGGCAGCCATGAGTCGCTGCTGGAATCCGAGAATGGAGTATATTCAAGGCTGTTTAAGCGCGAAGCAGAAATTGGAGAAAATGTTTATCTTAATCATGTATGAAAAAGCATCGAAGGCATAAGCAGCTTTTCTATTTATAAGTAGATAAGCAAAAAGGACCTGAGTGATCCGCACCCTAATTGTTATATATCATTAACGATTGGGGTGCAGTTCAAACAGGTCCTTTTTCGTATAAGGCATGGAATTGAAGGCTAAAAAAAAATCGATAAACTTGTTCTTAGTGTCATTGTCACTCAATAAAATCCATGTGTGTGAATACCAATCACCTATCATGGGCAGAGTTAAAGCAGCCTTTATTTAGTAATCAGAAAATTACTTTTTCTGAAAAAAAGAGAACAAACCTTTTCCTTTTTTCTTTTTTACTTCCTCTGGCTGGAAAGCTGCTGGGATATCTTTGTTGATATATATATTCTCGATGTCAACTGCTTCTTTAGATGCAAGAACAAGACCAATATCAGTATCATTTTCCAAATTTGAAATGACTTTGTATGGAATGTTCTGCTGATTGGCGAGCTTAACGTATTTGCTAATATGTGAATAAGTGATTTCTCCATTTAATAAAAGTGCAGAGTTGGGATACTGGTTAATAGCTTCTGCCACTTCCTTATACACTTTCTTTTCGGTAACCTGGCCAATGTATAATGCAGTAATGACTCTCTCCCTGAAGGTGCCTAAAAATTTTCGTTTTTCTTCAGGCTTAAGCTCTTTATGCCCGTAAATCCCCTGCTGTAAATAATCATCTACATTCTCCTTAGACAAAACGAAATCCCCCTCCTTATTTTTCTTGATAGTATATGTATGTTAGAAATAAACGGGAAAAGGGGCGAGTTCCATTTAAAAGTGAGGAACGGCCCCTCATCCACAAATAATCAGCATTAATTTATCTTTCCTGCTTTTTTTCTGCCAAATGATGTGGCCAGTTTTTGTATACCCTATTTTAAATATGGAAAAGTTTCTTTTATTATTTAGAATGGGTTTTCTGCTTTTTTCTAGAGGAACTCAACTCAATGGAGCCCGTTTCTTGATTGGTGGTTCCCTGTCCTTTGACTTTAGCAGAGCTCAGCCCGGATGTTGAAGCGTCTTGTTTAATTTTTTTCATGTCACTAACACCTCCATGACCTTACTGTTTCCAGATTAAACTGGCTTTATAAATCCTAGGAATAGTTTATTGCGTATTGGGACAATTTACATACGTAAGGAGGTGTTATCATGGCAAGAATTGGAGTAGAGCAGTCTTTAACGAATGTATCTGAAGCATTGCGTGGCCGCGGCCATGAAGTAGTTGAGTTAAAGCAGGAGTCTGACGTACAGGGATGCGATGCCTGTGTAATCACAGGGTTGGATTCAAATGTTATGGGAATGACAGATGCTTCGATCCAGGGCTCAGTAATAGAAGCTAATGGCCTTACAGCTGAAGAAGTATGCAGCCATGTCGAGAATAGACTTGGCTGATTCTGCCTGCTGAGTGCAAGCCGCGTGTTAGGGCAAAGAATGGAAGATAAAAGGGGAAGGCTAAAGAAAAACATTCTTTAGTCTTTTTTTCTAAATACAGGTTGGTATTTATGTTTCTAACAAAAGGAGGGATCGACATGGACAAAAACCAGGGCGGGAAAAATAGGATGCAGGATGGAAAGTACCAGACAGGAGATAAAAGAAAAATTGATACCTTAGCAGATGCTACGGGTCCTGCATCAACTACTAGAAATTTTAATAATGAAAAATAAAAAAAAGGAAATGGGCGGTAAACCCATTTCCTTTTTTATGCAAGGATATAAAAACTATAAGAATCTAAAGCCAGTTCATTATCCTTGAGGCTAATGATTTCACCCGTAAATACATTCGTAAGGTCTCGATTCCTAAAGCCTTCTGGAAGAGCCGCATTTATTGGGGCAGATGAAGGATTCATCACAAACAGTAATTTACTAGTTTCAAATGTTTTAGTATACATTAGTAGATTTTCGCCGCTGGTTTCCACAAATTCAAATAGGCCGTTATTTCCAAATGCAGGCACACTTTTTCTTAAGGAAATTAACCGTTTTACGGTTTCAAATATATCAGTATCCTGTTTGTCTGGATCCCATTCCATACATTTTCTGCAGCCAGGATCCTGGCCGCCTGTCATACCTATTTCATCTCCATAATAGATGCAGGGAGTTCCTGTAAAGGAAAGCTGGAATACGTACAATAACTTCATTTTTTCTTTATTATCCTTACATATCGTAAGGAGTCTTGGAGTATCGTGACTATCCAGCAGATTAAACGCTGCTTCGTTTACATTAAGAGGATACATATGCAATAGTTCTGTAATGGCATTCCTGAACTTTGAAGCAGTCCAATTATCTTCTGCAAAATATTTGAGAGCTGAATTGGTAAACGGATAATTCATGACCGCATCAAACTGGTCGCCATGCAGCCAGGGCATGGAATCATGCCAGATTTCGCCGAGGATATATACTTCCGGGTTAATGGCTTTAATTTCTTTTCGAAATTCTCTCCAAAATGCGTGGTCCACTTCATTTGCAACATCCAAACGCCAGCCGTCAATACCAAATTCTCTGACCCAGTACCGGCCTGTTTCAAGTAAATACTCTCTCACCTCTGGATTTTCAGTATTTAGCTTAGGCATCAATGGTGTGAATGCGAAGGTGTCATAGTTTGGCTGTGGTTCAGTTTTTACAGGGAACTCCCGGACGTGAAACCAGTTTTTATATTTTGATTTTTCGCCTTTTTCCATAACATCCTGCCATTGCGGGAAATAGAACCCACAATGGTTAAACACTGCATCCAGCATGATTTTTATTCCGCGTTTGTGGCATTCGTCTACAAGCTTTCTAAAGGTTTCTTTATCCCCAAACTGCGGGTCAATTTCAAGATAGTCGATTGTATCATATTTATGATTGGAAGCTGCCTTGAAGATGGGGGTGAAATAAATCCCGTTGATTCCCAGATTCTCAAGGTGGCTTAAATGGTCGATCACGCCTTGAAGATCTCCTCCAAAGAAATTATCCCGCTCAGGTTCCGCACTTCCCCAGGGCAATGTGCCTTCGGGGTCAATGGATGGATCACTGTTAGCAAACCTCTCAGGAAATATTTGATACCAGACAGTGTCTTTTACCCACTTTGGATAACTGAAGACATCGATGCTATTTAAAAAAGGAAAAACAAAATAATAAGCATTATCATTTGTAGCGATATGGTCTAGAAAACCCTTTTCGGTATAAACAAGTGTTTCAGCGCCGCTGACTAGTTCAAATCCGTATCTCAGCCTTCTGTAAGGGGGCTTTATAGCAATAAACCAGTAATCAAAGAGGTCAGAGCTTCCGCTTTTCTTCATCAGCTCCTTATCAAAGATCCAGTTTCCATCTTCCCAAATATAAGGGTCTCCGAAAACAAGACTTACCTGTTCAACATCCTCTTTTTTTGTTTTCAGTCTTATATGTAATGTCTGATTGTCATAAGAATAGGCAAAAGTATTTTTTGGTCTGTGGTAAATTGCTTCTTTTAACATAAAATCCCCCCAATTTATAAAAAAGCCTTTTATTTTGCAAACGATTTCATATAAACTATCAAGTATAATGTAATATGATAGACAGCTAAAGTCAAATATTATCGGAAAATAGCGAATAGTATTTATATTGATGAAAAAAATTATCGATTCTTAATAAGAAGCAAAAGGCAGGGACACTATGGGTATTTTTAAAAGTTTTGCACTAAATCGAATAAGTTTGAAGATAATAGCCGGATTTGGAAAAAAGAAATTAATCCATATCATCCTCCAGAATATCTTGATCGGCACTCTGATTGCGTTTCCGCTTGTAGTTCAAATATCTAAATCAGATGAGAGCAAACTTTCCAAGGCTTCCTTCCCTGTGTTGGAAAAGGAGGAAACATGGTTTAAAACTGTAAATGATTTAAAGGTCATAGATGGAAAGCTAGTGTCCCCTCATACAGCCCAAGAATTAAAAAGGGGAAATGAGCATATTGCAGTAGATCCACAAAATAAATATAGAATGAAAGATAATAGTCATTCTTATATAGTGTTTTCCGAGCAAATTTTATATATAAAAGCTTATGGAATCCAGCTTAGAATTCCCTATTCTGAAAGCAGTTTAACTACTTTTGGCGCAGCTGAGTTTAAAGGCGGAGGCGAATTTTTAGCTGCAATAGCAGCAGCAGCCACACCCTATTTACTCATCCCTGCTATGCAATTTATATATCCATTAAGCATTTTATTGAATTTTATTTTTATTGCTATTGTTTCTCTTTTTGCCCTTCCGATGAATTACAGATCTAGAAAGAAGGCGGGCTATAGGCAGCTATTTACAATGTTCTCTTATGCTGCCACAATGCCAGCGATTCTAGCTTTTGTTTTTGGGAGTCTCGCATCTGCCGCGTTTGTTTATACCATTTATAATTTCGGCTTAATTCTTACAGTTTATCTTCTATTCAAAAGATATTTAAGATAAGAGACAGCTATCATTATGAGAGGTTTTATAAATTGTTACTAATCCGGAAACTAGAATTCTAAAAATATATATACCAAGAATTCTAAAAAATCAAATTGACTTTCCATTTTTAATATAATATGATTTTTGTGAAAACGGTTGCTCAACTGTTAATCAAAAGGAGAGGTGCATGGGATGAAGAAAGCTGTAAAGAAATGGTCACTGTTGTTTTTAGCTCTTTCTCTAATGTTAATTGCTTTTGCAGGATGCTCAAAGAAAGAGTCTGCTTCAAGCGAGGGGAAGGAAGAGGCCAAAGATGATCTGCCCTGGGACAAAAAAGAAAACGGTTACAAAATTGAACAGGATTTACTTGATGGTAAAGGTTCTCTGAAATTCTGGACTGATAATGATGACTATGCTGCTGCTATTATTGAGGCTTGGAATAAAAAATATCCGGACGTTGAAATTGAGTACGAAAAAGTCGGATCTGTAGATGCCCGGGCTAAAATGGCACTTGACGGTGAAGCCGGCCTTGGTGCAGACGTTTTCATTCAGCCGCATGATGGTATCGGTCCTTCATTGGCAGATTCTATTATCGGGCCAATGGGAAGATATGACGAACAGCTGAAAGGCAGAATCATTGAATCCGCTTTAGGAACTGTGGAAAACGAAGGTCAATATTACGGTGTTCCTATTTCTACTGAATCCATTGCATTATTCTATAATAAAACCTTGTTGAAAAAATTAACCGGTTCGGATGAGCCAGCTAAAGACTGGAATCAAATCATTGAACTGTCTAAAACATATAACGATAAAGCTAAAAACCAATGGACTATCCGCTGGGAATCCGGCAACTCTTATACAAATCACTTCTTCTTGACTGCTGCAGGCTTTAATTTGTTCGGGAAAGAAGGAAAAGATGCGAAAAAATTAGATTTCGAATCTGAAAAGGTAACAGAAGGACTAGAATTCTTTAAATCTGTCCGTCCTGTATGGGATGTAAATGCAGAAGATGCAACAAATGATACAACTACATTAGAATTTGTAAAAGGTAAAACACCATACTTAATTAACGGACCATGGGCTATTGCGGATGCAAATAAAGGCGCAAAAGAAAATGGCTTTGAATATGGGATCACTACAATTCCTACAATTAATGGCGAAACGCCAAAAACTTTCTCTGGCAATCAAATTGCAAACGTTTCTTCTTATTCAAAATACCCGGGAGCAGCCCGCGTATTTGCAATGTTCCTGGCTTCTGAAGAAGGTGCAGAAGTACTTTATAAAACGACTGGTAAACTTCCAGCGTTAAATGCTAAAGCGGCTGATAAAGTGGACGGCCTGGGAGAAGATGAACTTCTTAAGGGAGTCGCAAAACAAGCGGCCAACTCGGTTCCCATGCCTTCAATTCCAGAAATGGCAAGCTATTGGGATCCAGCAAAAGCAATGTATGTAAATGTTTGGAACGGACTGCTCGAAGTGGAAGCAGCCCAGAAGAAGGCAACTGAGGACTATCAAGCCTTGCTGCAGTCAGCTGGAAAATAAGATGTAATTTCATAAGATTGCCTCTTTCGAACAGTCCGCGGAAGAGGCAATTATTATAAATAGGGGATTACATAGAGTTTCACTAAAAGGCTCTATTAAACTTGAATATGTCAGTCCATTATGGATTGTTGCCCTTCATAAAAACGATGAATAGTAAGCTTATTAAATATTAAAAAGGGGGAGTGAACCATGGAGAATGGTATGCATAAACGGCCTATTATACCGGGAATTGCTTCTGCAGTTATCTGGGGGCTGGGTCAGCTTTTAAATAAACAGCCGGTCAAGGCCTTATTCTTTTTCTTCATGCAGGCTTTGCTGGTACTAATAGAAGTATTAACTGGCCAGTATACAGATCTATCAGAAGGATACACCTTTAGAGAAAACGGCGGATTTTTTATAAAAGGACTATGGGGTATGGTAACTCTAGGGGAAGTTCCGAGGCGGATGTCTATTCTGGGTCTGACTGATGGGGATCATTCCATCGTTCTTCTTATTAATGGAATTATCGGCCTTATATTCTTACTAATCTTTGTCTCCGTTTATATCTGGAATATTAAAGATGCGTTCCGTACAAGAAAATTGATTAACAAAACCGGTATTGTCCCTAAAACGAAAGATTATATTGATGAGCTTTGGAGCAGCATGTTCGAATATATTGTTCTGACTCCATCTATCATTATGCTGGTATTAATTTGTTTGATGCCGATTCTTTTTGGCATGGTCATTGCTTTTACCAACTATAATGGGGCACATCTGCCGCCTGCTAAACTCGTAGACTGGGTTGGTTTTGACAATTTTATTAATTTATTTCAGCTTCCAATATGGTCGAGAACATTTATGGGCGTTTTTGGATGGACCCTGGCATGGGCCGTTCTTTCAACAGTAACCTGCTTTTTCGGTGGTCTTTTTCAGGCAGTTATTCTCAATAATAAGCGTGTAAAAGGGAAAAAAGTGTGGAGAACTATTTTTATTCTTCCCTGGGCCATTCCTGGAATGATTTCATTGCTTGTGTTTAAAACACTGTTTAATGGTCAGTTTGGACCGGTAAGCCAATTTTTGATGGATATTGGCCTAACAGACCAGAGAATTTCCTGGTTTACAGATTCTTCATCACCCAATCTTGCCAGGGCTATGATTATCTTAATTAACCTTTGGCTGGGATTCCCTTATTTCATGGCCTTAATGAGCGGAATTATGACAAGCCTTGACAAGGAAATCTACGAAGCTGCTAAAATGGATGGAGCCAGTCCTGGGCAGGAATTCTGGAAGCTTACATTTCCGCTGGTGCTAAGTGCAACCGCCCCTTTGCTCATCATGTCATTTGCAGCTAACTTCAATAACTTCGGTGTCATTTACTTCCTGACACAGGGCGGGCCGACTAATCCACATTACCAATTTGCAGGATATACGGATATATTAATTACCTGGATTTATAAATTAACCATTGATAATAAAATGTATAATATGGCATCCGTCATGTCCATTATTATCTTCCTGGTAATCGGTTCTATATCAGCCTGGAATTTCAGCAGAACGAACGCCTTTAAGGATGAGGAGGGAGCATAGGATGGAAACGGTTACTGAGTTAAATAAAGGAACGCCGCAAACAGGTAAAAAGACTTCTGCGTATAAAGTGAAGAATTCTATTATTACCATTCTGATTTATTGTCAACTGCTCATAGTAGCAGCTGCTGTTTTATTTCCAATTGTCTGGATTGTCGGGGCTTCTTTCGGCCAATCGACCGGCCTTGCAAATGCAACACCCATTCCTAAGGATCCCACAATCATGCACTACAAAAAGCTGATCGAAACAACGAAGTTCCTTGACTGGTACTGGAATACATTTAAAATTGCCGTTCTCAATATGATTTTCTCTGTTTTCCTTAGTACTTCGGCGGCATATATTTTCTCTAGATTTAAATTTAAAGGAAAAAAAGCTGGACTTATGTCTATCCTTATTTTGCAAATGTTCCCTTCATTTATGGGGATGATAGCCATCTATATTCTATTTTTAAACTTTGGCCTTTTAAACAACCATTGGGGGCTGGTCATCGTATATGCAGCAGGACAGATTCCCTTCAATACCTGGCTGATCAAAGGGTATTTACAATCTGTGCCTAAGTCCTTGGATGAATCAGCAATGATTGATGGAGCGACGAAAACACAGATATTTTTTAAGATCATTCTTCCGCTTTCTAAGCCTATCCTGACGTTTGTTGCCTTAACACAGTTTATGGCACCTTGGATGGATTTCATACTGCCTCGGCTGTTAATTAGCTCAAATGATAAAAAGACCCTTGCTATCGGGCTTTTTGAATTTATTAATGGGAATACAAACAATAATTTCACTATGTTTGCAGCAGGAGCGATTCTAGTAGCGGTTCCCATTACATTATTGTATGCCTTTTTACAGAAATACCTAATCAGCGGCATTACCGCAGGAGCGAATAAGGGGTAAAGTGAAAAATCGATACAATGAAGGTGTGCTAAAGCTTTTCTGGAACAAAAGGATTTGCTTTAATCTTCCCTCCCAGTATAGACTATTGGAAGATAATGTTTTAATTACAATAAGAAAATTTTACTATAGGAATGGTGTACTATGGCAATCACAATAAAAGATATCGCCAGGGAAGCGAAGGTCGCGCCATCAACGGTTTCAAGAGTAATCGCTGACAATCCTAAAATTACAGAAAAAACAAAGAAAAAGGTCAGAAAAGTCATGGAACAGATGGGTTATTATCCAAATTTCCATGCCCGAAACCTAGCTAACCGGGCAACTAAATCAATAGGAATTGTGATGCCTATATCAGCGAGAAAAGGAAACAATACTTTTCAAAATCCTTTCTTTCAAGATGTAATTAAAGGAATCAGTTCATTTGCACATTCAGAGGATTATTCTTTATATATAACTACCGGTGAAACAGACGAAGAAATATATTCTGATGTCATGAAGATGGTGAAAGGTAAGCGTGTAGATGGAATTATCCTTTTATACTCCAGGGAATCGGATCCTGTACTTGAGTTTTTGACAGACAACTCGTTTCCTTTTGTTCTAGTGGGAAAGCCTCCTGAAGATGTAAGGAAAAATATTACTTATGTAGATAATGATAATTATGCTGTCTCGCGTGAGCTGACACAATTTCTCTTGTCACTGGGGCATGAGAGAATAGCATTTATCGGAGGACATGAAAAGCTGATTGTCACAAAAAATCGTCTGGCTGGATTCTTAGATACTTTGGCTCTTTCTAAAATCTCAGTTCCAGCCGAATATGTTAAACATACTGATTTTATTATGGATGGCGGTAAGAAATCGATCAGTGAACTGCTCGCTTTAAAAGTTCCTCCTACCGCTATTTTCGTTACAGATGATGTTCTTGCGCTGGGAATTTTAAATGCCCTTCATGAAAAAGGAATATCAGTGCCAGATGAGATGAATGTAGTGAGCTTTAATAATTTGTTTTTCTCCGAATTCACTTCTCCGCCGCTTACGACCGTCGAGGTAAATATCTATCAGCTTGGATATGAAGCGGCCCGCAGTGTTGTGGAGTTAATAGAAGAAAGAGGCAACTCGCCAAAATGCATTACGGTCCCCACTGAAATTGTAGTAAGAAAAACAACCGAACCCTTAATGATCAAAATTTAGAAAAGAAACCAGATAACCGGTTTCTTTCTTTTTTTGCGTCTGAATTTAGGCAATTTAAAAATAGCCTTTTCTGCTGAATTATAGGCTGTCAAATTGAAACATGAAGAATACAATATACGGAAAGCGCTTTCAATTTCCGTAAAAGGGGGTTACTTCATGAAATTTTTATACAATCTTACATGGGTCCTATTAGTAGTAGGTGGACTTAATTGGCTGTTTGAAGCAGTAGGCTTTAATTTGATTACTGAACTATTCAGCTCTATGCCTTCATTTGTAGATACGGTTTACTGGCTGGTAGGCTTATCAGCTCTCTATCATATATATCTAAGATTCACCGGAAAGTAGTTTTTAGAGTGCCAGGATTGTGATCCTGGCACTTTTTTTATTATACTTAGTAACTGTAATACCCTCCAGCTATAGAGTATAAAGAAGAAGTTCTTTTTGGACCGGTTAATCCAGCCCCGAATGGGCCTTCACCTTGATTTTTAATCATTTCCTTTATAAGGCCTTCTCCTTTTGGTTCAAAAAAAGTAATGCTGGCATCACTTATTTTTACTTCTGTACATATAGCGTTTAATTCCTGGCTATCAGTATATGATTTTATTTTTTTTGTATTAAACCATTTATTCCAGTTTGATAGTACCAAACTTATATCCTTAACAGCATAGAAGACACTTCTAATATGCTGAGCACCATTCAGGTGTTCTTTGATCACTCCAGCATCTTTCATCTGGTCCATTCGAACATGAACAGGCTGATTCCATTCGATGAAAAAAGGCAATTCAAACGAAGAGAGGGGAGAAGACACAAACATCATTTTCCACGATATCCGATTGCCATCCTCTGTTTTTCTGCTTCCCTCAAAGGGTCCTGTCACATTTAGCCCTAGCTTCCGAAAGGTTACAGCATCTCCCGCAATATTATCCGTTCTTAGAGCCGCTTGAAAGACCCCTTCTCGATCTTTTTCCTTCATTAACTGCATGATTAAAGGGTTCAAACTCATATTTGATTTTTCCGCCTGGTCAATGGATATAAATTCAATATAGCTGCTTCCGAAATAAGATAAACTGTTGCTTGTTCCCCAATCCTCATGTTTTCCTCCTTCAAAAACATGAAAACCTTGCTGAGTAAATAAGGTTTCTGCGGATTTCCTGTTATGGACAGCGTGTACAACATGATCCAGGCTAATCAATTAGCATTCTCCTTCCAGCCGAATATAGAAATTTGTTTGTTTAATTTTACATGTAACACCCGCAAAGAAAAAGAAAGAACTCCGTATTGTCCAGTAATTTAATCTCCGTTCCTCAATATACGTATAGAAATATTTTATTATTAGTAATGTAACGGTGTTACCATATGTGTTTATTAGAAAAAGTTTGAAGTTCTTTTAATCGGGAAAATAATAAGAAGAGACAGATAAATTTATTGTTCAATAAAGAAAGGGGAAGATATGATGAGAAGGCAAAATTTATTTCTACCGGCCCTTGCTGCTGGAATAGCGACCTACTTTTTAATGGAGAAAGATAACCGGGTTAAATTAAAATTAAAGGCACAGGATGTTAATAGTAAAATTCGTGGAATGTTGTCAAAATCTCAAAATCAAAACCTGCCTGTGCAGAAGGCAGGACTTCCTGACCCCCATGATATTGAAGATAATAAAATGGTGGATGAAGGCTCACAATACGGAGTTCATTATTATAATAAAACGATACAAAATTAACCACTCTGACCTGGCGTTTGCCAGGTTTTTATTTTTGACAGCTGCTGCTCTGATGTGAATACATATTAGTAAGAAAACCTTGTGGGGGAATAGGATGAAGAAAATAGCGGTTGCCATTATCCATGGCATGGGAAATCAATTAGAGGAGTATGCTGAAATATTAATTAACCAGCTGCAAGTTAACTTTCATCAGAAAACCAAGCATTATACTAGTGAGAAAGAACAACTGATTATCAAATCTGTTTTTTGGGCTGATGTTTTTAAAACCAGGGAGGAAGAATTATTTGAAAACTCGGTGAAGCCTTACCAATTAAATTACCAGCAGCTCAGAAGATTTCTCATTTCATACCTCGGGGATGCCATTGCATACCAGCCAGTGGAGACAAACACGCAAAATTATTACAAAGTTCATGAAAAAGTCAGGGAATCGTTACAGTGGCTCGCTGGTAAAGCCGGGGAGGAAGCAGTTCTTTGTGTTATTTCCCACAGTCTTGGCACTGTTATTGCAAGTAATTACTTCTATGACCTTCAATATGGAATCCTTGAACCTAATCAAATGTTGAAAAATAAAACTCCATTAGAAAAAGGTGAAACTCTGGCTCTATTTTATACGCTTGGCACATCCCTGCCATTATGGAGCCTTCGCTATTCAGATTTTAACCGGCCAATTATGATTCCTCCGCCTCAGCTCAAAGGGCGGTACCAAGAACTGCAGGGTGAATGGATTAATTTTTATGACAGGGATGATATTTTATCTTTCCCGCTTAAGGGGCTTAATGAAAGCTATCAAAAAGCTGTAACAGAGGACAGGAAAGTCAATGCAGGCAGCCTCCTTACAAGCTGGAATCCTTTGTCGCATGGAGGTTATTTCTCAGAAAAGGCTGTAGTAGACCGGATAATTAAGGGTCTGTTTCATACGTGGAAGCAAATCAACTCTTTATAATGTTTAGGCCCGCAAATGCGGGTCTTTTCTTTTTGGCTTGTTAAAGTTCATCGTAGTTTTGGCACTATGTTGATCTTCGCTGCAGGCGCGAGATTCCTGCTCAGAAAAGCGGATCGAGGAGGCTCCCGGACAGCCCGCGGAAAGCGAGTGCCTTTCGATGCAATCAACAGGTACATTTAACAGAGCTTTCTTTTTAGAAATATTCTTGCGATACGATCTATAGAATATATGGACAGCAATAATAGTTAGGAGGTAACAATGTGAGTAACTTAAAAGAAGCGGTGTTTGAACATACATTTTGGCTCCAGGTGTTAGGAGATCACAGCCGGTTTATATTAGATTCTCTGGCACCGAAGGAAAAGGAAGACATTGAAAAAGCTGATTTCTTTAAAAAAAGATATGATGAACTGCTGGGCATGGCAAAAGGGCTTGGAAATGAACAGGTTGTCCCCTTTACGAAAATGGCAAAAGAGCTGACGCTAAGTTTTAGGGAGTTTAAGCTGTCCATAATCCGCCGCCACGTGTTAGCCAGGATCTCCATTCACCTTACCCCAACCTTTATCAATCATATGGTCAATGAATTAGAAGAGTACCTGCTTATTATTGGGTATCTGGAAAGAAATGAGAAACCGCCAGTTTTCCACGAGCTTCATCATCATTTATTATGGCTTCTTGATGCTTCAGGGCATGCCGGGGGAATAAATGATTCGCTGGATGCTGTAGAAAGGGATCTTAAATATAAAACTGCTTTATTTGAAAAGAAATTTGAACAATTTTATCTTAAAGCAATTGAGCTGACCGGTTATTTACGTGCCAATATTGTAAGCTTTCCAGCTCTTGAGAGAATGAATAAAGATGTGAAACTTGAGATAGAAATATTTAAAATGTTTCTCGAAGAAGTGGAAGAGCTGAGACTGTCGGATTATGTATTAGGCACCTTCTCCGCTTTAATGGCTGATCATATGGCCAGAGAAGAATGTTACTATCTTCGTAAACTGGCAGAGTCAGCTAAATTAGAGGAGCCTCCATGTGATCCAGGCAAGCCGCGGCTGAAAAACTAATCAGGTCTTTGTGGTGTAAAAATTTTTGTCCTGTCTATAGGCTTTCCAGCTGTTTTTTAATGATGAGTAAGTTCCGATTGCTCCATATCCATAAAAATAACCCATGAAAACGGCAGCCCAAAAATGGTTAGGATGACTGAAGAATAAGGAAATAACGAGACCAATAAGCAAAGCTAAGAAGGGTATATAATATTTAGGTATGTTCCATATCATCTTGCACAATTGAGTAACTGCCATCACTATAGGAACGGCAATTACACCATCCCAAAAATTTGTTTGTATGAGAGGGAAATCGAACATTTTCTTTACGCACTCCTTTTTCGTAGCTTTCACAGTTTTTGACGGGGCTATCCAGTTAAAGTTTAATTTCCTAAAAAGTCGAAAACTCAGGGTCCTTCCTGAGTTTTCGTTCTAAGGAGCATAAACATAATCGAAAAGGTAAATACTGAACAAAGAGGAAGGGAAGATCGGGTTTATGGAACAAGAGTGGAATGGTCAGGCGGCCCCAGCAAACAATCTGGATGATTCTGTCCTGCAAAATTCTAAATTCGTACCGAAAGACAAAAATATGAAAGAGGGAGGCTCTAAAGAGCTGACTCATAAGAAAATACAAAATCAAGTGATTGAAAACAATACATAATAAATGTATTTCAGAGTGTAGACAAAATCAATTTCAAACAAACTTTGTCGCGAAAAATGAGGTTTGTCAATTTATTTCTTGTATATATGGTGGCTTTTCTTAAAGTAAAGCACTATATATTGAGGGTTAAATATTATTCAAAAATAGCTGTCGACTTTGTCGACAGCCTGCAATACATAATAAATGTATTTTTCTGTAAGAAAGTTTTATCATTCATTGAAACTCGAATGAGGAAATGGCCAGTGAAAAATTCCTATAAAAAAATATTTAGTACGATCTTACTTAGCTTGCAAAAAGTATAGTAAAATGGACTAGTGTAAGCGAGGGGGAACGCGTATGAGAATTCCTATATTAAAGTTAAATAATCTTTTGCTTGTTTCTATTCAAATTGAACTTGATGATCAAAGTGCATTGCAATTGCAGGAAGATCTTCTTGAAAAAATACACCAAACAACTGCTGGTGGTGTTGTAATAGACCTGACTTCTTTAGATATGATTGATTCATTTATTGCGAAAGTACTTGGTGATATTGTAAGTATGTCCGGCTTAATGGGAAGCCAGGTAGTACTAACTGGAATTCAGCCTGCTGTAGCTATTACCTTGATTGAGCTTGGTATAAATCTAAATGAGGCAAATACGGCTATTGACTTAGAAAAAGGTATTCAGATCCTTAACCAAAGTGGTGTACAATGACCTCAAACATGAATATTCCTATCATATGTGAATGGGATATTGTTGCTGCCCGGCAGGCGGGCAGGGATGCGGCTAGAAAGCTTTCATTCAGCATAGTCGATCAAGCGAGAATAACTACAGCAATATCTGAATTAGCGAGAAACATATATTTATATGCTCTTCCAGGAAATATTATTCTTGAACAAATTGAAGAACAAAACAAAATTGGTTTGAAAATTACTGCTGTTGATAAAGGGCCGGGAATCAAAGATATCAAGCTTGCCCTAGAGGACGGCTACACTACCTCAGGCGGATTGGGAGCAGGAGTACCTGGAGTAAAAAGGCTTATGGATGATTTCAGCATTGACTCTGTCGTTGGGGAAGGCACGAAAATTACAGCAGTAAAGTGGCTGAAGAAATAAAATACGATTCACACAAAAGAGCATTATATCATGCTCTTTTTCTTTCGTTTCAGGCATGTTTTAACCTCTTTGTTAAGGGTATTTATTAAGTAGAACAACTTAAAGGAGGACAAAAACTATGAGTGGAACATCTGATAAATTAAAAGGTGCAGTAAGCAAAGTTAAAGGTGAATTAAAAGATCAAGCCGGAAATGCATCTGACAATCGTGATTTGCAGGCAGAAGGTAAAGCGGACAAAGCCAAAGGCGGCTTACAGGATACAGTAGGTGATTTAAAAAACGCTTTTAAAACAGATAATTAATAAAGAATGATTTTCCCGCCCTGAAGAAATCTTCAGGGCGCTTTTTTGGATTACATTATAAAAAGCCTCAATGAACGAGCAGAGCAGTGTAATGCTGCTGCCCAGCGCAAAATGGATCTCAGTGGGAAAACAGCACTGCTGTCTGCGAGAAACTAAATCACAGCGCGAAAACGTTCTTCCTGCATTAACCTTAGCAAGATCCATTTCTGCCCGAAAGTGTTTTTTTAGTTTCAAATAATCATAAACTATGATCAGAGTTTGATCCAACTCTGCTTATCCAAAAACTTTTACTATAAAAGTAATTTAAGAAAAATATGGAAGTAGGACTTGAGAGGTACAAACCTCTTTTGATTGCCGCAAAACGACTGGTAAATATAGTTATTTTAGCTCATTTTAATAGAATTTACATAAATGGTGCATTCAGAACAAGGAAAAATCATAACTTTTATAGAATAATAAAAGAAAATTCTAACCTACTCAGGCCAGGCCAGCTTTGCTTTATACTCCTGTGATCTTTCGTGTACGGACCGTCCAAGGGAAAAATCTGGAGGTGGAGTTATGCAAACAGGAACCAAAATTTTTATTAGTTCAGCCTATGAAAATGAACTAAAGCCATTAAGAAGAAAATTAATGGAGTCTTTAGCGCAAGCAGGTCATTTTCCTTTGCTATTTGAGGAAAATTTTGGTGTATGGGGTCAGGACAAAATTGAAACCTGCATTACGAAAGTCAAGGAATGTGATGTTTTCCTCCTGTTTCTTTCAGAAAAAAGCGGAAGCTTTACTGAGAAGGACCCCCGTGTTACAGCCACATATGTTGAATTCCACTATGCGAAAAAAGAAAAAAAATTGATCCTTCCTTTTGTGAACGATTGGGTGAAAAACTTGTATTTTAGTGATATTAAGCAGTTAATATCGGAGGAACTTTACAAATTCCGGTCACAATTCTACAGATTTCCCGGACATATTTATGATATTGTAGAACCACTCATAAAAGAAATACAACTGACTCGGGAATATTTGTATAATAGAATAAAAGATGTGGATCCTTTCGTTTGGGCGTTTTTATATGATGTCGATCAAAGCTGCCCATTTCTATATGACATAGTTCTTGCTAATGCTGATGATTTGTGTAAAACTGTCAATATTTATCTAAGTAATTATCTGCATAAAGGCATAGAATATTTAAAGAATGAAAACGAAACAAAGGAAAGCCTGACCCTTGCTCCTAAACTGAAAAAATATAAAGATTTCTCCTTTCAGCTTATACGCTCCTTTAAATCAGGAGTTCCACAGCTTACTATTATCTTAAAAGAATTGTCACAAGTGTTAAAAGGTGCGAATATTTATAATCGTAAGGGGTATTATGTAAGGGAGGAAATAGCTTCCTTCAGTGATTGTTCAGCTATCTCTCTATACAAAAGGAAAGAGAATAAACTGCTGTATGTTGCTCATTACGGAGAAATTACTCCTAGAGCAGATTTCTCACTTCACGATGAAGAAGCATATGTTTCAAAAACATATATTTTAAATGGTGAAGTAGAATATTTATTCTTTAATGAAGAAAAACATCAGCTTTATCTTACGAAAAGAATCGGGGAAATGGTATTATGTGCGCACTTTCCATTTCAAGAATTTTGGTCTTCAAATGAAGTGGCTGCTCTTCAAGAAGAAATATTTTCTGCTATACTTAAAGAGAGAATTTATTTGGATTTTGCAGCCGATTTAATTGGAGGGTTGGATATTGAAAAAGAATAAGTCCGTCTTAGTGGCTTCTACACCGAAAAAATTATCAAGGGCAGCCTCAGATCAAAAGCTGGATAGTTTGGTGAAAAATAGCCAGAGATTGTTAGGTGCTTTGAACAAACCTGCTCACCGCAGCTGAGTATTGCTCCGTTTAATAAGCGAACAGAGTGATTCAGGTGCGGGCAGGTTTTTTTGCTGTTAAATGAAAAAGAATATTCATATATTTAAAGATTCATAAGCGAATAGAGGGGAAAAGGGATGTCTGAAGTTCGACTGCCGCTTCCAGTAGGGCTAAGAATAGAAAGTATTTTATCAAGGGGCATAACAAAGCAATCGCTCTCACAAGCATTGAAAAAGAACAGTTACACCGAGATCATTGCTCAGGGAGCCGATGAAGATGAAGCCGCTTACTTGTTTAAATATGCTTTAGAACATAGAGAGGATTGCATTTCAGCTGTCGAGCTTGGATATCAATTTAAATTTTTGACGATTAGAGGATTAAAAAAATTTCTAATCTTAAAGTATGATTTAATTGAAGGGGAAGATCTAATCTTTAAGGGAACTTCATTGGAAAAGGTGAGATTAAAAAAAGACTGGCTGCCGGAAATTGAGTCTGCGATCACTCGATATTGGAAGATATGTATTTCAGAAGAGGCTGCAGCTAAAAATGAAGTAACTGCCAAATTCATTCTGGCACAAAATGAGCTCCAGGTATAAAATCGATTGCCTGTTCAACGATGCTTTAATACCCGCCAGCCTAGTGGCTGTTTTTTTTATGCTGCTTACCTAGTATGGAGAATGAGATGACTTCACTATATCTTGTATCCTGCCTTAACTCCAGGAGATGGAACCAGACGGTGAAAGTCAAAGCATGATGGTAGTTTCAGTATCGATTATGTGGCTATGAATCCCTGTCTGTATATCTGGGAACAATTTGTACAATACCAAGAAAATATTTCAATTAATTTTAAATGTATTCTCTTTTTCAAAGGAATTATGGCTAAAGCATAGATTTTCTACCTAAGAGGCTGTTCATGATAAAATGAAATCTCTGATTTAATCGGGTCCAGTTGTTACTGATGGTATTATATTTCTTATGCGTCAGTCCAAAAAGAATGGGCTTTTGCGGGTGCCAAGTAAATGAGAAAAGGGTTACCGTCAGAATGCTTGGGTATGAAAGAAGATAAAGAATCAACATTTTTGAATTTAACAGGCGGTGACTGAAAATTGGATAATAGTTTTGCACTACATACGGATTTATATCAAATAAATATGGCCGAAACATATTGGGCCGACGGAATTCATAATAAAAGGGCTGTATTTGATTTGTACTTTAGAAAACTGCCGTTTGGAAATGGTTTTGGTGTTTTTGCCGGACTTGAAAAGATTGTAGAATTTCTAAAGGAATTCAAATTCTCCGAAAGTGATCTTGAATATTTAGGAAGCTTAGGCTATGACGATGACTTTCTTGATTATTTAAAAAGTATCCGTTTTACAGGAAATCTTCGATCTATGGCAGAAGGAGAATTGGTCTTTGGAAATGAACCGATGCTGCGAATCGAAGCTCCGCTGGCAGAAGCACAGTTAATTGAAACAGCTCTATTGAATATCGTAAATTACCAGACGTTAATTGCGACTAAGGCTGCCCGTATTAAACATGTTGCAGGCGACGCGGTTCTGCTTGAATTCGGTACAAGACGGGCTCATGAATTTGATGCGGCCCTATGGGGAACCCGTGCAGCTTTTATTGGCGGCTTTAATGGTACAAGCAACGTAAAAGCAGGAAAGCTATTTGGCCTTCCAGTCTCCGGCACGCACGCACATGCTATGGTACAGGCATACCAGGATGATTATACTGCTTTTTATAAATATGCCCAGAGGCACAAAGACTGTGTTTTCCTGGTTGATACCTATGATACCCTGAGATCTGGAGTTCCAAATGCGATAAAAGTGGCTAAAGAATTAGGAGATAAAATTAATTTCAGAGCTATAAGACTGGACAGCGGGGATATGGCTTATCTATCAAAAGAAGCTAGAAGAATGCTTGATGATGCTGGTTTCAAAGAAACCAAAATAGTTGCATCCAGTGATCTTGATGAATATACGATCATTAACCTTAAAGCTCAAGGAGCAAAAATCGATATATGGGGTGTTGGCACGAAGCTGATCACTGCCTATGAACAAGCTGCCCTCGGTGCCGTATATAAGCTTGTTTCCATTGAAAATGAGGGGCAGATGACAGATACAATCAAGATATCATCAAATCCCGAAAAAGTAACAACACCGGGAATTAAAGATGTATACAGAATTATAAACAGGAAAACCGGTAAATCAGAAGGCGATTATATTACCTTATCATCCGAAAAACCGGGACAGGAAGATCGTATTAAAATGTTCCATCCAGTCCATACGTACATTTCTAAATATGTAGAAGATTTTGAAGCAAGACAGCTTCATCATGATATATTTATAAACGGAAAGTTCGTGTACGATCTGCCGGACATTAAACAAATACAAGCTTTTTCTGAAAGCAATTTAGAATACCTGTGGGAGGAATATCTTCGTACAATGAATCCACAGGAATATCCAGTAGATTTGAGCCAAAAATGCTGGGATAACAAAATGGCCAGCATCGAGAAAGTGCGAAATAAGGTTGAAAAGATGAAGTAAAAAAAGCTTGGACCGCATTCAGCGAGTCCAGGCTTTTTTTCTGTAGGTTCTTACTGGGCATCTTTATCATTTTTGTCAGGATCACGCTGGGGACTGATGTCCTGGTTGTGCTCCTCTTTCTTTTTTTGTTCTGCTGATTCATTCTGGTTTGTGTTTTCTGTCATCTTTAACGCCTCCTTAAATATTCTTTATCTATCTACCCTTTAGACCTTATATAAAACGTCCTTTTTAAAGCTTAGCATTGGACGGTCCCTGCCAAATTGAGGGCAGCAGATAGTGTGGCTCATCCTGGCCATTCCATAGCGTATCCTTGAAACTTCGAAATATTTTTTAAGACGTCTGCATATTCGATATTGAAATTCTTTAAAAGGAATAGCTGGATGTTAACCCTTAAAAATAGGCTTTTACTATGAAAAAAAACCCTAAATTCCATACTTGACCTAGG
The DNA here is from genome assembly GCF_016909175.1 of Peribacillus deserti. Classification (GTDB taxonomy): domain Bacteria; phylum Bacillota; class Bacilli; order Bacillales; family DSM-1321; genus Paraperibacillus; species Paraperibacillus deserti. The sequence continues at coordinate 126,361 of NZ_JAFBFI010000012.1, forward strand.
ATAATTGTCCATTCCTTTTTGTTTGAACTGAATACATTAGTCTTAGATAGAGCGAAAGGAGGTCATAAAATGTCAATTTGGTTTAACAATGGAAGAAACGGATGGGGCGGCAGAAACAACCGCGGCCACGGCAAGGGCAATGATCACGGCGGAAATAGAGGCAGCTCTGATTCCAAGAGCCGCTCCGATTCAGATTCTGATGTGGAGTTTGAAATAGATAATCAATTAAAAAATAGATCCGATGTGGAGACAGACGTCCATAATGATCTAGATATTAGAAATGATAACGACAATGATAATGACAACGAAAATGACTTAGTAAATAACAACAAAAGCAATTCGGATGCTGATTCCAAAATTGTAAACAGCGGTAACGCGAGAGTTGATTTTTGTATAGATATCAATGTTGATTCTGATTCGAATTCACGAGTAAGGTCTAGGGCAGAATCAGATGCGGATTCAGATCAAGACCAAGATCAGGATCAAGAGCAGGACTAATCTTTTTTCAGGCGGGAGAGGGGTACCTTATCCCGCCTAAACCACTATATAAATAGGAGAGAAGGTTATGGAAAACTATAACCGGAGAGGGTTTTTCTTTCCGTTCGGAAGACCAGCGAATTACGGAGGCTTTTCTCACGGAAACCATGAGGTTCAAGGAGAGGTTAATAATCCTGCGAGTGAAAGCACAATCGAAGTCTATCCAGGGATTGATCCTGACCATGCTAATCACCATCTGCATGACAGCAGATCACATCGGACCTTAGACAGCCGTCACTTTAACAATCAACATACTGGCATCGAAAATAACGCCAGCCAAGAGACTAAAAGCAGTGCAGAAAGCAGACAGCATAATGAAACAGAAAGCAGGAACCGCCAAGACAGTGACAATGAAAACAGTCAGCAGGCAGAGTTAATCCAGGACATTCACACCAATGCTCACTCGCAGGTCAGCCATAGCGGCAATTCCGATGTGGATGTTAACTTAAACGTCCAAGTTGATACAACTGCTATTGCGTATGCCCTACTTTGTTCTATGTTAGCGACAAGACAAATGACAGAGAAGGAATTTGAAATCGCAGTCAATAAATTGGAAGGGCTGACAAACAGTAGAAAAGATAAAAAGAACAGGGCAGATGGTGAAAGGAAAAAGACTGAAGGAGAGAAAAGGAAATCTAATGGACGAAAAAAGTCCAGCCGAAATAAAGCGATTCCTTCAGCGATAAAAATGTATGATCCTAACAAAAGAGGATGACTTAAGCCTGGATGGGCTTGCAAGACATCCTCTTAGCCTTGCAATTATTCATAAAAGAAGGGAAAAGCATCTTCTTCATATTCCGTATAGCAATCGAGGCACATTTTTACTTGATCTTCCCTTGCTACAGCTTCCTCTTCGAATAATACTAATCCGCAGGATAAACAAAAATACATACAAGCTCCTCCTAGCATATTTTCTAGCAGTATGCCCTAAAGCAAAAAAAATATGAGCCGTACAAAAGAATCTTTTAGTGAAAAACAAAGCAGACCATCCAATAACGCACATTTGTTTTCATTTTTTCAAACCTTCTGTACTATGAGAGGCCCATAAAGAAAAGCCCCCGGTGGTTTAGCGGTTTTTTTTCAGGGAAACAAAAGTAACAGATATTTTTATTATTGTTAGACTAAGAGGTATACTATTCCATATAGCTGCATAGCAGATGATGTTAGGGGAGGATTTTATGGACTTGCAAGCTCGTGTAATTGAAGAATTAAAAGTAAAACCAAACATTGACCCGTATGAAGAAATCAGAAGAAGTGTCGATTTAATGAAGGAGTATCTAACGAAATATTCTTTTTTGAAATCCATGGTTCTCGGGATCTCAGGAGGGCAGGATTCTACTCTTGCAGGAAAACTGGCTCAAATGGCAGTGGATGAGTTAAATCAAGAAATTGAGGAAGACAAATATTCGTTTATTGCTGTTCGTCTGCCTTATGGGAATCAAATGGATGAAGATGATGCACAAGATGCAATTGATTTCATGAACCCTACAAAGGTATATACGGTAAATATAAAAGGAGCCGTCGATGCTAGTGTATCAGCCCTTAACGAAGCAGGCATTCAATTAACCGATTTCCAAAAAGGGAATGAAAAGGCGCGAGAGCGGATGAAAGCTCAATACAGCATTGCAGCTTTTGAGAGCGGCATCGTATTAGGAACAGATCATGCAGCAGAAGCGATAACAGGTTTTTACACCAAACACGGAGATGGTGCTTGTGATCTCCTGCCTCTATACAGGCTGAATAAAAGGCAGGGGCGTGAAATGCTGAAAGCTCTTGACTGTCCTGAGCATCTGTACAAGAAAAAGCCAACTGCAGATCTTGAGGAAAATAAACCTCAGCTGCCTGATGAAACAGCACTTGGTGTCAGTTATGAGGCTATTGACGATTACCTGGAAGGAAAAGAAGTCAGTCCTGCCGAAAAGGAAAAAATCGAAGGCCACTTCCTGCGTTCGGAGCATAAACGCCATCATGCAATAACCGTATATGATGATTGGTGGAAATAAATGTACAAAAAAAGCGGATTCGATTTTAGAATCTGCTTTTTTATATAACTATCTACTTTTTTCCAAGAATTATGCTTAAATAGAAGAGGCAGCAAGTACAAAGTATGGGGGAATAACATAATTGAACAAACAAGTACTTAAAGAAACGAGGATCTTACAAAGCTTTTACCTTTTTACTTTCTTTGGCGTGGGCAGTATGGCTCCGTTATTGAGTGTATTTTTAAGCAAAGAGAGACATTTAGATGGATTTGAAGTGGGAACCATCATGTCTGTGGGTCCCATTGTTATGATTTTCTTTCAGCCGTTCTGGGGAATATTGACCGATAAAATTCAAGCACCTAGAAAAATACTGGCACTTACAGCGATTCTAACTGGAATAATGGGTTTAGGCTTTTTGCTGGGTGCACAATTTGCAGTCCTGCTGACAGCAGCCGTCCTTGTAGCAATCTTTCAAAGTGCCCTTATCCCAATCTCTGACAGCATTTCATTGCAGTTTACCAGCAGGGTAAAAGGAAATTATGGCAATATAAGGCTTTTCGGATCTCTCGGGTTCGGTCTCGCTGTATTTATAATCGGAAAACTTTCCGACATGTATATAGGACTTGAAATGATCTTCTACTCTTTTTTCATTTCCATGGCTATTTCGTCCATTCTATCTTTTTACCTGCCTAAGGAAAAAGCCGGCAGTAAAGTTAATATTCTATCAGGGGTTAAAGAAATATTCGCAATGAAGAAATTCATTGTCTTTCTCGCCATCACATTTCTAATTTTTGGACCTAATCTTGCAAACAATACATATTTTGGTTTGTTTGTCGAAGCACGAGGAGGAACATATGCAGGGATCGGCCTTGCATTTCTCGTAGCCGTCTTGTCGGAAATACCTTTTATGAGAGCAGCTGGAGCTTGGATTAAAAGTATTGGATTACTGCCTATTACACTTATTGCAGGTGTATCCTCTCTCATAAGATGGTCTTTTTATTTTACAGAGCCTAATTTAACTGTGATTTATGCATCTGCAGTCATCCAGGGACTATCCATCGGTCTTTTTCTGCCTGCCGCCCTGCAGTATATTCGAGATATTGCCCCAATGCATATAGCCGTGACAGCCGTTACCATTTATTCGGCTATTGGAAACGGCCTTGGAAACTGGTTTCATACGTTTGTCGGGGGAATTATTCTGGATCAGTTCAAGATTCAGGGAGTTTATTTATTCTTTAGCATAATGGCACTTATAGGAGTCGTTTTAAATATTTATCTTATGCGCCTTGAAAAATCGACAAGTTCACAAACGATATTATCTAGAACATAAAGCAATATTTTTGACCATAAAACTAATCGCGCCCCTTTTTCTTTTAGAAAAGGGGTTTTGTTTTTTTTGCGTGCGATTTTATTTTTTCATACATAAGGAAATAGGAAATTGAAAAACTAAACAGATGGAATAGGAGCGAAAAAAAGCCAGCTCATCATTCTCTTAAGAGGGGAAGTTGCTTTTGGAAAATTTTATTGAAATAAAAAAAACTCTTGCTGCAATTAAAGGAATAGAGGCACAGCTGTCCATCTTAGCTCTTAATTCAAGTGAGGAAGAAGCGCAGATTGCACTGCATGAAGCTATGATAGAAGCCGGCCAAATTAAACATGATATTCAAAAAACGGTATACACATTAGAGCGGAACAAAAAAAGCTAGGGGAGGGCAACTCATGACAGTATTCGATGTGATGTATCGATCGTTGATTTTTATTGTCATACTTTTCATCATAACTAAAATTCTTGGGAAGAAGCATATCTCCCAGCTCTCCCTGTTTGAGTATATTACAGGTATTACGCTCGGAGACATCGCAGGGGAAGTGATCATGAGTAAAGACATGCATATCATGCACGGCATAACAGGCTTACTCGTATTTAGTGCTGTATCCTATTTTTCAGACTACCTCACATTAAAAAATAGAAAACTTAGAGAAATAATAGAAGGTAAAGATACAATCATTATTCAGGATGGCAAAATCCTTGAGGAAGGGTTGAAAAAAGAGAAATATTCCGTAGAAGACTTAGAATCCTTATTGAGGGATAAAGGAATATTTAAAGTGAAGGATGTAGAATATGCCCTTCTAGAGCCAAAAGGCAAACTAAGTGTCCTTCTAAAAAAAGAAAATCAGCCGCTAACAGCTAAAGATCTAGGACTAAACATGCCAAATGAAAAAGAACCGCAAACCGTAATCATGGATGGCCAGATCGTGTACGAAGCACTAAGAAAGAGCGGCAAGAATTTGGAATGGCTCAAAACTGAATTAGAAAAACTGGGAACCACCATAGACCAGGTCTTTTTCGCCCAAATCGATACATATGGCGAACTATCAGCTGACTTATACCAAGACCAAATCAGCATACCAAACCAAAATGAAAGGCAGCTGCTCCTAGCTGTAATCAAAAGAACTCAAGCCGAACTAGAAATGCTCTCTCTTCAGACAGAAGAACCTGAAACCCAAAAAATATATAGCCTTAATGCAGACAAAATGAAAGCCATACAAATTAAAATTGAACCTTACTTGCGTGAGTGACAGACCCTGGAGTTAGTGGAGCCGGGGTTTTTTGTTTGGTGGGGGGTGGTAGTAGGAGCCCTTACTTTGGCCTTGCAGCTGGAAAGGCAGTTGCTTTAATAAATACTTAGCGGTATGGCGGGAGTTGATTTGTAACATATCTCTCAAATCTCGGTTATTAATCACGGGGCTTACTAAAAGAAAATAGTCTCTAATTGCTTCTTTATGGCCGTGTTTCGAGGTGCAGCTGCAAGATGGGCAAACCCAAGTTCCCTTCTGCCTTGCAAGAGGCTTATAGTTGCAATGAGGACATATTACCCCTTTTATAAGATCCCTTCTATTAATCTTAAAGATGTCTAAAGCGTTTGATTCAGGAGGAGAATTTAAAGAAACAAGTAAATCACTTAATTTAAATAACTTTTGATGGCTTAATATTTTCTTCTGAAAACGTGCTTCCAATTGTTTTAGCTTACTTAAAAGTTGAGCAGCATGGCATACTTTTGAATAGATATCCTGATTGTCTCGATCAGTCTTAATAATTGTTGATGGATTACTAATTATGACTAAGGCTTCAATAGGAAATTTAGCTATTCCGTTTATACTCAACCATTCATTAAAAAGGTTTTGATGCCTTTGAGCCTGGGAGATTGGATCATTAAACCCTTCTTCCTTATTATTCAGAGTTCTAATAAGTTGATTAAAATTTTGGTCGAAGAAAAGAGTTCCTGAAATATTTTTAATCTCCAACAGCAGTCCATAACTAGAACTAAGAATTAATGTATCAATCTGGAATTGGCTGCTATTGCAATTCAAATTTAAATCATGAAGAATTAAATATTCATGATTTCTTAATCCTTTGAGGTGATAATCTATCGATTGCTCACCCTTATAACCTGCCCAGCGTTTGGCTAGTTCAACTTCTAGTTCCGGCCGTTTAGCATGATTCCTCGGAAGCCTTCTTAATAAAGCCTCTATTTGCTGTATTTTCATTTCCATAAGATGGAATATACTTTTGTTTGAGTTTTGTAGGTATTTTCAAATTTTTGGAATTTCCAATAGAGATTATCGTTGGAAAAAAATCTTATGGACCAAATTTGAAGGTATGGAGATAACAACAAATTATCTAAACGACTTGCGATCAAGTTCCATTGGTAATTGAGTAATAGTTAAGTTGTTGCGAGCAAGTATAAGAAAATGTGAGCAAAAAAACAATATTGGAGCAACTGTATGTCATGCGAGCATGCTCAGTAAGTTTGTGAGTAAAAAATAAGGGATGCGATCAAGTTTAAGAAAATGCGAGCAACAATCCTGATTAGCGAGCAACTGCGTACACGAGCAATTTCGATAAGTTTGCGAGTGAAAAATAAAGGGATGCGATCATGTTTAAGAAAATACGAGCAAAAATCCTGATTAGCGAGCAACTGAGTCCATACGAGCAATTTCAATAAGTTTGCGAGTAAAAAATAAAGGGATGCGATCATGTTTAAGAAAATGCGAGCAAAAATTCTGATTAGCGAGCAACAATCCTGATTAGCGAGCAACTGCGTACACGAGCAATTTCGATAAGTTTGCGAGTAAAAAATTAGGGATGCGATCAAGAGTTTAAGAAAATGCGAGCAAAAATCCTGATTAGCGAGCAACTGAGTCCATACGAGCAATTTCAATAAGTTTGCGAGTAAAAAATAAAGGGATGCGATCATGTTTAAGA
>NZ_JAFBFI010000013.1 GCF_016909175.1 Peribacillus deserti
ATTAAATAAAATGACCCCGGTACAATACCGGGATCATTTATTAGCAGCATAGGGCCTTTTTATTAAACTGTCCATTTTAGGGGTTACAGTTCACATTTGAGGACACCTTCTTTATTTTTCCGTACCAAAGACAATGTTGTTCTGCCTGCGGGCTTCTTCTGTGATAGACAATACGATTCGGCTTGCTTCCTTCCAGCTCTCATATGTCTCACGGTCATTCGTTTCCACGGTGCGAACAATTTGATCAATTTCGTAAACCATATCATTTTCCGCCTGTTCTACTCCCAGGCTTTCTTTTTCATGAGTCTTATGGTCTATAAATTCAACACTGCTGATCGGCGATACCTTATCGAGAAGGAATGCTCCCTTTTCGCCATGAATTTCACTGCTAATGTAGGACGCGGCAATTTTTGAAAATAGAACTGTACAAACAAAAGAATCATATTCTAAGACCAGTGTCCCACTGCCATCAATACCGTTACGGAGCAGCACGGGATGGTAGGAAACAGATTTTGGCGCTCCAAATAAGCCAACCGCTGCATATATCGCGTATACTCCTAAATCAGTGAGGGCACCACCTGAAAAATCCGGTGAAAATACGTTAGGATTTTCTCCTCGTAAAAAAGCGTCATATCTTGAAGAGTACTGTAAATAATGAAGCATCGCACTGCGGATCACACCTGCCTTTTCCAGGTTCTTCTTAAGAATGGTGAAATTTGGAGAATGGAAATTGCGAATGGCTTCGAATACGAAGACGCCATGTTCTTCCGCAAGCCGATAAATCTCTTCCCACTCTTTTAGATTTGAAAAGATCGGTTTCTCACAAATAACATGCTTTTTATTTTGAATGAAAATTTTTGCTTGTTCATAGTGATGGGAGTTCGGTGAGGCTATGTATACAACTTCTATTTCACTGCTCCTGGCCATTTTTTCGAGATCATCAAAGGCAGATTCCGCGTTATGCTTTTTAGCAAACTGTTCTGCGGCTTCCATGGATCGTGAGTAAACAGATGTTAAGGTTAATTGGTTAGTGGATTTTACAGCATCAATAAAGGATTCTGTTATCCAGCTGGTTCCTATTGTTCCTAGCTTCATAAGAGATAGTTACCCCTTTCAGGTAATGATGGTTTTAATTATAAACCAATTTCCCTTATTTCTAAAATACAAAGGAGCCTTTAGCACAGAAATAGACTGGCTTTAAGGCTCGCTCGCCGGTATTTATTTTTCCTGCAGTTCGATGTTTTTTGTTTCTTTTCCAAAAAAGAATACCGCTGCAGCTCCAATTAGCACCGCTACACAGAAAATCGTAAAAATTGAGGTAATAGATGTATCTTGAGCAACCAGATATCCTACCAGCAATGGTCCGAGCACTCCTCCAATACGGCCAAATGAAGCCGCCATCCCTGCGCCCGCACCACGGATAATCGTTGGATATTGCTCGGGAGTGTAGGCATATAAAGCACCCCAGGCGCCAAGGTTGAAGAAAGATAGAAAAATTCCTGATGTAATTAATAGAGTCAATGACTCTGCCTGCCCAAAGAAATAAGCACTAATGGCTGTGCCTATTAGGTAAGTAACAAGCACAAACTTTCTTCCCAGCCTTTCAATAAACCATGCTGCTGTAAAATAACCCGGTAATTGTGCCAGAGTCATAATCAATACATACTGAAAACTCTTAATGAGTGTAAACCCTTTCATAACCATTACGCTTGGGAGCCAAAGGAACATTCCATAATAGGAAAATACGACACAAAACCATAGAACCCAGAGCGTTGTGGTTTGCTTCCGGTATTTTTTAGCCCACACCCCGGAAAGATTTGCCCACACGGATGGTTTTTCTGAATCTTTTATTCGCTCATACCTTGGAGAATCCGGCAGATTCACCCTTAAGTACAATGCATAAAATGCAGGTATAACACTTATCAATAAAGCAATCTTCCATCCGTACTCTGGAATGATAAAATAGGAAATTAAAGCGGCCAGCAGCCAGCCTCCTGCCCAGAAGCTTTCAAGCAGGACCACTACCTTGCCCCGTTTTTCTGCAGGCACACTTTCAGAAACAAGCGTTGATGCAACGGGAAGCTCTCCCCCGAGACCCATCCCAATTATGAACCTTAGGATTAGAAATACAGTTAAAGAGCTTGTAAATGCAGATAAACCGCTGCCAATAGAAAACAATAAAAGAGTTATAATAAACACATTCTTCCGGCCGATCCGGTCTGCCATCAGTCCAAACAGCAATGCACCGACAGCCATTCCGATCGAGTTTACACTGCCTATCCAGCCAACTTGCTGGGAAGACAGTCCCCAATCTGCAGCTAGTGCTACCATAATAAAAGAAAGCATTCCTACGTCCATTGCATCAAATAGCCAGCCCAGACCAGCTACTCCTAAGAGCTTTTTATTATTCTTATCAAAGGCTTTTGCACTGTTTTCCATAAAATCCTCCCAGAATTCCATAAATAATAACACCTGAAAATATACCAGGTGTCATTACATCTGTAAATAACTATTTTTCATTCAATAAGCTTTTATGAATCCAAATCGCTGCCTGAAGTCCATCCCCCATGGCTATGGCTACCTGTTCAGAATGAACCGTCACATCTCCTGCGGCCCATACGTTCTCTACATTCGTCATTTGAGTACGGGGGTCTACTTTAATATGATTATTATCCATCACCTCTACACCCAGCTGTTTTGCGAGCTGTGATTTGACTTCATTGCCGCCAAAAGCGAGAAAGCACTTATTAGCCGAAAGCAGCCTGCCTTCATCGAGAATAAAGCCTTGAAAGGACTGCCGCTCTTTTACAACCTTTTTAATAGGTTCTTCAAGATATTCTATGTGTTTGTCCTTAAGCTTTTGCAGGAGATCCTTGTCTACTTTTTGCTGTTCATGATTAATATAAATCAGCTTGTCTGTCCAGTATGAAAGAGTCAGCGCCATATTAGCTCCTGCATTGCCTGAGCCAGCTATAATTGTAAGTTCATCTTTAATCTCATAGCCATCACAGTCAGGACAAATATATGCACTATTGCCCAGGCATTCGTATATTTCGGGCAGGTCAGGAATCCGGTCTATAATGCCTGTGGCAATCAGGATTCTTTTAGCCTCATACTGCTTCCCCTTTTCTGTGGTCAGGGTAAATCCCGTTTTTGTCTTCTCCGCAGAGCTGACTGTATCTTCGGTAAACTGAATTCCCACTTGTTCTGCCTGCTGACGCCCGAGCCTGCGAAGTTCTTCCCCGCTAATTCCATCCGGCCATCCCAGTATGTTATGATAGCTTCTGCATAAAGTCGATCTTCCTCTATTAGAATCTATGACTAGCGCTTTACGCTGAGCTCTTCCCAGCTGGATAGCAGCCTGAAGCCCCGCTATTCCGCCGCCGATTATAATGGTTTCGTAAAACATCGTATACTTCCTCTCGCCTAAGGCTTGATTCGTCTTTCCCTGCCTTTAGTATTTTATAAATTACCAGCTTTTATGTTTGCCTATATCCTTATGCCATGATTATTAAACAGAAAAGAGCCCCTATTTCCAAAATAGGAGCTTTTTTTTTGATGTTTATGCAGCCTTTTTCGCATTTTGTGGAGGACTAACTTTTCTAAAAAAGAGGAGAGATTTCTGAAATACAGGGCTTTGGATCAGTGTATAAATGAATGACATGACAAAGACTGGCCCGCCCAGCAATAATCCAATCAGCAAGACGGCGCTTTCTACCAGAATTCTTGCATTGCTGATCGACATGCCTGTTTTTTCAGAAATAGAAAGCATAAAGCCATCACGCGGACCTGCTCCAATGCCTGCCGCTACATACATGCCTCCGCCGATTCCAGTTAGAATAATTCCACAAAGAATAACCAGATAATCTGTCCATGTCCCGGAGGCAGAAGGAAGAATATCAAGCCACAGGAAAAAATCTATAATCGGGCCTATAAATAGTGCATTTAAAAAAGTACCGATACTAATATATTTTCTAGCCGTAATAGATGAAACACCGATTAGAAGAAGTCCTACAACCACTCCCCAGAATCCGATTGAGACCCCGAAGTGATCATATAATGCGACACTCAGTACATCCCACGGATGAAGTCCAAGGTGTTTAACTTGAATAGCGATTGCGATTCCCAGGCCAAATAAAGTCAGCCCGCTAAAAAACATGATATACCGAAAATACAAAGACATGTATATCTCCTCCCCCCTATGTAAAATATGTTAATTATTGTATTACTTTCAGCTTCAGGTGTATATGAATATTTAGAATTTTTCATAGTTTATCCGGTTTACTATCATTTTTTGTTTTATTATAAGGGAATAGCCAAAAATCCTGTATTTATCGTATATATTCAAGTAAAATTATTAATACGATTTTAAAAGAAAGAGGGCAGTTAAAGTGGAGCACACGAATTCTAATTTTATTAGAGATATCATTAAAGAGGACCTCGAAACAGGAAAGCGTGACTACGTAATTACCCGTTTCCCTCCAGAGCCTAATGGATATTTGCATATAGGCCATGCTAAATCCATTATTTTGAACTTTGGTGTCGCGGATGAGTTTAACGGAAAAACAAACCTTAGATTCGATGATACAAACCCTCTGAAAGAAGACATCGAATACGTTAACGCGATTAAAGAGGATGTAAAATGGCTGGGCTACGAATGGGACGGACTATTCTTTGCTTCGGACTATTTTGAAGAAATGTACAAAAAGGCCGTTCTGTTGATCAATAAAGGCCTGGCGTATGTGGACGATCTATCAGCAGACGAAATCCGTGAATATCGCGGTACACTTACTCAGCCGGGCAAGGACAGCCCTTATCGCAATCGCTCAGTGGAAGAAAACCTGGACTTGTTTGAGCGTATGAGAAATGCTGAATTTGGCAACGGTGAAAAAGTACTGCGTGCCAAAATTGACATGTCCTCACCAAACATTAACCTGCGTGATCCTGTTATTTACCGTATTTCTCATGCAACCCATCATAACACAGGAGACAAATGGTGCATTTACCCGATGTATGCTTTTGCACATCCATTAGAGGATGCGATTGAAGATGTAACACACTCTATTTGTACGGTCGAATTCGAAGATCAGCGTCCCCTTTATGACTGGATTGTCGAAAACTGTGAAATGGAAAGCCGCCCGCGTCAATATGAATTTGGCCGCTTGAACTTAACAAACACCGTCATGAGTAAGCGCAAGCTGAAGCAGCTGGTTGATGAAGGTTATGTAGACGGATGGGATGACCCACGCATGCCTACTATCTCTGGATTAAGAAGAAGAGGCTATACACCAGAAGCCATCCGCGCTTTCTGTCACGAAATTGGTGTTTCTAAAAGCGCAGGAACTGTAGATACAGGAATGCTTGAGCATTTTGTCCGTGAAGACTTAAAATTATCCACACCGCGCACTATGGGTATTATTAAGCCCTTAAAAGTTGTGATTACAAACTACCCTGAAGGCCAGGTTGAAATGCTTGAAGCAGAAATCAATCCAGAAAATCCAGAAATGGGTACAAGGCAGATTCCTTTTTCCCGTGAAATTTACATCGAACAGGATGATTTCATGGAAGATCCGCCAAAGAAATATTTCCGCCTGTTCCCGGGCAACGAAGTCCGTTTGAAACACGCGTACTTCATTAAATGCGAGGAAGTAATCAAGGATGAAAACGGAAATGTCATTGAAATCCGGGCTACTTATGACCCTGAAACAAAAAGCGGTACAGGCTTTACAGGCAGAAAGGTGAAAGGAACCATTCACTGGGTGGAAGCTACCCAAGCAGTTCCAGCCGAATTCAGGCTGTATGAGCCTCTTATCCTGGATGCAGACAGCGAAGATGCTAATGAAGAGGATGCAAAATCGTTCCTTGATCATGTGAACCCTAATTCCCTGCAGGTGGTCAACGGATTTGTAGAACCAAATATGAAGGATGTAAAACCTCAAGACAAGTTCCAATTCTTTCGCCATGGATACTTTAATGTGGATCCTAAAGATACAACGGAGGATCGATTGGTCTTTAACTTGATTGTTTCGTTGAAGAGTTCGTTTAGAATGTAAAAGGAAGCAGCCGGCATTACCGGCTGTTTGTGTGTTTACGTATATGGATCGTAAGGGACGTTGCCATCAGGCGCCCGGTAAACAAGCGATTTTGCCACATAAAATGGTGTTTTAACCACATAAATCATCTGTTTAGCCACATAAAATTGTATTTTAGCCACATATCGAGAGGGTTTTGATGGCTGGCAGTTAAATTAACAAGGGATTTTGAAGTTTATGCTTATGTTTTCAAACTTTATGCTTATGTTTCTTTGATTTATGCTTATGTTTTTGCACTTTATGCTTAAGTTTTTGGGGTTTATGCTTCTCAATGCTTAAGTTGGGTGGGTGTATGCTTATCTTTATGGATTTATGATTTAACCTTATTGGATATGCCTAAAATAAGACGGGCGACACCACACGCTAATTAGGTATGCAACAAAAAATAGAGCCTGTTTTCGAATCCGAAAACAGGCTCTATTTTAATTATTTTTTCTTTTTCTTAGAATCTTTTTTAAGAACTACTTCGTAAGTGAAATCTACTGGATTTTTGTCATCAGCAGGTGCTGCATAGGAAGTAATCATATAATTCTTGCCTTCCTTGAACAATTGGTTTAACTGAAGTGCTTTTTCATCTGTTACATTGAACGGATCAACAGTAACTACTTTAGTATGTGTTTTCTTTCCTTTTACGGTTTCATTGATAAAGGTTACTGTATATTCAACATATTTGCCTAAAAGCTCATTCATTGATTTAAAGCCTTCTGGAGAAGTACCAGCATTTGAGTAGCCGATTTCTGGAATGGTAATATTTTTAATAAACCAGCCATCTTCAGTAGAGCCCCAATCAGTTAAATAACGGAATGAAACTAAAACTTTTTTACCCGCGTATGCACTAAGATTAAAACTCTCGTTATCCCAGCCATCGCTATGCCCTGTAAATCCAGGAACGTTTTCTTTAATCTTCGGATAGCCTTCTTCTACAACGTCAGAACGTGTATTGCCGTTAGCAAGGCTCTTCCAAGTCTTACCGCCGTCTTCAGATACCTGGACCATACCAAAATCCCACTGTTCTTCAATTTGGTAGTAATGATCAAAATTTAATGTTGCGCTCGATTTTCCTGTTAAATCAGCTTCGAAAATAAGGGCATTATCTGCTTCATCGCCATTACCGCTCCAAAGTACTTTATTAGAAGCATTGGCTGGATCAGCGGCTGCTGTCCACGGAGTCGGAAGGAAATCCACCCCATCAAATTTAATCGTACGGATTTTATCCTGGAAATCCAGCTGTTTGAAGTCGCCGCCCCATGCCGGAACGCCTTCTTTTTCAATTGCCAATGCCTTTTCATAGTCTACTGTTATACCGCGTTTTGTACCTTTATCATCAACAACAAGATCTCTTAGATCAATGCTGTCAAAATTATACTTTCCATTACCGCTGTCAAGCGCAAGTGCTGTAATAAAGTCTTGATATAGCTGTGTAAAATCTAAATCATATCCGTGCTTAGCAAGGGTTTTATTCACCCCTTCAATTCCAACGTCTTCACTAGTTGCAAGATCACGGATGAATTCCCTTCCAAATTTATCGTTCATATAAAGAGTGAATAGATATACCTGGCCATAATCTGCGATCGTTTCTGGACCAGTCTTAGCCCCCTGATGCTCATCCCAGTTAACTAGTGAGTTTTCCGGGTGATCTAAATAAAAGTTGATAGATCTATCATCGTGACCGTATCCTCCGAGGTATTCGGAAAATGTAGACATCCCCTCGTTGATCCATGTTTCTTCAGCGCCATCGTTATCTGCATGAATTAAATGTTGAAGTTCGTGAATAGTCGTACCGAAGAATGTATTTTCTAAGCGAGTATCCCAATCTCTTGCATCAATTGTAATAATGTTTCTATCAATATAGTTTTCTAGTGTCTGCCAGTAGAACCCAGCTACAAAGAAAGGATATGTCGGATCATTATAATTATCATCAATAATATTATCGACCAGCATTATTACTTTATCGCTGCCTTCATAATAACCTTTTGGTATACCGTCAATCGCACCGGCAATAGGTGAATGAGATCCATCAAGCACATCCGGAGTTCCAAAGAATTCAGTAGCTTTAGGGTAGATATTGCTATCAAATTCATTTTTTAACTTGTCAACCTGGGCTTGAGTTACCACTTGCGCAGGACGTGAGTCTCCAGGCTTGAATGCTAAATCATTCGCAACCCAGATTTCAACATTTTCCCCAACACTCCGCAGAGTAAAGTCTTTGAATTTCAGGTTTCTATTTAAAAATTTCTTAGTCCCTCCATCATAAGTAAAAGTGCTGCTGGCACTGCTAGTAGAACTTCCGGCTGTCTCATTAAAATTAATATTCCTAGCCTGCTCCTCTATACTCTTAAGAGCATTTTGATTAAACGTCTGGTCTTCAGAAAGTTTATTCAAATACCCATCCACATCCACACGATCCCCATAACGCTCTACATCCCATTTTTCAGCTGTAGAGGAAGCAGATGTTGCAGCCTTTGCAGGTGAAGCGATTGGAGCAAACAAAGAAAGAGTTAAAGCACTAGCTGTTAATACAGATAATAGTTGTTTTTTCACTAGCCATTCTCCTTTTTATATAAAGTAGTCTAAATGACTTACTTATCCTAACATGGAGAATATTCTGAAAAAAGTGCTCTTTGAACTAGTATCTGTTTTAAATAATTTCATTTGACTCATCATTCGACATTATTTCCCATAAAATAATAGTACATTTGAATCAAAATTAATAGATTCATATGTATTTTTATTCCGAAAAATAAAACTTTTCTACTAAAAGAAATATTAACCTTCCACTAATTAGTTAACCGCGTGGAAAGCATAAAAATAATTACGAAAAAAATTATTGGAAAAAGGTTTATTAATTAGAATATTTTGGGTATTCCCCTCTTAGCAATACTATTTTACTATTAACTTAGTTCTAGGAGGATGGATTAATTTGTCAAAGAAGTACGCGGTTTTACCTGTTTCACTAGCTGCACTTGTAACTTTAGCCCCTTTATCAGCATTTGCTGAAGGGAGTCAGACCAGTACGGCTGTATCTAAGATTGAGAAGAGTAAATTAGAAAGTGCAGTATCTGCCACAACGAAGGCTAAACCAGCAGTGAAAACAACTACTTCTGCACAAACTAAAATAGTCACAGCTGCAGAAGCAAAAACAACCACATCTGCACAAGCTAAAACAGCTACAACTGCAAAAGCCCAAACAACTACTTCCGTACAAACTAAAACAGTTACAGCTGCAGAAGCAAAAACAATCACATCTGTACAAGCTAAATCAGCAACAACTGCAAAAGCCCAAACCGCTGCTTCTGCACAAACTAAAACGGTTACAACTGCAGAAGCAAAAACAATCACATCTGTACAACTTAAAACAGCTACAACTGCAAATACCCAGACAGCTGCTTCTACACAAGCTATCACAGATAAAGCTGCAGAAGCAAAAACAACAACAACTGCTGACACCTCTGTAAAAACAACAGTTCCAGCTACCACACCAAAAACAGATGATACATCTATTCCTATACCGCCAGTAAAGGATGATCTTCTGCAAGGACTAGCGATTGACTCCTCTGTTACTTCGTTTAGCAGCTTTCAGGCAAGCTCAAATCTGCTAAAAACAGCCGGTTCAATTAAACTGATCGGTGATACGAAAGTAGGAGACAAGCAGCTTCATCCCGTGTATAAATTCGACCTGACAAATTCCGGTAAAGAGACTCTTAGTTCTTTAAGTACAACCATTGCTTTTCCTGAGGGATATGTACTTGATGAAAGCTTTCCACAGCTTGTGTTAATAACACCAAACAATAAAAACCCACACCTTGAAAATATATCGTGGAAACTCAATGACGCAAAAAATGGGATGACTCTTACTATTCCTGATATGGAAGCCAGAGAAAGCATGCATTTCGATGTGAAGTTCTTCCTGGTAAAACCGGCTACAGAAACCATTATTACTAAAGAAATGAAGGCAAAGTTCCAGCTTGGCGGCAATGCCTGGTTTTCATTTAAAGGCAAGACGGCTGAATTCACACAGGATTTATATATTGAGAATAAAAACGATCTATCGTTCAAGGATTTCAGTCTCTCTTTTAAAGCTCCAGCCTTCTTTAAATTAGAAAAATATATCTGGGTAAATGGCATTAAGGTCAGCCTTGTCCAAGGAGCTGACGGGACGTGCACATTTAAGCTGCCTGAAGTATTAAAAGGAAAAACTCATCTGAAATTGAAATTGAGCGGAATGCTAAACGGAAAGGTTCAGTCTTTTTCTATGCCGTTTACCATGCTTTGTGGGAAAGATCTTATCTTGCAAAAATCATTAGGGGTGAGTATAAAGGACCTTAACATCCCGGTCTTTTCACCTGAGATGAAGCAAAAGATTAAGATGAATGGAAATGCCTGGTTTGTGCAGAAGGGGAATAAAGCTGAATTTTATCATGAATTGTTTATAGAAAATAGCAACTCTATGTCATTTAAGAACTTTATCCTTTGCTTCAACAAACCTGCTTCATTAAAGCTGGAAAAGTTTATATGGATAAATGGAGTGAAGGCAAGTCTTGTACAAAATGCGAATGGTACTTGTACGGTTACACTGCCGGAAATTCTTAAAGGAAAAACACATTTTAAAATAAAATTAAGCGGTACTGCAGCTGGAAAAATCAAAACATTTACTATGCCATTTAGCCTTCAATTAAATAAAGAAACGATTTGTGATAAGTCCATAGCCGTAACTTTAAAGAACAAGGTAAATCCTGTATTTACAAAAACAATGAAACAAAAAGTGAAGCTCAGCGCAAAAGCATGGCTTAAAGTACATGGAAAGAAAGCAGAATTTTCACCTGAGTTCTGGATTGAAAATAATAATAGCAGATCCTTTAAAGATATTTGCTTACTATTTAAAGCACCGTCTTCCTTTAAAATTGAAAATGTCATATGGATAGGCGGCATCAAAGGAACCATTACACAGCGGGCAGATGGAATGTATCAAATTATGCTCCCTGAGCTGCCAAAAGGAAAGATACACTTAATGCTTAAAGTCAGCGGAACGATTAATGGAGAGCTTAAACCAATCACGCTCCCGCTCATTCTTGAATCTGATAATGAAACAGTTATCGAAAAGCCATTCACAGTTCCATTGAACAACAGCGGAAATCCTGCAGGCGGCTTTGATCCTGGCACCGGCGTCTCGGCCGACCCGGTAAATTCCGGAGGCGTCTCTAGTGACAGGGGCACTTCTGCAGATCCAAGTACATCCGGAAACAATGGAACAACTCCTGTCAGCTCAAGCCCTGCTGTGGGAAGCAGCTCCACAGGTAATCCTGCAGTTTCAACCTTGTCAACATTGCCGATTACCGGATCGGCAATGGACAGTAAAGCATATATGCTTTTAGGATTAGCAGCTGTAGGAGCCGGTCTTTACCTTTTCCACCGAAAAGGGGCAAAAAACTAGGTGAACTAAATGAAGCCTTATTTTAAAATAATTGGAGGTACCTTCATTTTAATTGGTCTGCTGCTGTTTGTTTATCCCTTTTATACAGATTGGAAAGTAAATCAGGCGCAGAATGCTCTTAAACAAGACTGGATCAAGTTAAATCAGACGGTGGCACAGGCAGAAACAGCAAGGGCAGACGAATCTGAACCAGCCGTTTCCACCACAAAGGGCAAACAGGTACCGTCTAAAGCCGAATCAAAGAAAATTGTAACAGCCCGTGACATTGTAAAGAAAAAAGGCATAGTGGGTGAGCTTGTAATACCGAGAATTAATCTCGAGGCTATTATCGTTAAAGGTGTCGACCAAAAAAGCATGAAAAACGCAGTTGGCTGGATGCCTTCCACCTCCCTTCCAGGTGAACATGGCAATGTGGTGCTTGCTGCCCATAGGAGCCATACGTATGGACAGTTTTTTAACCGGCTGAATGAAATAAATAACGGAGATGTGATAACTTTGCGTTCATACGGAAGGGCATTCACATATAAGGTTTTTGACAGCCTTATTGTTGACCCGGCTGATCTTTCCGTCATCCAGCCGGCAAATGATGAAATCTTGACACTAATAACCTGCCACCCGCTTAATTCGAACAAAAAACGGCTCATTATTAAAGCGAGGCTCGCTGACTAAGTAAGAAATCCCTTGCCAGGCTTCACTGACAAGGGATTTCTTTATTGTTGATTGATTTTCTTGATGGTTTGATTGAGGACTTCCGAGAGGATGATTCCTACTGCAATCGCACCAGAGAGCATAAACGCCTTTGCAGCAAACTGCAGTGCTTCATTATAATCGTTTTCTACGAACTTTCTCATTGCATAATAGGCCATTCCCCCTGGTACCAGCGGGATCATACCAGCCACACTGAAAATAATAACGGGCATTTTATATTTTTTTGCATAAAACTGGCTCATGATAGCAATCAAAAATGCTGAGAGCAAGGTAGCTAATACCGGATCAAAGTGGTTTTCGAACAGAACAACATAGATAAACCAGCCAGCCATCCCTACAATGCCGCAATTTATAAGGGATTTTTTGGGGATATTAAAAATAATTCCTATTCCTGCCGTAGCAAAAAAACTTGTAATTAACTGTCCGATCATAGCTTACTCCTTTCATTAAAAAATGGCGATGTTAGAGCTCAATGTTGATTTTCTCACTAAGTTGATCTTCGCTGCAGGTGCGAGACTCCTGCGGGAAAAGCAGTATTGTCCAGTTCCGGACTGACACCTTCGGTCATAAGCCAATCGCCATCAAAAGGCAAAGGGCGCCTTTCGCTGCCGCTTGTCTTATGTCTGGCTAACGCATAAGGGCGACTATGCTTCTGTCTTCGCTTTCGCTTGCCAATCAGCAAGTCTTCTTTATCAGGTATCTGACTTTCTATATAGTGGTTTCTAAAACGAGTTTGTTCATCACAATTCTCTAAAGAGAAGCACCTTGAAAGTCACCGTCCTCCGCTTTTCTATTAAGGGAGACCCCGCAGGCGTACACGTGAGAGGAGGCTCCCGGACCGCCCGCGGAAAGCGAGTGCCTGTAGCGGAAATAAACAGACAAGTTTAACAAAGCCTTAAAAAATAGAAAAAACAGCGGCAATCCCGGTTCCGATTGCTGATGCAGTTAAAAAGGCATCTGCACCCTTGGACAGACCTGAGACTAAATGCCCTGACATTAAATCTCTTACAGCGTTTGTAATGAGCAGCCCGGGAACTAACGGCATGACCGATCCTATAATGATTTTATCTGCTTCATGGCCTGCTCCTAATGCTTTGAGAGAAAAGGCGGCAAGACCTATTACAAAGGCAGCTAAAAACTCGGCGAAAAACTTCACTTCTACCAGCTTATGTATGTACACAAAGCAAGTATAGCCCAGAGCTCCGGATAGTAACGCCGGTAAAAAATCATACCAGCCGCCCATAAACATAATCACAAAGCAGCCGCTTGATATCGACGCAGCTAGTAACTGAACTGCAAAAGGATAGGATAAGTTTTGTTTCTCTAATTCCTTCAGCTGCCTGTATGCTTCCTCTGATGTCAATTCTCCATTGGTTATTTTTCGGGAAATACTATTTGCCGCGGTTACTTTGTGCAGGTCTGTGTTTCGGTTAGCGATTCGGATTAATTTGGCCGGCACCACTCCATCCAGGGAAAAGATGATTCCGGTGGGTGTGACATAACTATGAGATTGTCCGATTTTATAATAAGCCGCAATCCGTTCCATGGTATCCTCTACACGGTAAGTCTCTGCTCCATTTTGGAGCATGATTTTGCCAGCAAGCAAACATAACTCCATCACTTCAAATGTGTCAGTTTTGTGTTCCATCCTATCTCCCCTAGCCAATATAATCGTGTTATGATCCAGGAAATAATATTAAAAAATCTCCATATCCTTCTTCTGTCAATTTTTCTTTAGGGATGAATCTTAATGCAGCGGAATTAATACAATATCTTAACCCCTTTGGCCCCGGACCATCCTCAAATACATGCCCTAAATGCGAATCACTTTCTCTGCTTCTGACTTCGGTCCTAGTTTTGTGATGGCTTACGTCTAGACGTTCCGTGACACTTGCTGACATCACAGGTTTTGTAAAACTTGGCCAGCCGCAGCCGCTGTCATACTTATCCTTTGACGTAAATAACGGTTCTCCGGATATAATATCCACGTATATGCCATCTTCAAAATGATCCCAATATTCGTTACGAAACGGGGGTTCAGTACCGTTTTCCTGGGTAACTCTGTACTGAAGCTCACTTAATTTTTCCTTCAAAGCCGTCCGGTCTTTTGGCCAGTATTGCCTCTGAAACTCTTCTCTTTTCGAGCCCGCCGGTATAGAGCATAACGAAAAGGATTTTTCTTATGGAAATCCTGGTGATATTCCTCTGCACGAAAGAATTCCGAAGCTGGAAGTATCTCTGTTACAATAGGATTTTTAAACCTTCCGCTTTCCATCAATGCCAGCCTGGACCCCTCTGCCTCTATTCTCTGAACTTCATTATGATAAAAAATAACGCTTTTATACGAACTTCCGCGATCTGTAAACTGGCCTTCGGAATCTGTTGGGTCTATTTGCTGCCAATACACTTCAACTAATTCTTTATAAGAAATAATAAGAGGATTATACACGATTTGTACAGCTTCATAATGGTCTGTGGTTCCTGATTTTACTTCTTTGTAGGTCGGATTCTTTTTTCTGCCGCCTGTATAGCCTGAAACCACGCTGTGAATCCCTTGACGCTCTTCAAATGGGGATACCATACACCAAAAGCAGCCACCAGCAAAAGTAGCAAGTTCAAGCATTTCATAACCCATCGAGCTGATTCTCCTTCTTCAAAAGATTGTAAAATAAGTATTTATTTTAACAGAACTAGAAATTATTTATAAATTAAGGAGTCTTGAACATATTAAATTTATAAATACATATACCCTGAAAGTTCATTCCTGAGACTATACAGAAAGTGGGAAAAATATGAATTACCTCATTTCAGTGCTCGGTTTAGCGGTTGTCTTTGTACTAGCATTATTAGCAAGCAGCAACCGTAAAGAAATTAAATATAAAAATATCCTTTTAATGCTTATCATTCAGTTAGTATTAGCTTATATTCTTTTAAATACTAAGTTTGGGTTAATCATCATCCGTGCCATTGCCCGTTTATTTGAAAAGCTATTGGAATATGCAGGAGAGGGCATCAATTTTGTTTTTGGCGGTCTAATGAATGAAGGTGCCTACACCTTCTTCCTGAATGTGCTGCTTCCTATTGTATTTATTTCCGTCTTGATCGGAATTTTGCAATACACTAAAATACTGCCCTTTATCATGCGTGGTATCGGTTTTGTATTAAGTAAAATTAATGGTATGGGCAAACTAGAATCTTATAATGGAGTTGCTTCGGCAATCGTCGGCCAATCCGAGGTATTTATTACCGTTAAAAAGCAGCTAGGCAGGCTTACGCCTCAGCGTCTGTATACCCTTTGTGCTTCAGCTATGTCAACAGTATCCATGTCTATCGTCGGAGCCTATATGACTATGATTGACCCAAGATATGTGGTAACCGCTATTGTTTTGAACCTATTCGGAGGGTTTATCATTGTATCTATAATTAATCCTTACACAGTCGGAAGTCATGAGGATATTTTGCAAATAGAGGAAGCAGAGAAACAGTCCTTTTTTGAAATGCTTGGAGAATATATTATGGATGGTTTCAAAGTTGCGATTATAGTCGCCGCTATGCTGCTTGGTTTTGTGGCTTTAATTGCGCTTATTAACAATCTATTTGCTTTAGTATTTAACCTGACATTTCAGCAAATTCTCGGCTATGTATTCTCACCGATAGCCTTTTTGATGAGTATTCCATCGGACGAAATTGTGAATGCAGGTGGAATTATGGCTACAAAGCTTGTTACCAATGAATTCGTGGCCATGGAACAGCTTTCGAAAGTTGCAGACCAGTTTTCTACCAGAACCCTGGGAATTATATCTGTATTCTTAGTTTCATTTGCAAATTTTTCTTCCATCGGAATTATTGCCGGTGCGGTTAAAGGACTGAACGAGGAACAGGGAAATGTGGTCGCGCGGTTTGGATTAAAACTCTTATACGGAGCTACATTGGTAAGTGTGCTATCCGCTATCATAGTTAGTTTCGTGCTTTAATTATCTCTATAAACGGCGGATGCCTAAATGTGCGACTTCAATATCGCATGACTATACAGCGGGTGTTATAGACCTGTAAAAAGCCCTCCCTTCTTTACTATATCAGAATAACAAAAACCCTCTGCCGAAGCTGACAGAGGGTCTTTTTTATTTATTCATTTGTGCAAGAAAGTCTCCCAGAAGATCCTCAAGACCTTCTTCTTCTACAGATTCTTCGGACTCATCCTGATTTTTCCTTGCCTT
Source organism: Peribacillus deserti (assembly GCF_016909175.1). Classification (GTDB taxonomy): domain Bacteria; phylum Bacillota; class Bacilli; order Bacillales; family DSM-1321; genus Paraperibacillus; species Paraperibacillus deserti. The sequence goes on from NZ_JAFBFI010000013.1 coordinate 16,449, forward strand.
GTTCCAATCAAAGTTACTTAGATCATCATCTGAGAAGTCCGTTTTTGCTTCTTCTGCAGAATAGCGGGGTTCTTCTTCGATGCGCTCCTGCAGATTATTATCAGCTTCCTCAGCCCTTTTCTTCGGAATAATCTTTGGTTCTTCCTGGAGATATAATGCCTGATCTATATCTATTGCATTACTGTTCAGTGCTGCGAGCAAAGAAGCTGCCCGAATCGGATCAGAAATCAGCTGATACAAGATACTGCCCAGCAGTGCCTCGGAATGCTCATGCTTAAGCCAGTCTCTTTGCGCCTTGCTCAACTGTTTGGGTATCGGGATGCTGATAGTCTCCCTGTCTCTCGTCAGGGTATGGCTTACACCATTCATGACAAAATCAGCTATTTTACTGGAAAAATTTCGTTTTTCAGTTTCCTTCAACTTTTGCAGCTGCTTAATAACATGATCTGGTGCATCTGAAGGGATGCGGAAGGACAGAGCTTGTCCTCTCTTAATCCCGCTTGATGAACTTGTACTCATAGTATCACCCTACTAAGCTTTTACAGGCTTTTTTTCCTCGCCTTTTTTATCTTTTTGATCTTCCTTTTGTGTTCTGCGAAGATGATCAGAAATCAATTTATAATAAGCGTTAGCCATCATCCAAATGCTTTCCTTTTCATCTTCAAAGAAATCAATATTATATCCATCAAGGTTATTATTTAAAGTTTTAAGATAATCCTTAAGAATATTGGAGCCTCCGCCTACAAAATAGCAAATTTCAGTCTGAGAATTCTTTGACCACATATTTCTCAACAAACGATATTGCTTTTTAGCAAGTTCAAGCAGAATACGATCAATAATATCATGTACACTCGTACGGCTTCCTTTAACCATGATGTGGTTACGGTCATTCTTTTTGGTAATAATCTCAACCACATCACGGCGGCTGTCGAGTTCTACTCCATGCTTGCTTCTGATTTCTTCACGAATCTGCTCAAGAGCTGCAGAGACTCCCAAATTAAATCCTTGGGCTTTATCATCATCTACATTGCGGTTCTTAATGACAGCGATATCAGTTGAAAGACCGCCAATATCTTGGATAAGGATACTTTTATTAACTAAGTCTTTATTGATAATGTTTAAGTTGTTATCCATCACTAGATTTATAAAAGCCGCGAAGCCTTCCGGATAGACCTTCACATCTTCAAATTTGATATTAACTTTTATACCCTGATATTTAGGTGTTACCAGGAATTCCACCTGGTGGACTGAGCCTAATAATCTAGAACGGTAGCCGGCATCTTTTCCTTCTTTTACTTCACGAAGCGGAAGCCCTGTTCCAAGTATATAGTTTGCGTCAATTACATTATTGGAACGGTTGAATAGAGTTGAGTTTTCTTCTCTTACAGCATCAAGTGCTAGAGAGGCAAACAGCATGACCAGCGTCTGATCTTCTTCTGACTTACTGCTTCCTGGATCTAACTCTGAAGTGTTATCGCTTTTTGTGGCAAGCGTTCCAACACGGTAAATAGCATTATTTTCACTTAATGCAGGTGAATGAAGTCTGATATGTATTCCGTCTAGAGGATCTTTGCTATTCAATTCTTCAATTCCAATAATAGGACGATCTTCAATATCTCTCGCTATGGCATTAGGTATATTAAGTTCGTGGTCCAAATCTCCGAAAATAGCTTTTAACGAATCATTTCCAACATCAACTGCAGCAACTCTGCTTTTTCTCATTTAAACCTATCCTTCCCTATTAAAATCTAAATTTACTAAAGCTGACTAAAAGCTTTATTACATTCTATGGTAAATGAATTCTCTGAAATTTACAATGGACTTTGGAAGGACTTTCTTTTGTTTACAAAACTGTAAACATGTACACAATATTGTAAACTTCGAAGATAATTATGTATATATCCCGTCGTATCAACATGTATACACATTTGTTTACATGTAAACATTTTTCGTATACATTGTATACATTTTTGTATACTTGTACACGCTTTTTGTATACAAAAATATTAGCTTGATTTTATTCCAAACATTTCCTTTTATTACCCCGGTAAATACAAATAAAATTTATGATTCTTATTAAATAGATTTTAAAAAAGCCACGGGAAATCATTAGTAAAATTCCCGCGACTCTTTATAGTATGGTTTAAGAGATTCTATTAATTTCCTGTATGACTTCTTGCTTTATTTTTTCTAATACATCGCGATGGAGAGAAAGAGACTCCTTCTCTGCCCTTTCTTGAATCATTCTTGCTTCTTTTAGGAATGCAGTAGCTTCCTGGATTTTTGTTTTATACCTACCAGCAACATCTGCAAGCTGGACAGCGAATTTTTCGTCAGTACCATCCGTTATAACCGAGCCGTACATATCAATGATCCTATCATTTTCTCTAACTGGAAAATACTCGTGAGGAGCCGTACTATCAAAGATAGCAATTCCCAATTCTCGTAAAATGACCATATCCAGGCTGTTAGGATCAAAGCCACAATGATAAACCTCTACATCAAACCCTTTATGCTCCGCCTGTTTTGCGAGCTTCTTCAGAAGAGTCGACTTCCCTGAGCCGGGCCGGCCCTTAATAAAATAGCGGTTTTGGATTTCCTCGGTTAAAACGGGTACAAAATCAACTGAACCATGAGGAGTAGCAGCTCCTAAAAACCTATGTTTAACTACCGATTGTTTATTTAGCACTTCTTCCCCTAAAAAAGAATGAATCAATTCATCTGTTAATGTATCAGCTTTGGCAAAGTCCATATTATGAATATAGAACTCTTCCCACTCATCATGAATTTCAAGCGCTGTTGAAAAGGAGTCATATGCTTGGTTGCATTTTTCTTGAATTAGAGCTGTTATGTTCTCATCTTTATGGTTTTCAGGCTGGATATTAATAATTGCTCTCCTGCAGTTAAGTGAACGGGCGCCCTCTGCTATTATTTCTTTCACCACACCTATCCCTAAAGAGGGTACAATAACTCCATCAAGTCGTTTACTGTCAAAAGGGCTGTGTATAAACTCTACATTATGCCCCGTTTCCACTAACTCCCTGCCTATCCCCTCGATCAAATTAGAGCCTTCTGCGCCCCACTGACTATTAATCACAAATAAATGTTGAAGATTTGGAAGAGCTGATTCACTTATGTTAAAAAAACCTCTTGCTGTGTGACCGCAAACAAAATAATTTAGAACTTTCCCTGTCATTTATCCTCACGTCCTTATCTAATGATTGGAGTGATTTCCCTTTGCACGATTTAGAGTATGTAAGAATAGCTGACTAGGTGAATACCTATTTAACCAATAAGTTTGAATGAATTACCAAACTTATTGGTTTTTATAATCCTATAATTCCCTAAAAGCCAGGTTATCGACACACAAAGGCTATGTGATCCAATGAATATAAATACATGTATAAAAATTAACTCGTGCCATTTTCGAATACACCCTTTAAATGACAGGACTTCCTTTCTAACATCTTACTGGTCACACCTAGTCATAAAGCAAGTACGGGAAATCGGATGTATTATGGAAGGATGCACGTTTTTAGTAAATAAGGGGAGTAGTAGGGAATAGCTCAAAAACTCCTTTAAGCAGCGTTTGAAGCGCTCTAGGAAAGCAGGCAGACTTCGATGTCTAATGATTTATAAATTTATATAAAAGAAAAAAAGAAGATTAGTCCCGGCTAATCTTCTTTTTAATCATATATTCTTTTTTATAAATACAACCTTTAAATAATTCCCCTCAGGAAACTCTTTAATCGTTCTAAAGTCCTCTGGAAGAGAAAATTCTTCTAGTACGGTGTATCGGCTGTTAGATTCTTTGAAGGCTGCATCAATAAATCCTTTAAACTTGCCCATCCCAAACGAACTGGCGTTAGTAGAAGCAACGATTATCCCGTTGTTTTCAGTAATGGCTATGGCTTCCTTCAAAAGATTTTTATAATCCTTTTCCGCACTGAAAACAAATTTCTTGGATCTTGCAAAGCTTGGTGGATCCAGGATGACCATATCAAATTTCAGGCTTCTCTTAACGGCGTATTTAAAGTAGTTGAACACGTCTTCTACTATAATATCTTGTGCTTCGTAATCAATTTCATTGATACTGAACTGCTCAATGGTCTTGCTCCGGCTCCTGTTAGCCAGGTCAACACTTGTAGTTTTTACAGCCCCTCCAAGGGAAGCAAATACAGAGAATGCACCTGTATAGGAAAAGGTGTTTAAAACGCTTTTACCGTGGGCATATTTATCTCGTATTGTTTTACGGACTTCTCTTTGATCAAGAAATACACCTACCATTGCGCTTTCATTCAAATAAACAGCAAAGTTTACACCATTTTCTTTTACAATAATCGGGAATTGCCCTCTTTCTCCTGTAACAAAGTCATCTTCTTCAATGTATTGACCCTTGGTATCAAACCTTTTCTTTTGGTAAATCCCTTTAAAGTCGACCACAGTCTGCAATGCATTGATAATATCTTCATGGAAATGATAAATTCCCTGGCTGTACCAGTTTATTAAATAATAGCCGTTAAAATATTCAATGGTAATGCCGCCTACGCCATCGCCCTCACCATTAAATACTCTAAAAGCTGTTGTTTCTGAATTGCTGAAAAACGTCTTTCTAAGCTTGATTGCTTCTTTTAACTTATGTTCAAAAAATTCCTGGTCAATCTGTTCCTTTTCGTTACGGCTGATCGTCCAGCCAAAGCCTTTATTTTGCTTGCCATAATATCCTTTTGCGATAAACTTGTTCTTCTCGTCTACAAGGTTTACGATAGCTCCCTCTTCCTTAAGATCATCCAGATTAATGATCGCTTCCTTTAAGATTAAGGGATACCCGCTTCTATATTTACTTACGAAATTGGGCTTTATCTTTAACTGAATTAGTTTTTGCATCTTTTCATCCCATCTATTATTTAATTCTCTGTCCCTATTTTACACAAAATTGAATGAGACGAACCAAAAAAAGGATTATTTTAATGGCAGCACTCCTCAATTCGAACGATTCATTTAGCCGCACGAAATAAAAATTGTATTTCGTATTGCTAGTTTGCTATATTTATTGAAACTGAATTTTCTCAAACTTAGAGGAGATGTGTTCGTGTGAAAAAGTCCTATGTTTACATTTTTCTTATCTTGGCCAATTTGTTCTGGGCCGGAAATTATGTATTTGGTAAATATGTGGTAGCTGAAATGGCTCCTCTCCAGCTCACCTTTTCACGCTGGCTGATTGCTGCACTTCTATTATTCCCGCTTGCCCAGATGATAGAACGTCCGAATTGGAAGACAGTATGGAAGGAATGGAGAATCCTTGTTGTTCTATCTATACTTGGCATTGCAGGCTATAACTTTCTGTTATATGAAGCGCTCAGGTTTACAACCTCATTGAACGCGGCGATAGTAAATTCCATGAATCCAGCACTCATCGTCCTATTTTCATCCCTGCTTTTGAAAGAAAAAATCTCTAGGATTAATAGCTTGGGCCTGATTCTTTCCCTGTTAGGAGTCCTGATTGTGCTCACAAAGGGACAGCTTCAACAAATTTTCCACCTTGATTATAATCAGGGTGATCTTATTATGCTGGCCGTGATTCTGGTTTGGACATTGTATTCGATCATTGGGAGAAAAATTAAGCATATCCCGCCTATTTCGGCTACCTCTGCTTCCGTTCTAATTGCATTAATCCTTCTTCTCCCATTTGTCCTGATAGCTGATTTTGATTACTCATTAAGCAGTAACGCATTAATAGGTGTTTTATATATTGGGATATTTCCGTCCGTAGGATCCTTTATTTTTTGGAATGTATCGATCAATCAGGTTGGTGCCAGCAATGCTGCTATTTATTTAAATTTACTCACTGTATTTACTGCAATAATTAGTATATGGACGGGAAATTCTATTAGTATTATACAAATCCTTGGTGGTCTTCTTGTATTTATGGGAATCTACTTAACCAATCAACAAAGGGCCAAAAAGCCAGCTAATCTTTCATAATATTTTACTAGAATTATATTTCCCGGGTAATGTTTGGACATTTGCTGCTTTTAGCTAGACATACATAAAACTTGAACTTATTTAATCAATAAAGGGGTAGAAATGATGCTGCAATGCCGCGAAGAGGTTCTAAATTTTACGAAACAGCTTGTTAACATTGAGAGTATTGTGAATACGAATGGAGAAAAAGTGATGGCTCACTCCTTATACACCCTGCTCTCTTCTTTTCCCTATTTTACAGAGCATCCTTCTCACGTAACTCTCAGTCAGACTACTGAAGATGAACAGGAACGATATAATGTATTGGCCTTTGTAAAAGGCACAAAAGGCAGGAGCAATCGTACAGTCATATTGATGGGCCATATGGACACAGTGGGCATTGATGACTTTAATCACTTAAAAGCTCTTGCCTGCTCCCCAGAAGATCTACATAAAGCACTATTAAATGAGCAGCTCCCTGACTCCGCTAAAGAACATTTAGAGTCCGGCGGCTGGATGTTCGGCAGAGGCGTTCTAGATATGAAGAGCGGCATTGCAAGCCATCTGTACCTGATCAAATATTTTTCGGAGCATCCCCACGAATTAGACGGAAACCTGGTATTCTTATCAGAATGTGATGAGGAGGACGGTTCACATGGTGTTCTTTCTGCGTTAAAAACCTTTAAAAAATGGAAGGCAGACCATGGATTCAACTATGTAGCAGCCATTAATGCTGATTTTGTTTCCCCTCGGTATGATGGTGACGAGAACCGTTATATTTACAAAGGAACAGTTGGGAAGCTTCTCCCCTCCTTCTTCATTACCGGAGCTGAAACCCATGTCGGATCCTGCTTTGAAGGACTAGACCCAAACTTTATTGCTGCTGAACTAACCAGGCAGATAAATTACAATCCAGAGCTCTGCAATGAAGCATTTGGTGAGACTACGGTTCCTCCAGTTTCTTTGAAACAAACAGATCTTAAACCTTCTTATACGGTTCAGACGGCACTTTCTGCTTATGTTTATTACAATTTTTTTATACATTCATGGTCACCGAAAGATGTGCTCTATAAATTAAAAGAACAGGCTGAGATTGCATTCAGCCATGCATTGACTACTTATAATGCACGGTATAAACAATTCTGCACGCTAAGCGGGGAACCCTATAAAAATCACCCTTGGCAGCCGAGAGTTCTTACGTACGAAGAGATGGAAGATTTACTGGTAAAGGAAAATGGTGATTCTTATAGCAATCATATGACAGATTTTAAGCAAATACTTTTATTAGATACTGAATTAGATACCCGCATGTTTGCTGCCAGAGTGGTCGAAGAAGCGTGGAAATGGATGAGAGATAAAAGTCCTGCCATTATCTTGTTCTATTCGTCTCTTTATTCTCCCCGGATTGAATTATCAGGAAAAACAGATGACGAACAAGCATTGATAGAAGCACTGGATCAAGCTGTCGAGGAAATGCAGCCGAGTTATCCGCATCCCATTGTCACCAGGAACTTCTTTCCCTACATCTCAGATATGAGCTTCATCGCACTCAGCGATGATGAGGAAGGCATAAATGCTGTTTCTAAAAATAATCCCGGCTGGGGAACCAAGCATTACGTTGAATATAAAGATGTCCGCGAATTGAATGTACCTGTTATCAATATCGGGCCTTATGGGGTTGATGCCCATAAAAAGCTGGAACGAATGGAAATGTCGTATTCGCTGGAAATTGTGCCGAATTTAACTTATAAGGTTATTGAACGTCTTCTAAAATAAACATAAATATTGCGGGAGGGACCTGTTAAAGGTCCTTTCTTTTATTCACCTCATGCGCTAAGAAGCTGATTTAAATTATGGTAAAGTCATTAAGAACACCTTTATAAGGGCGGACGAACTCTCTCTATATTGAACAACATATTCTCTTATGACTCTAAAAAAGCGCAATCCTCTTAAAATTAGATTTCCCCTCTTAAAAATCGAATTTCACTCTTAAATTTTAATTTTCGCACTTAAAATTTAAAATCTGATTCTGCCCCTTAAATTCGTAAAAACCCTCTTTAAATAGTACTTGCTTTCCCCTACCATATACCACAGAGTCCTAGAATAATAGATTTACAATAAATTTCGCTTTCTGAAACAGAAAATTTACGCTTAGAGGTAGTTTTTGCGTATTTAACTCACAGCTAAGCCGCCTATTCCTGGCAGAATGGCAAAGATAAAGGCAGGTCCCTCATAACAGGGCCTGCCTTTATCGTTAATAATTATGCTGTTTTTCTTTCCAATTTAACAGCCGGGCTGTTCCATGTTTCAAACCAATTTTTAACGGCAGTGATCATGATGATAACGCCCAGGACTAGCATAATGATCGACAGTGCAGCGTTAAGGACGCTGTATCCAGCAGCAGCTGAATTGAGGTAGACATTTTTAATCATCCAATATCCTGCATAGTTAACTGTTACATATAGATATGCCAGTGGAATCAGGCAAGTCAGCATATAACGGCGTTTGTCTGCAATTCTTAGAATGATGGTAGCTCCGATAATAAGTCCGATTGAAGCCATCAGCTGATTGGAAACTCCGAACAATGCCCATACAGATCCAATGTCTCCTGAGAAGAGCAGGTAACCCCATAGGAAGCAGGCTAATGCACTAGCGAAGATGTTACCAGGAAGCCAGTCTACCCGCTTAAGCGGCTTATAGAAAGTGCCTCCGAAGTCCTGTATCAAGTAGCGGGATACACGAGTACCTGAATCAATAGCTGTTAAGATGAATAATGCTTCGAACATTATAACAAATTGGAAGAAGAATGAAGCAAGATTACTGAACCAAGGAATCTCTGTGAAGATATAAGTCATACCAACAGCAAGTGTAACAGCACCGCCCGTACGACCTTCCAGGCTCAACCCGATTTCTTTGCTTAATTCCTGAAGATGAACCGTTTGCATTCCTAATGTTTTAAATACTTCAGGTGTTGAATTAATGGCGAAGTAGTCGGCCGGCTGAAGAGCCGTTGCTGCTACTAGAGCCATGATTCCTACCACACACTCTACGAGCATAGCACCAAATCCAACGACTTTAATGTCATTCCAGCGGTCAAGCATTTTTGGTGTTGTCCCAGACCCTACAAAAGCATGGAACCCAGAAATTGCTCCACAGGCAATTGTAATAGAAATGAATGGCCAGACCGGACCGGCAAGGATTGGGCCGCCGCCATCTATAAATTCTGTTAGAGCTGGGAATTGAATGGTTGGGTTCACTACGAATACTCCAATGATTAATGCCGCAAATACACCGATTTTCATAAAGCTGCTCAAATAATCCCGTGGTGCAAGCAATAGCCATACCGGCAATGCCGCTGCAAAAAATGCATAGATTGGGAGAATAATTGATAATTGCTTTACATCAAGTGTCAGCAAGTCGCCTAAGAATGTTCCTTGAATATAAGGTCCAAAGAAAACGGCAAGCATTATCAACACAAACCCTACAATAGAAGCTGCTTTTAAATTGCCAGTTTTTCTATGATACAATCCGACACCCATTGCAATCGGAATAGTGATCCCTACAGCGAACGTTCCCCATGGATTATGTTCTAATGCATGAAGAACAACCATGGATAAGCCAGCCATTGTGATCGTAATGATAAACAACATAGCCAGACCGGTACAGAAGCCGGCTACAGGGCCTAATTCTTTCTTCGCAACCTCTGCTAAGGACTCGCCGTTTTGGCGCATTGAAGCGAATAATACCACCGCATCATGAACGGCTCCACCAATCACTGCACCAATTAATAGCCAAAGTAATGAAGGCAGATAACCGAATTGAGCGGCAAGGATCGGCCCAACAAGTGGACCTGCTGCAGCAATCGCTGCAAAGTGATGTCCAAAAGCGACCCATTTATTTGTAGGAACATAGTCTTTTCCGTCATCCAGCGCGTGGGCTGGCGTTTGTTTAGCTTCATCCATCTGTTTTAATTTCAAGACCTTAACGGCCATAAACGTACCGTATAATCGGTAAGCTATCATAAGAATACATATTGAGCCTATTACCATTGTAATCGCATTCATTTTTAAGCACCCCCATAACTTTCTACACCCTGAATATACACCATGAAAACAAACTGATAGCGTTTTCATAACATTAAACCAGATAATAACGATGAGTTGCAGAAATAGGGGGTTAAAATGCAATACAAGCGTTTTCAAATACGTGCAAGCAACGGCTAAATTACGGATGAACTTGTGCAGTAACTAGTTTTCTGAGTCATATAATTGCTGAATACAGCTCCACCAGTTTCATCTAATAGCCTATTTTTTTGATTCTCCTCTAGATTTATTCAAAAAAAAGGACAATCCATCAGACCGCCTCATGCCTTGCACTATTAGGCACATTTGGAAGCAATCCTAGATTGTCCTAGGTTAAAAACCGAGCAGATGCTTTAAATCTTTAACATATGTACGGCTGACAGGAACCTTCGAGCCGTCCTTCATCAGCAAATTATAGGTAGAATTGAACCAGGGTTCGATTTCGGCTATATGGTTTAAGCTTACAAGATAACTCCGATGAACTCTGACCAGCTGCAGTGAACTTAGTTTTTTTTCAACAGCAGATAAAGTAGCTGGAACCATATATTGGGAATCCACCGTTTTGATAAGTGTCTTTCCTTCAGCTGTAGCAATATAAGCAATTGAGCTTTTATCTACCAGTACAATCTTGTCATCAGCTGTTACTGCAAGCTTGCCTACTTGAGGTTCTGTTTTTGGTCTCAAGCCTGCAGCTGCTGCTGGCAGTTCCAATCCACCTATCGTACTTATGGTTTTTATTTTATCAAGGGTTTGCCTGATCCGGTTCTCATCAAACGGCTTTAACACATAATCAACAGCATTTAATTCAAATGCCTGCAGTGCAAATTCATCATATGCTGTTGCAAAAATAATGGCCGGAGCATGCTCCATTTCTCCAATCTTTTCTGCAGCATCTAGCCCGCTATCCTCGGAAAGCTCTATATCCAGGAAAACTAGATCCGGTTTTAATTGCTTGATCTGTTCAAGTGCATCAAACATACTGCTTGATTCACCGACAACTTCTACTTCCCTGGTCCTTAATAAAAGATATCTCAATTCATCTCTTGCCAGCGGTTCATCATCCACTATAAATGCTGTCATCATGATAATCATATGCTCCTTTTTTCTCTAGAGGAATACTGATAGAGATCGTTGTACCTTTCCCTTCTTTGCTTTTAATTTCAAACAAAGCTTCTTTGTTATATATCCCTGTTAAGCGTTCCCGGATATTAACGAGTGCTGTTCCTGTCCCAAGCCTCGATTCAACCGCCTCTTTTCCTAATACATCCAGTTTTTCAGGAGGAATGCCCTTTCCATTATCACTTACTGTAATGTTCACAAAGGATTCATCTGAAAAGACCTTCACAGTTACCTTACCCTTGCTGTTGGATCTTGCAAAAGCATGTCTGATGCTGTTTTCAACAAGCGGCTGAAGTATAAAAGGCGGAACAAAGCTTTTTTCAAGGCCTGGCTCCATTTCAAATATGACTTCATATCTATCTGGAAAGCGAGCCTGTTCTAGCGATAAATAAGCTTTCACATGCTCCATTTCTTTGTCTAATGGAATTAGAATCTGCCTCGCTCCCTGCAGATTGCTTCTGAAAAATTGGCTCAGCTCTAATAATAACTTCCGTGCCTTTTCTGGGTTAGTCCGGCACAAAACAGATATAGTATTAATGGCATTAAATAAAAAATGTGGATGTACCTGTGCCTGGAGGGCTTTTATTTCTGCATTTTTAAGTAATTTACTCTGCTGTTCTGCTTCAGCAAGCTCCAGCTGTGTCGAAAAAAGATTAGCTAGGCCTTCAGCGAGCTCCTTCTCTCCTTCGGTAAGATCTCCTGGGTTATTAAAATACAGTTTTAAAGTACCCACCGTTTTATTATGAACCATTAAGGGCAGAACAACGGCTGCTCTTAGCGGACAAGGCTCATGCCTGCACAGGATTTCTTCGCGGCTCCTCGCCGTAAGCACCCGGCCTTCCCTAAGAACTTTTTTCGTCAATTCTGTAGAAAATCCTTTAGTCGGAACATGATGATCAGAAGCCGCCCCCACATGGGCAAGCACACCCTCTGAATCAGTGATGGCTATGGCGTCTGCATCTGTCAGCTGAAGCATAATATCGGCTACCTCTCTGCAGGATTCCGGATTTAATCCCTGCCTAAAAAAAGGAAGCGTACGGTCAGCGATGTAAAAGGCCTTGCTTGTCTGAAGAACTTTTGTACGTTCCTGCTCACGAAATATGAATTGAATGATCAGCATAAATAGAAGCATACCCAGCCCGTTTACAGCAACCATGGGAATACCTATCACCTTAACTAAATCCCACGCTAGTTCAAACGGGCGTGTTACCAGCAGTATAATGCCCATTTGTGTTACTTCCATCAACATGCCGATTCCTACAGCAAAGGTTGGTGTAATAGGTGTTTTCTTTCTTCGAATCATGCCGAACCATCCAGCAGCTCCTCCAGCTAATATGGCTGAAATGGCACAAGCTGCGGCTGTGAATCCTCCAAGAAAAAAACGATGCACTCCTGCAATCAAGCCTATACCCAATCCGACAAGAGGACCTCCAAGAAGTGATCCTATAGCAATCCCCATAATTCGGGTATTAGCAATGGCACTGTCCGGCTCAATTCCGATCAGCCAGCTATTTTCCGCGGCAGAATTTGCATGTATTTGTATGCCTGTATAATTGCTGATCACCCCAAACAATCCAAAAAGGGCAATCAGCATTAATTTTTCTGCAGCACCTTGATCCTTATGAATGATCCGCCGGAAGGATTTACTTTGTGAAAGAAGGAACACCACAATTAAGATCACTCCAACCCGCTCAATCATCAATGGAATAAGATTTATCATTGTTCTTCACCTTCAAGCTCATTAGTTATTACATCTTACAACACACGGTCCTTCATGTCGAATAGAGTAAGGAGAAGGACTAATGATTCTCGGATTGCACTCAACCATAAAAAAAGCCAGAATCCATGAAATGGATCCCGGCTATATAAAAAAAAATTAAGTTGTCTGCGCTCTTAAGACTCCCTTACAGACTGCCTGCCTTAAAGGTATCTCCTCCTTCTATGGTGCCGGATTCAAATCCCTTATAAAACCAGCGCTTCCTCTGCTCAGACGTACCGTGTGTAAAGCTTTCAGGAACTACATGTCCTTGAGCTTTTTTCTGAATGGTATCATCACCGACAGCGCTTGCTGCATTTAAGGCTTCTTCAAGATCGCCCTCTTCCAGCAGATCCATTCCCTGGGCATGATGTGCCCACACGCCAGCCAGGTAATCAGCCTGTAATTCAAAGCGGACTTGATATTTATTGTACTCTGTCTGGCTAAGTCTTTGACGCAGAGGTTCGAGCTTATCTGTGGTTCCTAAAAGGGTTTGGACATGATGTCCGACTTCATGGGCAATTACATAAGCCATTGCGAAGTCGCCTGGAGCCTGGAATTTTTGCTGAAGTTCGTCATAAAAACTGAGATCAATATAGAGCTTTTGATCGCCAGGACAGTAAAAGGGCCCCACCGAGGAACCGGCTGTTCCGCATGCGGACTGAACACTGTCTGTATATAGGACCAGGGTCGGCTCTTTATATTGTAAACCTTCCTTCCTGAATTGTTCTGACCAGACTTCCTCCGTATCTGCCAGTACCACTGATACAAAGTCGGCGAGCTCCTTCTCCCGCTCGGATTCTTCGTAAGGTGCACCCGAATTTGAACCTGGATCTGTCATGTTCATATTGTTCAAAAGATCGCCTGGATTGCCTCCCATAAGAGTTATTATCAGTACAAGGATGATCCCGCCGATTCCGCCTCCCATGATTGTTTTACCGCCCATGCCTCTTCGGTCCTCGACGTTCGCGCTTCCTCTTCTGCCCTTCCATTGCATTGTATTTCCTCCCCTATTCAATTTTGGAGTTATTAACAAAATATAATTTACTATTGTGTTATACCCGGGATGAGCTATTTCTAAAGCTTTAACAGCCGTTCATTTAATTTCCAATTCTTTTGACCGGGCGTCAGTTTTCTTTTTAGAGGGGGAGGTTAGTACTGATCCGTACTTCTAACTCATATCCGGACTGGCCCAATTAAAGTAAAGGTTGAATAGTTGTAATAACTGCTGCCATGTAAAAAACCCAGTCTAATAGACTGGGCCGCATTTAATTATTAATTGAAGGAAAATTTATATACCGTTTCAGATGTATATACTTCATCCTTTTCTAAAATAGCGGACGGAAATTGCGGATGATTTAGGGAATCTGGGAAACCTTGTGTTTCTAAGCATATTCCTAAATACTCCCTTGAGGCAGTTCCGCGAATAGAGAACCCGGCTTCTAATTGATTGCTTGTGTATAGAACAACTCCAGGTTCAGTAGTCTCAATAATAAGTTTACGCCCGCTCTCTTTATCATACAAGTGAATTTCGTTGTTTTGATGTTCATCTAATAAAAATGGGTGATCGTAACCATTTCCAGCCAGGATATTTTGAGGATGAGCTGACTCTGTTCCATCCTTAATTTTTCTTCCGGATCTAAAATCAAATGGAGTAGAATCTACAGAAAGGATCTCGCCTGTCGGAATTAGTTCTTTATCAAGCTCAAGAAAACGGCTGCTCTTTAGCGTCAGAGTATGATTTAGAATGTCCTCTTTTAGATTGCCGCTCAAATTAAAATACGTATGGTTGGTAACATTCAGGACGGTTTTTTGATCACTGACTCCTTCGTATGAAACCTTGAATTCGTTTTGGTTATTAAGCTCGTACACGACCTTCATATTCAGATTTCCTGGGTATCCTTCTTCTCCATCCTTGCTAAGATACTTGAATTCTAAACTGATAGATTCCTTTTCTTCCTTTACATCTGCTTTCCATATTACTTTATCAAAACCCTGCAATCCTCCATGAAGATGATGTCCGTTATTGTTCTTCTCCAAATGGTACGTAGTCCCATCCAACGTAAACTCAGCATTTGCAATCCTGCCAGCATGCCGGCCTACCACAGCACCAAAATAAGGGGAGTGCTGCTGATATTCTTCAAGTGTATCAAACCCTAACACTACATTTTCAAAGCTTCCGTTCCGTTCTGGAACTATAATCTTCGTAATAATGCAGCCATAATCAATAGCAGTTACCTCCATGCCCTGATCATTTACCAGAGTATAGGCTGTAACCGTCTGGCCGTTTTGTTCTGCAAATTTCTCCTTTAATACTCTCATTTTTTTTGGACTCCAATCAAAGTAAATTCTTTCAGACTATATATTCTCTTTTTAACACAGATATAATCCTCAAGTTCTTCAATACGATCTTAGAACATGTTATATGATTCCTAGTATACACTTTATGAAAGCGGTTTTCTCTTTTAAATCACTTTATGGGAATCTAGTTAAATCTCAGCTAAAATCATCTCTTATACTCAAAAAAGTCTCTCCTTCAATGAAGGAAAGACTTAAATCGTCACTACTCGATTTATTTCTGCTGCTTCTAAAATCCCAATGATAACTTTCAGCGATGCCAGCGCATCCTCTCCTGACACAACAGGATCTTTGTTAAAGAGGATACAATCAATAAATGCGTCAATTACTCCACTATTTGTCTGGTGATCATTCGTCTGTATGCTTTCTAGCATATAATTCTCTTTCTCACCATTGTTAAAAATCACTTGAAGCTGGTATTCTTCGCTATGATATACTTTCAAGATGCCTTTTTCGCAATAAATGATGGTGCTATTATCTTCTTCTCCATAATATGTCCAGGAAAAAGAAGCTGTCCCTAAACGTCCTTGTTTTGTCTTTAAAGTGCAGACGATGTTATCACAAACTTCTATAGGATGACCTTTTTCATCCACTTTGTCTAGTGCGCCTTGAAATGCACTGACCTGCTCAATGTTATCATTTAATAAGTAATGTAATAGATCAATTTTATGTATACCCAGATCACCAGCAACACCAAATCGGGAGCGGTCTTTTTTAAAAAACCAGGTGGAGTTTGATTTATTAACACCCCAATGTTCCGGTCCCTTGTGTCCAAAAGTGGTTTTGAATGTAAGAACTTTACCGAGAGCTCCGCTATCAATCATCTCTTTTGCCTTTTGGTGGGTACGGGTGAAACGTTGATTATGATCTACCATTAGAACTTTCCCGGATTTCTTTTGAGCTTCGATTATTTCTTTTGCATCTTCTATTGTTAGAGAAATCGGCTTTTCACATAACACATGCTTACCGTTAAGTAATGCTTGGGTGGAAAATATGTGATGATATTCGTTGGATGAGCAATCACTGACGATTTGGATTGAAGGATCATCTAATAAATCTTCTACAGAAAGTGCCACAGTACCGCCAAACATTTCTGCCAGCGCTTCGGCCCGCTCGGGGTTTCGGTCATAGAAAACAATATCGTCCACATATGGGTTGACTTTATATTCAGGCGCATGACGAAATTTTGTTATGGAACCACATCCAATAATCCCTGCTTTTAATCCCAAATGACTGTCCTCCTATTCTCTTTTTTGGAATAACACGGCAACGATAATAATGGACCCTTTTACAAATCCTTGTAGATGAGGTGAAACGTTCATTAAATTCATCATGTTATTCAAAATACCGAGAATCAGCACACCAAAGAATGTTCCGATAATTTTGCCGCGGCCGCCTGTCATTCTTGTGCCGCCAATTATAACGGCTGCAATTGCATCTAATTCATATTGAACACCAGAGCTCGAAGAGGAGATTGAATTAAGCCGGGATGTTTCAATAATCGCTGCCACACTTACTAATAAACCTACCAGGCTATAGACCCCCAGCTTGACACGGTCCACACGAATAGCGGATAAAAGCGCTGCCTTTTCATTGCTTCCAAGCGCATACACATATCTCCCAAAGCGTGTTTTATGCATGAGGACATAAACAAGGACTGTCATGATCAAGAAAATAATGATCGGGTAATCAATCAGCCATAAATCACTGTTAGCAATTGCGGTGAAACCTGATACTTCTCCTGATACACTGCCTCCTTCGGCAATATATAATGCAATTGAGCGTGCTCCCGCCATCATGCCTAAAGTAGCAATGAACGATGCAATCCTGCCTTTTGCAACCATTAATCCATTTAAGAAACCTGCTGCAGATCCCACGAATAATGCTGTTAAAATGGCAACAAGAATACTCCCGGAAGCATTTAACGCTAACACCGTTATAACACCGACTAATACGAGGACAGACCCTACCGATAAATCAATTCCGCCTGAAAGCATAACAACAGTCATCCCTAAGGCAACAATCCCAATTATCGAAACCTGCATTAATATATTCAGCTGATTATTGATATCAAGGAATCTAGGACTCATAATCGAAGCTGCGATAAAGATAATTAAGAAGGCAATGATTACGCTGTATTCTGACCACAGCCAGGAGAGGCGGGTTTTTGTATTTGAAGTTTGCTGATTATATTCTTTTAATTGTAAATTAGCCAATTTTTTCGGCCTCCCTTTTTGAGCCAGTTGCATAACTCATAATTTCGTCTTCCGTTGCTTCCTCTCCCTTTAACCGGGCTGTTATTTCCCCTTGGTACATAACATAAATATTGTGGCAGACCTTTAGAACTTCCGGAGCTTCAGAAGATAGAATAATAATGGCTTTTCCCTGCTCAACCAGTTCGTTTATATGGTGGTAGATCTCCTGCTTTGCTCCAACATCAATTCCCTGTGTAGGATTATCAAAAATAATGATATCTGGATTAACTTCCAGCCATTTTGCAATAATCACCTTCTGCTGATTGCCTCCGCTTAGCTTGTCGATTGTAATTCGGGGATTGTGTACTTTTATATTTAGTTTTTCTTTATAATATTGAAATTTTTGATGTTCCGCTTTCTCCTGGATCAAGCCGGTCTTTTCAAAGTTCCGCATTGAAGCTAAGCTCATATTATGTACGACGCTTAAATCTTTAATAATACCATTTTCTTTTCGATCCTTTGGAACGAGACCTATTCCTGCTTTTATGGCTTTACTGGGATGATCTATTTTGACCAGCTGATTATTTATTTTTACTTTGCCGGTATACTTTTTTCGATAACCAAACAAGCTTTCAAAGAGTTCTGTCCGGCCGTCTCCGGCTAAACCGGTAAAGCCTAGAATTTCACCTTTTCGTAATGTGAAATTTATATTATTAAATAGTCCTTCACTTGTTAAATTGCTAACTTCAAGCAGCACTGGTCCTAGCGAATGATCATGCATGAACCGATCTTCTGAAATAGATTTTCCAACCATCAGTCTGGTAATGGTCTCCAAATTTTCATCTTTCATAGATCCGGTCCCCACAACTTCCCCATCACGGAGAACGGTATACCGATCACAAACTTCCTTGATCTCTTTTAGTTTATGGGAAATATAAATGATTGAAACTCCCGATTTTTTTAGATTTTTCATTAACTTGAATAGACGCTTAACCTCGTGTTCCGCCAGTGACGAAGTTGGCTCGTCCATAATGATCAGCGAAGATTTATGCAGCAAGGCCTTGGCAATTTCTATTAATTGTTTATAGGAAGTATCCAGATTCCGTACATATTCTTTTGGATTAATGCTGACTCCAAGCTGAGACAGGACATTGCTTGTCTGCCTGCACATTTCTTCCACTTTTAAAAACCCTATTTTATTCTTGAGTTCTGCTCCTAAAAACATATTTTCATAGACTCTCAAATCAGACACTACATTAAGTTCCTGGTGTATAAAGCTGATGCCCTGATCCTGAGAAACTCGTGGATTATTCATTTTAACTTCTTTTCCGTTCATCATAATAAATCCATTATCCGGCTGGTGAACACCGCCTAAGATATTCATCAAGGTGGATTTCCCCGCTCCATTCTCACCAAGCAAAGCATGGATTTCACCCTTCTGTACCTTCAAAGTTACGCTTTTTAAGACCGGTACACCGTTGAACGATTTTTCTATATTGCTCATGGTTACAAAAGGATTCACAGACATATCATTTATCCCTCCTTTATAGGAAAAGAGGAAATACCATAGCTGTTTGCAGCAAGTATAGTATTTCCCGGCCATTATTTAGAATTTAGAATTTAGATTCAGGATCATAGTGATCATCAACGTTATCTTTTGTTACCTGTGTGGCTTCTTTTACCACCATTTTTTCTTCGGATTTGGAACCTTTAGCGATCTCTGCAGCAATTTTCACTGCATCTTTAACCATGGTTGGCGAGTATAAAAATGTAGCCTTAATTAAGCCATCTTCTTTCATATTCTCAAATACTGCCTTGCCTCCGCCTGCACCCGTAATAAATTTAATATCTGTACGGCCAGCTTCTTTTATAGCCTGCAGCACGCCTAGTGCCATGCCGTCATCTTGGGTGAAAACAGCATCAATGTGAGAATTAGCCTGCAAAATATTTTGCATAACTTCTAAAGATTTTTCAGTAGAGAAATCACCGCTTTGAGAGGCGATCACTTCAATGCCGTCAGAGCTTTCCATTGCTTCTTTAAACCCTTTTCCACGCTGTTCAGTAACTGAGCTCGGCGGTCCTGTGATTTCGACTACCTTTCCTTTTCCATTTAACTTTTCAATAAAATATTTTCCAGCGTTTACGCCAATACCCTCGTTGTCACCTTTAACAACAACAGTAGCTGCATCATTTTCTAGTTCACGGTCAACAATGACTAAAGGAATGCCGGCATCTTTAATTTTTTGGCCTACTGGAGTAAGTGCAGCGGACTCGATTGGTAGCATAACGATGACATCAACATCCTGCGAGATTAAATCATCGATGTCATTTGCCTGTTTGTTGGGATCCGTGGCATTTGTAAGCACATAATTAATACCATCACTTTTCTTTAAGTCTTTGGCCTGCTTCTCAGCACTATCAATTAATGCACCCATCCAACCATGTGTTGCAGATGGAAGAGAGATACCGATTTTTAGTTTATCGTCTCCCTTGCCGCCATCACCACTGCCTTTACTGCTGCTGCAAGCAGCCAAACTGAATACTGTCATCACACACATACATAACACTAATAATTTCTTCAAAACCATTCCCCCCTTAACTTTTAAAAAAAGCTCCCCTTATATGTAATCGCTTTCTTTCACATCTAAGGCCAGCGTTCTATCATTAAAAGTGTTCAATAACAGAACGCTAATCTTAGCTGTGATTTAATCTCAAGTCGATTCACGAATGACTAATTCGTGATCTAAGATGATGCTTTCCACCTTTTCCCCTTTAATCTTATTGATCAGCATCTTTGCTGCAAGTGTACCCATCTTATACATAGGCTGGGCAATTGTAGTCAACGTTGGATTGGTCATATTAGAAAAGTCAATTTGATCGAAACCGACCAGGGCTATATCATTTGGAACCTTTAATCCAAGGCTGTTTATTTCTTTGAGGGCCCCTATTGCCAACAGATCTGATACAGCAAATACAGCAGTCGGCCGCTTCTCTAGGTTCAAAATCTTCTTCATGGCCTGCTGGCCATACTCTAAACCTATTTGCTTAGTATGAAAAATATAATCTTGATTAATAGATATGCCATGTTCTTCTAATGCTTTTTGATAACCCATTTGACGCTGCCGCGCATATAGATATTTCTCATCTGTATTGATCAATGCTATTTTGTTGTGGCCCAGTTTGATGAGATGTTTAACTGCCCTAAAAGATGCGCCTTCGTTATCTATTGTTACAAATGGTATACCGCTATCAATTGTATACTCGCTGCATTGAATAATCGCATGGTTTTCAGACAGTGAAACTAACGTCTCTATATTAACTGCCGGATCCATTGAAATAATGCCATCAGCCATTTTCTTTCGTACTAAATTAAAATACGTATTCTCTCGTTCAGGATTAGAATCAGTCTGGCATAAGAGAATATTATAATCCTGGCTGATTGCGATATCCTCAATTCCTCTTATGATTTCTAAGTAGAATGGGTTTGAGATGGTAGGGATCAAGACTAGAAGAATTCGGCTTTCTGAGGTTCGCAGATTCCTGCCCAGCATGCTGGGTTCATAATTCAGCTTTTTGATTGCCTGTTCCACTTTAATCCTTGTCTTTGGAGATACTGTCAATTGTCCGTTTACCACTCTAGATACGGTTGCTACCGAAACTCCTGCCAAACTGGCAACCTGCTGTATATTTGCCATCTGAAACCCTACTTTCTATCCATACACTTATATGCAGCAAAAATGTAATCGATTACATTTACATGGTAATACATTCCAAATTTTCTGTCAATTAAATTTATGCTAGCAAAAAACGTTGAACTTTTGGGTAGTATAGCTTTTTTTTAGGTTAGGCAGCATTCGATTTCAGAAATTGTTATAGGATTATATTATTAACCGCTGAATGGTTTACTAAAAAACATGATTACTGGGTGTACGGTTATGTAATCAATTACATTTATTATTATAGTAAATTGGTCTGATAATTGAGCAGTTGTTCTTGTTAGGCCTCACTCTGTACATCGTGCTATACTTTCTGGTACATTGATATAGTTATATATTATAATTATTATCTTAGTTAACTATTTCATTCTATAGCAGGTGCTATACATAGCAAAAGTGAATGCGTATGTATTTTCTCCCTACTGAGTAATGAATCTATTCGGTTATGGGAGCAGAACCTGAGCTAAATGGGGTGTAAGTCAAAAAATATCTTAGAGTGAGGGGATAGAAAATGAATACATCAGGATCTAAATTATGGACGAAGGATTTTATTGTTGTTTCTTCCGTCAATTTTTTCTTAACCCTGATTTTTTATTTGTTAATGGTAACGATTGCGGTATTTGCCGTAAATAGATTCAATGCTTCTACTAGTGAGGCCGGGCTTGTAACGGGGATATTTATTATCGGAACGTTAATTGGGCGGCTGTTTATCGGCCGCTTTATCGATTCTATCGGCCGGAAGCGGACTTTGTATATTGGATTGCTCTGTTTTACGCTTGCCACTCTTTTATATTTTATCAATGGCGGAATTACCTTACTGCTTGTGACTCGTTTAGTACATGGCATGACCCTGGGAATGGCCAGTACAGCAACAGGAACGATTGTAGCACAGATTATCCCGTCTTCACGCAAAGGGGAAGGAATCGGTTATTACAGCATGAGTGCGACTCTGGCTACAGCAATTGGGCCATTCATTGGAATTTATATGAGCCAGCATACAACCTTCCAGATGATTTTCAGCTTCTGCCTTGTTCTGGGCATCATCAGTTTGATCATAGCGTTGTTCCTCCATGTCCCTGCATTGGATGGGTCCGTCAAAACTTCGCCGGTTAAAGGGTTCAAGCTTGCCAGCTTCGTAGAGCCTAAGGCATTGCCTATTGCGTGTATTACCTTGGTCATCGCTCTCTGCTACTCCAGCGTCCTTTCTTTCATTAATTTTTATGCCATTGAAATCCGCCTGGTCAGCTCAGCAAGTTTCTTTTTCATTGTCTATGCCATAGCCGTTTTATTATCACGCCCATTTACAGGCCGCTTAATGGATCTTAAAGGGGCGAACTATATTATGTATCCGGCCTTTATTTTGCTGGCAGCCGGAATGCTACTTTTAAGCACAGCAGACCAAAGTGTCACCTTATTATCAGCGGGCGTCCTTATTGGTATAGGCTTTGGCAATATGCAATCAGCCACCCAGGCCGTTGCAGTAAAATTAACTCCGCCGCACCGGATGGGATTAGCGACATCAACTTTCTTTATCTTTCTTGACGCAGGACTTGGATTTGGACCTTATCTGCTGGGTTTCATCATCCCAGTGACAGGCTACAGCACACTCTATGTGATGATGGGCGTTATGACTCTGGCTTCTGCTGTTCTTTATTATTTCCTTCATGGAAAAAAAGAAAGTTCAGGAAGAGCGGGTATGAATGCTTTAACATGATAGGTAAGGGACATCCTGATTGGGGATGTCCCTTTTTGGGTTAAAAGCCGTATATCTACTTATGAAGGCGCAATTACCGGTTCGCGGCCGCATTAGTTTATTTTTCAGCGCATATCACTGGAAGGAAGTTTGATTTCTCTTATCTAAATAGGCAGTTTGTATATCCATTTAGGACTTTGGCGCAATTATTTTCTTATATGATGCAATTACTTATTTATACGCGAGACAGCCCAGACAGTTTTTCAAAACAGTCCAGGATGTCTTTCATTTCAAAGCTGCTCTAATTAGCCGAGCCGTTTTACTTACGTCTCCTGTCGATATTCTTCGCTGGCCAAACAAACTATAGGAATGAGCTTCAGCTTATATCATCTTGGCCAATTCTTTTGCTGAACTCTGAATGGCAGTGTGGAAAGCGCATCATAACATGTTACCCTTTAGGCAAGTCAAGTGCCTGGTATGCTGACTGATACTTTCCGCCTTCAGCAACTTCTGAATGGTACAAAGCCTTTAGAGCAAAGTTTTTCTCAAGTTTGTGTTCATTCATCAATTCTTTAAGCCGCTTTTGTAAATTTTTATCGTCTTTGACCAGCTGCTGCATTTGTGATTTTATATACTTCATTAAATGATTAACTCCCCTTCAAACTAATGTACCTTACGTTTCAAACGCAATACACTAAGGTCATACTATTTTACATTTTGCAGAACTCATTGCTATTCAACGTGTTCATATAAAGCCACACTTTCATGGTAGTTAACAAACCTTCTTAATTCTTTGGCCTGATCTCTGTTAATTTCTCCAGATTCAAACATTCTGCGGATTTCTGAACGTTCTACATCCATCACTTTAAGACGCAGTTCTTCTTTTTGTTCTTCTTTTTTTTCATTGTATCTTACAGTTGGTCTTTTTAATCGATTGATCATTCTTTTATAATCTAAAACCACGACATGAACCATTTCTGCTCTTTGCTGGTGTTCTTTTTCATACTCCCTTAAGCTTTTAAGAGCCGCTTTTAAAGCCTTTAATTGAATATCCTGTCCAATACGCAATTTAGCTATCGTAGTTGCCCTTTCTATAGGATAATGGCCTCTATAGCGTTTCCACCCTCTTATCATTTTACCTATTAGATATATGATCCCAGATTGGACGTTATATGAGAGTGCCTCTTCACGATAGTCAAGAGATCTTTCAAACGATTCAAACATGGCTTGATCCATTGCGTCTTTATTCATTTCTGCGTGGATATATTTTCTTTCAGCTTTTAACGCCATTAGCCGTATTTCTTTCATTTTTTGCAGGTAATGGCTGGTATCATATTGTTTCGAATCTAGTTCTGGTTTTATTTGCTGAAACCTCACCTTATATTCATTAATTAGTTCATAAGCTGTGGATTCATTTTCTTCATTCATTTCTAAACGAAGCTTTTTAATAGCAGATAATAACAGCCTTTGCTTTGCCTCATTTACACTTATTAAATTTGTTGTTTCGCCTTCTGCTGATTCTTCACTTAGCAGAGGCAATAACATGGTGGCCGCAAGTAATGTAAACAGAATGACGCCAGCTGCCAAAAACAGAATCAACGAACGTTCCGGGAATACATCACCGTTCTTTAAAAGGTAAGGAATCGATAGAACCCCCGCCATAGTAACTGCACCGCGGACCCCCGTTAAACTAATTAACAATGTTGTTTTTATGTTTGGTTTAGCGGCAGCTTTTTCCTGTCCGCTGCGATTTTCATAAAAGGAAAAGAAATATGACCAAATGAAGCGAATTCCCAATATAGCAAAACCAATGGCAATCACATATCCAATAGCTAACCAGTTTCCTATATTAGGGTTTTCAACTGTTTCAGCCATGGAGGAGGGTATGTTTACCCCTAACAACAGAAATACAATTCCATTTAAAATAAATAATACAATGGACCAAATATTTTCTGTGAGAACCTGTTCTTCAGCAATTATCGTTTCAGTTCGTTCTTTTACTAATGCATGGACAATGCCGGCTACAACTACAGCAATCACTCCAGATGCATGCAAAAGCTCTTCAGTAATCATAAAAATAACGAATGGAGTCATAATTCGCAGAAGCGAGTGAAAGGTAACATCATTAATTCCCTGTTTGCGTAAGGTAAATCGTATCCATGTTATAAGCAAGCCGAGAACTAAACCCAAAAGAGCACCGGCTATAAACATATATGTAAAATCAAAGATTGCTTCTCTTAATGAAAAATATCCTGTCACCACAGCCGCTACCGCATAATTAAAAGCAACTAAACCTGAGGCATCATTTATTAAAGATTCTCCTCTAACAAGATGTAATACTTTTTCTGGGATACGAATACGCTTAGCAATGCCATTCACAGCTACCGGGTCTGTCGGTGATAGAATCGCTGCCAAGGCAAATGATGCTGCCAAAGGGATATCCGATATGAGCCAATGAATGAAGTATCCTCCGCCAATAGTTGTTAACAGAACAAGGACTATGGCATTCCCAAATATAGGCGCTCTCATCTTCCATAATTCTTCACGTGGAAAATGCCTTCCATCATTGTATAAAAGAGGAGCCACAAATAGCAGCAGAAACCACTCTGTTTCAATTTCAATTGAAATATCTTTAAATACAATGGCCGCTATAATTCCAAATGCAATCTGAATCAGAGCATTAGGTATCGTTGGAATGTAATGGCTGATGATATTGGATATTAGTAAACAAATAAGCAGCAATAATACGGTCATCAATAAATCCATTTAAGCTCTCCCCCCTGTAGTACTGTTCTATTTTCTCCAAATTTACTTAACACAACCATATATTTGCGTATATAGATTTAAGTATAACAAAGGAAAAGAGACTATCCTTATTGTACGCACTGCAGGTGTGTCACATTCAAACCTTCAAAAGCGCCCGATAGGCTTTTTAGCGGGGCTTAATCTATAGTAGTAAGGGTATGGAGGGAGATTACTTTTTCACGGATCTATGATTATTGGGAATCTAAGCAACATTCATGAGCCAAGTTTTCTGAGTTCCATTAATGAGACTTCTCATACATTCAGACGGCAGCTTTAATAGCCTGAGTACAGATTGTACCCAGGCTATTCTAACTCGCGGGCGAAGCTATGGAAAGCAGGACTCTTCCCAAAGAAAGGAATAGGAACAGCCAGGCAAATTCTATGTGAGTTCAATCTATTGAAAGATATGCTGAATTGACTCAGTTCATATCTATGTTTCATTATCGCTGCTATCGTATATTCTTCCTAAAAAGAACCCGTCAATTTCATTTAATTTGCCCCGCCAGAGTATCTTTCCCTTTGACGGGGTGGGCTTGCTGTCACCGACGTATACCTTGGTATCTTTCATATGGAGAAAATAGGCTTCGGAATCGTCATTGTTTTGAGCCGCCTCTCCGGCTCGTCCAAGCTGTTCGCTTAATGCTTGTGCAATTTCATTTCCGTCTTCGAATGTTTCACTCATCGTATTGAAATATTCCTTAGCAGATATCATCGTTCCCGTAATAACAGAACCTTTAACGTTTAAGGTGATATCCAAGGAGAAATCATGTTTATTGGCCGCTTGGACAAAGAATTCAAGTATATTGTCTTTCATTATGCCAGAACTCATAATCAGGTCTCCTTTTTTATTTCGTTTAATAGCAGATAGGTGTCCTGATCATCGTTAAGAACATTATAGAAATCTACCTTCTCTGCCAGATCTGACTTTTTGGATTTTAACCCTTTTTTATCTGAATTGCTTTTTTTACTCTTATCAGCTTGCTCACTTACTGAATTGTTTTCATTTTGGTCTTTGCCCTTACTTTGCTTCTTCCCGCTATTTTGATTTTGCTTCTTACCCTTTGCCTCTTTACCGTTCCCTTCAGCCTCTTCCTCTTCACTTTCTTCTTGGTCTTCAGAATCGTCCTTATTGCTGTTACCTTGATCTTTTATCTGTTCGCTGTTTCCATCTTGTATCTCTTCATCAGTATCTGCTTCTTCAGGGTCCCGATTATCTGAGTCGTCATCATTTTCCTGACTGTCTTCCTGATCTTCTGCCTGATGTTTCACCTTTTCACTAGCATTTTCTTGATTGTCTTCTTCTGAATCAGCTTCATCACTTTCTTTCTGACCTTCCGTGCTTGCTTCATTCTCCTGGCTGTCTGCCTGATCTTCTGATTGATTTTTTAGCTTGTCACTCTTCTTTTCTTCATTATCTTCTTCAGTATCAGCCTCTTCACTGTCTTTCTGGCCTTCTGATCCATCATTCTCCTGGCTATCACCCTGAATTTCTACCGGATTCTTTACCTCGTTATCGTTCTCTCGATCTTTCTCTGAAGCTTCCTGATCACTGTCTTCCTGGTTTTCTGTTTCTTCTTCATTATTCTCGCCATTAACCTTGTCCTGCGGATCTACCTTTTCATCATCCTCTGACTCCTCCACGTCACTGTCAGTTTGTCCTTCCGACTCTTCGGTATCATCCTGATCTTTTGTTGAGCCTTGTTCATTTCCATTATTATTTAAGGCGTTTTTTTTTTGAGAATTTAGGGCGTTATCCTCTTTCTCAGTTTCGTCAGACTGATTGGAATCTTGGCTCTGGCCATTTTTTTCTTGAGCTAAATTTGATAACAGCTCTTCGATTTTGCCTAAGCGGTCCTGAAGCTTTTCGTTTTCTTCTTTTAGGGACTCGTATTCATTTTCGGGCGTTTTTTCAGCTGACTCTGATTGTTCACCTTCATCGCCTTCCTGGCCTGATTCAGCTTTTACGTCTTCACTAGTCTCATCAGCGTCTGTTTGGGATTGCCCTGTCTCGGTATTTTCTCCTTTTGTATCAGCTTCTTCACTATCGTCCTCACTGTCTCCCTCAGTCTCAGTACCCTCACCATTCCCCTGGCCTTCTGGCTGTGATGTCTGATTACTATCTTCTTGTCCCTCGGATTCCTTTGTTTCATTTCCTCCTGAAGACTGTGATTCTTGATTGCTTAAAGGACCTTGTAAAAATGACTGTGATTCATTGTTATCATCCTGGCCTTCTGATTGAGACACAGCCTCATCTTCTTTTTTTGAACTGGACTCGTCATTTTTCAACTCATTGGAGGAGGAAGGTTGATCGGATTCTGCTTGATCCTTACCTTTGCTTTCACCACTTTTTGTTTGGATCAGCTTCGTCAGCATTTCCTCTAAACGGTCTAAACGGTCGTTGACATCTTCATTGCCCGAGGATTCTTTCGATTTATTAACTGGAGATTGAACGCTGGTTTCATTCTCCCCTTTTGAATCCTGTTCGTTTGTATACCCTTCGATATTTGCTTCCTCTTTCTTATCAAAGATCTTTCCGGCTGAATTTTTAATAGAATCGACTGCTTTTATCGACTTATCCTTGACCGCCTTTCCTAATGAAGCTCCTGTGCTTTTTAATTTTTCCCCGCTCATATTTTCTACAAGCTTTTTACCATTATCAGGTGTTGCCGCATAACCCACTGCAGCACCGATCAGACCTCCTGCGATTGAACGGATGAGCGTACTGCTGCTCGTGCTGCTTTCTGTTTTCTTATCCTGATTTTGTTTTTCCGTTTCTTTTGTTTTTTCCATTGTAAAAACCCCCTATTAGTAGTTGAATTCAGTTGAATTTAAACGGTTATTTGACATGCTTTTTTCGAGTGCTTCAAGCCTTTGATGCAGCTTCTTATTTTCTTCTTCAAGAGCCTTTGTATTGCTGTCTGAAGCTTTAGATGATAAATAGGGATCGTTTTCCCACCAGTCCATCCCTATTTCCTTTGCCTTATCAACAGATGCAACAATCAGCCGTATTTTAATCGTTAATAGTTCAACATCTGCAATACCTACTGTGATATCAC
Organism: Peribacillus deserti; assembly: GCF_016909175.1. Lineage (GTDB taxonomy): Bacteria > Bacillota > Bacilli > Bacillales > DSM-1321 > Paraperibacillus > Paraperibacillus deserti. Next base: position 45,193 of record NZ_JAFBFI010000013.1, read on the forward strand.
CTGCTATGACGACGCCTTTATCTAATATTTTCTCTAATACATCCACAATCGTACTGGACTGCATATTATGTTCGATTGCCATTTGAATTCCACCTTTAGTTTTGAATTAAAGCAAGCTTCCTAAAGGACCAAGATCGATGTTCAAGTCCTCAGCATCAAGGCCGAAAATTTCTTTCAATTCTTCCATTTTTTCTTCGAGGTTCATTAATGCTTCACCTAAGTTTTCAATTTGCTCGTCTGTCAAAGTCCCGCCTTCGACACGTCTTATCGCATGCCTTTCTACAATCTGCCTTAACAGCTCAATGACTGTTAAAACTAACTGCGCTAACCCGTGTTCTGCATTCTCAGGATCAAGATTAATCTTTCCATTTGTTTGGCTGGCCGGTTGCATCGATCAACTCCTCCCTCTGTATATCAAATTCTTGTGATGATACGGTTTTTCGATTTCCTGCTTTAGCCTGAACGAGAGATTCTACTGAAGCAATAAGTAACCTCAAATCCAAATAGACTAGGTCGACTCCTGCAATGGAAATCACTAAATCTGCTTTTAACGCAACACCCTTATCAAGGATGACATCCAAAATATCAATTAATGCGATATCCTTGTTTTCTATCGATTCTCTTAGAGACATATACTCGTCCTCACTTTGAAAAGCTAGAAAAATGATAGGCTGGCCAAGGCCCTGACGCCTCAAAGTGCCACCCTGTTTCTTTCATGTCCTTTTCATATTGCTGGATTTGTTCCAGGAAACTTTCTACATTAGATGTGGAAATAAGATATACACAATTCCAGGTCATATTGTCTTTTCTTCCTGTTACATTGTTACTCCAGGTTCTTTTTACATTTCCTTTAAGGGCAGACTGTTGTAACTGTGCATGAATTTTTTCACTAACCTTGTTTTTTTCTTCTTCAAGTTCAGATTCTATTAAACTGTCTAACTTTTTCTTTTCGAAAAATTGTTTACCCTTAGGCAGTTGACTTATTTCTGCTCTCTTTGCTTCGATTGCCGGGTTGCTGAGGCTTACTTGTTCTTTTAAAACTTGATCATCGCAGTAAATTTTTAAGTTCCATTCTTCATTACCAGTTATTAAGGCAAGCGTATCCATCATTTTGGCTTCATTTGATAAAACAGCCGTTTCAAGGCTTGCCTGATTTATATACAGCGTACAAAATTTCAATGGTATGATCGTGAAAATTTTTGATAGATTAAGCACAGTTTCATGATGGTGGAAGGCTTTTTCCTGGAGCCATTCCATATCATTATTCGTCTTGTCTTTAATACTTTCTTCCGAGTAAATTTCGGAATCAAGATTACAAACAATAGCTGTTATATTGCCTATAGGAATGGCATATAACTCGCCTTCACCGTCAAAGCCCTTTAAGGATGGAAAGGTTCGTTCGGATGCTTCCTTTGTTGGAATTAATCCATATAGATAAATTAGACCGTCCATCTCTTATAATCCTCATTTCTTCTTTGTCATTTGTTCCCATTGTTCTAATTCCATTCGTTTTGCTGTTTCATATCTTATAAGCAGCTCTTCTTCCTTAGCGGTATAAGCCTCTTCAGGAATTTCACCAAGTTCGTACATCATTTGCAGCTGAATCAGCTTTTGCTGAATGGTAGGAAGGTCATACAGCTCTTTATCCGCCTCTTCTTTCACCTTTTCGCCTATTTTTATAACAAGGTTGATAGGTGCAGAAACCAGTTTATGCAGCATCAGTCATCCTCAACTTTTAATCTAATATTGATAAAGTTATAGGCTGGCCAAGGGCCGCTATAGTTGAATTCGACCTTATCCTTCCATTTTTCATACATTTCATTAATGCTTTGATCAAATTGGGCTTCTTTGTTTCGATCAACCAGGAAGGCAGCATTCAAAAGCATTTTCTCACCTATTGGATCATTTGTTTTGGATGCTTCGGCCAGCTCCTGCAGAGGCTTAAACACTTCCTGCTTTACCTGCTGCTGTAAAGTTGTAATGATTTTTTGAGCAGCTCCGCCCAATTGAATTCTTTCATAATAGCTGGCTGCTTCCGATTTCCCCTTAACAGCTTTAGCCATTTTTTCTATATTTGAATTCTCGCTGACCTGTGCTTCAAGCCACTCTTTTTTTCCAATCACTTTCAATCCAAGTTCAATCTTCCCTTTAATTTCCGGGAAAAGCTTTTCAAATTGCGGATATAAATTTTCCAGCAGTACACCCACATCTTCTTTCGAGTGGAAAACATTACCGAAGCTGACTGGAATCACTGTATCATTCTTCTTCATCACTTGAGATACAGCATTTTGATGCATCATTAAATTGGCTTTATTCGGGTGATAAATTTTCATTGGAACCTCGGCGGCGATCATAGCTGCATCTTTATAACGGATTGTCATCAATTCTCTTTGTTCGCCTTCCATTTCTATTTCACCGAAGGTTTCCTCTGTTTCTGTCTGTATTCCGCAAAAAATATAAATACCCATTGATTCTTCACTCATTGTAAAACTCTCCTTTATTCCTCAGGTGACCTTCATGTTATGACATGCTTTTATTATCATTTTTTCTGCAGTTTCTAATGGCTGATCTGATTCAATACAACGGCTCACTTGATGGCCTAATATGTCCATACAGAGACGTTGAAAAGCTGAATCTGACCCGTCTATTGGAATTTCTCCTTCCGCTGCCAATTTGGCGATCATCAGTGATGCCCGCAGACTCGGCCCGCTATCCGCTTTGCATTCCCTGCGCAGCTCTGCTACCAGCGTTGTAATCGCCATAGCGCGTTTCTTATCAAGATCTACTTTTTCTGAAATAATTGCTGCCTCGCGGCCACTGTCCTTATGATCGATATATAGGGTAATGAGTCTATCAAGCAGCGCATCTTGTGTTTGGTAGACGCCTGCATACTCATCAGGATTGCTGGTAAAAATCACCGCAAAATCAGGATGAACACGGACAAATGGTTCAGTTAATTTTGTCCCGTATAATGGGAGAATTCCTTCTTCTAAAATGGATAAAAAGATATTATTTGTGGTTGGCCGTGATCGGGTAAACTCATCATAAACGAGAGTGTATCCATTCTTCACTGCCTCTAGGAGACGCCCGTCTCTCCATGTCTCTGTTATACTTTCGTCTCTTTTGTAAACAGAACGAACATAGTTATCGACAACCTTTTTGCTCGTATATCCGGTAAAGTCGCCAATTAAATCTTTATTGTTTAATTCATGATTACCGTGTATAAGCATGACTGGTTTTTTTCTTCTCTTCGCCAGAGCGAGAGCCAGAGAGGTTTTCCCTGTGCCAGACGGGCCTGTAAAATGGATAGGATAGCCTGCTTTCAAGTATTGTAATGAGCGGGAAAGTAAGTCTTCTGTCCTTTCGTCTTGTACCATGGATTTTGAATTCCTGTTGATCTCTTTCTTTAAGACCGTCACTCTATTTCCTCCTACTCCCACGTCCTATACATCTTGATTTAGTGAACTTCTGTAACGGATATCCCGTCTTTTATAGGATGTTACTTCCTTCTCCTCATTGAGATACACATCGTAAACACCCAGCATTTCATCTTTTGCATATTTTTTCATATATTCCTTTTCCTCGATCACTTCAACTGTCAGCTTCCAGCCATTGTTATCACTTTCTTCTACAGAGGTAATTTTATGGACTGGAGCTATATATTCATTGAAGAAATCCGTAACATTTCCAAGTATTTTTTTAATTTCCATAGTGGCCTCCTGCTAAAGATGGCAAGCTAGGGTTAAGATTAACCCTGGCTTTGCCTTCTTTTTCTCTAGATACTAAAGCGAGCATTTCTTTCATTCGATTGGGCTGGAAGTCCGTTTTCTTCCACTTCATCCCGAAGCAGCCCAACTGCCTCTGCATAGCGCAGCCATGTATCAACACTTGCAATAACCACTCTTGCTTCAACTGTTAAAATTTCAATTCCGACTACTGATACCCTGACAAATGCGTCAATTACAATCCCTTTATCTAATATCCGGTCAATAACCTCCGCCAGGCTGGAACTATCTGTACTCTTTTGAAGTGCCATTCTTAACATTCTCCTTTCATCATTTCATTTAGGAACCATAAGTCTTCATGTCATTTACGGATTTGAGTTTCTCTGAGCTTTTGATTTTGGTAGCACCCTTGATATCCTTGGATGTCTTTATATGGCTGATGCCTTTTATTTGGCTGGCACCTTTAACTTTCCGATCATCTTTGTGTTTATTGCCTGAAGAAATCTTCTTTTGGAATTCTTCTCCGGCTTCCACCACTTTCCCCAGCTTTTCACGTGCTGTGAGCAGGACATTCTGGGTCTTTTCTTTTGCTTCTCCGCCCTTTTCATGGACTTTATCAGCAAAATCGTCTCTGGCATGCTCCAGGTTTTCTGTGAATTCATGCGCTTTATCCTGAATGTGCTCTACTATTTTCTCTTTCGCTTTGTCGACTACTACTTCTTTCACTTTTTCTTTTACAGGTTCAGGAGTATGGTCCACCACTTTTTTCGCAGCTTTTCCCACTACTTTTTTTACGCGTTTGTCCATTCAAGTAACCCCCCTTCGGGAAAACAGAAAAAGGACTAGGGCAATTACTTGGAATCAACTAAATCGCTCAGCATTTTTTCCATTTTTTGAAGACGCTCATTCAGGTTTTTGTTTTCTTCTTTGATCTCTTCGAGCGATTGGCTTTCCCCGCTAGTTTCCCCGCTTGTACCGCCTTTTCCCTTCTTTGGAGACAGCAGTCCTTCTTCTATTTTGCTGATATAACCAGATGCTAATTGTTTGACACTGTTCTGCGCCTGGCCAGCGAGAAGTTCCTGTGCTGTTTTTCTAAATTCCTTGCCCGCAGTTTTTATAAGTTCAGATTCACCCAGATTTTTCATAACCTTCTTGCTTGTTTCAGGGTTTGCCAGCAGCCCGATGCCTGCTCCGACAACACCGCCTAAAATGGCCAGGTTCACAGAATAATTAGCGCCTTTTTTTTCGTCCGTTTGCTTTTCGTTTTCTGATGGCTTATTTTCTCCGTTATTCTCACTAACTTCTTGATTTTTATTTTCATTCTCATTGTTTTTTAGTTCTTCGTTATTCATTTTTATTACCTCAGCTCCTTATCGAATTCTTTAAACACTTCATCTTTCTAGCTGCTAAATGCAGCTGCCTGCGTTTGCTTTCTATTCATAAGACCTTCATCTTGAACTTCATCACTTAATAATCCAACAGCCTCTGCATATCGCAGCCAAGTATCAACACTGGCTATGACTACTCGGGCTTCAACAGTAAGAATTTCTATCCCTACCAGAGAAACCCTTACAAACGCATCAATAACAATTCCCTTGTCTAAGATCCTGTCAATCACTTCTGCAAGGCTCGAGCTGTCTGTACTTTTTTGAACACTCATGTCTTTGTCTCCTCTCAAATTTATTTTACGGGGAGGCACTTGGATGAAATGTTTTGCGGGTTTAGTCTGTATATACCTTCTCCTGTATTCAATAAACGAGGACTTCATAACCATAAACACCAAATTTTGTGCAATATGTCAGCATCTTCACCTCTTAGTAATATTAGAAAGGTAATAATCGCGATGATTTCAAAAGCTTTGGTTACATTTATTACTTTCCGGTTACTTATTTTAAAAAAGAAATAATGACATAGGATGCCATTTTCTTTCCTATATAAAGCTTCAGAACAAAACAAAAAAGACCTTATTCCAGCACCAGGTCTTTAATAGCAGTCATTTAGTTACATTTATAGGCATGTATAGGGGAAGCTGCGTATTTTATGTGAAAATAAGGCTAAATAAAACTTTATATAGAAAGTTACTAAAAAATTAGGTATAGACACTTGTTATTCACTGGATTATTAAAATAACATCAGTGTTAAACTATGTAATAGCCTACCTGAGGTAAAGGATGTGTCTTACATGGATTTTTTTCATAGCCAGGAAACACTTACGACCATGGAATGGATTCTTCGAGCAATTGTTGCTTTTATCTTTTTATTAATTGTTGCTAAAGTCTTAGGCCAGCGTGCGATTTCCCAACTGAGACTTCTTGACTTTGTTATTGCTTTAGTCATTGGAAACATAATTGCCCATCCGTTATCTGATGAAAATCTTGGGCTAAAAGGGGCCATCATTACAACCCTTGTATTAGTGACCTTATATCTTGGGGGCGTTTTTCTGATTCTTAGATGGCCATGGTTTAGAAGGCTGATTAACCATGGACCAATCCCCATTGTTAAGAACGGAGAAATCCTTTATAAAGGATTAAAAAAAGCAAGAATATCCCTTGATGTGATAATGGAAGAATTACGGGAAGGTAGAGTTGATGATTTGAAGAAAATTGCCTTAGCCATTTGGGAAGCAAACGGAAAGATTTCGTTTTTTTTGGATCCCAAATACGAACCGCTTACACCTGCATTCTTCCAGATGGAAACAGAGCCTTTCGATTTGCCAAGGACGATTATTAAGGAAGGCAGAATTAATTCCAAAGAGTTAAAACAAATACATAAAGACGATAACTGGGTTGTTCCAAATTAGAGCGATTATATCAGACTGAAGTAAAAAATGTCCTCCTTGCAACCCTTGACAGTAAAGATAACCTGAAGGTTTTTTTATATAAGTAAATCCTTTGATGCAGTGTGGAGAGGGGTTCACTATGAAAAGGATTACATATAGTAAATGATTTCTTTTCATATACAGGCTTTTGCATCAGCTTAAAAATTGAGCCTGCTATACTTATATGTCAAAATAGATGTATATCTATAACGTTTTCATTAATTTTTGGGAAAGCCATTATTTGTAATGGCACTAAGTTACCTATTCCACTAAATTGGAGGCAGTAAAGCAATGAGATCAATAAAACTAGGAAGCAGCACATTAGAGGTGCCAGTCGTTGCTGTCGGCTGCATGCGTATTAACTCGCTAGACAAGACGGAGGCTGAGCGCTTTGTCCAAACAGCTTTAGAAGAAGGAGCCAGCTTCTTCGACCATGCAGATATATATGGCGGCGGGACATGTGAGGAAATATTCGCAGATGCCATCCACATGAATGCAGATATTCGAGAGAAAATCATCCTTCAGTCCAAATGCGGGATTCGAAAAGGGATGTTCGATTTTTCGAAAGAACATATTTTAGAATCCGTAGACGGAATTTTAAAGCGTCTGAAAACCGAATATCTGGACGTTCTGCTTCTGCATCGTCCGGATGCACTTGTAGAACCAGAAGAAGTAGCAGAGGCCTTTGATATCCTTGAAAACTCGGGAAAAGTGCGTCATTTTGGCGTTTCTAACCAGAAGCCCATGCAGATTGAGCTGCTAAAGAAGTATGTAAGGCAGCCGCTTGTTGCAAACCAGCTGCAATTGAGTATTACGAACGCCAACATGATCTCTAATGGAATCAATGTGAACATGGAAAACGATTCAGCGGTAGACCGGGATGGCAGCGTGCTAGATTATTGCAGACTGCATGATATCACCATTCAACCCTGGTCTCCTTTTCAATACGGATTCTTTGAAGGTGTGTTCCTTGGAAATGATAAGTTCCCAGAACTGAATCAGACCATTGATGAGATCGCGGGAAAATATGAAGTCAGCAACACAACCATTGCCACTGCGTGGCTTTTACGCCATCCCGCACAGATGCAGCCAGTTATCGGTACCATGAATTTAGATAGACTAAAGGACTGCTGTAAGGCGAGCGAAATTCATCTGACGCGAGAAGAATGGTACAGTATTTATCGTGCTGCAGGCAATATTCTTCCATAAAACAATACGAAAGAGGCACATTCCTCATAATGTGCCTCTTTTTTAAGACTTAAAGTTCATATTTTAAGTAAGCTATAAAAACTCGCGGTTAGTTTAATGGCTAATTATTAGCAGCCATCCGTCCCAGGGGACCATTTTCATCAATCATTCCCTCTATATCATATACGGATATGGGAAACATCGGGAAACCATAAACATATGGTGTGATTTCATATAATTGAAAATAGATAACAAGAACTTTATCCGCAATGTAAAAGTCCTGATTGGGTTTAATGGCTGTGAATCCGTTAAGCAGCTGAATATTTCGCTGTTTAATTTGTTTTTCAATTAAGATGGAAAGAGCTTTTACATATTCACTCCCAGGCTTAAACAAGTCTTTAAGTTCACAAAGCCTCTCATTTTTCAGGTCAAACGTTAAAGATTTTATATACGTCATACCATGGGCGGCATGAAAGTGATACGTATAATTAGAGAGTGATAAACTTAGAACCTGACGCTGATTGTTTTTGATTTCATATGAACCAATCATTTCTTCTACGGTTGTCGGCATATTTCCTATTTGCTGATTTATGAGCTGCTGTGTTTGATTCACAATCGTCCTATTCATTGATCTTTCCCATTGATGGTTCTGCATGCTGCTAACTTCTGGATACAAGACGGTCTTACTCGGCCCGCTGCCAATTGCAGCCGTTTTAATGGTTACCGGTAACGTATTGGGCATTTTTATCCATCCTCTGATATTATTAACTCATTGTATTCGTCAGAAGAGTAAATGTGTGCAAAGCCAAAAGGGTAGCAGCACTTTACCTGTTTCACTCTAAAAGAGATAAAGTGTAAATGAACTCTTTATAAAAAATGCCTGAATAGATACCAAAACACGGCTAATAGATGGGAACTTTGCAAAAAATCATTACAAGCTTCAACAGATTATTCTAATGAGGTGTTATAAATGAAAATAGGAATTATTGGATTAGGAGATATTGCTAAAAAGGCCTACCTGCCAGTGCTTTCTGAAAAAGAAGGAATAGAACTTGTGCTCTGCACAAGAAATCTTAAAACGCTAAACAGATTAGCAAATAAGTATAAGGTTCAGGAAAAAGTTCAGACCGTTGACGAACTGATTACAAGAAACATTGATGCAGCCTTTATTAGTACGGCTACTGAGGGACATTTTGAAACAGCTGAAAAATTACTTAGTAACGGCATCCATATATACATAGACAAACCCATATCCATGAATTTTCATGAAACCGAAAAAATTGTGCAGCTTTCCAATGAGAGCGGCAAAATCGCAATGGTTGGTTTTAACCGACGTTTTATACCTAGAGTTAAAGAACTTAAGGAACATGGCAAAGCCAGCTTGATTATCATGCAAAAAAACAGATTTGCTGCTCCGGATTATATAAGAAGATTTGTTGTAGAAGATTTTATCCATGTGGTAGATACTCTCAGATTTTTGATGAATACCGCAGTTAAGGATGTAAAGGTTGAGTACCTTAGAAATGGTGAAATGCTTGATCATTTGGTCATACAGCTTATTGGAGAAGGATGTGCAGCTATTGGAGTGATGAACAGGAATGGCGGTGTTACAGAAGAAATCATTGAATATATGACTGGGCATAATAAGTATGTTGTAAACAGCCTTGTTGAAACCACTCATTTTCATAATAAAGAAATACATATAACTAAATTTGGCGACTGGGAGCCAACCCTTTATAAACGAGGCTTTTACCAACTAGTAGATCATTTTATTGATTGCGTTCAGAACAACAAGACACCTGATCCTTCTATTGAGGATTCGCTGCTCACTCATGAAATCTGCGAAAGAATCGTTAAATCTATAGACTCAGCAGTTTAATAAGAAAAGAAGCCAGGGACTATGTTGTCTCTGGCTTATTTGTTTATTTTTATATCAGGTACCGCAAAAGGTCCGATATGGGGCTGAGGATGCAGGCAGTGCACCGTATTCAGCTTGTTCAGGAGAGTGTGCGTATGGGTTTGAAAGTACCTGTAAAAGCCGTTGCATTACGCTGTAATCTCCTTCTTTCACTGCAGCTTCCAGTGCCGCTTCTACCCGGTGGTTCCGGGGAATAACCGCAGGATTGCTGTTTCGCATCAACTGGTTCGAAGAGTCTTCCGATTCCTCCTGCCTGCCTAGTCTCTCCTGCCAGAGCTCATGCCACTGAGTAAATTCAGGTGTTCCGGATAGGACTGTATCCTCCACCGTATCAAAAGTTAATGCGCGGAAGGTATTCGTATAATCCGCTCGGTACTTCGACATCATACTGAGAAGATCTTCGATAAGGGGTTTATCTTGTTCTTCTTCGTTAAATAAACCCAGTTTTGCTCTCATTCCTTCCAGCCAATTAGTGTAATACAACTTAGGAAACTTTGAAATTTCATTCTGCGCTATTTCAACAGCTTCTTCCTGATTTTCATGCAGCAGCGGCAATAGGCTCTCAGCAAACCGCGCCAGGTTCCACCCGCCAATATTCGGCTGATTCCCATAGGCATAGCGGCCCTGAGTGTCAATGGAACTGAAGACCGTTTCCGGATCAAACACATCCATAAAGGCGCAAGGGCCATAATCTATGGTTTCGCCGCTAATAGTCATATTGTCCGTGTTCATAACTCCATGAATAAAGCCAACCAGCTGCCATTTCGCAATCAGCATCGCCTGACGCCTAATCATTTCCTGCAGCAGCGAAAGATATCGGTTTTCACTGTCCTCAATCTCTGGAAAATGGCGTTTTATTGCGTAATCAGCAAGGGCTTTGAGTTCTTCTTCTGTCCCCCATGTAGCAGCGTATTGAAACGTACCTACGCGCAGATGACTAGAAGCCACACGAGTGAGAATAGCACCTGGAAGCTCTGTTTCCCGGATAATGTTCTCGCCAGTTGTCACCACTGCCAGACTGCGGGTAGTAGGAATACCGAGCGCATGAATGGCTTCACTTATTATATATTCGCGCAGCATCGGCCCAAGTGCCGCCCGGCCGTCTCCCCCGCGGGAGTATGGCGTTCTGCCTGCCCCTTTAAGCTGAACATCCACCCTCTCGCCCTCGGGCAGGATATGCTCTCCAAGCAGAACAGCACGGCCATCCCCTAACATATTAAAATGTCCGAATTGATGCCCCGCGTAAGCCTGAGCAAGAGGAGAAGCACCTTCAGGAATCTTGTTCCCAGCAAACACTGCTCCGCCATCTTCAGTTTGCAGCGCCTGAACATCCAAACCTAGAGATTCCGCCAGTTCAATGTTGAGAATTGCCAGCTTCGGTGACCGCACAGAACCTGGGCTGGTACTGGTAAAAAATAATTTAGGCAAACGAGCGTAACTGTTATCAAAGTTCCATCCTAATTCATTACTCTTTGTCATAGGTTCTCCTTTTCTAATTTTGGCTTTTAATACAGGTTTTTTCTCTTATATCTCTAAAATGAAACATCATTACTTTTCTGCATTTTTTTATAACAGCATCCCATCATTTAATGTCTGCTTCTGCCTGTTTATTATACCGTTTCCATACGAGGACTGTTTTCTATTTTACAACCAGACTGGGGTGTTACAGAAGAAGGTATTTAAGAAAAAGTATAGAATATTACTTGGGTAAAGTTATTAAAGAAATTGATATATATTAGCCATATTAAAATGAAAAAGGATGTGAATTATGCTTTATAAATCTCGAACTGAACCTGCTGAATTACTAATTCTGAAATCCTTAAACACTCGGATGAGTTTGTCTGAGAAAGAAAGGCATCATTATTTCAACCTTAAAAAAGGCTATGAAGGAGAGGTATTATTTGATTCATTGACGGAAAAACTTCAATGTGAATGTTTTATATTAAACGATTTGCTACTCCAACTAAATAACACCACTTTCCAAATCGACTCAATAATAATTAGTTCAGACTCCATTTATTTTTTCGAAGTGAAAAATTATGAAGGAGATTATTATTACGATTCGGAAAGATTATATAAGAAACCCAAGTATGAAATTAATAATCCACTAAACCAATTGAAGAGGAGCGAATCCTTACTGCGCCTGTTACTCCAAAACCTTGGCTTTAATATCCCCCTTATTTCTTCAGTCGTTTTTATCAACCCCGAATTCACCTTATACCAAGCACCTTTAAATAAACCATTTATTTTCCCAAATCAAGTTAGTCGTTACTTTGAAAATTTAAATACATTATCTACAAAGTTAGATAGAAAACACAAAATGCTAGCTGATAAATTAATTTCACAGCATATGAAAGACTCTCCTTTTAAACTATTACCATCTTATGAGTATGAGCAGCTGAGAAAGGGAATCACTTGTTTAGTTTGTAGCTCCTTTTCTATTTCTGTAAAAGGGAAGAAATGTATTTGCAAGGAATGCGGACACGAAGAAATGGTTGTAACCGCTGTAATCCGTAGTGTGAATGAATTTAAGCTTCTTTTTCCAAGTCAAAAAATTACTACGAATGTAATTCAAGATTGGTGTAAAGTGATAGAGTCCAAAAAAAGGATTAGAAGGATTCTCTTGAAAAATTATAAAATAGTAGGGGTTCATCAATGGACTTTCTACGAAAAAACCACAACTTAAAACTTTAATGTATACCTCCTATGGCAAATGAAGGACTTTACTCCATCTCATTTACTGAATTTTGGCCTTCATTCCCCTTATGAAGGACTTTCCACTTACTCATTTACTGGATTTTGTCCCTCATTTCCCTTATGAAAGACTTTCCTCCATCTCATTTATGGATTTTGGTCTTCATTTCCCTTATAAGGACTTTTCTCTAAATTATTAAGAATTTTGTCCTTCATTTCCCCTATGAAGGACTTTTCTCTAACTCATTTACTGGATTGGCCTTCATTTCCCTTATGAACGACTTTCCTCCAACTCATTTACTGAATTTTCCCTCCATTCCTAATAAACCCCTGCCCGCATCAGCTGAAATCATTGATTCGTAATAGCAAATATAAACAACGTACGGTAAAGTGAAGCATTCTTTTTGACAAAACAATAGGTTTTATATAATAATAACTTTTGTATTAGAATTATTATAATATAATTGCGATTATATGTTTTAAATAATTCTCAAAAACCCACACCTAGGAGGCAATTACTTATGTCATTAATTGGATCAGAAGTAAAACAATTTACAGCTAAAGCATATCGTAACGGTGATTTTATCGATGTTACTGAAGAAAACTTTAAGGGTCAATGGAGTGTAGTTTGCTTTTACCCAGCAGACTTTACATTCGTATGCCCTACAGAATTAGAAGACCTGCAAAACGAGTACGCAACTCTAAAAGAACTTGGCGTGGAAGTATATTCCGTTTCAACGGATACTCACTTTACACATAAGGCTTGGCATGATCACTCAGATGCTATTGGTAAAATTGAATATACTATGATTGGTGACCCTTCACAAAAAATCTCCCGCAACTTCGACGTATTAAACGAGGAAGAAGGTCTTGCTGATCGCGGAACTTTTATCATCGATCCAGACGGCATCATCCAAACTGTTGAAATAAATGCAGACGGCATCGGCCGTGATGCTAGCACTCTTGTTAACAAGATTAAGGCAGCACAATATGTTCGCAACAATCCTGGTGAAGTTTGCCCGGCTAAATGGCAGGAAGGTTCTGCAACACTTAAGCCAAGCCTTGACCTTGTAGGCAAGATTTAAGGAGCCGATTAAATGTTACTAGATGCAGATATAAAAGCACAATTAGCCCAATACCTTCAATTGTTGGAGGGTGATGTCCTTCTAAAAGTCAGCGCAGGCTCTGATGACGTATCTCGCGACCTGCTGGCTTTAGTAGATGAATTGGCCGCCATGTCATCCAACATTAAGGTAGAGAAAGCTGAATTACAAAGAACACCGAGCTTTAGCGTGAATCGTCTCGGCGAAGATACTGGAGTAACGTTTGCCGGTATTCCTCTGGGACATGAATTTACGTCTTTAGTGCTTGCTTTGCTGCAGGTTAGCGGAAGAGCGCCTAAGGTAGATCAAAAGGTCATTGATCAAATTAAGAGTATCAAAGGTGAATATCACTTTGAATCTTATATCAGTCTTAGCTGCCACAATTGTCCAGATGTTGTTCAGTCACTAAATTTAATGAGCATTCTCAACCCTGGCATTACTCATACCATGATCGACGGCGCAGCTTTCAAAGAAGAGGTAGAAAGCAAAGACATCATGGCAGTACCAACTGTTTTCCTAAATGGTGAATCTTTCGGCAGCGGCCGTATGACACTTGAGGAAATCCTCGCCAAGATGGGGAACGGCCCTGATGCAGCAGAGCTTGCTGATAAGGATCCATATGATGTGCTTGTTGTTGGAGGCGGACCAGCCGGTGCAAGTGCAGCCATCTATGCGGCACGCAAAGGCATTCGCACAGGTATCGTGGCTGAGCGCTTTGGCGGCCAGGTTATGGACACCATGGGTATTGAAAACTTTATAAGTACGAAATATACAGAAGGTCCTAAGCTTGTTGCAAGCCTTGAAGAACATGTTAAAGAGTATGGCATTGATGTAATGAATTTACAGCGTGCCAAGCGTTTAGAAAAGAACGAACTCATCGAACTTGAACTAGAAAATGGTGCTGTTTTAAAGAGCAAAACCGTTATTCTTTCAACAGGTGCACGCTGGCGCAATGTTGGCGTACCAGGCGAAGCAGAGTTCAAAAATAAAGGTGTAGCATACTGTCCACATTGTGATGGTCCTCTGTTTGAAGGAAAGCATGTTGCAGTAATCGGCGGAGGCAATTCCGGTATTGAGGCTGCAATCGATCTCGCAGGAATCGTGAAGCATGTTACAGTTCTTGAGTTTATGCCAGAGCTGAAGGCTGACGCTGTATTACAGGAACGCCTTTACAGCCTGCCTAATGTAACGGTCCTAAAGAACGTACAGACCAAAGAGATTACCGGCACCGACAAGGTAAACGGTATTTCCTACATCAATCGTGATACAGAAGAAGTTCACCATATTGAATTAGAAGGTGTTTTTGTTCAAATTGGTCTTGTTCCAAACACCGACTGGTTAGGCGAGACTCTTGAACTCACCCGCTTCGGTGAGATTATTGTAGATAAGCATGGTGCTACAAACGTACCTGGAGTATTTGCTGCAGGCGATTGTACGGACAGTGCATATAAGCAAATCATTATTTCTATGGGATCAGGTGCTACCGCATCCTTAGGTGCATTCGATTATCTCATCCGAAATTAATGAAACTTCCAAAAGTCGCTTCGCTGTCTGACCGATAGTGAAGCGACTTTCTTTTTTTCTGGGAGCTTGTCAATTTTAGTATGGATCCTTAAGCTCCTAAGCGGTTTCATGGACTCTTCTGGAGAAGATAACTGAATGTCATTCATGATTCGGTTCACCGTGATATTTGGTAATTGCGATTTAAATTTGATTGATTTTGAAAAAAAGACCTTAAAAGGATACGGCTCTGCCTATCATTTTTTAAGGTCTTTTTGCTTCATTATTTATCCTATTACAAAGCTAGGATTCTTCATTTCATGATAAAACATATAATTTTTACGATTTTTTTATAAACTGACCCCTAAGTTTTACGCTAAATTGACACTTTTAAATATACCAATCCTTTGCTAAGGTTATCAGTAAATGCGAAAACGGATTTAAGGGGAAGGGATACTATCATTGGCAACCGCTTTTTCAAGTTTGGACTGAACCCGCTGATTATGTCCTTATACTCGATAACGGAATCTTTGGTGAAGTTTTTATCCTTTTATCAGAATATTTCGTCCAAATAAGGAACTAATTGTAGTGTTGACTATACCCTTCTCCAGACGTACGCGACTTAGGTTTCAAAGGAAACCATAGCCTTGCGAAACTATTCCTTGAAGCCTATAAAAAAATGATAAGGAAGGTTAAAGACTATGCAAAAAACAACAAGTTATTCAAATGCACGCACTTTTAATTTAATTCTAACATCCATGTTAATTGCCCTCGTATTCGTTGCAACGATCTTTTTAAATATCAAACTGCCGATCACGGCAAACGGCGGTTTAGTTCATCTTGGAACAGCTATGCTCTTTATCGCATCCATCTTATTTGGTCCTAAAAAAGGCGCCATCGCTGGTGCTGTTGGGATGGGTTTATTCGACTTAATCTCTGGGTGGACATTGTGGGCACCGTTCACCATTTTAACTCGCGGCCTGCAAGGATATATAGTTGGAAAAATTGCCTGGTCTAAAGGCCGCAATGGAAGTAGTAATGGTTTCAATCTTTTCGCTACTATCATTTCGGTTCCTGTTATGTTAGCTGGTTATTACATTTGTGAATGGGTTCTATTTAGCAGCTGGATTGCACCAGCGGCCTCTATTCCCGGAAACATCGTTCAAAATGTGGTAGGGATCTGTGTAGCCATTCCAGTTTGTACTGTACTGAAAAAAATTCCATTTTTTAAATAGTTATTAAAGATGCACAAATACACAAATAGTTTCTTATCAACATTTTTTATATGACATGAAAGAGGGAGAATGCTTTGTATATCAAGCATTCTCCTTTTTTTTCTACACAACTAATTCATAATTCAATTTAACCGGCCTTCTGTATAGGCAGCATAGGGTTGGATAAACAAGAAATTGCTCACTGGCAAAGATTGTCCAGCGTAGATGCTTGGTTTACTGACTGGCTTCCCATTTGGCCACTTCTACACGAACGATAGGTGCCACTTCTTTCCCCAACAGTTCGATAGCCTTCATTACATCCGCATGCGGCATGGAACCAACCGGTACATGCAGCATAAACCGTGTGATGCCTACGTTCTTTCGGAGGTGAATGATCTTTTGGGCAACAGTTTCCGGATCCCCCACATAGAGTGCACCCTCAAAGCTTCGTGCCGCATCGAATGATGCCCGGCCATAATACCCCCAGCCCCGCTCCCTTCCGAGCACATTCATGACTTGCTGGGTAGGAGGGAAAAATTTATCCGATGCCGTTTCGTTATCCTCTGCAATGAAACCATGTGAATGAGAGGCAATCGGCAATTTAGAGACGTCATGACCAGCCTGAGCCGCCGCTTGTTTATAAAGCTGGACAAGCGGAGCGAATTGGACAGGACGTCCTCCTATGATCGCAAGCACCAGTGGCAGCCCTAACAGTCCAGCACGGATGACCGACTCACTATTGCCCCCGCTCCCGATCCATACAGGCAAAGGATTTTGCACCGGACGCGGATATACACCAAGATTGTCTATGGCCGGACGATGTTTGCCGGACCAGGATACAACTTCAGACTGTTGTAATTTCAGCAGCAGATCCAGCTTCTCTTCAAAAAGCTCATTATAGTCATTTAAATCATAGCCAAACAGCGGAAAGGATTCAATGAAGGAACCACGGCCTGCCATGATTTCCGCACGCCCATTCGAGATGCCGTCAAGCGTCGCAAAATCCTGGAATACACGTACCGGATCTGCAGAGGAAAGTACAGTGACCGCACTCGTCAGCCGGATCCGATTTGTCTGCGAAGCTGCGGCAGCCAGCACAACAGCTGGAGAGGATGCTGCGAAATCCTGGCGATGATGCTCTCCTACCCCAAATACATCCAACCCTACTCGATCAGCAAGCACAATTTCCTCAACGACTTCACGCAATCGCTGTGCATGGCTGACGACTTCCCCTGTTTTAACGTCCGGTGTTGTTTCTACAAATGTACTGATTCCTATCTCCATTAAGCATTCACTCCTGGATTGCAAGATGAATTTGTAAGAGAAGCGTGGTTTTAAATATCTTCTTCCTACTAATTTACTTTAATATACCTCAATTTCGAGATTTATTCATTACGAATAACCCGATAAATTAAGGCTTCCTCACCGTTCCTTGACACTCCCGCAAGCTGCTCCAGCCGCTCTCGGTCTTCTATCCGATACTGACGCCCTGCCTTATGCAAATAACCCTTTTCGCATAACTTAGCCAGGACATGTAATAGATGGCGGTAGGAGACGCCGAGAAAATCGCAGACAGTGACGTGTTTTTCTCTGTAAATATCGCCGTCAGCCGTCTGCAGGATAAAGTCCGCCAAGCGGTTTTCCAGCGGGAAAGCGAGGCTTTGGGAATACTTTGCAGCCATTTGTGTGGCCTTAACGCTTAAGAATTTCGTAAGCTCCCGCAGGAATATTATATCCTCGAGCATCTGCTTGCCGCATTGATGCAGGGGAATCGCAAAACAGACCGTCTTTGTGGACGCCTGGATTCCCTTTGTATAGTACACTTCATTGAGCAGCTCCATCTCCCCGATATAGTCACGGGCATTGATGAAATTGATCAGTGATACCTTTCCATTCTGATAAGTCATGTAAATCTTCGCTTTTCCTTCTATCACATAATACAAATAATCCGGCCGCATGCCCTCCCGAATGATCCATTCATCGCGCCTGTACTCATGGACCTCGATGTATTCTTCAATTGGAAAGGAGAATAATTCTGAGATGGAGTGCTTCTCCAAATACTGCTGTCTTTCTTTCATTTGAACTTTTTTCATTGCTTTCACCCAAAGCACGGGAGCGGTTCGCTGTTCTTTGGCTCTGATCCTGCCCCTATGCCTCCTTTTTCTAGATTAATCTAAATCTAAAATATGAGATTTCTCATATTATTTTACGATTGCCATTGGTATGATGCAATTATTGGAGGAATCGATCATGAACTCTCAACGCTGGATGAGTAGACAATTTTTCAGTTTCTTTTTCACATGGGGAATTTTCCTGCCCTACTGGACAGGATGGATGATCCATTCAAAGGGAATGACTGTGGCACAGGCAAGCTTGATCATGAGCCTGGGGCTCGTAATAAGGGGACTTTCGACATTATTTGCTTTCCCGCGTTTATCAGGGAAATTCAGCAGCAAAATACTGCTGAACGGCATGGGAATCGGCACGTTCATCATCCTGCTGCTCTGTATCCCCGCCAATTCTTATACAAGCTTACTGGTCGCCGTCTTGTTCCTGCATTTCTTCTACCCGGCCCTGATGCCGGCAATGGATACCGCAGCGGGCGTTCTCGTCCAGAATAAGCAATTAAAGCATTACGGCAAGAGCCGCTCCTGGGGCTCCTTCGGCTTCATCGTCAGCGGCATGACCTTGACCTTTTTCACGGGGAAATTCGGGGAGGAAGCCATACTGTGGGGACTCCTGCTCGGTGTCTCTGTGCTGGTTTGCCTTGGCATGATGCGCGCACCCGATGTCCTGACCGAAAAACCAAAGGCAGATCCTGCAGACAGAAGCTCCCTGCTGAAGCCATTCAAAGCCAAACACTTCGGTCTTGTGCTCGTCATTGTGATCCTGCTGCAGGCCGCACACGCATCCTATTACAACTATGGGTACATCTATCTGCAGGAAATCAACGCACCCAAATATCTGACAGGGGTCATCCTGAACATCGGGGTCATTGCAGAAATCCTGTTCTTTCTGATTGCCGACCGCGCCTTTCGCAGCTTCTCGGCAGGCTCCCTGCTGGCACTGGCAGCACTGGGTTCCACCGTCCGATGGATTCTCGTATTTGCCTTTCCGAGTATTGCGGTGTTCTCTGTGTCGCAGCTATTGCACGCATTATCCTTCGCCATGGGTCACTATGCATTTATGAAATATTTAGTCCAGAACATCCCGCCCAAGGACGTCCCGAATGCACAGGGAATCTACTCTGCCCTCGCCCTTAGCTGGAGCACGGCAGTATTCACCGTATTTGGCGGATACTTATATGAAATAGAGCCAAGATATGCATTCCTCGGAATGCTGGTTTGTTCCATTCCATCCTTCATCGTGGCGCTGGTTTACAGAAAACTCGCGCACAAGAAGCAAATTGCCGCTGAACATTTCGCTGGTTAGCAAAAAGAGCATACCTTTTTCGGGTATGCTCTTTTTGTTGAACTTTTAATCAACTATTCTTGTCCCATGAACTTCGCTGACATTTAACACTGTTGTAATGGAAAGAAGATTGTTTCTAGTAATTCCGCCGCCAGGAAGGATTATGATTCTGCCAGCTGCATAGTCTATAAACTCCTTTAACCTGGACAAATGATGCTCGATTCCGAAATCTAATGGGCCTCCGTGAGTTAAAATTCGATGTACACCTTGTTTCACCAGCCAATCAATGGCATCAAGCTGTTTTCCAGGTTTTATTTGGTCAAACGCCATATGAAAGGTGATTTCTACCCCTTCAGCCAACTCTAATAGGGCGGCCATGGCTGCTTCATCAATCCACCCTGTATGATCTAAACAGCCAAACACTACTCCATCTGTGCCTAACTGTTTGAGATGGAGTAGATCATGCTTCATGATTTCAATTTCTTCGATACTATAAATAAACTTCCCGCCTCTTGGCCTTACCATGGACATGACCTTAATATCTTTGCTATGGCAGTATTCTATGGCCTTTAAAGCAACACCGTGGCTTACCGTTGTACCTCCTGCAGAAAGATTGTCACAAAGCTCAATGCGGCCTGCCCCCTTGGCAATCTTCTCGGGGATCATTGCAAAATTCTCCACACAAACTTCCTTAAGCATATCCATCCACCTTGCTAATAAAGTTTAACGCGAAACCTGCTTTATATCCGAATCATTTGATAGGTCCGTAAGGTCTTTTTCTGCTTTCAGCTGTAGTTTCCAGTCCCTTACTTTTTGCTGAATTGATTTCTTCAATCAATGATAAACTTTTTCTAGGGTAGTTTTTGATATTTCGGGACGATTTGTCAATCTGCAAGTATTTAGTCTAAGCCTGAGTATTTTGCTCAAGGCATTGATAAACGGACATCATATCTCGTTTATCCAACTCACGAATACGATTGAAAATAGGAATATCTGCAGCTTCCTCCGTTAGTAAGCTTTCAGCAACAACGTTCCTTACTTTGCCTGTTAACCAGGTTTGCACGTCGATGCCATCGACTATCTCCTTCCGACCTTCATCATTGATGCCACTGGCATAGCAACTCACACAGGGTACCGATAATTTTTGTACGCCATCATGAAGACCATCCTCTGAAATGACTTTCTTCCCTTTACAGAATGGACATGGATGACTTGCTTTAATCTTATTAATTTGGGTAACAATTTTTTTGTAACCGAACGCTTCATAAACATAAGTTAGTTTTTTGTATTTTCCATTGGTGAAATACTTTTCAATAATGGTTTCTCTCGTTTCTGTAATATTGGCAAAATCACAGATTGTGATCCGATTTTTGCTGCTTATTGCTTCGATTTTGCCTTTAATACTGTCCCAGAATGGCAAGACATTTTGTAAAACAATTTCATAGTTTACAAATCTTGCTTGTTCAATTTCAAGAATTTTCAGTGCTGCTTGTGTTTCCCTGGAAAGGGAGGAAACATCTTCCGTAAGCACCATATCGCCGCCAACTATCGCTTTAAGTTTTTCCAGTTCTGGTAACTTCCCTACTGTTTTTATGACTTGATCTATCGGCTGATGAATGATTTCACGTATATCCACATCACCAAATGTTAGTTTTTTATGATGGTTTAGCACGGTTCCTTGACAAATAGGACAGGTAATCATCTCTTTTGATGCTTTCATATGATCTTTAATGATAGATTTCGAAATAAACATATAACGCCCAATGATTAAATTAAAGCCTTCCCATGTTCTCGAAGCCTTGCCTGCTTTATCATAAAATGACTTTTCCCAATAACCATATAAAAAGGTTTGCTTTTCTGCTTCTGTCATCTCATTATAGCTTTTACTAATATCCTGACCAAGTTCATTCTTTATCTCATCAAATAGGAATTGCAATTTTGGATATTGATAATATTTTAATACCTCCATCACGTCTGAATGTAATAAGCCATCCCAGAATGGCACGGTTTTGTCTTGAATGACAACATCAATATCAAATTTTTCGATGACCCGACGGCCAGAACAACATGGACAATGATTTTCTTGATAGTAGAAATCGAAGCTGCTTGGATCTTTATTGGTCGGATGAGCAGCTACAATATGGTTGATCAGCCCCCCAATTTCATAGAGAAAACTATATTGACTATACAAGTGCCTTTCAAGATCAATGGCGATAACAGGCGCGATGGTGTCAGATTCGTATTCGCCATAAATCACACGGGCCATTGGTGATAAGCTTTTTAAAATGCCGCCCTTATAGACGTTTTCTGCCTTTTTAAAATAGACCATATGATTTTCTTTTAAGTAGTGAATACCCTCTTGGTGTTTGAGTGTTGAAGAAATGTGCAAGGGAGCAACTCTCTCTTTATTATTTTTTTGACGATAATAATCTTCATGACTGACAACATTAAGATTCTCGACAGGTGCAAGCTGTCTTTTACCAAAATCAACGATAAAATCGGAGCTTTCCAGCATATAGGCATTATGTTCAATCATCATGATAGAGACAGATTCATCCTCTAGAATGACCCTGACACTATCAATAAATTGGTTTAAAATATTTTGCGATAACCCTTTTGAAGGCTCGTCAAAAACAAACAGAGTATGTGGATTTCTTGCGTTCGCAAACAACTCAGAAACTAAATGAATACATTGAAATTCACCCGTTGATAAGGATTGTGTTTTTCTTTCTAACGTCAAATAACCAAGTCCAAGTTTGATCAATAAACTCAAGCGTTTGTGAGCGATGTCTTCCTTTGGAAGTTCATCAATAATATCTTCAATCGAGCGCCCGAAAATATCATCAATCTCTTCACTATATTTTGTGAGTTTCTTTTTAATATCAAGAAACGTCGCAACTGTTGACCGGCTGGTAATCGATTTGTTTCGGTCCTGCCCAACCATGACGAGTTTATCCTTTGGATATCGCTTCAAAAAATCTTTGGCGATACACTCATTGACGAGAGTAGATTTACCACATCCAGACTCACCGGTAAAAGTGACAAGTCTATTTTTGGGAAGCTGAATCTCAGAGATTTGAATATTCCGACAGTAAAGATCCTGAAATTGATAGTATTCGGTTGGCATTGCTTGATTTCGTTCCCAGATGATTGGACTTGGACGTGGTGATTCTTCCACAATTTTCCCACCATACTTACCACTTCCAGGCCCAAAGAACAATTGCTCATCCGTTGTATCGAGCACAGTATCAGAATGATCAATGAGCCAAAGTTGATTCTTATACCCTAACTGTTTAATCTGCTCTAAAATTTTCAATAATGTGTCGTGATCAAGACCAACGGAGATTTCATCAATAATAATAACGGTATTCTCACTGGCCGCCATGAATTCTGCCAAGTAAAGCCGAGTTAATTCCCCTCCTGACAAAGTACCCATAATCCGATTTAATGTTAAATAACCAATATTCATATTGATAATATTTTGGAGAATATACTGCTTCGCTTCACTTATATGTAAAACTTCAGCTAATGAAAGAATGGATTCAATGCTTAAGTCGTTGATATCGGAAATACTATGTGGTTGTTCAAATAAGTCAATCGTATATTGCAGGGCTTCCTGATTATAGCGCATGCCCATACACTTTTTACATTCCACGTTTTTGGTAGTACCGCGCCCTTTACAATCTGTACACCAACCTAATGCATTGTTAAAGGAAAAAACTTCTGGAGAAAGATTGAATTTATCAGCAAGATGAACACGAATCTCTTTAAAAACACCCGTATGGGTGCCAATGGTAGACCGCGGATTAGAAGAAATCGATGATTTTCCTAGAAAAAGAACTAAAGGCATGTCTTCCATCTTGATGGCACTGAAATTCGTTTCCATAATATTAGAAAACAAATACTGATATTCAGCCTTTGGCAATAAAGAAACGAGACGCTTCTTGGATTCTTCACCAATCGTTTGACAAAAAGTGGTCTTACCGGACCCAGACAAACCTGCAATTCCTAACGAATGATCTGATGGCAGTACGGCATCTAATTGGTTAATATTGTTCGCAATTAATCGATTTACTTTCATATGTACATCCTCTCTACTCTATTAAACCTAGTCCTTCCACGTTAGCACAGCGAATAATGTATTTGTTGTTTTTTTGAATTAAAAGACTCTTTCTAAACAAACAGACGGCATACCCTAACAATTATCAATGGCAGCACCATTCTATTATTCTTTCACATTCCACTCATCAAAAAACCTATCATTCATCGACAAAAATCGAAGAGTGACAGGCAGCGAAATAATAAAACTGGATAGACCTTTCTTCTGTTTATCATCTTCAAATAAAGATGTTGATTAGAAAGAATTATCTCCTTATCAAGGCTGAAATAAAAAATTCTATTAATAATGTGTACTTTAGCTCTTCTACTAATAACTTAATTTACTTATGGTAAGGTTCTCCATTCATCGTTAGCTGGTAAATCATTAGTGTCAAAAAACCAAAAAGAAATGTTCTTTAGCTTCTTTCTGTCATCTGTAACATATATTTCTTTAATTAATGACCTAATTAACAATTTCTTGTCCTCATCATCAGCAACCTCGAAAGCTTTGGTAAAGTTCTCGAATGCTTCTCTAATAATTGCAGGTGTTATTTCAATTGGTTTATTCAAAGCCATTTCTTTCTCGATGGCTTTGATTTTCAGGTCAATATCATTCAATTTAGTATTCACATTTTCTACTAAACGGTTATAATTTTCTGCTTTAAGCTTATTTGCGAAATATGCTTCATCTAATTCACCCTGTCTTTTACTGAGATTCTCAAATTCTAGATTCATTATCTGTAAATCATTTAGTAATTCGTCGTCTTTAGAAGACCCAGGGGTTTGTAGCTTATCCAAAACATCTGCAATAATTCTTTCATCACCAATAATAACGTTAATAATTTCAAGGATTTTTTCTTCAATCCATTCTTTTTTAATCAAATTACTGTTACAAGCGGCTTTTCCCGCACTATGGTATGCCTGGCACATGTAATATAGATGATAACCCTCGCCATTACGTTTTTTAACCTTGTTCATTACTGTACTTGCTCCACAGCGTGGACACTTCAGAACACCAGATAAAAAGAAGTTTCCATTGAAGTTTCGATTTGAAGAATATGTTTCTTTTTGTAGGGAGTTTACTTGTTTTACCTTGTTCCATAAATCAATATCTATGATTGCTTTGTGTAGACCCTCGCTAGTAATCGGATTAGCTACACCAGCTCTTCTCTTTGTAGACCAATCTCTTTGTTTGCCCCACGCACTTTTACCCGTGTACATCTCATTATTTACAATTGTCTTAACTGATTCCAATTTAAAGAGATTTTTGTTTTTGGTTTTTTTTCCACGATGATTGAGATAATTAGCTATTTTCTTATAGCCCCAGTTTTCAGCTCGAAGTTCAAAGATTTTTTTAACAATCTTAGCTTCATCTGGATTGATAACTAATTTCTTATTAATATTGTCATACCCTAAAATTCTGCCACCATTCCATTCACCCTGCTCAGCACGTTTCTCCATACCTGATTTAACTCTGTCTACCAAGGTCTCTCTCTCATAACGTGCAAATGTACTTAACAGGGAAATAAACATATACCCAGTAGTAGTTGAAGAATCAATATCTCCAGTACTAACTAATATCCTTTTGTTTTTTGTTCTTAAAAAATTGTCAATTAAATTTAAGACGTCAGTGTTATTACGTGAAAGTCTATCGACTTTCCAAACTAATATTGTATCAATCTTATTCTTCTGAAGGTCTTTAAACATCCTTTGAACATTTGGACGATTAAAATCTTTTCCCGAAAAGCCGCCGTCATCATAGACATCATAGACGTCAAAATTGTTCTGTTCTGCATATCGTAATAATGTATCCTTCTGAGCTTCTAAAGAGAAACCATCCTTTTGCTCCTCTGTGGAAACTCGTATATATATACCTACTACCGAATTTTTATTCATTACAAACACTCCTTGTAGACGAGTAAAGTTACACTAGCTAAAAATAACTTTACTCTTTGATTTATTATTTTTTAATCTTGCAGCCTAATTCCAAAGCATCAACATGAGCCTATAATGCCATCATTTTTCAACTTAACACCGATTGTATGTGTATTGTTCTTATGAATAAAACGATTTGGGATTTCCCCAAAGTTTTTAATATGATAGCACCAATTTATATAAATTGTGAAAAACGGAAACTACTTACGTGTATTTGCATAGGCTGAAACTATATTAACCAATGCTTGTACAAGTTGGTCCTTTTTTAGTTCTTCTTTAGTAGGTTGTATTGGTTTGGTAGTAAACATAGCTTGTGTTCCTCTCCTGATTGTCTTTAATTATTTGCCTCGATATATCGTAAATTCAAGATAGCATTTTAAAATTTAAAAATACGCAAAATCGAATTTTAATTTTGAGAAGGATAGAAATTTATATATTCATAATATTTAAAAAATAATCTAAGATATATACCGATTTTTTAACAAAAAAAATTTTTTCGTTATATTATTTTAAAGACTGGGAGAGAACGAATTTTATTGTATTCGCTACCCCTATTAAGGAATGTGGTAGGATGTGTCGGAACTGAGAGGGTTCTGATGCTGAAAGATTGAAATTAAAGATGTTTCATCTGCCGCAGGCAGCTTGTCTCGTTTAACAAAAATTAGGCTGCCAACCACTTTTACGTTAAATGAATATTAAAACAAATTGCCAAAGTTGAAAATGCCAATTTCAACTAAAAAATTTGTAAACAAATCTTTCTCTTTTTAAATGCAAGTATGCATATCGGAACGCCAACTGATAGAGCATGCTGTACCAGTGTGAAGTCTTGTTCGCCAAACGAGATGAAGCTGATACACCTGAAGCGACGTGCATTGAGAGGTGCTTGCGTCGAGACAACGGGGGCTGCGAATAAAATCGCTTCTACCCAATGAAGGAACCTTGTGGTTTTTTTGAAAGTGGGCGACATTGAAACGATGGATATTCAGCGATGTGAATTTCTGTCTGTCATATTTTTCAGCTTTGCTGAAATTAATCTAAGTGGTGAAAATCCACCTGGCGGGGAGACCTGGCAACAGCTCAACGTTCAGCTCGGCGGGGGAGTAATAATCAATCTTGGCGGATATGATTGGCTAAGTAAAAGCTTAGCTCCACGAAAGTGGTATGTGCAAATAGCTTAACCCGTAAAGATAATGGAACATGCTCCATTTTAAAGCAATCCTGCGTTTTAGTAGGAAGCAACCGAGTAAGAAAACAAGAAGTGGGTGCCGAACCGACTGTGAAGAGGTAAATCGACCGAAAGCCGTATGGTGAGTAAGAGGGAGCTTCCACATTCTGCCCTTATTAGATTTGCCTTGGAGTCAACCAGAACTTGTTTTTGAAGAATATGACTAAAATGGGAAGGTCGTAGCGGGTCAATTGATGCCGACGATGGGAGATTTCGCAATTAGGTTTTTAACAATCCTGCAAGGCAGTGGGTGAGTTAGTTCTTGTGGAGGTTTGGCGACCTTCTGACTTCGAGACAACCAAAAGCGATTGGGATATGCAGAAAAGAGAGAAAGGGATATGGGTGGCACCATATCTGTCCTGGCGGACTTTATTTGTGCTGTTTGTTTTTTCCATCGGGAGGTGGTGTTGTATATGGCACAACAGGATTACTTAGTAACATCATGGCAAGCATTACTTCAGATGATTGTTAATCTCTGTGGCAAGGGATACTATCATTATCATTTAACAGAACTTCCAGTTTCTAAACAATCAAAATGGGGAGAGATTGATAAAAAAATTATTAAAAAGTATAAAACAAATAAATCGAAGTGGCAGCGGCATAGGATAAAAGCCAAAGGCGTTGCTAACTTCTATTATCTTCGTTGGCAAAATATAATGGTTATCTTACATACCCAAGGCTCGGTTTCTGATGAGATTGTTTATGATGATAGATTTAGTGATATACGACAATCACCGATTTATTTAAAAATCAGCGAAATGTCGGCTTTTCGGATACAACTTACTAGAGAGCATAAAGTTAGGGTTTACTTAACGAAAGACACTTATAGGGGATTGAAAGATATCCTTTATAACGCTTCAAAAACAGGAAATATTTATAGAATGGCACAGACATTTAATATTATTAATGGTTTTCCTGCGTATTCTGGAATAATTGAACAAAAAAAACGACTAGCTAATTATTTGATTTCTCAAGCTAAAAGAAACAATGTCCATCTGTCATGGCGTAATTTACGGTTTAATACCAAGAAGAATACAGTGCCAAATTTTTATCGATAACAGTTAGTATTATTAGAGTTCAAACATTACATTGAAAAATCGCAGCTTTTTGCTGCGATTTTTTGTTATTAAAATATTTTTCTACGATAATTATTACTATTTAGTTTTGCTTAGTAAGCATAACAGAACTATTTCTATATTTCGTCAATATTTAATCTATATTAACTCTATATTAACTCTATATTTAAAAAAATTGACTTAATTTGTTTGTCAATATAACTGGAATACACAAAAGAATTCATTAAATTTATCATTTTTTGTCTAAAAATAGAGTTGAAAAATAATAGCATTATTACTCCTTTTGACATTTTTCACTATTAATAAATGTTTTAATTGTACGTGAAAGTTCTATTCAAAAATAATTTAGAAGGAGTTATAGGAAAATGAATACATCCAATTTAACTTTTTTTCAAACCCTGAAGCCATTTTTAGATTTAGAAAAGGTCGACTATGAAACAAACATTTCCCCCCACTTCATCAATGCTTATCCGTCTCTATCTCTTTCATACTTTTTATTCCCTTTTATCGCTAGATACAAGGAGTCTGATTATTTTGTAAAATTTTCATTATCAATTTTGGAAGAGTTTCAGCATTTGGACCATATTGAGAATGTGGATAAAGTAACATACCAAAGAGATTTATCAAAACTTGAGGATAGATTAAAGGAGCTCTCTGTCAAAGCGACATTCGCAAAGTTTACGGAACAACTAATGAGGGATTTATGATGAGGAGGGTGTTTAAATCAAAGAAAATAATGCTATCCCTAATGATGGTTTTCCAAATCGAGCCTAATTCATCAACAGAAAATAAGAGTTATACATCAGACGTTGATACATCTAAAAAACAAGACAAAGTACCTTTGAACTTTCCCTTATGGAAAGTAGTATTGTTCCATATTGTTGCACCTATTTACTTTTATTATTTTGAATATAAAGAACAAAAAGACAAAGAAAGGAAAGATAAGAAAAAAAACAATAAAGATAACTCTGACGCAAGAGGAGAATTCTCCTGTGATGTAGGCAATACTGGAAGGAATTCATAACTCTGTTTCTAATAGGAACCTGATTACTTCTATAACCCAATTAGTGAGTACATCTAGACTTTTTATTAGCATCGATTTTATCAACCCTTACCATATCGAAGATAGTCATTGAACGGCTACAAATAAATGAGTGGAATGGATGGTGCGTTAAATGGGACATTATATTTCCGCATATGATACAGAAGGAAAAGAAAGAGCAGCAATAGGATATTCGGTATGGGATTCTAATGTGAAACTTCTATATAAAGCTTTAGGTCAAAGAGAACTGGGTCCTGATGATTGGAGTGGAGATAATAGCGAGGTGGTATTTTCTCATAAAGAGATTTTCGCTGCGGTTAAAAGGATAGAAGAAAGTGAATTTTTTTCAGAAGTCCAATATGACGAATTACATCCTTTGATTCGTATATTTACTGAAGTGCAGCAACCAACTATCGATGTAGAAAAGGAAAAAGGAAAACTGGAACAGTTTTTAAATGGTTGTTTAGTTGTAGCTGCCATGGAAGGACAAGTAAAAATAAACTTCGGTTAAAAGGTAGTTTGTTCAATAGGGATGGATGGGATTGCGAATGAAAGGTTCATTTCAGGCGAAAGAAGTTAAAACAAATTATGAAGGTGCAGCTACCATAACTATAGGGGTTCATTTTTATTATCAGGAGCATGACGAAATCTACTTCGGTAAACTTGATACTACCTTAGTGAAGGGTGAGTTCTGTCAAACTTTGATACACGTTACACCTTCGATTATTAATTCGAATACGAAATTGATTGATTTACAATTGAACATATATAAAGAGGAAGTCATTCAGAAGCTTCGATTTTCATTCGAAGACATAGTCTTGAACCACATGAATAAGCACAGGGAATTGCATCCGTATCGCATTGGTTGGTTAGTGGGTTAGTGTTTATTCTTAGGTCTAGTGAGGTGTTAAAGTGAAAAAAAAACGTGTCTTTGCTGCGGTTATAAAACATTAACAAGCGATGCTTTAGAAATATGTCCTATATGCTTTTGGCAGGACGACCCCGCCTGTTGGGATGATGCAGATGCTGTCTGGGAGGTAAATGGTATTTCATTAAAAGAGGCACAAAAAAACTATATAGAGTTCAGGGCTTGCGAAAAAGTAGTTATCGACCTTGTTAGAGCTCCTAATGATAATGAAATAAAAGACCTGAAGTGGAAGCCTTCAATTTAATGGAATGTACTCGACATAAACGGAGCAACTACGTGCAACTGGGTCAGAGTCCCTTCAGGGGCTCTTTTTGTCTTTGTAGAAAGTACATAACAGTAAAAAGAAAGAACCGTTTTCCTCACCAAGCAGGTGCCCAAGACGGAAACGGTTCTCTTCTCCCAAATCTTGATTAAATATTTGACCAACCAATCTTATCCATTATCCTAACTTTATGCTTATGAAATGGATACTATATGTTATAACCAACCTGGCTCAAAAACTTACTCTCGTTGGGCTGTTTCAACCATATTTTTTTTCTTTAAATATTGCATCTACAATATCCTCTAAAGAACTATCGTAATCAATTAAGTTGTCCGAGTCTAATGAATCTTTTATTCCTAGAGTAAAAGATTCTGGTATTTCACACATCTCATATTCATACTTTTCAAACTGAATTCTACTCATATATCGCTTTCTTTTTAAAGTCTGGGTAATTAAACCTAACTCTGTTAACCCTTTAATATCCTCACGCAGCTGCTTATCATCTCTAATCCCACATCCAGATGCAATTTTACTCATAGGAATCTGCGTCTTCATTTCCTCACCTCGAGCATTACTCATCAAAAATGCATAAATTAATTTTTGATTTGCATTTAGTATATGGCTCCGTAAGATTATATAGTGAAGTAGAAAAAAGTTTCCTTCCGTGTTCATATTTTCTCGAGTAAACAATTCAAATAGTAAAGGGTTCTTTTTATCAACATCTACCAGTTCTGCTTTGGTTAATCTATTAGTTATAGATTTAATAGTTGGTGTAGTAATCCCAAAGTATTCCCTTACTTTTTTCGTTTTGGCATATGATAAATGACTTGGACTATCTTGACATATTGAACTTAGATAAATATACATCATTCTATCCGTTTTTCTTAGACCTTCTTTTTGAAACAGCCCCTTGCTTACCATGAAAAAATCCTTTTCTTTAAAAGTAATCATTTAATTAGTCTCCTTTTCATATGATGACAGTTAATTTTATCGAAATTTTTGATTTTCCTTTTTTATTTTTTAAAAAAATCGGGAGGGAGGATTTTTAAAATACGGAGGACTCGAGGAAAAATTGGGAGGGATAATACATAAAATTGGGAGTCACACACAAAAAAAGCGGTGGGAACAAATAATATATATACTTTTATCAAAATGCTATTTCAAAAATACATAAAAAAATACTTTCAATAGCATTTTTTGAAATAAAAACCTCACTTGGAAAGAGCTCCGAGTGAGGTTAGTATATTATTATTTTATATTAAGTTTTTCTTTCCAGCTATCTATCAATACATTCATACTATATTTTTTATAATCGTTTGAAACCTTGCTAGGAATAAGAAGTTCTTTTAAACGATGCCCTTTTGGCTTCCTTCCATAGGAATATTTATAACGATTCCTGGTTATACAATAGGCATAAAAGAGCTTATCGACCAAGTCCATCTTATATTTTGGAACGAGTACAGCAACATTACTATTTGGCACAAACTCAAAAGTTGAAACATATGAATAAGTATGACTTCCTTGGCCATCGGTTGATACATACAAAGTCCCTTTTGGAAAGATATACTTATCACTAATTTCAGCTTTATCGACAAAGGCATCTATAGATGTACTTTGATTTTTTGAAGGTCGAATATAAGGAATGAAGTTAGAATTTTCCTTGCTTTCATATCTTTTGACACTAGATGAAGCAATTCCATTATAAACATGGAATAATTGTTCCACCTGCACGTACTCTTCATCAAGCACAGATAACGGCGGCTTTTCGTCAATATCATCCTCTTCAGCTGTAACCAAATCAGCTAACATATCAGTCAGCATATTAGTCACATTGTTATGGTATACCCATTCAGGAATATCCTCTTTAGCAGGAATTTCTAAAGTTGATAATGTTGTATTTGCTTGCCGACCATAGCTGTACTTAAATTTATTCTTTCGAAGAGATAAGCAGTAAAATAATTTCTCTTCAGTAGTCAAATCTATTTTTGGAACTAAATAATATAGGTCTCTTCCACTATAAAACTCTGAGGGCTGTAAGTATGTCGACATAACAGTACCTCCAGCAGCTACTGTTATAGTTCCGCCTGGTATAGGACGAATGTGCGGCAATCTTTTCACTTTCGCAGAGACTCCATTATTCTTTTCAGTTCTTGATACAAAGTTAATTCCATTAGGGTCAATTTCTAGCTTGTTTAACTCTAAATTCACCCCATATTTAACGTCAAAGTAATCATTTAGCTTAACCATGGTTATCACCTTAAGATATATCCTTTAAAGAAAATAGTAGGAAACTTTTTAATGTCTCCTCGAACTCTAATTCCGTTAAGGTAGAATAATCCGTATTAAGATATGCCTCAGCTGTCCACTCATCTTCAGCGGTCACTCTTTTTAATAGACTTTGACCTTCTACGGGTTCCCTATCTCTAAATGAGCTTACCCAGGAGGATTTAATTTCTTGCCATTGTTTTTCGCTATCTACTCTACCATATTTCTTGTTTTTTACAAATCCATCGTTTCTCCAATAGCCGAAAAATGTCTTCTTATTTGATTGTTCGTGAGGCTTATGAGCCGTAAAAACCATGATACAAGTTACAGTACTGGCTTTAGAATCATAAAACAATTCTTCTGGCATTGAAAAGACAGCTTCTAATGTGTGCTTTTTTAATAACTCTTTTTTAAGAGGGTCATTTATTGCACAGCTAATTGGCACAATGGCTATACAAGTAGATAATGGTTGAAGAACCTCAAGGTTATTAAGTACAAATTTTAATTCCCTTGCATCTTCCTTTTTCTTTGCGTATGGAGGATTTAGGAAACCAACATTTGGTTTTAACAATTTAATATCCTCTGCCAATTCGAAGCAGCTTCCGTAGTGAATATTAATAGTCTTCACACCACGGATTAATAAATTAGATACCGCCAATGTAAACATATTAGAGTTTGCTTCAGCACCTATCAAATTTCGGTATACTTGTTCCTCTTTGGCCGAATTTCCCTGACACAGTTCAATCATACGTTTCATTGCACTAATAGGAAAACCCGCCGTTCCTGTGCAGTTATCATAGATTATAGAATTCTCATTGACGTTAGCAATATCTACGAACAACTCTGTAATATGCTGCGGCGTAAGAACTATTCCTAACGATTTATCTCCATTTGCGTATCGTAAAAATTCAGCGTAAAACTTCCCTAGAACATCATAATATTTATATGTCCTAGTAAATCCTTTAACATTCTTTTCAATATCTTCAATTAAATCTCTTAATACAGTGTTATAATTTCCTTTTATTGCATCTTCAGAGATTATTTCTTCGGTTTGTGATGGGATATTTATTAACTTATCACTCGCAAGAACAGAGTGGGTGTTAATAAAACCATACGATTGTATCATGGTGTTCTTTGCAAATCCTGATATCTTATTTTCATCAAGCTTCTCAGAAATAGTTGTTACCAAGAATTTGGAAAGGGTACTCGGTACAGTTTTCTTCTTATATGAAGCAACAAATGCTGCATCCTCTAAAGCCATTAAAATTCCGCTCACGAGTAGCGGCCTTTGGCTTTCC
This sequence comes from Peribacillus deserti, assembly GCF_016909175.1. Taxonomy (GTDB): domain Bacteria; phylum Bacillota; class Bacilli; order Bacillales; family DSM-1321; genus Paraperibacillus; species Paraperibacillus deserti. The sequence continues at coordinate 78,893 of NZ_JAFBFI010000013.1, forward strand.
GAAAGGTCTATATCTCTTAAGTGCTCATTTAACTTCCTGGAATAATCTAATAACTGTTCGTAAGATTGTTTTTCTTTGTCTTCATCGTACAGATAAAGTCTTAAGTAATCATTAAAAGTCAGCAGTTCCGCTGTCGACAAGGCTTTAGCTTTGGGCTGACCTTTCAACTGTAAAAAATGGCTGACATTTAGTTGTTCTTCTGTAATTCCACTTACAGCGATACTCAAGACGTCGTACTCCTTCGATAAAAACGACGAATATAATAATACTCCATCTACTGCATATTCACCATATTGGTCACCTGTTTTACTCTGGTGTTTTAATATATCCTTCTTACACTCCACAACGATAAGTAAATCCGAATTAGGGGACGGAAAAGTGACGATAAATTCTGGTTTACCATCTCCGTTTCCTTTTTTAGATGCGTTCTTTAATAATTTCTTTATTTTTTCAATTTCGTTGTATTGTGGCTGAGGGTAGATTGTTACAGATTGTCCTGAACTTAGTCCTTTGTGTTTCCTAAAAAAGTCATAAACTATACTTTCGGTAAGACGTTCACTCATTGAGAAAAACATCCCTTCGTATTGTATTTCAAAAAAACTACAGTGGAGTTTTGTGATATTTCAATCATACCATTCAAATTTTTGTTTTTCAACTACAGTGGAGTAAAAAATAATCTTCTTGAAACAAATATTTTAGCGTTTTTTTAGCTATCATTCGGATTTTAGATTATAATTTGAAAGCAATATGCTAATATCAAACTTCGGAGGATGCAATGGAAACTAAAAGAGAGTGTATCGGGAGATTTACTAATTCGAAATCCTTGAATATAGATTTGTTTATTAAATATGATAAGACATATCATTATATGGTTGAGGAACGCTGGAGAGAGACAACTCAGAAAAATTACTATACCTTCGGGGATTTCAATTCAATAGAAGAATTACTTCTAGATATCAAACATAGAGTAAGTAAAGAGTTCTCTAAATATCCTGTCGAAAATATTAATGAAAAGATAGAAAGCTCTTTAGTGGGAAAAAACTCATCTTTAAATAATCTCTTGGAGGCAGCCTTATCAAATATTGCTTACTTTGATGCAGCAATCTAAGAAAATAATCATCTATGACATAATTTAAAATTATGTCTTTTTTTTGTAACCAGTAGTAAAGAAACGATTACACCTTTTTCAACTATTCTCGAATAACCAAAAAATGTTGAAAAGGGACAGTAAAGGCTGTCGCAATGTTTAAACCACCCACTTTAATATGTTAACAGATGCTACGTTAAAAGCACCTAATGTCCCAAAATACTATATTTCCATAGTTAATGTCAGGAAAAAACCCTTGAATTAGGCGACTATAATTTCTGATAGTTAACGATAAACCGCAGCTATAAGAAATAGCCGTGACACTAATGTAAGTACCGTAGTTTTATCAATCATAGTTGTCACCAAAAGTTTGTAGTTTCTAGGGAAATCCTGATGGACTAACTTTACTTATTTGCCGTTCCAGTTGCCGTACTTTCCGTTTCATTAGGATGGTATCAATGTGTGTCTTTCGCAAAAATATTCTATATAAGAGATAGTTTCTTTATTTGCTAAACAATCAAACCTCTATGTAAGTTAGTTTCTTTTAGAGACCATTTGAGGAGGAATACTACAACATTACCGTTCCACCGCTAGTTGAAAACTTTAGCTTTTAAATAGAACCTACGTTCGGTATAATTATACCAAATACTAAAAAAAGAAAGTACAATGTCTTATTAGAAAATAATCACGCTGAGGAAGCTTATAAGCAGGGAACATCGTAACTACATAAACAAGAAAAAGAGGTATAGAGCATGAAAAAAATAGAAAAACAATCCGTTACGATATGGAATTTGTTTTCTCTCCAAAACGCAATTATTACTTTCCTCATTACAGGGATTACCTTTTTCTTTTTTGAGGATGTTCAGTGGGTTAGAAAAATACTAGTGATAATTGTTATTTGGGCACTATACACTTTTATTACTGACCTTATAGCTCACCATTTAACGTATAACAACGCAGCATATGAGCTAACAGATAATATTTTATACATTCAAAATGGTGGGTTTTCTCGCCATGAAAATACCATTCCGTTGAACCGCATCCAACATGCGGATATTGAGCAAAGCTTCTATTCGCGTTTTTTCGATTTATATGCCTTAAATATTTATACGGCTGGAGCTAATCATACGATTGAATACATAAAAAGAGAAGTAGCCGATGACCTAAGAAACAAAATCACTCAAATCAATACAAAGGAAATGGGTCTTCATGAATAATAAAAGAGACCATATTATAGAATTTCTTTACCATAATTATAACAATATCAAAAATCAACTATTCCCAATCTTAACTTTTATCATTTCATTCTTTAATGCTCACAGCAAATATAAGCCTCTTATCTTTTCAGGGTTCGTTTTAGTTGGGGGTGTTATCGTCGTATATTCTTTCTTAACCTGGTATAACAAAATGTATTCTTTTAAGGAAAAAATGATAGTATTTTCTGAGGGTGTATTCAAGAAACGAAGAAATGATATCCCTTTTAAAAATATCCGTTCCATTAATACATCTGATTCTCTAATTAAACGGTGGATGGGTATATCAAATTTAAATATCGAAATGATTGGCGGGGAAAAGGTGTCTTTTGTTCTGAGCAACCGAGAGATACAGGAGCTAAAGTCAAACATTTTTTCTGGTATTGAATTAAAAACCCGTGGGTTGCATTCCGCGAAATTTAATGCTTTAGAATATCTTTTACTTACAACTTCAAACATCGGTCTTTTTTTAACATCCTTATCTATTGGTCTATGGGGGGGCGGATTTGCACTGGACCACTTTGCCGTTGAGTTAGGTCTCGCTACAGAAGCTGAAAAGTTAGCCCTAGAACAAGACACCACAGGAATGTGGGAAAAGTTGCAACAAACATCTTGGTCTGATGTTAACGCCGATGTATGGCTAGGGGCTTTAACGTTTTTGGCTGTCATAGTAGTAATATCATTACTATTAACGTCGATTTTGGTCTACCTAACATATAAAAACTTCTCAATTAAAATTAGCAACAAGGAAATTGAAATTTCCTACGGAGTGATTAATAAAAAGCATTTCCATATATCTCATATCCATATTCGGTCTATACGAATTATAGAACCGCTATTGTATCGTAAATTTGGGTATGCTCAAATTAAAGCGGACAATATAGGCCTCAATGATAAAGCAAGTAGAACACTCTTTATTATGCCTATCGTTAAAAAAGAAAAAATTCCGTTGATATTGAAAGACTATACGCCTGATTTTACCGAACAAATTGTCACCATGCGACCTGACAGAAGCACGATTCCTATATTTATTTTCCGAAGTGTCTGGGGAGTCTTTGTGACTTTTGCAGCCTTAACCATTATTACTAATTATGCTGCGTGGGGGTTTGTCCTTGTTCCACTTTGGGTTATTTATGGATACTTGAAATGGAAGCATAGTGGATTACATTTCAACGATAGATATATCACCACTTCATTCGCTACTCGACTAAATAAAACTACACTCATTACGCTAAAAAAATATGTTGAATCAACAGGTGTGGGTCAATCTTTTTTAAGTAAAAAAACACACAAGGCAGATTATAGCTTTGCAGTATACTCTGAAAGGTTGGAAGAAGTGTACGAAAGTGACCTGCTTGATGAAACAAAAAAAGATGAATTTCTCAGTTATCTAGTTATGGATACTTCATAAAGATAAGATAGGGAAAAGTTCATGATTCGGAATTCGCATCCTAAAATTACAACTTACATTTAAAACAAAATTAAAACACAAGCTGGTAGCTTCTATTTTCTAACTATATTTTATTATCTAATCTAAGCGAAAAGTGTCCCATTCCACTCTCTTCAGAATCCACTACAAATGGTTCAAAAGAGGCTGCGTTCGCAGCCTCTTTTATTCGAAATCAGTTTACAATATCTTTTTATATTAATTTTACCTATTGGGGTCCAAAACGTAAGCATAACCTAAATAGCTTATTAAGATATCATTCAGCTTTTGAATTCTATCCCAATCATCAACTGTAAACTCTCGAGTATCAATAGGAAAGCCTCTAGATTTAATCCAATCATCTCGACGTTCTGTATCTTTTTCTTTTGAGTGAACAATTTTATGTCTTAAATAATGAATAGCTAAGTAATCATCAAATACTTCCTTTTCAACAGGTATTCCAGCCGAAATGAAAGCATTATAGAGATTATCAACTTTTTCTTGATTATTTCTAGAAGTAAAATAAGAGCTTAATATATCTGTTCCATCTTCTTTTTTCCAACTGTTTAAAGATGCTTCGACAGCACCAACCATATTAACTATGAACATTCTACAAAACGCTGGCGTTACTAAATATTCGAAGCGTCCGTTCTGCAGTAACAAATTTCTAGCATCTACTAAATAGAGCATATCGTCTGAATATGTATCAATAAATTGTCTTCCCATAACCATCCCCCCTGTTTTATTTAATTTTACCAAATTTTACATTAACAAAGAAATTTATTATTAAATGAAATTTATTCTTGAAAATAGCGGCTGCTTTATTGGTAAGAAACCTTTTATAATAAATAAAAAAAGAGCAATTTTGCTCTTTTAGCTAGTTATTTCATCTATAATTTTCTTGGAAAGTTCAAGACTTCTTTTTTGCTTTACCATCACTTGTGATATGGTTCACCCCGATTAATCCGAAAAGCCCGATAAATCTGCTCGACTAAGATCAGCTTCATCAGCTGATGCGGGAACGTCATCCGCGAAAAGGACAACGCCTCGTCCGCACGCTGCATGACACTTTTGCTGAGACCTAATGATCCACCAATCACAAAGGCCACCTTGCTTTTGCCGTAGGTGGCCAGCTTATCAAGTGTATCTGCAAGTTCTTCGGAGGACTTCTGCTTTCCTTCGATGGCGAGGGCAATGACGTGCGCATCCGGGCTGATTTTGCCTAAGATGCGCTCTCCTTCTTTATCTTTGATTTGTTCCATTTCGATTTCGCTTAATGTTTCTGGTGCTTTCTCGTCGGGAACTTCTATTACATCGATTTTGGCATAAGGTGACATTCTCTTTATGTACTCCTCAATTCCCTGTTTTAAATATTTTTCTTTAAGCTTGCCAACCGTCACTATAGAGATATTCACAGTTTACACCCACTTTACAAACAAATTACAAACAAGATATCCACAAGGGTTATCCACATATCCACATTTTCTATCCACATGTTGTATGAGAATATTAGTTCGCCACTATATATATAGCTGGATTTTCACAATATTCACAGGTTGTTGATATCTCTTCTTCCGAGGATATTTCCTTTAAAAATGGGGCTACCTCGTGCTCATCCACCACTGTATCCAGGGCTATATCTACATGTTCTTTGCAGCAATAAATCATCATACCTCTCCTTTTCTAATGGTTTTCTTTTATACTTCCCCTAAATCTCTTCTATTTGCATTTATCCACAAATAATTTGTTATTTGGCTTTCATACCCAATTATCCACAAAAAGAATAGTACCACGAAAAGAAAAAGCAGGAAAGCTTATGCCTTCCTGCTGCCCATTTTATTAGAATGTATCGTTGCTGCTAAGATTCATGGAAACCTCTTGCTGCTTACCGTCACGGTATAATTTGATCTTCATGGATTGGCCAATTTTCTTTTTACCGAAAAGATGCTGTCTTAATTCTGCTACATCTTTAATTTTTTCTCCATCCATTTCGACGATTACATCAAATTCCTTAATGCCGGCTTTATCAGCAGGAGAACCCTGTTCCACTTGCACAATGGCCACGCCTGAGGTTACATCTCTAGGGAGCTTTAACGTATTCTGCTGATGATATTGTGAGATCTCTTCCACAGAACGAAGCTCTACTCCCATATATGGCCTGCGGACTTCTCCGTAACGTTCTAAGTCCTCAATAACTGGAATCGCCGTATTAATAGGAATGGATAATCCAATTCCTTCAACTGCCTGCTGAGCGATTTTCATAGAGTTAATTCCTATTACCTGCCCGGCAAGATTTACAAGTGCACCTCCACTGTTCCCCGGGTTTATAGCTGCGTCTGTCTGGAGGACCTCTGAGTTCCAATCCACCGTTCCGTCCTGGTTGACATCAATTTCAATGGTACGCTCTAGACCAGAAATCACTCCCTGGGTAACTGAACCAGAAAACTGAAGTCCAAGCGGGTTCCCAATCGCTAAAACAGGTTCTCCCGCCTTTAAGGCTTCAGAGTCCCCAAATTCAGCCACAGTCTTAACCTTTTCAGCATCAACCGATAATACAGCCAGGTCGGTCCAAATGTCACTTCCTTGCAATTTAGCAGGTATTTTAGTGCCATTTGAAAGAGAGATCTCTAATTTGCTTGCATTTTCGACTACATGATGGTTAGTTACGATATAAGCCTTATCGCCGGACTTTTTATACAAGACTCCGGAGCCGGTTCCAGCCTGACCGCCCTCTTCTTCCAAAAACCCTGACTGCTGAATATTGGTGATACCCACGACGGCATCCCCGGCTTTGTCTACCGCTTCCGTAACAGCTGTATTGACGTTTAACGAAACACTCTGCTTTAATTTAGACTGATCCCCATTATTCGTATTCGTATCAGCAACATCGCTTTTCTCCGAATTAAAGGAGGGTAGAGCGAATGAAATAATAAGTGCCCCAATGATGGCTCCAATTAATCCCGAAAAGAAATAACCTCTTCGGCTTCCTCCTCTAGATGTACTTCTTTGATAATCCTGGTCGTAGTACCCCATCGTTCAACCTCTCTTCCATAGAAATGCATAATACCCACTACCTGCGGGTTCTTTGTAATCCTAATTATACTCATTTTATTACAAAATTCTAACTTTAAGGCTGAGCAAATAAACTTGCTGAAATAAAAAAAGAATGAAGCTTCTCCTTCATTCTTTCCCTGCTGTTATTAGACACAAACAAGTTCTGTCGGAATTTTACAGTCTGTATCATAAATTTCGAATTGCTCTCCAACTCTGATTCCTCTTGTTTCAAGTGTCTGTGACACGGACATTCTTGCCAGTTCCTTCATATTGTTATCAAGGCTTAAATGGGCCAGGTAAAAGCGCTTTGTATTGTCTCCTGCTACCTCACTCATTGCGATCGCAGCATCTTCATTGGAGACGTGCCCTACATCACTTAATATTCTTCGCTTCGTATTCCATGGATACCGGCCCATTCTCAGCATTTGAACATCATGGTTGCTTTCAAATACATACATATCTGCATTTGAAATAATCCCCTTCATCCGATCGCTCACATAGCCGGTATCTGTAATCAGAACCAGCTTTTTTCCCTCGTGATGGAAGGTATAAAACATCGGTTCTGCAGCATCATGGGAAACTCCAAAAGATTCAATATCAAGGCTTCCAAAGGTTTTTACCGTTTCCATGTCAAAAGTAAACTTTTGTTCTAGCGGTATCTCTCCAATATTGCGTTCCATGGCCTGCCATGTTTTTGCATTGGCATAAACGGGGAGATTATACTTTCTTGCCAAGATTCCGAGCCCTTTAATATGGTCACTGTGCTCGTGTGTAACAAGCAGTCCTGTGAGCTTAGAAGCATCTCTTCCAATCTGCTTAAATAACAGATCCATTTGTTTGCCGCTTAAACCGGCATCCACTAAAAATGACTGTCCATCCGCTTCTACATAAATCGCATTTCCCGTACTCCCGCTGGCGAGAACACTAAAATGCATAGTCATATTATATTCACTCCATTTTCTTTTCATCTGGTGTAACTTGAAAGATTTGACCTTCTAATGCATTCACAAAGAAATCTTTTTTATTATCCAAAACAATGTGCCATGTGGGTGTAAGCACCTGGGTTGTTTTTACTGGCACCACCGTGTAGTAACCAAGATAGGCTTCTTTAATCTCCGTTTTTTCTTCGAGCTTTCCTTTATCAAAAAGTGTCTCAACAGCTCTAATGGCAGGAATGACCTCTTCCTTTTCCTTGAATTCCTCAATATTGTTAAGGAAGGTTTGGTTATAAGCATAAATCTGCTTTTGTTTGTTTAAAAACAGCTTAATTTCACCATTTTGGTTCATGAATAACGTTTTGCCTTTATACGTTTGAGACAAATTAATCGTACTACCTTCTTTGTTATATTGCCAGTACCTGTATTCAGTCCCGAACATAATATGTTCCCGGACAAACTTTTCAACTTCCTCTTTGCTGCCGGGATCATTTATTTTATAGGGTACTTTAAGGCTGGAATAAACAGATGAGCCATTATTAATTATCTTTTGATTTTTTAAAGCTGAGAAATCAGAGTCTTTAAACACCTTGCTTTTAGCAATAATATATTTCTCACTTAATTCTTCTCTTGGCACATTGTCTGCCTTAATTCCATTCTCTTTTAAACTGTCTTCAAATTTGGTTTCCGTTAATAAGTCAAATTTATAGGAGTTTTTCTTTTCTATAAACTGATAGATTAGAAATAAATCCAATACCAAAAACACAATGATGAAGATGGTTTTCGTTTTATTCCAATCCACTGATCTCGCCTCCCGGCTTTCCGAAAGGTACTCGTTTCCAAACTCCGGCATAACGATAATACCAGGCTGGTTCTAAACTAACGAGAACCTCGGTATCACGCTTTAATTCATACCCTATTCTGATATCCTGCACTAATTCCAGCTTAATGTTTTTGATGGCCTTCAATTCCTGAAGAACTTCTTCTCCATCTGCCATTTTGGCCTTTTCAAGTTCACTTGGCGGCATAGGAAAATCCAAGGTAAAAAAAGGCCTGCTATATTGGTAAACATCGTCTTTACCCCAAAATTGTACAATTTCTGTCATACCTGACTTATTAAAAACCGGCAGCCCGTCCACAAATAATCGAAAGGTAATTTTCTGATCTAGTGAATTAATTCCAGCAAACCGGTATCTATCTTCCCAGCCTGCATGGTTATTAACAAATTCAACACTTTTTCGCAGAAGTTCTGAGGAGGTTCCTTGAAAATTAGCATCCTTAGTATGATTTACATAATTAAGAGTCATAGTATCCCAATCAATGTTTAATACACTCAATCCATCCATAAAAACCTCGCCTGTAGTCACTGGATCGTGTTCTACGTAATTAGGATTACTAAAAAGTGCATCCTTAAATTTATCTGTGTCCAGAACAGATGTTTTATAGGTGTATCTTGGAATCTGTATTTCATTCCCCGGAAGAAAGACAGCCTGATTCTTAGAAATTACATGTTTGTCATAAGTACTGTCCTCATATAGGGCCGAAGCAAATCGGTAATAATTCTGATTAAAGTTCACCAGAGAGGCAGAATTAACCCGGGATTGGTATATTTTCCGGTCTTCATAAGAAATAAAGTATACTGGCGTATCCTTTTCATTTATGTTTTTCACATTAAACACGATTCGGTCAAAACTGCCCTTTGGCAGATTCTGTTCATTTATTGCCAGCACGGAATTGTACAGGTGAAGAGGAACTATTTCAGGAAAAATAATTTCCGTTTTCCCTTCACCATGGACAAAATGTAAAAACTCCTTTTCCGAGACGCGGTCTGATACATCATTGATATGATTAAAAGACCATTTAGAAATTTCTTTCATTACCTTATCAAGCTCTGTTTCACTTGAAGTTACAAAATGCTGCTTATTTTTGTGGAAGATGATTTCCATAGGTTTTACAATACTGCTTATGCTTTGTTGATTTTTAATAGAAACCTGAATAAATTCGCTTTGGTCAGCCTTTTCTAATTTTGGCTGATAAGCCCAGATACTATAGGTCAAGCCGATACTTATCAAGACAAGAAGACTTAAGATTATACTCTTATAGGTTTCAAGTCTCATGACCATTCATCCTCTTGTTCAGGGTCATAAGGAAGGCTGAAAAATATCGCTGTACCCTTTCCTTCCTCACTCTCTGCCCAAATTTTTCCGTTATGCGCAGTTACCATTTCCTTGGCTATCGCAAGCCCTAAGCCCGTACCGCCGAGCTTTCTAGAACGCGCCCGGTCCACTCTATAAAATCTTTCAAACACTTTTACCACATTCTCCTTGGGTATTCCCATACCCTGGTCTTTAATGCTTACTTCAATTTCATGATCTAATTCCCGTACACGGAATCTAATCTTTCCGCCCTCAGGAGAATATTTAAGAGCATTCGAAATAATATTATCAATAATCTGGGTAATCTTATCTTCATCAATCTCTACGAAAATCGATTTTTTTGGCAATTCTCTAACAAAGAAAACATTTTGGTCCTTTGACATTTCAAATCTGTCAATAATATGGTGGAAAAACTCAGTGAAATCAACCCAGCTTTTCGTAATTTTATAATCTTTACTGTCTAATTTAGATAGCTGCAAGAGGTCATTCACAAGACGAATCATACGCTCTGTTTCTTTTTGAGTGACTTTTAAGAAATTGGGCGCAATGTTCTCGTCCCGCCATGCACCCTCCGACAAAGCTTCTAAATAGCTCCGCATGGTGGTCAGGGGAGTACGAAGCTCGTGGGATACATTCGCCACAAACTCCCTACGTTCCTCTTCTATTTTTTCCTGCTCGGTAATATCATGCAGCACGGTAATTAGTCCATTAACAAAGCCAGTTTCCCGTTGAATAACAGAGAAATTAGCCCTTAAAATAAGATCCTTTGCTGACGTACTATTATCGAGAATGACAGATTCCGTTTCCTCTAGCAGATCCTCAAACGAATATTGATCCTCTAACCCAAGTAAAGGGACAATTTCCTGGCTGATCACTGTTTCACGTGAAACATTCAACATCATTGCTGCCTGTTCATTGATTAAAATAATCCGGCCTTTTCTATCGGTTGCGATGACTCCATCTGTCATATAAGAAAGCACCGAAGACAGTTTTCGCCGCTCTCCTTCAGTAGAAGACTGGGCATCCTGAAGCTTCTTAGTCAGGTTGTTAAAGGTAATAGCCAGCTGTCCGATTTCATCATACCCATACACTTTAACCTTGCGTGAAAAGTTTCCTTTTGCCATGGCAAGGGCCTGTCTTCTCATATCTGACATGGGACGGGTAATCGTTTGAGCAAGCAAAATACCTAATATGGCTGTGATTCCTAATGCAATCGCGGTTCCCGTAGCAAAGATTTTATTTATTTCTTTAATCTGTTCAAAGACGGTTTCTATATCCGCTTCTAAATAAATCGCTCCGATTGTCTCACCTTTAGATTTAATAGGAGAAGACAATATCCAAATTCTCTTTCCGGTTTTAGGAACAACCTTGACATCTTTTTGTTCCGTACCCTGCAGCGAGATTTTAATGATTTTATCTGTTGTTCTTTTGCCGACAATGCCGTCATCATCTGATTTGGACGTCCCGATAATTTTGCCGCCGCTGTCAATAACCCTGATTTCCTGGATATCCCCTGCTTTTTTATCCTTTAAAATTTCATTGATATCTTCTTCTACTGTCGTAGAATTCTTGTCTCGTTCCTTTACCATCTCTTCTTCTATACTGAAGGATAATATGTTTACCTGCTGTCGCAGCGAATTTTCAAAATTAGTTTTGAGTTTGTCTTCCAATCCATCCACAAAGTAAACTCCAATAATCTGCATCGCTACTAGAATGAGCAATACATAAATTAATACAAATTTAAGATGAATGGACCGGAAAAAGCCTACCTTTTTCATTCAAACTACTCCTGTTCAGGGTTGCGAAGGTAGTACCCTACACCGCGTCTGGTCACAATCCAGGCAGGATGGCTCGGATTATCCTCTATTTTTTCTCTTAATCGTCTGACTGTGACGTCGACCGTTCTTACATCTCCATAATAATCATAACCCCATACCGTCTGCAGTAAATGCTCCCGTGTCATGACCTGGCCGATATGTTTAGCAAGATAGTGAAGAAGTTCAAACTCTCTGTGTGTCAGTTCGATCGTTTCTCCTCTTTTAGAAGCAATATAAGCATCTGGATGAATCATAAGGGAACCGATTGTGATTTCCTTCGAATCGTCGTCTTCTGACCCCTGGTTCGCAACGGTTTGCTGCCTGCGGAGATTTGCTTTGACCCGGGCAATAATTTCTCTTGTGCTGAAAGGCTTTGTCACATAGTCATCCGCGCCCAATTCAAATCCTAATACTTTATCAATTTCTGAATCTTTAGCCGTTAGCATAATGATTGGAATATCGTGTTTTTTTCTTACTTCACGGCATACTTCCATACCATCCCGGCCCGGGAGCATAATATCCAGTAAAATTAAGTCAGGCGTGATTTCTTCTACCATTTTTACAGCTTCATTGCCATCATAAGCACAATGTACATCGAAGCCCTCTTTTTTCAAATTAAATTGCAGGATATCTGCAATTGGTTTTTCATCATCAACTACCAGGATTCTTTTATCCATGTTAATGCTCCTTTATACTAATCTCGTAAAAGATTGAAGGTTGATTTTTAAAGTTTAGTTTTTAATTGTTACATTTATATAATATATGTTCAGACATATGTTCTCTATTATAATTTATCACGATATAGAGACTAAAGCATCTTTTATACCTAGATTGGAAAGGGTTTACTATAAATATGGCAATCATGTGGAAATATTGGCAGTGTCGGCAGAAATTGCGGAGCTTTTGCATAAAAAGAGGCTGCACTCTCCCGACTTAGTTTGGAACTCTGGCAGGTCTAAATGACCCGATTTGATGGTCCGGATAACACCGGGAAGTGAATGAAGTATGATATAACTTTTATTGAATTAATTAGAGGTCCCGAACTTTGGAGAGGAACAATAGGTAGTTCAGTGAGGTTTTTTGAGATTTAGAGTGATTTTTTCGTTTTATATAGATTTCGGCTTTTTATCAGGATTAAAAACCCGTATTTAACCGCCGCTTCCCTGAAGATCTGTTTACGTTTATTTATATCTTGATATTAACATATATCATCCATTTAAAAAAAGCCTTCGGATTTACCGAAGGCTCAGAGTGTAGACAAAATCAATTTCAAACAAACTTTGTCGCGAAAAATGAGGTTTGTCAATTTATTTCTTGCATATATGGTGGCTTTTCTTAAAGTTAAGCACTATATATTGAGGGTTAAATATTATTAAAAAATAGCTGTCGACTTTGTCGACAGCCTGAGCCTTCGGATTTACCGAAGGCTATCGATGGATATAGTTTAGAGGATTTTTTAGCTTCCCATTTTGACGTATCTCAAAGTGCAGATGAACACCAGTGGAATGCCCAGTAGATCCCATAATGCCTATTTTAGAGCCAGAAGGAACAATATCCCCTTCTTTTACTGAAATCGAGTCCAAATGGCCATATAAAGTTTGAAAGCCATTTTGATGATCAATGATTACCTTATTTCCATAGCCATTGCTCATTCCAGCAAAAATTACAACTCCATTATCACTCGCTTTAATGGCAGGGTCTGATGGACCTGCAATATCAATGCCTTTATGGAGTTTTCCCCAACGGTACCCGAGCTTGCTTGTAATAAGGCCATCCACGGCAGGCCATTCAAAACTTCCCGTTCCATGAGATGGAATGATTTTAGTCCCTTTTTCCACTATTGTAGCAACCGGTTCAGATACGATCTCTTGAGATTTCACATTTTTTTTAATTTCCACACCGTTTTCAATTGAGACAACAGTATGTATTTCCTTTTCTCCGCTCTTTCCTTCTTGCTTAATATGAATTTTCCCTTTTGGTAAATTGCTGTTAGGAATAACCTTTTTAGCACTTGGAATGGTCCTGTTCTCAATAATTTCTTTATTGATGACTACATCCACAAATGGTTTTTCTTCCTCAACAATTACAGATTGTCCCTCTTCCAGCTTAGTCTTTTGCTCCAATGCTGGATTTAAGGCCACTAGCTTTTTGGTGTCTATCCCATTTTCTGATGCAACGGCAGCTAGCTTCTCCTCTTGTTTAACCTTATATATTTTTTCTTCCTTGCTGCCCTTATTTAATTTTTCAAGTGCTTTTTTTGAATCCATTATTTGAGAAGGTTTAACTTCGCTCTTCTCAATGCCAACTTCTTGTGAAAAGCTTATTTCTTTAATTTTTGTTTTACTTTCTGTTTTGCCCTTTTCGATCGCTTCTCTTTCCTCGTCAGTTAGATATTGATATTTTAATGCTTCGATCGTTTCCGCAGCTTCTTTTTTTTCAGGAAGAAAAACAACCTTCTTTCCATCTACTTCTATTGCATAGGATTTCGCTTCTATAGGAAGCTCCTTTAATTGTTTTATAACCTTCTTATCTTCTGTATCTGGAATTAAAACTGTTTCTGGCCGTAAGGATACTTCTTTATGAAATGCGAATGAAAAAGAAGGGTATTCCTTTTTGGCCTGTTTCACTTTATCAGTTATGGCTTTGTCCACAGCTTTGGCGTCTGAAACATTTCCAAGATGATTTCCTTTGTAATAAACCTGGTATTCAGTAGGAAGGATCTGGCCGAACGCAGCGGCTGCATGAAGAGATACAAAGAATAAAATTATAGTAAAAAACACCGCCCTCTTAAGCAGGGTTTCACTGATATACTTTTTAAGTATGAACATGAACTAATTCCTCCTGTACAGTTTCCCTTAAGGGCTTGCCTCTACAATTAGACTTTTATGTATTTAGAATTCTAAAGCACTATAAAATCTAACATACTTTTATTATTAGTAGGTAAAAAGTAATAGTTTTGTAACATAACTGTATAACCAGCGTCATTTTATTGGCAGAAATGATTCAACAGGCGCTAAAATTACCATTAAATTAGAAAATCCTTACTTGGTGATTCATCCAGAAAGAGGAATGAAGAGGTGAAAAGAGGAATAAAAAAAAGCCCTAGCTGGGCTTTCCTAAAGATGGCTCAGGACGGAATCGAACCGCCGACACAAGGATTTTCAGTCCTTTGCTCTACCGACTGAGCTACTGAGCCATATATAATATTGTTGCCTAAACTTAGGATTCAAGCAGATGCTCGATTTGTGTGCTGAAGCAGAAGCTTCGATGCTTATTCGGACGTGCTCTACCGACTGAGCTACACTGAGTTAAAAAATGGCGGTCCCGACGGGAATCGAACCCGCGATCTCCTGCGTGACAGGCAGGCATGTTAACCGCTACACCACGGGACCTTTTTTCTATTTAGTTTTCCAATTAGGAAATGACCCCTACGGGATTCGAACCCGTGTTACCGCCGTGAAAGGGCGGTGTCTTAACCGCTTGACCAAGGGGCCGGAAATGGTGAGCCATGAAGGATTCGAACCTTCGACCCTCTGATTAAAAGTCAGATGCTCTACCGGCTGAGCTAATGGCTCTCTATAATAATTTTATTCCGCTGATTAGTTCTAGTTAAAAAACTAAAAACCATTCAAGGATGATATTTCTTGACGACACTCAAGTCTCAGAACGTTTCTCAAGCAGCAGCTAGACTTGAGCGCTGAAGTAAAGCTTCGAAGCATATTCGTTCGTGCTCTACCGGCTGAGCTAATGGCTCTAAATGAAATATTACTTATCTCAGCGACGTTTTTAATATTAGCATAGAAACGTATTATATAGCAACTATTTTTCTAAAAAAATATTATTAATTATTTTTTTGTTATAATTAAAGAACTTATTAGCTGAATAGTTCAAATATTATTTTAGTAGTGTAGTGAAAAATTAGTAAGGAGCGCAGTGATGACAACAATTAATTATGGAATGTACACGATGTGCATGATTCAAGACGGAGATAAAATTCTTTTACAAAACAGGCCTGGTGAACGTGGTTTCCCAGGGTTCATTGCTCCAGGCGGGAAATTAGAATTCCCCGAGAGCTTAACAGAAGGAGCAGTACGTGAAGTAAGAGAAGAAACAGGACTGATTATTAAACCTGACGATTTAATTTATAAAGGCCTGGATGAATATGTGAATCCGCAAAACAACTTTCGATATATGGTCTTTAACTATCTGGCCTGTGCATTCAAGGGAGAGCTCCTGGCCGATCCACCAGAAGGCGAACTGATCTGGGTGGATATCAATGAAGCAGTAAGCCTACCCATGCAGCCCTGGTTTAAGAGAAGACTGCTGTTATTTTTTAAAGAAGGCACCTTTGAAATATCTGTTGTTTGGGATGAAGAGCATCAAAGAACGGTCAAGGATAAGGTCAGAATGCTTAAGTAATAATGAGAGAGCAGTGGACGAGTTCACTGCTCCTCTTAGTTTCGAGAAATAATGTTTATAAGAGCACTCAGGTGACGTATTCATGTCTGTCCAATAAGGGAATGCTTGCTTTTAGGCAGGTAAACGATATTTGTTGTGGTTAATTTACCGATTTTGATACCGTTAGATATTTTTTTGTGTAAAGCTATACAAAACAGAGTGTTATACGAAGAAGTTTCTACAAGATTAAAAGGTCTTTAGGTAGAAGTGATTGGTTTATGCTTAACTTTATGAAATTTATGCTTGGGTTTCAAAGTTTTATGCTTTTCTTTTTAAAGTTTATGCTTATCTCTCTAAATCGAATGCTTAAAATCTCCCTTATCTGATAATCGCATAGGCTTTATGCTTTCTTTATGAAGAATATGCTTATCCTGCTAGCGAGACTGCACGGCTAACTCATAGCGCTCGAAACGGCTCTCACCGGTATATATTTAATGTGTGACTAGAAGCTGAAGTATCAACATAAAGAGCTGCCTTGTGAACGTCCAGCATGCCGGAAAACATTATACCTAGCCAGGTTTTTAGCCAAGCTAAAAGATAGACAACCTAAAAAGGAGCAGTGAATGGTTCACTGCTCCTTTCTTTTTAAACTAATCTCCAAGGGCTTCTAACAATATTAGTCTGTGTACGGTCTGGTCCAACCGAGAACATAGATAATGGAACGCCTACTAATTGAGCAACACGCTCAATGTAATGGCGAGCATTGGCAGGAAGTTCATCTAGTGATTTGCAGCCTGTGATATCCTCTGTCCAGCCAGGAAGCTCCTCATAGACAGGTTCGCTTTCAGCTAATACTTTTAAGCTTGCCGGGTATTCTTCCATTACCTTGCCATTATGGCTGTAAGCTACACAAATTTTAAGCTTCTCAATGCCTGTTAAAACATCAATGGAGTTAAGAGAAAGGTCTGTTAATCCGCTGACACGTCTCGCGTGGCGTACAACCACTGCGTCAAACCAGCCTACACGGCGTGGTCGTCCTGTTGTAGTTCCGTATTCACGGCCTACTTCACGGATTTGGTGGCCGATTTCATTATCAAGCTCTGTTGGGAATGGGCCGTCTCCCACCCGGGATGTATAGGCTTTGCATACTCCGACAACATGATTGATTTTTGTAGGGCCTACGCCAGAACCGATGGTAACTCCGCCGGCAACTGGATTAGAAGAAGTTACAAACGGATATGTGCCTTGATCGATATCAAGCATAACTCCTTGTGCTCCTTCAAAAAGAACACGTCTGCCTTCATCCAGCGCATCATTTAGAACAACTGAAGTGTCACAAACGTATTGTTTGATCTGTTGTCCATACTCGTAATATTCATCTAGTATTTCTTCAATGGTAAAACCATTTGTTTCATAGAAGCGTTCTAGAAGGCGGTTTTTTTCCTCAAGATTTCTAGCCAGTTTTTCCTCAAACACATCACGTTCTAATAAATCACAAATTCTGATTCCGTTTCGTGCAGCCTTATCCATATAAGCCGGGCCAATGCCTTTTTTAGTGGTGCCGATCTTGTTTGCGCCCTTACGCTCTTCTTCTACCTCATCAAGCTTTAGATGGTAAGGCAGGATTACATGAGCACGATTGCTGATACGCAGATTGTCTGTCGTGATTCCACGTTCATGCAAGTATGCGAGTTCCTTTACAAGCGCCTTCGGATCTACTACCATTCCATTACCAATCACACAAATTTTATCGCTGTAAAAAATGCCGGATGGAATCAAGTGTAATTTATACGTTTCGCCATTAAATTTTATAGTATGGCCCGCATTGTTACCACCTTGATAACGTGCTATAGCCTCTGCATTTTCTGATAAAAAATCTGTAATTTTTCCTTTTCCTTCGTCACCCCATTGGGTTCCTACTACAACAACTGAAGACATTTACCATGCACCTCCAAATTTACGTCCAGCTGATTTATTACCAGCTGCCTATCAATCACAATAATTTTATCAATAAATCCTATGAGCGTCAAACAAAAGACGAACAATTAATGTTAATAATTATGTTTCGTTCGTTAATTGTTACAGGCTGCCCTTTCACATCTATCACATCTTTTATATTTTCAACTAAAACTTTTGTTATATGTACTTTATATTTTCATTTTTTCCTAGAACAGTCCGCGTACGACAAAGAAACCACCAGACTATGCTGATGGTTTCTTTTATGCCCCCGGCGGAACGGATGCATCATCAAATCTCCGCTCAAGGTTTACGAATTTATTATATTCTTTAACAAAGGCCAGAGAAACCGTACCTACTGGACCATTACGCTGCTTAGCGATAATAATTTCAATAATATTTTTGTTTTCACTTTCTTTATCGTAATAATCATCACGATATAAGAACGCTACGATATCGGCATCCTGCTCAATACTTCCGGATTCACGGATATCTGACATCATCGGGCGTTTATCCTGTCTTTGCTCTACTCCACGTGATAACTGTGAAAGGGCTATAACTGGAACTTCAAGCTCACGGGCCAGGGCTTTTAATGAACGGGAGATTTCAGAAACCTCCTGCTGCCTGTTTTCCCCAGACCTGCCATTTCCCTGTATTAGCTGCAAATAATCAATCAGGATCATTCCGAGACCATGCTCCTGCTTCAACCGGCGGCATTTAGAACGGATATCACCTATTCTGACACCAGGAGTATCATCGATGAAAATACCACTGTTTGAAAGACTCCCCATAGCCATGGTCAGCTTACGCCAATCTTCATCTGTCAGGGAACCTGTACGAAGGTTTTGGGCATTAATGTTGCCTTCCGCACAAATCATACGCATTACAAGCTGTTCAGCACCCATTTCAAGTGAAAAGATGGCAACATTTTCACTTGTTTTTGTAGCAACATTCTGGGCAATATTTAAGGCGAAGGCCGTTTTACCTACAGACGGACGTGCAGCCACAATAATCAAGTCATTTCGCTGAAATCCAGCAGTCATCCGGTCGAGTTCCGCAAACCCTGTTGGTATTCCAGTAACATCGCCTTCTCTATTATGAAGAAGTTCAATATTATCATAAGCACGGACTAATACATCTTTAATGTTTTGGAAGGCACCTGAATTCTTTCTTTGTGCCACTTCCATGATGCTTTTTTCAGCTTCTCCTAACAGGCTTGCTACTTCATCCTCACGGGAATACCCTTCCGAAGCTATATTTGTTGCAGTCCTGATCAGCCGCCTGAGAAGTGCTTTCTCTTCCACTATTCTTGCGTAATATTCGATATTGGCAGCTGTCGGCACAGAACCCGCCAGTTCACTAAGGTAGGATACTCCTCCCACATCTTCAAGCTGCTTTGATGCCTGGAGCTCTTCGGTGACTGTTACTAAATCAACTGGCTTGCCTTCATCATTTAATTTGACCATCACGTTAAATATTTTCTGATGGGCATTTCGATAATAGTCTTCTGGTATTAAGACTTCCGAAGCAAGTGTGAGTGATGATGGCTCAAGAAAAATAGCCCCCAGCACTGCTTGCTCAGCTTCGATATTCTGCGGAGGAATTCGATCTGTATATAATTCGTTCATTCAGCTTATCCCCCTTTCATTCGTTTTATCTAAATCTATTAAACTTATCGTACAAATACAGAGATTCATTAATAAAAAAACTTCTATATAAACAGAATTCGTCTATTGCATCCATAATCTAGTTATTTAAGAACATAAAAAAGTGATGAAACTAAAACATAAGTCTCATCACATTTTATCATTTTTATTTAACTATTTCACGGACCAATTATTTCTGTTCTTTTACCGCCACAGTTAATGTGCCTGTTACTTCGCTGTGCAGTTTCACAGGAACCTTTGTAGTCCCTAGTGTTCGGATTGCATCCTCTAATTCTATCTTGCGCTTATCAATTTTAATGCCATGCTTCTTTTGAAGCTCTTCAGCGATCTGCTTGCTGGTAATGGAACCGAACAATCTTCCGCCTTCTCCGGACTTAGCTGTAAGATCAACTGTCAGTTTTTCAAGTTTTTCTTTAAGATTTTGGGCTTCCTGAAGATTTTCTTCAGCCAATTTTTCTTCTTTTTTCTTTTGCGCAGATAAAGCCGACATAGTCGTATTAGATGCTTCCACTGCAAGGCCTTGCTTAATCAAAAAGTTATGAGCATATCCATCTGCTACGTTTTTGATTTCGCCTTTTTTACCTTTTCCTTTTACATCTTTGAGGAATATTACTTTCATTCTTTTTGTCCCCCTTCTAAATACTCATCTATTGCCTGAATTAATCTGGCTTCAGCCTCATCAATGGTTGTACCCGCTATCTGGGTTGCAGCATTTGTGAGGTGGCCTCCGCCATCCAGTGCTTCCATAATAATTTGAACATTGACATCTCCCAATGAGCGGGCGCTTATTCCAATGGTTTCTTCATCTCTTCTAGAAATAACAAAAGAAGCGATCACCCCATCCATGGTAAGCAATGTGTCAGCAGCCTGGGCAATTAATACCTGGTTATTCATCTGTTCCTGGCTGCCCTTTGCAATGGCAATGCCTTCTCTATAAAAGGAAACGGACTCAATAAGTTTTGCTCTTTTAATATATGTGTCTACATTTTCCTTTAAGAACTTTTGTACAAGAACCGTATCGGCTCCATGTGCTCTTAAATAAGATGCAGCATCAAATGTTCTTGCACCTGTTCGGAGTGTAAAGCTTTTTGTATCAACAATAATCCCGGCAAGCAGTGCAGTAGCTTCCAGCATCTCAATTTTACCACGTTTCGGCTGATACTCCAGTAATTCAGTAACCAGCTCTGATGTAGAGGAAGCATAGGGCTCCATATACACCAGCAGTGATTTCGCTATAAATTCTTCTCCCCGGCGGTGATGGTCAATAACTACTACCTTATCAAACCTGTTAAGAAGTTTTTCATCAATAAGCATGGATGGTTTATGAGTATCGACCACTACGAGCAGGGTTTCATCCGTAATCATTTCATACGCTTCTTCGGGGCTGATGAAACGCTCGAATAAATCCGGCGTCTGTTTCGTTTCTTCTATAAGACGCTGTACACCTGTATCGAGCTCATTAAAGTTAATCACAATAAATGCGTCCCGCTGGTTCATTTCAGCAATTTTTAATATGCCGATAGAAGAACCGATCGCATCTAGATCCGGATACTTATGGCCCATTACAATTACCTTGTCACTGTCTATTACAATATCCCGCAGCGCATGAGAAATAACCCTTGCACGTACTCTTGTACGTTTTTCTATAGGATTGGTTTTTCCGCCATAAAATTTTACTTTTCCGTTTGTTAATTTTATAGCAACCTGATCTCCTCCGCGTCCTAATGCCAGATCCAGGCTGGATTGAGCAAGGGTTCCTAACTCCGGAAGTGAGGACACTCCAGACCCTACTCCGATGCTAAGGGTCAACGGCACGTTTTGCTTAGCGGTCATTTCTCTTATTTCATCGAGGATGGAGAATTTATTTTTTTCAAGATGGTGCAGAATGTGCTCATTATACACCGCAATAAATCGATCAACAGAAACCCGCTTTATGAAGATTCCATTATCCTGCGACCATTTATTCAGTAAGGAAGTTACCAGGCTGTTGATATTGCTCCGCCTGTGATCATCCATTCCCTGAGTAAGATCATCATAATTATCCAAAAAGATAATGGAAATAACGGTTCTTTCATCCTCATATAATTTCTCGATCTCTACCTGTTCTGTTACATCAAAGAAATACAAGAGACGTTCATCACGCTTATGGATGACTCGAAACTTCCGGTCAACCAGCGTGATGGTTTCTGATTCTACTTCCTGTTTAATCAAAGGAACTAACGAATCAGCAACGTCGTACAGAGATCTCCCCGCAAGTGTATCTTCATTAAAGCAGGAAGACATAAAAGGGTTGGTCCACTCAATAAAAAAATCATCATTAATCAGCATAATACCGATTGGCATTTCTAATAGCGCCTCTTCACCCACTTTTTTCAGGCGGTAAGAAAGCGTAGAAATATATTCTTCCGTCTCTTGACGTGTTTTATATTCAATTTGCAGAATGATATAAAACACAACTGCCATGATAATGGCAGCGGCTGCAGCAATCATCCATTGGTAAAAAGCCATAACAGCCAACAGAGCAAAAACGGCCGCAATCAGTCCGTAAATAGAGTATCTTATCGACTGTCTATGCTGCTTTTTTAAGTAAGACGGCATTTTTTCAGCTCCTAAAAGCTTAATTCATTGGGTAAGCTAGTTCTTATTGTGTGTTTCTCTAAATTTGAATCCTAAATCTATTATACCTAATATTCTTATCACATAATGGAAAATTGGTACCAATAAGGATAAAACCACTATAAACCACGAAAAGGCCTTTGGCCATCCTTTTAATCTACTATAGAAAAATAGGAAAGAATATCCCTGCAGAAGCAGCAAAGTCTGAAGTACATACAGTACATTTACAATCACCATATATGTAGTATCCGTCTTTTCGGCTTTTATAAAAAAAGAGAGAACCATTGCTATTAAATAATACCACAAAATACTCCTTGGCATCCGCAGTTTACTAATCGGCTGCCACTCAATGCCGTTTCTGCGCAGCCTTTTAATGATAGGCGAAACGGCTAGCAATATTAGAATCACCATGATCATCGAAGTTATCACAAATAAACTTGGTGCAAGAATGATCAGCATATCCAGGCTTTCTGAAAACCGCTTGATTGCCGATTTTTCTGGACTTTGCCCCATATCATCAAGCATCTTTGTGGACTGCTCAATACTGTCCCTTAATAGATCAATGGATGTCTCTAAAATGTTTACATGGAGAAAATAAATAGAGAAAACATATAAAGCGACAAATCCAAATAGAAAAATCATTACTGAGCTTACATAAAGAGTACTGAAAGAATATTTTTTTCGAAGATTGTACCCGATGGCTATCCCTGTGCTGCCAAATAGAAAAGCGACTGGAGCAAAAAGAGGGGTGCCTATAATCGCGGTAAGCAGTGTACCCACTGCCAGATAAGATAAGGACCAGGTCAAATTATACTTTGCAGCCACCAAAATAAAAGGCAGAGGCAAAACAAACATCAATATAGTGCCTATAAAAGGCATTTGAATACATAGAAATACTAATATACAAAAAACAGCCAATAGGGCTGCACTTTCTGCAATCTTTCTGCCTTGGTTCATTCATTCACTTCCTTCTAATAACCCGCTGTTCACACATACTATCTATTTTAGCTATTATACCCTTTTCAATCAATCTTACTGCATCAACCCTCTATGTTTTTCCGTCAGACCGGAAGGAAAACAGGCTCCTTATAAAGAAACAATAACAGAAGGAGTGAAGCATGGTGCCAGAGACAAAAGCTTTGCTATTTGATTTAGACGGTACACTCTTAGAACGAGACCGTTCCGTCCGATTATTTGTTAAACAGCAATATCAAAAATATTCCCATCACTTTAAGGATATATCTGAAAATCATTATCTGCATACCTTTATTTCTTTAGACCAGAGAGGCTATGTGTGGAAGGATAAGGTGTATCAGACCATGCTTGAAAATTATGGTATAACAGACATCAGCTGGGAAGCGCTATTAGACGATTATATTCATAATTTTCACACGAATTGTCTTCCTTCAAATAACCTCGATGCTGTTTTTAACATTCTAAAAGAAATGGGATTTGCATTAGGTATAATAACAAATGGGTTTACAGAATTCCAACTAAAAAACATTAAAGCTCTAGGTATAGAACGGTATATGGATGTTATTCTAATTTCAGAGAAGGAAGGTCTAAAAAAACCTAATACCGCTCTATTTCAAAGAACCTTAAAGGTTTTAGATACTGCTCCAGACCAAAGTATATATGTCGGAGACACATTCATAGAGCCCTCGCTGCAGGTATGAAAGCAATTTGGAAAAAGATCTGGGCTGGGACCCTCATTTTTTATATAAGTATGTTATAGATGATTTATGGGAGCTCCCCCTGTTAGCTAGCAAATTGTTAAGTAAAAAGGTGTGAGGTTTTAAAAGCATGCTCTATTCCTTTAGTAGTTCTTTTCTCTCTTGAAGGGAAATGAAACATACCACTATATCTTTACTTCATGGCTGGGGTTCCAGCTGACGACCTCGTTATTAATCCTGCAGGCCAATGAAAAGCCTTTGTTTCGGGCGCCAATATTACCCTGCAAATTTCTAAAACAATACCCATATCAACTCACTTCCCATGACCAAGCTTCTGCCCAATTGGATGGAAGAAAGTCTATATGTGTTTAATGAGCACCTAAAAAGCAGCAAAACAAATATTGCTGCTTTTAGTATTTGTATTATTCACCAACTCGGTATAATAGTAATGGCCTCACACGAGAGTGTATGTTTGCGGTTGATAAGTACGGTGGTATTTAATATAATTCACTCTTTTAACCTCCTTTCACTTATTAGAGCATACAGCCTCATCCAAAAGTTTCAAAAAAAGAAAAAATTTATTTCCAGTAAATTAGAACAGGAGTTCGTTAACTAAGTATCGTATATATACTATATGTAAAATTTTTCTATAACGGGGTGATCAATGATGCTTGAAACTTATAAGGAGAAAATTACCGTTTTAAGAGAACAAGGCGAAGTTGAAATTCCATTAGAGGATTGCGACATGTTTTATATCGAAGATACCTTAAAAAGTCTAAACCTGGATTTCCAGAAGCTGATACGGCCTCCCAAAAGATTTGCGGCGGTTAAAATGCTTACAATTAAACTTAAAAGAGGGTGCAGTGATGCTTAGAATCTTGGTTGCATAAAACATTCCTTATCGCAGCAGTATTTATTATTATCAATATATTTACAGAAAGAAATAATAAGTCGGGCAGACGGCAAGTGAAAGGCATATTTGAGCAGCAAAAAAGACACCCAAATTTAATTGGGTGTCTTTTGTCTACTTATTCACCAACTACGTATGGTAGTAATGCCATCATACGAGCGCGTTTGATTGCAACTGTTAATTTACGTTGGTATTTAGCGTGTGTACCAGTTACACGACGTGGTAAAATCTTACCGCGTTCAGAAACGAACTTTTTAAGAAGATCTACATCTTTGTAATCGATATGTGTAATTCCGTGTGCTGTGAAGTAACAAACCTTACGGCGTTTTGCACGGCCACCTTTACGTCCTCCCATTGCCATTTAAATTCACTCCTTTACTATTTATTAGTTAACCAACCGCTCACATTAGAATGGAAGATCATCATCAGAAATATCGATAGTTTGTCCGTTATTTGCAAATGGATCTTCATCTACTCGTGTATAGTTGTTATTGTTATTGCTGCGTTGATTCTGATTTTGTCCGTACGGAGCATCCTGTTTTTGATTCCCGCCGTAATAGCCGCCTTCATTTCTGTCCCCAGCATTGCTGTTGCTGCTGTTTCTCGGCTCAAGGAACTGAACACTCTCAGCCAAAACTTCAGTGACATACACTCTTTTTCCATCCTGGCCTTCATAATTACGAGTCTGAAGCCTTCCGTCCACGCCCGCCAAGCTTCCCTTTTTCAGGAAGTTCGCTACGTTTTCTGCTGGCTTACGCCAGATCACGCAATTAATAAAATCAGCTTCACGCTCACCCTGCTGGTTAGTAAAAGTACGATTAACAGCCAATGTAAATGTTGCGACCGGAACTCCATTTGGAGTATAGCGCAACTCTGGATCTTTTGTTAAACGCCCTACTAGAACGATGCGATTCATCATCAGAACCAACTCCCGATCTTTCACTTTGTTCCACGCGGAACAAAATTATTATTTATATAAATTAATTATTCTTCTTCTTTAACAACGATATGACGGATAATGTCTTCGCTGATTTTTGCTAAACGGTCGAATTCTTCAACTGCTTCTGTACCAGCATTAACTTTAAGAAGCTGGTAGTATCCGTCGCGGAAATCATTGATTTCGTATGCAAGACGGCGTTTTCCCCAGTCCTTAGTCTCAGCCAATTCTGCACCGTTATCAGTAAGAATTGTGTTAAAACGCTCAACTAAAGCCTTTTTGCTATCTTCCTCAATGTTTGGACGGATGATATACATAATTTCGTATTTTCTCATCACTGTCACCTCCTTTTGGTCTAAACGGCCCAATATAGGGCAAGGAGCAATTATTCATTTAATTACTCACAATAAGAAATTATAGCATAGAGATTACCGATTTGCAATAGAGTTATCGGTTTATATAAAGATTTAGAAAGTGTGGAGGGATCATTTTTTAAGTTTTATCAATCTTGCAGGCCGAATATATTTTGCTTAGAGATTCTATGCTGATTTTAACTAAAGTGGAGCGTACAATAATAGCAATAATGATTGCACTAAATAAAGGCCGACAAAATAAATAGAATGGAAATTTAAAACTGATTCTGGAGTAAAAAGTGGCAGATTCACGGCTCTTTAGTTTTAATAAAGCGGTTTTATCCTAACTTCACAATCTATATTAAGGGCACTAAGCCCACTCTCAGACATTTACGAGGGGTGTTTGCAATTTTATGGGGCAAAACCGAAGTTTACGAGGGGTAAATACAAATTTATGTGGGTTTCTAAGAGTTTACGGGGATTTAAACTTTTTATGAGGATTTTAACAAGCAAACGTGTTTCCCGCCCCCCTGAATAATAAATCTATAACAATTGAGGATTTTCTAAATACTCTTTGGTGATAATTTTTATTTTTGTAGTTACATAATATCACAAAAGGACCCCTAAGGCCCTTTTGTGAATCAACATTATTATATTTGAATAGTCAATGCTCCGCTTACATAGTCATTGTTCTTCTTACATAGTATCTGTTGAAAAGCACCGTTCTCCTCTTTTATTGTTATCCAGCTCCAAGCTGAGACCTTCGAGTCATAAGCCAATCAGTCCATGAGAAGAAAAGAGCTTCTCACGGCCTGCTCGTCTTATGCTTTTCAGGACTCTCCTGCGCTAACGCTCCGGACCGCTTTGCGCTTTTATACATTAAATCTAAAGTGGATGACGTCTCCGTCTTGTACGACATAGTCTTTTCCTTCAAGCCTTACTTTTCCTGCTTCTTTTGCTGCAGCCATTGATCCTCCTGCAAGCAGGTCTTCGTAGGAAACGGTCTCTGCACGGATGAAGCCTCTTTCGAAGTCCGTGTGAATGACTCCTGCACATTGAGGAGCTTTCATGCCTTTGCGGAAGGTCCAAGCACGTACTTCCTGAACTCCAGCAGTGAAGTAGGTTGCAAGTCCAATTAAGCTGTATGCTGCTCGAATTAATTGATCCAGCCCGGATTCTTCAATTCCAAGTTCTGAAAGAAACTCCTGCTTTTCTTCTCCTTCAAGCTCAGAGATTTCTTCTTCTATTCTTGCACAAACGACGATAACTTCAGCATTGTCCTCAGCAGCAAATTCTTTAACACGCTGAACATATTCGTTCCCGGACGGATCTGATACATCATCTTCGCTTACATTTGCCACATAAAGAACAGGCTTGGCTGTTAATAGATGCATACGTTTTGCATATTTCTCCTGCTCGTCCGTGAACTCCACTGTACGTGCTGGTTTTTCTGCCTCTAGTGCCTCTTTCAGCAGGACTAATACCTCATGTTCGCCCATGGCTTCTTTATCTTTTTGTTTAGCCATTTTCCCAACTCGGTCTATACGCTTATCAACCGACTCTAGATCTGCTAAAATAAGCTCCAGATTAATGGTTTCAATATCGTCTATTGGGTCAACCTTACCTGATACATGTGTAATGTTTTCATCTTCAAAGCAGCGGACTACATGGCATATTGCATCCACTTCACGAATGTGAGATAAGAATTTATTGCCTAGTCCTTCTCCTTTGCTTGCTCCTTTAACAATACCGGCTATATCCGTGAATTCAAAAGTAGTTGGTACTGTTTTCTTAGGCTGAACAAGATCAGTCAGCTTTTGCAGCCGATGATCCGGCACTTCGACAATTCCTACGTTCGGTTCAATTGTACAAAATGGATAGTTGGCAGATTCAATTCCTGCCTGTGTAATTGCATTAAACAAAGTAGATTTACCAACGTTCGGCAATCCAACGATTCCAGCTGTTAAAGCCATCTTTATATTCACTCCCTTTAGGATTATACATCTATATTTAATTTCAAAAATAATCGTTTTAATTACTTAAACCTTTTCCAATTATAGAGATTCACGAAAAAAAAGACAAGTGCTATAAAAATGACGCGGACACTTGCAAGTGGGGATTAGATTGGGAATCGAGTTCCTGAAGGTGGGAACCTATCCGCAGGCTGTATAGTCCTTATTCAGAAATAAAAAAGCCTTCCAGGAGCAGGAAAGCCATGATTAATCAATATGTTTAATAACTCGGGCAGGATTTCCGCCAACAACAGTATTGTCAGGTACATCCTTTGCCACAACTGCATCAGAGGCAATTACGGCATTATTGATATCAGGATTGATGATAGCCCCTCCGCCGTGTGAATTACCCCTTTTGAGTTAAATTATTCCGCTTCAGCTTCATGCTTCACCAGAATCTTCTTTATTTTACGGGAAAATTCTTTTCTTGGAATAAGTACGCTGTGTCCGCACCCTTCACATTTTATACGGATATCCATTCCCATACGGATCACTTTCCAGGCATTTGCACCGCATGGATGGGACTTCTTCATTTCAACTACATCATTAAGTCCAAACTGTTTTTCTTCCATGCTCGATCCTCCTCACCTTACTCATTCATTTTTTTATTTACCTTTTCCTCTGCTTGATTGTACATAACCATGCGTGGATAAGGAATTTTAATACCCTGTTCATCCAGGAGCACTTTTATTTCTTTTCTTATGGCCCGGGCAATAAACCAGTGATTCATTGGAGTTGTTTCTGCTACTACCCGCAAAACAATTTCGTTTTGTTTCACATTTTGAATGCCTAGAAGCTTAGGCTCCTCCACTAAGTCCTCATATCGATCCTTCATTGTTACAAGAAGCTCCTGAATATATTTCTCTGCTCTTTCAATGTCTTCATCATAACTGATCCCTATATCAACAACCGCAACACTGTTGTGAATGGAAAAATTGGTCACTTCAGTGATATTCCCATTAGGAACAATCAGCAGTTCACCTGTAAAGTTTTTGATTTTCGTCGTCCTGAGGCCTATTTCTTCCACAGTTCCCTCGAACTGTCCAATTCTAATATAATCTCCGACTGAAAACTGATCTTCTAAAATGATAAAGAACCCAGTTATGATGTCTTTTACTAAGCTTTGTGCGCCAAAACCTACCGCTAGGCCCACAATTCCCGCTCCGGCTAAAAGAGCCTTTACATCGATTGAGAATACCTGAAGAATGGCCATTACAGCTACAAAAAACACCATATATCTAATGACATTATCTAATAACTTTAACAAAGTAGCTTCTCTTCGCTCTGATATTCTTAGGGGTCCATGAGCGCGTACAAAGAAAAACTTATGAACGGCTGTTCTTCCATAACGGATAATTAGTCCGGAAACTACCAAAATCCCAACTATTTTAAGCGCACCAAGGCCAAGTGCAATCCACATTTCTTCTTTAGTCATAAGTGCAATAAATCGGTTGTATATCTTTTCAGTGTAATTCATTGATGTTATCACCGCTTTCTTTTGAATCTAAAGGCAGTTACGTAATTCTAACGAGAGGTTTTTCCCTTTATTTTAATTAATGGGTCTTTCTTTTAACAGCTATATAGGAAATGTTTCTTCCTAAATAATAGGTCTTTGTGTTATATAAAGCCAGCCAATTATAGTTTATCAAAAACTAGGAGTTTTTGTATAAATAGACTTTGGGTATATAGGAAGAACGATTTATGAAGACCGTACTTGAAAATGATACTAATTTTGTAGTTTCTCCAAATCGCCACGTATAGATTCCCTTAATTTTCCGTATACTGATAATACTTTTACTGAGGAGTGGGATTATGAGCTTCAAACCAAATTTTTTTGAAAATCCTAATCGGATGGTTCGCATACTTTATGAAGAGTTTGATGTATCAAAACAAATCTCACAAGAGCTGCTTTCTTATATTTCCTTTGAACAAAATCAGCCGATCGTTGTTGTATGCATTGGTACAGATCGTTCTACCGGAGATTCACTCGGACCACTCGTAGGTACTTTGCTTGAAGAAAAGTCCACTCCTAACTTTCATATTTACGGTACCTTAGAAGATCCTATACATGCAGTAAACCTGGAGGAAAAGCTAAGGGAAATTAAATTAAAACATGTAAATCCTTTTATTATTGGAATTGATGCCTGCCTTGGAAGACTAAAAAGTGTCGGCTTCATCCAGATAGGTT
Source organism: Peribacillus deserti (assembly GCF_016909175.1). Lineage (GTDB taxonomy): Bacteria > Bacillota > Bacilli > Bacillales > DSM-1321 > Paraperibacillus > Paraperibacillus deserti. Next base: position 109,331 of record NZ_JAFBFI010000013.1, read on the forward strand.
CAGGTCCGATCAAACCCGGAGCGGGAGTTAATAAAGAACTGCCCGAAGTAGGAAATATGCATATTACAGGTATAGTGAATGTAAGTGGTTTTATGGAGTTTTTTGTCCTCCAAAATACTCGGCTGAGCCTTGTGTTAAAAATGGCAAAAGCTATTGCAGATGGAATATTTAAGGCAAGCCTTATGTCCCAAAGAAAAACCCCCAGCATGCCGCATTTGAATTGGACTTTTGAGCAGGAGCAGACCCCTTAATTGGTGGAATTGATCCTGTTTTTTTTATAATGAAAACACCTCGTCTTGTACGGCAAGGTGTTTAATCATAAGTATTAAATTGTTATAGGGATAAAATACAGGATGGTAACTAGAACAGCTGTAATCAAGATTCCTGGAAGCAGATTGGCTACCCTGATCTTCGTTAACCCGATTAAGTTAAGTCCAATAGCGAAGATCATAATACCGCCTGCAGATGTCATTTCCATGATAAAACTATCCATCAATTCTTTAGGAACCACTTCATTGATTTGATTGGCAAAAATGGCAATCAGCCCTTGATACAGAAGGACTGGAATAGCAGAAAAAACGACTCCAATTCCCAGTGTTGTAGCAAGCACCAGGGCAGTAAAACCATCTATAACCGCCTTTGTATAAAGGACATCGTGATCCCCGCGAATCCCGCTGTCCAATGCACCAATAATCGCCATTGCACCGATTAAAAAAATCAGTGTTGCCGTAACAAAGCCTTGAGAGATGGATTGTTCTCCGGCTGTTTTCCCTCCGATTTTACCTTCCAGCCAATCTCCCACACCATTTAGCTTCGCGTCTAGATCCCACCATTCTCCAAGTACTCCTCCAAACACCAGGCTCAATATAACAATTAGAAACTCTTTGCTTTTAAAGCCCATTTGAAGTCCCAATACAATGACAGCTAAACCAATGCCAAACATGACCGTTTCTTTTATTTTTTCAGGAATCCTATGAAATATTTTTCCGAGCAAGGTTCCAACAATTATACAGGCTGCATTCACCAGGGTTCCCATTAATACCATTACAATCACCTTTTACAAGTTTTTAGTTGAATCATATAAAATAAAGGGCAGACCCAGGCTTAACTCTGAATCACACCCTTAACGGTACATTATCGTGAGGAATTTACTGTAATTAAACCTCAAGATGAAAGATTTGAGTGATCTAGTAATTCTAATATTCGCTCCAAATCATCACTTGAAAAAAATTCAATTTCAATTTTCCCTTTTTTCTTTGACTGTTTAATCGTAACCGTAGTGCCAAATCTCTCACGAAGTGAATTTTCCCGCTCCTGAAGGAACAAATCTTTTTTCTGCGGTTTTGGCTTTTGTGTTTCACGTGGAACATTTTGATTTAAATTGTTTATTAATGCTTCCAGCTGGCGGACATTGAGTCCCTCTTTTGTTACTCTTTCCACTACATGCGGCAATTGAGTTTTCTTTTTTAAGCTTAACAGTGCACGGCCATGTCCCATCGAGATCTTTCCTTCAGAAATTAAATCCTGGATTTCGGAAGGAAGGGAAAGTAAACGAATATGATTTGCGATATATGGTCTGCTTTTTCCCAGCCGTTTAGCCAGCTCTTCCTGGGTAAGACTGAGTTTCTCCATCAACGCCTGGTAAGCAGCTCCCTCTTCCAGCGGATTCAGGTCCTCACGCTGCAAATTTTCTAAGAGAGCAAGCTCCATCATTTGCTGTTCATTTAATTCCCGGACTACTACAGGGACGATTTGCAGCCCTGCTTCTTTAGCGGCCCTGAATCGTCTTTCACCAGCAACAATTTCATACCCTTTTATACTTTTTCTTACAATCAGCGGCTGAAGAATTCCATGCTGTTGAATAGATTGTTTAAGCTCTTGAATGGCTTCCGTTTGAAATACTTTTCTTGGCTGATAAGGATTCGGCCTTAAATCCTTAATTTTTACTTCCTGGACGGTATCTTCCTTGCCTGCCTCAAGGTTTTGAAATAAAGCATTAATCCCTTTTCCCAGCCCTTTAGCCATGTGACACCACTTCCTTTGCCAAGTCTAAATATACTTCAGCTCCCCTGGATTTCGGATCATAAATAATAATAGGTTCCCCGTGGCTTGGTGCTTCACTTAACCTGATGTTTCTAGGAATGATGGTTTTGTATACCTTGTCCTGAAAGTACTTTTTAACTTCTTCTATTACCTGTATACCCAGATTTGTACGCGCATCGAGCATCGTTAGCAGTACGCCTTCTATTTTTAAATCCTGGTTAAGATGCTTTTGGACCAATCTTACTGTATTAAGCAGCTGACTTAAGCCTTCGAGTGCATAATATTCACATTGAACCGGTATCAGAACAGCATCTGAAGCTGTTAAACTATTAATGGTTAAAAGTCCAAGTGAAGGCGGGCAATCAATAATGATATAATCAAATCTGCTCTTTACCTGTTCTAGCGCTCTTTTTAACCGGACTTCTCTCGAAATAGTAGGAACAAGCTCGATTTCAGCCCCTGCAAGCTGAATGGTTGCAGGAATCGTATATAAGTTTTCCACCTTGGTCCCTTTTATAACATCATTAACATCAACATCATCTACTAATACATCATAGATACATTGATCCACATCTGCTTTTTCAATTCCGATCCCGCTTGTTGCATTCCCCTGAGGATCTATATCAACTAATAATACTTTTTTACCTATGTATGCCAAACAAGCTCCAAGATTTACTGAAGTAGTCGTTTTTCCTACTCCGCCTTTTTGATTGGCGATGGCGATAATTTTTCCCATGGTGTCACCTGCCTTTACCTCTTACTCTCTTACTATTTATATGTTTAAAAATACTAATTTTTTTCTCACTTATCTATTTTATCATGAATATGCAATTATTAAATTGATTTCTCTTAAACACTTTTATTCATTTTTTAAAGATTATGAGCTCGTAAAAGCGTTCTCAAGAGTTGAAATAGCAAGGGTGTTGATGCGGATCCAGCTTAGTGCTGTTTTCGGACCCATTAAAAAAAGGACTGACTTTTAAGCCAGCCCACATGATGGATCAGTAGATTTACTTTACAAGATTATATGAATTAAGATGATTATAATAGCCTGTTACTTCTTCTTAGGAATCTTAATGGTAAATTGATAGTATTCTTCAAACTCTTCTTCTGAAGAATCTAAATTTATCCCATTGTCCGTTACCATTGACAGAGATTGTCTGATGGTATTGACAGCAATCCTCATATCTTTGCTAAAAGCTTTTCTCTTTGGTTTAGGCTTGGATTCTGGCGGAGTAAGAATTTTAATAATTCTTTCTTCGGTCTGTTTAACATTTAGATTTTTCTCAATGATTTCCGCTAGCAGTTCAACCTGCTTTGCCGGATCTTTTAAAGGAATTAGAGAACGGGCATGGCGCTCTGTTATTTGTTTACTTAAGACCGCATCTTGGACTGCCTGGGGAAGCTTTAACAATCTCAGCTTATTTGCAACCGTCGATTGTCCTATCCCTAGCCTTTGAGCCAGCGCTTCCTGTGTTAATTCATGCAGTTCCAGCAATCTCGCATATGCTAAAGCCTCCTCAATAGGAGACAGTTCTTCTCTTTGCAAATTCTCAATTAAGGCAACAGAGGCCGTTTCTTTATCATTAAAATCCTTGACTATTACTGGAACATTCTCCCATTCAAGTTTAAGCATTGCTCTATATCGGCGTTCACCAGCTATTATTTCATACTTGTCTTCCTGATATTTGCGAACGACAATCGGCTGTATAATTCCATGCGTACGGATTGTCTGTGCCAGCTCAGAAATTTTGCTATCGTCAAAAATAGTTCTAGGCTGGTAACGGTTCGGAATTATATCAGAAATAGGAATGTTTTGTATTTCCTCTCGAGCTGTCTTTTCGGCTTCTTCATGCAGCTCTTGTTGTTCCGCTTGTTCGGCTTGTTCCGCTTTTTCCCCTAATCCAAAAAAACGTGAAAAAGGATGCTTCATTTCCATACACCACCTTTAAGAAACTCCCACACTACATATTCTTCTTTTAAACGACAGGTTCCTGCTTTTATTATCGGCAAATTATTAAAACAGATTAGAGCTCCCAGTTAAACCTTAACTGTCATAACTCGGTAGTCATGTCAGTTAAGGTCTGTTAAATGAATACAAAGCAATGCAGCATTCAGAGTGAATTATTCTATAGGCAGCTTATTTGGCGTTCCAGGCTTTCTTGGATATTTTTTTGGAGTCGGCTTCAATTTGCTGACAATAATAATATTTCTCTCGCTCTCCTCAATAGGGAGTGAAAATGGATGCATACTATCCACTTTTCCGCCTAAAACTTTCACAGCCTTTTCGCCAGTTTCTGTCTCATCCTGTCCATTTGCACCTTTCATGGCCACAAAGAATCCTCCTACTTTAACAAGAGGCATGCATAATTCGCTTAATACTGACATTCTGGCAACAGCGCGCGCTGTTACAACATCATATTTTTCACGATGGACAGGATTCTGGCCGAAGGTTTCAGCTCTGTCATGATAAAAGGAGACATTCTGAAGCTTTAAAGAAACTGCTAAGTGATTTAGAAAAGAAATCCTTTTATTTAATGAATCAACAATGGATACATGAAGCTCTGGAAAACAGATTTTAAGAGGAATGCTGGGGAATCCTGCACCCGCTCCAACATCACAGATCTTGAATGGTTTATTAAAATCAAAGTAAAAGGCAGCTGAAACAGAATCATAGAAATGCTTCAGATATACTTCTTCCTTATCTGTGATAGCTGTCAAATTCATCTTATTGTTCCATTCAACCAGTAAATGAAAATAAGTCTCAAATTGATCAAGCTGCTGCCCGGAAAGGCTGATACCTTTCTCGGACAGCATGATTTGAAATTGTTCTGTATTCATGTTAGCAACCTCTTTATTCCCGCTTTTCTCAGTGGAAGATGCGGTTTATTGGCTAATGCGTGCAATTTTCCCTTGTTCTAAATATACCAGAAGAATAGATGTATCGGCAGGATTTACTCCAGAAATACGGGAAGCCTGGGCAACTGAAAGCGGGCGTACTTCTTTCAGCTTTTGCCTTGCTTCGGTCGCAAGTCCAGAGATTGCATCATAATCAATGTTTTCCGGAATTTTTTTATTTTCCATCTTTTTAAGTTTTTCAACTTGCTGCAAGGATTTTTCTATATAGCCTTCATACTTTATCTGTATTTCTACTTGCTCAGATACATCGGAAGCTATTTCGAAATCTGCCGGGACCAGCTGCTGAATATGTTCGTAACCCATCTCTGGTCGCTTTAACAGATCGGAAGCCCTGATGCCATCCTTCAGCTCGCTTCCACCTTTGCTGACAATAAGTTCTTGGACTTCAGCTGTCGGCTTTATGAAGATAGATTTCAATCTTTCTAATTCACTTTCGATTGCAGCCTTTTTCTCAAGAAACTTAGAATATCTTTCTTCTTTGATCATGCCTATTTCGTAACCTTTTTCTGTTAATCGAAGGTCTGCATTATCGTGTCTTAGCAGCAGTCGGTATTCGGCTCTTGATGTAAGCAGGCGGTATGGCTCATTCGTACCCTTCGTAACCAGGTCATCGATCAACACGCCAATATAAGCATCCGATCTGCTTAAAATTAATTCTTCTTTATTCAGTGCTTTAAGACCGGCATTAATTCCTGCCATCAGACCTTGTCCGGCAGCCTCTTCATAACCAGAAGTACCATTGATTTGTCCCGCTGTATACAAATTCGGAACCTTTTTCGTCTCTAATGTCGGCCATAATTGTGTAGGCACAACTGAATCATATTCAATCGCATAACCTGCACGCATCATCTGAACATTTTCCAAACCGGGAATGGAAGCAAGTACCTGTTTTTGTACATCCTCAGGAAGACTTGTAGATAAACCCTGCACATACACCTCGTGTGTATTTCTGCCTTCCGGCTCAAGGAAAATCTGATGGCGCGGCTTATCATGGAAACGAACAACCTTATCTTCAATCGAAGGGCAATACCTAGGACCTGTTCCTTTTATCATCCCGGAATACATCGGAGAACGATGCAAGTTATCATCAATGATTTGGTGCGTGATTTCACTTGTATAAGTAAGCCAACATGGAAGCTGGTCTGTGATAAATTTGGTTGTCTCATAGGAAAATGCCCGCGGAACATCATCGCCAGGCTGTATTTCCGTCTTGCTGTAATCAATCGTTTCACTGTGCACTCTTGGGGGCGTTCCTGTTTTGAAGCGGACTAAGTCGAAGCCAAGCTCTTCCAAGTGTTCCGAAAGCTTGATGGAAGGCTGCTGGTTATTCGGTCCGCTGGAGTATTTTAATTCTCCTAGTATAATTTCTCCGCGGAGGAATGTACCTGTAGTAATTACGACCGTTTTTGAATAGTAAGCAGCTCCAGTTTGTGTAATAACTCCCTTACACATTCCATCTTCAATTATTAAACGTTCAACCAGACCTTGAACAAGATCTAGATTTTCTTCATTTTCAATTGTTTTTTTCATTTCCTGCTGATACAGAAACTTATCAGCCTGTGCTCTTAATGCTCTAACAGCAGGACCTTTACCTGTGTTCAGCATTCTCATTTGGATATGGGTTTTATCGATATTTTTACCCATTTCTCCACCAAGAGCATCTATCTCTCTCACTACTATACCCTTAGCTGGTCCACCAACAGATGGATTACATGGCATAAAGGCAACCATATCTAGATTTATAGTAAGCATTAGAGTTTTCGCTCCAATACGTGCAGCCGAAAGACCCGCTTCCACGCCAGCATGGCCGGCTCCAACTACTATAACATCGTACGTACCTGCATCGTAAGGCATTACCTTACCTCCTTCTGAACGCTATTAAATAAAAAGCTTCTCATAAGCTTTAATGTCTGAATATAAGCAGCTGTTCCTAAACACAGTTCCGAAAATGTTCGTAATGTGTCAATTACTTCTCAGCTTTCGGAATTTATACAGCTTTCACTTTGCTCCTGAATCTTTTCCTTAAAAGGACCTTACTTTCAAAAGGAAAAGGCGGCGTTGCTGCCGCTTTTATTATCGTTGTTCCTTGATGATTATTGGTTCATCATAGTTCATATTAAAAATTCCGTTTGGAAGGCACCGTTCTGCGCTTTTCTTGCTGTCTAGCTCCAAGCTGCCACCTTCGAGTCATAAGCCAATCGGTCCATGAGAAGAAAATTCACTTCTCATAGCCCGCTCGTCTTATGCTTGTCAGGTGGCTCCTCCGCTCTGCTTCGGACCGCTTTCCGCTTTTCTTATTTCCCCAGGCAGAATTGGGAGAATAGTTGGTCGATGAGGCTTTCATGTACGCTGTCGCCTATGATTTCCCCTAGTAGTTCCCAGGTTCTTGTAAAGTCTATCTGTACTAAGTCTATAGGTGTGCCTGCTTCGATTGCTTCCATTGCATCTGTGATGGCAGTTAATGCCTGGCTGATTAAGGCGATATGGCGTGAGTTTGATACGTATGTCATATCACCGGCCTCTAAAGAACCTGCAAAGAATAAGGAGGAAATGGCTTCTTCCAGCTCGTCAACTCCCTGATCTTCTAATAGAGAAGTTGTGACGATTGAGCGGTTTTTAGCCAGGTCTTTTACTTTATCTATATCTATTTTCGATGGCAAGTCCATTTTGTTAATAATAACGATAACATCCATGCCTTCCGTGATTTGAAATAATTGTTCATCTTCAACTGTAAGTTCATCCGAATTATTTAATACTAATAGAATTAAATCGGCATCTTTCAAGACGGCCCTTGACCGTTCAACTCCAATTCTTTCTACAATATCTTCCGTTTCTCTGATTCCGGCTGTATCGAGTAGCCTTAGAGGAACACCTCTGACATTTACATACTCTTCTATTACATCGCGGGTTGTACCGGGAATATCGGTAACAATCGCCTTATTTTCATGTACCAGGCTGTTGAGGAGCGAAGATTTACCGACATTTGGACGTCCAATAATTACTGTCGAGAGCCCCTCCCGCAGTATTTTCCCTTGTTCCGAAGTCCGTAACAGACGTTCTAATTCACTTTTCACATGTGCAGCCCGTTGCATAAAAATTCCATGTGTCATTTCTTCCACATCATCATACTCAGGATAATCTATGTTTACCTCAACATGTGCGAGGGTTTCCAAAATCTCTTGTCTTAATTCTCTGATCAACTTGGATAGTCTGCCTTCCATCTGTCCAAGTGCAACGTTCATTGCCCGATCTGTTTTAGCTCGAATAAGATCCATTACTGCTTCAGCTTGTGACAAATCAATCCGGCCATTCAGGAAAGCTCTTTTTGTAAACTCCCCTGGTTCCGCAAGCCTTGCCCCATTTGCAAGCACGAGCTGTAAAACTCGGTTAACAGAAACCAATCCGCCGTGGCAGTTAATTTCTACAACGTCTTCTCTCGTAAAGGTCTTTGGGCCTCTCATAACAGTTACCATTACTTCCTCTACAACCTTTTGAGTTTTAGGGTCTATTAAATTCCCGTAATGGATTGTATGAGAATTGACTTCAGACAACAGTTTGCCGCCAGGTCCTCTATACACTCTATCAGCAATAGCCAGCGCCTCGTCACCGCTTAGCCGAACAATGGCAATTGCCCCTTCACCCATTGGAGTCGAAATCGCTGTTATTGTATCAAATTCCATGTCTTCATCTCTCTTATGAAAAATTTTAGAACAATATACTATATTATAAAAAAAACTGCCTAGTTTCAAATTTGTTATCCACAATCCAAAAAACTATATAAGTCCTTCTATTTTAACTTATCCACATGTGAATAACAATAATAGCAAATCAGCAAATTATTTTTTGGCTTTTTTTTATTGAAAATTAAATTTTCCTCCTTTTAGAAGATCTGCACTCTGCCAGAAAGGAACACAAAAAAGCTGACCCTGGCACATTCCAGGATCAGCTTGTTTTGTTTTATTTTTTTAAAGGAGCTATAACTATATGCCTATAAGGCTCAGCCCCATTAGAATAAGTTTTAATATTTTTAAAATTTATCAACGCTGAATGTATGATCTTTCGTTCGTAAGAAGGCATAGGTTCAAGCGCTACTTCTCTTCCAGATCTAACAGCCTTATCAGCCATTTTTTTCGCAAGATTCATTAACGTTTCATTTCTGCGGGTCCGGTACTCTTCCGCATCCAGAATGACGGTAAGATACTGCCTCGAGCAGCTGTTGGCAACAAGCTGGGCAAGATATTGCATCGAATTAAGAGTCTGCCCGCGCTTGCCGATTAAAAGAGCGATTTTATCGCCGGATAAAAGATACGTAACATTTTTTCCAGACCGTTTTACTTCAATGTCGACTTCGACACCTATTTCTCTGCTTACATTTCTGATATATTGTTCGGTTTCTTCAATTGGATCAGGAGGCAGGGTTACTTTCACTAATGCATCCTTATTTCCAAAAATTCCAAGAAATCCTTTTTTACCTTGTTCAATGATTTCAATTTGGACACGGTCCCGGGTTGTACTTAATTGAGCTAAAGCTGACTCTACTGCTGCATCGACCGTATGTCCGGTAGCAGTTACTTGTTTCACTTTTTGGCTCCTCCCGTTGTTTTAGCTGGTGTTTTTCTTAATTCGGGTCCTTTAATGAAATACGTTTGGACAATCATAAACAAGTTTCCTACTACCCAGTATAAAGAAAGTGCGGCAGGGAAGTTAATCGCAAAAACAACAATCATGATAGGCATGATCCAAAGCATCATAGCCATTTGCGGGTTCTGCTGGGCAGTGCCTGCCATTGACATTTTTTGCTGAATAAATGTCGTGATACCTGCTACGATCGGCAGAATATAATATGGATCATGTTCGCCAAGATCAAACCAGAGGAAATTATGATTAGCTATTTCTCTAGTCCGGCTTATTGCATGGTAAAAACCTATGAGTATCGGCATTTGGACGATTAACGGGAAGCATCCAGCCAGAGGGTTGACTCCGTGCTTCTGGAAAATGGCCATCGTTTCCTGCTGAAGCTTTTGCTGTGTTGCAGCATCTTTTGAACTGTATTTTTTTCTAAGCTCCTGCATTTCCGGCTGCAATGCCTGCATAGCTTTTGAGCTTCTGATCTGTTTAATCATCAGCGGGAGAATAGCTAATCGAAGGATCAACGTTACGATAATAATGGAAATACCATAACTGCCTCCTACGCCCTCCGCTACTTTTATAATGAATAATGATAAAGGGTAAACAATGTATTCGTTCCAGAAACCAGAACTTTCTGCTGTTATAGGTTTGTTAACTTCCGTACAGCCTGCCAATAGCAGCATCATTGAAATCAAACCTATAGCCAGTATGATTCTTTTTTTCAACCGACTTTTCCTCCTAACTGCTTATCAATCCGTTTTAAGGCTTAATCTATATCAAGGCAGAAGCCAAAAAAACTGCCAAATGTAACTTCTTTAATATAATAAAATTCTTAAATTAACGCTAATGGTTCCATCCCATATGTATCAATCTGTATTGTACCATCTTTTTATGGGCAATGCTTCTAAAATTTAGCCGGTTCATCAAGCCCCGGCTGCAGCTTGTTTGATACGCATCTTACTACTTATTAAGACGTTCGTTTTTCACTTTAGGATTTATGGATCTGCCTCGTCTCAATGCGTGGATCAAACTGCTTTTCACCTCGAAAAAGTCCAGATCAGCAGCAGGCTTCCGGGCAATGATTACATAATCCCTGCCTGGAGTAATATCTTGAATGAGTTCAAGAAAAGCCTGCCTGATATATCGCTTGATCTGATTACGGACTACTGCATTCCCTATCTTCTTACTAATCGACAAACCGATGCGAAAGTAATCCTGGTCGCTTTTTTCAAGAATGTATATGACAAATTGCCGGTTCGCAACGGATTCTCCTTTTTGAAAGACCGTTTGAAACTCTTCGTTTTTTTTAATTCTTAACTTTTTTTTCATCTTTACACCTTCATTGAACTAAATTAACCAGATTACCATCCGCCTGGATCACAGGCTGCCATCCAATTTTCCTGGCAGCTGCTTAAGATAATCTTTTTTAGAATTGCTTCATTTCCTTAAAAACTATCTATATTAGAAAAAAAGACCACTGATCATTTCAGTGGCCTATGCAGATAATACTTTTCTGCCTTTACGACGACGAGCAGCTAAAACTTTACGTCCGTTTTTTGAGCTCATGCGAGCGCGGAAACCGTGAACTTTGCTGTGTTTACGTTTATTTGGTTGGTAAGTTCTTTTCATATATGACACCTCCCTGAGGAATAACAGTTACAGTCAGTCTTTCTAATTATAGTGATGACCATGGAATTTTGTCAACCTTTCAATAAAAAAAAGATTAGCTAGAGTTTTATCTCTTTATAAGATCCTCTGCAAATCATCTACCACTGATATTATACACCCTCTATCAAAAAAGCAATGTGGATAAACTTTCGACAATTTTCTACCTATCCACAGCTGATATCGACAAGTTTTTCACAACTTAGGCGCCTGTGGAAAAACTTTTTACACAACGATGGGGGATTGTGGATAAACTTAAAAACCCATTGCATCCTTCCCTTTTATTTGATATTATATTTGTGTTTTCACTCTGGATAACTTTATCCACAAAAAAGTTTATCCACAGAGTGTGTATAACTTGTGGATAGTTTATTCAGGGATTGTGTATTTATTTGTCCACAAGAGGTGGATATTGTCGAATAGTCTTACTCTTTCCTTATTATATGTTTTTCCACATTCATAGAATTGCATAAACATAAAACCCCATGCTGTAATCAGATATTTCAGTTGTACAATAGTTATACAGTATTGGCGGTTTATTGTTATTGGAAAATTTTTTATATATTTTTCATACTATTCTACTTCGATCTCAATCTAATAAAAAATGCAGATCCTCGTTAGGAGGGATAATTTTTGGAGAATATTGCTGCTTTATGGAATAAAGCGCTCGGTAAGATTGAAACAAAAATCAGCAAGCCCAGTTTTGAGACCTGGCTTAAGTCTACCAAGGCTCACAATTTGCAGGGAGATACACTTACCGTGGTAGCACCAAATGATTTTGCACGTGATTGGCTTGAAGAAAGATATTCTCATCTAATCTCTGGAGTATTGCTCGAACTTACAGGGGAAGAGCTCGAAGTTAAGTTTATGATCCCCCAGAATCAGGGAGAAGAGGACTACGATATTCCTCAGCCAGCAAAAAAAATAAAGAAGGCTGACGCTGAGACCATTGAGTTTCCGCTTAATATGCTGAATCCCAAATATACGTTTGATACATTCGTAATTGGTTCAGGAAACCGCTTTGCTCATGCTGCATCTCTGGCGGTGGCTGAAGCACCTGCTAAAGCCTACAATCCTTTATTTATATATGGGGGAGTAGGACTTGGAAAAACCCATTTAATGCATGCGATCGGACATTATGTGCTTGAGCACAATCCAGCAGCTAAAGTGCTTTACTTATCTTCTGAAAAATTTACGAATGAGTTTATTAATTCAATACGTGACAATAAAGCTGTCGATTTCCGCAATAAATATCGAAGTGTGGATGTACTGCTAATTGATGATATTCAATTTCTTGCTGGAAAAGAACAAACCCAGGAAGAGTTTTTCCATACATTTAACACCCTTCATGAAGAAAGCAAGCAAATTATTATATCCAGTGATAGACCTCCTAAGGAAATTCCAACTTTAGAGGACAGGCTTAGATCACGCTTTGAATGGGGATTGATTACGGACATTACACCTCCTGATCTAGAGACACGTATTGCAATTTTGCGGAAAAAAGCAAAAGCAGAGGGTCTTGATATCCCGAATGAAGTGATGCTTTATATTGCAAACCAGATTGATACGAACATTAGAGAGCTGGAAGGAGCTTTAATTAGAGTCGTTGCTTATTCCTCGCTTATCAATAAAGATATCAATGCAGATCTCGCAGCTGAAGCATTAAAGGATATTATTCCAAGCTCGAAGCCGAAAATGATTACCATAATAGATATCCAAAAGGCTGTGGGCGAACATTTCCAAGTAAAGCTAGAGGATTTCAAAGCTAAAAAAAGGACCAAGTCCGTCGCATTTCCAAGACAAATTGCTATGTATCTTTCCAGGGAACTCACAGATTTCTCTTTGCCAAAAATAGGTGAAGAATTTGGAGGGCGGGATCATACAACTGTGATTCATGCTCATGAGAAGATCTCAAAAATGATTCAAAGCGATATACAATTCCAAAGACAGCTGCAAGAAATAAACGACCGGTTAAAAATGTAAATCGATTCTATCTGAATAATGTTAATAACTCGACATAAGTTACACACAGTCTGTCCACATGTGGATAGACTGTTTTTCCTTATAGATTTTCCACTTATCCACATATCTACAGGCCCTATTACTATTACTACTAATTTTTTATATTAAAAATAATTATAAACGTATTCATTTGGAGGCTATTAAAAATGAGATTTATCATTCAGCGTGACCGTTTAATCCAAAGTGTCCAGGATGTTATGAAAGCTGTTACTTCCAGAACAACAATCCCTATTCTTACAGGGATAAAAATTACAGCCACAGAAGAAGGGGTCACTTTTACAGGCAGTGACTCAGATATTTCTATCGAATCCTTTATTCCTGCAGAAGAAGGCGGAGATGAAATCGTAGAGATCAAAGAGACTGGAAGCATTGTGCTGCAAGCTCGTTTCTTCAGTGAAATCGTTAAAAAACTTCCACTTGGAACCGTGGAAATGCAAGTTACAAACTCATTCCAAACAATTATCCGCTCAGGAAAAGCAGAATTTAACCTAAATGGACTTGATGCAGATGAATATCCTCATCTGCCGCAGATTGAAGAAGAAAAAACTCTGAAGCTGCCTGCGGATTTGCTAAAAACACTTATTAGACAAACGGTATTCGCTGTGTCCACCTCAGAAACACGACCTATCTTGACAGGTGTAAACTGGAAGATAGAAAATGGCCAAATCATCTGTATTGCAACAGACAGCCACCGGCTTGCAATGAGAAGTGCTCCTATAGAAGGAGAAGAGCAGAGTTCATACAGTGTAGTAATTCCTGGAAAAAGCTTAAATGAGTTAAGCAAAATCCTGGATGATACAACCGATTTAATTGATATAGTCATTACTGAGAACCAAGTTTTGTTTAAAGCCAAACATCTATTATTCTTTTCCAGATTGCTTGAAGGAAACTATCCTGATACATCCCGATTAATTCCGACTGAAAGCAAAACAGATGTTGTAGTCCATACAAAAGATTTTCTGCAGGCTATTGACCGCGCATCACTTCTTGCAAGGGAAGGAAGAAATAATGTGGTGAAACTTTCTACGATGGATGGAGGCTTCTTGGAGATTTCATCGAATACTCCTGAAATAGGGAAAGTAATTGAGGAAGTTCAAACAGAAACTATTGACGGTGAGGAATTAAAAATTTCGTTTAGCGCAAAATATATGATGGATGCATTAAAAACGCTGGAAGGCACAGAAATAAGAGTTAAATTCACTGGAGCGATGAGACCCTTTGTCATTCATTCGCTCAATGATGAAACTATTACTCAGCTGATTTTACCGGTAAGAACCTACTAAGCTGCACTAAAGGATTTTATATACAAAAACCTTGTCACCTTTACCTGGCAAGGTTTTTCCTATAATAAAATACGAAAAGGATAAGTCCTTTTTGTATTAATGAGAAAAATTTAGTAAAATTAAATATTGGATATCTAACTCTTAATATAAGTAAGTGCAGTCATGAAAATTACTCCGGCGATTAAAATCTTGCTAAGAAAGAGTGAGGAACGATGAAACAAATTTCGATCGATACAGAATATATTACCCTTGGCCAATTTTTAAAGCTGGCAGATATAATCCAAAGCGGCGGTATGGCCAAGTGGTTTCTAAGCGAACATGAAGTATTCATCAACAATGAGCCCGATACAAGAAGAGGCAGAAAGCTAAGAGACGGTGACCAGGTAGATATACCGGGGCAAGGGAAATACTTGATAAAGAGGTAATCTAAAAACCATTTATGCATATTGAAAAATTACATCTAACCAATTATCGGAACTATGCTGATCTGGATGTCTCCTTTGAAAACAAGGTTAATCTCATTTTAGGTGAAAATGCACAGGGCAAAACAAATGTGATGGAGTCTATATTTGTACTTGCAATGGCTAAATCACACCGCACCTCTAATGATAAAGATCTCATTCGCTGGGACGAAGAATATGCTAAAATAGACGGAAGGGTAAAAAAAAGAAACTCTTCCATTCCGTTGGAGCTCATTATTTCCAAAAAAGGAAAGAAAGCCCGGGCAAACCATATAGAACAACAAAAACTTAGCCAGTATGTCGGCAATATGAACGTCGTCATGTTTGCCCCTGAAGATCTGCACTTAGTCAAGGGCAGCCCGCAGGTCAGAAGGCGTTTTATTGATATGGAGATTGGCCAGGTTTCTCCTGTATACCTCCATGATATGAGTCAGTACCAAAAGATTCTTCAGCAACGTAATCATTATTTAAAACTCCTACAAATCAAGAAAACGTCCGATACGGCCATGCTCGATGTGTTGACAGAACAGCTCATCGAGTATGCCGTAAAAATAGTCGGGAAAAGGTTTCATTACCTTTCGCTGCTGCAGGAATGGGCAGAACCGATCCATTCAGGCATATCGCGCGGCCTGGAAACCTTGAAAATTGAATATATAAGTTCAGTGAATGTATCAGAATCTATGGAATTGTCGAAAATGAAGAGTGAATTCGAAGAAAAATTTGATAAAATAAATCATAGAGAAAAAGAAAGAGGAGTCACCCTGATCGGACCGCATCGTGATGATTTAGTTTTTCACGTAAATGGCAGGGATGTACAAACCTTTGGATCTCAAGGGCAGCAAAGAACAACAGCCCTGTCTTTAAAATTGGCAGAAATTGAGCTGATCCACTCCGAAATTGGGGAATATCCCATTTTATTGTTAGATGATGTATTGTCTGAACTGGATGACTATCGCCAGTCCCATCTTCTAAATACCATTCAGGGCAAAGTCCAAACATTTGTTACGACAACCAGTGTCGAAGGGATTGACCATCAAACCCTTAAAGAAGCCTCTGCATATTACGTTAAACAGGGGAATTTGGACCGGGTTGAATGAGGTGATTTAATGTATCTTCATATAGGCGAAGACATTTTAGTTAAAACAAATGATATAATTGTTATTCTAGACAGACAGGTCTTTAAGAATTCCGATATTTTTATGGAATTTATGGAAAAAAGAAAAAACACAGCAGTTTATCTTGCAAAAGGTGAGGTTAAATCAATAGTTGTAACGGAATCTAACATTTATTTATCACCTTTATCATCTTCCATTTTGAAAAAAAGATCTTAATATCATTCATTCATATTGTCCCCATAAAAATAAACGGGTAGCTCCGTATTAAAATATAGACTAAAGAAATTTAGCCATAGAAAAGTGTAGGTGATCGGGTTGGCTATGGAACATGAAGAAATACAAGAACAATCCTATGACGAAAACCAGATACAGGTCTTAGAAGGACTGGAAGCAGTACGTAAACGCCCGGGGATGTATATTGGCTCCACTGCGGCAAAGGGTCTTCACCATCTTGTCTGGGAGATAGTAGATAATAGTATCGATGAAGCTCTTGCGGGCTATTGTGATGAAATAAATATCATTATTGAAGAAGACAACAGTATCACGGTTAAAGATAACGGACGCGGTATACCAGTCGGAATCCATGAAAAAATGGGGCGGCCTGCTGTCGAAGTTATCATGACTGTACTGCATGCCGGAGGTAAATTCGGCGGCGGCGGATATAAGGTATCCGGCGGTCTTCATGGTGTAGGTGCATCTGTTGTAAATGCTCTATCCACTGAGCTTGAAGTATTCGTTCACCGAGATGGCAATATCTATTATCAGAAATTCCAAAGAGGTGCTATTGGCGAAGATTTAAAGGTCATTGGTGAAACGGATCATACAGGTACCACGATCCATTTCACTCCAGATCCTCAGATTTTTACTGAGACACTGGAATATGAATATGAGACTCTTGCTACACGGTTAAGGGAACTTGCTTTCTTAAACCGCGGAATCCGTATTACGCTAATGGATAAAAGAGCTGAAAACCGTAAAAATGAATATTATTATGAGGGCGGAATAAAAGCCTATGTAGAGCACTTGAATAGAACGAAGGAAGTTCTGCATGAAGAACCTATTTTCATGGAAGGTGAAAGAGACGGCATTTCCATCGAGGTAGCCCTTCAGTATAATGACAGCTATTCAAGCAATATATATTCTTTTGCAAATAATATTCACACGTATGAAGGCGGGACACACGAGTCCGGCTTTAAGACGGGATTAACAAGAATTATAAATGATTATGCCCGTAAAAACGGACTAATCAAAGAGGCTGATACCAATCTTTCAGGTGAAGATGTACGTGAAGGCTTGACGGCTATTATTTCCATCAAGCATCCGGATCCCCAATTTGAAGGGCAAACAAAAACGAAACTTGGAAACTCTGAAGCAAGAACGGTAACGGATTCTGTGCTTTCTGAGAGACTGGATTCATTTATGCTTGAAAATCCTTCAGTCGCCAGAAAAATTGTGGAAAAAGGCTTAATGGCAGCAAGAGCAAGAATGGCTGCTAAAAAAGCAAGGGAATTAACAAGAAGAAAAAGCGCATTGGAAATTTCTGCTTTGCCTGGTAAATTAGCTGACTGTTCCTCAAAAGATCCAGCGATCAGCGAAATTTATATCGTTGAGGGAGATTCTGCCGGCGGATCTGCCAAGCAGGGCCGTGACCGGCACTTCCAGGCTATCCTGCCTCTGCGCGGTAAAATTATTAACGTAGAGAAAGCAAGGCTTGACAAGATCCTGTCCAATAACGAGGTACGTGCTATTATAACGGCTCTTGGAACAGGGATTGGCGGAGACTTTGATATATCAAAAGCACGCTATCATAAAATTGTCATTATGACGGATGCCGATGTGGATGGCGCGCATATCAGAACTTTATTATTAACCTTTTTCTACCGATATATGAGAAATATCATAGAGAGCGGGTACATTTATATTGCCCAGCCTCCATTATATAAAATCCAGCAGGGCAAAAGAGTAGAATATGCCTATAACGACAGGCAGCTTGATGCTATCCTGGCAGAAATGCCGAGCGTTCCAAAGCCTGGAATTCAGCGCTATAAAGGTTTGGGTGAAATGAACCCTGGGCAGCTTTGGGAAACGACGATGGATCCAGAGACACGGACTTTGCTGCAGGTTAATCTTGAAGATGCTATAGAAGCTGATGAAACGTTTGATATATTAATGGGCGATAAAGTAGAGCCTCGCCGTAACTTTATAGAAGAAAATGCATTATATGTGAAAAATTTAGATATCTAAGGCAGCATCCAGAAAGATATCCTTAGGATCATCTTAAGCAGGGTAGATTTGTTCTATCCTGTCTTTTACATATTGCTTCCGAAAATTATACGTCCTAAAAGGAGGTTTGCTCCATGTCTGAGTCTGAAAGATCGAATGTGAGAGAAATAAATATAAGCCAGGAAATGCGGACTTCCTTCCTCGATTACGCGATGAGCGTAATTGTGGCCCGTGCGCTTCCTGATGTGCGAGATGGCCTGAAGCCTGTACACCGCCGTATTTTATATGCGATGAATGATTTAGGAATGACGTCTGATAAAGCTTACAAAAAATCAGCACGTATTGTTGGGGAAGTAATCGGGAAATATCATCCTCACGGAGATTCTGCCGTTTACGAAACCATGGTCCGTATGGCACAGGATTTTAACTACCGCTACATGCTTGTTGACGGCCACGGAAACTTCGGTTCGGTGGATGGCGATGCAGCAGCAGCCATGCGTTACACAGAAGCAAGAATGTCTAAGATTTCAATGGAATTAATCCGCGATCTTAATAAAGATACAATTGACTATAAAGAGAACTACGACGGTTCCGAAAAAGAACCTGTTGTATTACCAGCCCGTTTTCCGAACCTATTAGTTAACGGTTCATCAGGTATTGCCGTAGGGATGGCTACAAACATTCCTCCGCACCAATTAGGTGAAGTCATTGATGGAGTATTGGCAGTGAGCCATAATCCAGATATCACCATTCAAGAACTAATGGAATATGTTCATGGACCTGATTTCCCAACGGCAGGACTTATACTCGGAAGAAGCGGCATTCGCAAGGCTTATGAAACTGGAAGAGGCTCCATTACTCTCCGTGCAAAAGTGGAAATTGAACAAAAAGCAAACGGGAAAGAAGTTATTCTTGTTCATGAACTTCCATATCAGGTGAATAAAGCGAAATTAATTGAAAAGATTGCCGAGCTTGTACGTGATAAGAAGATAGACGGGATTACAGACCTAAGAGATGAATCAGACCGTAATGGTATGAGGGTTGTAATCGAGGTCCGAAGAGATGCAAATGCAAATGTGCTTCTGAATAATTTATATAAGCAGACTGCCCTTCAAACAAGTTTCGGAATCAATCTGCTGGCCCTTGCAGAAGGACAGCCGAAGGTTCTGAATCTAAAGCAATGTTTAGTACACTACCTAAACCATCAAAAGGTAGTTATTACACGCAGAACTGAATTTGAATTAAGAAAAGCTGAAGCGAGAGCACATATTCTCGAAGGGCTCCGAATTGCCTTAGACCACCTGGATGAAGTGATTAACTTAATCCGAAGCTCCCAAACCACGGAAGCGGCAAAAAATGGTCTTATGGAACGTTTTTCTCTTTCTGAAAAGCAGGCACAGGCTATTCTTGATATGAGGCTGCAGCGTTTAACAGGTTTGGAGCGGGAAAAAATTGAAGAAGAATATCAGGAGCTTGTACGCTTGATTGCGGAATTAAGAGCTATCCTTGCTGATGAGGAAAAAGTACTCGAAATTATCCGCGAAGAGCTTCTTGAAATCAAAGATCGTTTCAACGATGTGAGAAGAACTGAAATTCTGACTGCAGGTTTTGAAAATATTGAAGATGAAGATCTAATCCCGCAGGAGAATATCGTTATTACCTTAACTCATAATGGATATATTAAACGACTTCCAATTAACACCTATCGCAGCCAGCGCCGGGGCGGTAAAGGGATTCAGGGCATGGGTACCAATGAAAATGACTTTGTCGAACATCTTCTTACTACATCAACCCATGACACCATTCTATTTTTCACTAATAAAGGAAAAGTCTACCGCGCCAAAGGATATGAAATTCCTGAATATGGCCGTACGGCAAAAGGCCTTCCAATCATTAATCTGTTAGGGATTGAAAAAGGTGAATGGATTAATGCCATCATTCCTGTACAGGAATTTGGAGAGGAATCTTTCTTATTCTTTACTACAAAGCATGGTATTTCAAAAAGGTCCCCATTATCTGCTTTTGCACATATTAGAAATAATGGGCTTATCGCATTAGGACTTCGTGAAAATGATGAACTAATTTCTGTAAAACTGACAGATGGAACAAAACATATCATCATTGGCACGAGCAAAGGAATGCTGATCCGCTTCCCAGAGACAGATGTTCGATCTATGGGCCGAGGTGCAACAGGGGTAAAGGGGATCAACCTTGATGAAGATGATGAAGTAATTGGCATGGAATTGCTTGAAGAAGATAATATGGTTCTTACAGTCACGAAGTATGGCTATGGAAAACGAACAGCTGAACATGAATATAGAGTTCAAAGCCGAGGCGGCAAAGGGATTAAAACTTGCAACGTAACCGATCGTAATGGTCCTGTTATTGCGGTTAAACCAGTCACTGGCGAAGAAGATTTAATGCTTATTACAGCCGGAGGCATTCTGATCAGAATGTCCATAGACAGTATTTCTCAGACAGGCCGTATAACACAAGGCGTTAAGCTGATACGACTGGAAAATACAGAAGAACAGTTTGTATCTACAGTTGCGATCGTTGAAAGAGAAGAAGAAAGAGATGAAGATGATCAAAATGAAGAAGGTTCTGAAACAGTGATGCCGAATGATGACTCTTCAGCAACTAATGAAGAGGGTTCAGAAGCAGCACCAGCGGATGATGAATCTCTTTCGGAAGAAGTTTCAGACGAAGATTCAGAATAAAAGTAAGGGAGAGAGCGGGATAACCGTTCTCTTTTTTTTAATGAAAAGGAAATATATTCTAGTGTTTATAGAACTTATCCTTTACTATAAAGGTAAAAACTCGGCGGATAAGCTGGTATTCGGGGTGAACAGCGTTGCGTGTTAAGGTCAATGAAATACAAGCAGGATGCATACTAGCAAAAGAAATAACTGGCCGGACCGGCCGGGCCATTATAAGAAACAAAACAGTGATCACGGCAAACCATTTAGAAATATTAAAGGCCTTTTTAATTAAAGAAGCTAGTGTTGAAAAAACGATGATTGATGGCAGACTTTTTGACCCTAAGGAAAGAATTGAGAACGAAGACGAGGATAATAAAGAAGAGTCATCTTTCACACAGCATTATTTAAAAGCGGTTCAAAATTACAAGCTATTATTTAAAAACTGGCAGGCTGGATCAAATTTAGACGTTGCCAAGGTAAGAGAAATATTTCTTCCGTTGCTCGAAAGAATGCTGAATACGAAATTCGAAATTTTTTACCTGCATCATTATTCTACAAAGGAAGATTACATATATCATCATGCCATCGCAACAGGGTTGATCTGCGGCTATATAGCAAAAGCTCTGCGTTATGATGATGGGGAGATTATGCAGATTGCACTTGCAGGGTGTTTAAGTGACTGTGGAATGGCCAAAATCCCAGCCTCTATTATAGATAAAAAATCCAGCCTGTCATCCTCAGAATTTGAAGAGATAAAGAAGCATCCAGCCTATGGTTTGAAAATGGTGCAGCATAATACTTTCTTAAGAGACGGAGTAAAGTTTGCTATCGCTCAGCATCATGAGAGACTAGATGGCAGCGGATATCCCATCCGCAACAAAGAACAAAAGCTTCATCCATTTTCAAAAATAGTCGCTGTAGCAGATGTATTTCACGCCATGACTTCTGAAAGAGTATATAGAAAGAAAGAATCTCCTTTTAAAGTGCTTGAGATGATTAAACAAGATTATTTCGGTAAATTCGACCTGGCAGT
This sequence comes from Peribacillus deserti, assembly GCF_016909175.1. GTDB lineage: Bacteria > Bacillota > Bacilli > Bacillales > DSM-1321 > Paraperibacillus > Paraperibacillus deserti. The sequence continues at coordinate 131,426 of NZ_JAFBFI010000013.1, forward strand.
CCTGCAAACCTTGCTTGATGGAATTTCAACCTATCTAAGCGGAAATCAAGTTAAACTTTCAAATGGTACAATAGCAAGGGTTTTATTTATTGAACAAAAGTCTCCGACCCGTCCGCTGGTTCAACTCGCAGATTCAGCTGAAATTGTTAATCTAGAACAAAAGCGGGAATGGTACATAGAAGAAGTATTGAAATAATTCTTATGGAGCTGCTCTATCCTATAACCAGGATAGAGCTTTTATTTTGTTTAGCCTTCAATGGAATAATAGAATTTTACGAATAACATTCCGATACTTGATTTAAAATTAAAACCTGTATATAATAATTAAAGTCGGCAGCAGCGATAGTAGCTGAATATGCTATTATAAAAAGTTGTTGACACTTTAATGAATATATGATATTATTATTTAGGTCGTCATCACGACCAACTTGCTCTTTGAAAACTGAACGAAACAAGACGCCAAGCGTATTTTCTTTCGAGAAAATACAAAAACAAGTTTTAAACTTTTAAGAGCTATATCAAACATTCTTCGGAGAGTTTGATCCTGGCTCAGGACGAACGCT
>NZ_JAFBFI010000014.1 GCF_016909175.1 Peribacillus deserti
CATGTATTAGGCACGCCGCCAGCGTTCGTCCTGAGCCAGGATCAAACTCTCCGAAGAATGTTTGATATAGCTCTTAAAAGTTTAAAACTTGTTTTGTATTTTCTCGAAAGAAAAATACGCTTGGCGTCTTGTTTCGTTCAGTTTTCAAAGAGCATTTTTTAAAGCGCCTCTCGTAAGAGCGACTTTATTATCTTACCACATCGTCCAATGTGATGTCAATAAGTTTTTTAAAAAATTTTCCGCCGCTTGCGAAAACGGAATGTCTCGCAGCGACGTTTATAAATATATCACCATTTTTATATATGGTCAATACTAAAAAAGCTTTTTTACGATAATTATTTAATAATCATTAGTTACTCGATAATAACGATGAAATATCCCATGTCCCTTTGTTTCAACTTTTTCCACATTAATAATATTTTTCTCAACAAGATATTCTAAAAGCACTTCTAAATCTACCGAATAATATTTAAGGTCCGGATGCTGAGTTAACTCAGAAATGGACCAGGACCCATCTTTACCTTTTAATATATCTACAATATGCTGAGAACCTAAAGGAGTTCTTGAATGAATTAGAAACTCGCTTGCCAGAAATAAAAGTTCAAGTCTTTTCTCAAGTGATTCCTGGCTTGTAACCAATTCTTCATATAGCTTAAATATTTCCGGCCTTATGTGCCTTACCTGATTCCAGACAGTTACTTCAGGATAGAATCCCTGATCGATAATTTCAAGACGAGCCAAATGATGCAGCGAATGAACTATATGATTGTATGCATCAAGAAAATGTCCGTTCTCAAAGAAGGATTTTCCATCTAAATATCTTCTAATCAGTTTAGCAAACTCCACTCCCATTTTTACTTTTCTACCATAGAAGGGGAATTCATGAAGCTCTTTTTTTAATCGCTCAATATATTCATTTCTGTCGAATACAATTTTCCCATTAAAAATCCATTCAAAAATTTTCCGGTTTGACCCAAGCATTATCCATTCTTCCAGCTGTGATTGATGAACGATATGCAGAGCAGCTTTTTGATCCTTATATAGATAATGCTTAATAGAAACTGCTTCTTCTGCTTCATTTACTATAGTAAGCAATATATAGTCAAAGCTGTCGGTAGACGATGTATCATTCGGATTTTTTTCGATAAGTAAAACTCCCATTGTTGATGGCCAGCTGGCTCTTTCCTGATAAATAGGCCGCAATATGTCTTCCATTCTTAACGCCTCCAAAAAAGCTTAATTCAGCTTTTTATGATTCATGATTATCCCACAAAACTACATTCGATAAAAACACCTAGATTCCTGTATTTAATTTATTTCAGACAACTTATTATGATATAGTTAATTATCGGGAGGGACAACTATGGCTAAGTATTCAAATAAAATAAATAAAATTCGTACTTTCGCTCTGAGTTTAATCTTTATCGGTTTTTTTGTCATGTATGGAGGAATCTTTTTTAGAAAATCCCCGCTCATTATGACGATATTCATGGTGCTGGGACTTCTGTTCATTATAGCGAGTACTGTGGTTTACTTCTGGATTGGAATGCTTTCTACCAAAACCGTTCAAGTCCGCTGCCCTAATTGCGATAAAGTTACAAAGGTTCTTGGCAGAGTTGATATGTGTATGTATTGTAATGAACCACTGACTCTAGATAAGAGTCTTGAAGGCCAGGATTTTGATGAAAAGTATAACAAAAAACAAAAAACGGATAAGGTACAATTGTAAGCTGGCCTCTGGCCGGCTTTTTTTAATGGCTGCGTTAACGTTTATTGTTGATTTTGGCACTATGTTGATGGATCGGAAGGTGCGAGACTCCTGCGGGGAAAACGGGTCAAGAGAGACCCCACAGGCGTACAACGCCGAGGAGGCTCCCGGACCGAGTTCCCTTCGCTGCAATCAACAGGTAAGGTTAACAGAGCTAATCAATATTCAATAAAAAAAGATCCGTCATTGGAGACAGATCTTAAGCACTTTCGTCTAGTGAGCTTCTTTTGCGGAGCAATCGGCACATACACCGTAAACTTCTAACCGGTGGCTGTGAACTTTAAAGCCGGCTACGTGTGAGGCAAGATGTTCTACCTCATCAAGGCCCGGATAGTGGAAATCCACAATTTTATTGCAGTTTTGGCAGATAACATGATAATGATCAGTGGTTACAAAATCAAATCTGCTGGAGGAATCTCCGTATGTCAGCTCTTTGACTAGACCAACTTCACGAAATACACGCAAATTATTATAAACGGTGGCAACACTCATATTTGGGAACTTGCCTTCTAACGCTTTGTAAATATCATCGGCAGTCGGATGTGTCATCGAATTAATAAGATACTCAAGTATCGCATGACGTTGCGGAGTAATTCTGACCCCAGTTTCTTTTAAGGCATCTAACGCTTCCTTCAATTGAATATGGGACACCGCCATGCACCTCATTTCTAAATAGGATTTATTTTCAAATTATAATATTTATAAATAGTGTACATGGAATTTCGCATTTTTGTCAACTTTCCTTACTGCTGGCAAGGGTTTAGCCTTCTCTATCATTTTATTCATCCGCCTTTAAAAAATACGGCTTTTCTTATTATTCATGCAAATTAGCTTCCGGTAGTTTTAACTTAAAATTTACATATCTCGCTGCTACAAACAGGTAATCTGAAAGGCGGTTTAAATAGGTTAAAACCATAGGATTCACTTCTTCCCCTATTTCTACTGCATTACGCTCAGCTCTCCTGACAATCGTGCGTGCGAGATGCAGGGCGGCACCTGCTGGGTGTCCCCCGGGCAGAATAAAATTGGTTAACGGAGTTAATTCAGCCTCCATTTTATCAATGGATTCTTCCAGCTCATCAACATGACTCTTTGTTAGTTCCCAGTTAACTTTTTTTCCTGAAGGTGTCGCCAATTCGGCCCCTGCATGGAAAAGGGCTGTTTGTATCCGATGGATGGTTTTTAGTATATCCTCTTTACCGCTGAATTCTTCATGCTTTAAGTGGCTGATGCCAAGTCCAATAGCGGAGTTGGCTTCATCACAGGTTCCATAAGCTTCCACTCGTAAATCCGACTTACTCACTCTCTGGCCGTATATTAGGGAGGTCGTCCCTTTATCTCCTGTCTTCGTGTAGATTTTCATGCATTAATATCCCCTTTCTAAATCAATTAAGTTTATAAATTCATTCGAACCCTTTAGATATTCTTCTAAATTATTTACAAAAATTGCAAACGCCCTCGGTAAATAGTTTTTTGAAATGCTTGAAATATGGGGGGACACTGTGACATTGGCCATATCCCAATAAGGATGATTTGCAGGCAAAGGTTCCTCATGAAATACATCCAGCACAGCATGAGCAATCTGACCGCTCTTTAATGCATGCAGAAGAGTTTTTTCTTCTACCAGGTCTCCTCTGCCTATATTGATAAATACACCTGAGCTTTTCATCCGGCCAAAATGTTCGTCTGTAAGCAGATGTCTAGTTTCTGCAGTGCTTGGCAGAACAGATACAATATAGTCTCCCTGATCAATGATCGATAATAAATCACCTATCTTATATAGCTTATCGATATGATCCGCATTTTTTCCGCTTCTATTTACTCCTATGGTATGCATGCCGAACGCTTTAGCTAACCTGCCAATTTCACTACCTATAGCCCCGGCACCATTGATAAGTATCGTTTTTCCCGTTAATTCTCCATAAGAAAGATTACGGTCCCATTTGTGCTCTTTTTCTTGTTCCCTAAGCTCTCTCATTTTCTTTTCAACTTCAAGAATTCTTCCTATGGTATATTCCGCCATAGGAATTTTATGTATGCCTCTCGCGTTGGTAACCCTAATATTCTTTTCCTTGATAACGTTCAGGGGCATTTTCTCCAATCCAGCTGAAACAACCATGATCCACCTTAAATTAGTTCCATTTAGAATATGTGAATCCTGCAAATCTTCTCCATAAGTAACCAATATTTCGCATTGAGATAAAAGCGGATCATTCACTTTCAGCCCATTTTGAAAGTGGAAGGTTAATTCGGAAAATTTAGCAGTCATTTCCTGCTGCAGATGCTCTGGAGGCATGAAAGTAAATTGAATCAGCATTGTTTATCCCCGCCTATTAAATAAATGTGTAACCAGAGTGTATCACGCACTATTTCTGAAGAAAACTTTAGAAAAAAAAAAGCGGGCCAATTCGGCCCGAATAGTGTTTCCCTGAGGAGGTATTCCTGTTAAAAGGATATGCAGATATAGTCTTTTGGAGTGGACAAATACCCTTTTTCCTGAAAAATAGGCTTTTTCTTATATTATTTTAATCGTTCAGGATTTAACCCTTCAAGCTCAGGAATAACAAACAAGCCGTCTTTTCGAATCAAGATGTCATCAAAATAAATTTCTCCGCCTCCGTATTCCGTCCGCTGAATAAGAACCATATCCCAGTGAATGGAGGAGCGATTTCCGTTATCAGCATCTTCATAAGCTTCACCTGGAGTAAAATGAAGACTGCCACAGATTTTTTCGTCAAATAGAATATCCCCCATTGGCTCTTTTATCATTGGATTCACGCCAATAGCAAACTCCCCTATAAAACGGGAGCCCTCATCTGTATCGAAAATTTGATTGATCTTCTCGGTTTGATCCGAAGAAGCTTCTACTATCTTTCCGTCTTTAAATGTTAAAGTCACATTTCTAAAGGTGATTCCATGATAAGGACAAGGAGTATTGAAAGCGATGGTTCCATTCACACTATCTTTGACAGGAGCAGTAAATACTTCTCCGTCAGGTATATTATTTTCTCCAGCACAAGAAACGGCAGGGATGTCTTTAATAGAAAAAGAAAGATCCGTTCCTGGTGATACAAGCCGGACTTTATCCGTCCTTTCCATCAACGCTTTTAATGGCTGCATAGCCTGATGCATTTTTTTGTAATCAACCGTACATACATCCAGCAAGTAATCTTCAAACCTTCTTGTGCTCATTCCTGCTTTTTGGGCAAGACCTTTAGTCGGATAATTCAATAAGACCCATCTTCTGTTATTAACATAATAGAAAGTGGCAGGTTTCATAATTTCTCCGCGAATTCGATGCTTTTCAGCAGGAATCTCACTAAGTTCCGAGTCATTTTCCTCTCCGATCACAACGATAACGGCATCCACATCTTCATACTTCTTCATCATCCAGGCTGCCTGTGTTTCTAACTGGTCTCTTGAAAAGCCCATCGATAAATGCTTGCTGATTTCTTCATCCATTAATTCAACATACGGGTAAGCTCCCAGCCTGTACGCCTCATCAATCAACTCCAGTATTAAAGGCTGTGTGGCTACACTGCCTCTAATGAGTACTCGTTCTTTCTCTTTAATGGTGACTGAGTGTGTCAGCAGCAGCTCAGCAAGTTTTGTTAAGCGCGAATCTCTCATCGGTTCTCCCTGCTCCCGTTATAAATTTTCTTTTATGTATTGTAAGGCATCATCGACATGTCCTTGAACCTTAACTTTTCTCCACTCTTTAACAAGAATCCCATCCTTATTAATAATGAATGTAGAACGTTCAATTCCCATATATTCTTTGCCAAAATTCTTTTTCAGTTTCCAAACATCATATGCTTTGGCTGCCTCATTATTTTCATCTGCCAATAGAAGAAAAGGCAGTCCATATTTCTCAATAAACTTCCCATGCCGGTTAACCGGATCAGGACTAACGCCAAGGATGACGGTATCTAGGTCTTCGAACTCTGCATGTTTGTCTCTAAAATCACATGCCTCGGTTGTACAGCCGGAAGTCATATCTTTTGGATAAAAATATAAGACCACATTTTTGCCAGCAAAATCTGAGAGACTGACTTTTTTGCCGTTATTGGCCTCTAATGTAAGAGCTGGCGCTTTATTACCAATTGAAAGTGCCAAAATAATTCCCCTTCCCTGCAGCTAAAATCCTGCTGTCCCCATTTAATGAATGTGTTTGCTGCTTAAAGTGCAGTTACCTATTACACATATGGGATTACATACTCATGTAAGCGTAACCAAATTCTAAAGATTGTACAACTAGTTTTATAGAACTATATACATGAAATCATTTCTGAAGTTACTTTTTTTCGGGAGGCTCTACATAAAAGACAGTTCTTACTACAAAGGCCGCAGGCAGCGTATAGCCTATAAAAGCCTGGACAGAAGCAATAAGGCGGCCAATTCCTACCGGTGAAAGGTCTCCATACCCCACCGAAAAAAAAGTAATGGAACTAAAATAAAAAGCGGTCTGCAGCTTATAAAAATAATTCCCCTGAAGAGGATGTCCCATTTCATGCAACACTGTATAGTTTTCCAGCTCCAAAAGCAAGTAAATCATTCCAAATCCGATTGTAACCGTGCCGTATAGCAGAGCCATCCATAAAAAATTCCTTAAGGTTAAATGCCTATCTATTATATATAAAGGAGAAAAAAGACTTTTAAGACTGAAAATCATGCACATAATAACGGGAATTAGAAAACAATAGATCATCCTATTAATCATCCTAACCTGCATTTTACTAATATGTACTGCCTTGCTCCATTAGATATTCATAGTTGGAAAATTAAGCCTGGTACATTACTCTATCCCCTATTTTGCCAAAGTGCTAAAATGAATGAGGAAATAGAGAGCTTAAATTACTGGAGGGCATTATGAATTTCACTAAATCTGAACAATTACATATTGAAGCACAAGAGCATATAGTAGGCGGCGTAAACAGCCCGTCCCGTTCCTATAAAGCCGTAGGAGGGGGCGCACCTGTTGCTATGGAGAAAGCGAAAGGCGCCTACTTCTGGGATGTAGATGGCAATAAATATATTGATTATCTGGCCGCATACGGGCCAATTATTACAGGGCACGCACATCCGCATATCACAAAGGCGATCACTAGGGCAGCTGAAACAGGAGTATTATACGGAACTCCTACCCGCCATGAAGTAACCTTTGCAAGATTGCTTAAAGAAGCTATGCCAGGACTTGAAAAGGTTCGTTTTGTTAATTCAGGAACCGAAGCTGTTATGACCACCATACGAGTTGCCCGTGCTTATACTGGCAGAGATAAAATAATTAAATTTGCCGGCTGCTATCACGGTCACTCAGACCTTGTACTTGTTGCCGCGGGTTCAGGGCCGTCGACACTGGGCACCCCTGATTCAGCTGGAGTCCCTAAAAGTATCGCTAAAGAAGTAATAACTGTACCCTTTAATGAAATTGAACCTCTTAAGGAAGCTCTTGATAAATGGGGACATGAAATAGCCGCGATTCTAGTCGAGCCTATCGTAGGCAACTTTGGAATTGTAGAGCCTAAGCCAGGATTCCTGGAAAAAGTGAATGAACTAGTGCATGCTGCAGGCGGACTCGTGATTTATGATGAAGTCATTACTGCATTTAGATTCATGTACGGAGGGGCACAAGACCTGCTCGGAGTTCAGCCCGATATTACTGCTTTAGGGAAAATTATTGGCGGGGGACTGCCTATTGGTGCTTACGGAGGCAAGAAAGAAATTATGGAAAAAGTCGCCCCATTAGGTCCCGCTTACCAGGCTGGAACAATGGCAGGCAACCCGGCTTCAATGCTTTCCGGCATCGCATGCCTTGAAGTGTTAAAAGAAGAAGGTGTTTATGAAGAATTAGACCGCCTGGGAGCTTTGCTTGAAAACGGAATACATAATGCGGCAGTAAAATACAACATTCCTATTACGATTAACCGTTTAAAAGGAGCTCTCACCATCTATTTTACAAATGAAAAAGTTGAAAATTATGAGCAGGCAGAAAATACTGATGGAGAAATGTTTGCTAAGTTTTTCAAACTGATGCTGCAGCAGGGAGTGAATCTGGCTCCATCTAAATATGAGGCATGGTTCCTTACCACCGCACATACCGACACAGATGTTACTGAAACAATAAAAGCGGTTGAACATGCATTCTGCACCCTTTCAAAACAATAATATCAGAATAAATATACAAAATTTATACAATAATTAAGCTTCCGATTCCGGAAGCTTTTTTTAGTTATTTAAGATTGAAAGCGTTTACACAGCGCCTTGATACACCTTCCCTCTTTAGTTTTTTACTTAAATAGGTATTCAGACCAATGCATAATAATTGATTTATTTTATTTTAACTGGTAATATAAACATACAATTCTGAAAATTTTCTATAAGTATATCCTATTAGGAGGTGAATGGCACTTATAAGGCTCAGGGAGTCCTTATAAAGCCTGACCAATGACTGAAACGTGGAATCCTGCCTTTTTTAAAGAATATTACAAGCATGAACATGATGCTTGCGGCATAGTAGCTTGTATCGAAAAAGAACAAATTCCGACAAGAGAGAATATATATTCTTGTATTAATGCATTAGTTACCATGAACCACCGAGCAGGATTTATTAATAATGAAGGTGATGGAGTAGGGATACACATTGATATACCTAGAGCCTTGTGGAAGAAAAAGCTGGCAGACGCTGGCCAAAATCCAGATTTTGCTTATCACGAAGCTTTTTTTGTCGGACACTTCTTCTTTAACAAATCAGAGGATAAAAAACGTTTAAAGGATACTATTAAAGAAAAATTGATTGCCGAGGGCCTGCATATTTTATTTGAAACAGACAAAGTCCACAACCCCGAAGCACTGGGCCCCATTGCACTTCAGGAAAATCCTTTGTTCTGGCAGATCGCGGGGCTGGCAAACACCGCTTCAAATGCAGAGCGCTCTAAAATACTATTCGAACTCATACCCGAAATTGAAAAAAATGAACATATTCATGTTGCCTCCCTAAGCCAATATCATGCTGTATATAAAGTCATGGGCGCTGGTGACATTCTTCCGAAGTATTATGATGATCTTGCTGATCCGCTTGCAGCATCTACAATGACACTTGGACATAATCGATATTCTACAAATACTCTATCAAGCTTTTTCAGAGTACAGCCATTCAGTGTATTGGGACACAATGGAGAAATTAATACCATTGCCAAACTTAGAGATGAAGCGAAAATGATAGGGGTCCCGCTCGTAAAAAACGGAAGTGATTCCCAGGATCTAAGCCGTACGATTGAAACTCTTATTTCTAGACATGGTTATACTCTATTTGAAGCGATGGATGTATTATTCCCTCCTATCATTAATGAAATGAAAGAGTATCCAGCTCACCTGCAGGATTTGTACACTTATCTGAGAGAAGCCTGGGGCCATTATGCACAAGGTCCGGCTGGAATTATATCACGCTACGGAGAAGAAGCAGTGTTCTCTGTAGATGCTCTTGGGCTTAGACCCCTCTGGCAATTAAGCACGGAAACCTCTTTCCTGTTCTCATCAGAGCCTGGGATCATTTCATCATCCGAGTACACTGATGATCCTAAGCCTTTAGCGCCCGGTGAAAAAATTGGACTCAAATGGGAAAATGGCCGTATACGCGTTTATGCATACAGCCAATACCAGGAAGAAGTATATAAGCTGATTTCAAATAAACTTGTGCTTTCAAATGACCGCAGCAGACTGTTCCCGCCTGCTGTCGAAAAAATAGTAACACAAAACACCGTCGAGAAATTGCATAATGGTCAATATAAATCCTTCGGCTGGGAAAGAGACCATATTCAGCTTGTAGAACAAATGGCCGAAAAAGGAGCCGAGCCAATCAGGTCCCTTGGCCATGATGCTCCGCTGGCCGCAATTAATCCTGAGAGAAAAAATATTGCTGATTTCATCAAGGAAAGCGTTGCGGTTGTAACCAATCCAGCTATAGACCGGGACAGAGAAACAGAACACTTCTCCACCCGCACTATAATCGGAAAAAGGCCTTCGTTATTTGCAGCAGAAAAAGCCGAGTCGGTAGTGGAACTTCTTTCTCCTATTGTTATTGAAGGTATGCATGGCAGTAATTGCAGCCCTATTATAAAACAGCCGAGCTACGAACAGATTGTACATCTCTTTCAAAAAGATAACCTGGCTGCCGTAATATCAGCAGTGATCTTAGAGGACGAGTCTGTTAAGGATGGGATTACTAGAATATCTGAGGAAGCTTCAGCTGCAGTAAAAGAAGGAAAAGTTTTAATCGTTCTTGATGACGGGGAAACACATCAGGAAGGAAAGTATTGGCTCGACCCTCTGCTCGCTGTGTCAGCAGTAGATCGTTCATTGACTGAACAAGGTCTCCGGAGAAATTGTTCTCTATTGTTACGCTCTGCTTCCATTCGATCTCTGCACGATATGATCGTTGCTTATGGCCTGGGCGCCAATGTCATTAATCCGTACTATATGTTTTTGACTGTAAGCGATGAGCAGCCAAAACCTTTGGTTAATCTATATACTGCCCTTGTCAAAGGCTTGGAAAAAGTGATTTCAACAATAGGTATCCATGAATTAAGAGGATACGGAAGGCTCTTTTCAGCGATCGGCCTGCACGAGGAGTTAGCTGAAACTTTGGATATCGTTAATTTCTTTGGATCCAATTCATTGTCCCATAATTTTGCTTTCTTAAAGGAAGATGCTATTAAGCGTGCAGTGGACTATCACAACGAAAAAGAACGAGCCGGAAAAACGTTTCATCTGTTCCCCCGCATTTGGAAAGCGATCGGCGAAGTTGCAGCTACAGGAGATTACGCCGCGTATAAAGAAAAGATTTCAGAACAGGAAAATGAAAACCCTACAACAATCCGCCACCTTACAGGTCTGAGGACTGGGGCCCAGTCATTGGATCCTAAGGGAGTAGATATAAGTGTAGGAGAACACAGTCTGCCATTTATCATTTCATCTATGAGCTTCGGCTCTCAAAATGAAATTGCCTTCAGAGCATATGCAGAAGCTGCAGACCGCTTGAATATGATCAGCCTGAATGGTGAAGGCGGAGAAATCAAGGATATGCTTGGCAAATACCCAAGAACAAGGGGCCAGCAGATCGCATCAGGAAGATTTGGAGTTAATGCAGAACTGCTCAATTCCTCAAACCTGCTTGAGATCAAAATAGGCCAAGGCGCAAAACCAGGTGAAGGCGGACATCTTCCAGGTTCAAAAGTTACTGCTAAAATTGCTGAAGCAAGAAACGCTACCATTGGATCAGATTTAATTTCACCTTCTAATAATCATGATATTTATTCGATTGAAGATCTTGCCCAGATGATCCATGAGCTTAAAACAGCTAATGACCAGGCAAAGGTGGCCGTCAAGGTTCCAGTTGTACCGAACATTGGGACGATTGCAGTAGGAGTAGCTAAAGCAGGAGCTGACATCATTACTCTATCCGGTTTTGACGGCGGTACGGGTGCAGCAAGAATTCATGCACTTCAGCATGTGGGTCTTCCAGTCGAAATTGGCGTAAAAGCAGCACACAATGCTTTATTGGAGGCTGGAATACGAGATACTGTTGAGCTGTGGGCAGATGGTGGAATAAAAAGTGCCTTTGATGTGCTAAAGGTAATGCTTCTTGGTGCTAACCGCGTTGGCTTTGGTACTCTGTCGATGATTGCCGTCGGCTGTACAACTTGCAGAGGCTGCCACTTGGATACATGCCATGTTGGCATCGCAACCCAGATAGAAACAGAAGCACAGGCAAAGGAACACGGCTTACGCCGATTCGTACCTCGTAAATTCGATCTGGCAGTTCAAGGTCTTTCCAATCTGTTTACAGCATTTGGCACAGAGCTGAAACAACTGGCTGCCACAGCAGGCATCAAAAACCTTCAAGACGCTGTAGGAAGATCGGACCTTCTTGTTCAAGTTAAAGGAAACGAAAAACTGGACCTGACATACTTGCTTAAACCGCTTGAGATCAGCCAGATATCCTTTAAAGAAACAGCTGCTGCTATTGAATCAGAAGCCTTGCAGGTTGCTGCTGGTGCTGAATATCTGGACGGAAGAACGGAAGAACTTCATCAGTCCAGAGACTTCGAAGCCGTCACTTCCGAACAGCGTGTTCTTGCAAGCAGAGTTTCCTGCCACCGTGTAAGAAATAGACTGGACGGCTCTTATAAGAAACTTCCGGATATCAAACTTGCCTATAAAAACTCCATACCTGGAAATGGTCTGGGTGCCTATAACAGCTTCGGGATTGATATAGCTGTTTCCGGTGGAGCACAGGATGGAATTGGGAAAACCTCCTTTGGCGGTAAAGTCATGATCTTTAAGTCCAAAGGAAAAGATGGCCAATTCTATAATGGCTCTGTCGGCAAAGGGTTCGGATATGGTGCTCAGGAAGGTCTTCTTATTGCACAGGGCAATGCCGATGCCCGGGCCGGGATCAGGCTTTCAGGTGCTGATATTATTATAGGCGGCCAAATGAAAAAGCCTCTCCCTGAAAGAGAGCATGGAAATATTGGCGTAAATTCAAATATTAAAGGATTTGCGTTTGAATATATGACGAACGGCAGAGGCCTTGTGCTGGGTGATCCTGGGCCATGGATATGCGCCGGAATGACTGGAGGCAGCGTTTACCTTAGAATCCAGCCAGAAATGGGTTTAACTAAAGAAGCGATTGAGCGCCGTATAGCGCTGGGTGCTAAGGTCTCTGCCGGCCCCCTTACAGATCAAGGAGTAAATGATGTTCAAGAACTGCTTGGACAATACATTTCCCTTTTACAGCAGCAAGAGCAGCAAGAGGAAGCAGAAGAATTAACAGCCCTTCTTAGAGTGCCGGCTAACCACTTTATTCAAATTCAGCCGGTAAAAGAACAAGCAGACCCTTCTGTATCCACTGAATGATTTTTTTTTAGGAAAGTCCACCAGGTTGTTTTCACAAGCAGCCCTGGTGGATTTTTTATGTTTAGATTAAAATATGTACAGATGAAATTATAGGCTTTTTTCACCAAAAAGGAATTTAGCTATTGAACTAATCCTCCAAACCTTGTATATTACATTATTGTCTAATAAAAGAATTCATGAAGATAATATACATACAATTTGTGAATTTGTAAGGAAAGGACATGTATACATGAAGCTTGGCGCCCGCATTTTAAAAACGGGAATCGCAATTATTTTAGCTATATATGTTACCCAGTTTTTTGATATGCCATCTCCAGTGTTTGCTGCAATTGCAGCCGTATTTGCAATTCAGCCGACTATATACCGGTCATATATAACCATTTTGGAACAGGTTCAGGCCAATCTGGTTGGAGCTTTTATTGCAGTAACCTTTGTGCTTTTATTTGGGAATGAACCATTTATTATCGGTTTGGCTGCTATCATCGTTATTTCTCTTAACTTAAAATTTAATATGAAAAATTCCATATCCATAGCACTTGTTACTCTTATAGCAATCATGGAAAGCCAGAGCGGCGACTTTTTGGACTTTGCTATGTTACGATTTTTAACCATATTAATTGGAATTATTTCAGCGTTTATCGTTAATTTAATTTTTCTCCCTCCTAAATATGAAACTAAAGTATTTACAAGAATATCTTCTCTTACCGAAGATATTTTCAAATGGATACGGATTAATACCCGCCATGCCAGCGATCATGGACAGTTAAAAAATGAAATTACTCATTTTAAAGAAGAAATTATTAAATTAGAACAGCTTTATATCATGTACAAAGAAGAAAGAAACTACATTAAACATGAAAGCCTGGCTAAATCAAGAAAACTTGTAGTGTACCGCCAGATGATTTCCACGGTAAAGCGTGCCCTAGATACCCTAAAGAGATTACATAGATACGAAAACGAACTTCAGCAAATGCCTGAGCACTTCCAGCAGAAAATCCAGGAGCAAATGGATCTGCTCATTTATCAGCATGAACAGGTCTTGCTGAAATACACTGGAAAAATTAAATCACACAATATAACCCTTGAAGAAAGCGAATATAAACAGGAGCTAGTCACCCTGCTCATTAAAGCTCCAAATGAACCTGACAGTGAAGGACACAGCCTCCTCTACCACATGATCCCACTGGTGGCATCCATCATAGAATACGAAGAAGACATAAACCACCTGGATATGCTCATAACAAGCTTCTACTCCTACCACAGCGAAACAAACGAAGTCACAATCTCTGAAAAAGAGTAGAAAAAAACCTTGCCGCATTGGCAAGGTTTTTGTTAAATTTTTGGGGGACTGTCCCTATTTCCCGATGCCGTGATACCTTGCGGAACTGGATCTTTGGCGGGGACTGTCCCTATTTCCCGAAGGTGGGTACGGCACCTCTGTATATTAGACAATCGTTGTCTGTTGCCTGACCTGCTCACAAATCTGATTTTTTGCTCCCATTTTCGAAAATTTGCTCGTATCCTCTAATTTTGATCGCAACTCTTGAGAAGTTGCTCGCATGACTCTAACCTGCAAGCAAATCTGATTTTTTGCTCCCATTCTCGAAAAAGCTGCTCGCATCTTCTATTTTTTGCTCGTATCTCTTGAGAAGTTGCTCGCTTGATTCTAACCTGCTCGCATGTCCGACTTTTTGCTCCCATTCTGGAAAAGCTGCTCGCATCCTCTATTTTTTGCTCGTATCTCTTGAGAAGTTGCTCGCTGATTCTAACCTGCTCGCAATGTCCGACTTTTTGCTCCCATTCTCGAAAAGATGCTCGTATCCTCTATTTTTTGATCGCATCTCTTGAGAAGTTGCTCGTTTTTCTTCTGCCCGCTCATAGAAAATCGGTTTTTTCTCAGTGATTGTCATAAATCTTTTCCCCTAAAGTGTTTAACAACAATTAACCTTCTCCTCTTTTGCTTCCAAACTGCCATCCGCTGGCATAAAGTCAAACAGCCCACGGAGAGAAATTCACTCTCCATGGGCTGTTCGTCTTTTGTTATGCCGGTCAGGTGTCTGCTTTTCTTACAAGATTGAGGTTATACAGTATAAAGATTATCATTCTGCCTTGTACGACTACTCCGGGGAAAAGCACCGTTCTCCGCTTTTCTTTCTGTCCAGCTCCAAGCTGACACCCTCGAGTCATAAGCCTATCAGTCCATGAGAAGGAAACCGCTTCTCACGGTCTGCTCGTCCTATGCTTGTCGGGTGTCTCCTCCCACTAGTGCTTCGGACCGCTTTACGCTTTTCTAGCTGTCCAGCTGCTGTACCTGGAACAGTCTGTAGTATCCGCCTTGTTTTTTCATGAGTTCGTCATGTGTTCCTATTTCAGCGATTTCTCCATGCTCGATTAAAACGATTCTATCGGCATGTGTGATTGTCGACAGTCTGTGCGCCACAATGAATGTGGTTCGGTCTTTTGCCAGTTCTTCCAAGGCTTCTTGGATGAGGTGTTCACTTTCTAGGTCAAGCGCGGAGGTAGCCTCGTCTAAAACTAGTATAGGCGGGTTTTTAAGGAATACTCTGGCTATTGCTACCCTCTGTTTTTGGCCGCCAGAAAGTTTGACTCCTCTCTCGCCCACTTTGGTTTCATATCCTTCATTTAGATTATTGATAAAGTCATGGGCATTTGCGGCGTGAGCTGCTCTATGCACTTCCTCCTCGGAAGCCTCGGGCTTGCCCATTAGAATATTGGCTCTTACTGATTCACTAAATAGTATGTTATCCTGCAGGACCATGCCTATTTTGTCTCGAAGGCTTCTGACTTTGTAATCTCTTATATCCACGCCGTCTAATAATATTCTTCCACTTGTTACATCATAAAATCGCGGCAGCAAGCTGACTAGCGAGGATTTCCCCCCTCCGCTCATTCCCACGAGCGCTATAGTTTCCCCTTGTTTTACATCAAGGGAAACGTTTTTTAGGATGGCAGCTTCGCCTTCATTGTAGGAAAAGGATACATTTTCAAATTGTATATGCCCTTTTATATTAACAGCCTCTTTTGATTTAGGAGAATCTTCTATATCGTATTTTACATCCATAAATTCAAAGACCCTGTCCATTGAAGCAAAGGCTTGAGTGAGGGTCGTAGACGAATTTACGATCCTGCGAAGAGGATTGTAGAGCCGGTCTATATAGGCAATAAAAGCCACCATAGTTCCTACTGTTAGATCACCGTGAATAACCAGATAGCCTGAATACCCAATTACAAGCAGTGGAGATATATCTGTTATCGTATTAACTACACCGAATGATTTTGCGTTCCATTTTGTTTGGTTCAATGCTTTTGTAAGATAGTTATGGTTTTGTTTACTGAACCTTTCCTGCTCATAATTTTCAATAGCAAAACTCTTGATGACAGGCATTCCTTGTACCCTTTCATGCAGATAGCTTTGGACCTCGGCAAGGGCCTGTGACCGCTCTCTTGTAAGGCTTCTCAATCTCCCAAAGAAATATCTGACCGATAAAGCGTAAAAAGGGAACATAAACAGAGAAACAAGAGTCAGCTTCACATTAAGAGTGAACATAATGGCTGCCACAAAAATGATGGTGGCTAAATCCAGCCAGAGATTCATCATTCCAGTCATAACAAACTCTTTGGTCTGCTCTACATCATTAATAATCCTGGATATAATTTCTCCAACCCGGTTATTAGAATAATATTTAAAGCTTAATTTTTGAACATGTGTGAAAAGATGGTTTCTTATGTCATACAAGATCTTACTTCCTGTCCATTGAGCAAAATATTGTCTGAAGTATTCAATAGGAGGACGCACAACGACAAAAATGAAGGCAACGATTCCCATGGCCCACAATAATTGATCAGTCTTTTCGCCTGTTGATAATTGTTTATTGCCAATGACATCATCGACAACGTATTTAATTAAGTATGGAAGCAAGAGTGGAATTCCAAATTTGACCAGACCTATTGCGATAGTCCCGACGATTTGCCATTTATATAGCTTTACAAATTGCATATAACGCCTTATGCTGCCCAAGATGCTCACCCGCTTTTTTATAAATTCATTAGAAAAGCCTGTTGTACAACCAACAGGCGTAAGAAACTCCAAACACTATAAAATTAATTTTGAATCATAGAAAGATGATATTTGTCCTTTTTCATTTTCGATATGTTAAAAACCGTTCATACCAATTATCAATAAAGTCAGGAGAAAATGGGCCTTTTCTCTGTCTGATCCAATAAATGAGCTGGTCCATATTCCGCCTTAATATCTTATCTATGACTTCTGGATATCTCATTTCTCTGCCATGAAGCTCATATTCATCTTCATCTAATATGTTAAAAGTCATATCAGGATATACCTTAATATCGAGGTCATAATCAATATACTTTAAGGCCTCCCCGTCATATACAAAAGGTGAACTGAGATTACAGTAATAATAAACACCATCTTCTCTTAGCATTCCAAGAATATTAAACCAAAGACTGGAATGGAAGTAACAAATAGCCGGCTCTCTAGTAATCCACGTCCTGCCATCAGATTCCGTTACCATGGTTCTGTCATTTGCAGCGATAACAAGACTTTGTGTGCCCTTTAAGACCGTGGTTTCTTCCCAGATTCGATGGATCCGCCCATTGTGTTTATAGCTTTGTATTTGGATTTTTTCTCCTTCTCCGGGAATCCCCATATTTCTCTCCTCTACTTTCTAAAAATACAGTAAAACTCTCACCTGTGATTTTTTATATGTTACTGACTTTCTGCCAAAACTAAAATAAATATTATTTTAGGTTCTCCCGCTTACATAGCCTTTTACTTTGTACGTTTGTTTATATTCTACTATTATAACGATAAAAAAATTTTTTTAAAACAAAAGAGTCATTGAAATTCAATGACTCCCTAAAAAACTTCATTATTCACTTTCGGCTTCCACTTTTCTTTAAATATTGATATGGGACTGTTGGTAGGATCGAATAACTTCCTCTGTCTGATCTTCAAAGATCTGTTGAATTTCACTCAGGTTATTTTTCATTATCATGATTTCATGCTGCAGGGATTCTAATTCTGCTTCTTCTTCAAGTGAACGGAGCTGCTGTTCAATTTCCTGGCAGCGCTCAATTTCTGATTGTAAGAATAACAGTCTTTCCATAGTTTTTAACTGTTCATTCACCAGCCGGTCAAAATTACTCAAATTGTAGTCCTCCCGCCATAAGCTCTTATACCATATCTATTCTTTCCAAGCATCCTATTCCCTTTGACTTATTCTGTTAGGTTTATGGAAGTTTTGTCGATTCATGGACAAATGAGGATTCTCGCAAGAGGAAAAATATATTTTTGAGGGTTAAATTCAATTTTACAGTGGTTCCAGATATATATTGGCTGCTTGAATAACAGCTTTTTATAGACATTTCGGTAAATTTCAACACCTTTGTCCATCTGAGTCCCAGAAGTTCCACTTTTCATTAAGATAATGACACAGGAAAGGAGGTGACATAGTCACCTCCTAATATCATTAAGACTGTTGTTGGTTGTTTACTCGTTGCGCACTTTGAGCTTGTGCTTGAGCGTTTTGTTGTCTCACTTCTTGTGCATTAGTTTGACGCTCAGTTGCAAATTCAGTGCCGAATTGACCTTGAGAAGCAGAAGCACCCATACCTTGAGAAGCTTGCTGGTTTTGTCTTTTTACTTCAGCAACGTTTGTTTGACGCTCGCTTGCAAACTCAGTGCCGAATTGGCCTTGAGAAGCTTGAGCTCCCATACCTTGAGAAGCTTGAGCATTTTGTTGTTTAACTTTTTGAACGTTAGTTCCAGCTTGAGATTGTCCGAAGTTGTTTGCCATGTTTATCACCTCCACGCTCATTAATGTAACCAAGATGCGCGAGGTATATCCTGTTTTTCCGAGTAAATTTTATCCAATTTAAACGAGCAGCGAACGTCCGCCATCCACAATGATCGTCTGACCGCGGATCATACTTGCTTCTTCAGAAATTAAGAACATAATGGTATGAACCATATCTTCAATTTCAACCATCTTTCCAGCAGGTGTCTGGCTCGCGGCATCTTTGAGAAGTTCTTCACGGTTTGGAAAATGCTTGAGAGCCTCGGTATCAATCGCTCCTCCTGAAACTGCATTCACACAGATATTCTTAGGTGCTAATTCCACAGCCAGATATCTGGTCAGTGCTTCCAAGGCAGCCTTTGAAACACCGACTGAAGTATAGTTTTCGAGAACACGTATAGATCCGAGAGAACTGATGCTCACCATTTTTCCTCCGCCGTTTTTTTCCATAAGCTTTGCGGCTTCTTGGGCACAGAACAAGAACGCCTTGCTGTTGATATCCATTGTCCAGTTCCAATGGGATTCCTCCAGCTCCATAGCGGGCCTTAATACACCTGACGCTGCATTGCTTACGAATACATCTAATCGTCCGAACACATTTTCAATTTCCTCAAACATTCCTCTTATTTTAGCTACGTCCCCAACATTTGCTTTTACAAGAAGAGCTTTTCTTCCTAAAGTCTCTATTTCAGCTGCTACTTCTGCTGCAGCCGACCTGCTTCTAGCATAATTGATCACTATGTCATACCCTTCTTTTGCCAGCCTTAATGCTGTCGCTCTGCCAATTCCTCTGCTGCTTCCTGTAACCAAAGCTACTTTTTGTGTCATCATTTATCATCCTTTCAAAAGTTCCATGAATAATGGCCAGTTAATTTTTAAAAAATAATCCTATTAACTGATAGGAGGTAATAGTATGTACATCGGCCGAGATATGACCGAGCTCTCCATGGTTCCTAAGACAGAATGGAAAGAAAGTGAATTAGCTTATTTTCATCAGTCCCTGCAACAAATGGTACCTTATTTAAATTCAGAAGGACAAGCAATTCATAAGGAAATTGTTAAAGAAATGAAAACCGTGAGGGTTTAAGCAGAGGTCAGGCTGATTATACTCACGGAACTCGAATTACTTTTGATTAAGAAAAAGTGCTGCAGGCTGTTAAGGTTATTTTTTTTCTAAGTAGGCCTTCCATATTTTCTGATGTGAAACAGGAAAAGCATAATGTTCGACTTCCGTTTCAGCAACCCATTTCATTTGCTGTGAAATCAACATATCCTCGGTTATCCCTTCAGCCGTACCGAGATACACATCCATTTTCCAAACAAGATGGGAAAAGATGTGCTCAATGCTTATGAGATGTTCGCCCAATTCCGGGATAACGTGTATCTGTTCCTGAAATTGCTGCCGGAAAGACTCCCTTTTCGTTGTGAGAGAGGCATGATCCTCATAATTAGGAAATTCCCACAAGTCAGCAAGCAAACCTTTAGCAGGTCTTTTTCTGATTAATATCTCTTGACGGCTATTGGTAATAACTGCGGCTGCAATGGGCACATCCCTGCTCCTTTTTTTAAGATTTTTCACTGGGAGCTGGGATTGTACGCCTTCAGCATACGCTTCACAATGGTCTCGAACCGGACATAATAGACAGGCCGGAACACCAGGTGTACAGATCATGGCCCCTAATTCCATTAATGCCTGATTAAAGGCAGAAGTATGGTTATCATCGATTAATCTTCTAACGGCTTCTTCAAAAATTTTTCTTGTTTTTGGCTTGGCAATATCCTCTTCTATCAGCAATATCCGCGACAGAACCCGCATAACATTGCCATCAACAGCCGGCTCCGGCCTTCCATAAGCGATACTTAAAATAGCTCCTGCAGTATAAGGGCCAACTCCTTTAAGTTTCGAAATCTCCTCAAGTGTATCTGGGACAATTCCATTATATTCTTGGGCAACTTCTCTCACTGCACTTTGGAGATTTTTTACCCTAGAATAGTAGCCAAGCCCCTCCCATGCCTTTAGTACCTTTTCTTCATCTGCGTCAGCTAAACTTTGGAGCGATGGAAACCATTCCATAAACCGATTAAAATAGGGAATCACCGTATCCACCCTTGTTTGCTGGAGCATAATCTCTGATACCCAGACTTTATACGGGTCCTGATCCTTTCTCCAGGGCAGGTCTCTCTGCTCCATTTGAAACCAGGAAATTATGTCCTCGCGAAACTGTGGAATATTTATTTTTTCAAGTACATGCAAATTATTCAATTCATCTTTCCTCCAGGATGTTAACTTTTAGCTAGAAAGGGAATATATCAATATGATTTCAATCATTTTTAACAATTAATATTCATTTCGAATATGGTGTTATACCTTGTTTTTTCCGTTTTAGGTTCAACGTGGATAATTCAATTTCGAAACATACAAGATAGTAATAAAGATTAATGAATCAGATAAGGCTTCTTAACTTCATCATTACGAATTGTACTGGCATTAAGAAGTAACAAGTATTGTAAGGAGGTGGCCTTTTGGATACAGGAACACATTTTGTCATGGGAATCGCCATTGGGGGCCTGGCAACACTGGACCCTGCAATCGGAGAACATTCTATTACATCTCAGGCTGTTTTGTTCGGTACAATATTAGGCCAGCAGGCTCCTGATATTGATACCGTATTAAAACTGCGGAATAATGCGGTTTATATAAGAAATCATAGAGGCATAACCCATTCTATACCAGCAGTTCTTTTTTGGCCGCTGTTAATATCTGGTTTCCTCGCGCTTATATTTCCCGATGTTAATTTTCTGCATTTATGGATGTGGACATTCTTTGCCGTTGCGCTTCATGTATTTGTTGATCTGTTTAATGCATATGGAACACAGGCGGTTCGGCCATTTTCATCAAAATGGGTAGCGTTCGGTATCATCAATACCTTTGATCCCGTTATTTTTGGAATTCATATAGCAGGCATCATTCTCTGGGGATTCGGGCTTCAGCCAGGTATAACGTTTTTAACCATGTATTTTATAATAGTCATCTACTATGTCCTTAGGTTTATTGAACAGAGAAAAGTAAAGAACGCTGTTTTAAAAATCCTGCCAGATGCCAAAAAAATTATTATTTCACCTACTTTAAGATTTCATAGGTGGCGTATAGCCATACTTACCGAGAAACATTTCTATGTAGCTAAATCGCATAACCGGGCATTAACCATTCTAGACACCTTCGAGCGTATTCCTTTGCCTGACAGCAAAGTGCTGAATGCAGCAAAGCATGATAAAAATCTATCAGCCTTTTTGTCCTTTTCACCTGTGTACCGCTTTGAAATAAAAGAAGGAAAGGACATCTCAGAGGTCCGTTTTATCGATTTAAGATACAGAAGCAATGGTTATTATCCCTTTGTCGCCGTCGTTCATCTTGACCGGGACTTAAATATTATTAATTCTTATACTGGATGGATTTTCAGCGAGGAAAAACTAAGAAAGAAATTGGATATTCTGCCGGGCTGAAAGACAAACCATTATCGAAGAAAAGGTTGACTCAGGGAAACCAGAGTCAACCTTTTTAATGCACACTATCTTCTGAATCAAGTAAGTGCTTATATTTGGGATTATTAGCCATAAAATCGTGCAGGTTTTCTCCGTAGCTTTCAATGAATTGTCTTACATATTTCTCAGTCATCTCACTGCCCCGGTATTCATGTCCTGCTTTAGCATATGTGGCCTCAAAATCCTCCCAAAGCAATTCCACCCATGTTTTCGCTCTAGCGGAAGATAATTTTTGATTCTTCTCAAGAAGCAGATTCGTAAGCACCTCGATATAATTATTCATACATTATTACACCACCTGTTCCTTATTTTATTAAACATACTTCATTTTGATTAACTCATACTAAGATTAGGCCAGCAGCATTGCAGCTAAGAAGGAGGACAAGTATATGAGCAATAAAGACAGAATCTTCCCGAGTGACGTCCATGGCAATGATGCAGGACCAAGAGCAAAGGCTGAGTACGCCTCTAAACGTGCGGACGGAACCATTAATACTCATCCACAGGAACGTATGAAAGCTTCTTCTTTGAGAGCGCGTTAGAACTTTAACATTGACGGAGAGTGACTTTGTATGAAAGGCTTTCATCATCGGCCGGCCCCATTTAAGCATCGCCATGGTCCAAGACATGCCAAGGCGAGAACTTTTGGCACTGAAAAGCTTCCACAAAATATTCCTGATCTTGATCCTATAACAGAGGGTACACTGAAAAGCTGACCCCTTCACTTTTTAAACCGGCTGTCTGGCCGGTTATTTAATTTCCTTCAACAGTGATATAGGAAGTGCTTCCTCTTGATTGCTCCCGCTTATGCGATATCCCCAGGCAAAAACCCCGTTTAAATATTGAATTTTAAAGTATTCACCGGGGGCACCCTCGATTTCATATAATTCGCCTGCCTTAAACTGTTCCGGATTTAACAGATAAGCTTTGGCCATCGCCGCCTTCCGCTCTAGCACGGCATATTCATTTACCATACCCATCTGTTCAGCTTTTCTTGCTTTTTCACTAAGAGAATTTATTTCCTGCTGTAATTCATATGCTGTTAATTGACTATATCTTTTTTCACTCATAAGTTCCCCTTCTTTCAAGTGCATGGCTTACTAATTTGAGATATCTTCTATTCCTTCATCCATGAACCGGTCAATAAGTTCTGCGGAGAAACCTTTTCGGTATAAAGCCTGCTTCATCTTTTGCCGGTATTCATAACCTGAAAATTTCTGATATCTTCTATGGGCTTTCATCCCCTGAACAAGGATAGCGTCCCATTCATCGTCTGTATCTTTTTCAAATGAGATCCCTTTTACTGCTTCCTGGATAATATCAGAGGAAAATCCTTTTCTCATAAGAGCCATTTCAGTTTTTTGCTTAACTTCCCGCTCGGATGAATTTTTTCCCTGCTTAATCGTTTTTGCTGCTAACTTTCCTGCATTTTCAACTTCTAATTCAAAAGAGTACTCCTTTAAGCCCGTATGAATGTCTTCTTCGGAGATGCCCTTTTCTTTCAGCTCTTTAAAAATAATTCCTTTGCCTTTTATACTGCTGTTCATTTGGGTGCGGACATAGGAAATTGCAAATTGGGTGTCATCTAAATAATCAAAACCATACAGCTTGTGGATGACTTCCTGGATAATATGTTCTCCATACTCCTTTTTCTTCAAAAGGTTCCTTATTTCCGTTTCGGTCCTCATTCGATGGGATAAATAATGAAGAGCATAATTCAACGCTTTCTGAATATCCTCATGAAAACCGATTTCTATGAAATCAAACTCATTTATTTCTTTGCCTTTTTTTAAGTCAAATTTAATGAGGACATCTTCATCAACACTAAAAGCATATTCCTCGCCTTTTCCTTTATCAATAAAAACATTAAAGCGATCCACTCGTTTTTTTTGAGCGGTTATTTTAGAGATTCGGGCCATAGATAACACCCCCTGCTTTTAATGTACCATATTCTTAAAGGGTTTACTTCTTGAAAGCACGAATAAACAATCAGGAGGTTTTGATATGAACATTGTACTTGCCGGAGGGACGGGGTTCGTAGGTAAACAGCTGATCGGCTTACTGTTAAACCAAGGACATCAGCTTTATATACTTACAAGAAATCCGGAAAAATATAAAGAAGAAAAGTCGATAAAATATATTGAATGGCTGACAAGCACCAGCCATCCAGAAAACAGCCTTCAGAATATTGACGCCATCATTAACCTGGCTGGGGAATCGTTAAATGCCAGAAGATGGACTCCTAGGCAAAAAGATAAAATCATAGCCAGCCGGATTTCAACCACAAAGGAGATCAACCGCATCATCAGTCTACTAGACAGGAAACCCGAAGTTCTAATCAATGCAAGTGCAGTCGGCTTCTACGGAACTTCTCTAGATCGCACATTTGATGAAAATTCATTAGAAAGAGGCAGCGATTTTCTAGCAGAAACGGTTTATTTATGGGAATCTGAGGCGAAAAAGGCTGAATCACTTAAAGTGAGAACGGTTTTAGCCAGGTTCGGAGTTGTGTTAGGAAAGGAAGCTGGCGCCCTGCCAAGAATGCTTCTGCCTTATAAACTTTTTGCTGGCGGAAAAATCGGAAGCGGAAAACAGTGGATGTCCTGGATTCACGTTGAAGATGCTGCCCGGGCACTTCTATTTCTGGTAACTAATCGAAACTTAAGCGGGCCGGTCAATCTTACATCACCCAGTCCAGTGCAAATGAGTGAATTTGGTAAAACAATAGGCAAAACAATAAAAAGACCGCACTGGCTGCCCGTTCCAACTGCTGCCTTGAAGCTGGGATTAGGTGAAATGAGCATGCTGGTCCTTGAAGGGCAAAAGGTCATTCCCGGGAAATTGTTATCGAAAGGATTCTCTTACCGCTATCCTCAACTAACGGAAGCACTTAAAGATATCCTGATTAGGAATTAAGAAGTATGATTTCCTCAAGACAGGGAAAAATGGCTACTATCACTCGAAAGGAGATGGAATTTATGGAAAAGAAGCGAAATGACAAACAAAAAAGCCATTTAACCAGTGCCCAGGAAGTCACCTACAAAAGGGAATTTAAGAAAGCAGACCGTGCAGCGGGCTTTACTAAATAACCAGTCCTAATTACCATACATAAGGCAGGGCCTTAGGGAAAACTCTATTAGGAGGAAGACAAAAGTCTTCCAAGCCCATCATTTGGAGGAGGCATTCTAATGGCACGTTCCCGAGGTCGTAACCATAGCAGAAACAAGCAGAATTTACCGCTGACACCAAAAGAACTGAAACATGACGGTATTGATGTAGAGTTTTCTGAAAGCTTAGCCGACACAGATGATCTTGAAGCTCAGGCTCGCTCCAAAGCAGCGGACCAGAGGGCAAAAGCAAGAAATATACGAAACAAATAACGAAGAGCAGGGTGTATCCCCTGCTCTTTCAAGTTTTCTTGGTTCCCTTTTTTATAAAACAAGATAAGATTCTGAATTCTCTGCAATTTTATCCACAGGTATTTGTATAAATGTGGATATATTGAATAACCCCCTGGGGCTAAAGATTTATTTTATAATGGTTATCCACAACTCCCAGACGCTCCCCTTTGTGGATAATGTGAATAACCTGTTGATTACTTTGATTTTCTTACAATGAATCTGTGGATATGTAAGTGAATAACGCTAAGATATCAGCGCCTATTTTTACCCGTTCAACTGCAGATTCCCTATAGAAAGCGCTGGGTTCTCCCGGGTCGATAAACCCTCTAAACCGGGATAGATACAAAGAATTCTTCGTATAGTGATATTACTGCTCTTTTTTCATCCACTTCTTTTACACCAAACATCATGCTGACTTCTGATGAACCCTGGTTGATCATTTCAATATTAACACCTGACCCGGCTAGTGCCTTTGATGCACGGGCGGTCGTACCAACATTGTGCCTCATCCCTTCACCAACCACCATGATAAGGGCAAGATCTCTTTCAATCTTCACTTCATCAGCTTCCAGCTCATTAAATATTCTGCTTATAATCGCCTCTTCGATTTCTTTACCAAAACCATCCTCACGTAAAATAATAGAGATATCATCAATACCCGAAGGAGAGTGTTCATACGAAAGATTATAATCTTCCAGGATGTGGAGGAGCTTTCTCCCAAATCCGAGCTCCCGGTTCATCAAATACTTGCTCACATAAATGCTGCAGAATCCCTTTGCGCTGGCAATCCCGATGACAGGACCGTTTGTATTGGTTCGTGTATTCACAATTTTGGTACCTGGTGCAGATGGGTTGTTGGTATTCTTAATGTTAACAGGAATTCCTGCACGAAAGGCAGGTATTAATGCTTCATCATGGAGAACACTAAAACCGGCATAGGATAATTCTCTCATTTCTCGATAAGTCAGCTCTCGGATTTCTTTCGGATTTTTGACAACGAAAGGATTGGCCGAATAAACAGCATCCACATCTGTGAAGTTTTCATATAATTCCGCTTTTATTGCATTAGCAAGAATGGAGCCGGTAATATCCGAACCACTTCTTGAGAAAGTAAGGATCTGACCGTCTTTACTGTATCCAAAAAAACCAGGAAAAACGAGAATTCCGGATCGCTCTTTTAGAGAAGAAAGATTTTCGTAAGATTCAGGGAGAACCTGAGCATTTCCTGGCTGGTCAGTTACGAATAAGCCGGCTTCAAAGGGGTTAATATAGCAGGCTTCCTTTCCCTGCTCCTTAAAATATGCAGCTAAAAGCCTGGCATTATTGTCTTCTCCGCTTGCTTTTACTTCATCTATATATCTCTCTTCATTCTTGAAATCTTTCTGCAGTTTGGTTTTAATATCTGCTTTAATTTCACTGACTATATCCGTCCGGATCCCCACTTCCTCAGCAATAGAGGAATATCTATTAACGACTTGTTCAAGCAGTCCTTCGTTAATCTCACGGTACTTGAGAAAATACTCTGCATTTTCAATCAGTAAGTCCGTTACTTTTTTATCTGATTGGCTTCGTTTGCCGGGAGCAGATACAACCACTATTTTCCTTGCTGTGTCAGATAGTATAATCTGTAAAACCTTTTTAAACTGTTCTCCTGATGCTAATGAACTCCCGCCGAACTTTACAACTTTCATTTTTACAACTCCCGCCTCAAATATTCTGACAAATTAAACTTAATTATAATCCTTTTAAGGGAAGAATCAAGAGTGAATCCGTTACAAGAAGGCAAATGTTTATTTCAAAAGGACAAAGCACGTAATATGCCAGTAATTAGGTGTTATTTCTTTTTCAAACAGGGTAAAGATAAAGACATAGAGAAAATTAAAAGTACAGGAGGAGAAAAATGGTTATTGTCTATATAAGCCTGGCTGTTATATTGCTATCTCTCGTATTTCTTGGGGTATATGCATTTAAAACTTTTAAATCCGTTAAACCGGCTATCAATTCTCTCTCAGAGACAGCTGCACGGCTTCAGCAGAAAACAGATACCATTAAGGTAGAATCTACTCAATTAACAGAAAACCAGCAGCAAATTATGACAGACATCCAAGTGAAAAAGGAAGCTGTTACATTAACGATCGAGAATGCAAAACAAACACCAAAACCAATTATTCAGCTCTGGAAAAAGTTCAAACCAGCTGCTGAATCAAAGAACAAACAAAACAGTAAGACAAAAAAGCTGCTAGCAAGCTACGGGCGGGGATAATTTCCCCGTTTTTTTTTGCTTATAATGAGAAGTAAATTGTCTAATTATAGGAAAAGATGGCATTATTACGGTAAACCCCCTGAGTTGTCTCTTTTTTGTAACAAAAATAGCAACCCTCTGAAACACTCCTGTTACACAAGATTGGTATTCTATTCCTACGAAACAAATAAAAGGAGAATACAAGTTTTGAAAAAAATATCTATCTATGTAAGTATGATTATGATGTTGACATTTGGAGTCTCTGGAGTTGCTTCGGCTGGATCGAATACATATCAAGTTAAACAAGGAGATACCCTTTGGGGAATCTCAAAAAAATACCATATATCAGTAGGACAGATAAAGAGCTGGAATAAGCTTTCTTCTGACCGAATTAAACCAAAACAAATCTTAAAACTATCTGCTGCTAAAACGGCTGTTAAAAAAGCACAGTCTGCACCTAAGGTAAAGGCAGCTTCATACAAAGAAATCACGGTTACAGCAACAGCTTATACAGCAAGCTGCAGAGGCTGCAGCGGAATCACTGCTACAGGCCTTAACTTAAAAAAGAATCCAAATGCTAAAGCAATCTCTGTAGATCCGCGCATTATCCCATTAGGATCTAAAGTATATGTACCTGGCTACGGATATGCAGTAGCGGCTGACAAAGGAAGTGCAGTTAAAGGGAATAAGATTGATGTCTTTATTTCCAGTAAATCAAAAGCCATTCAGTGGGGCAGAAAAACCGTTAAAATTAAAGTAATGAAATAATATAGATAATAGTCGAGTATACAGCCTGCTGAAAAGCAGGCTTTTTTATTTTGGGTTACTAGAAACCTATCATTTTATTTATTATTTCCCAGTTTGATCGATATTGACTGGCTTTTTGGATTTAGGATTACTTTCTGGACTTCATATGCTTAGGTTTTTCAGTTTTATGCTTTTGTTTTTTAGTTTTATGCTTAAGTTTTTTGATCTTATGATTATGTTTTTGAATTTTATGAATTTGTTTTTCGGTTTTATGATTATGTTTCGGGTTCTTTGCTTATGTATTCAAATTAATGATTATCTCATGGGTTCTACGCCTATCTTTTCGAGTTAATGACTATCTCCTAGATTCCACCCTTATCTCTAAGGATAATGCCTGCTCTCCTAAGTTTTGTGCTAGTATCTTTTTCTCTGCTTTACCTTTTTCAAAAACAGGATATCCCATATAACAGTTTCATTGTAATATAGAATAAAACTCTTTTAAGAAAGGATTACTCCTCCATGGCTCAAGTTCCAATAAATAGATCAGCAAAAAGACGGAAAATCAGTCTCCTCCTTTACTTGATTCCACTAACAATGCTGATAGTCGTCCTCCTGTTTAATTTTTATCCTGTTAAGAAGATTCCTCAGAAGCCTTTTTTTGAAAATAGCAGGCCTCTTGTTATTGCACACCAGGGCGGCGAATTGTTAGCTCCTTCCAATACGATGGCAGCCTTTGATAATGCTGCAAATTTGGGAGTAGATGTACTTGAAACAGACCTTCATATTACGAAAGACGGCCATTTGGTCGCTATACATGATGCTAGTGTAGATCGAACGACGAATGGAAAGGGACTCGTTGCTGATTTAACTTTGAAAGAAATTCAATCCCTCGATGCGGGTTATTACTTTAAAGATTTGAACGGAAATTACAGTTTTCGAGGCAAGGGAGTATATATCCCAACTGCAGAAGAAATCTTTAAGAAGTTTGGGCATATGCGGATTGAGATGGAGATAAAAGATGATAATCCAGACGAAAGATTAGATGAAATGAATGAAAAATTATGGGTATTAATTAAAAAATATCATATGGAGGATAAGATTCTGGTGGCATCATTTGATCAGAATATAATCTCGAGCTTTACAAACTATTCGAAGGGTAAAACGGCCATAGCGGCGGGCAGCCAGGAGGTTAGAAAATTCGTCATATTCCATAAGTTTTTCCTGCCTAATCTGTACAGTCCCCGGGCGGATGTCCACCAGATTCCAACGGCTCAGAGCGGCTTTGATCTTACGGAAGAAAAGGTAATGGACGGTGCCAAGCGTAGAGGACAAAACATACATTATTGGACAATTGACGACAAGGCGACGATGAAAAAACTGCTTTCTTCCGGTGCAGATGGTATTTTAACCAATAGACCCGACCTGCTTTTGCAGCTAGTAAAGGAATAAAATATATTAGCCCTATCATTATGAGATAGGGCTTTGTTGATTAGATGCTAATTGACCTTTTTAAACAAAAACAAGGTTTGATCGTCATATATTTGGTCCTTTTGCTTACGTCTTATTTCGTTATAAAGGGATTGAATAATTTCTTGTGCAGATTTCGATTTATCCACCTGTGACAACAATTCTTTCAGATTATCATTTGAATCTACACCGCTGTTCAGCCGCTCTTCTGTAATTCCATCCGTATATAGTAAGACCATGTCTTTACCATGTAACTGATATTCTTCCGTTAAATAAACGGTATCTTTTGATAACCCCAGAACTGCTCCCCTGGCATTTATATCGAACATCTCGTTTTCTTCATGCTTGTATATGATTCCAGGTTCATGACCGGCGGAAGCATACTGGAACCTGGAAGTCATCACATCGTAAGTACCCATGAACATGGTAACAAACATGGACGGATCCAGATATTTGGCACAATACTGATTCAATTCGTCTAAGATTTCATGAGGAAGAGTATGTTCTTCACTTTTATCCATCGCATATTTAATCATTGACATTAAAATCGCAGCTGCCATTCCTTTTCCTGAAATATCAGCAATTGCAAACCTGATTTGTTCACCATTGCTTACAACATTATAAAAGTCTCCATTTAATTTGCGGATTGGGATGGAAACGACTCCTAAGTCGGTCTGATGCGGCAGGACTAATTTTGAAACATCCGTCAGCAGTGATTTTTGTACATGGGATGCCAGTCTGAATTCAAGCTCAATTTGTTCATGCTCTTTTTTTAACTGTTCGATTCTTAGCTTGTCTGTTATATCAGAAAATGTAATAACCGTACCCGTAATGATACCCTGTTCGTACATAGGGCTGATGGAATACTGAATGGGCATCTCTCTGCCGTTTTTTAGATACAATGTATCCTTTTCCACAACTCTGGAGATTCCATCCTTCAAAGTTTGATTTGCCGGGCAGGTTTGTTCCACTGTTCTATCTGCCATCAGACTCTCTGCCATCCGACCAGCTGCTTCCTGGGGGTTCAGCCCAAGAATCTTCCCTCCTGCTTCGTTTATAAAAAGAATATTCCCTGATTGATCGAGTCCTGCTATACCTTCTGTTACGGAATTAAGAATCAGCCTATTTTGATTGCTCAGACTTTCCACCTGGTTCATATACCGTTTCCTGTCCGTAATGTCTGTCCCGATGCCATATACCCCTGTTACCTTCTGATTTACAATGATTGGGATATTAATAATATTGGCTTCAATTAATCTACCATCATTTCTAATGATGGAGATGTCATAGTTCTGGGCGATTCCTTCCATTGCCTGTTCAAAATGCCAATGTGTATATTCTAGATCATCCGGATGTATGAGTGCAGAATAATTCATTTCAAGCAGTTCTTCCTGGTTATATCCTGAGAGTAATTCGAGCGCTCTATTTGCCGATGTAAAATTGCCCTCATTATTAAATGAGTAGACGGCAGACGGGTTATATTCAAATAATGAGCGGTAGCGCTGTTCGCTCTCCTTCAGCTGTTCCCTCGCCCAAACCCTTTCTGATATATCAAAGGCAATCCCATAAACACCTACAATATTTCCATCCACAATAATCGGCAGATTCGAAACCTGCACGGGCCGATGCTCCCCATTTTTTTCCACGAGTGTGGTCTCATAATGCTGAGGCACTCCCTTTTTTGCCTTCTCAAAATGAGCAGCCGTTCGTCCTAAGTCTTTCGGCGCCACAAATGGAACAAATGACATAGAATTAATTTCTTCCTGGGAATACCCGGTTAATTTATTGAAGTTATCATTGTGGCTGATAAAGTCTCCATTAATGTCAAATGAAAAAACCGCAGCCGGGTTATAATCGAATAAGGATTTATACCACTGTTCATTTATTTTGTATTTTTCTTCAATTAGTTTTCTGTCGGTAATATCACGGGAAACTGTAATACATTCTTTGATTTCCCCTGTTTCTTCGTCCACAATAAAATTCCCTGTGGTTTCCAGCCAAATGTACTGGCCCTCTTTACGTTTAGCTCTATGAGTCAGTTTGTATTCCTGATTACGGCCCATGTCATGCTTATGCTGCTGAAATATAGAGGCAATATCTTCCGGGTGAAAGTGCTCATAGCGGGAATGGCCGATTAGTTCTTCAGGTTCGTAACCTAATAAATGTTTTGAGGCAGGTGACACATATATGAATTTTTCTTCATCTGTCGTATGAAGTGCTATCATATCCAGAGAATTCTCAGATAAAAGCCGAAATCTTTTTTCACTATCATACATTCTTTTTTCTATTTCTTTTTTCTCTGAAATATCTTTAGCAATCCCATAAAAGCCTATTGTCTCATTTCCTTCCATAATTGGTACATATATGACTAATGCAATCAGCATATATCCCCTTTTATGATGAAAGTACACTTCGTACTCTTCTTTTACATTCGAACATACCTTTTGCAGAATTTCCATTCGGTTTGTCAATTGTTCTTCTACGATAATTTCACTAGGATGAAGTGCAATAAATTCTGGGACAGTGTAACCTGTCAGGTCTTTTATGGCTAAATTTGCATCAATATAATTGCCCTCTAAATCAAGAACATAAATGGCATCTGGGTGATTATTAAAAAGAGAAAGATGAGGTCCTTTACCTAACCACTCTGAAAGGTTCTCCTGTTTAGTCTTCACTTGAGCTTCAACTCCTTTTCCCTTAAAGGTATTTCCGTAAAGCAATCTAAACTTTGTGCCTGACAAGAAGTATATAACCCTTTTGACGGCGGATTAGTAATCGAGCTAAGAAGGAATATAAACAGCTGAGAATCTATTGAAAGCGGTTAAAAAACCTTTTGAAAGCTTGTAAAAACTTACACTGATTATACCATTAGATATCAGGTAAAAGTTTACATTCAAAAAATATAAGACCGGCTCCTCACTTTCGGAGCCGGTCTTATGGCGTATCCTACCACACGAATAATCCCACTATCATTGCACTTAGCAGTGATACACCGATACCACTAACTAAAAGCTTCCATACATTTTTTCCGATAATGCCAGATTTCTCTTCACTTAATATGGAATTGTACGTTCCATAAATCATACCCACTGTACTAAAGTTAGCGAAGGAAGTTAAGAACGTAACAGCTACAGCTATTGTATGCTCGTCGAGGTCCTGAATGCGATCCTTCAGATCCAGCATAGCTACAAATTCATTTGTAGTTAACTTGATCCCCATTAACTGGGCTACATATAATGCATCACTGCCGGATAATCCAAGCAGATAAGCAAACGGGCTGAAGATTATAGAGAAAATCTTTTGGATGGTTAAACCATTTATAAAGAATCCCAATATACCATTGAGCGCTGCTGTCAGGGCCACATATCCGATCACCATGGCCGCTATAACAATAACCATGTTGATTCCAACCAGCATACTATTGGAAATGGTTGAAAAAAAGTCTTTTCTTTCCTCTTTCGGCGGTACATAAACAATATCTTCTTCTTTACTCACATCACCGGGATTTAGGATGCTTGCTAGTAATAGTGCATTTAAACAATTTAATGGAATAGCTGCAAATACATACTGGGCCGGAACCATGGATAGATAGGCACCAATGATGGATCCGCTGATACTGCTCATACTCATAATTCCGAAAGTGAGCAGCCGATGTTCTTTTAATACAGATAACTGCTGACGGATGACGGCCAGAGCTTCGGTATTTCCAAGAAACATCATCTGAATGGAGAAAAAGCTCTCAAGTTTTGGCAGTCCGGATATCTTTGATATCACCCATCCTACTTTATCAATAAGCCAGGTTAATATTCCAAAATACGATAATATATCAAAGAATGTGATGATGAAAATAATAGGCATTAATGCGCTGAAAAAGAAGTCAATATTTTCATTAGCCATTGCAGAAGGAAAAACGAATGATATCCCTTGTGAAGCACAAGAAATAAGCCATGTGAAAAATGCTGCAATCTGGTTAATAACCCAGCTTCCTATTCGGGTTCCCAGCATAAACCAGGTAATGAGTGCTTCAACCGCCAATAATACAATAATGGATTTCCATTTTACTTTTTTCTTATTAGGTGAACAGAGGAATACTAGACAAACGACCACAAATACACCTAACAAATTTAATAGAAAGAACATGTTATCAACTCCTGAATTTTATTCTTTCCTACAAAAAAAACTCTTATTCCCATACCTGCACATTGGACAGAGAGATGAGAAAAGAGCTTAATAAATAGACTTGAAATGACCGTTAAACAGATTAAGGAATCTACCGATAATCGGACTCCTAAATCAGCAAGCTGTATCGCTGTAACGTAGAAATGGCAGAGACAAAAAGTAAAATCAGCGAACTGAAACTTTTAAAAATGTTTTTAGAGATTCATGGGAACCTACTTCTACTAATTCTTGTTTGCGGTGCAATTCTCCGGTTCTTGCCATCCAGGGCTCAACACATACGAAATCCTGGTCAGCTTCCGACCATAAATATATGTATTTAAATTCGGGTCCATATTGCATCGTTACATATTTATGCGCTTCTGGCAGCTCGAAACTTATTTCACGGTTGTTAGAATCGATTAAAGCTAAGGATTCCTTTTTATCTGACAGGTCTATTGATTCTGTAATAGAATGCATTTTCAAATCATTGTAGTCAAAATAGTGCTGTGCATCGGTAGTATAATGTAAATCTTTCTGCTTTGTCCAGAAATAAGGATGAAACCCTGCGTAGATAGGCATGCTGGTGTCCGATTGGTTCTGATATTCCTGTGTGATGGTTAGTGTATGACCCTTTAAGGTGTAAGTGAACACCACTTCAAAGTCAAATGGAAATGACTTCTTCATTTCTTCACTACTGCTGAGTTTTAAACAAATGGATGCTTCATTCTCTGTATTTGTTTGAACCACTTCCCACGGATAATTTCGGGCAACACCATGATTATTCATATGATAAGTTTTCCCGTTCCACTCATACTGGCCGCTGTTTAACTGACCAGAAATCGGGAAAAGAATGGGAATTCCTCCTCTTACGTTTACATCGGGATTATGAAAGGTATCTTTGTTAAGGAATAATAATTCTTCACCTTCCACCCCAAACCCAATAATAAGTCCTCCTCTTTCAGGGGCTACCTTCAGCCAAGAATTACAATTAGAATCTGTTAATTTATAAATTTGATATTCTCCATCTTGATATTGTTCAATATGATACATGGTCCGCACCATCCTCCTTTTGAATTTCTTTGATCCTTACGTGTCTTTCATTTGAAAAAAGAAGCCTGCTGGCTTCGTCTTATTTAAACCAGCCTTTTTCTTTGGATTGAGTAATCGCTTCAATCCTGTTTTTTACTTCAAGCTTATCCAGTATGGTAGAGATATAGTTACGGACCGTACCGGTTTTTATCCTAAGCTCATCTGCTATTTCCTTTGTGTTTTTTCCATCTGCTACTAATTCAAGGACTGCCTTTTCCCGGTCAGTCAAAGGGTTTTCTTCCCCATAAACATCATCCATTAGTTCGGGAGCATAAATCCGTTTGCCCGCCGTAATCGAACGAATGGAGCTTGCAAGTTCTTCACTGGGGCTGTCCTTTAAAAGATACCCGCTCACACCCGCTTTAAGTGCACGCTGAAAATAGCCTGATCTTGCAAAAGTTGTCAGGATGATCACTTTGCAGCCAGCCTCTTTAAGATCTTCAGCTGCTTCTAACCCTGTTTTTCCTGGCATTTCAATATCCATAATACATACATCCGGCTTTAATGTCTTTACAAGAGAAACGGCTTCTACTCCATTACCCGCCTTTCCCACTACTTTCATATCATCTTCCAAATTCAGCAGTGAACCTAAAGCACCCAAAAGCATTTGCTGATCTTCGGCAATAACTATGGTAATCATGAAAGCTCCTCCCTATCTGTTTGCTTTGAGTCATTCGGTACTTTTATGATTAGCGTCGTTCCTTCGTTCGTCTTAATGGTAAGACTGCCATTAACAAATTCCAGCCTTTCTTTCATCCCGATCAAGCCGTACCCTTTGGGCAGATTATCTTCTGTGTCCTTAAATTCTCCGTTGTCTCTTACCGTTATCACAATTTCATCCCAGGCTTGTTCAATCGAAATGAAGCAGGACGTAGCACCGCTGTGTTTTACTACATTATTGACTGCTTCTTTCAAACACATGCTGAGGATATTTTCTGTCAGAAGCGACGTTTTTGTCAAAGGGCGTTCCTGCTTAAGCACGAAGTCAATTTCTGCTGCTTTGAGTATTTGCTGAATACGGACGATCTCCTCTTTTAATCTGATACCCCTCATAGAAGATACCATCTTTCGAACCTCATTTAATGCCGTTCTTGCGGTCTGCTGTACATCTTTCAATTCAGTCCGGGCCTGTTCAGGATCTTTATTTAATAATTTTCTCGCTAAATCACTTTTTAATCCTATGAGAGACAGCTTCTGCCCCAGAGTATCATGAAGATCACGGGCAATTCTTTCACGTTCCTCCAATTTAGAGAGCTCTGAAATACGTTTGTTAGCATCCTCCAGCTTTACCTCCAGCTGTCCACGCTCTTTGCGGTTATAGATACTGAATGGCATCAGGATTACACTAATCCAAGCCACTATAACGAACGGGAGCTGTTTTAAAAAAAGCTCATCTCGGAGAACAATACTGTAATTTATTGAAACAGAGGTACTGATCAAATGAATAAAATAAAGAGTAAAAAAGGCGATGCGTTCTTTTATATTGCCAATAAAATACGCAAGAAAAAAAGCAAAATAGACATAACTGAAAAGACTTGTCGAGGTAATGGAAATAGCGATGAGTATCAGGGTCCACAAATAAACCGGCCAGCCTTTAGATATGAAAGCAATGCGGTATAAAATAAAAAAGATAACAGTCAGTAAAATCCCGACAACAATTTTAATAGTGGAGGCCGATTGAAAAATAAAATAGAAAGGCAGTATGCAAAGAACAGTCCATATATAAGGAGATATCCCTGTAGCTTTTTGAAATGTTATATATTTTCTAAACATAAATTCAACCTCGTTTTCAAATAGACTTCAGTTAAGGGAAACTTAGCAAACCCCTCTCTATTAATAATAGCATGTTATCCAGCAGCCGTGTGCCTGCTGAATTTATGCAGCAGGATCCCTTAGATTCTTGGCAGGTCACTATGCTATTAAGAGGCCTTCGGTGAAGGGAAAAGAAAAACACGTCCAGTGAACGTGTTTCTTGGGTTAAAATTTTTATTCTCCAGCCATGCAAGAGCTCACATAAAGGAATGCTTTTCATTCAGTCCTTTATCCAGAGAAGCCAGCTCCATTTCAGCCTTGTTAAGTCTGGTTCTCTCATCCTCCTGAACGAGCAGAGTTTCTTTAAGCTGGAATAATAAGTTTTCGTGAATATTTTTTAAGGAATGAACACTAAGAGAGCCATCTTTAAGAGTATTTACCGCCCTTTTTTGTGCCTCTGATGAATAAAGCTGCCTTAACAGAGATACCGTTGTGGAAATCTGGTTCTTCCATAGGGGAATAATAGTCATGATGGAGGACTGAATTTTCTCCGCCAGCACTTGATTTGAATGCTGAATCATCCGGATTTGGGCGGCGCTCTGAATCGTAAGTTCCCGGCTGATTTTCAAGTCATAGAGGCGCTTATCCAGCAGTTCAGCAAATTGGACCAGACCGCTGGCTTCTTGTTTCTTCATGGGGTCGTCCGTATTTTCCGCTGAAGAGTGAAGACTCGGCATCGTTCGACCAATAAGCTCATTCAGTTTTGTCTCGCCGGCTGTAATATATACATTAAGTTTGTTAAAATACTCCTCGTTACTCTCATAGAGCTTTTCAAGAGCTTTAAATTCGGTAAGAAGAACCTCTTTGCCGCGATCTAACTTAATACTCAGTCTATCTATGGCAGCACTAGCTTTTTGAAATCTAGATAAAACTTCCTCAATGGAGGGGGATTTCCTGCCCAGCAGGCGGGCAAAAAAGGACGGCTGCACAAGCTTCAGTTCTTTCGGATCTACCTCACTCAGCTTATTCATCAGTTCAGCTATAATATCCCCGATCTCACCAATATCCTTTTTCTGTACATTTCTTAGCATCGCATTAGAAATTGTCACTAGTTCTGACTGAACAGAAAGCCCAAATGAGAGGACACTCTGATGATTTCCTATTTTAATTTGTTCTTCAAGCATACCGGTATCTGCTTGTTGAGTTATTTCATTTTGTGTTTGATTCTCCTCATGAGGGAAAGCTCTTCTCTCCGGGAAGAGCCCATTAGTATCTAACAGGGATTTATTTTTGCCGTTCAAGTAATCACCTGCTTTCTCCCATATCAAGGTGTATCATGTGCTGTCTTTATTGTATGCTTGGCCACATCTAACTCGAATTGAAGCTGGTTAACATCCTCAGAAAGAATTTGGTATAAATCTTTTTCAATAGAATGACTTAACTCATCAATTGTCCGCCGGGTTTCCAAAAGAGAATGCTCGATTTCAGCATTCTTTATGGGCTGGGCGGATAGAAAGTTATATCTTTCTGTCAATTCAACGGCAGAATCCAAATGCGAAAAATAGAATTCATTGGCCAGGTAAAATCGTTTTGGTTCCTTTTTTGTCAGGCTATATATTTTCCTGGTGATTCGAATAAGATCTATTCTCTGTCTTATAGAAGGAATATGCCGAATCATTACGAGCGCTTTATTCAAGCGGAAGATTTTTCGTTTAGCTTCATCAAGGTTTTTTTCAATATACTGATATTCTTTCCTTGTAAGTCCGTGTTTTCTTAAGTAACGGATTTTAAACACAGCAGCGCTTAAGAAAAAGGCGGAAACTCCCAATATAAGAGAAATGGCAATGGACAAAAGAAAGGTTTGTTCAAAGGCAAAAAAACTGATTAACAACCCAGCGGCCGCAGTCGGTAAGGCAAGGAACATTGCAGCAAATACAGTTAAAATCCGGTTCATGTAATCGACTCCTGTCATAAACTCTTTTCATATGAATACGTGTCAATGCGGCAAGAGTTTCAATTCATATCATAAAAAAATAAGGGAAATCCTGTATATCTTTAAAGATACACGATTTCAGCCAACTTTTCTATAGACCCATAAATGTAAAATATGCTAAGACTTGAGGCTTATTTACCGACTGAAGACCAACTTCACACACAGGCGTGCATTTGTAATAAAGCCGCATATATCTAAAAAAATGACACTTACGTTCCCTCTATTTTCGAGATGCTGGCATTCGTTTCTTCTACAACTAGAAAAGACACTTATTCATGTATTGCTAACAGAGGTTCTTTGATGCCCTTTTTCATCCATATTCTAGCAAAAGCTTTTCCGATTTAGCTCTTGATACACAGGATAAGATAACAGAATTGGAATTTCTCTGTTCATCGCTTAAAAATTCGTCGTAATGATCTATTTCGCCTTTTAACACCTTTAGCTCACAGGTTCCGCATCGTCCCGCCCTGCATGAATAAGGTACTTTCATTCCTTTTTCAAGAAGCGCTTCCAGAAGGGTTTG
This sequence comes from Peribacillus deserti, assembly GCF_016909175.1. GTDB lineage: Bacteria > Bacillota > Bacilli > Bacillales > DSM-1321 > Paraperibacillus > Paraperibacillus deserti. The sequence goes on from NZ_JAFBFI010000014.1 coordinate 39,438, forward strand.
TTCTTTAGATACAGGAATGGTTTCCCCATTCAGCAGCTCAATAAGAAAGGGAGCGGCAGATTTAGAAGATCTTGCAGTAAACCGCTCATAATGTACACTTGAGTATGGATACCCAAGCGCAATGGCTGCATCCTTAAAGGACGAAATAAACGATTCAGGACCGCAAAAGTAAACGTGTGTCCCTATAGGATGATGTTGCAGTGACTCATAGGTGAGCTTTTTCGGAGCTTTTTCGCAAGAAAAGTAAAAATGGCACTGCCTCGGAAATTTGGATCTTAAAAGGTGATAAAATGCACAGAATTCCCTTGATTTGGCGGCATAATGAAGTTCAAACGACGCTCCTCTTTCACATAGCTCAGCCATCATAGACAAAAAGGGCGTAATTCCGATCCCAGCAGCATAGAACACATGATGCTTTGCCCTGTAGCTTAACTGAAAATAATTCTTTGGATAACTGATACGAAGCTTATCTCCGATTTTCATGTGCCTGTGCCAGTAACTAGAACTCCCTCTGGATGTTTCGCTTAAATGAATAGAAATCTCATAGCTTTCATTATTGTCTCCATAACTTGTTAAGGAATATGCTCTCTCAAGCAAGCCTTCACTGCCTTCTATATAAGCAGTTATATGGGAACCGCCGCTAAAACCCGGAAGAATATATCCATTCTCCGCTGTCAGTGTAAAACGTTTAACAAACGGAGTCTCTATCTGAATAGTCTTAACCACTACAGGAATCGTATTTTCTTTATACATTCCGCTCCCCTTTCTTAAATAATGGCAGGATATCCGAGATATGCATTTCGTAAAGGAGAGTAATGGCTTGAAACTGTCAGCAGCAAACCACAGCAGCTGCATAGTTGTTCAGCGTGTTTATTTGCCGCTGCGGCCAATTCAGTAATGCTGTGGCAGCGACAGCAAAATAAATGAATTTCTTTGTCACCATATCCTATGAGCTGAACTTCTTCTTCTGAAAACCCGGCTGCTTCTGCAAGGCACATTATTTGATATAGATACTTCCGGCTCACAGCTATGTACAGGTAACATCCCATTTTCTGAGAAGATAACCAAGCCGGTAAGGCACTCTCTTGGTGTGAAAAGTGAAAGATCTCAAAGGGAATATCTTTTGCCCTGATGTCTGCCATGATTTTTTCCAAGAGAGACATCCCTATTTCATCGAAACAGAACAAATATTTCCGTTTGCCGGGAATGAAGGCAGCCATTGGTGTATCCCCTGATTCCTGTTTCACGCTCAGTCTCCTCTTTTCATTTTGTCTTTCAAATATTGTAAAACCTGGTCCTTATACATGGAGAGCCCTTTATACTCTGCAATATATTCTGGAAGTTCAGAAAGAATAGAATAAAATTGCTCGAGCCATTTTCTATTTTGGCAGAATTCATCTAAAGAAAGCAGATACGTATGTATGGTAAAAAGAATTCCGTTGGTCCGCGGCATCCGCAATATTTTCTGTACTTCTACACGAAGATAGACAAATTCACCAGCATTTTCACGGGTTACCTTTTTCCTGTCCTTTCCCCACTGATCATAAGTTTCAAGAGACGTGTCCATTCTGTTTCCTGCCATCAAGGACCAATTTTTTCTTTGCCAGGGGTTTCCCGCTTCAACTCTCAATAGGAAACCTAGAATTCTATCATCCAGTTTCTCTTCCTTAAAACCTGGTATAGGATTATGGATTTCCTTAAATTTCATTCCTAGGTTAAAGGCAAGCGACCAATTGGCTGGAAAGCAAAGCTGCCCTGCATCTAAATATAAATCTCCATCGCGCTGCATCATTAAAATTAAATCTTCCTGCACATGCCTTCCGATAAAATCCAATGGTTCATGTGGAAGAGTCGAATCATCCCCTATAATGAAACTATGATTCTCATTTAATAAAGTGTTGCAAAAAACCCAGTTCTTTCCCTTTTTGTCTAAGGAAAACTTATCAGGATAGCTGTCTGCAAGCTGCTGGGCAACTATCTCAAGAACCTCCCATTGAGCTTTTTTAGCATAAGGCAGGGATTGAAAGCACCGAGCCGGGGAACTCCCTAAAAGCTTCCGTTTGAGATTGATTTCCTCAAGGTAATTCGGTGTTATTTCAACACTGCTGGGCTTATCCATTAGGACTGAGTTATTCGAATAGCGGTATACATCATCGTGAAACGGATATGGAAAGAGGTCTAACTCATTCAGTTTCATAGCTACCACCTTATTTTTTAAATATTCTATAAACTTATTGTAATAAAAAACGGCTGTTATTTAAAGACAGTCTTTCCAGGCAAAAAGAAAAAGCATAGCCTGTTGGATATGCTTTCACAGCTTAAGGGATATATTGTTCTGTAATCTTAATGATCGTTCCGTTTTTCAATTCAATATGGAAAGGGATATCGCGGAATCGCGGCTTTTTCATTTCTTTTTTAAAGGTAGAAAGAGATATTTTTTGCTTCTTAATATCATAGGTTTTCTCTATTTGGTAAGTTACCATTGTGATCACTGCGTTTTTTGCAACCGGAAGAGTACGGATTTTTGGGTTTACGTTTCGGATGTAGTAATCATCCATTGCATAGCATTTGCCCCTGTCCCAGTAGCAGGCTTTATCCTTGTAAGCTTCCTTATTGGCACGTTCTCCTCTGAACCATTGAATGTAATCGGCTTTCACATAAACTCCCTTGCTGTTTGTTCCTGCAAAATTAAAGTATGTGGTTTGTTTTTCAGTTGATGATGCAGCCGTCGAGACAGTTGGCATCATTAAACTAGTTATCACAATGATCACAGTTAGCCATTTTTTCAAAATCGATCCTCCTATTATCAAGCTCTTAATATCATATGAGACTGGCAAAATCATTCATTCCTGTATTTTCTAATTACCCTATTTATTTCAAAATATTCTCTTTACTATAAAGACGAGTTAGAAGAAATTAAGTTTCATGTTTTGATAGCAGCCTTTTAAATATTTTTAAGATAAAATGCTTGCCTCGTCTCCATTCAAGCCGTGATGATTCTTGTATTTTCGACATAAAATATATCAAACGAATGATAAAATAACACCTTTTTTCACATAATAAGGAAAAAAGCAGAGGTGAGTACAGTGGGATTGTTAAGTAAATTCTCTGAATGGAACAATGCAAGACATGAGAAGTTTTTATCTGAAATGCAGGCCTCAGGCTCCTGCCCTGACTGCCGGGGACGTGGTTTTAATTCCTATTCTCCAAATGAGTTTTATTATTCTAACGTGTATGACTGCTCAGGGTGCAATGGCAGCGGATTATATTCTGACTGGGCTGAATCCCAGGGAGAAATGTAGCAAAGGCGCTCTTTTTTGAGCCTCTCCTTTATTAGGAGGGGCTTTTAAAAATGCTTTTCTTTTGCCAGAACCCTGGATTTTATCAGAAAATAGACACAGGCAGGAAAATGAATATACATGTTTATAATATGTTAACGGAGGTTATTAGATGATTGGATTTATCGGTCTCGGCATTATGGGCAGCCGTATGGCAAATAATCTACTTAAGAACGGTTATAAGGTGATCTTATATAATCGTTCAAAGGCTAAAGCAGATCCTCTTTTAAAGGAAGGCGCCATTTGGGCCGACTCCCCCCGGCAGGTTGCACAGCAGGCTGATATCATTTTTACCATGCTTGCAAATCCTCAGGTAGTAGAGTCTGCTGCCCTTGGAAAAGATGGGTTTTTAGATGAGTTTCCAGAAGGCAGGCTATGGGTGGATTGCAGTACAGTAGATCCATCCTTTACACGAAAAATGGCAGAGGAAGCATCGAGACGCCACATCCGTTTCTTAGATGCCCCGGTTGCCGGTTCGAAAATTCCGGCTGAAAAGGGTGAATTGGTGTTCCTCGTCGGGGGAAATAAAGAAGATTTGGAAGAAGCAAGGCCAATGATGGAATTGATGGGTAAAGCCATCCAGCATCAAGGGGAAAATGGAAAAGGCTCTTCTATGAAATTAGTGGTTAACCTCATGCTTGCGCAATCAATGGCAGCCTTTTCAGAAGCCCTGACACTTGGAGAATCAATGGGGCTAGATAAAGAGACGGTTATGAATACTCTGCTTGGCGGAGTTACAGCAGCCCCTTTTCTAAACAGCAAAAGAGACAAACTCCTGTATGGTGACTATGGAGCTGAGTTCCCGCTTGAACATCTGCAGAAGGATTTACAGCTCGTGTCGCAGGCAGCCTACGAACATCAGGTTTCCCTTCCTATTGCAAATGTCACAAAGGAAATTTACGGGTTAGCTAAACAATTTGGCTACAGTAAGGATGACTTCTCTGCCATTTATAAGTTTTTAAATACAAAGGAATAAATCTGAGAGATTGTCCTCTTTGATTTATTTCATGAATAATGAGCCGCCGTCTATATTTATTAAAGCGGCTGTAAGACCGCGATGGTTTTACGGGTAAAGAAATGTATCCATTTTTTCGGAGTAATAAAGCATCAGTTGAGGATTTTAAGGAGTATAGCACAACTAGGCTTGTCTCTGTTGCATTTATGCTTTAGTTTTTGAACTTTATGCTTATGTGTTAAAGTTTTATGCTTATGCTATTAATACTGGGATTAGTCTAATAGTTTATACTTTTGTTTAAAGCTGATGATTTTATCCTCGAGCTAATGCGGATTACTGGTTTAACGGCTGCCATGGTATAGAACTAATTGTTCCTTACTTTTTAAAGTTCAAGTATAAAATTAGAATCCATGAAAATTGGGGCCTCCTTCTTGAAGTCCCCAATTTATTTACTCATTCATCAGTTTCATTCTATAAAGCTCTAGCTTTTTCAACATAACAGTTTGAGCCTGAATATTCGTCCTATACTCGTCCTCCAGAAGCTGCCATAACAGTTCTTGCTTTTCATCAAAAGAAACAGGCAGATCTTTAATTAATGTACGGCAGGTCCCTAAAAAAGCGGTGTATGGTTCCCATGAAGTATCAAACTGTGCATCCAATTCTTTTTTTAGTTTCCGAGTTAGCTTGGGACTTGACCCGTTTGAAGTAACTGCTACCTGCAGATGTCCTCGTCTTACAGTTGCCGGAAAGTTAACATTCCCTTCACCTGATTCGTCTACTACACAAACCAGCTGATGCGGGGGGAGTGAACTGGCGAGGGCGCTGTTTGCGCTGCGGTCATTTGTAGCCAGAATCACAAGCATTGCCTGGTCAAAGTCTTCTGGTACCGCTTTACGCTGGATCAGTGAGCAGCCATTCTCGCGGGAAAGCTCAAGCACTTCTTCTGAAAATTCCGGTGCAATAAAAATAATGTCAGCCTGTTCCTGTTCAAGGACTCTTGCTTTTCTGGCAGCGATACGCCCGCCTCCCGCAATGACCACCTTCTTACCTGACAAATCAATAATCAGCGGCTGCATATACGGTCCCTCCCTCAAGAAAGGTACGTTCAATTACAATATCGGAAATAGCCTGATGGCGGCAGAGGGGGCCTGTATGAAGAATATCCTGCCCCTTCTTCTGCCTCTTTTTTACTTCTATATTTATCTCATTTAAAAGCAGACCAGAAAACAGCAGATATGGAATCACGATAACCCGGCCAGGGCTTTCTAAGCTTATACTCTCTATGCCATCCTGAAATGAAGGTTCTGCTGCAGCCAAATAGCACACTCTGGTTTCATTTACACTGAGCCTGTCCTGAATTCCACTAGTAATCTTTTCAAAGCTTTGATGAATAGCCGGGTCGCTGCTTCCTCGGCCGACAATGAGTATAGAATCCGCTGGAGAAATGCTGCCAGCTGAAGTTTGAACCAGCTCGCAAATTCCGTCCAGTATACGGTCCTGAATTCCAAAAGGATCTGCCATAGAAACACGGACGGCTGGGTATTTATGAATGAGAGGTGCAAGTGCTTCCGGTATATCAAGCTTTATATGCCCGGCTGCTAAAAGGAAAAGCGGCACAACGGATATTTCCGTTGCGCCTCTTTCTATACAGCGTTCAAATCCTTTGGAAATTAACGGAGGAGTCAGCTCTAAAAAACTAATCTCTTGAATGGGAACCTCTACCTGATCCATCACTCTCTGGATAAACTGATTTGCTTCTTCTGCTCCTTTTTTTGACCGTGTGCCATGGCCCACATAAAGAATAGCTTTCAATCTGACGCCTCCTTTTATTAGCCGTGAATGACCGGAAGATGAGGAGCAATCTCTTCATCAAACCAGTGAAGTTTATGGTGCAGGCGGACAACCTCTCCGATAACCATCATGCTTGGATTGGCTATGCCAGCCTCTTTTACTTTCGTTTCAATGGTCTCAAGCGTCCCTGCAACCGTATGCTGGCCGCCCAGTGTTCCCCAGTGGACCAATGCAATTGGGGTTTGCGGTGATTTTCCATTTTGGAGCAGATGCTTAATGATATTAGGCAGATGGGAAACTCCCATGTATACACATATCGTATCAACAGCATGGGCCAGGTGGGCCCATTGATGTTCCGCTTCCTCATCCCCGGCCTGATGGCCCGTTACAAATGCAAAGCTTTTGCTTAGCGTCCTGTGAGTAACAGGAATGCCAGCATAAGCCGGTGCTGCAATTCCTGCAGTTATTCCCGGAACAATTTCAAATTCTACATCATGATTCCTGCACTCTTCTGCTTCCTCACCTCCGCGCCCGAACACAAAAGGGTCTCCGCCTTTTAAACGGACCACAATACTCCCCTTTTTGGCGTATTTAATGAGAAAAGCATTGATCGTCTCTTGCTTCATAGTGTGATAATGAGGCAGCTTGCCGCAATAAATGAGCTGGGCTTCTTTTTTCGCATGCTTAAGCAGTTCAGGATTAACAAGACGGTCATAAAGAATCACATCTGCCTCCTGCAGGCAGCGCAGTCCTTTTACGGTAATTAAATCCGGGTCCCCTGGTCCTGCTCCCACTAAATAAACTTTACCAGCCATCTCATTGCCACCCTTTCTCGTATGCATAAGGGATACCAACGCTATTGTTTACGAAGCGCTGATATCCCATTAAAAGTATGTTTATGATTTCAAGTATACATGAATCAAACTAATGAAGCATCCTAAAAACAGCAGTCTTGCCTCAGTGAGGTTCAAGTATTCCAGCTCTATCAGCTTCTGATCAAGACCCGGCTATTCTAAGTATGCCTGCCTGCCAGCTCTGTAATAACTGGAAAGCTGGGCGTTTTATTAAAAAATGTTCTGCTTACGAAGATAGTCAGAGATCGCCAATACGGCCTGCTCTATGGTCAGCTGATCAGAACGCAATGTAATTTCAGGATTTTCCGGAGCTTCGTAAGGTGAATCAATTCCAGTGAAATCTTTGATCTCACCTCTGCGCGCCTTAGCATATAGCTGCTTTGGATCACGTCTTTCGCATTCATCTAAGGGACAATCCACAAACACTTCAATAAACTCGCCGTTTTCAAAGAGGGCTCTCACCTGATCCCGGTCTGAACGGAAAGGAGAGATAAAAGCGGTTGTAACTACTTTGCCGCTATCGACAAACAGCTTGGCCACTTCACCGATGCGCCGGATATTTTCTGTCCGGTCAGCATCTGTAAATCCAAGATCTCGATTTAAGCCATGTCTTATATTATCTCCATCAAGTACGTATTCGTTAATTCCCTGCTGGTACATATAGCTTGAAAAAGCATTTGCAATAGTAGACTTTCCAGAGCCTGATAATCCTGTAAACCATAATACACAGCTGCCGTGCCCATTTTGGATGCGGCGGTCTTCTTTAGTAATTGAGGCTTCGTGCCAGGTTATATTCGTTGCTTTTGTCATCACGATCCTCCTAAACAGTTGCTTTGTCTTTTAGTCCTTTAATTAATACTTCGACTACTTCCTTGCGGCTGAATGTGGATGGCGGCAGTTCTCCTGCACGCAGCAATTCACGAACCTTTGTACCTGATAGAATCACACGATCTTCTTTCCCATGCGGGCAGGTCTTATTAGAAGCCATTCCCTCACACGCATTGCAATAAAAGCTGTGTTCAAAAAATAAAGGTTTTATACCAAGTTCCTCTTCTGTAAACTCATTGAATATATACTGAGCATCATATGTTCCATAATAATCACCGACTCCAGCGTGGTCACGCCCAACTATAAAATGTGTACAGCCGAAATTTTTTCGGGCGATCGCATGAAAAATGGCCTCCCGCGGCCCAGCATATCTCATAGCTGCCGGGTAGACTCCAAGCTGAACTCTTTCCGCTGGGTAATAATTGTCTAAAAGAACGCGATAGCTTTCAAGTCTTATATCAGCAGGAATATCATCTGATTTAGTTTCTCCAACAAGCGGATTCAGGAAAAGGCCGTCAACGGTTTCAAGCGCTGCTTTTTGAATGTATTCATGAGCACGATGTACCGGATTCCTCGTTTGAAATCCAACCACTGTTTTCCAGCCTTTTTCTGTAAATAAAGCACGAGTATGCTCAGGCTCAAACCAAACATCGCTTGCTACACCCTTGTCAGATTTTTTAATAAGGGTGACTTTTCCCGCAACATAGAAAGATCCTCGTTCAAACAGGCGTTTAACACCCGGATGGGCAATCTCTTCTGTTTTATATACTTCACGGGCTTCTTTGCTAAGATCCGGTTCGTATATTTCAGAAACGGTGATTACACCTACCGCTTCTTCCTTATAGGAAAGTTTAATCGTTTCTCCGATTTCAAGACCGGCAGCTGTTTCAGCTGAAACTGGGAGTGTAACAGGAATAGACCAGACAGTGCCATTTGATAGTCTCATAGTTTCCACTACAGATTCATAATCTTGTTTTCCAAGAAAACCTTCGAGCGGACTGAAGAGGCCTACGCCGATTAATTCCAAATCACTATAGGCTACAGCATCTATTGCAATTTCCTTTTGAGCTTCCGTTAAATTATATGAAGGATTATAGGCGGAAACAAGCTTTCCTCCATGAGGGTTTGGCAATGACATCAATGATCAACCTTTCTTAATAAAAAAATTTTAATGTTCTTCAGAAAGAAGTATTTTTCCTGTCTCGGATGGCTTTTTCATTAAAAACTTAATACCAAATACGGAGATAAGGACTCCAATCATGACGATAATAGGATATATATTCTTTTCAATAATTAATTGAATGATTGTGAAAGAAAGCACCATGGATAAAACCGGCGATACAATCCATACCGCTAGCAGTTTGATCACAATATCTTTTTTAAGCACTTCTTTACCATGCTTGGCAAAACCAATTCCTACTATGGAAGAGGTTGTTATCTGGGTTAAAGGTACCGGAATTCCAAAAATCGAAGCAGCTGTAACGATTCCTGCTCCTGTACCTGAAATAATGCACCCTTCTTCAAGCCGGAGAGTAGTGATTTTTTTTCCGTTTGTTTCGAGCACTCTTCTCCCCAGGAAAATGGCTCCTAATGATACAAATAATCCTCCCCATAGTATTCCGCTGCTTGTAGTGATCAAGTTTGCCCCAACCAGCGGCCCTACAGCATTTGCGACATTATTCATCCCTGCTGAAAAGGCTTCAAACAAACCCATCAGAACCACTAGTACAGAAAGAACACGTGCTGCCCCCGGAGCTTCCACCCATACTTTAACCAACCGGCTTTTTAAAAGCGTTGCTGCCAAAATGGCAATAAAGAAAGCCGCAATGGGTGTCAGCAGCCAGAACATGAAAATCCATGCCAGCTTGCTTGCATAAACTGATTGATAAACCATTCCGGCTCCTATCACTGAACCTACTGTTACTTCGCTGGTGGAAAGAGGAATGCCGAAAACATTAGCCAAAAATAACGACAGCGCAGCCGATGTCAGTACAATAAGAGCGATGGCTGTAGTAAATGTATGTTTGGGAACAATGCCATTTCCTATCGTTTTAACGACCTCGCCGCCCCCGAGCCAGGCTCCAAAGAACACGGCTATTCCACACAGGATCAATGCAGTCAAAGGCTTCTTGATCACTCCTGCTCCATAGGATATTCCCATGGAAGCCGCTGCACCGCTGGCTCCTATATTCATTGCAAAAAACAATCCAACGGAAACAGCAAAGATTATGAGCATAATTTCATCCCCCTTTATCTAGTATGCAGGCCGCATTCCGTTTTTCCCGTTCCAGTCCAGCGCCCAGCCCTGCTGTCTCCGTCAGCTCCAACAGCTTGAGTACAAGGGAAGCATCCTATACTTGGATATCCATGATCGTGCAGCGCGTTATAAGGCAGATCTTTTTCTCTGATATAGTTCCATACTTCATCCCACGTCCAGTGGATAAGCGGACATATCTTAATATTATTAAACTTCCCGTCCTCATTAAGAAATTCTGTAGCAGCCCTTGTAGGGGACTGTTCTCTGCGAAGTCCGGAAATCCAGGCTTCTTTTGTAGATAAGGTTTCTCTTAACGGAATTACCTTTCGGATATTGCAGCAGCTGTTAGGCTCGCGTTTCCAAAGTGCTGTTCCATGCTGGGCTGCCTGCTCATCCAGTGTTAATGCAGGCAGTTTTCTCTCAATCTGTAAAGTCGGGAACCGGGCTTCTATTTGATTAATAACTTCATATGTTTCCGGGAAGTGCAGGCCAGTATCAAGAAATACGATATGTGCATCAGGCTTCACTTGATGAATTAAATCAATCAATACAATGGCTTCCGCACCGAAGCTGGAAGCATACACAATTTTATCTGATTCAAAATGGCTATAAGCCCATTCCAGTACATTTCTTGCTCCCTTAGTTTCGTTATCGGCCTCAAAGCTCTCAAGTATGGTTTGCAATCCATTTAATGCAGGTACTGTCATATTCGCAGTGCTCCTTTTCGTTTATGATGCCTTTAGCTGCACCTTTTCACTTTTATTAATCTAAAAAAGGCAGTCTTCTACCTATATTAGGTAAAGACCGCCTCTAGTTTGTCTAGTCAGCTGGTTTTATTCGGTTGAAGACGAACCTTTTCGTTTTTCTCAATTTGAATCACTTTGCCATCTTGGATCACTAAAGTAATGGAACCGTATTTCACTTCGGCAAGCATTCGCTCAATATGAGCTGCTAACTCTTCCCATTCAGATGGTTTCAGAACTGCCCGCCTCCTTTTTGCCTTTTTAATCTATTAAGGGGCAAAGAGCCTAAACTAATTAAGACCTTAAAAAAGCACCTTTCCCCGGATGAGAAAGGCGCACTTATTTGCACGAACCTTATCTCTCAAAACAATTCACATTTTGCTGGAATTGGCACCTTGCTTAGCAGGTTGCCGGGCGTCAAAGGACCAGTCCCTCAGCCTCTCTAGATAAGAATATATAAGTTTAGTTGATTTTCATTTATAGCCTAGTTTTTAGGTGGGAATTAACTATTGAAATTAATCCTACCATACCCATAAGATTTGTCAACAAGTTTTAAATAAAGATTATGAACATTGTAATAATTAGTATATTATGCCTAATAGCCTCATAATGTTTCTTCATTTTTATTTCTTACAAAAGCAAAAAAACCTGGCTGGATAAGCCGCCGGGCTTGGTATAATGACTGGTCTGCAAATGAAGAAGCAGGTTGCATTCATTTAAAGTAAAATCATTCAAGTAATATCCAATACATAAGGTACTAACCAATAGTACTTTTACAGAACTTATAGGCATTCTACTTTTATTGGAGCAAGTGAGGTGTTGCAGCAATAATACATAAATGAATGAGTTAGTAATTTAGCAGGCTCATCAAAGATACAAAAGGTGAGTTTTTTATCTTTTATCCCTCTTCTGAAGATTCAGCTTTTACTGTACGGAGAGTGCAAGCCTTTCACATAACAAACCCATAAAATAAAAAAAGTTATGCACAAGAACATGGAAAATGAAAAGGTTTTTCCCTTACAAAGCTGCCCACATCTTATGCACAACTTTTTATAATCTGCTTTTTTATTTTATTCGAAAGTTATTGTTTTAAAACAAGCTGTGTGACACTTTCCACCCGTTCAAAGTGTATGTGGCAACACAATAAAATGCTGGTGAGTCCATAACAAAAAATCCCTCAAACTCTAAGTCTGAGGGAGCCTAAAACGTACTTCAATATTCACATATTATCAGCTAAAAATTTTCTTGCAGGCAATCTGAAATAATTAGTATATTCCCACCGAATCAAATCCAGACTGAACTGCAGCCTCTTCCTCGCTGCCTTCACCATAAATATCGATTGCAGATTGCACAATAGCCTGACGTGCGTCGCTAAAATCGGAATTAGAGGTTAAATAAACAGTTAAAGCACGATAGTAAATTTTTCCTAATTTTTCCCTTCCAAGTTCTTGTCCAATCAAGTATGCGGCATGGTTTGTAATGGAGGAGTTAACATGGACTCCGCCGCCATCTACCGAAGTTGGCATGTTATAAAACTCGTCCATGTGGTCTGGATAGACTCCGCCATTAGTACTATACGCCCTTCTTTGCTCGTTGCTGACGACAACACTGTTTGGTTTACTTAAGCTGCGCAATACTGTTACACCGTCAGCTTTAGCAGCCGGTGCCATAATATCCTCACCCATTTCCCAATCACTATCGTCAACGAGTGCACCAAAGACGTCAGCAAACGATTCATTTAGTGCTCCAGATTGATTGCGGTATACTAAATTTGCTGAATGAGTGATGACACCATGAGTCATCTCGTGGGCAGCAACGTCAAGACCAGCTGATAGAGAAGTCATGAATATACCGTCACCATCGCCATAGGTCATCCAACGCCCATTCCAGGAAGCATTGTTGTAATTGGTACCATAGTGTACTTTAGAAATGATCGCCATTCCATTTCCATCAAGGGAATTGCGGCCATGTTCATTTAGAAAATAATCATAAACTTTTTCGGAATTATAGTGTGCATCGACAGCCGCCCGATCATAGTCGCTGATGAATGCAGCAGAATTCCCCACATAGAGAGTATCGTTACTAGCGGTGTTATCATTTTTAGCATCATACGTTTCGATGCCGCCAAGGTTCTCATGAGCGTAATCTGCTAACGCAAACTGGGTTCCAGAATTCGGTTCCTTCACTTTGGTAATATGTAATTCCCTATGTTCGCCATGTACACCTTTTCCGGAACCTTTCTGTGTTTTCATTTCATCCGCATGCATTAACCCATTATACTTATCAATTACTTCCCCCGTTTTTGCATCCACAAAGACAAACCAGTTTCCAGGCTCATCTCCCATGAAGTTAACATTCACTTTATAAGCTGTATAATTTTTCCCTTCAAAAGGAAGGACAACAAGCTCAGAAGTTGGCTCATATGTCAGCTCTTCGGGTGCATTGACTGAGGATAATGCCGTCTTTAGTGCAGCATTACTGCTTAAAGAGGTAGTCGTGTTTACTGCATCATCGGTAATCGTTTCATTTATTCTTCCGTTGACGGATACGACTTCATTATTCTTATCAAAATGTACAACAACCTCGGAACCTTCTACGTTCACTCCATTTACTGACTGATTAAATCGGACGTGAGTCATACCCAGTTCATCTTTTTGAACATTTTTCACTTTTAATTTTTTCTCCGGGTCACTAAGTCCAGTTTTTTCCTGTTTTTTCTTCAAATAATTTAATGCATTGGCAGCGGTGCTGGAAGAGAATTTCTCTGCAAACCGCTCCTTCAGAAATACAGGAACACTAGCTTTCTCATTCCACTCCTTAGAAGCTTGTCCACTACTTACTACGCTCGAATTAACCGGCTGCGCTAATACACTACTAACTTGGATAGAACCTGACATCATTACTGACGACAGAATTACAGGCACAATAAACTTTTTCTTCATTATTTTAGTCCTCCCATCAATTTCCATTCACTTTATTATAGATTGATAGTAAATAAATATCATGAATAGTTTGAATTATTTGAATACTATAAAATAGTGGATAAATTAGCCTAGTAGGCACATTAAGATAGGTATAAAACACTATTAAGCAAGCTATAAAAAAACCTTAGTACAAATGAAAAACAGGAAATAACAGACAGAACATGGATTGGACAAGAAAAAGACCCTGTTTTCGTAAAAACTTTTACGAAAACAGGGTCTTTTTTTGATAAACATTGGGGTTATCTCTTTTGTTCAATGAAAATAAAGTCCTGCTACTCTACCAAGCCTCAACCCGCATCATTACGCCATCCAAATTACTCCCATTAAAATAAAGTCATGCACAAATCACTCTTTCCCACGATTTTCTTCTCTCTTTTTTCTGCCACAACTTTTTTATTTTGAAAATAAAGTTATGGTATTTCTCCTGCTTTTCTTCCTGCCTTTTTCTCCTGCTTTATTACGCTCTTTTTTCAGGCTTTTGGGGTTCTTAGAATCCCTCTCGCTTTCATTCAAGCGTTGATTTATCAGTATTTCCACTGCTTTATTTCCGATTTTATTCGGTCATTAAAGACACAAAAAAGGATGGGAATCCTGTTCCCACCCTCTTTGTCCTCATTCTTTTCAAACCTGTTTATCCACACTTTTTCCACAGCAATATCAAGACTTTGTTTTGATTATGGCAAGGGTTTGTTATGAATGTCAGGAGTTTATTTTGGCTTTACATCTTTAATAAGAGTTGTACGACGCACTCAACCTGTGCTGTCTGAGGAAACATATCAACGGGCTGTATATATTCAATCTTATAGAATTTACTTAAAAACTCCAGGTTCTTCGCAAGCGTCGAAGGATTACAGGATACATAGACGATTTTTTTCGGCTTCACTTTTATAATGGTTTGAAGGAGTTTATCGTCAAGCCCTGATCTCGGCGGATCGACCACCATAACGTCCGAATTCCAGCCTTCTTTGGACCATTTAGGCAGGATATCTTCTGCTTTTCCTACTTCATATTGTGCATGTTTCACTCCATGGCGGGCTGCATTTTTCTTCGCATCCAGAATAGATTCTTTTATGATATCCATTCCACGGATTTCTTTAGCGCCATCCGCCAGCCATAACCCAATGGTTCCGACACCGCAATAAGCATCTACGACTCGTTCTTTCCCGGTTAGAGAAGCTGCTTTTTTCACTTCATCGTACATTTTAACAGTTTGAACAGGATTCAACTGGAAGAAAGTCCGGGCAGACAGTTCATAAGACATATCTCCTAATGTCTCTCTTATTACATTTTCGCCTGCCAAATGAATCGACTTTTCACCGAAAATTAAGGATGTATTTTTCGAATTGATATTTTGGATTACGGATTTAACCTCTGGGAGCTGTTTTTTGATCTGAGTAATAAGCTCTTCTTTATGCGGAAGAGCTTCCGCAGCTGTTATTATGACTACCTGGAGTTCACCCGTTTCAAAGCCCACCCGGGTCACAATCGTTCTGACTACCCCTTTTTTCTTGCGTTCGTTATAAACAGGGATTTGCAGTTTCGCAATAATTTTCTTTACGGTCCTTGTCGCTCGGTTACTTTTTGGATGCTGTACGATACATTCTGGAATATCAATCAAACGGTGAGTGTTGAGAGCATAGAGGCCCGCGATAACCTGTCCGTTTGGATTCGTTCCAACTTGGAATTGACTTTTATTCCGATAATGCCAGGGATGGTCCATTCCAATGGTCGGCCTGATATCCATGCCTGGTATAGTAAACCTAGTATGTCTTTCCAGAGCTTGAATAACGATATCCCGCTTTTCATGCAGCTGCCTTTCATAGGTGATGTGCTGTAGCTGACAGCCACCGCATTCATAATAGACTGGGCAGGGCGGTTCAGCTCGATGCTCAGATGGTTTGCGAATTTTTTTGATCTTTGCCTCAGCGAATTTTGGCAAAATGTTGGTTGCTTCGGCTATGACTTCTTCCCCAGGAATGGCTCCATGTACAAAAACAACCTGCCTTTTAAAATAACCTACCCCTTCTCCATTAATTCCGAGGCGTTTGATAGTCAAAGGAAAGGTTTGTCCCGTCTCAAGCTTTGCTTCTTGCTGTTTCACTTATTTCTCACTCCGTTTATCAATACTTCTCCATAAATAAAGAGAAGCATAGCTTAAATATGGGTCCCAGTTTTGGCTAAAGACTTCCATTTCTTCTTTTGTCGGCTTTTGTTCTAATTTATATAATTTCTTGAGAGCATTCTGAATTCCAATGTCTGCCACCGGAAAAAGATTCGGTCTTCCAAGGCCAAACAGCAGGAAATTCTCTGCAGTCCAGCGGCCGATTCCTCTTACTTTCACAAGTGTGTCAATAATCTCTGTGTCTGACTGTCCCTTCAGTTCTTCGAGGTCCAGCTCCTTATTAACAATTAGTTGTGAAAGCCCAATTAAATATTCCGCTTTTCGAGTGCTGAATTGCAGTTCGCGAAGCTGTTCGACCTCTAAACGGGCAGCCGTTTCCGGTAATGGGTAAAACCAGGCTCCATCCATTTCAAATCCATATGTTTTCACATACTGGGCGGTTAATGTATAGGCAAATGACAAATTAAGCTGCTGATGGACGATACATTTAACCAGGCAGCCATAAGGGTCGAAATCTAATATTAACGGCGTTCCCCGATGCTCTGAGAATATATCTTTTAACATGGTGCTTTCAAAGTGCTTATGAATATGTTCCAAAGGAAGATTCCACTGAAAAATGTCCTTAATCCGATCGACCGCTGCTTCCTTATGTTCACCGAGCGATCCGGAGAGCCTGAAGGATGGGGCATCTGTACTTCCCAATGCCTCTACCTGTATGACCATAGGTATAGTTCCAGAAAATATAGGAACTTTGATACTTCTATTATGAAAATCAACCACATGAAGAGGATCATTCGACAGCCTGTCTAAAACTAAATCAAAATTATAAGGTCCAATCACGTCAATAGATTCCGTCCACACAGATACTCATCCTTTGGCATTTTCCCCGTATTATAGCATGTTTTGTACTATTTTTCTTTATATACTACGGATCTCAAATGCGAATGACAGTTTAGTGGAGCTGTATGCGTAAAGTTAAAGGCTTATGGTCAACTTGATTTTTTGCAGGTTCATGGAAAGGACGCCTCAATTTTAGGATTCTTTCACAACCCTAAAATAACATGGGATCCTTTAATTCTTGGCTGATCATGAGATCGTCCAGCGACTTAAAAGTATATCCCTGTTTTTTTAAATCCACAATAATACTTTCTAATGCATCGGCATTATCTTTTGAAATAGTATGCAGCAGAAGGATGGCTCCTGGATGGATCTGGCTCATCACTTTGATATAAGAATATTGTGCACCTTTTTGGTCATCCACGTTCCAGTCGACAAAAGCAAGCGACCAAAAAATATGCTTATACCCAAGTTGATTGGCGACAGCCATGGTTCTTTCACTAAAAACGCCTCTTGGAGGACGCAAATATGCCATTCCTTTCTGCCCTGTAAGCCGTTCCGTTTCTGTTCTGACTGAATTAAGTTCTTTTGCGATTTCTTTATCGGAATTGGTCGTTAAATCTGGATGATACCAGGAATGGTTACCCACAATATGACCCTCATTGACCATTCGCTTAGTTAATCCCGACGCAGTTTCCAGATAATGACCTGTCACAAAAAAGGCTGCCGGCACTTGATGCTTTTTCAGTACATCTAATATCTGCCCTGTATATCCATTTTCATAGCCGTTATCAAAGGTCAAATAGATGTCTTTCTTTGTGATATCTCCCTTATATACAGCACCATGTCTCCTCAGCATATCATCCATCTTTTTACCGGCTTCTGCCGGCCTTCCGTCTCTGCCCTTTGAGAAACCCCAGTTATAACGAGCGTTTGAATAGAATGCGGAAGCTGAATAATTGCACGCAAGCCACATAACTAAAGCAGTTAGTATCAATACATATTTTTTCACTCTTACAACCTCCTGTGAAAGTTTTTTCCTTTTTATTGTTTTACCTAAGGGTAAAAACATGACAGGTGAAAATTTACCAATAAGGGCTGTTAAATTAGAGTTTAAGAAGCCTTTGGGCTGCATCTTTAAAATCAATGTTCTAGACTAGAAAATATCAGATGTACTGACAGTGTTTTAAGCAGACTGCTTGATAAATCAGCATACCTCTCATGACTTACGCAAGAATACCAAATCTAAAGCATACATAAGCATAAATACTTAAACCTTGATCATAAACTCCAAAAACTTAAGCATAGAAATCTAAATCTTAAGCATAAAATCTAAAAACATAAGCATAAATTGTGTAGGCACTAAGCAAAATTGCCATAATGTATTATATAAGTTGGCTTTCCATTGCTTCTCCCCTTAATTCCACTGCTTTTATACGAAAATCCGCTAATATTTCCTATATTCGACCCATTTACAGCCTCCGTTTCCCCAAAAAATATCAGCTCGTTTGCCCGGCACCAATCTATTTCCTGTGAGTAATCACAAATAGGCATCCCTTATTAATCGATGCTCCTTTTTTAATGGTTTGTAACCTTTTTGGCTGCTAAAGATTCAAATTTGGGGTAAGAACCGCAAAGCATTCAGCGCTTGATTTTCCTTTTTACGGAAGTTCGTTTTTCCACAAACGCATTTCCACTAATTGTATAATTAAGATATATAGGCATTTTTCTGAACTGGAGGAGGGAATAAATGAAAATTTTAGTAACGGGTGGAACAGGGACTTTAGGAAACTCATTTGTAAAAAATGCTCTGAAAGACAACATAGATGTTCGGATCGCGAGTCGCCGCCAGCCACAAGAACCATTAACAGAGTGGTCGTTTTTAGACTTAGAATCAGGGGAAGGATTAAAAAATTCTTTATTAGATGTTGATGTTGTTCTGCATGCAGCCACGAGCCCTGTTAAAAATACTTCAGCGATAGATGTGGAGGGCACAAAAAAGCTGATCGAAGCTTGTAAAGAGAGCAGAGTAAAGCATTTGATATTTCCATCTATAGTCGGCATAGAATCATTACCTATGGCTTATTACCAATCAAAGACCGAAGCCGAAAAAATTATAAAAGAAGGCGGGGTTCCATATACCATTGTTAGAGCAACACAATTTCATTCTTTGATGGATAGCTTGTTTCATACCTTAACAAAATTCCCGTTATCCATATTACCTGGACAATTAAAGTGTCAAAGTGTTGATGTGGATGAAGTTGCTTCTTATTTAATGGAGTTATGCCAATTAACGCCTCAAGGCACTGTCGATGATTTTGGCGGGCCTGAAATATTAACTCTTAAAGAAATGTATACAGTTTGGGAGCAGCATCGACATCCTAAATCCCTGCTTATTCCTCTATCCTATCTTCCAATTTCACTTTTTAAAGCGATGAAGGAGGGAAAGAATACCAATATTGAACAGAAAAGAGGGAAGAAAACCTGGGAAGAATGGATTAAAGAAAATTGAGCCTTAAATTAAAGTAAAATAGCATGTGATTTCATCAGCGAAATCACATGCTATTTATACGGGGTCCTCAGAAGAGAACGTCTTTATGCTCTTTAACTTTTAGTTGAATACCCGGTCTTTAAATTGGGACAGCTTTTCCAGAGAGCTCATCGCTACATCCTGATGCAGGCTGTTTCCGTGAGAGTCCATGGTTACCACTGCAGTAAAGCCTTCTACCTTGAGATGCCACATGGCTTCTGGTATACCAAACTGCATGAAGTCGACGCCTTCGACTGATTTGATGCAGTCTGCATAATATTGAGCGGCTCCGCCGATAGCATTAAGATATACGCCTCCATGCTCGCTAAGGGCTTGCAGGGTTTTAGGCCCCATTCCGCCTTTTCCGATAACAGCACGGATTCCGAATCTCTTCATAATGTCTCCCTGATATGGCTCCTCACGAATGCTGGTTGTTGGGCCAGCGGCTTTTACATGCCAGTTCCCGGCTTCGTCCTTAAGCACAACAGGGCCGCAGTGATAGATGATTTGTCCATTAAGATCGATTGGTGCATCATGATCAGAAAGGTATTTGTGAATCGCGTCTCTGCCTGTATACATCATTCCGTTAATGTGGACCACATCTCCAACTTTTAACTCTCTAATCTGTTCTTCTGTGATCGGTGCCTGAAGGACAACTTCGCGGATAGCGGTTTCTTCTGAAGAAGCTGCCACCTCTTGTTCCGCTTCAGCGGCAAAACTGATTTTTTCTCCGTCCTGATACAGCCATTGGGTTACTTCTCCAGTATCCGGGCTGATTCTAACGCCTAAACGGCGGTATGCCCAGCAGTTATAGGCAACTGACACGAAGAAGCTCGCTGGAATGCGGTGCATCACTCCAATTTTACAGCCAAGCAGAGTTGTTTCTCCGCCGAAGCCCATTGTTCCGATTCCAAGCTTGTTAGCATTTTCCAAAATATATTCTTCCAGTTTATGAAGGTCTTCGATAGGATTCACATCTTCTACTTCTCTAAATAGCTGTGCTTTAGCAAGATCATATCCAGAGCTTCTGTCTCCGCCAATTCCTACACCGATAAATCCAGCACTGCAGCCCTGGCCCTGTGCCTGATAAACCGAGTGAAGAATGCATTTGCGGATTCCATCCAAATCTCGGCCTGCCCTTCCAAGCCCTTCTAATTCACACGGAAGGCTGTACTGTATATTTTTATTTTCACAGCCGCCTCCTTTTAGGATAAGGCGGGCGTCGATATAATCCTGTTCCCACTGTTCAAATTTAATAACCGGAACGCCATAGCCCAAATTATCTCCGCTATTTTCCCCTGTTAATGAATCAACTGAGTTGGGACGCAGCTTCCCATCCTTAGTTGCCTGTTTGATAGCATGCATGATCGCTGCATTTATTTCAAGCTGATTGACGTCTACTGGTGTTTTTACTTTAAAAGTAGGCAGACCTGTATCCTGGCAGATGGGAGATACATTTTCATCAGCCATTTGAATGTTTTCTGTAATCGTAGCTAAACTCATGGCTGCACGAGTACCCACATTTTCCTGCGCTTTAGCCTTTTTTATTGCCCTGCGAACGTCCTTAGGCAGATTTGTAGAGGTTTCTACAATCAATTGATACATGCTTTCTTGAAGTTTTTCTAGATTCACTGTACTTCCCCCTGTGCTACCAAGCTAATTTATCTAATCCTTCTTTTATTACGGCCTAAATCTATGTCTGATTATATATAAAATTCTAAAATACTTAACTTCTTCATTATACCCTTATCTTTTTTTTTCGAAAAGGTTTAGTGTGCAAACGGTAACAATTTTTATGCTTTTTTAGTATAGAGCAGGAATATATATTCCCTGAGAAGAAACCTATCTTATATCTTTTTTATATTTTGCCGGAGGGATTTTATGAATTTTACAGAACTGCATACACAACGGCTTGAATTAGTAGAAATCAAAGCGGAGCATGGACAAAGGCTGTATGACATTTTCTCTAAGGAAGAAGCGACCAGATACTATGGAATGGACGCTTTCAAATCTGTTGAACAAGCAGCAAATCTCATTCATTCCTTTCAAAAAATGTTCAGTGAAAAGAGAGCTGTCAGATGGGGAATTGTCTTAAAGGAAAACAATAGTCTGATTGGAACGATCGGGCTCAATAATCTTCAGTTATGGAATAAACGGACTGAGATTGGATACGACCTTCATCCTGATTTCTGGAGAAAAGGCTATGTCTCAGAAGCTCTTCAGGAAGTATTAAGACACGTTTTTGAAGACCTCGGCCTGCACAGAGCAGGTGCTGTCACTTTTCCTGATAATGAAGCTTCCTCAAGTTTACTAAAAAAATTGTCATTTAAGGAAGAGGGGCTTTTACGGGGCTATATTTTTCAAGGAGGGCGTTCCCATGATGCCTGTGTTTTTTCCCTTCTAAAGCCTGAATGGGAGACGCTCGTCGATCATAAAGAGCAAAAGGTGAGTACAGCCACATAGGCTGAACTCACCTTTCCTTACTTTTTCTTGAATTGTTCTACTTTTACTTCGAGATCATCAAGCATGTCAATCAACCGATCGATATCTTCAAGCTGTGCTTCTTCTGGATCAATATTATCCAATACTTCAATAAACATGGATAAGCGCTGTTTTAAATAACTTACTTGACCATTTTGGTCTTCTATTGCTTTTCCCATTTCAATCTTCCTTTCATCACTTCTGTCCTAAGTACGGCCGGTATAAAGATATATTTCCCAGTCTCTTTTCTTCCCAATTATAGAGCTTTCATTCAAATATTGATAGTTAAATGGATGAGAATCAGCATACCTTGGCTGCAGCTGACCCTTTATAAGAACGGTTTGAAATAAGTATCTAAAAAGCAGCCAGGAATCAGGCTGCCAGTGTCTTAACCTCGATTATTTTTTCCTTTTACTGCTTCACGGGTTAACCGATCATTCTTCAAACCCGTTCTGCTAAAGGCATTATCGCTCTCAAGAGGGCTTTTGACTGGTCCACCGCCCATATTTTTGTCTAATCCATTATTGTCTTTCGGCACATTAAGTCCCCCTATCCTAATTAATCCTTCATATTATCTGTTATTTATATGTTTCAATACGCGCTCTTAAAGCGTTTAAAAACAGAATAATAAATAATGGTGTCAAAATAAGTATTTGACATATTTTTTTTACTTCACCATAATTGTTTAGTATTTCTAAAAGTTAGGGGAAGCCAACGCTATGATCGAACACAAACTAAAGCCAATCACTATTTCCCATGATCCTTGGGAAGCCTATATGGATATTGAACAGTATGGCCAATTAACTTTATCTAATATTGAATTTACCACCACAACGCTTTGCAATATGAGGTGTGAACATTGCGCAGTCGGATATACGCTGCAGACAAAAGACCCGGAAGCCCTGCCGCTGGAACTCCTTCTAAGAAGACTTGATGAAGTTGGCTCTCTTCGCTCGTTAAGTATAACTGGAGGAGAACCGATGCTCTCGAAGCAGCAAACAAAAAATTACGTATTGCCGCTGCTAAAGTACGCACACGAAAGAGGTATACGCACACAGATCAATTCTAATCTAACTTTGGATATTAAAAGGTATGAAGAAATCATTCCTTATTTGGATGTACTGCATATCTCTCATAACTGGGGAACAATCGATGAGTTTATAGATACAGGCTTTGCAATGATGGAAAAAAAACCGGATCGAAACGTACGGGCAAAGCTATTTACCCGGATGATTGAAAATAGCAGATTTTTATCTGATGCAGGTGTGCTGGTTTCCGCTGAAACCATGCTTAATAAGCGGACGCTTCCATATTTGGAGCATATTCACCAACAAATTGTTGAAGAGATGGGCTGCAAGAGGCACGAAATTCATCCAATGTACCCGAGTGACTTTGCCTCTGCCATTGAATCGCTGCCTTTAGATGAAGTACGTACTGCGATTCACAAACTGTTGGATACACGAGATGAGAATGTCTGGATGCTGTTTGGCACTCTTCCTTTTTATCCATGCAGCAGTAATGAACAGGATGCCAAACTTCTTCAGCGGCTTTACAGCTCTAAAAATGTCACTGTCCGCAATGATCCCGACGGGCGTTCAAGGCTGAACGTTAATATTTTTAGCGGCGAGGTTATTGTAACAGACTTCGGAGACGCACCATCCCTGGGCAATATCACAGACACCCCTCTTCAGGAATCCTATGATAAATGGCTGCAAACCGGATTAGCCCGACAGTTGAACTGCCATTGTCCAGCTGTTAAATGTCTTGGACCCAATGTCCTTGTAAAAGATGCCTATTATAAGGACCTTGACTTTACAAGCCGTAAGTCCAGACTTGTCAGGTAACTTGGGGTTGCTTTTAGGAAATCCTAAGAGTTATGTGTAATTTTGATATAAAATCATAATTCCGTAAAGTTAAGCATTAACAAAAGAAAATTCCCTTTTTTCACCAAAAGTCCGGCAGAATTTCATAAACGGAAAAGAACTCCCAAACGAAGGGAGTTCTTTTACATTATCTTGGACGGCCAGACACCATAAAGCTGAAGGATAGGTGATCTTGAATAGGAATCCAGGCTCCTATTCCCTGTGAGGTCACATTCTTAACGGTAATGTACCGTTTTGTGCCTTTGAGAGTGAGGTAAACTTCTCCATAGGTGACTTTCCCTTTTTCATTAACTGCTGAAGCATAGGCATGCAGATAGCCCATTCTTTTAGCTGGGATATTATAAATTCTGTCTTTCTTTGTACCGTTTCCGATGATCGCTTCATAGGCAAGCGGCAGCTTCGTTTTTTCAGAAGCCTTGATGAGCATCATTTTATGAACATCATCAGCTGCTGGTATTTTTGCGGTAAGTCCTCCGCGCACAGTTTTTTGTGCTTCTTGAACATAGTGAATTTGATATGGTGATTCTCCGCCCCGGTTGTCATAATAATTCGTATTGATTTTTTGATATTCCCAGTTTGGAGCACTTTCAACAGATTGGTAATTCAGGGCCCAGTGGCCTAAATAAACGGTTGCACGGTATCCCAGGGCAAAAGGTGTTTTATTAATGGTCGTTTCATTAAGCATGCGGATAAGTTCAGGATTTTCAATTTTCACATTTGAGGACTTGATCAGCTGCTTCGTTAATTTGCTCGGTTCTAAGTACGGCATATCCTGTGAAGCATTTGGAAACGTATTTTCCTTGGTGATATTTAGTACCGACTGCGGAATGGCAGCCGCTGGTCTGATATGTTTAGCAGAAGCCAGGGAGGAAGTTCCAGAACCAGCTATAAGTGCAAAACAGAGTGATATGGATAAAGCGATTCTTTTCATGTTGCACTCTCCTTATATGCTTTAGAATCTTAATAAGCATAGGATGCTCGTCTTTTTTTTAGAATATGCAGATGTGCAGCACAGCCTTGCTAACTTTTTATTGAAAAAAATGTAACACATTTGTAAGTATCAGAATATTTACAAATTTCCGTTAATCTGTTATGATTTAACTACACCAAAAGCGAAGGAGGCGAAATCGTTCATACCCATCTACATACAGGGAGGTATGCCTATACAATCAGATTTCAGCTATATACGTGCAGAAAGTTGGTTAATGGATAAAATGGTTTCGCTAGAAGAGAAGAACAGCCTGGGGGTGGATTAAGCGAGAAACAATTTGTAGAACGGCCCTGAAATTAAACAAAATATTAATAATATAAATGACTCTGCACCTATAAAGTGCAGAGTCATTTTGGTTAAAGCAGATAAAATCCAATTCCCATAATTACATAAGCAGCCAGTAAGGTTAACCCCTCAAACCAGTTCGTCTCCCCGTCATTCGAGAGCATGATCATAAGGAAGACGGAAGTGACCATAGCGGTAAGCTCCGGCCAGGTAAAGACCAGCGGCATAGCATTTGGGAAAAGCAGTGAAATCAGTACAAGCAGCGGAGCTACAAACATGGCAATTTGCAAGGTGGAACCAACGGCAATTTCTACGGCAATATCCATTTTATTTTTGTATGCCATGACGATTGCTGAAGCATGCTCGGCGGCATTACCTACAATAGCAACGACTATTACCCCTATAAAAAGATCAGTCCATCCAAACGTATGGCCAACCTGTTCAAATGTATGCACCAGGTTTTCCGATACATAGGCCACCGCAATGGTTGCAATAGCCAGGATACCCATTGCCTTCCCCTTTTTCCATTCCGGCTCTTCATGCTCATGCCCTGCTTCATTCTGATGCTGATACACGCCTCGATGTGTTACAAGCTTAAAGAATAAAGCAGCAAGATACAGGACAATCATGATGATTGAAATCCCAACGCTTAATGTCAGCGTTTTTTGTTCATTCATCTGCTGGCTGAATACCTCAGGAATGACAAATGCAACGATAACTCCAAAAATGAGCAGTCCAGAATTGTGCCTGGCATCAAAGACATTAAACTTCTGCCTTTTATATTTTAATCCCCCCATAAAAAATGAGAGACCTGCGACTAAAAGAAGGTTTCCTATTACAGACCCTGCCAATGAGGCCAGGACAACTTCAATTAACCCTGCTTGTAAAGCGAAGATTGAAATAATCAATTCAACTGCATTTCCAAAGGTGGCATTTAACAGCCCGCCAATCCGCGGGCCTGTTGTTATGGCGAGACTTTCGGTCGCGCGGCCCATAAAGCTGGAAAGAGCCACAATTGTAAGACAGTAAATCACAAACATTAATATGGTAGGTAAATGCATAATGGAACCAATGACCGATAGGGGAACCCCAATCAGTACTGCGATTAAAAATATTTTATTAACCATATTTCCCTCCTAATAATAAGAAATGATTTCCTTTATAAGTCTCTTACTAAAGTTATGTAGTGTATATCCCCTTTACTTCACAAAATAATCCACCGCATGGGTATCCTTTACCTCATTTTCTGCTTGCATAATCCTCCTTGTTACTAGTAACATCAAGTATTATTAATTTCTATGGGAGAGAACACATGAATCAGTCAAAATTACACTTTTGGATCATTGTCAGCATTGTGGGAATATCAGGATTTTCACAAGGCATGTTATTACCCTTGCTTGCTATTATCTTTGAACACCATGGAGTCAGCTCCTCGATTAATGGCCTGCATGCAGCCGGTTTATATATCGGAATACTTTTGGCATCTCCATTTATGGAACAGCCGCTTAGAAAACTTGGTTATAAAAAAATGATCTTAATAGGAGGATGTATAGTATTCGCTTCCCTTTTCATGTTTCCACTTTGGACCAGTATTTGGTTTTGGTTTGTTCTTAGAATGCTGATTGGAATCGGAGACCATATGCTTCATTTCGCTACCCAGACCTGGATTACAGCATCCTCTCCCATTGAAGCACGGGGCAGGAACATTTCGATTTACGGCCTATTTTTCGGCATAGGCTTTGCAGCAGGCCCTGTTTTGACTAATTTAGTAGAGATTAACGAAAACCTTCCCTTTTTCATATCTTCAGGAATCAGCCTATTAGCATGGCTGACTATATTTATATTAAAGGATGACTACCCTGAACAGTCCATTGAAACCGTTTCTTTTGCAGGAACTATAAGCAGGTTTGGCCAGGTTACACGTTTCGCCTGGCTTGCTTTTCTTCCAGCCTTTTCATACGGTTTTGTTGAAGCATCACTAAATGGAAATTTTCCAGTATATGCTCTCAGAAACGGTATTGATGTATCAGCCGTATCTATTTTACTCCCAGCGTTTGCGATCGGTGCTATTCTCACTCAATTTCCTCTTGGGTGGCTCAGCGATAAAATTGGCAGAAAAAAAGTCCTTCTTCTTGTCATGTTGTCAGGCTGCGTATTTTTTATGCTGGCTGGAATGAATAAGGATTCTTTTATGGGATTATTTATTTGCTTTTTATTAGCTGGCATGATGACAGGCTCCACCTTCTCATTAGGCATCAGCTATATGGCTGATTTAACACCAGCCAGCCTGCTCCCTGCGGGCAACTTAATGTGCGGGATCTGTTTTAGTGTAGGAAGCCTCGCCGGCCCGTTCTTTGGAGGAGTTGTTATCGAGCACGTTACAGGTGCTGGCTTTTTCTATGTGATTAGCAGTATATTTTTCATTTGCTTTTTACTATTAGCCTTATTTAAACCTGTAAGTACAGAACAGTATCATTCGATGAAGCTATAAGTGTTCACTGCTTATGAAGTCGTCCAAGCCGTTTATGAATGAAAAAACAAGGGTACAGAAATTTAACGTATAAAAAAATTTTCCATTCATCTTTCTTTTACTTAGACTCTGTGATAGGATATAAATATATCCTAGATTAAACTAATTCTAATTTAGCAAACGCTTGGTTTTCTGTCTGAGAGGACTTATTTTTGCGTATAAGCCTTGCTGTCATCGGTAATGATGACAGCTTTAATATTTTTTAGAGGGTAATTGAGCTTGAATATCTTTCTCAATTAGAATTAAATTTCACAGCATGGTCTTAATAAAGGAGGAATAATTATGAATACAAACGCAAAGGTTTTAGATAGCTCTCCCCTTCCTGCGGAACCAAAAGGAGAATCTATTTTAGAGAAGCTGAAGCCCCATGCGGAGCTGGCTGCCGCCCTTCTCAGCGGTCTTCTTATTGCAGCTGGATGGATATTATCAAAAAATGATCTATCATCAGCATCCATTGCTTCCTATCTTTTAGCCTTTGTAATCGGCGGATTTGCTAAAGCAAAGGAAGGAATTGAAGAAACAATTGAGAATAAGGAACTCAATGTAGAAATGCTAATGGTCCTTGCTGCGATTGGTTCTGCCATAATTGGCTATTGGACGGAAGGGGCTATTCTGATATTTATTTTCGCGGTCAGCGGTGCTCTTGAAACATATACGATGAATAAAAGCCATAAAGAAATTTCTGCACTAATGGAGCTTCAGCCTGAAGAGGCAATACGGCTTACTTCAGATGGAAAAGAAGAAAAAATACATGTAAGTTCACTAAATATCGGAGACAGGATATTGGTGAAACCCGGAGAACGTGTTCCTTCTGATGGTGTGATCATGGAAGGTATAACTAATTTAGATGAGGCAGCCATTACAGGAGAATCTATTCCAGTAAGTAAAGGGAAAGATGACGACATATTTGCTGGCACTGTAAACCTGCGCGGTTCTATCATAGTTAAAATTACTAAATCTAATGAGGAAACTCTATTCCAAAAGATTATACAGCTTGTACAGACTGCCCAAAGTGAAAAATCCCCTTCTCAGCAGTTCATTGAGCGTTTTGAAGGCAGGTACGTAAAAATTGTCCTATCAGCAGTACTCCTTATGATGATCGCCCCACATTTTCTTTTTGGCTGGAGCTGGAATGAAACCTTTTACCGGGCTATGATATTATTGGTAGTCGCTTCTCCATGCGCCCTTGTTGCATCCATCATGCCTGCCACTCTATCAGCGATATCCAATGGAGCTAGAAATGGAATTCTGTTCAAAGGGGGCATTCATCTCGAAAATCTTGGGCATCTTAAAGCTATTGCTTTTGATAAAACGGGGACCCTTACAAGAGGAAAGCCTGAGGTTACAGATGTTGTTGTCCGTGCTGATTGGAACGAACAAGAATTTCTTCATCGTGCTGCTTCTATAGAAAACTATTCGAACCACCCTCTTGCGCAATCCATAGTCAAACACTTTACTAAGAGCTCGAATCTCGACCTCTTGACTCCTTCACAAATGGAAGATGTTTCAGGCTGGGGTGTGCAGGCTAGCTTAAGTAATCAGAAGTGGATGATCGGGAAGGCAGAATTTGTAGGAAAAGACCTGGCAGATTCTTTTCTAGACGGCATCGCAAGGAAACTATCGAAAGAAGGCAAAACACTGGTTTTTGCCAGAGATGATAAGGGAATAGCCGGTATTATTGCCCTGAAGGATCTGGTCAGGAGCGAAACGGCTGCCGCTATTGAAGAATTAAGATCCGAAGGTATTCACACAGTTATGCTTACTGGGGACAGTAGAGACACTGCACAAGTGATTGCAGCCGAAAGCAGGATAGACGAATATATTGCTGAGTGCCTGCCAGAGACTAAAGTGGATGAAATAAAAAACCTTAAAGAACGTTTTGGGACAGTCGCAATGGTTGGAGATGGGATAAATGACGCTCCCGCCCTCGCTACATCATCGGTCGGAATTGCAATGGGTGATGGTACAGATGTCGCCCTTGAAACTGCAGACGTAGTTCTGATGAAAAATGATCTGCCTCGAATCGCCGGAGCCGTTAAACTTTCTAAAAAAATGAACAGCATCATCAAGCAAAACATCATCTTCTCGATTTCAGTCATCATGCTGCTGATCTGTTCTAACTTTTTACAAATACTTGATCTGCCTTTTGGTGTCATCGGACACGAAGGCAGTACTATTTTAGTCATTTTAAACAGCCTGAGATTATTAAAACAATAATCAGTTGATTAAAACTTGTCCTGCATCTCTCCCTGATCGGGGGAGATGTTTCCTTTATCCGCTGCTTTTGCATTGAACTGCCTCGCACTCCAGTTTGAACGACAGTGCATGCACACGAACATCACCGTAATTTTCCACCAATAATCTCTTAACAATCTGGCTTTTTCCTGCTGCTTACAATGGCATTGATTTCTCCGCCTATAATAATAATAATCCCGGTAAGGTAAAACCAAATCATCAGCACAATCATTCCTCCAAGACTTCCATATGCAGCAGAATAATGAGCACTTTTTTCTACATAAAAGGAAAAGGCAAAAGAGGCGGTAATCCACCCCAAAACAGCAAAAATGGCTCCTGGAAGAATACTTAAACATGTTAGTTTTATATTTGGGGCAAACCAGTAAATCGCTAAAAAAACAATGAATAATACAGTAGAACTTATAACCCACCTTATCACATTCCAAGCGGATAAAAATTCTTCGGAAAGTCCAAGCTGCTCTGTAAGTAATATCCCAATTTGTTTACCAAACACCGGTAAAAGCAGAGCTGTAATAAATACAGCGATCATCCCCAATGTAAAAAGTATCGACAATCCCCGCGAAACTGCAAAATTACGGCTTTCTTTAACATCATAAGCTTTGTTGAATGCGCTGATAATGGCATTCATCCCACCGGAAGCAGTCCATATTGTACCAATAATCCCCGCTGACAGTAATTTCCCATTTCCTCTCATCACTTCCGTAAGGTTATGTTCGATCATATCCATGGTCTCAGCAGGTGCATACATGGCAGCAAAACTCAATATATCTCCCTGTTTAATAGGTAAATACGGAAGCAGCGACACCAAGAAAATCATAAGGGGAAATAAGGATAACAGAAAAAAATAAGCAAGCTGGGCAGCCATGCCAGAAACATCATCACTCAAAATTCGTTTATAGATGTCTTTTATAAATGACTTTTGGTTGATTGGCTTCCTATGGTTCATGATCCCAGCTCGCTTCTTTTTTTAATTGTTAATGCGTGGAATGTAGAGCTTTATTTCCGTATTGGGCAGATGGAACGGATCCGTCATGAGTAAATACATCTTTCGTTTCCATGACTACTTCTGCTACCTGAATTGGAACTTCTTTCAGCTCATCCACTTTTTCAGAAATAAAATTAATATCTTCGGAAATTTCTTCAATCTGTGATCTTAGTCTGCTTGAATATTCACCCATTTTAGTTATCCCTTCTAAGGGATTCGTTAAAAAAGATTTCATTCCTCGGAAAGTCCGGCCGCTCCCATCCATGAAGGATAGACGGGTATTTCGGTCAAACATTGCAATCATACCTCCTGCGAGCGCGCCATACATTAGTCCTCTTAATAGTTTACTGTTGGTTCTGTACCCTTGCCCAACGTTTTCCATCCATTCTCCTCCTTAGGGAAATGAGGTAAATAACTAAACAGCCTGGATATTTGCAGGCAAAAAAATTGTGGTGCTATGATTATTTTCTGCATTAGAGTCAAATATATAATCTAAAGTTTTTTGAAATAATTTCATAAGAGTATCTGAAAGCAATAATCGCCATATACGCAATTATTAAATATAATTGACTTTTATATCAAATAAATGAAAAGATGGAATTACCAATTTAAAGCCTCGGCTTATATGAAAGGAAGATAATAGTATGGATTTATCACAGAATACTCCTGCCAATGCTGAATTTATGGTAGATAAGATCATTGAAAAATTACGGATTATGAATATTGGAGCAGTTAAGGCCTCACATTTTAATCAGGAAATGTACGAAGAGCTTCGTGATATTTATGAAATGGTCATGAAGAAAACGAACTTTACTCCACGCGAGCTTGAAGCAATTGCTGAGGAATTAGGCAGCTTAAGAAATATTTAACCGTCGGGACGGGAGAAAATGGTGATGATGCGCTTAACTAGAGACCAAAAAAATATTTTGGTTGAAAAAATCCAGGAATTTTTTTACCAAGAGCATGGGGAAGAACTGGGGAACCTTGCTGGTGAGAACTTATTAGAATTTATTTATAGAGAAATCGGTCCTTATATCTACAATATAGGCATTAGTGATGCGAAAGCTCTTGTGCAGGACAGAATGCTTAATATAGATGAGGACTTATCTTCACTGGAAAGACCATTAAAATGACAAAAAAGCATCGGACTTCAGTCCCGATGCTTTTTCTCTGGAGTTCATTCTTCCTCTTGTTCCGTCAGTATAACCGGTCCATTTGAGGTAATAGCTATTGTATGCTCATATTGGGCAGAAAACTCCCCATCATGCGTTCTAGCAGTCCATTTATTATCGTCCAATTTAGACATAAAAGAACCAATATTAATCATCGGTTCAATGGTAAACACCATTCCCTCTTTAATTCTTGGTCCTTTACCCGGAGATCCGAAATGGGGTACGTCTGGCTTTTCATGAATGACGGAACCAATTCCATGTCCAATAAAATCACGAACTATAGAAAATCCTTTCGCTTCTGTAAAGGATTGGATTGCATGGCCAATATCGCCGATTCTGTTTCCAATTTGGGCAGCTTCAATCCCTTTGTAAAGGGCTTCCCTGGTTACGTCCAGTAACTCTTGTACTTTTGGGCTTACTTCCCCTACGGCATAGGACCAGGCAGAATCAGCCAGGGCTCCGTTCAGATTGACAACCATATCAATGGTGACAATATCTCCTTCCTTTAAAGGAGTTTTTCTCGGAAATCCATGACAGATTTCATCATTTATACTGGCACAGATGGCATATTCATATCCTTTATAGCCTTTTTGCTGCGGGATAGCGCCGCGTTCTGTTAAATATTTATCAACAAACTCTTCAATTTCCCATGTAGTAACCCCTGGAGCAATCCTTTTTGAAATTTCTCTATGGCAAGCTGCCAGAAGTTTCCCTGCTTCATGCATCGCTTTAATTTCCCGGGGCGACTTAATAACGATCATATATAACACTCCTGAATGATTCCCTTTTTTCTTATTGTATCCTAATACAGAAAAAACGGGAAACGGAGCAGCCCCCATTTCCCATTTATTTTCCGTTCCTTATTTAAGCAAATTAAGTGATTCTCTTGTAAAGGCAGGGATATCATCTGGAGTACGGCTGGTCACCAGCTGGCTGCCGCATACAACGACTTCTTCATCCTTAAAGTTTACTCCTGCATACTCCATGTCCACCTGGATAGATGTGTACCCCGTTGCCGTTCTTCCTTCTAGTGTTTTTGCTGTGATTAGCAGCTGAGGTCCGTGGCAGATAGCGAATACAGGCTTTTTTTCATCCATAAATGATTTTGCAAATTGGACAAACCTGTTGTCTGCACGGAGCTGATCAGGAGAAAAACCACCCGGGATAAAGAGTGCGTCAAATTCCTCTGGGTTTACGCTGTCAATTGCCTCATCTATCGTTACCTCTACTTCACCTTGTTTCCCTTTAACCGATTTACCCTTTTCTTTTTCGATTGTTACCACAGTGTGGCCAGCCTCTTTAAAGGCATTTGCAGGGTCCCTGTATTCGGAGTCTTCAAAATCATTCGTTACAACACATGCGATTTTTTTGCTCATTTATATCCCCCTCCATAATTATAAGTTAACACCATATTTCTTCCCTTTAATAACCGGGATAAACATGATTATTCGGCTGATGATAAGCTGATATAATCTATTTCAGCATCTCCCGAAGAATGTGTGAGCGTTATATCATTTACACCTTTACGCAGCCTTAAGCTAGCAGACGACATGGCTAAACCTGTGTACCTGCCATTCACATAGACCTTTTGAACATCAGGGGACGAATTGGCTGATTCATTTTTGATTGTTAATAGGTAGCTGCCTTCTTTTGAAACCATGACTGGAAAGTGAATCTTGCTTCCCTTGTTTGTTTGTACTGTTTGATGATTGCTAGACTGCAGATCATTAATAACTTCAGCGTTTTTTACATAGCCATGTTCAGCCTCGTACTTCACTGTTTTCATTTCTTTCGGAATTAATTCTATAGAATCAATTTCCGTGAAAAGCTTCCCTTTTGAGATGCGAATAATATTCTGCTCCTTATCTAACACTGCATCCATCTCCGCAGCTCTCCAGGAATCCCATCCAAATGGCTGATACGACAATTCTTGCACCTTGCCATTGATACTTACTAAGTGGGATGTTGTTTCACCCATTCCAGTTGAATATCTTACTTTAAGGGTGTACTCACCTTTTGGCACTCCCACGTTAAATTCTACATAACTGTCCTCAAAATCGATCATTCCTACTTTTGCTCCTCCAGATGCACCTGTATTATTTACAATACGGGCATTGTGGACAGTCCCCTGCTCCGCTTCGTACTTATATACAAGACCTGGAAGCTTTGGTACAAGGTCTCCTTTTGATTCTCCTGAAGGAACGCGCATTAACGTATCCGCTGCTAGTGGTACTCCAAAGTTTGGTGTTCCATCCTTATTCCATGTAAATGGCTGCATCCGCACACTGCGGTTCCACCCTGCCCCCTGAAACTTGGCTGCATGATAGATAATCCAGTCTTCTTTACCATCCGGTGATTTCACAAAACTATTATGGCCTGGCCCATACACATTTAATTCTAGGTTCTTTTGAAAGACAGGCTGCTGGCTCTTTTTCCATGAGTCTTTCTTTAGCGGATTTTTGCCATCCAGTGACAGCATGCCGAGGCAGTAATCAACCGTCCAGCTGCCGCTTGCTGAATATACGATAAAAACCTGCCCTTTTTTATTTTTTAGGATTTGAGGTCCCTCATTAATCAGAGGGGTTCCGTGCTTTTCCCATTCAAGCTCAGGTCTTGAGATTTCTACCCGATCCCCGCTTAAAGTCCATGGATTTTTCATTGGAGCAATATATAAGTTCTGGCTTACATTTTCATCGCCTTCCCAGCCTGACCAAACAAAGTACAACTGATCATTATGCCGAAGAACAGTTCCATCAATCGCCCATTTATCTGTTGCTGCCGCAATTTTACCGTAATTACCGCCAGGATGGTGATACGGCCCTAAAGGGTCTGCCCCTTCTGATTCCAGCACATAC
Source organism: Peribacillus deserti (assembly GCF_016909175.1). Classification (GTDB taxonomy): domain Bacteria; phylum Bacillota; class Bacilli; order Bacillales; family DSM-1321; genus Paraperibacillus; species Paraperibacillus deserti. Next base: position 74,115 of record NZ_JAFBFI010000014.1, read on the forward strand.
ATCCGCTGCTTGCCCATATCTCCTTCAGAACCTGCGTAATAGATATACCATTTCCCATTAATAAAATGTAGTTCCGGCGCCCACATATGTTCTCTATTAGGAGCGTCAGCACTTGGAGTCCACACAACTGTCTTTTCTGCACGATCCAGTTCAGATAATTTTTTAGTTTTCCAGATTGTGATATTTCCGCCTGTCGTCTGCGTGTAATAATAATAGCCGTCTGAATGCTTCACTGCCCATGGGTCAGCACCATCTCCAATGACCGGATTTTTAAATACTCCAAAGTCGTTTGTATCGATTTTCGCATTAAAGGTGTGCGGTCCTCCTGGTATTAGTCTCTCTGAAGCCATCGATTCCTTAGGCATGTTAGTAAACAAAAGCGGCAGGAGCAAGGCTGCAGCCGATATTTTCCCAAATGAATGCACGTTCAAGTGAAATCCTCTCCTTATTTATGATGTTTTAGCAACTACTAAAATGATAGCGCTTACCAATTGATAGAACATCGCACTTTACTCCCATTTACTGTTACATTTGTCCTGAATAAAATAAGCAGAATCACATGTGATTCTGCTCCTTAGGGGCGGACACCTCCTGTATTTGTTGAAGTACATCCCGCCAGATTGATAAAAACATAAAGTGCCCTTTATCTTTAATGATAAACATCCGTGATTTCGTGTACCGCTGCTTTAAAAAACGGGAAGTGAACACCGTCCAAAGGTGATCGTCCTCTCCCTGCCAGATTATGGTTGGATAACAGCCGCTGGGCCTTACTTCAAAGTCTGCCTTACACATGGCGAGTACTTCATAGTAAACCGCCATCCCCTCATATTGATAGGCATCATAAGTTGCCTTTTTCAGCAACTCTGTAAACAGCATAGCAGCTTCCTTATCATCGTGGACCATCTTCTCCATTCTATTCATAACTGCATGATCGATATCCTGATTAATCCTTTTGCTTACTCTTTTAAATAAATATCTGCACACACCAGGGAAATGTAACATAATCCATCTTACAATTTTCCACTTTACCGGCATTATTCTTTCCACTTCTGGCTGGCTCAATGGCAGCACACTGCCGAGTAAGGTTAAACTTGATACACATTGTGGATATAGACGAGCAAACTCTTGAGCAAACATGCCTCCTGTGGACCAGCCTGCCACTGCACACCGCTTAATTCCTAAGCAGGACAGCAACTGATAGAGATCCTCCGCAAAATCTTCAGAGGAGTAGCCTGGATGCAAGTCTGATTTTCCATACCCCGGCCGGTCAACGGCGATGACAAATAGCCGTAAGTCGGAAAGCACGTCCCGATCTTCCACCATTACAGCGGAAGACGACCCAAATCCATGCAAATACACGACTGGGTGGTGGGCCGGGTCTCCAACTATTCTATACGATAATTTTCTTCCATCAGATAGAGTATATAATTCATAATCCATAGTATGTCCGCATCCATTCGAAAACCCATAAAGTTCTACCCATTTACCCTAATATATAAAAATAAAAACCCTGTCCCTCAGACAGAGTTAAATGTGTTTATTTACTTATGGCTATCTAGCTCCTGATTCTTTCTGTTCACGAGGCATAATCAGGATTTCCACTCTTCGGTTAGCTGCTCGTCCTGCTGCAGTTGAATTAGAGGAAACAGGCTTAAACTCCCCATATCCTTTGGCACTAAACCATTGGGGCTTTAATTTTGGATTTTCTAATAGTATTTTCATAAAATTAACGGCGCGCATAACACTAAGGTCCCAGTTGGAGTCAAATTCCGACGTACTGATCGGCATATTATCGGTATGACCGCTGATCACAATCCCCCTCGGCGGATTCATTACCAGCAGGTCTGATATTTCTCCGGCCAATTCTCTATCGACTCCCCTGATTTCAGCCAGACCGGATTCGAATAAGATTTTATCACTGATGGTAACAAGCAGGCCTTCATCTGTAAGCTTGGTCCCAAGTCTCCCCGTTAACTTATTTTTATCAATGTAGGTATTTACCCTTTCCTGGATTTCGGCGAGCTCTTGCTGATCCTCATCGCCTAACCCTTTATCCTCTTGATCATTTCCGCTGACAGCATTATTTTCACTATTAAGATTCTTACTAGAGTTCTCTGGAACAGGACTTGGATAATCCAATACGCCAGTTCCGCCTGAAAAAACGTCATCAAATGCCTGGGATACAAGCTTAAACTTGGCTGCATCTACTGAGCTCATGGCAAATAATACAATAAATAAAGCAACCAGCAGGGTCAGAAGGTCTGCATATGGAAGAAGCCAGCTTTCGTCGACATGCTCCTCATGATTCTTATGTTTTTTCCTCCGCTTAGACATCCTTGTTCACTTCGCCTTCAAGCCACTTTTTCCTGTCTCCTGCCGGCAGATATGAAGTCAGCTTCTGCTCGATTGTCCTCGGTGCTTCTCCTTCAATAATAGAAAGAATTCCTTCAATCATCATTTGTTTAATCTGTACTTCTTCCTTAGATTTTCTCTTTAACTTATTAGCAAATGGATGCCACAGCATATACCCTGTGAATATTCCCATAAGTGTAGCAACAAAAGCAGCTGCAATGGCATGTCCGAGTGCTTCCGTATCATTCATATTGCCGAGAGCTGCAATCAGGCCTACAACAGCACCCAATACCCCAAGAGTTGGAGCATATGTACCAGCCTGTGTAAAAATGGCAGCTCCACCTTGGTGCCTTTCTTCCATTGCATCAATTTCTTCAGATAGCAGGTCTCTGATATAATCCGCGCTTTGACCTTCTACCGCTAAGTTTAAACCATTTTTTAAGAAGGGCTCCTCTACATCCTCGGAAATGGCTTCGAGAGCGAGCAGGCCTTCCTTTCTTGCAATAACGGCCCATTCCGAGAAAGTTTTAATAACCTCTTCCGCACTGATTAGCTTTTTTTCGGTAAATAATATTTTAAAGAGCTTTGGCACCCTTTTTATTTCATTTATAGGAAAAGCAATCACTACTGCAGCTATAGTTCCAAGCAAAATGATTAACAAAGCCGCCGGATTAGCCAGGGCTACCGGGCTTACACCCTTCAAGACCATACCAACTCCTACCGCAATCAGAGCGAGTACAATACCTATTACCGATGTTTTATCCATAAAACCCACCTGTCTTTAATAAAAGTCGTATTTGATTCTTTTATTTATATCGGATACAACAGGTAAATAGTGAGCACTTTTAGTTATTTTTTTGCTTATGTTTCGTTCATGGGCCTTTAAAATAAAAAAATCCGCCCCTGCAGGGACAGATCTTATTTTCGAGATAGTTTATCATAAACTTTTTGATTATACTGTTTGAATGCATGAGAATGGTTCGATTTCCGCTTTTCTATTACTTTCCCAAATTGATAGAGTTTTTCGTTCAGCTGCTTCTTTAATGATTCTCTCTCTTCAGGATCATAACAATAGGCAGCTAAATCTTCTAAGTTCATCAATTCTTTTCGCAAAGCCTCTTCCTGCTGGTCCAGCATGCCGGCATTTTTCATCAGCTTGTAAGCCATGCGAAGACTTTCAGGAATAGAAGATTCATCCTCAATCTCTAAAGGGCGGCCATATCCGGGCAGCCTTTGAAATTCCCCTTCATCAATTGATCTCTTGATCTTATCTTCAGCAACCAGGTGTGCAAAATCCATGATTCACTCCTCCAAGAAATCGTTTTGTATGATCACTATGAGCAGTTTAATTTAATTTATTTATTAGTATCCTACACTTTTGGCATGAAAATTAAATGGGGTTAGTTGTTATCGTTTTTTGACTTTTGATGTAGTACCTTATTAAGACCCAGCAATATCTTACGTGCACCTGCTTAAACGGGGTTTTTAAACATTCTGGGTTTAGTCATTAACCGATCTTCTGAAAAAAGGGTGATTATAGTAACTGCTGGTTTATAATTTTACTTTTTACCTGTTATTCTGACCCTATCCTGCAGGAAAAGAAAAGGTTAAGACCGTAATTTGTTATAAAAATAGAAACTATGACAGTTTTTGTAATATTATTGTAATATTTCTTAATAGACTTGTAATGAATTTTCTGAAATCTTTTTGTTATAGTAAGATTATCATAGAAACAACCAAAATCTTACACGAAAACGGGTCGGAGGTTCTATAGTGAAGAAAGTTTTTATAGCATCCTTGCTTCTTTTTATGATGTTAGCAGGATATTTAACTCCAGGTATTAAGGCCGAAGCATCATATTCACCTGATAAGGTAGTAACTGAAGGTAAAAAATACATAGGAACTAAATATAGATATGGCGGTACCACACCAAGAGGTTTTGATTGTTCAGGTTTTGTAGGGTATACATATAAAAAGAGTACTGGGAAAGTCTTACCGCGTACAGCGGCTGAAATATTCAGCAAAGGCAGCGCTGTTAAGAAATCCAGCTTAAAAAAAGGTGATCTTGTTTTTTTTAGTACATATAAAAGAGGCGCATCTCATGTGGGTATTTATGTAGGTTCAAATCAATTTATCCATGCTGCGTCCAGCGGAGTAAAAATCGATTCAATGAATAACGTTTACTGGAAGCCAAAATTTTTGGGAGCCAAAAGATTATAAAACCGAACAGACGGCTGCCGCTGTCTGTTTTTTTATACCCCATTTTCCAATGTAAAAAACCCTTTTTAATGATTTTTCTTGTTAAATTTTGTCCGGGTAAAAACTACAATCTCTTTGATAATTCTGGAATGTTTGAGCAAACTTGTGATAGACCATGAAAAAGGAGGCATTTGAATGTCACGCGGAAAATCATTTGATCACAAGCGCAGAGGTCATCCAGGCAACTTTCCAGATCATACCTTTGTTGAAGAAAAAAATTCTTCACGTCAATTTGAAGAAGTAGAGGATATTGTTACACATGAAGCCTTCAAAAACCGGATAAAAACGGGTGAAAATGAAGAGTAACTTAAAGAACAAAGCAGGCATTTCTTATGAGTGCCTGCTTATGGGTTAAACTTCTCTTTCTCTTAGCCTTCTAGAACATTAACGTTGTGCAGGGCGACGTGCTGGTCTTATCCTTATTTTTGTGTGAGCCCTAGCACATCTTCTAAGCTGCTGGAATCTACTTTGACTTCATCATATGACGCTATGTAATACACTCTGCCTGTCAACGTTATATTCACTAGTTATTTTCCTTATAGAAATAAGATTATCTTATTTAACTATTCTAGCGACATCATCCAGATCCCGACAGCCGGTATAGAGCCTGTATTCTTGAAACTATGGGGACTGGTACTATCAAATGTGATAGAGTCACCTTCATGTATTTCATACACTTGATCACCAATCGTTACCTCCATGCTCCCTTGCAGCATATATCCGCTTTCCTCTCCATTATGAAACATTAAAGGCTGTTCTTTTGTTTGTGCTGCTTGAAGAATCATTTTAAAAAATTTATATTTTTTGCCTGTATTAGGTGTAAGCATTTCATACCATACTTCTGGTCTGGACATTTGGAGCTTACGATGCTCACCTTGCCGGATAATTTTCACACTTTCAGGCTCTTGATCTTCAAAAAATGTAAATACATCAACCTCTAGGAAGTAGCTCAGCTTCCATAATGTATCTAGAGAAGGCGCAGCCAAGCCGCGTTCAATTTGGGAGATCAAACTCTGGCTGACTCCAATAAGCTCTCCAAGTTTATCAGTGGTGTACCCTTTTGTTTTTCTATAATGACGTATCTTATTTCCAATCAGCTCCTTAGGGAGCTCTGCTGGCTGTTCAAGCCTACTTTCCATGCAGAACTCCTCCTTTAAGGACTGATAATACCGCATATTTCAGCAAGGCAGGGGCTGCTTTCAAGGAAAAGGGAAGTTCAAGCCTCTCCGTGCGTTTATGTGCATCTTTTCCATAAGGTCCTATATTAATTGTTGGGATATTTAAGTCTTTTATCGTATGAAGAGGAAGATTATAGCCTTTTCCATAGAGCGGCATCTCCTTTTCAAGTGAAGGAATGATTTCATCTGCATCAAGCAGCCTGCAGTAACTTACATCTGATAGCCCTTCAAAAAACGTCTTCAGCTTAATTTCTTCACCAAAGTTATATCTCGCGTATTCCTTGATTTCCTCTGCCATTTCAAAGAGTTTTTCTTCATTCGAATTGCTCCTGTCCAAGTGCACATGTGGATAATATGGAGGTGCAAACATAATTAAATAATACGGAGCCAGATCAGGAAAATAACTGCTAATTCCTCTGGCTATTTCTACAGAGAGCTGACGATAATCTAAATCTGCTGAAGTCTCTTTATTAATCAGTTTTGCCATACTAGCTTCGAATTCTTCTCCGTGCCTGTTCTGTCCCATTTTATAAAGGTCAGAATAGGTATATACTCTAGGCTTTAAGAATGATAGTTTATCCATTCCCGAATCTAAATGGTCCTCGTAATAAGCTTGTGACATTTTGGTATAAATTTCATCCGAACACTCGCGGGCTAATATCAATAATTTTTCTATTACATCCTGAGGGCTCTGCTGAAGGGTAAGTATATTATAAAGAACATAAGCATCTGTAGGTGTTTGTACATTATAAACATCCTTTAGGTCCGAAAGCTTCAGGCAGGTTGGCCGAGGGTTCCTTTCCCCTCCTGCCTCGTCTTTAAAATGAGTGGACAGCTCCATTTTATTTGTAAAGGATGCAGCCATCCATGAAGCATTAACACCTTCGAGCGGCTCACCTACATGAGTTTCTTTCCCATTACAGAATATAAGTGGAAGAAGTTTGCCGACAGAACCTAAATAAATATATTTTGTTCGGTCTCCCGGGTATCCGGCAAAGCTTGGCTCACTGCAAATACAAACTTCGTATTCCAGCCCACGCTCTTCCTTAAGCCTAGCGAGCAGCCTGATTCCTTCAAACATCCCCTCGGAATTTCTTTCTTCATCAGGAGTAGCAAGCAGCAGAATATTCCCCTCAAACCCTTCATCAAGACAAATTTCCGATAATAATGCAATTTGGAGGGCAAGGCCAGCTTTCATATCCATAATGCCTCTCCCAAAAAGCCACTCACCTGATTCAAGATCTTGTCTAACATCATCTTCTAACCGCTCAGAATGCAGCTTAGCCGTATACTCCACTGGATTGAATGCATATGGCTTTAAATAACCATAATCCTCCACTCCAACCACATCAAAATGGCTCAGCAGAATTACCGTCTTATTGGAGTTCCCTTTCCCTTTGAAAAAAGCTGCTACTGTTTTACGGTTTAAAGAGTCATTTGTCAGCGGTTCATTATAAATTTGATCTTCATGTACCTGAAAGTAAGGGATTTCTTTTATTATCTCAATTATTTTATCAGCCATTGTTATTTCCTGTTCTGTGCCGGAAATGCTCGGGGTTTCAACTAATCTCGTGATTATCTTCAAAATATCTGTTTCATTATTCCAATGGGACTCTTTTAACATAATGATCCCCCTTCAATATTAATCACATTAATTTTTTTATTAATCATACTATTATAATCTTACAATTATTCGAATCTATCAATATAAATTTTATTTCTAATCAATTAGATTTCTAAGATACTTATAAGATTATCTGCAATTTCTCTTAAAAACCTGCGAATATTGTCCGGGAAATATGTCTGATTATGGTTCTTATCAACCGCCAGATCCGCCGATTTGTATTGTCACGAGTTGTAGAATCAAGGTAAGATGGAAATGAAAATAAGAGAAATGGAGATTCAATATAATGCGGCTTCGTGATTGGAACAAAAACTTAAAAATCCGATTGGGTGCGGAAGCTTTAGTTAACATCACCTTTTGGATGTTTTTCCCCTTTTTGGCCATTTATTTTACAGATTCTTTCGGTAAGAATATGGCTGGTTTTCTGCTGATTTTTTCTCAAGTTTTTTCTGTGATTGCTAATTTAATGGGTGGATATTGCGCAGATAGATTTGGCAGAAAACGAATGATGGTTATTTCAGCAATAGGACAAGGTGTTTTCTTTGTTCTATTCGCTTTTGCAAATTCACCCTGGTTTGAGTCGCCTATCATCGGCTTTATCTGTTTTACTATTGTCAGCATTTTTGGTTCCTTTTATTGGCCTGCCAGCCAGGCTATGGTTGCAGATGTTGTAGAAGAAAAGGACCGTAATGATGTTTTCGCCGTATTTTACACCTCTATTAATATAGCAGTGGTAATCGGCCCTATAGTAGGGGGTATTTTTTATGCGAATTATCGTTTTGAACTATTATTAATATCTGGGCTATTATGTATAGCGCTGGGTTTAGTCCTGGCTAAATGGATTGATGAAACAGCACCCCAAAAAGAACATTCAACTTTGGCCGGAAAAAGCTCTAATTGGGTTCATTTCTTAAAAAATCAACTTAATGAATATGCTATTATTTTGCGGGATAAAACATTCCTCCTATTCATTGTTGCTGGTGTTCTTGTAGCCCAGACCTTTATGCAGCTGGATTTACTTATTCCTGTTTATACAAAAGAAGCAGTTGACACACAAACCCTTTTATCTTTAAATAATTGGTCATTTGATATAAAAGGTGAACAGGCTTTCGGACTTTTAATCTCCGAAAATGGCTTGCTGGTTGCACTATTTACAATAGTCATATCAAGATGGATGTCGATCTTCAAAGAAAGAAATGTATTTATCACTTCTTCCATTGTTTACGGGATCGCTATTTTTGCCATGGGGCAGACCAGCTGGATTTGGGGATTAATCATGGCCATGGCTCTATTTACTTTTGCCGAGTTAATGACAGCAGGAATCCAAAACGGATTTATTTCAAAATTGGCACCAGAACATATGAGAGGCCAATATTTCGCAGCCGCCAGCCTTCGTTACACAATTGGCAGAATGATAGCACCTCTGTCTATTCCCATGACCGATATTCTTGGGTTTACATGGACCTTTGGCACTCTTGCTATACTTTCGTTTATAAGTGCATGTATTTTTCATATTATGTATAAGCGGTTCGAGTCGCAAAATGTTGTAAAAGCCGTGAGTTAACATTCATAATGGATATAAAAGGGCTTATCCATGCGGTAAGCCTTTTTAACTGTTTTTTTATATGTCCCAACGTGATAAAGATAGAAAATCGGCCATTTTTTATTACTAACTTCCCTGTTTCCTGCAATTACCTGTACCTGTAGAACTAGTGATTCTCTGCCTTTCGTGTATGAACCATTAATTACCATAAGTTTAATCCGACAAAAAATTTAAATTTTATGTAGAATGCTTTTATGGGGTTAAACTCTATGAAAGGGTGACTAAATATGTTTTCGAACACTGAAATTGGAATTGATTTAGGAACAGCAAATACGCTAGTATACAGTAAAAATAAAGGGATTGTTCTAAACGAGCCATCCGTTGTTGCGATAGATACAGAAACAAAGACTGTATTGGCGGTTGGACTAGAAGCCAAAAGTATGATTGGTAAAACTCCGGGAAATATAGTAGCGGTCCGTCCTCTAAAAGATGGGGTCATTGCTGACTTTGATGTAACCACACAAATGCTTAAGCAAATCATGAAAAAAGCTGGAAAAAAATTAGGATTCTCTATTAGAAAGCCTAATGTAGTAGTTTGTACTCCATCTGGTTCTACCTCCGTAGAAAGACGGGCCATTCATGACGCGGTTAAGAGCTGTGGAGCTAAGCATGTACATCTTATTGAGGAACCTGTTGCAGCAGCAATCGGGGCAGATCTTCCTGTAGATGAGCCCATTGCAAACGTAGTCGTTGATATTGGCGGAGGCACTACAGAAGTAGCAATCATCTCATTTGGAGGAGTAGTATCCTGTAATTCCATCCGAATTGGCGGAGACCAGCTGGATGAAGACATCGTACAATTTGTCAGAAAAAAATATAACCTGCTAATAGGCGAACGCACAGCTGAACAAATCAAAGTAGAAATCGCCTACGCACTAGTAAAACACGAAGAACTTTCCATGGAAGTCCGCGGGCGCGATCTCGTAACAGGTCTCCCAAAAACTATTACTCTACGATCTTTTGAAATACAAGATGCAATCAAGGAATCACTATTACATATTCTTGAAGCCATCCGTGCAACCCTGGAAGACTGCCCGCCCGAACTAAGCGGAGACATCGTAGACCAAGGTGTCATCCTAACTGGCGGCGGTGCACTACTAAACGGAATACAAGAATGGTTAAGCAATGAAATCGTAGTTCCTGTCCATATCGCACCAAACCCTCTAGAATCCGTAGCCATCGGAACAGGCCGCTCCCTAGAGGTCATACACAAACTACAAAAAGCAGCGAGGTAAACAGAAAAGCGGAAAGCGGTGCCTTCCCAAGAACATTCATTAAACCCTCCATGATTGACAATTTTTTTGGGGGTGCAAATTTTCATTAGGAAGGCAGAGACCCGACAAGCATAAGACGAGCAGGCCGTGAGAAGTGCTTTTCTTCTCATGGACTGATTGGCTTATGTCTCGAGGGTCTCAGCTTGAAGCTAGACAAAACCGAAAAGCGGAGAACGGTGCTTTTCTAAATAATTCGTATTGAATAGGCTAAGCTTAATGCTTAGCCTTTCGTATCTTGTCACAGACTAATGAAAAGCAGACACCTGATAAAGTAGGCTTGCTGATTGACGAGCGTAGCGAAGACAGAAGCCTAGCCGCACTTATGCGTTAGCCAGGCATAAGAAAAGCGGAGAACGGTGCTTTTCTAAATAATTCGTATTGAGAGGCTAAGATTTTCGTTTAGCCTTTCGTATTTTGTCACAGACAAGGTGTCAGTTCGCAGCTAGACAAACCCGAAAAACGGAGAACGATGCTTTTCCTAACAATTTATATTGTAAAGCCTCAGCTTATCGCTTAGCCTTTCGTATTTTGTCACAGACTAATGAAAAGCAGACACCTGATAAAGCAGGCTTGCTGATTGACGAGCGTAGCGAAGACAGAAGCCTAGCCGCACTTATGTGTTAGCCAGGCATAAGAAAAGCGGCAGCGAAAGGCCGCTTTTGCCTTTTGATGGCGATTGATTTATGACCGAAGGTGTCAGTTCGCAGCTGGACAAACCCGAAAAGCGGAAAGCGGTGCCTTCCCAAGAACATTCATTAAACCCTCCATGATTGACAATTTTTTTGGGGGTGCAAATTTTCATTAGGAAGGCAGAGACCCGACAAGCATAAGACGAGCAGGCCGTGAGAAGTGCTTTTCTTCTCATGGACTGATTGGCTTATGTCTCGAGGGTCTCAGCTTGAAGCTAGACAAACCCGAAAAACGGAGAACGATGCTTTTCCTAAGAATTTATATTGTAAAGGCTAAGCTTATCGCTTAGCCTTTCGTATTTTGTCACAGACTTATGAAAAGCAGACACCTGATAAAGCAGGCTTGCTGATTGACGAGCGTAGCGAAGACAGAAGCCTAGCCGCACTTATGCGTTAGCCAGGCATAAGAAAAGCGGCAGCGAAAGGCCGCTTTTGCCTTTTGATGGCGATTGGCTTATGACCGAAGGTGTCACAAACAGATAGGCGAAGTGCCTTTCCCAGACCCGATAAAGAAGCCTTGCTGATTGCCGGACAGAAGCATAGTCGCAATTATGCCTTAGCTTAGCTTAGCTTAGCTTAGCTCAGCCTAGCATAACCAAACAGCCCTGTGAAAGTACCTTTTATTTCATCGGGCTGTTTGGCTAATTAAGATACCGAATTCAGAATAGATTTCTCACTAAAATTAGTAACATCCCTTGAATTTTTAAAAAACCTCTTATATCTCGAAAATCCCACTTATATTTTCAAAAACCCTCTATATTTTTAAATTCCCTTTAAAACTTCAAAAATCCCTCTTAATTGGTGACTCGCTTCTACACAGACCAATTTCCCTGCCCAACAATGAGTTCACCCTATAGTTAATACTAAAAACCCCTTTATCTCAAAATCAACTTTGAAAAATAACATACTCATGCTAAGTAAAATCTCCGTTTTAGCTAAAAAGCAGCTGTGTACAATCCGACGAAGGAGTTATACCAAAAGCGAATTCTCCTTCCTGACACCAAATCCCTTTCCACATCTACTTCGAAAAACAGCATCAAAAAAACCGCTGTATCGCATACAGCGGTTTTGAAGATGAGACTATTGAAGCTCGGCACTGAAAGTTGGTGCAACTAGCTTAGCACTTTCGAATGCTTTTTTTAGTTTTTCTTCACCTTGAGTGAATGTTTCATTTGCAGCATCAAGAGATGGTGCGTCTTTCTTAAGCTCCTCTGCTTTAGCCTCGTAGGAAGCAGTGAAGTCCTTAAGAGCTCCCTCAAGGTCAGCCTTTTGATCTTTAAGTTCTGCAGGTGCTTTAATGTTTTTTAATTCAGCAGCTACTGCAGCAGCAGACTCACTAGCTTTTTGTCTAACATCAGCAGCAGGTGTTTCCTCTGCTCCTTCGTATGCGTTTAAATCGCTGTCTTTTGCGTTAACTTTTGCTTTAAGTCCTAAATAGAAATCAAGTAAAGTACCTGATACATCTACCTTTTCAGTTGATGCTTCTTCTGTCTTTTTCTCAGAAGCTTTTTCTTCGGATTTGCCTGAGCATGCTGTTAAACCGATAGCAAGTGCTAAAGCAGAACCTAGTAACCAGAATTTTTTCATGTTAATCCCCCTCGTATACATTTGGAAGCATCAAATTGTGCTTCCTTGTATAATTTTTAAGCAGGTAATTCCCAATCTTTTGAAAATTTCCCCGCTTTAAATCTTACCATCTGCCTATAAGGTAGTAAAGGGAATGTTCTGTAAAATTAAAAAGATTAAATTATATGAAAATTCAGACGTAAAATCAAGTCTTTTTTAATTACAATTTTAAAACATTTTCAGCATCCACACTTAGTAAAGATTCAATCAGTGTTCTCGAGGAATTCTTCAAGTTTTTCATATAATAAAGTTTGTTCTTGCTCTAGCTTCGTTTGTTCCTCATACAGCTCATTAAGGAGCTGCAAATCGGTTTCGCCCTGCATCTTCGCGTTTATTTCAGACAATTTTTTATCGAGAAGGTTAATCCTTTCTTCTACCTTCTCAGCACTATATTCCGGCTTATTACTCAACTCATTCTGTTTTGTTCTCTTTTCACTTTTGACTACCTTTATTTCTTTCGGCTTTTGTTCTTGTTTCTGGATCAGTTTCTTTTTTTGTTCATCAAGTTTTACTTTAGCCCAATTATAATTACCGGTAAAAGTATACAGATACCCATCATCAAGCCAGCATGTTTTTGGGAATAGATTATTTAATAAATAGCGGTCATGTGAAACGGCTAGAATGGTTCCATTAAATTCTTCTAAAGCTTCTTCTAATACCTCACGGGAATCGATGTCCAAATGGTTTGTTGGTTCGTCTAGAATTAATAAGTTTATATCCTGATGCATAAGCTGTGCAAGCTTCAGCCTCATCCTTTCTCCTCCGCTGAGCTGGCCAACCTTCCGAAATACTGCAGGACCATAAAATAAGAAGCGGGCAAGGATATGGCGGGCTTCCCCCTCAGTTATGCTGATTTCTTCCCGAAAGGCTTCAATTACTGTTTGACTGGAGTTCTGAATATATAAGTGCTGTGATAGATAACCGATCTTCACGCTGCTTCCTATCTGGATTTGTCCTTGGTCTACTTCTACTTCCTGCTGAATAATTTTGAGCAGAGTCGATTTGCCTGAACCGTTTTTTCCTACAATGGCAATTCGCTCCTGGAATCGCAAATGAAAGTTAATCTCCTGAAATAACACTTTCTGCCCGAAACTTTTGCTGGCATTTTTAATAAGGATAACATCTTTGCCGCTTCTTTCACCTGACTCCAGCTGAAGTCCCATCTTTTTGCGTTCCAGGATCGGCCGCTTTAATTTTTCCATTCTTTCCAGGGCCCTCTCCATGTTCCGCGCACGTTTATGCAGGCCTTCATTCGGGGGATTTGCCCGATTCGCCCATTCTCTTAGCCTTTTTATAGCTTCCTTCATCTTTTTTATTTTTTTTTGCTGTTCCTGATAAGCCTGAAATTCCTCAAGCAGCCGCGCTTCTTTTTCAGTAACAAATCCTGAGTAGTTTGAATGGTATATTGTTGCCACTCCATCCTCTATGTCTATAATTTTTGTAGCTGCTTCATCCAAAAAGAAGCGGTCATGAGAGATGAGTACAACAGTACCCTCATACTCCTTCAGAAATTGCTCCAGCCATTCAACTGCAGCTATATCAAGATGGTTTGTTGGTTCATCAAGCAGAAGCAAATCTGGTGATGTCAACAGCAGGAGTCCAAGGCATACCTTGGTCTGTTCTCCGCCGCTCAACATCTCGAATGCCGCTCCCATTAATGGATTTAACTGTAATCCATTTGCGATTCTAGATATTTTCGCCTCCACTTCATACCCGCCAAGCAGACTGAACCGCTCCTGTAGAGTTCCATATTCCTCTAAAATACTTTCAATCCGATCTCCTTCTAGGGCCATCCGGGTTTCCAGCGCCTGCATTCTTACTCCTATCTCCATAGTTTCTGAAAATGCCGAACGGAGAACGTCTTCTACACGAAAATTCTTCTCAAATGTAGGAATCTGAGCAAGATAACCAACCTTTAACCCTTTCTTTAAGGAAATAACTCCTTCATCTGGAGCTTCTTTTCCAGCTAGTAATTTCATAACCGTAGTTTTACCGCTTCCGTTTCTGCCAACAAGGGCTGCCCGGTCCCCTTCATGAATTTCAAACGACAATTCTTCAAAAACTCTGTTGCCGCCATACATCTTTCCAGCCTGCTGTATACTGCAAACAATCATTTCTATATCCTCATTTCATCTATTTTAAATTGGATTTTAGACAGAAAAAAGCCCATAGAAAGATATATTCCTTCCATGGGCTTTTACAAATAAAAAGAGGCCAAAAAAGCCTCTTTCCATTCCATATATTAAGCGGAGAAGAGATATCTTTACATTTTATTGGGATATGCAATTTCGAAAAAAGGGCAGACTACCCCCTTGGAAAATTGCTTCATGAAAAATTGCCCGGCAAATATAAATAAAATTTAAAAATTGCGCGCGCAGCCCAATAAAACGATTCATCTCTTCACCTCCTTATGTATTTTCTAAATTATATGATAATTATATATGTTCTGTGTAGAAAGAACAACATAATTACTATTATTAACCATTTCAGATTGAATTATGAAATGAAAAAGAGCGCAGATATCAATCTGCACCCTTTTTCATTCCTTTAATAAAGGAATGGCATACTTACTATACACTTGGGGCCGAATCGATCTTAAGTATATCGATTATTGACCAGCGTGCCTTTGGTACGCTCAGTATATCGTAACTGCCTTACATTGCCTAATACTCGATTTGAAGTCGCTGCTAAACGATTCATCGGCTATCAGTCCCTTCTCTTTTTGTATCGGCTTTGCCTTATTTATTTACCCTGCATTAGGAAAGGTAAACCTCACATTCCTTTTTTAAAAATTATTAGTTTTTATATGCCGACTCTAGCTTAGAAAGAGAAAAGACAGGAACATAATTCCTGTCTCAGAATACTCTTCATTAATCATGAAAGTTCATACCATCTGTCGTTGCTTTAATAATGCCGGCACGGATGACATAGTCACCAAAGTGTTCACCTTCCAGACGTTCCTTCGCATAACGCGGAAGAAGCACACGAAGCTCGTTAAGAATTTCTTCCTCACCAATGTTTTCGCGGTAGATTTTACTTAGGCGGCTCCCGTCAAAAGCTGCACCCAAATACATATTGTACTTTCCAACTGCTTTTCCGATAAAACCGATTTCACCTAACGCATGGCGCGCACAGCCGTTCGGGCATCCGGTCATGCGGATGGTAATTTCTTCGTTACGCAGTCCATTTTCATCCACAATAGTTTCGATTTTATCAATTAAAACCGGTAAATATCGTTCTGCTTCGGCCATCGCAAGGCCGCATGTCGGCAGTGCGACACAGGCCATTGAACTGCGGCGGAGTGCTGAAAAATGCCTGCCGTCCGTAAGGCCGTATAGTTCTAGTAATTCGTTGATTTTTCTCTTTTTCATGCTTGTTACATTGCCAATAATCAGGTTTTGATTAGCCGTCAAACGGAAATCCCCTTTATGGATTTTAGCAATTTCACGCAAGCCCGTCATCAGCTTATAATCTTCAAAATCGGCTACGCGCCCGCCTTCTACAAACAATGTAAAATGCCATTTCCCCTGAATGCCCTGCACCCAGCCGTAGCGGTCACCATTATGGTCGAACACATAAGGCTTAGCTTCACCCAGGCTCCAGCCCAGGCGGTTCTCAAGTTCATTTACAACTGTTTGCAGCCCTAGGCGGTCAACCGTATACTTGAAACGGGCGTATTTACGCACAGAACGATTTCCATAGTCACGCTGAATCGTAATAATTTTTTCGGCTACCTCAAGAACCTGGTCCGGAGTACAGAAGCCGATTACTTTCGCTACCTGCGGATAGGTCGCCTTGTCACCATGGGACATACCCATTCCACCGCCGATTGCCACATTGAATCCGATCAGCTTATTGTCTTCGATAATTGCAATCAAGCCAAGATCCTGGGAGAAAACATCCACATCGTTGGAAGGCGGTACAGCGATTCCAATCTTGAATTTACGCGGCAAATAAAGCGGTCCGTACATTGGTTCTATTTCTTCCACTTCAGGAGTTCCGGCTACCTTTTCTTCGTCCAGCCAAATCTCATGATAAGCTCTTGTACGTGGCAATAAATAATCACTTAAGCGTTTGGACCATTCATAAACCTCAGAATGAATTTCAGATTGATAAGGATTGGATGTACACATTACATTTCGATTTACATCACCGCACGCTGCTATGGTATCCAAAAGGGATGCATGAATTTCCTGGATTGTTTTTTTCATATTCCATTTTAAAATACCATGCATCTGAAACGTCTCGCGTGTGGTCAGCTTTAAGGTGCCATTGCCATATTTTTGAGCGAGCTCGTCCATGACCAGCCATTGATGGGGCTGTGCCACACCGCCTGGCATCCGGACGCGCAGCATGAACTGATAAGCAGGCTCAAGCTTTTGCTTTTGGCGTTCATTGCGAAGATCCCGGTCATCCTGCAAATAGCTGCCATGATGCTTCATAAGGCGGTTGTCATCATCAGGAATGCCGGCACTGATTCGGTCCAGCATGACCTCCTTCAGAGTGCCGCGCAAATATTTGCTTCGTTCTTTAATTTCTTCAACATCACTCGGCGGGCCGTCAGGTGCTCTTAATATTTGATTCACCATGTTGTAAAACTCCTTTCAATCTTAAATCAATATACATCACGCTGAAAGCGTTTATTTTGCTGCATGCCGGCTAAATATTCCGCCGCCTGTTCACGGCTCATGCTTCCTTCTTTTTCAATAATTTCCAGCAAAGTGTTATGGACGTCATGGGCCATATTTTTCTCATCGCCGCAAATATACAGGACCGCACCATCCTGCAGCCATGCGAACAATTCCTTGCTTTGTTCCAGCATACGGTGCTGAACATATACTTTTTCATCCGTATCGCGAGAAAACGCAACATCCATCTTCGTCAGCACGCCCTCTTTCAGCCACTTCTGCCACTCAGTCTGATAAAGGAAATCCGTTACAAAATGCTGGTCGCCGAAGAACAGCCAAGACTTTCCTGACGCGCCCGTTTCTTCCCGTTCCTGCATAAAGGCACGGAATGGAGCAATGCCTGTTCCCGGTCCTACCATAATAATCGGAGTTTGCGGATTTTCAGGCAGCTTGAAATTCTGGTTTTTCTGAATGTAAACCGGGATCGTGTCGCCCGGCTGCAGCCGCTCTGCACATTGGATGGAACAAACACCCTTTCTTTCCCGCCAAAACGAATCGTAACGTACCGCTCCGATGGTCAAATGAACTTCATCCGGATTGGCGGATAAACTGCTCGCGATGGAATACAGTCGGGACGGCATTTTGCGCAAAATAGAGATAAACTCCTGTGCAGAAGCATTCCACGGACCAAAATCCCGCAGCAGGTCAAGCAAATCACGGCCGTTAAGATAGACTTTTAAAGCTTCTCCATTCCCAGGTGCTGTAAGCTCACTCAGCTGTTCATTCGCTGAAAGCTGTGCTGCCTGTTCCAAAAGAGGTTTAGTTAAGGTTGTGATTTCAAAGTGAGATAGCAGCGCTTCTCTTAATGGACGAACGTCTCCCTGTTTATTAACTTTCACGTTCTCTGCTGCATCCCATTTCATTTCAGACAGCAGCTGGTCTACAAGGGCCGGATCATTATCCGGATAAATGCCAAGGCTGTCACCCGGTTCAAAGCTTAAACCAGACCCTTCAAGCGATAATTCAAGGTGGCGCGTTTCTTTATTTGAGCCGCGGCCGTTTAAATTTAAGTTTTCAAGTACTTCTGCTTTAAACGGATTGGTTCTGGAATACGCTGATTCCACTGCTGCAGGCGCCGCTGCAGACTCAGGAGCTGCATTATTGGTTTCCTGTCCTTCACTTAAGCCGCTAATGACCCCTTCTATCCATTCTGCTGCCTGCTCATCATAGTCTAGGTCACAGTCAACTCTTGTAAACAAGCGTGTACCTCCGAGTTCTTCCAGGCGTGCATCAAATTCCTTTCCGGTTTGGCAGAAAAACTCATACGAGCTGTCTCCAAGAGATAACACAGAGAAACGAAGATCATCAAGCTTAGGTGCTCTTCTGCCATGAAGGAACTCATGGAATGACAGCGCATTGTCAGGCGGGTCGCCTTCTCCATGTGTACTTACCAGGATAAGGAGGTTTTGGACTTTCTTTAAATTATTGGGCTTAAAATCGTTCATGGACGATACTGTTACCTTAAAACCTCGTCCTTCAAGTGTCTTGCCAGCTTTCGCCGCAAGTCCCTGGGCATTCCCTGTCTGTGATCCATATAAAATGGTCACTTCTCTCGGTGTCAGCTGTCCACTGGTTGCAGCTGGAACCTCCGCTGCCTGTTCGACTGCTGTTCCTAAAGCATTCGCTGTCTGAGAAGCAGCCAGATAACCGCTCAGCCAAACTTTCTGTGATTCTGTTAAAGTCGGCAGAAGGCGGTTAAGGAGTTCTGCCTGCTCCTGATTAAACGGACTGTTCATTACCTGAAGTTGCAACGATATCCACCTCACAAAGGAATTTAATCATATGTACGACATAAGACTTTTTTGTAATTGTTTCATAGATTGAGATTCAAAGAAGATATTTCTATTTTCCCTATAAATTAAGTCGGGTTTAAATCATTTATAAAATAAAAAAAGTTTATAATTATCACTTTACCGAAAGACTCAGCATTAGTAAAATAAATAAAAATAATAATAGCTATTAAGATTACTAATAATAGGGAGGGATCCATTTGTATTATGATGAGTTAAAAACATTTGTTACTCTAGCTGAGGTGAAAAATTTTACCAAAACAGCCGAAATCCTCCTCATGTCACAACCCAGTGTCAGTCTCCATATTAAAAACCTGGAAAAAGAATTTCAAACTAAATTATTTCAACGCTCTCCTAAATTCCTAAAGATTACCCCATCCGGGGAGATTTTATATGACCGCGCTAAACAAATGATTACGATTTACGAACAGACCCGGCAGGATATTTTAGAACATATTAATTCTGTTAAAGGAGAACTAAAGATAGGTGCAAGTTTTACAATTGGAGAATATATATTGCCCGCTTTACTTTATGACCTGCAGCAGGATTATCCAGAGCTTGACCTTCAAGTGATTATTGGAAATACAGAAGAAATTGTACAATCTGTTCGTTCATATGAAGTAGATATAGGTTTAATAGAAGGACAGACGAATGATAAGGAGCTTTCCGTACAGGCTTTTATGCAGGATGAGCTTTTTATCGTTTCTTCTAACAGCCATGCTCTCGCAGGCCGGGGGGAAGTCGAAATTGCTGATCTTCAGAACCAAGCATGGATTACCAGGGAAGTCGGCTCAGGGACCCGAGAATATCTTAACCATGTCATTCGCTCAAACGGCCTAAAAGTTAAATCCATGCTCACCATAAGCAGCAACCAAGGAATAAAAGAAGCTGTGATCCATGGAATGGGCCTGTCACTTCTGTCCCGCAGTGTCATCCAGCGAGACGTAGAGCATCATAACCTTTCTATCATCTCTTTAAAAAAACAGTCCTTTACTCGAACGCTTTCCTGCATTTACTCCCCTATTATGCAGGATAAAAAGAACGTAAAGACATTTATCCAGGCATTAGACAAAAAATGGCCTGATAAAAAGGAACAGGGTTAACGGCCGTCTAAGTGATAAAAAAAAGCGAAAGCATGTTAGATTCACATGCTTCCGCTCACTATAGAGCTAGACTTCCTTTACCTTTAAAATGAACAGACCGCTGCCCGCATAGAATAAGGACGCCAGGTGAAATAGGACGCTGATAGAAAAGAAGTCTAAAATGATTCCACTGGCAAAAACAGCTGAGGCCGAAAAAATCGAGGTCCAAAAATGATATCTCCCTATAACTCTCCCTCTTTGGCTGCCATCACTCAGGTCGGCCACCATGCCCTTTTTTGCTGTTGCTCTCTGAACCTGGCAGACATGAAAAAAGAACGGGCTGATGAAGTCCGTTCTTCGTATGAACTAGAGGAAGAGCTTAAAGACCGTAATACCTATCCCAATGATAAATCCGCATACGGCACCATTCACTCTTATCCATTGAAGATCTTTTCCTATATTGTTTTCCATCATTTCGATTAGTGTTTCGTTATCCAGCTTGTCTAAATTTTCTTTAACAAGCTTTCCGATTTTCGCATGATTGTCTTCCACAATTCTTGCAATCTGATTCTGGACCACATCTTCTATTTTATCCACCTGTTTTTGATTATTCTGCAGGCTGGACAGCATCTGTTCTAGATATGGCATTAAATAGGTATCCATAAGCTTTCTATCCTGAATTTTTTCAAGTGAAAGCTGCTTCAGCTTATGAAGATTTTCATTGATCAGGCCAGCCGGCTCCCATTCAGCAGTCAGCTTTAATTTAAAGTCTTCCATTTCAGCAATCAACTTCTCGTTTTCTGGAATTCCCTGCAATTCTTTACGGATATATAACAGGAGCGCCTGACGGTTTGGATTATCTTCTCTTTTTAAACTATCCACTCCGCCTGCGAGCAGGCTATGGATAATATTGCCGAGCTTTTCTTCACTCATGACGCCTCGGAATGATTTAATCGCAAATTGCAGAAACCCATCAAATTCCATGGAATCTAATGCTTGCAAGGCCACGCTCCCAAGCTGATAGCTGCGATTTTCTTTCTTTAACCATGTTTCAATCATAGCCAGTAACCGATCCAGCAACTTTTCATCATATTTACGGGCGATCGTGTGATCTGAAATGTTCTTTAGAAGGGATGCTAATTGAACGGATGCTAAATATTCCTTCAGCTTCCGTTCTATAAATGGGGTCACCTTCTCAACGTTTACCTGCTTAATCCCATAGATGAGAATAGATTCGATTCCCTTTTTGGCAGCTTCTGTACCCAGCTTTTCCTGGGTCACGGAAAGAACCTTATTAGTAATCGAGATTTGTTTAATCTTCTCCTTTATACTCTCTTTTGTCAGCCAGTTAGTCTCTAGGATATTGACCAGTGCAGTAACCATACGATCTCTGTTCTTGGGCAGCAGTGCCGTATGCGGGATAGGCAGTCCCAGCGGATGCCTGAATAAGGCCGTAACTGCAAACCAGTCGGCCAATCCCCCTACAATTCCAGCCTCAAATCCTCCCTGCAGCAATCTGCCGATCAAAGAATCTTGAAAAGGAATAGTCGCTAAAAATCCAGCACCCATAATGATAAGGGACAAACGGGCTAAATGCCTTGAGCTATTAAACATGTGTTCTACTTCCTTTTTACTAAGAAATGTAAGATAAGAAATGTTTTGGTTTTCACTTCAATTAAAAAAAGTTGTCTATTCTAGAATAACACGATTTAAGATGCGGCTATTGTTTATTGCTAATCTTATTAAGTATAACCTGAATATCATCGGGCTTTACCAGTTCCACCGGGGAGAATCCCTTTTCAAACACAACAGAATCCGCTTCTATTAATAATACGTATTTATTATTAACTTTTGCCAGATGGAGGTTTTCTCCATAATCAGAAAGAAGCCCTTGGACTGATACATGGTCAAGCTTCATTTTCAGTGGAATTTCGGGTGTATGATCGATGATTTGAGCAGCCGCTTCCACAATCTGTTCTGTAGAAAACTTCTCCTGAAGCTCTCTTTTTTCACTTCCCGCCCAAAGTTCCATCGCCTGCTCCATCTGCTGGCGCTCTTCGCTTTCAGGAGCATAGGCCTCATCCATGTGCTCCTGAACGATATTTAGCACCTGTGACTTTACGATTTCAGGCATAGACTCTCCATATTCTACAAACTTTAAAAAATCCTCAAAGTACCGGGCGTGCGAAGATTGATTGATCTTTAATTCCCGCTCTTCAATCATCCCTTCTTCTGGCATGTATGGATATTGAATGGATTTCATATTTTTTGTTGTAATGGCCATTTCTACGTGGCGGATGAGCGTAGATTCATCTGATATAGAGGCTACCTTTGGTTCAAAGTCGCATTTCAAAATGAAAACAAACGGCTCATCAAAGTATTTACGAAGCTTTGCCCTAGCTACCAGGAAGACCCCTCCGCGCACAGCACTCGTATCCACGTAGGATACAGCAAATTTTTCGCTTTGATTCTGAAACTCTTCCTTTGTCTCTGCAAAACGGACACGCGAGAACTGATTGTAGTTGGGGTTAGAAGATAAATCATGGCCTTCCTCCACTATAAAAAACCCTATTTTGGTTGGAACCTCTTCCGACTTCGGATGTCTCTCCGCTTTTCGTTTTACAATTTTAGTAAACTCTCCATCTAAAAAATCCTTTAAAGGGCTGTTCTCATATTCTTCTTCGTTCAATGTTTGAAACAGCTTATAGCGCTTATCCGCGTTTTCTCCTTTACCCTCTACCTGAATTACATAAAAGGACAGATATTGTATGTCAAAATCCATATAAACCACCTAAGTTGTTAATTTTAGAGCTCGGAGATTCGATCATTTTGGCTGCCGAGCAGTTTTTTATAGTAATAATATACCTGGCTGCCTTCTGGCTTAAAAGTAACTTATCACTATTACCTTTTTAATGCTACAGCAAGGTGTACTGAATTGACAATGAAAAATGCAGGCGTCCTGTCCAAATTCAAGGAAATAAAATAACCTGGCAGGATGCCTGCCAGGCAGTAAATCAGTCGATTGAAGAATAAAGATTCGCCATTTCAACTGCTGTAACAGCAGCCTCATATCCTTTATTGCCCGCCTTTGTGCCGGCACGTTCGATCGCCTGCTCGATATTTTCAGTGGTTAAAACACCAAAAATAACGGGAACTCCTGTATCTAAAGAAACGGATGCTACACCTTTAGCCACTTCATTGCAGACATAATCAAAGTGAGGCGTTGCACCACGAATGACTGTCCCGAGCGTAATTACGGCATCATATCCACCTTTAACTGCAAGGCGCTTTGCCACCTGCGGAATTTCAAATGCACCTGGAACCCAGGCTACATCAATATTATCTTCATCTACTCCGTGACGCTTCAGGCCATCAAGCGCACCGCTTAATAATTTTCCTGTTATAAACTCATTAAAACGGCCAACTACAATTCCTACTCGTAAGCCTGTACCAATCACATTACCTTCAAAAACTTTTCCCATTATTATAGCCTCCTATATGCCAGCAAATTCGATTATTATTATTTAAACATTGTTAAATTTGTCTGGTAATTGCAACGTAGGGCACTCGCTTTTTCGCAGGCAATCAGGGAGCCTCCTCAGCGATACACGCCTGTGGGGTCTCCCTTGATCCGCTTTTCTGGGCAGGAGTCCCGAGCCTTCCGTTCCAATCAACAAAGCGCCAAAAATCAACATTGAATTTTAAAATAGCTTTATTTAAAAAGTACTGCTTGCCGCTGATGCTTTTTTCCGATAAGAAATCAAATCAGCGATTGTTATCATCTTTAATCCATGTTCCTCAGCGATTTTAATTAAATCGGGAACTCTTGCCATTGTTCCATCTGCATTCATAATTTCACAAATGACTCCCGCAGGCTTTCCTCCGCTTAATTCAGCTAAGTCTACAGCGGCTTCTGTATGACCGGGCCGTTCCAGCACTCCGCCCTTTTTAGCGATGAGAGGAAATACATGTCCCGGACGCTTAAAATCTTCTGGTTTAGCATGCTCGTCAAGCATTTTCAAAACAGTGTGCGATCTCTCAAACGCGCTGATTCCCGTTGTAGTATCTTTATGATCAATTGAAACAGTAAAAGCCGTTCCATGCTGATCCGTATTCGTCTCTACCATAGGATTCAATCCAAGTTTTTCTGCAAGATCTGCTGTAATAGACGTGCAAATGAGTCCTCTGCCATACATCGCCATGAAATTAATAGCCTCTGGGGAAGCATCTTCAGCTCTTACGATAAAGTCTCCTTCATTCTCACGGTCCTCATCATCAACTACGATCACAATCTTTCCTGCTTTCATATCCTCAATAGCGTCTTCTATCCTGCTGAACAAGTTAAGCACCGCCTCAATAAAATCCATTTTCCTGTAAAAAATCTATACTTAATGAAGATGATTTTTTAACGGATTCGGTTTTTTTCAATATATACTTTGCAAATAAGTCCGTTTCTATGTTGACGATGTCCCCCTTCCCCTTGCTTCCCAAAACGGTTTTTTCATGGGTATGGGGAATAAGGGAAATCGTTATGGTATCATCATTTACCTTAAAAACAGTTAAGCTTGTGCCATCTATCGCAATCGATCCTTTAGGTATGCAATACAGACTTGTATCATCCTGCAGTAAAATGTCATAGTACACTGCATTTGCTTGGTGGACCTTATTAATAATCCGCCCTACACCGTCAACATGGCCTGTAACGAAATGCCCCCCGAACCTGCCGCCTGCTGCAATCGCCCTCTCTAAATTCACCTTTGATCCAGGCTGCAGCAGGTGAAGCGAAGTGGCCTTTACTGTTTCAGGCATCACATCAGCGGTAAAACTCTCAGACGAAAAACTGGTAACGGTTAAACAGACTCCATTAACAGAAATACTGTCTCCAAGCCGCACATCTTCTAAGACAGTCTCAGCATATACTTCAAGCGCACTGCTATTTGCCTGCTTATGCAATAGTTTTACAGTGCCGATTTCTTCAATAATTCCTGTAAACATCTGTCTCCCTCCACTAAAAAAATAAAAACCCTTTAAAACAAGCCTAAAGGGTTGGGGAGAATATGGATAATAAAGGTGCATTGAAATAAGCCTATTGCTTAGTTTACGTAAAACAATAGACTGATTCAAAAATTGACCAGTTCCACATGTCCTTCTCCCATCCAGACTATACTGTCGGCTTTGGAATCACACCAAATCCTGCCTTAAAAGGCTCGCGGGCTCGTAAGCTAAGCTTCATCACCGCCGGCTGGGACTTTCACCCGACCCCGAAGGACAAAATATATGATTTTTCAAACATAGTATCAGTCTCTGACTGTCACTATGAAATAATTGAATTTTAGCATCAGAAAAAAAGAAAAGCAAGAAATGGGTTCCCTGTGTTTATGAAACTTTTTAGATTATGGAGAAACACGCTTTATATGGGTATCTTTAAAGAAGAAGATATTGTGAAGTGCTTGTCTAATTAAACGTAGAAATCGTATCTATTTTAAGGGATCTCTGCGGTGGAAAGCGATTTATAACAGAAAGTAAAAATATCTGCTCTAATGAATGATATCATTCCTATAGCGAATAAAAGAAGACTAATTGTATGCGTAAGCAAAATCTGGTTATAGTGACCCCTCTTTTTGCTGGAGAAGGCAATTTTCTTAAATGAAAATTATACTATTACACTTCTAACCCTATAGGTAAGGATCATATCAGGACATAGATATTTTACATTTATGTTTTTAGCTGATATTTGTTCTGCCAGAGCGTTTTTTGATTATATTTTTACCATTTATGCTTGTGTTTTTCGATTTAATGCTTTTGTTTTTCAATTTAATGCTTATGTTTTAATTGTCTATGCTTATCTCTATATTTGTAGCTTAACTTACTAGACTTATGATTCTATGGATTGAATTATGCTTAACTTGGCAGGTAAATGATTCTGAATAATAGATTTATGCTTATTTCCATGCTGAATAAATGGACCCCTTTAAATTAACGGTGGTCAAACGTCGAGTTATTTTACACTATTGTCAAACACCAAACTTATTTACCTCGCAGCTTCTAAGGCAGCCAGCCAGCGTCAGTCCACATATTTTCAATATATAAATCCGAGCATACAAAAAGGACTGACATTTTTCTGTCAGTCCTTTCGTGAGTACCCTAATAATTTTTCGCAGCTTTACGCTCTGCTTTATCGAAAACAGCTAACTTATCCATCAGGCTGGAGCTGGCTGGATTTAGTCCTTTTATAGTTACCTTCGCACCCATTTCTTTATACTTTAATACAATTCTATCAATGGCTCCCACTGCAGAGTCATCCCAAATATGAGATTCGGTAAAATCAATAACAACAGAAACATCATCTTTAATTTCGAAATAGGAAATAAATTCTGTTACAGAAGCAAAAAACAGCTGTCCTTTAACGCGGTAGACAGTCTCTCCGCTTTCCTCACTCCTGCTAACATCCACACGTGATATTTTTGCTGCAAAGAAAACCGCACTCAGGACCACACCTGCAATTACTCCTTTTGATAGATCATGGGTCATTACAACTGTAACCACCGTAACGATCATTACCACAACATCGGTTTTAGGCATAATATGGAGCTTCAATAGAGACGACCAGTCAAAGGTGCCTATTGACACCATAACCATAACCCCCACCAGTGCAGCCATTGGTATTCTGACCAGCAAATCCTGGAGAGAAATGATAAGAACCATTAAAAACACTCCGGCTATAAGTGTTGATAACCTTCCCCTGCCTCCTGATTTTATATTAATAACCGACTGTCCAATCATGGCACAACCTGCCATGCCGCCAAAGAAACCTGCAATAATATTAGCAGTGCCCTGACCTCTGGCCTCTCTATTTTTATCACTATCTGTATCGGTCATATCATCAACAATTTGAGCTGTGAGAAGGGACTCTAGCAGCCCAACCAGAGAAAGAGCTATAGAATAGGGAAAAATAATTTTAAGAGTTTCAAAGGTAAGCGGAATATCAGGAATCATAAATGCAGGCAGACTTTGTGTCAGCTCCCCCATATCCCCGACCGTCCGGATAGAAGCTCCCGTTACAACCGCAATGATCGTCATAACAATGATGGCAACCAAAGGGGCTGGTATAGCCTTTGTAAATCTCGGGAGGATGTAGATAATAGCAAGGGAACCTGCAACCATAGCATACATTACCCAGGATTCACCATAAAAGTGAGGCAGCTGAGCCATAAAAATTAAGATGGCCAATGAGTTCACAAAACCTGTCATAACACTTCTCGGTATAAACTTAAGCAAATGGCCTATCTTCACCATTCCCAGGATAATCTGAATAATACCAGTCAAAACTGTCGCTGCAAATAAATACTGCAAACCATGATCCTTAACCAGGGTTACCATTAAGAGCGCCATTGCTCCTGTAGCAGCGGAAATCATGCCCGGTCTGCCTCCTATAAAAGCAATAACAACAGCAATACAAAATGATGCATACAATCCGACCATAGGGTCCACACCTGCAATGATGGAAAACGCAATGGCTTCAGGTATCAAGGCAAGAGCCACTAGAACGCCAGAAAGAATATCCCCTTTAACATTACCAAACCATTCATATTTAATTGTCTGTAAATTGAACAAAAGAACACCTCTTCTAATTAGGTAGTAAGACTTTCAACTCTCATGAAAGCCGGGCCGTTGTTAACGCAGAACATTATAGCATGCCTGATCCTGCCAAACAAAGTGAAATTTTGTAAAATAAAAAACTGACCACTTAAGGGTCAGCTCTGAACTTAATATTTATTCCTAGTGGAAACAGCCGTCTTTCTTTCCCATAATTCCCTCTTTTTTCTGTCATTTCTCCAGGTTAGGAAACTTGAAATAGTCAGGTATACAGCTACAATCAAACCGCTTACCGTCACAAATAAGGCAATATACTCAAATAGGGAATATCCCGCTAATTTTCCCCACTTAATATTGCCCTTTAAATCCTCAATCACTTGATTCATTCCATAAATTCCGCTGATTACTGTAAACAGCGTTAGATATAAAAGCAATAAACTGTTTTTCTTATCAGAAAAAGACTCCTGGTATCGATACAAGCTATAAAGCGTCTGCTTTCCATCATCATACATTTCTTCGATTTTAAATACATCTCTTAAATGCAGAAAGATATCTCTTCCCTGTGATTGGGTAGCCAATTCAATGAAATAATAATTGGCAGTGAAAGAATTGACGATATAGATAAGTTCTTCCACTTTTTCTCTATCCTTATCAATGCGGATTTCAGAGTAATCATTGGCTATTTTGAGCAAAACAATTTTATGAAACAAATTTAGGAGAAGTCCATAATAATACTCTCCAAACATTTGGCTGACCAGCGGATCCAGAGCCGGCCTCTCTTCATTGGTTATACATGAAAAATGGTCCTCTTTCACCACATAATAGGTGTCGGGTGCCCATCTGTCATAACTGTTCTCCTTAAGGAATTCATGAATATATCTCCTATTGGTAGAACTGATGCTTGGTTTCCCTTCTGAGTCGCTTCCATCTAAATTAGCTGCACGGAACACATCCATTTTCTCAAAAGGATCATTTTCTTTAAAAGAGAAAATAGATTGGACATACATCCTGTCATCCTCAAAAAACGGAAACGTTTCAAAATAGGATTCCTCCATATTCGTTTTATCGAAGTAATCTGTAATGGAAGGATTTAAATGCTTAATGATAAATTCTTTAACGTCCTTAAAGGTTTTCTCCTCTCCTTTAAGACTTATCTCATTCCTTGAGTACCTTTTGGAGCTAAGGCTCCTGAATCTTTTTGCAAATTCCATCGCCGAAGAAAAATTGGCATCTTCGCCAATTTGCAGCCGAATAGTTATAAACCCTACATTCATCGGGCAAAGCGTAACATCAGTGGATAAGAGCTGGAAAGGGAGCGAAAACTTCTCCGCGTTATAATAACAGTCTAAGTTCATTTGCTTTGAGAATCTATGAAAGCCCTCCTGTTTTTCGTTACTTGGGAATAAAATTTTATTTGTAAAAGGCAGGTAATATCCCTCAATATTTTCATGAAAAATTTGAAAATCACCGTAATATTTTCTTTCAAGGGACAGATCATCCAGTTTAAATGCTTCGTATTGCTGGTCGCCAAGCGTTTTTTTTAGGGAAACAATTCGATATTCCTTTATTGAAAAGGGAAGGACAAATACCAATAGTGCCCGATCAAGATTTTTTTCCTTAATTTCGATTGCTTTCATGCTCCTGCTAACTCCCTTCGGGCATGGCTTATCTAATATCATGATTATATGTACTATTATCTCTCTTACTGATTAATTTATTAATACCACACTGTATAGTAAAAAAACGAGAAATTGATGGTATAGTGCATACTTAAAAATGCATGGGTTATCCTAAACCTTAAATAAAGTAAAAATAAGTAAATTAAAAATGATGTTTAGAACATCCCAATCTGGGGCAAAAAAAGAACAAGCTTATAAGCTAAGCAAAAAAAATTATCAAAAAGGAGACATGCTATTATGGAATTTTTATGGTCATTAATTATAGGTGGTATCATTGGTTGGCTAGCTGGATTAATTTTAGGACGTGACGTTCCTGGTGGAGTTATCGGGAATATTATCGCTGGTTTTATCGGTGCTTGGCTTGGAGGACTAATCTTTGGCAGCTGGGGTCCTGATGTAGGCGGATTTGCAATTATCCCTGCTTTACTTGGAGCTATCATTCTTATTTTAATTGTTAGCTTCATTATGAAAGCAGTACGCGGCAGAAGCCACAACAATCGCTAACCTGTATAAAATTTAAATAACCACCTAAATAACCAATCAAGAAAAGATCAAAACATCCACTGTTTTGATCTTTTTTTGTGCTGCCTTCTATAGATGCAAATTTTCAATCACAGGTCTCTCATGTTCTATCCGAATCTTTTAAATCCCTCAATGTATAACGTTGCCATGCTTCAAGTTGGTCCAAATCCCAGTGCTTAGTAAAAAGATCCAGTAAAAAAATTCCCTTTGTTTTAAAAGAATGGGTATTTGCTCCGTGATTCCTCGGTAGACAGTACGTTCTTTGGCATAGCCATCGAAAAACTTACTGAAAAACTGTTTAGGAAATGCTGCTTCCATTAAAGGAAGAATTCTGCCAGTGCGCATGATAAAAAAGCTCGCTGCTATATTATTGGCAAACCAATAATATGCACAGTCATCAAAATCGAATAAGGTAATTTCTCCGGAATTAACTCGTAAATTCCCCTGGTGAAAATCATTATGGATAAGTCCAAACAGTTCTGTTCCTGTAGGAAGAACGGATAAAGTTTTAAGATGTTTCTGGTACTTTTCTTTTATTTTCCCCTGCGAGTCTACTCTCTCTACATGGAATATATCAGCATTCGCTTCCAATCCCATAGGCCTCTTTATGCTGCTTGCATCCATTTTTCCGGCAAGCTTATGCATCTTTCCCATAGTTTGACCCCAGTTATAAAACAAATCCTTATTCCAAACATCTGGCTGCGTTACATCGATTGGACGGCCTGGTACCTTTTCAAAGGACACAAGATAATAGATGACTCCATTGTCACTCACCGTTTCGATTAGATTTCTGTTGATTGACTCAACCGGAAGCGAGACCCGGACTCCTCCATTATGTAATCCCAAATAAATTTCAATTCACTCTCAATTCGGCTGATATTTCTTAGCTTACTGGGAGTAATGCGCAAATATTTTTGTTTGCCGTCATTTCCGTATGAGTAAACAATATTTTGAAAACCTTCAGAAACCCGCTGTATTTCAGTATGTATTTCAAATAGTCTTTTCGCCTCGATAAGAAGATTTTCGTTGTCCATTAAGTATTCCTCGCTTTTTATCGGATTCAAAAAATTAAATCTGTAAATGACTAAAAAACGCGGGCCCTGCCGCGTTTAAAGATTATGTTCAGAAGTGAGTAAATCTATCTGTCGTTCTCCTATTTATATCAAGTCACTATTAATTTGGCCGTTTCTTAACTATCTCCTTTTTTATCACTGCATAAAGTGAGCCTTGGCATGGAACCTGGAACTTCTTCTGAATACAAAACACTTCTAATCTGGGATTGTCACTTAAAAATCCCCAAGCTGTTTTGTTTTTAAAAAACACTTAAATGACGATTAGTAAACTGAAGATTATGTTCCATTAAACTTTCTAAAAACAGCCAAAGTCTGTACGTTTTAAATAGATAGATTCCATACATTTTTAAAGTTAATTAATTTATTTCATTAATTGGGGGAAATTAGAAAGTGTCACATACTTCGTAGATAACCAACAAGTTTTGGCATGGACTTTTTTATTTCCATTTAAAGATTTTATTTAGAATTGCTTTTATAAAGAAAAATAGGGGTATAAGTGAAGTATTCCATACTTAGGAGGCTGATTATGAAAGCTGTAACGTTTCAAGGACCAAAGAACATGCAGGTAAAACAGGTTCCGGACCCAAAAATTGAAAAGAACGATGATATTATTGTCCGAATTACTTCAACGGCAATCTGTGGTTCCGATCTCCATATTTATCAGGGCGCACTGCCTACTCATAAAGACTATGTTGTCGGTCATGAGCCTATGGGGATTGTTGAAGACGTCGGGCCAGAGGTTACTAAGGTTAAAAAGGGGGACAGAGTTGTCCTCCCGTTTAATATTTCATGCGGCCACTGCTTCTTCTGTGAGCATGATATGGAAAGCCAATGTGATAACTCCAATCCAAATCCTGAAATAGACTCAGGAGGATATTTTGGATTTACTGAAAGATATGGGAATTATCAGGGGGGACAAGCTGAATTGCTGCGTGTTCCTTTTGGGAACTTTATGCCGTTTGTTATTCCGGAATCATGTGAACTTGAAGACGAAGCCTTGCTCTTTATGTCTGACGTACTTCCGACTGCCTACTGGAGTGTAGAGAACTCCGGCGTAAAGAAAGGCGATACCGTGGTGGTACTTGGGTGCGGTCCAGTCGGCTTAATGGCTCAAAAATTCGCATGGATGAAAGGGGCTAAGCGGGTAATCGCCGTTGATAATACCCCTTACCGACTGAACCATGCAAAAAATAAAAACAATGTAGAAATCCTAAACTTTGAAAAATTTGATGATTCAGGTTCACACATCAAAGAGATCACAAATGGGGGAGCAGACGTAGTAATAGACTGTGTAGGCATGGACGGCAAAAAATCACCAATGGAAGCAATCGGCCAAAAGCTAAAGCTTCAGGGAGGAACCATAAGTCCGATTGAGATTGGTCTGAATGCTGTAAGAAAGTTTGGAACCATTCAGCTCACTGGTGTCTACGGATCCATGTATAATATGTTCCCGCTCGGTAATATTTTCGAGAGGAATGTTTCCCTGAAAATGGGACAGGCACCTGTTATCCACTATATGCCTATGATGTTTGATATGATTTCAAGAGCCGAATTTGATCCCACAGAGATCATCACTCACAGAGTTCCGCTTGATGAGGCAGGCCAGGCTTATAAAGTCTTTAATGACCACGCAGATGACTGTATCAAAGTTGTATTGAAACCATAAGAATTAGAACACAAACACCCCTTCTCAAAAGCAGGAGGGGTGTTTGATTCTGTGAAGATTTTTTATTCATTGGGGTAATAATGACTCTCCAATACTTTTCGTAATTCGTCTGGAATTGGTTCCGAATGCTGAAGCTTTGTATTATAGTTCACGTAAGCTGCGGTTCCTTTTACACATAGTCTGCCAGCCTGATGAATCTCTTCGTACAGGATCAGGCTTGAGTTCCCGATTTTTTTCACCCATGTATAGACATCAGCCTTTTCTCCGAAATAAATTTGGCCGATATAATCCACATTCATATTTACGATGATCATTCTCCAGTTCTCAAATGAAAAGTCAGGTGTAAATAATTTGAAAAGCTGATTTCGCCCTGCCTCCAGCCACACTGGAACTGTTGTATTATTAATATGGCCTACTCCATCTGTTTCAGATACTCTAGGCTCTATGATTGTATGGTACATGCTATCCCTCCCTTATTCATTTTAAACTGGAGCTTTATCTTCCAAGTGCCAGTTCCCCTTTTAGAGCTGAGAGATAGATGCTCTTTGTTGCTTCTAATGAAAAAGGCTTTGGACTTCTAGCCAGAAGCCTTGTCTGCTTCATGCCATTTTCCGCCAGGCGGTTAATATCATTCTCAGTGATGCCATATTCCCCGAGTGTAGTCGGCAGCCCTGTATCCCGAATTAGATTCTGGATTTCTTGGACCACTGAAATGGCAAGATCCCTCTGGTTCTTGTTTTCCACAGGAAGGCCAAGAACAGCCGCCAGCCTGATCATTTTCTCCATACAGGAAGGCCAGATATAATCTAATACGTAAGGCAGCAATACCGCATTCGATTCGCCATGGGGCAGCTTGAATAACCCTCCTAGCGGGTACGCTAAGGCATGCACACCTGCTACTCCCGCATTGTAAAAACTTAAGCCTGCCAGCATACTCCCCCACGACATTTCATTTCTGGCGGCTGTATTTTCCCCCTGCCATACGGCTGTTCTGATATTTGCTGCAATCCTCGTTACAGCTTCTAACGCAAGTGTGTCGGTCAAAATGGATGCATTGATAGAGAGATAAGCCTCAATTGCATGAGTTAAAGCATCCACGCCGCTCGCCGCAGTAACTCTTGGGGGAAGAGTGTAGGTTAATTCTGGGTCAATGATCGCTATATCAGATAGTAAAAACTCATGACTGATAACGTCTTTTGTATCTTCCAGTGAAAAAACGGCAATATCCGTAATTTCCGCTCCTGTACCAGCAGTAGTTGGAATCAGAACCTTTGGCAATCCGGTGTGGCTGAATGTCTTTGTTCCTGTTAAATGTAAAAAATCGGAAATCTCACCAGAATTTCTGGCCAGAACCGACGCGGCTTTCGCTATATCTAAGCAGCTTCCTCCGCCGATCCCAATAACAAGATCAGCCCGATAATCACGTACAGCCTGTACAGCCTGGTCTCCAACCGCAATAGGCGGTTCTGCCTCGATCTTTGTGAATAAGGAATACTCTGTGTCAAGCTCCTGCAGCATAGCCTCCAATTCATTTGTTAATCCTAGATGAACAACGATCGGATCAGCAAAGATGAAAACTCTCTTAGCCTTATAATCTTTTACAATGGCAGAGATATTTTTAATAGAACCTTCCCCTGTTATGATTTTCTTAGGCGAAGCAAATAATTTCATACTGGTTCCCCCCACTCCTGATTAGTAGAATCCTTTTTTCATAAGGTAAAATAATAATTTAGCCCAGTATGATTCCGCTTACATTTTAAAACAGCAGCTACAGGAAGAAATCACGTTTCAAAGGAGCATGAAGAAGAACCGGGTTTATTTCAGCCGATAAAGAATGCATGCTTAAGTAATACTTTCTTAAATATGGTTAGCTGATCAGGCTGAATAATTCTGTATGTAAAAGCATCTATGCTGCCGTTTTACGGTTAACTCTTTCTAGATACAACCTGAAAATCTCCGGTTTTTCCTCAATTAATCTATCTCTAAGTCTCTAGTTTTGTTCATTATATCAAATCGCTGTTTTTGATTCATTTCTTGGGGGAATACTTTTTAAAATTAAGAATCTTAGGAGGAAGACATGGAAAAGGCTGTCTTTTTAGATCGTGACGGTGTATTGAATGAGATGTTATCTAACCGGGTGAAATTTGTAAATAACACAGGGCAATTGTATTTGTTAGAAGGAGCTGCAGAAGCCATTGCTGAGTTTAACAAAGCTGGATATGAGGTGTTCGTCGTAACGAACCAAGGCGGTGTAGGCCTTGGTTACTTAAAGGAGAAAAACTTGGTGAGAATTCATGAACATCTTCAAAGCCTTGTTAGGGACAAAGGGGGATCGATAACAGAGATTGCCTATTGTGCACACAGGCCAAATGCCGGATGTGAGTGCAGAAAACCAGGCCCCGGTATGCTTTTCGATCTTGCTGCAAGGCATAATATTGACCTTTCCGGCAGTGTAATGGCCGGTGACCATGAACGTGATATTGAAGCAGGTAAAAAGGCCGGATGTAAAACGGTTTTCATCGGCGATGGTCCTTCCTCAGCCGATCTTATTGCGCCTTCCTTACACTCAGCCGTCCAGCCTATATTGGATCTGCTGTCAGAAAATAAATGAAGCCGCCTGCGGTTCCAGCTTAAATGCTCATCGGTTTTCATACCTGTAACAACAAAAGCCAAATTCATGGCTTTTTTCATTAGATGGAATCTAATCCTTGTTGTAAATCCTCCCAAATATCCTCCCATGCTTCAAGACCAACTGATAATCTAAGCATCTGATCCGTTATGCCCATTTCCAGCCTTTGAGTTTCAGGAATTACGGCGTGTGTCATCGTTGCCGGGTGCTGGATTAAAGTTTCTGCATCTCCCAGGCTGACAGCAATTTTAACCAAATGCAGCGAATTTAATAATCGCTGTGCATCCTTTTTAGTCCCTTTTATTTCAAATGAAATCAATCCTCCTCCGCCCTTCATCTGCTTTTGCATGATGTTGTAATCCCTGTGGCTCGGGTCTCCCGGGTAATAGACATTTTCTACTGCACGATGCTCCTTTAATTTTTCATATAGCTTTTTTGCATTCTCAGTGTGGCGGTCCATTCTGACAGGAAGTGTTTTTAAACCGCGTAAAAGAAGCCAGGCATCAAAAGGAGATATGATCCCACCAATATCCTTTAAGGTAGTCATGGCCAGCCTTCGGATAAATTCCTTCTTTCCTGCGGCTAAGCCTGCAACCACATCTCCATGCCCGCAGATATATTTAGTTGCACTATGGAGAACAATATCACACCCAAGTATTAGAGGCTGCTGCAGATAGGGAGAACTGAATGTGTTATCCACAACCACTGAAATCCTATGTTCCTTCGCTGCCCTAGATACCATCTCTAAATCTATCA
Source organism: Peribacillus deserti (assembly GCF_016909175.1). GTDB lineage: Bacteria > Bacillota > Bacilli > Bacillales > DSM-1321 > Paraperibacillus > Paraperibacillus deserti. The sequence continues at coordinate 110,201 of NZ_JAFBFI010000014.1, forward strand.
TTCTCATTGTGGGATTAATAGGTGTTTCCACATAGATACAAACCGTCTCTGGCTTGATCAACTGCTTGATTTGCTGTTCGTTTTCCATAGGAGAAAAATCATATGTGACATTAAATTTTTCTTTCAATAACTCTAATAAACCAAAGGTACAGCCATATAACCCCTGTGAACATATAATATGGTCACCGGCTTTTACCAATGAAAATAAAACAGCGGAAACCGCCGCCATCCCTGATCCAAATGCAATTCCATCCTCAGCACCTTCAAGTGCAGCAATTCTCTCTTCAAGTGCCCGTACAGTGGGGTTTCCCAGCCGTGAGTAAATAAAGCCTTCCTCCCTGCCTGCAAAACGATTCTCGCCTTGTTCGGCTGTTTCAAATGTGAAAGTAGAGGTTTGAAATAGGGGTATAGACAAACTTCCTAAGTGATCTTTTGCTTCATATCCAGTATGAATGACTTCTGTCTCAAAATGTTTAAACTTTTTCTCCATCGTCACGCCTCCCGATACTATCCCATATTATTCGCATGCCTATTTATCATTGTATGATGAAAACAAGCATTTTGTAAGCGTTTTCTTTTTGGGGAGTCCAGAACTTTTTGTTTTATCGTGACAAATGCACAGAGCTTTACATACCAATATATACAGTTCAAATTTAGCAGGCTGGAGGTAAACAATGAAAAAATTAATCATCCTGGCACTTATCGGCTTAGCCGCGCAACTGGTAGATGGCTCACTTGGAATGGGATTTGGCATTACATCCACTTCTCTGCTGCTGCTGCTTGGCTCTGCGCCTGCGGCCGCTTCCGCATCCGTCCATTTTGCAGAAGTTGTAACAAATGCGGCATCTGGAATTTCTCATATTCGGTTTGGTAACGTAAATAAGCAAACTGTCTTACGGTTAATCATTCCAGGATCGATCGGAGCTTTTGTTGGTGCTTGTTTTTTAAGCAGTCTTCCAGGTGATGTAATGAAGCCTTATATTTCCGGATTTTTATTATGTCTAGGTGTATACATTATTTGCCGTTTTGCATGTAAAAGCCATACAAAGCCCCCGTCAAATAAGGGATTCTCAAAGAAGCAATTAATTCCGCTTGGATTAGTGGCCGGGTTCATGGATGCGACAGGCGGGGGGGGCTGGGGACCCGTAACAACCCCAATGCTTCTTGCAAAAAATGAAGATGAGCCCCGCAAAGTGGTTGGCTCAGTAGATACCAGCGAATTCGCAGTCTCTTTGTCAGCCACTCTAGGCTTCCTCATTTCCCTTGGCTGGTCCGAAGTGAACTGGACCTGGGTCATAGCCATCATGATTGGTGGTATCGTAGCTGCCCCAGCTGCAGCCTGGCTGGTTCGCAAACTTCCCGCGCATTTATTAGGAGTGCTTGTTGGAGGCATTATCATCCTTACCAACCTGCGAATACTCATGCATACAGGTGATTTTTTCTCAGAAACTTTCATAAATATTTCATATGCAACCGTGGTGCTGATCTGGGCCATAGCCGTATGGGCCTCAATTAAAAGGAATCGGAGCAATAGATAAATTTAATCAGTATGAATCTTGAAAGGCTTGGTTTTAAGCCAGGCTTTTAACCTGCACTATTGAGAATTCTGATATCTAATAAGACAGACTAGCTAATGGCGAGCGCGGGTAAGACAGAACTTAACCAATATGGATAATTTATCGGCAGAAATGGACCTTCCAGTTCATAAGCAATCGATTTGAGAGTTTAAATAAAATTCTTATATTTGAAATAAAATTATATATAAAAGTCCCACTTTAACTGTAAACAGCATTTTTTTATAATGATATAAGCTTGTCGCTCCGCTAACTTTATCCTTTAAGAGGGGTAAAGCGAATTTTAAGAGGTTTTTTTCGATTTTAAGGGGAGTTTTTGAATTATAAGAGGGAATTTCAAAATTTAAGAGGGTTTCGCTTTAGCTCCCATCCCAAGCCCATACCAATTAGAGCCAATTTCAATAAAGCCTTGGCCAGCGAAAATCCATTCAAAAATCAAAAAAAGCAGCCAGCGGCTGCTTTTTGCTATTTTCTGTTTTTAATGACCGGCTTTGCGGCTGATCTTATATCAGAGATTTCTCCCTTGTAAAAGGTTTTTGGCTGGATTTCAAGATTAAGGTCTCGGGCCAATCGTTTTAGATCGCGCTCTTCGTTTGGCGCAATAATGGAAATGACTGTTCCTTCCGCACCTGATCTTCCTGTTCTGCCGGATCTGTGAATATATTGTTCCTTTGTTTTAGGCAGGTCAAAATGTATCACATGGGTTAATCCTTTTACATCCAGTCCCCTGGCTGCTACTTCAGTTGCTAACAGCAATGAATACTCTCCGGTGCGGAGGCCTTTTATGGAGGCTTCTCTGTCTCTTTTGTTGGATTCACCGTGAAGAACCCCATGCGGGACACCATTATACTCAAGCCTCTCAGATAAGACACTCAAGCTGCCAATATCCTTCACAAAAGCGAGGCCTTTTAGGCTGTCCAGCCGGCTGATTTTTTCGAGAATTTTAATTTTATCCCTCGGGTCAGCTGTAATGTAAACATGTTCTACTTTTGAAGGAATATTCTCTTCTCTCTTCACAATCACCAGCTCAGGTTCTGACATCATTTTCTTTGCATGAGCTTCGATCTGCGGCGGAAGTGTTGCAGAAAACAAAACAACCTGTCTGTCCTTAAGGGTACTCTTTACAATATTTTGGATTGTTCCAATGTGTTCTGGTACAAGAAGCTGGTCTCCTTCATCCAGGACAATTGTTTTAACTTCATGCATTTTCATTTTCTTTTGCTTAATCAATTCATTGATTCGACCAGGAGTACCTGCCACAACCTGTGGGCGCTTTTTTAACTTTTCCAGCTGTCTCTTCAGGTTTGCGCCTCCGATAAATGAAGCTCCTGAAATCTTGCTTCCTTTTGACCACTTTTGAATTTCTTCATTAATCTGCATCACTAATTCATGTGATGAGGCAAGAATAAGGGCCTGAATCGATCCGTTCTCTTCATTTATTGCATTCAGCACAGGCAGCAGGTAGGCAAGTGTTTTTCCAGTTCCTGTTGGGGATTCCGCAATTACATCCTTTCCCTCAAGAAGGGGAGGAATAGCCTTTTCCTGAATCGTTGTTGGTGCCTTAAACCCAGATGCTTCCCAGTTATTTTGCAAAGCAGGCTTCAATTTATTTAAAAAATCTTCTGTGTGAGTCATGTAAATCTCCTTCAGCTGTGTTTATACACTTATAGTATCATAAGGATCTTCTTATCTTAAGTCTGTTTGTGTGTGAATTGTGTTCCCTTAACGAGCATCCACCTTTATCTTATCATCTCGGAGCAATTTTCCATATTAATTGCTCCCGCTTATCTTAGAAGAAAACTCCAGACATAAGACTATAACTGGATATTTCCCTTTACCCTTTTTTCCGGTCATTTCATCTTCAGATTTTTCTTTAAGTAAAAGTCCATCTAATTTCTAAACCCCATTGACTTTTATAATCCAACGCAAGCAAGTTTCATTCGATTGTAACATCGCCGCTTGCAGCTTCTGCATCTATATGGGCGGTCATTTCCTCATGATCCATATTAATATCCCCTGAATTTGACAGTGTATGAATCACTCCTGCGATCTGGGATAGATACATATCCCCCAACTAGCCTTGGCCGTAATTTTTCCAGCTGCTTGTATAAGGACTAAACTTTTTCTGCTTAAGTATGACCATACGAAATGACACCGCTCTGCACAGCTGTTTGAAGAACAGAGCTTTCACATTTGAAAGTTCGATGTCTCCGCTTTTAGCGGATAGGGGAAATTAATCTTTAGTGACATTTTGGTTGATCAGCATATCTACGGAATTTCCCCTTCCTTCGATGCTGTCTGAGCTAACTGCTGAAAATGCAGGATAGTAAAGGGAAATTTATCAAAAATACCCCGCACCAGCAATTAGGGTGCAGGGTATACATGAAATTAACCGTTCTGTTCTTTACGTCGCTTTCTATTTTTAACCTTGCTTAAAGCTTCATACACAATCGGAACAATGACTAATGTTAACAGAGTTGAGCTTGTAAGCCCGCCGATCACTGTTACTCCAAGCCCTTTGGATATAATTCCGCTTCCTTCTAAACCTAGCGCAAGAGGAATCAATGCTCCAATAGTAGCAATGGCTGTCATTAGTATAGGGCGAAGGCGGGTAGATCCGGCTTCAAGCAACGCTTCTCTAGTCGCTAGTCCGCCTTTTTCGTTATGAATAACCCGGTCAATTAATACAATGGCATTCGTAACAACGATACCTATAAGCATCAATGCACCAATCATGGCAGATACACTTAAAGTTTCTCCGGCAATCAATAGCCCCAGCAGTCCGCCAATAATCGTAAATGGCAGGGAGAACAGAATAGCAAAAGGTGCAAGACCGCCTCCAAATGTAATGACAAGAACCAGATATACAATGGCAATTGCTGCAAGCATGGCGAGTCCAAGCTGTTTAAAGGATTCATTAATATCCTCCGACACACCGCCCATATCTACTTTAATGCTTGACGGCATATCGAGTTTATCCACTTTTTTCTGCAGGTCTGCGGAAGCTTTGGCAGCATTATCTGTCTTAAGCTCACCGCTTACTTCCACATAAATCTTCCCATCTCGGCGGCTTACTGTATTGGATGTTTCTCCTTCTTTAACCTGGACAACATCCTTGATTTGAACTTCTTTCCCTAAAGGAGAAGTTATCGTCTTATTGGTCAAATCAGTCACAGAATTGTAAGTTTCTTTCTCAGTCTGGATGTAGACATTTAATTCTTCGTCATCTTTACTAACTTTCGTTAAGATCGGACGCTCCCTTTGAGGGCTTAATTCCATGCCAATCTGCCCTGCAGTTAGACCAAGTGAGCTCAATTTCTTCTGATCGGCTGTGAACGTATATTCTTGGTACGTTTCCGACATGCTTGAATCAACGTTTTTAAAATTAGCGTCCTTCTTCATTATATTTTGAATATCCTTCACGATAGGCTCAATATCTTTCATGCTGTCTCCGTATACATACATCTTCACTTCATTGCTTGCACCGCTTGAACTGAAGTTTTGGGACAGCCATTCCCCATTAGTTGTGAAAGATTGAAGATCCTTGATTATCTTTTCTTTTTCCTTCTCAAAATCCGGCGTATCATCTTCATATTGAACATAGAAGATTGCACTATTGCTGTCACCAGGATTCATAGGGTTTTCACTGCCAAGCGAAAGCTGGATGGTTTTTACTCCATCTCTTTCCAGCAGAAGATTTTCCGCTTTCTCTGAAACTCGACTGGCCTGCTCACGGGTTACCCCTGGATCCGGCTTGAAAGTCGCAATCATCATCTTCTCTTCCTCAGATGAAAGGAAGCTTACGCCGATTACCGGGATTAAGAACAAACTTCCGGCTAGCATTAGAATAGCAATTCCTGACGTAATGATTTTATGGTTGAGTGTCCAATTTAATAATTTCTTATAACCATTCGCAAGTTTCCCCGGACCTTGCTCTTCATGCACCTTTACACCCTTTTTAAACAGAGAGTGGGCAAGCATCGGAACTATAGTAACGGCCACAAGGAGTGATGCCGAAAGGGCAAAAACAATCGTCAAAGCAAATGGCAGGAACAGTTCCCCTATCATGCCTTTTACCAGCCCTAAAGGCAGAAATACGGCGATTGTTACGATTGTAGAAGAAAGAATAGGCATAAACATTTCTTTAGTAGCTTCACGGATTAAATCTGCACCTTTTAATGTTTCACCTTTTAAAGACATTCGGCGGTAGATATTTTCTATAACTACAATAGAATCATCCACAACCCTTCCTATTGCAACTGTCATAGCACCCAGTGTCATCATGTTAAGAGTAATATCCATCTGCTTTAATAATAGGATCGCAATTAATAGAGAAAGCGGGATGGAGATCATAGAAATCAATGTAGATTTTAAATCCCTTAAAAACAGAAGAATTATGACCATTGCAAAAGCGGCACCGAAAAGGGCTTTGCTCAGCATGGTACTTACAGAATGCTCAATAGGTTCTGCCTGGTCGAAGGTAAATACAGTCTCTAATCCATCTATTTCTTTATTAAACTCTTTGACTTTTTCTTTCACATCAATAGCCACATCTACCGTATTTGCATCAGAAGCTTTTACGATTGAAAGACCGATTGCTTCTTTGCCGTTTGTCCTTGATATAGACTCAGCCTTGCCAACCTCTTTAATTTCGGCAATATCGCCTAATTTCACAGTAGGTATAGCGGCATTTGCTGCGGCCGCACTTTGTGCTGACCCGCTGGTCATTGAAGCATTTTGTTTAGAACCGGAAAAAGGCTGTTGTTCAGATGCAGCACCATTTAATCCTTGCTGCCCTGAACCTGGAGCAGGATTTTGTCCAGCAGCTGGAGCTCCGCCTGTTGATGGAATAGCAGGTATTTCCAGATCCTTCAGGTCAGAAATAGTCGTAATATTACCGTCAACCTTTACGGATTTTTGCGTATCCTTAAACGTGTATAACCCAAGCGGTACGGTTACATCTGAACCTTTTATTATATTTTGAACGGCTGCTTCCTGCAGTCCGAGCTGTTTCATTTTGTCCTGATCAAATTTTAACTCGACTTCATCCACTTGCTGCCCAGAAATCTGAACTGTGGAAACACCATTAATCCCTTCAAGAGCTGGCGCAATCTTTTCTTTAACCGTTTTGGTTAATGCAGCCAGAGACTCTTCGTCATTCGAAACACTTAGAGTCAGAATCGGAAAGGCATTAAAACTCAGCTTTGAGGTTTCAGGCTCCTGAACTCCCTCCGGAAATGAAATAGAGGAAAGAGCTTCTTCTGCCTCGTTTTTCGCTTCATCCATATTCTTTTCGAAATCATATTCAATCTGAACCGAAGATGCATTTTGATAAGACGTAGAACTGACAACTTTTACCCCATTCATACTCTGTACAGCCTGCTCAATTGGCTGGGAAACTTTATCTCCCACCTCTTCAGGGGTTGCACCCGGGTAGATCGTTGTTATACTTAAAATAGGCGTGCTGATATTCGGAATGGTTTCGAGCTTCATGTTTAGTCCGGAATATAAGCCGGCTGCAACCACGATCAGCGTCATAAGCCAAACCGCAAATTTATTTCTTAACGTAAAATTGATAATACTATTCATTTTACCCTCCTAATGGGATATCCTATTGACCAATCGGTCATAATATTAAATAATATAACTGACCGGTCATTCAACGTCAATACGACTGCAGTCTTATTCACAAAAAATTAATAATTTAATCACAGCATTTTAGGCGGTGTTAGCATTGAAAGAAAAAGAGAAACTCATCATGGATTCAGCCATTAAATTAATAGCGGCCAAAGGATTTGATGCCACCTCTATTCAAGAAATCGCAAACCATGCAGGAATTTCAAAAGGTGCATTTTATCTGTATTTTAAGTCTAAGGAAGCCTTGCTGCTTGCCATTTTTAAATATAATTATGAAAAGATCAAGGCTAAAATTGAACACTTAAAGGAACTGAACCTTCCTCCCAAAGATCTTTTTGTCGAGCATATCGTCTGCCAATATGAAGCCATTTTGAATCAAAAGGATTTTATCATTATGCAGACCCGTGAGCAGGCGGTTCCCTTCAATGAATCGATTGGGAAGTTTATTAAAAACATGAGAATAGAGGCTGCCGAAAATACCAGGTATACAATCTGTTCACTTTACGGCGATAAAATTGCTCCATTTCAATGGGATTTGACCATACTTGTGCAAGGAATGGTTTCTGCCTACCTTGAGCTGCTTATCTTTCAGAGTGCAAAACTGGATTTGTATGAATTGGCGCGGTATATTCTTAATAGAACAAATGATTTAGTAGAAGGACTTCTTAAACCAGGGGAAAAACCTATGTTTTCAACGAAAGAAGTGGAAGATTTCATCGCCTTCCCTCTAGCTCCGGATAAATTGGATAAATCTGTTCTGATAAATGCACTCAAATCAGCGAAAGAAGATTTTAAAGATTCAGAGGAGCACCTAGTTTCCCTCGATGTCATTGAATTGGAATTGTCTTCTGATACACCCAGAATACCTGTTATTAAAGGAATGCTTTCCAATATAAAAAAGGAAAAAGAACTTGACTCTCTCGTACGAAAAATCGCTGCTTTTTATAATTTAAAAGAGACTTGAAAAGATGCCCGCCCGATAATAGTACATCTGCCTTACTTTTATGCTGCAAGCTAAAAAAAACAAATAGACCTATCCATTGCGGCGGAATAGGTCTATTTGTTTTTTCTGTCTTCATGAGGAAGAGGCAAACGGTTCAACAAAAGAATTACGATAAAACACCTTTGGACTTTGCCTCTTTAAGCCAGGATGGAAATTCATTTAATAGCTGGTTATATAACTCTTCATCACTAACATTCTCCACATCTTTAATGTGAAAGAAATTTGCATTATCCAAATAGCGGCCTTCCATATGATCCAAATTCTCTAACACTTCAAAATTAGCATCTCCTATTCCGACAAACTGCCAGAATACCGGTTTATTTGATGATTCTACAACTGGTTTTTTTATCGTTTTTTTACACCCGCCATCGTTGATAAAAACGATAAAAGCTGGTTCATCACTTGGCGTTTCGATCGTATATTTCTGAATAACATCCTCCATCACCGGCGGCTCATCGTTCCTGCCAAATTTATGTATGAGCGAATTAGAGAGGATGACATCTTCCACATAGTTGAAAAAATCTATTTCTGTAACAGGCTTTAATCGGGAATATTCATTATCATATACCCAGACATCAAGGGCTCCGTCGTCATCAAATTGGCTTGCGACCGCAAGAATTTTTTCAACTACCTTCTGAACCGTCCCATTTTTATAGAGCTTCCTCATAGATCCAGATATATCAAGTACAAGGCCGACGCGTGCTGTTACTCCGGTCAGTTTTTTCTTCTCTAACGTAATTTGTACATTCCTCTTTAGCAAACTGATACTGCTCATTTTCATCACCCCTCTTTTATTACTTATTTTATCATGTATACCTTTCGGCATGTTTATATTAAGTATTTTTAAAAACGGCTGCCAGAGTGTTCTCAGGCAGCCGTTTTTTATTTACAGTTTTCTTACTGCTTCATCAAATTCTGATTCTATCTCTTTTGATGGCTTAGCTGTTAGAATGCTGACAATAATAATCGCTATAGCGCAAGCGATAAAGCCCGGAATAATTTCATAAACTTGATCGAACGCTTTGATCTGTTCCCAGATAATAACCGTTAAGGTACCGATAATCATTCCAGCAAGCGCGCCCCACTTTGTCATGCGCTTCCAATATAAACTCAGGAGGATAACAGGACCAAATGCCGCTCCAAAGCCGGCCCATGCATAACCAACCAAATTTAACAGTGTCTCGCTTGGATTAAAGGCAAGTGCCAATGCAATCAGGGCAATACCCAGTACTGCCAGCCTTCCTACTAATACAAGCTCACGGTCTGAAGCATTTTTCCGAATGAACGCTTTATAAAAGTCTTCTGTAAGTGCACTTGAAGTTACGAGAAGCTGAGATGAGATTGTACTCATGACTGCCGCCAGAATAGCCGCCAGCAAGAAGCCTGTAATCAGCGATGGAAACAGCTGATCAGATATGACGATAAAGACCGTTTCAGGATTTTTAAGAGTCTGGCCGTTTATATGGAAATACGCAATTCCAATAAGACCTGTTATCATTGCTCCTACAATGGAAAAAATCATCCAGCTCATACCGATTCGTCTAGCACTTTTCATTTCTTTTACCGAAGAAATGGCCATAAAGCGCACGATAATATGCGGCTGGCCAAAATAACCGAGTCCCCAGGCCAGCAGTGAAATAATACCAACAGGAGTGGCCCCTTTGAGAACGGAAAGCAAAGTAGGGTCAATACTATGAATCTCGCTAAACGTTCTATCAATTCCACCAATATTCACAATCGTTACAATTGGCACTAACACTAAAGCTATGACCATAATTGCTCCTTGCACAAAATCAGTCCAGCTGACTGCAAGAAAGCCTCCGAATAGTGTATAACATACAACAACTCCGGCTGTTACCCAGATCCCGATAGTATAGTCCATATTAAAGGCAGTTTTAAACAGCTCTCCCCCGGCTACCATTCCGGAAGAGGTATAAAACGTGAAAAAAACTAAAATAACAAGTGCGGAAACAATTCGTAACACACGTGATCCATCTTTGAAACGATTCTCCAGAAAATCTGGGATGGTGATAGAATCATTTGCAACCTCTGTGTAAGTCCTTAGACGAGGTGCTACATACAGCCAATTTAAATAAGCTCCTGCAGTTAATCCAACAACAATCCATCCGCTGCTGATACCGTTTACAAACATTGCACCAGGCAGCCCCATTAAAAGCCATCCGCTCATATCGGAAGCGCCGGCACTAAGAGCCGTTACAGCTGGCCCCAAATCTCTTCCTCCGAGCATATAGTCCGTTAAATTGGCAGTCCGCTTATAGGCGAAGTATCCAATTAGAAGCATGCCGACCATATAAATCCCGATGGATGTTAATACCCCATAATCCATAAAAACCCCCCTAGCTGTTATTCTAAAATTCTATTTTAGAATATTAAACTTTCTACAAAGTTTGAAAATTCAATATCCGTTCTTAGAATACCAAGAATAAATAGTTTTGTTAAACAATATAATATTGGAAAAGATTATATATATATAATATGCTGGCTGTTTAATCTCCCGGATAGGCTACCAAAGGCTAATGTAACAAGGCATGCTATATCTTCGAAACGATTGGTTGAAATAACATCCATCAACTGTTATTCTATATAATTGGGTTATTCTAGCAAGATAGCCAACTCAACTATGAGGAGAATTCATTTATGTTTGATTTACAAAAACAGCAAACTTCAGTTAGAACCGAATTTACAGCCGGTCTGACAACATTTTTCACAATGGCTTACATAATCGTCGTAAACCCTCTTATTTTATCCGATGTTGGAGTACCATTTGAGCAAGGATTTACTGCTACCATTATTGCCACTGTCATTGGGACTCTTTTTATGGCACTAGCAGCCAATTATCCTATAGCGGTTGCACCTGCCATGGGAACCAACGTTTATTTTGCTTACACTGTAATCCAGGCAAACAACGGCGTAGGTTATCATGAGGCTTTTTCAGCTTTATTTATCACAGGAATTTTGTTCTTAATCCTTTCCTTTACAAAACTTAGGAGCTTGCTCATTGAAGTGATTCCTGAAAATCTAAAGCACGCCATCACATCAGGCATTGGGCTTTTTATTGCTTTTATTGGGCTCCGTTTGACCGGAATAATTAAAGCTCACCCTTCAAATCTTGTAGGACTCGGTGATTTGCACTCTCCCGAAGTTGTACTGGCTTTAATTGGACTAGCCATTACTCTAGTGCTTATCACCATGAAAGTTCCCGGTGCGCTGTTCATAGGAATCGTTATTACCGGAATAATCGCGAGTCTTACAGGGCAGCTTTCATTCAGCAAAGGCATCGTCTCCCTCCCTTCTCTTCCAGAAGGACTTATCGTCATAAATCCAGTCAGTGCCATGAGAGATGTTATAGAATACAGCCTCTACCCGGCCATCTTTTCAATAATTCTTGTTACGATCTTTGATACAACTGGTACGGTTCTAGGGGTAAGCAAACAGGCTGGATTAATGAAAGGAAATAAGCTTCCCAGGGCAGGAAGAACACTGATTGCCGATTCTGTGGGAACTCTATTTGGATCAATGTTTGGAACTACACCGACATCAGCATACATCGAATCAGCATCCGGTGTTGCAGCAGGAGGACGCACAGGACTGACCACCGTATTTGTAGCCGTTCTTTTTGCAATAGCTGCTTTCTTCGGTCCTTTAATTAGTGCTGTATCCGGAATAGCCGCTTTAACTGCACCTGCACTTGTAATCGTAGGTGCCCTAATGTTAAGCAATGTAAGACATATTCAATGGGATGATTTTGATGAAGCTTTTCCAGCCTTCATCGTTATATTAACCATGCCGTTGACGTCAAGCATAGCCACCGGAATCGCTTTCGGCTTTATCTCTTATCCTCTTATGAAAATTGCAAAAGGAAAATGGAAAAACGTACATCCTCTGGTGTATATTTTCGCTGTATTGTTTATCATACAGCTGCTTTATTTTCCTCATTAACTGTTCGTATAATTATTTAGAGACTTACTTGATAAAGGATATCGCTTTGAAATTCGAGCGGTATCCTTTTTTTATGAGGAAGCCCGTGTTGATAGAAATGCTGCCGGCATGTTAATAGGTTAGCTGCGGGTAGATAGACTTGAAGGCTTCTGAGCGGAGACAAAAAAAGCTGTTTTAGGACTGATTCCCAAAACAGCTTTTTAAAATCACTTATGAAATTGGGCTGCTAGCAGCACCTGGAAACCTTTCCGCCCTTTGCGTTATATCTAGCTTCCTGGGCCTCACGGAAAAATTCCTTTCTTGACTGAATCTTTTGATCAGGATGATTTGAGTTCATATGCTCTACATATGTTTCATAGCTGGGAACGCCAACAAGCAGACTTATAAATTGTTTTCGGTAGTTAAAAACTTTGGTTAATTTAGCCAGCATATTGTTTATTGCCTCCCTGATCCCTTGGGACATATGGCGCTTCGTGAAGCGTAACATTCTTATTTGTAAGAACTTTAATCCAAAGTCTTACAGCTGAGATTAATACGGCAATTACCACAAACATGAAGACCGCACATAATCCTGCATCCACATAATCATTCATAATAACCTGTTTCATTTGTTCTTTGCTTGCAGCAGGTGCAAGAATTTCCCCCTCATCCAAAGCATTACTGAATACTTTCCCATGCGCCAAAAATCCAATTTTAGGATTTTCATGGAAAAGCTTCTGCCATCCAGCAGTCATGGTAACAATCAGCAGCCAAGTGGTCGGAATCAGAGTAATCCAGACATACGCTTTCTTACCCATTTTAAATAGAATAGTAGTACCTAGAAGCAGCGCAATACCAGCCAGCATTTGGTTTGCGATTCCAAACAGAGGCCATAATGTATTGATTCCTCCGAGCGGATCTATTACTCCCTGGTAAAGGAAGTAGCCCCAGCCAAGAACACATAAAGTTGTAGCAATAATGTTTGCTACTAAGGAATCTGTTTTGGCGAGCGGCTTATAAGCATGCCCAAGAATATCCTGAATCATAAAGCGCCCAACCCGGGTTCCCGCATCAATGGTCGTTAAGATAAATAATGCCTCAAATAGGATGGCAAAATGGTACCAGAATGCCATTAGCGCCTTTCCTCCAATCACATTTGAGAACAAATAAGCCATACCGATTGCCAAAGTCGGAGCGCCGCCGGTTCTTGAAATAATACTTTCTTCTCCCACATCATCAGCGAGCGAGGTTAAATCATTGGGAGTAATGGTAAAGCCCCAATCGGTTACTGTCTTAGCCGCTGCTGCTGCATCTACGCCAATTGCTGCAGGCGGGCTATTGATTGCAAAATAAATGCCAGGTGTTAGGACACAAGCAGCAATCATGGCCATAACCGCTACAAATGATTCTGTTAACATAGCACCATACCCAATGGGACGGGCGTGAGATTCGCGCTCAATCATTTTTGGAGTAGTACCGGACGAAACAAGGGCATGGAATCCGGAAACTGCACCACATGCAATGGTTATAAATAAGAACGGGAACATATTCCCGGCAAATACCGGCCCTGTTCCATCAATGAACTTAGTAACTGCAGGCATCTGTAAATCCGGTGCTACGATTAAGATCCCAAGGGCCAATCCAACAATCGTTCCTATTTTTAAGAATGTGCTTAAGTAATCCCTCGGTGCCAAGAGCAGCCAGACCGGAAGTACTGAAGCAATAAAGCCATAGCCAATCATCATGATAGCGATTGTTTCGCCTTTGAAGGTAAACATGGCAGCAAGCGTTTCATGCTCTGCTACATACTGCCCGCCGTATAGCGAAAGCAGCAGCAGCACGATTCCAATAACGGATCCTTCGCCGACTCTGCCCGGGCGGATATAGCGCATATAGATGCCCATAAATATAGCGATAGGTATCGTAGCCGCAATAGTAAACATCCCCCAAGGACTTCCTATAAGCGCTTTTACAACTACCAGAGCTAAAACAGCTAATAAAATAATCATAATTCCCAAAATACCGATCATAGAGATAAAACCTGTGACCGGACCAATTTCTTCTTTAATCATTTCGCCAAGAGATTTTCCTTTTCTTCTCATACTGCCGAATAATATAACGAAATCTTGTACAGCACCGGCCAGAACTACACCGGCTACGATCCAGATTGTTCCCGGCAGATACCCCATCTGGGCTGCCAGAATTGGACCAACAAGAGGACCTGCGCCAGCTATGGCAGCGAAATGATGTCCAAACAGAACCCACTTATTAGTAGGTACATAATCTTTTCCATCATTATGGAGCTCTGAAGGAGTTTTACGGTTATCATCCAGCTCAAATACTTTATTTGCTATGTATCTGCTGTAAAAACGGTATGCTACAGCATAGGTGCTCACAGCCGCTACGAGCAGCCATATAGCGTTAATAGATTCTCCCCTATTAAGAGCAAGAACCCCGAATCCCACTGCACCCAGGGCAGAAATGATTCCCCAGATCACTATCGATTTAACCGCTTTCAAAAAAATCCCTCCCAATTAGTGGTTACTCTACTATTATACAAATTATTCAGAATTTTTAAATTAGTATTTTAATAAAATAGAAAAAATTTTGTCTTTATTTAGCAGAAAGGCGGGAATAACTCCGATTTATCATAGAAAAACGGACTGCTTCGATAGAAAAATAGCGAGGCCCTGGACAGAAAATCAGTATATGATTGTTATACAGAACTTATATTCTGCTTAGTAAATAAGGGATTTTTGAAGGCTGTTACGCATTTATTTATAATGATTTAAGAATGACGATTCCCTGTATTGTTCTGTTTAAAATTGGGGTTATAAATATTTGGGGCTTTCTAAGAAACACATATATTCATATTTCGGCTGAAACACGGCTATGAAAAACTTTACTACCTTTATATTCAAGGCCTGCAATTTTTCTATATATAGTTCCTTTTTTTAAAAGCAATATATAAAGGAGACTATTCACAACTGATGGGACTAAATTCGTTCAGCCTGCCATAATCCCTACTATAAAAATAGACAGCTCGTTTTCTTTTTATTCTTATATTTTTACGGTTTATGATTATGCTTCGGAAGTTTATGTTTTAGCTTTTACGCTTTATGATTGTCTCATAAGAGTTATGCTGATGTTTCAAAGCATTATGCTTAGCCTCTGAAAGTCTTGCCGAATTTTCGATGCCCATGCTAATATTCTGGGAGTTATGCTGGCTTTTCGATACGTACTCTTATCCTTTACTGATAACTTCTTATTAAGATCTGCTAATGTTTGAATGCCTCGGAACTAATGATTGTCTTCTGGAAGTAATGCTGACATTTCAAAACTTATGCTTCTTTATAGATGCTAGAAACTTCCGAGATGCTGCTAATGTTTCAGAACCACTTTTGCTATCTTCATGTTCTGCAATCTCAGCCTAAAGGTTCTAAACTTCACACCTTAACAGAACTTGAACCTGCTTCCGGTCATTTTACTTGCAGTATGTTATCACCTTGTTTTTAAGAGGTTCCGAATCTAAAGTGAAGCTTTTACTTGCTCGCATGCAGTTCCTGCTTTCTGAAGAATTCGAAACCTTCCTCCGAATTCCTCGGATACTCTTCTTTTCCATCACACTTAATCTTCTAGCAAAGCTCTGAATGTTAAGGCTGTCGGCGATTAGCAGCCTAAGCCGCTAAGCTCCCATGAATGTTATCTCACCATCTGTTTTATGCTTGCCATAAAAAAACTGGCCGCAGCCAGTCTGAATTTTTATAGCAGTGATTCTGCTCCATCAATATAGATTTCTGTACCCGTAATATGTGAGGATTGTTCACTTGCGAGAAAGTATACTAAATCTGCAACCTGCTCGGGTTTTCCTGGTGCATTTTCGAGCGGCTGATTACCTTCAGGATATTCAATAGGAATTTTCACTTCTTTTACATCGTCTTCTGTAAACGTATTTTGGTCTATATTTGTGGCGATCGCTCCAGGGCAGATTGCGTTGACCCTGATTTTATATCTAGCAAGCTCTAAAGCAGCCATTTTCATAAATGCAGTCTGTCCCGCTTTAGAGGTGCTGTAGGCAGACATGCCAATGTTTTTAAATGTTCGGTTTCCATTAATAGAGCTGGTAATAATTATACTGCCGCCGGTTTGTTTCATATGAGGGATTGTGTACTTTACAAATAAAAAGGTGCTTCTTAAATTAGTCGTTATCGTCCTGTCCCATTCATCTGGATCCATTTCCTCTATCGATGTTACTGTTCCATTAATACCGGCATTGGCAAATAGAACATCAACTCTTCCCCATTTTTGATGAACCTTGCTGATTGCTTCCCTCACTCTTGCAGGATCTGAAACATCCACATCTAACACAAAGGCATCTCCGCCAGCTCTGTCAATTTCCTCTTTAACCTGTGCAGCTTTATCCTCTTTTATATCAATAAGACATACCTGATAGCCTTCTTTTGCAAGCTTTATGGCTGTTGCAGCACCGATACCGGATCCTCCTCCGGTTACCACGGCTGTTTTATTCTGATTGTTTGACATGCCTTGCCCTCCCTTGAAACATTTATACATATATTATCCCTAACCAAAAAATTACAAACCTGTTTTTCATGGGATGTCTCACTTTTCCCAACCAGTGCGTTCCCTTCTTTTCCCAACCTTTTATACATAAAAAGGGACTGATGGAAAAATACTAATAGCTAGAAATTCACTCGGTAAGGGGGACAGCGATTTGCCAAGCTTTTTTAAAAATAAAAAAACGAAGACTCAGACTACAATAGATTCATCCTCCAGTAAGCCGAGTAACGGAAAGCAGGACGAAACAACTCTTACATTTGAAATAGACAAGAATGTCCAATTAATAAAAGACTGCATGGGCAATCCCCCGGATCTAAATGTAAGAAAAATAATCATTGATGCTTCAAGCGATTTCTCTATTGCTATGATTCGAATGGACGGCATGTCTGACAAAAAAGAAGTAGATTTCAGCGTTATTGAACCCCTATCCAAACTGAATTTTCAAGAGCTTCGGGAACAGCTGGACAATCCAAATTCAGCAGAAGTTCTTGGAAGGTTGATAGCTGTAAATAAACTAGAAAAAATGAACAACTTGGAAAAGGTGGTTAAGTCAATTTTGCAGGGAAATACCGCCATTTTGTTTAGTCATACTCAGCAAATTTTCCTTGCAAGCACAAGGTTGATTGATAAGAGGGGATTGTCTGAGCCCACATCCCAGACTGTCATTCGGGGACCAAAAGACAGCTTCACTGAAGATTTAAGAACGAATACTTCGCTTGTGCGAGCACGGATTACAAATCCTAAACTAAGAATCGAAACCTTAAATGCTGGTGAGATAACCCATACTAACATTGAACTCATGTACCTAAAAGGAATTGCTAATGATTCCATTTTACAAGAGGTTCGAAGCCGTATAAAAAAAATAAAAATCGATGCAATTCTGGAATCAAGCTATATTGAAGAATTTATACAGGACAGTAAAAACAGTATATTCCCTACTCTAATAAGCACCGAAAGGCCGGATGTGGTTGTTGCTAATCTCTTAGAAGGGAGATTTGCAATATTCGTTTATGGAACTCCTTATGTCTTAATTGGTCCTGCGACTTTTATTCAATTTTTCCAGTCACCTGAAGATTACTATCAGAATTACTATATGGGTTCTTTCATAAGGATTCTGCGTTTTGTCGCATTCTTTATCGCTTTATATATTCCCGGATTATATGTAGCGATTATGACTCATCACCATGCCTTAATTCCGACTACTCTATTAATTACCCTTGCCGGCCAGAGGGAAGGGGTGCCTTTTCCCATTGTAGTGGAAGCCCTTATTATGGAGCTGGTGTTTGAGGTCTTGAGGGAGGCAGGAGTACGGATGCCAAGAGCTGTCGGCCAGACAGTGTCCATAGTCGGGGCTTTAATATTAGGGCAGGCTGCAGTAGAAGCAGGATTTGTTTCGGCTTCTACCGTTATTGTTGTTTCATTAACTGCTATCGCTAACTTTACGATGCCGTTTTTCAACGTCGCAATTGCTGCCAGGATCTTGAGATTTTTTTTGCTGCTGCTTGGTTCTTTTATTGGAATGTATGGAATATTGCTGGGAACATTTATGATTCTAGCTCATCTATGTTCTCTCCGCAGTTTTGGACTTCCATACTTTGACCCTATCACTCCTTTTAAACTGCTGGAGCAAAAGGACGTGTTTATCCGCCTTCCTCTTCCAAAACAGAGGACAAGACCACAACCTGCTCGGCCTGAACAGAAATTTCGTGTAAAAAGGGGCGGCAGTCAGAATGAAACGTAAATGTTTAGTAATACTGGTCCTTTTTATGTTCACCCATTTCCTTGGCGGCTGCTCTAATTATAGAGAGCTAAGAGATGCTGTCTTCATTGCCGGCTTAGGAATTGACTGGATAAAAGAAAAGAAAAGATATGAAATCACTTTTCAGGCCTTCTCACCAACTTCCACAGCCGGGACCGGTTCTGCAGGGGCAGGTTCTACAGGAAGCGTTCTATATACGGCGGAGGGCCGGACAATAAGTGAGGCTGCCCGCCAGGCATCCAAAAAGTTCTCTAGAATGCCGGATTATTCGCATGTCAGGATCGTTGTTATAGGAGATGATTTAGCAAAAGCTGAAAGTTTAAATTATATTTTTGATGTATTTGAAAGGGATGCAAATATCCGCGCAAACATCCCTGCTTTAATTGCCCGCGGGACATCCGCAAAAGAAGTGCTTTCTGTGATTCCAGCAACAGAACATCCGGTTCAATCGATTAATGGAAAGGTAAGAAATTCTTCCAAAATGCTAGGGGAAAATGAAGCAACGGAAATTTATCAAATCATAAATCAGCTCACCAGCACAGGCACAGAACCGACTATCGGAGGGATTTCTGTTATAACCTCAGAAAACCCAACTCAGCCGCCTGGCACGAAAGAAACAAAACTGCGCGGCATGGGAATTATAAAGGAAGGCAAACTAGTGGGCTGGCTGGACGGAACAAAATCAAAGTCTATCTTATTTCTAAATAACCAGATGAGACAAACGAATGAAAGCATCAACTGTGGCGGTCACAGGTATACTTCTGTTCGTATTACTAGTTCCAAGAGTAAAATTAAAGTTCATATGAACACAGGAAAACCGGAGATCACCATACACGTGGATGCATTAGGAATAGTAGACGAGATGTTATGCAACAGAAAAATCATGGAATACGATGTTTTGCATGAATATGAAAAGAAAACAGCAGGAAATATCGCTAAACATATCCAAGATGGAATTAATGAAGCAAAAAAGCAAAAGAGTGATATTTTCGGCTTCGGAGACATTTTACATAGGCAGCATCCAGAGGAATGGAAAAAATATGAAAGCCGCTGGCATGATGTTTTTGCAAAATCAAAGGTAAGCATTCATGTTAATTTCATTTTACACGGAACCAGTATGAGGGTCGAACCTTATCCTTACAAATAAGAAAGTAACGGTGAAAAGATGAAATCGAAAATCAAAATTGGCGGTTTACAATTCTTTTGTCTGATATTTCTTTTTGAATTAGGTAGTGCAGTTCTTTTTGGCATGGCAAAGGAAGCCAAACAGGATGCATGGATTCCGATCTTACTTGGTATTGCAGGCGGATGCATCCTATTCTCGGTTTATCTTGGCCTCCACAAGAGATATCCTGATCTACCCCTGACCTCCTACTCTCAGCAAATATTAGGAAAGTATCTAGGATGGGTTATAGGCTTCGGGTATGTCGTTTATTTCAGTTATCTAGCCGCGAGAGTGCTGCGCGACTTTGAGGAACTGCTTGTAATTTCCCAATACCATAACACGTCACTCCTAACCCTCGGACTTTATATGATCGCTTCCATTATTTATGTAATGTTTAAAGGGTTTGAGGTGTTTTCGAGGTTAAGCCAAATATGTTTATTTCTGTTCCTGTTTACGGCCCTGCCAATTTTATTATTAGAAGTCTCTGCTCAATTACTGCAGCCGGAAAATCTTCTGCCTTTGCTTGAAAATGGATGGTCTCCTGTTATTAAAGCGCTCTTTCCATCTACCATTTCTGTGCCGTTTGGCGAAATGGTTGCTTTTACGATGCTGCTCCCCTTGGTAAAAGACTATAAAACAGCTAAAAGGTTCGGGTACTTAGGAATTATAGTCAGCGGATTATATTTAACCTTTAGAACATTGATGAATATTGCTGCCATAGGAACGGATGCAAGAATGAGGTCTACATTTCCCGTTTTGACGGAGATCGGTTTAGTTGAAATAGGTGATTTTATCCAGCGGCTGGACTCCTTGATCCTGATTATCCTGGTCATATTGGGCTTTGTAAAAATATTTATCTTTTTTTATTGTGCAGTGTTAGGATTAGGAGATTTATTTAAATTAAAGAAACCTGACAAAATGATTTACCCGCTTGGAATACTCATTATATTTACTTCTGTATTCATAGCTCCAAACTTTAATACTCATCTGGAAATAGGATTTAAAATTGTACCTATTTATCTCCACTTGCCATTCCAAATGGCCATACCAATAATCTTATTACTGGTCGCTCTTATTAAAAGTAAGATCAAAAAAAGCAGAACAAAACAGCCAAATTGACTGTATTAGTTCTGCTTTTCCTGCTTCCTGCTTTTTATTTCATAAATAATCCAAGCTGAAATCAGTGCTATAATCGAAAGAAAATCCTCTTTTCCTGCTTCCTGCTTTTTATTTCATAAATAATCCAAGCTGAAATCAGTGCTATAATCGAAAGAAAATCCTCTTTTCTTAAATTAAAAAAGTAATTAGTTATAAAAAACCAAGTCGAATCTAAAGTCAGTCCAGCCTTTTGATTCTTCCAAATAATTAATACCGCAAAAGAAATCATCAGCATACCCATAGCTAACACTCTTTTCAAAACCCGCTCCCCTTTCTTTTCTCTTATTATGTGTACAGAAGTAACCTTTATGTGGGGACTGTCCCTATTTCCCGGATTATTTCCGAGACACCATAAGGCCGAACCGAACTACAGAGGATTTTCACATTTCTTTGTTACACATAAAAAAGGGCTGTCCACTTATGAACTATAACCCGATTAATGGACACTAAATTAAAAGTGCCCCTTAATCGGGTTTTTCTATGTCATCAGGAAGAAAACCCGTTTATAATAAAAGA
>NZ_JAFBFI010000015.1 GCF_016909175.1 Peribacillus deserti
CAAGCAACCAGGCACTCTTTTAAAAATACAGAATGAGCTGTCTTCTTTAGTATTGCCTTTTTGACTGTATCTCAGAATTAATTTTCATGGGAGTTAAAGAACGAATATTTACTAACATAAATGATATCGTGTCGGCAACCTTTCAAAGGATCATCGATATAAATCCAGTCCTCATTCTTGACTCAAAGCTCCTTACAATACTCTTCTGCTTCTTGCATATATTCCAAGCAACAATCTGCAAAGCAAGCCGTATCCTCTACAGTATTATATAAAAACACATAGATTCCATCGGTTGAATTATAAACATTACCTTGCAAATGTTCTCAACCTTTTCTTTAAGTAACGCATATTCCTCATTTAACCACCCTTTAACCATACTATGGTACTGTTTTAACTCATTTTCATTTCAACTTTACGAATACCAATAGCCTTTTTTGTATCAGCAAGGAATTTCCAAATTCATATCCTCCGAAACGGGCATCTATTTTCAGCATATATATCTACATATTACAGATGTTGCACAAACTTTACACATGGTACCTAAATTCCTCATCAAAACAGCAGGTCCATCAGAAATTGAACAATAAATTCTCTTAATTCAGGAGCATTTTTATATCTAATTCTCCCACCCCTATTTTGCTTGTATTCATAAAAGTACCACCCACCTTATTAACTTAAATGACTGTCTAGTAATTTAATAAATATAAAGGAGTTGCCGGTGGCAACTCCTTCAAAACTAAAGTATCATTCACTAACCAATTATTTTAATTTTAGGTTTGCTTTAAGTAAACTACTTCATCATCTGTTAACATTACTCCGTGACATCTCATTAACAATTCTTTTAATGAATCAGATGTTCGTTTAGAATCATAAGCACATACTGAAGTTATTCCTTTTTCTTTTACTAAGCTGTCCACTTGCTTTTCATATTCAACTACATCATCGTTAATTTCTTTATCTTCTCCCCATTCTATAAGTCCCCACGAACATAATGAAGCCCCTTTTTCTATGAACGGTTCAATATTTTTTAAGAAATAATTAACAATAGTATGTGGGTGAAAATTCCCATTTGAATAGTAAAAGTCATAATTATTTATGAAATGCAAGTTTTCCAATTGTCCCTTACTTAATTCTTTTTGTAACTTTTTATTTATATCAAGCATGTGTCTATCATTTTCAGCCAGAAGAATATGGTCACCGTTCTTAATTCCCGTAACAATAAAAGAAACAACATTATGAATGTAATTTTCTTTATTGTTATAGTGATAAAAGATATGTCCTCCATTTGGTCTTAAATCATTTATCAAGGTTTCTAATAGATTGCTCATCACAACTTCCCCTCAAAATCATAAAATCGAATTATATTATAGCAATTTACTTCTCTTAAATATATAGTTAATTTTCCTTTTATTCTAATAATGTTTGGTATTTCGCCGTCGAGAAATTGACTCTATAATGCGAAAATAATTTTTCAGAGGAATTTACCACTAAGCGTATATTTACTGAAACATAGGTAAAAATGGGAAAAGCGACATATTTACTGAGATTGTACTTTTTATTGAGAATTAAGACTACTAATTCAAATTGGGTGCCAGGACTTGAACAAGTCGTCGGTTGAAAAAATAGGTGATGAAATGGCAAAGGATTATCCATCTTTTCAGGAAGTGCAAAATGTAAGGGAAAAATTTAAGAATATATCATACCAACACTGGGTTAATGATGATTTGTTCACTTGGAAATGGTGGTTCCTACTTTTTTTATCAATCTTTCCGTGGATTGTTTGGTGGAAAATTGTAGATAAAAGAAGGTTGCCTGAAATTTTAATGTTTGGGTTAATAATGGCAACCTTCGCCTTTTTATTAGATAACATAGGAACCGATTTAATGTGGTGGGAATACCCAGATAAACTACTCCAAATGATACCACCTCTATTGCCTGCAGACTTAACACTTGTGCCTTGTATAGTTATGTTAATTTACCAATGGACGAAAACTTGGAAATCATTCCTGTTAGTTAATTTTATTGTTTCCCTTTGGTCCGTTTACTTAGGAGAGACCTTTTTTATTTGGTTGGATTTGTACAAACTTCTTGAGTGGAAGCTAATCTATTCAGTGCTTTTTTATAATATTGGTGGAACAATCGCCAGATGGTTAGTATTAAAAACATTCTCAATAAGTAAAAAAGCCCACTAGCTAATGCCAGTGGGTTATTTTAGGTATACTTTTTAACTTAATCTTCCTGTTCTATTTGTTTAATAATCCGTTCTTTAATGCCAGTAGCAGCTATACGGTTTAACATAGCTTCACCTAGTTATTTGTCATTAATAAGAGACTGATCTTTATAACCTGATTCCTTTTGTAGGGCTAATCCGTATTTTAACAAAAAGAATCATGTTTTATACTTAAAATTAACCCAATATCCCTCGTTTATACCCGAAAGGATCTGACGTAAACCTAGTTTGAACATAATGGAACTGAGTATTCCTTCAGTGTGTTGGATGCAGTTCAAGCCAGTCTTGTGCAACTAACACACCCATTAGTTTAAGAAGCTATGGCAGGATAATCCCACATCTTTGATTCTTTTATAACGAAGTTTGAATAGCCCCAAATATCTTCTCCTTAATCCAACGATACAGAGAATCGTATACAGGCCAATACACAATACATTTTTTCTAGGTGTAGTTTCTTCAATTAACGGCCTATAAAAGAAGGATTTTAATTGCATTACATGGAAATAAAGGAATGGAGGTTTAAATTTTTTATTCAGCACAATCATGCCGAATATATTTGATAGCAACCTACTCTTTACTAACAATAGAAACCAAAATGAACATATGTAACCTAAAAAAACACTTTTAATTTCCTGATCAACTACAAATGTTTTCTTATCATTGTGAGGTGATGGATATGAAGAAAAGGTTTATGACATTGCTTGTATTGCTTTGCTTCCCTCTGTCCAGCTGCTTAAATTCAAACCATGATGAAGTATCCACCGAACCAAGCAACAAAATAGAGGATGGTCATAGGGTGCCTAAGCCGGATTTTAATAAGGCACACCCTATACCCGTTCCGGTTCCACCGCAATCACATCCAAAGGAAGAGCTTATCGTATACAACGGACCCATCGAGCATATCTTTTTTCATCCGCTTATTATAAATCCCGAATTAGCTTTTGACGGGGATACAATGGCTAAGGGTTATGATGATTATTTTGTTACCGTTAAAGAATTTAAAAAAATGATCGACTCATTGTACCGCGAAAATTTTGTGCTAATTAAAATGTCTGACCTCTTTCAAGAGCAGATGATCAATGGAAAAGTTACGTTGACGAAGAAAAAACTGAAACTGCCTAAAAGTAAAAAGCCACTACTCCTCTCAGTGGATGATCTAAATTACTATCAATATATGAAAGAGAACGGTAATGCGGGTAAACTATTAATAGATCAAGAGGGTGAACTTGCTACCTTTTCAAAAGATAAAACTGGAGCTGAGAGGATTTCTCGAGACCAGGAAATCGTTCCGATACTCAATTCTTTCGTGAAGGAGCATCCCGATTTTTCCTATAATTCGGCAAAGGGAATTCTTGCATTAACCGGCTATGAGGGAATTCTGGGATACCGTACCCACGAATTAACGAACAAACGTTATGCTCATGAAAAAGAAGAAGCGAAAAGAGTGGTTGATAAACTAAAGAAAGATGGCTGGGAATTTGCATCCCATGGTTATGGCCATTTGGATACAAAAAAAGTGAGCCTAAGTACTTTGCGTACTGATACGGAGAGGTGGAAAAAAGAAGTTGAATCCCTGATCGGCATAACTAATATCTATATCTATCCATATGGAAGCAGTGTTTTGCCAGGGGATCCTAAATTTCAAGCGTTAAGAGATTATGGGTTTAGTATCTTTTGTTCAGTAGGGCCGAATCCTTATCTATCGATTTCAAGGCAATATACGATGATGGATCGGGTCCATATTGATGGGATAGGATTGAGACAACAGAAAGACATTATGGCCCGTTTTTTTAATAGTGATGAAGTGATGGACCCTGTTCGTCATAAATAGTTCTGGATGATGCAAACGCCATTTATTGTATATACCTCTAGAGAATCTACAGCGTCCCGTAAACATCTGCTTTATACGCACCCTTTTTATGTTTCTCGGACTAGCCTTTAAGATTACAGTCATGTATAGAGCGGGAGATGAATTATCCGTTTTATTTTATGTGTCCCTCCTCTTTTTTGATGATTGAGCAGGGCCTTCTTAAGTATTACCTTTTTTCAAGTCTAGAGGGAACTTATTTTCAAGTTAATGAAACAACAATAGGGCTGCCGCCACAGCCCATCCTTGTTCAACTAACGCACCCGTTTGTTTAAGTACAATTCTTCACAAACTGAAATTTCAGCAGATTAAATAGCAGTCTCAACAGGTAATGGCCAAAAGCCTGACTAAATTGTCGATATCCGGTTACATGTGTATCCTGCCCCTTTAATTTAACTAGATGTATGTTCCGCAATTTCAAAAACATTTCCAAAGGGATCTTGAAAGGCGGCATAACATCTGTAGGTATATTTCGTGTAAAAATTTTATAACTTCGATTTCATTTCATAAAACGTTTGCTCAACAGAATCTACCTAGAACACCAAAACTGTTCTAGCTTCGTTTGAATAATCCCCTACATGTCCATTCTTTTCGCACTTAAACGCAACAAGTTGCGTACCTTATAACTGGAAAATTAATTTATTTTCCTTCTCCAGTATTATAGGCATCTCTAGCAGATTAGCATAAAACCATTTTGCTTCTTGGAGGTCTGAAACAAACCCCATCACATTTCATAATTTCATCCAACTCTTTCTCCTCTGCTCTCTGCTTCTAATAATAAGTTCAATATAAATCTGTAGATTCCTTCTTTGTTTAACTAACCTGCCCCGTTGGTGAAAGAACAAAAAGGGCAGCCGCAGCAGCCTATGATCTTGAACTATCGCACCCGTAAGTTTAGCAGATACTTCAATTAAAGCCTACTTGTATAAACAATTGCTAGATGGTAATTGTATTAAATAACATCGTGTAGAGGGGGCTTAAAGTATTTCAACAACTTCAGGAATGCACAAATCTTTCTTGGAATATCATCATGCTTTTATGGATAGAATGTCGGCGTGGGAACAGGAAGTACTATTTACCTGGCAATGGTGGCTGGGCATTGGACTTACCATAATCCCGTGGATCATTTGGTTGATCTATAGAAAGAAAGATAGCTCTGGCCGTTTGCTTTATTCAGGAACGTTTGTCGCTTTACTTTCTGTCACATTGGACAATATAGGAGTCCAATTATCCTTATGGAATTACTTAAAAGCACCTGCTATTCCAGCATATTTTCCTATGATTTCTCATTAATGCCGGTAATCATTATGTTTCTTATTTCATGGTTTCATAAAAGAAATCCGTGGGTTATAGGTCTGACTTTTGCAATTATTACCGCTTTTGTCAGTGAACCTATATTTAAATGGCTAGGTATATATATGCCAATAAACTGGAAATACGGTTATTCTATTCCATTTTATACTATCATTTATTATGTAGCTCAAAAAATTGCCCATAGTAAACATTTCATTGAATTGTAGACTTCAGGTTCGTGGCTTATTCTTTTACGATTTGTACTTAGAATAAGCCACTCTTTTGTAAATTTATCTGATGAGAGAATTAAAAAAATTGTGGAGTTCGCTGTCAAATATACACCTTCAGCATTCAACTCCCAAACCGCACGTTTGGTTGTGCTAACTGGACAAAACTCATGATAGATTATGGGATATTACAACGGAAGCTCTAAGAAAAGCCACGCAACGTTAAGCTTTGGTGTACAGCACCAAAAAAGCCCATTAATAAGTGACTATTAAAGACTCTGGTTCTATTTTGTAATTCTAAGTACGTATAATTAAAAAAGTTTCATTTTCCTTTAATGCATACATGCTTTGTTTCCCTCCTGACCAGCAATTTTTTTGTGGCAGAAGCAGGATATTTTACTTGCTGCCCATAGAAGGATATATAGAAATAGTGGTGATGGTACTCATTTATTATATACACCTATTTTCAGAGTGTTACTACTTAATTGTTCCTGTTAGTCATGTTTTTTGAGGGACAAATCTTTATATTGTTTCATAACATAATAATTAAGAACAACTCATTTCCTCTCTACTAAGCGTCTTTCCGATTGGATGGGCGTTTTTGTTATTTTTATATTAAATTAACCATTTTTAGTATTAGTAGACTCTCTCCCACACGAATCTATGAAGTCTCTCATATGATGCTATTGTTAAACCATTACTTTAAGGAGGGAGGCGATATTTATGTCTATCGAATTCTTTGATTTTGAACGCGAAGAAAAACTTAGAAAATGTCGTAAAAAAGTAAAGAAAATGAAGAAAGTGAATAAAATGATGAAGAAAATAATTTGTGAATTGGACAACAAGGATAAGAAGAGAGACAAAAAGCGAAAGCACGAAGAATCTTCATCTTCGGATATGTTCACATGTAAAAAGAAAGATCACGAAGAATCTTCATCTTCAAGCATGTTTAAACATTTCTAATCAACAAACTTAACCTTCTAAAAAAAAGGACAAGCACCCCTGGGGGTATCTTGTCCTTTCGCTTTAAAAACATGGGGGGTGTGCGTTATGGGTAGAGGCAATGCAAGTCAGCGTCGCGTTAGAGATACCGCTATAATTCTAACGGATCGACAATTAATTATTATCATTCAATTGCTGCGGAGTGGATTCAGTATCCGAAGAATATCTCGTGAGTTTGGTATTGATGAACACACTTTAAGAGAAATTCGTGATCAACTATTTTAACTTAAAAAGTTCGTTTCCAAAGAAAAAGACCGGTTTTTTTACTCGGTCTTTTTTGGCATAAAGCCCTCTTTAAATTACGTCTATATTTTAAAGAAAAGTAAAAGGCTGCTACAGAGTCATTGTTCTTCAACAAACGCACCCTTTAGGTGAACAAGGTTTGGTATAGAATGAAACCTACCAGTAATATTACAATAACCATTCCACCAATTGTTGGACTTCCATAAAATGTTCTATTCCATCCATCATCAGTGTCTATTTTACTGTTTTCTTTAGCTTTGGTGTGCTTTTTCATTAAATCACCTCAAACAGGTTTAATTTATTCCATTTTAAAAACTATATTCTTTTTTTAGGGATATCAATTCCTTCCTAATCCTCTAATACAAATGAAAAATGATGCCGAAGCAGCCATTCTTCCTCAACTAACGCACTCATTAGCTTGAGTACAATTATTCACAAACTTTGTAGCCCAATTAATGCTGTATAATTACCTCGCCAGTTCTATTGCCTTTCTAATTGCATATGCAAATTCTCCTTTATTTACAGTCCCGCCCAAATAAATACGGTCCAAAAGTGAGAAGTATCCACTTTTTTCCCTTTCAAAAAACCCTACACTAAATCCTTCATCTTTATCCCATAATACTTCAACCATCTTTATTTTCTCAGTTGCTTTTTTATAACTTTTAGCTTTCTTAATTTGTTGAATAGGTGCTTTTTTTATATCGGGTTCCTTTGTATGACATAATTTAAGTGTTTTAATAGTAGTATCCTCTAGTTCTTCATCCGATGCCTTGTTGCCCAACTCAAAAAATGTGTCCATTTCTACAATGCCTCTATCAGCATCATAAACTGGTACAAAGTATAGTAAGCTATCAAAATTATCAATATAAATAATGGCTATTTTATAATTAATTTCCATAGGGAATACTCCTTTATTCTATTCAAATAACCTACCCCGTTAGTTAAATAAGGAACTATTTGATGTATGGCATCCTATCCAAATTACCCCAATCTAAATGCCTTTTTCACTTCTGCGGCTATTTGACCAGGAATAACTTTCTCACCTATGAAAAATGTTCTGTATGGATTCCTCACTAATATTTAAATAATCCGCTGCTTCTGATATTGAAAAAATCCCTTCTGATGTTTTCTTTGCAACATTGTCTGTCCTGCTTAAGAGCATTTCCAATCCAAAGCCCACTAAAGAGAATACTCAAAGCTAGTATAACAATTGCGTATCCCGTCTTCATTTTTCACCCTTCCTGTCCACAAGTTGTTAAAAAATTGTAACACTTGTTTATCTTATGTTACTCTTTTATTCCTTCCTAAAAAGCAACACCTTCTAGAACTAACGCACCCGATAGTTTAGTAAAGAAAATTTCCCATTACTTCGGTTCTAATCGTAACGAACTAACCTATAACCCTCAGTTAATTCGATATTCCTTTTGTTCTTAATATAGTTTGTTATTTGCTTATTAATATTTGGTATCAGCAAAATGGAGTCTAGTTCTTCTATAGGGATCCATTTAAATGCGGTCTGATAAGGATCTGGATATTGAGGTAATCGTGGTATTGAATTATTCTTTAATGTACATTCAAAAATGAGATGCAATCCGTGTTTCTCATTGACGTTATAATCTCCAGATTGTTTATGCGGGGTAAACTCATAAATTAATGCTAACGGACCAACATCAACTTGTGCTGTAGTTTCTTCTAACACCTCTCTTGCAACACCCTCTAATATAGTTTCACCCGGCTCTAGTCCTCCACCAGGTAAATTATAATGAATTCCATTATCATCGTACTCCACTAAAAGTACAGAATTCTTTTCTATTATTAGGCCTGTACAGCGTATTCTTACGTGTGACAAGTCTTCACCTCATTTGTTTTTTTAGATGCTGGTTAATCCCTATATAATTCGTCCTATCTATAAAAATAACCTTCCTTGGACTTAACACTCCGTTATAAAGAAAAAGGCTACCGAATCAGCCATACGTTGTTCAACTAACGCACCCGTTTGTTTAAGTACAATACATCACAACCTGCGTTCACTTATCAAAATTCAAAGGTGTCAAGCAGAATCATATTGATATAAAGAGTATTTATTGCTAAAAAAAGAAAAGACAAGGGGTAAAATGAAAGCCCTTGTCATTGTGCATGTTTTATCGATTAACGGTGTTCACCAACATATTATTCCTCATGTTCATCTTCTTCGTGTTGACCATTTTGGTGTCTTTTAGTGATGTTCTTGAATTGGATTGACCTCGATTGTACGGTCAGCCACCCTGCCAAATCCATCAATTTCCAAGCGGTTCTTAAACGCTTTGACCACTGCGTAGGCATTAGTATCAGGCGTATCCAGCATACCTTCGAAATTCACATATTTGATTCCGTTTTTCTCTCCGTAATTACCCGCATGATTATGACCATTGAAGTACGCCACTACATTACCCGCAGACTCCAATTCTTGCATGATTTCAGCATCGTTCCATGTGTTATGCTCGTTGGCCGGGTAAACCGGATGGTGTCCGATAATTACAACTTTTTCATGGTTTTTAGCAGACTTCTTTAGAACGTTATGTAGCCACGCCATTTGCTCAGTGCCCACTCCCCCATTCCATGGCTGGGCATTATTGGCTCCGCTCGCCTTCAACTGGTTATACATCTTTTCAGCTTGTTGGTATTTCGGGGAACCTGGTTCATTCGCATACATGCTTATATCATTTGTGTCAAGTACGACAAAACGCCAGCCCTTTTCGGCAAAGTCGTAATATTGGTTCTTCATACCTAAAATATCTACCACTTCATCTGTCGGTACGGCGAAATCGTGATTTCCGAGAAGGTGATATTTTTTCCCTTCAATCTTATTGAAATATGGAAGAATGGTGTTGAAGCTTTCTACATTCCGGTCGATTAGATCACCCGTTTGCACGGTGAACTCAAGGTTATGCTGATTGAGTGTTGCCGTTGCTTCCTGCAGTTTGCTTATGGAATTGCGATAATAACGCACACCCGATGTATCACAATCGCAATATTGAATGTCGGAGATTAGCCCGAATTCAAAGGAAGGTTTTTTGTTTGTATGTTCGTTGTTTGCTGCCGAGGCTGGGCTTGCCGCAAATAAAGATAGTCCCAGTGCAGCAGAAGCACTCATAAACATAAACTTTTGGGCGATGTTTTTTTTTCTTTGTTTCATTAACACTTAAATATTCCCCTTTCGTCTTTCAGATTACTATTTTATGATAAAACAAAAAAATCGGTAAATTGCCATTTTTACCAAACGTTTAATTAGAATTTACAATAATTTCAAGTCTTAACATAAGGATAGGTCTAAAAGACGTTGCATTATGACGACCGTTCTGAAACGGGTGATCCGTTCCGCCCATTCGAAAAAATTTCTTGACTAATTTTTAAAGCTGCCGAAACAGCCATATTGGGAACTTTTTTGCAAAAATAAAGAAACGGAATAACGCCCCCCTGTTTAAGTACAATATTCACAACAATCTGGGTTTGAATTCCTCTGACCTCCAAGCATTAAGCTTACTGAAAATAGGAACATTTAACTAAAACTTAGTAATTATTCAGTCTCTAGCGGAAAGATTGATGCAAGCGGATTTTTGCATGGAGCAATAGAAAATATGTTTGGTGAACACCCTTCTGTTCAACCTTGCTGGGGAAGTTTTTAAAGGCTGTTTTCGTAAAGATTGTTGCTAATGCTTAAGATGTTTTTTAAATTAACTTTTCTAGTGGATGTAATAAAAAAGAAAACTCGCTTCAAAAAAATTAGCGAGTTTTTTCTGTTATTTAAGGATTTCTTATTCAACTAAAGCACCCGTTAGTTGAAGAACAAGCCATAAATGATTTAAAGGAGCTTTTCAAAACAAATGGCATCAGTTCGACCAATACACCTTCCATAATTAGGAATACAAGTATAACCCTTGCTTTTATAGAAATGAATGGCCTTCTTGTTAATTTTTTGAGTTTCAAGCCTAATTATAAAGTAATTTAGGTTGATAGCTTCTTTTTCTAAATAAGATAAGATTTTTGAACCTACACCCATTCCATTTTTTCTTGAGTACATTCTTTTTAATTCAGCCGTTGTTTCATTTAATGGACGTAATGCTCCACAACCTACGGGCTGTCCTTGATAACGACAAATTGCAAATAAGGAACGTGAGTTGTTCATATCATCTAAGTTAAAGGAATCTTCTCCTGTCTCACCCGTAATTTCCTTTAGCTTTTCTGAAAGCTCACGCATTAATTTAATTGCTTCGATAGAATGTGCCTCCTCTGAGCCAACCACTAATCCCTCCACTATTTCCTCCACTTCCTTTTAACTATAGATACAATTTAAATTTTTAGGATAAAACACAGGGTTTTTTATATTTAACTATCCTGCCTCGTTAGCTTAATAAGGATTTCTACAAAAGGGTGAAACAATCCTCTCGAAAACAACGTATCCGGTATTATAAATCCCTTAATACAATAAAAAGGCAGCGTAAGTATCTACCTTAATGAGTTAATTCATTGCTATTTTTAATTTTTCTCCCTGCCCGGTTAGTGGAACTAGAAAAAGCTACCTAAGCAGCTGTTAATCTTGCACTAAAGCACCCGTTAGTTTAAGTTCAAAAAGTTCTTCTTCCTTCAGAATATAAAATTGCTAATGTTAGAGATCTAACAATATAATGGACTTACAATTATAAAGGCTTACTATCAGAATTTTTACATAAAATAGGAGCGGTTGCAATGAGACCAATACAGATACTGGGAAAGAAATAAAGTCATTTATTAAAGAGAACTGGGAAACGTTTGAGGACAAATTGTTTTCCGAAGCAGTAAATGTCTCATCAAAAATTACAGACATTCTAAATCAAGGAAACATTGATTTGTTAAAAAATGCTCGGACATTGATTTATTATGTAGTTGATCAAAAAGATGAAGAGTTAGTTGCGTTTGCTAAACAGGAAGGCATCGCTTGGGCGGAGCACGCATTAACACTTGAGTTGAAATTAGAGTGGGTACAAGCGATAAGAAGAACATTATGGCATTTTGTAGGTATTCTTGACGTAGAAAAGAATATTATGAATGACCGTACAGAATTTTACGAAATAGAAAAAACTATCAACGATCAGATTGACAAGTTCCTTAATAACTTTTTTCTTAACTATACAAAATATAAAGATACAATATTTTTAAAACAAAGAGATATGGTGGATCACTTGTCAGTTCCGATTATTCCTGTAAGCGAAAACGTTTCTATTTTGCCACTAATTGGGACAGTAGACTCATACAGGATTCAAATAATTGTGGAAAAAGTTTTAAGCAACATAGCTGACTCAAGAATTCACACACTGGTTATGGACCTTTCAGGTATTGCCTTGATGGATCGGGATGTCATAAATAATTTAGAAAAGGTATTGGCTGGAGTTAAAATGCTGGGTTGCAAAACGGTTCTTACTGGTCTTCGGCCTGATCTTGTAAGAAAAATGGTGCATGCGGGAGTCTGTGTTGAAGAAAATGCAGAAACAAAAGGTTCACTTCAGGAAACATTGAAGAATATCTTTTGAAATAATATTACTGACCGTTAACAGCGGTCTTTTTTGTTGTTCACTTTGTTATTATTTAAATTCTTTTTGTAAATTATTTAGCTTTCTTATAACGAGTAGATTAATGTATAGAACTAGAAAAATAAGCGGATATAATAAAGCTGAATACCACAGTTTCCAGCCATTATAATAAAGGTATTCTGTTTGTAATATAAGCCACTCAAACAAAACTGAACTAACGGCCCATATAACAATGTATTGTGCTTTTATTAGGGGTCCCTTTTTTACTGGGAAGTAGTTAAGAAATAAAATATTAATCGGAATAAAAGAAACCTTGCCACTGAAACCCATGGTTAAAGTAACCGTATAGGTTCAAATGAAGATCTAGAACTTCATCTGAAATAAACCCAAACAATATCGCAAAAATGGATGTAGAGTATATTTCATTTTTCTTTATGTTCTTGGGCACGAAATAAGCAATCGCAATAAGAATAACAAAAAAGATGTAAACTAAAATCCACATATATTTCACCTAGTTGTTTTAGTAACATTGTTTACTTGTCTTCAATTTATTATTCTAACCCTAACCCAGCCACTTAAATTAGGTCACTCCATTTTATAAGATGTTAGCAATACCCGTTTGACATCTTTTTTCCCTATTGAACTAACTCACCCGTTAGTGAAACAATATACATTACTCAAAAGGCTATTAACTCAAGCTAGCCGTCAACCACGATCGCCTCATGAAGGTGCAAGTTGTACGCGAATCATCTATGTTCTTCTCCCCTATAATGTTTAGAAATAAAAAATTATTAACTTCATAAGGAAAAAGGTAGAACGGTAATCCCGTACTACCTTTTAATCGAATTTGATTCTCTTCTCTAGTATTGCCACCAAGGAGTCTTAAAGTGAGCTTAGATTAGATGGAAAATCAAGAATCCCTTTTCATATTCTTGGTCTTTTAGTTTTACTATCATTTCTAACATTTCCCCACTAAACAGAATATCCCTTCCTTATTAACGAATAAAGTATAAAAATATGAGCATTCTCTATCAACGTCAATTAATATTTATACTTAATTCTTTATCTTGTAAATCTGGTTTAAAATCTATCTTCTTACTAACAATTTCTAGGGCTTGTTCGCTTTTTTTGTTACTATAAAATTCTTTTATAGTTTTCGCATTAGTTTTAGATACATTAATCGTATAGTTAGTATTTAAGTGAAATTTTACTTTTGCTTCTTTTCGTTCATTTGTAATTATTAAACGGTTTTCTGGAAACTGCGCGACATCTTTTTGTTGTTTTCCATTCGTCATAATATTAAGTAGGTAATGTTGTTCGTTCTTATTATAATCATGAATTTTTATTGTTATTTCCTTAACCCCATCTGTTTTTTCATTAATTCTTGATTCCTTTCCACTAGAGCAACTAACTAAAAGTACTGATGTTATTACAAGTAAATACAATTTATTCATAAAATACCTCTTTTTTCCTATTTTTATATATTTTGGGTTTGTTTAAGATAATGATAATGGAATACTCAAAAAATTAAAATAGGAAAAAGGAGTGGATTAAAGAAATATGAAAAGAATTAGTTTTTTTTGTATGAGTTTGTTGCTTGTAGCGTCATTTATCAGCCCCTTACAAAGTAATGCTGCAACAGAAACAACAGTAAATACTGGTAACCAAAATGATAGTATTGAATTGCCGAAGTTGGAAAAGGAAAAAGTAGATAATTTAATAGAAAAACTTCATAAAGATAAACAAAAGCCAGTAAAAACATTTAGTTTAGCAGAAAAAGAAAAGATTAAAAGTTTAAAAAACGGCCATGCTTCAGTAAGTTCTCAAGGTGATATTTTAGAAGGAGAAAATAGTGTTTTATTTAATGGTGATAACTCTGTAGCGGAACAAGAAATTAACGCATTAGCTACTGACAATAGAGTCAAAGTTACTAATACGACCGTAGCACCATATAACTCTATGGCTCAAATTGATTTTTATGATGGTAATAATGGTTACACTTGTTCGGGAACATTCTTAGATAAAGACACAGTTCTTACAGCAGCACATTGTGTTTACGATACTTATAATAATAAATTTTATTCTGGTTGGGTGGCTTATCCAGGGGAAAACGGGACAACACTTCCTTATGGAGGGTGGTCCTCTACAAAAGCATATGTACCTGTAGGATGGATCAACGCTACACCATCTAATTCAGAATCTGTTTATCTTGGAGATGTACAGTATGACTACGCGGTTATCAAGGTAAACTCAAGTCATTCATATAGTCTACCTTTAAGTTCTACTTCAGGTATTGGAAACTCCATTATCTCGCATGGATATCCTGCTGATAAGGGAACAGGAACAGGGTATTATTATTTATATAAAAGTACTGGAACAATTAACGATGTTCAATACAATGCTATAATCCATTCGTCATATGTTACTGGAGGAATGAGTGGTGGACCAATTTTAAGATCAGGTTCAGTGATTTCGGTTAATAGCACATCTAGTTGGGGAGCTAAGTTTGGCTCAGTTCAAGTAAATGCCATTAACGATTGGAAAAACTTGCCGTACTAGTAGGGGATTTCCTTACTAGTTTTTTTGTTTAAGAGGACGTAGCGAATTTCCAAGAGAAAAGAAATCCATATTTGATTTTGTATATCTAGTGTTTGTATATATCTAGTAATGAATCAATGGAGCTAATTCTTTTTATATTGTCTGAACGAGCTAACGTAAGATAACTTTTTCAAGTTGCTGGGCAAAATCTTTAACGTTATCGTCCGAACTAGATAAGGAGATAAAAGCTTGAATTTCTGGTTCTGGATGGATAGAGTATCCAACCATTATCACCTTGTATTCCTTTTTCCCTAAAATATCTTCCTCAACAATATTAAGAATCCCCATCCGTTTTCTATCTTGCTCCCTTACTTTCATGTCTATTTTCTTTATTTTTATAGGAATTGGATCCATTTTATTAGATTGAAGAATCTGATTTATTACTTGCTTCATCTCATCATTTCTAGTTTCTGTTTCTGTATCTGGAATCTCTACTTCAATTGTTTTAGGTCTATACACCATACCTAATGATAATATGTTATTATCCCGTTTCTTCAACTCTTCAGTAACTGCATTATAGATTATTTCGTATTGTTTATTAAATTCATTCCTTTTCTTTTCCTCCTCTGGAATGACTTCATCCGTACGTTCCTTGTTTCTATTCACTTTTAAGGTGTAGGCATCATAATTTCTTGAATGCAAAATATCCTTTGCAATTTTCTCTACGTCACCTTTAACGTTATCAAAGTATTTTTCAGAACCTTCAATTCTGATTACGATTTCTTTTTTAGAATAGGATACTCCGCTTCCATTCACTTTGTAACCTTTTTCTCTTAGTTCCTCAAAAATGACAGAAATTATATCATCTTTATTTTCTAAAATTTGTCCTAGATAAGGAATTTTAGACACAACGGTGGCCATAGCTGGAGAAACAAATGCTGAACCAATAAATTGGCACAATAGAAGGACTGCGGCACTGCATAAGTTGATCAGTTTCTTACCAAAACCAAAATATGGGTGATGCTTTTTCCCCCTTTTGATTGCAAATTCAATGGCTTGTTCCAATTTGTCTTCAGGAATTTTTATTTTATCCACCTCTTTTTTAACGTTGCTGGATAGATATTCATTCATCAGATACACTCCTCTCTTTAATTGGATTTCAATTGATTAATGGCTCTATGTAGTCGAGTTTTCACAGTTCCTTCAGGACAATTCAAAATCTCAGCAATTTGTTTTATAGAAAGATCTCTGTAATATCTCAAAATAATTACTGTTTTAGATTGCACTTCTAATCGTTCAATTGCTTCTATTAAATCCATTTTTTCTTCGATTAATAAGCTTCTCCCATCATTCCCCAATATTTCAATATCGCCAAATGGAACCATACGGTTATTTTTTTAATAAAATCCAAAGTAGTATTAATTAAAATTCTTGATATCCAAGTGGAAAAATACTTAGGCTCTTTCAGTTGTTTGATTGATATAAAAGCTTTGTAAATTGTATCTTGAACAATATCCAGGGCATCACCCTCGTTATTTACGAATAAAAACGCCATTCTCCAAGCCACCCGATACCAAGAGCGGTCACAGTAATACCTAATTGACAAGCCGATAAATACTCATCCAGATTATTAATAATTCTTCTTCTAGCCATTAAGGCATTTTTATTACCTTCTGCAACTAGCTGATCATTCGGGTTGTTCGAACCTTTACAATGGCTGATTACGCTATGCTGACGCCCATCCCCCCACACCGTGTAGGTATACCTAGTGAACCAGAATCTGCCTTTGACAAATTTTCTCCAGTTTTTTCAGGAAGTTGAAGAACAAACCTTGCTTTATCAACGATTATATAAAAATACTATTTTTGTTAATGCCTCGCATGATTTGCAATTTTTTCCGTATCCTGTTATGATAAAGAAGAATTATTTTTGTTCGGTGTAACAATGGATAGTATGAATATCGACTTTTCGTTTTGAGAATCACTTTGGGCAAGGATAGTAATACATTGTGTTTTAACGCACTAGGAGGCAACAAAAATGGAACAAGGTACAGTAAAATGGTTTAACGCAGAAAAAGGATTCGGATTCATCGAACGCGAAGATGGAGACGACGTATTCGTACATTTCTCTGCTATCCAATCTGAAGGATTCAAATCTTTAGACGAAGGCCAAAAAGTTACTTTTGACGTTGAGCAAGGTCAACGTGGACCACAAGCTACTAACGTTCAAAAAGCTTAATCTTATATAGATGACATTAACAAGCTCTTATTAAAGAGCTTGTTTTTTATATTCTCCTTATAATAATCATTAAAAAACCCTACTCATTGTTCGAGTAGGGAGTTGGTAAAGGTAATATAAAAAGATTTAAAGCTTCAAAGGTTTGTTTACAGTATAACATACTGTATTAGCAATATGGGAGATGTATAGATTTTTATTTATCTTTACGCTAACCTGCCTGCTAGTGAAACATAAAAAAGGGTGCCGAAGCAGCCGTTTGTTATTCAATGTAGTGTGGTGCTTAAGAAAAACACCTGTAAACAAAAATACTTT
The DNA here is from genome assembly GCF_016909175.1 of Peribacillus deserti. Lineage (GTDB taxonomy): Bacteria > Bacillota > Bacilli > Bacillales > DSM-1321 > Paraperibacillus > Paraperibacillus deserti. The sequence goes on from NZ_JAFBFI010000015.1 coordinate 17,497, forward strand.
CTTAGTTGAATAAAAAAGTCCTACTTTTACGGAGATAACTTTACTCCTACATTGCTATACGGTTTGCCGTTCAATTAATTTGACAAATTCTCTTCGTGAGAATTTTTTGTACTGTTGATTGCTTGAAGAAATAATTTTCTTCCGATTTCAACCAAAGGGATTTTGAGTGTTGTTATGTGCATAATTTTTGCTATTGGTTGGTTATCAAATCCCATTGTTGCGAGTTCATCAGGTATTAAGATTCCCTTTTCCTTACAGTAGGTTTTATGGTAAGTTTAGGATTAAATCTGCAAATATCAATACAAAAGCAAGTCTACAACAAGCAATTAGTGAATTACAGTTATTAAAACATGCTTAGTCCTTCATAAGACTTTTTTTGTTTATCCTGCAAAAAAGTCAAAAAGGGGCAGTAATTATGTCCATGAATTGTAGGGATAAAAAAGACAAGAAGTTTCCTCTTGTCTTAATTATTTTATACAATAGACTTTCCTGCCTCAGCTAAAGCATGGTGAATCCCATGCTGAAGGGTTCTGAAACATTCAAATTTTGAAAGGTTAATTCCGGATTGGGTTAAGGTGATTCCCATTTCTGCAGATATCCCTACCAATATAGTCTTAATACCAATTAAAGAAGCAGCTGCTCCAATTTTTTCAATAAAATTGGCAGTATACTGACTTACTTCCATATCTAAACCAGTTAGATCTAGTACTAAAAAGTTCGCTTGGTATTGAGGAAGGTTATACAGCGTATTAACTATCAAATCTTCAGATCGTTCCTCATCATATTTCCCAAGAAGAGGAACAACCACAATGCCTTCTAATACAGGGATAATAGGGGAGGATAATTGTTTAACTAAATCCCTTAATTCCTTTGTCTTGTGTTCAACCATTACCTCAAGCTGCTTTATCTGTTCTGACTCTTTCTTCCTCGATAATTCATGTATATTATCTATCGGATGGGTAATACTCAATAATGCTGTATCCATGCCCTTCCAGTTGGTCTTGCACAATTCTATACCAGATCTTCGTACCAAATAAACCAGTGAAAATCCCTGCATAATGAGCCGCTAAGTATAAACCGCTCTGTTTTTTCCCCTGAGCTAAGTTAATCTTATATTCCCAGCTGTCTTTGATCTTAGCAGTAAGCGTTTTGGATTGAAAATCAAGTTCCTTGATTTCTGTTCTTCCCCAACCTGCTGACGCATAAGTATTGGTAATCCTTTTTGCTGCTTCAATTACGCTTAAATGCTTCATGCTTTCAAAATATTCACCAACCACAAGCCCCTGACGATAACCAGTAGCCTCAAACACAAGTCGGGTAGCCTCTTCTCCCGAAATTTCCTCAATGGTATCAAAAAAGGTTTTCATTGCACTTGAAATCCAGAATAAGACCGCGTCTTCTCCCTCAAAAGTAAATTTCCCATTATCTAAATCCCAGCCAAAATCTAGCCCGCCAATATTAATGTTAGTATTATGATTCATATAAAAATCTCCTGTAATATGTTTGGTTTACTTAACAGAATTATTATAGCAAGTTATGATATTAATTATAAAATTAAAGCCACCTACATTTGGTATGGACGAAACAAAATATGCTGCCGAAAGCAGCCATATCTTCTTCAACTAACGCACCCGTTAGCTTAAGTGTAACGGTTCACAATCTTTTTTATAGAGTGCATTCTTTAAATTTTCTCCAGATAAAAAAGTCCTGATGTTAGTGAATATTCAACACGTGGGGGAACCTCAGGATAAACTTCACGCTTAATTATCCCATCTGCTTCTAGCTCTCGAAGTTGCTTTGTGTGCGAACCTAGAGAGATATTGTCCAAAAGGCCTTTAATTTCACTGTAGCGACGTTTCTTAGTCTTTAAAAGCCATAGGATTAAATATTTCCAACGCCCAGCGAGTATGTGGTTGAGACACAAAAGACCCTTTATTATTTTAAAGGGTAATATTTGGCTATAACCATTCTTAAGAAATCTATATCTTGTCGAATGTGTTTTTTATATCTCGGTCGAGAGCATTTACTAAGATCCATTAGAAGCCTGCCGAGTTCCCTCTTTAAAAGAAATTGTTCTTGATCTTCCATTTAGTTCTCCCCAATGGTGTCACTATATTCCATGTCTTTTACCCCAAATTTATGCTCTAAAAACCCAAAGTCCAATTAATTGATTGGGTTAAGGAACATGGGCAGTCATGTGGCGATGGAGAGTACAAGCGTTTACTGGAAGCCTATCGTCAACTTATTGGAATCCGAAGGGATTGAATTTCTTGTTGTCTACGCCCAACACATGAAGTCCCTTCCGGGTCGCAAGACCGATGTAAAGGATGCGGAATGGATCGCCCAACTTCTAAGGCATGGACTTCTTAAAGCGAGCTTCATCCCTAACAGGACCCAGAGGGAACTCTGGGAACTTGTTCGTTATCGCCGAGCATTATCGAGGAACGGGCTAGACAGCATAACCGGATTCAAAAGGTGCTCGAAGGAGCGAACATCAAACTTGGTTCGGTGGTTTCCGGCATCATGGGTGTTTCGGCAAAGGATATGCTTCATGTCGCAGATGGCGAGGACAATCCTGAGAAGCTATCAAACCTAGCACGCCGTACAATGAAACTGAAGAAACAGGAACAGTTGGCACTCCAAGGCAATGTAAATCCCCATCAACGATTGATGCTCAAGACTATCTTAACTCATATTGATTTTCTTACTAATCAAATAGATTGTTGGACGCGACATTGCCCAATGGGTAAGCGAATATCAGGACGACATTGAACGGCTCGACTCCATTTCTGGCATAGCTACAAGGATACAAGGAGGGCCGAACAAATACTCGCCGAAATCAGGCCCGACGTAGGAACGCAGTTCCCATGTGCCGCCCACTTGTGTTCATGGGCTGCTCTTGTTCCGAGATACAATGAAAGTGCCGGGAAACGGAAATCTGCAAGGGCCAAAAAAGGAAACAAGTATCTTCGTTCGGCATTAACAGGAGCAGCTCAATCAGTAAGAGACTCAAAGAATTACCTCGGTGCCCTATACAGACGGACAGCTGCCGAAAAATCCGAATCAAGGATCAGACGCTCTCCTTTTAAAAAAACTGACTGAGCTGCATCTATTTAAGTATGGTCATTTAAACCCACCAAAAAAGCCCTTCTAAAGAGAAGTGCTTTTAATTTTTTAAGTAATTCAATTTCTCAATTTCTTGACTGTTTAACTTGTTAATATTCTTTTTAGCAATAACCCTAATCCTACTCCTGGAATAACACATAGCATTGGGAACCATACAATACCCAATAATATTCCGAACATTTTAATTCTGTCAGAGTACATAATTCCTACTGTTACAAAATAAGCGGAAAATACGAAAGGAAGGTATGAGTAAGGTTCTTTACCTCCGCCTGAATCCTTAAATGCGTCCCACATTGCAAAAAAGTATATACAAGGGTAGAACATGAGCCATTGGTAATTTGCTTGGTGAATAGATTTTCCTATTTCACCATTAAAACTATAATAAATGACCTCATTAAAATTTGACTGAACGTTGATGATTATTTCTAAAAGAATAAATACTATTCCCTTCAGATATTTGCCATTAAGTAATTGACCAAAACCTGGTAGAGCGATACTCCATATTAATCTTTCCTTAGCTTCCACATCACATTATCCTTTAGCCTATATCTTCATCTGTTGATGCAGTAGGAGGTTTTTCCATCCACTTGTTTTCAATTAAGAGGTTCATCCCATCTTCTGCGTACTTTAAAACTTCTGAACTTATCCTGGAGTAATCTACAATTAAATCACTTCTTAAGCTTTCAGAGATGGACATTCCCAGATTTCCTACACTCGAGTGATTCATAAGACTGAAGTGAATCATTAATAATTTATCAGAAAAGGGCGATTCTGTTGAATCAGTAACCTCAAGACCAATTAAGGTCGGGATTGTGAGAGAATGATTTTCTAGATACTCACCATAAATCCTTACTTGTTTTAATGAAAGGTCTTTTCCTCGCTGGATATAATCCCTGACCTTTTCAGAGCGTGCAATTCTGCCGAAAGCAGTTGCTATTGCTATACCTAGTTCATTTGCGGCGATATTGTTATAAAGATCTGTAATTTCAGTTGCGGCAAGTGCTCTTTTTTTCCCAAGCCATTCATATATAAAAGAGTGTTTACGAATGACATCTACTTCCTGCTGATAAGGGATATAAGGAGGTCTTGCTGCCAGTCCCTTTTCTAATAAGATTCTCGACACTTCATTATCAAGTTCCACAGAGGAAGCTATACTCTTTGAACCATAAGAGCGTATATCAAGGCGGTAGAGATTTCCGAGTGCCCACCCGTGAGTGACTAGCCCTCCTTTTGCCATATTTTTAATGTAGTGCAAATAAAAAGTATCTGAAAACAGACGTTTTGCCTTTAAATTCATATCATCTTCTGTAAAAAAAATTGGCAATACAATTCCTTCTTCTGTACATATGTTTTGAATGGTTTCAACATGTTGTTGTGACAAATCTAAGGCATGTTTTATCAATGCCTTAATATTCGTATCCTCCACATGTTCAAGAAAATATTTAAATATACATATATGCATACTGTCACCGAGCTTTACACCCCATAGGTATGCTATTTCAGAAGAAGTTAGGCGAGGATTATGCTCTATCTCCAAGATTATTCAACCTTTCTGTTTGGGTATGATTTTATATTTCCCGATATTATAACAAATTATTTTATTATGTTATTATCCTTATTAGACTATCCTGGCCGTTTGTGCAAAACGCAAAAAGACAGCAACAGCCGCCATTTCTTCTTTCACAAACCCATCCTATTTAATAAGCACCTTTCAAATTTTACATACCTTCTAGAAACTTTGAGATACTATTACAAAATAAATTAGAGGATGTTATCTTATTGAGAAAATTAACAATATATATCCTTTTAATGCTATTTATTCCTTGGCTTTCTATTCCATTGCTTGGTAAAAGTAGCTTTAAGAGATATCTTCCAGGAACCATATTTATGAGCGTATATGCTACTTTAGAAGGTTATCTAGCAGAAAAGAAGGAATGGTGGTGGTTTCCCTACCCAGTAAAACCTAACGTGTTAGGTGAGATGCCACTTATCCTGGGACCTTTCTTTGTTGGTTCACTGTGGACTTTAAAATTCACCTTTGGCAATTTTAAAAAATACATGTTACTTAATATAATTATTGATTCATTTTTCACGTATATTTTGATGAATTGGTTCAAAAGAATTGGCTATGTTTCACTAATAAGAATCAATAGGTTTCAGCTTTCACTTTTATTTTTATTAAAATCAATTTTAATGTATGGTTATCAGTATTTTCACGAATTTGTTTTTGCAAGAAGGAAATCCAATTGATTGGGACTTAGCCGGATCTGACCAACAATCCAGCCAAAATTGTCGATAGTTAGAGGAAAAGGAGATAAAGAACGCGAGGTTTATTTTAATACCCGAAGTGAAATTTGGTTAAAACGGTACCTAGATGAGCGGCAAGATCAGGATCCAGCACTTTTTGTAACGGAACGCTCTCCTCACAGAATGAGCACAGCTCAGATACGGTACATCATCAAAAGGATTTCTAAAAGAGCAGATATAAATAAAAATATACACCCGCACCAATTCAGACACAGTTATGCCACTGATTTATAAAATAACGGGGCTCCCCTGGAAGTTATCCAAACATTATTGGGACATAAAAAAGTGAAACAACCAGAATATATGCTCATCTAAGCGGGAAAATACGACAGGATTTCTATAAAAAATATTTTTAAAGAAAGGCTGTTTCTGTAGCCCTAATTAGAAAAACTAACGCACCCGTTACTTTAAGTACATTTATTCACAATCTCATGTGCTATGTACTTCAACAATTCTTCCCCGTAACAATAAAAAAGCTGCCTCGATGACAGCTTCGCATTTCTATTAAAGGTCTCTACAAAAAGCATTCGAACGAGCATCCATTTCACATTTTTATGTTAGTCATAGGCAATTCCACAGGAGCAACGATTTTTCCCAAATAACAACTGATAAGATGCGGGGAATTCCTGATTGACACGTTGAACTTCCCGTGCAAATCCCTTACTATCCTCTGGTACTGGTGAAAGTGCGTCTGCCTTCTCTTGAGAATCAATATTAGCTCCAGGTGGTACGAATCTATTGGGTGGAATTCGAACGCCATTTGTTACTACTGCATTATAAGATATAAACGAGCCTTTCTCGACAATTGCATTATAAACAATGGCATTAAAACCAACAAATACTTTGTCTGCGATATAACAAGGACCATGGACAAGGGCACCATGAGCGATGGTCACTTCATTTCCAATAAATATAGAATACCTTTTTCCCCAAACTGAAATCCTTTTATCTAATAAACCATGTAAAATTACTCCGTCCTGAATATTTGTATTAGAACCTATATAAAAAGGGGTTCCTTCATCCGCACGTATGCTTACATTAGGAGCTACATAAACATTGTTTCTAATGGTTACATCACCTATGACACTGGAAAACTGACTTACAAATGCTGTTTTGTCAATTTTAGGAAATCGTTGAACAGGATTAAATGAAGTTAAAGGGTTGGGACTAATGAATGGTTCAAAACAGTGAGAATGGTTATAAGAAGAGGAGTTTGATCCTTTTTTTTCTACCAAGTTATCACCTCCTTCACAATCTATTGGCATATACTTATTTTATGCAGTAGATTGCGTAAGGAGTGGACAATCATTAAATAAAAATGATGTTAGGCAGCGATCCGTATATATGCAGCAGAAATGCACCACAAAGGATAAAATTTATTAGTTTTTGTTCTTCCACTATCCTGCCCCGTTAGCTAAAGAAGAGTAATAAACCCACCAATAAAAACGATATGATTAACTAGATTAGTGAATAATCCCTATTTTAATTAAAACAAAAATTTATAGAGCAGACAAAAAGTCGAAAATTTACAATTTTAAAAAGTTACGATTAATACCTTTTGTTTTCCGCATTTGAACATATATAATTCTTCTTTCTTCAAATCACGCACCCGTTAAATTAGGAAGGTTTTTCATTAATAAGTAATTGATTAAGTTATGGATTTATGTAGGTCTCTAATAACGAGACCTGTTTCTTCTTTTACTTCTCTTCTTACCAAGCTAATTTTAACATCTTACATGTTTGCGTTTAAAACCAAGCTTCCCTCTACCTAGTTCTTTTTGAACACTTTCGTAAGCGTTTAGGAAACTGCTTTTTTTCTTGTCCCGTTTGACTTCTACTATACCTACTTCCTTTGCAGTCTCGAGTGCCTTTTCATGTAGTGGCAAATACGAAATCCCTACGGTATATAGAAAATTATTCATGGAGGACTTCGTTCGTTCCGGCGAATCATGAATGGAATTTTTCAGAATATCAAGCATTTTAGATATCTTGCTTTCGGAAAATTCATTGTCCAGGCGATTCCCTAAAAGCCAGCAGTAGCAACTCCAGCCCGCTGACATTCTCAGCTCGTCACCACTTGCAATCCATTTATCGGCAACGTCTTGTGCAATATCTGACTCTGATAAAGTTACCGCCACCACAAAATCGGACAGCATATAAAAATACGCTCCATCTATCCAACGAGCAAAATCCGACTCAGTCATGGCTTTTGGGTCTGCAATAATGCCTGCGAAGTACATTGCATCATAATTATGTGTGGCATAAAGCTCTTCAGCTAAACGTTGATTTATTTTTATTTTCTTGGCGATTGGTTTCATAGCACCTGTAGCCACGCCAAAAAGCGGCTCGCGGGCACCGTTGGATATGTACATTTTTTTAGTTCGTTCCTTACTAAGTGCTTCAAGCTCCTGCATAACTGTTTCAAAATCCATAGTCGTATACTTCCTTTCCGTTTAATTATAATCCACTAGTTTATACATCTTTATCAAGTCTTCTATTCTTCTCAATTTCACAACGTTTATATTCGTGCTAAATCTTGCCCCGTTAGTCGAATAAGAAACAAAACCTTCACATTTTGAATACCTAAGAAAAATATTACTGAACCTCAAATAATTAATGATAATGAAATTATGATTGCAAACACAGGGTAAAGAAGCATGTTTCCATTAAGTCCCTCTTCTTTGTTGATTCATTTTAGCACAAGTATATATCTCCTTCTGATAGTTATAGCAGCCAGACTTTTTCAACTAACTCACCCATCAGCAGTAAAAAAATGATTATCTATTTTTTCCTAACCATCTTAATTCTTCCTAACATTATTCAGCATACAATCTCAGATTCCTTCTTTACTCCAACTAACGCACCTGTTAATTCCAGAAGAATTAGAAAAGTGCTATCCTTCCTGGATCAATATTGTTCGGACCTTCAAATCCTGTGTTGTAAATAAAAAAGCCGTCTAAAAGACAGCTACGCTTTTCAACCAAATGTATTTTTTAAGCTAAATAGAAATGAGTCATGATCAAGACAAAATTGACACCTATCCTTGCAAACATCATAGCTGCACCATCCTATTCAGAATATCTTGCCAACTATCGTTACAGCCTAACTTTATCATAGGTTTATTGAGAAGATATTAAATTGATATAAATGTTTCCTTATATCCTTCCTTGTAAAAGGTGGATAAATCACGAGCACATGGAACCGCATCTTTACAGAGTGGTTTCCACAATCAGGCTTTGAACACGATGGAACATTGGAATTTGAACTGTAAGATGAAAGATGTTTGGGACAGAGACCAAAGAAATAGATTTATATTCCAGTGTAAAAAAACAGTTTCGTTTATGAAAAAATATTGAACTAACCTTGAATACTGGATCTCTCAAATATTCGTCCCTGCTTAATCAAAGTATAAGGATTAATTAATTGGTTATAAATAAATATACCCCTGTTTTCTTTAAGCCCTTTCTCATACGAGAAGGGTTTATTTCTTAATCCTCATCCCCAGTGACTTTAATGGACGGAGTATCATTGTAAATATACGTTGGTGGAAAGTCCTGTTTATCTTCGTCGTTTCCGTAAAATGCGTCTTGAATCTTTATATTGGCACTTTCCGCTTCATGCATGCCCTCTTTTGAAGCCCTTACTTTATTATCCTCCAGCTTGGCATTTAATTTAATGTTTGCCAGGACGGCCTCTTCATTATATAAGTTTTTATCAGTCATAAACATCCCTCTTTCTATACAAATTAATAATTTCAACCTGTTGAATACCAAATCAATTTGAGTACTTCCTTTTATTTTTCCAAAAGTGTTATAGCTATATACATTATGTAGACTTCTTTCCTGCTTTAACTTTTTAATAATAATAATGGAATTTATGAAAATACTATGAATGCATCTAATTTTCAGCTATACCCTACCAGGAGGAACTTCTGATGAAAAAAATTAAATTCGTTGTTTTATTACTACTACTTATCACTTCAATTGCCATTACATCAGCTTGTGGCAGAGGAAACAACAATGCTGGAGAACAAAATAATGGAAATGGCGGCGGAACTCAAGGGAATTTGGAAGGAAATATTAAAGTGGACGGCTCATCTACTGTATACCCGATCATGGAAGCTATTGTAGAAGATTACGGTACAAAGCAGCCAGGAGTAAAAATATCGGTGGGGTCATCAGGAACAGGAGGCGGATTTGAAGCATTTGGAGCAGGGGAAACACAACTGACCAATGCTTCGCGTCCAATTTCAAAGGAAGAACAGGCGACTCTCAAAAAGAATGGCATTGACTACACAGAATTCCGCTTAGCATTCGATGGAATTTCAGTAGTTGTCAATAAAGATAACGATTGGGTCGATAAATTAACAGTTGATGAATTAAGTAAAATGTGGCTTGAAAGCGGAACTGTTAAAAAATGGTCTGATATACGCAAAGGGTGGCCTGATGAGGAAATTAAATTCTATTCCCCAGGAACAGACTCAGGTACATTTGATTATTTCGACGAAGTCATTTTAAAGGAGAAACCTCTGGTCGAGGGGGCCACTCTTTCTGAAGATGACAATGTTCTTGTTCAAGGGGTTAAAGGCGATAAAAATGCGATCGGATACTTCGGTTTCGCCTATTATCTCGAAAATAAAGACGATCTCAAAGTGGTTCCTATCGATTCTGGAAAAGGTCCAGTTACCCCTTCACATGAAACAATTAAATCAGGTGAGTATTCGCCTTTGTCTCGTCCATTGTTTGTGTATGCCAGCAACTCAGCAGTGAAAAAACAAAAAGAAGTGTATGATTTTCTCCAATATACTCTTAAAAATTCAGGTGGATTATCTGAAGATGTAGGCTATGTGAGCCTGCCAGAAGAGGAATATCAAAAGGAATTAGATAAATTGAAAGCATTAAAGTAGGTCCATCAATTAAGTGGGAAGTGTTCAATCACTTCTCACTTATCTTATGGAACAAGGAGAGTTGTTAATGTGGCAGATGAACCATTAAAGAATCATTCAATACAGGATCTTATATCACAAAAATTTAAGAAGCGGCAGTCTGGCTTTTCTTTTGAGAGGATTGTTCCCATTCTTCTTTTTCTCACTGCGTTAATATCTGTTCTAACAACAATTGGCATAGTGCTTACACTTATTTTTGAAACGATTACTTTTTTTACTCGGGTGTCCATCGTTGAATTCCTCACAGCGAAAAGGTGGTTTCCATTTTCAGAGACTCATGGATCATATGGAATCCTGCCATTAGTATCGGGTACTTTAAAAGTAACAGGAATTGCCATCTTAGTTGCGGTTCCTATTGGCATTGCGTCTGCTGTTTATTTAAGTGAATATGCATCCGAAAAATCGCGTAGAATCATTAAACCGATCTTGGAAGTGCTGGCAGGAATCCCAACCATTGTTTATGGTTATTTCGCATTAACATTTGTAACTCCTATCCTTAGGAGCGTTATGCCTGGCCTGGAAATCTTTAACGCCTTAAGCCCGGGCATTGTTATTGGAATCATGATTATACCTATGATCGCTTCTCTCTCTGAGGATGCCATGTCTTCCGTGCCTAATTCCATTAGAGAAGGTGCACTTGGACTAGGATCAACAAAATTTGAATTGGCTCTAAAGATCGTCCTGCCTTCCGCTCTATCTGGGATTATCGCTTCCATTGTATTAGCAGTCTCCCGTGCTATAGGCGAAACCATGATCGTTACTGTTGCTGGAGGTTCAACCCCTACCCTTTCATGGGATGTTACAAGATCTATTCAAACCATGACGGCTTACATTGTACAAGTGAGCCAAGGGGATGTGGGATATGGGACAACTGTTTATTACAGTATTTATGCGGTGGGAATGACTCTGTTCCTCTTTACCCTGATCATGAATTTTATCGCTCAGTTTGTCTCCAGACGGTTCAGGGAGGAATACTAAATGAAATTAATCGACCACAGCAAAGTTTTAAATCATATGAAGCCCCGATTATCTTTTAATGTTTTTTTCCGTTTCTTATTTTTACTGGCTACTTTATTTGGATTGTTAGTGTTAGGAATTCTTCTGTATAGAATTATATCTGAGGGATTCCCTTATTTTGATCTCCATTTTTTCCAGAGCCTCCCTTCACGGCATCCGGAACAGGCCGGAGTATACACAGCTTTAATCGGTTCGATTTGGCTGATGGCAGTCGTGGCTCCTGTATCTTTAATTTTAGGGGTAGGAACCGCTATTTTTTTAGAAGAGTATGCAAAGAAAAATGCTATTACGACATTTATACAAATAAACATATCAAATTTAGCAGGAGTTCCATCCATCGTTTTCGGTCTTCTGGGACTAACAGTTTTTGTTCGTGCGTTAGCGTTAGGAAGCAGTGTTTTAGCGGCTGGTTTGACTATGAGCCTCCTTGTATTGCCGGTGATCATTGTGGCTTCTCAGGAAGCTATTCGTTCAGTACCTAAAGAGTTACGGCAAGCCTCTTATGGATTAGGAGCAACTAAATGGCAGACGATCCTTCGTGTCGTTCTTCCAGCAGCAATCCCAGGGATTTTGACTGGCGGTATCTTAGCCTTATCCAGAGCAATTGGTGAGACAGCTCCACTTGTAGTGCTTGGTCTGCCCTTATTTCTCGCCTTTCTGCCAAGAACAGTGTTCGATATCTTTACGGTTTTGCCTATGCAGATATTCAACTGGACGAGCCGCCCACAGGAAGAGTTTAGGGCTTTAGCTGCAGCAGGCATCATGGTCTTACTAATTTTACTGCTGCTCTTAAATACGATTGCTGTTCTCATCCGTAATAAATACCAAAGAAGATATTGAGGAAAAAACCTTTTGATAGGAGGGTTTAGCTATGAGTGAAACGCAGGCTCAAATGAGTATGAATGAAAATGACGGTAATAAACTGGTTTATAAAACGAATGGACTGAATTTATGGTATGGGGAAAACCATGCTTTAAAAGATATTCAGTTACATGTAGTGGAAAATGAAGTAACTGCCATTATCGGCCCATCGGGATGCGGGAAATCAACTTATATAAAAACGTTAAACCGGATGATTGAGTTAATACCAGGGGTTAAAACTACTGGAGAGATCTTATATCGCGGAAGAAATATCCTGGATAAAACGTATCCAGTTGAGGAGCTGCGTACAAAGGTAGGAATGGTATTCCAAAAGCCTAACCCTTTCCCTAAATCCATTTATGAAAACGTGGTATACGGACCAAGAATTCATGGTATACGTGATAAGAAAATACTTGATCAAATCGTTGAAAAAAGCCTAAGAGGAGCTGCAATCTGGGACGAAGTAAAAGACAGATTGCAAACAAATGCCTATGGACTTTCTGGTGGTCAGCAGCAGCGTCTATGCATTGCCCGCTGTATGGCAATCGAACCAGATGTAATTCTTATGGACGAGCCGACATCAGCGCTTGACCCTATTTCAACTCTTAAAGTGGAAGAATTGCTGCAGGAGCTAAAGAAGAATTTCAGTATTATCATTGTGACGCACAATATGCAGCAGGCAGCCCGTATTTCCGATAAAACCGCTTTCTTTCTAAATGGTGAAGTGATTGAATTTACAAAAACCAGCAAGATTTTCTCTAACCCCTCTGACAAAAGAACAGAAGATTATATAACTGGACGTTTTGGTTAAGTCATTTGCTTAATGAAGAGAAAGGAAGATGATACATGGCAATCCGGGAAAAGTTTGAAGTTGATCTAAAGGAACTTCAAAGAAAGCTTAAGGAGCTTGGGACATTTACTAATGATTCGCTGATCAGATCATTAAAAGCCCTGGAAACTAAAGATATTAATCTGGCTCTCGAAGTTATGGAAGAAGATACAAAAGCCAACATCTTAGAAGAAGAAATTAATGACTTTGCAATCTGGCTTATCGCACAACAGCAGCCAGTTTCAATCGATCTCCGCAGAATCATAGGGGTTATCAAAATAGCAACAGACGTGGAGAGAATTGCTGATTTTTCCGTTAATATTGCAAAGTCAACGATCCGCATTGGCAAAGAAGGGACAATAGGACCTGTGGAAAGCATCAGGAAGATGCATCAATTAACTTTAGAAATGCTGGAACTATCCTTAGCAGCCTTTATTGAAGAAGATGTGGAAAAAGCAAAGAAAGTAGCTGCCATGGATGACCAGGTGGATGAACTCTATGGCCAGACGATTCTGCAGTACCTGAAAAATCATGAAGGCTCTCCCGAATCATTAGCAGAAACCACTCAATTATCTTTTGTCTGCCGCTACCTGGAAAGAGCAGCAGACCATTGTACAAACATAGCAGAAAGTGCCTATTATCTGGTTAAAGGGAGACGTTATGATTTAAATAGCTGATAAACAGCAGCTGATCGTACATATAGATATTTATTTAAATAAAAAAAGCTTGCAGACTGTTTTTCTGCAAGCTAAAACTTTGCTTAAAAATGCGTTAATTCCATAAATCAGTTGGCTGCCTGTGTATCAAGGCTGCTTAACCGGGAGGCCCATTCAGCTACATTGGCAGCAGGATTGCTTCCCTCAGCTGGGTAGTCTGTAATATGGTACCAGCTGATTTTACGTTTTTCTCCAGCTTTCACACTTGCATCAAACGATGCGCCAAAGATATAACCAAAAGCGCTTAATCCAGCAGGCTTGTCTTTTGTCCAGGCAATCCCATGGGCCGGGCTGGAGATGGAAGTCTTAGGACCATCATAGATATAATTCCCTGTCCATCCTGTGGTCATGAAACCTGGATTCATTTTCGTGATTCCTGGTACAAGGGCTGTGTCGTCTGCACTATCTGGATCAAGCAGATACTGGAAATATCCTTTAAAATCTGTCAAACCGGTATTGTCCATTTCCAGTGTAAACTTTACCACCGGTGCATTCGGAAGTGCCCGATAAGTAACCGAAGTTTTGACGGCAGAATCTATTTGGGCTTGTCCCGAAGCATGGATAGCATCTCCCAAAACTTCAATATTTGGAAGAGACAGCCATTCTCCCTCACGATTCCACGGGCGTTTTGGATCATTCATTGTCGGCGAGAGGATCCATTCACTCCAATCAAGTGTTTCCATCGCATTGTTGTCCAGCAAGGCGATGTCGCCAAGCCATCCCGGCTGGAAAGTACCTGGTCCGTTGTTCTCTGCTATCTGCGAGGATACCGTAGCTTGGATTTGCTTATTCATCACATAATGAAAGATATTACCTGCAGAGACATCCAATCGCGGGCTGCCTGAATTAAAATCGGGTGCTTCCTGTGTTACACCTGAAATCGGTTCTGTAATCTCCTTTACTTGTAAAGAAACGTTCCGATCTTCTCCATTTTTAACTTCGACCGAAATCGGCTTCCCGCTTTGATAACCTCTGCGAATGGCAGTCAGTGTGTAATTACCAGGTTTTATCCCAAGAAGGTATTGCCCCTCAGCACCCGCAGTAGAGACCTGGCGGTTACCCTCAATATCTGTCGCAATAATCGAAGCACCGCCGATTGGTTTTCCTGTCACGTCATCTGTCACGAGCCCTGTCAGCCGCGGCCAGCGCTGAGCTGCTTTCCCGCCAGGTGTGAATCCATACAGATTCCCGTCAAGTGCACCAACCACCAGCGTATTTCCAGAAATGGCCGGGGAAGAAGCAACCCAAGCTCCTATTTCATGCTGCCATAAAGGCTGTCCAGTTACAATATCAAAGGCATAAAGATTCCCATCGTTCGAGCCGATAAAAACGGTTTCTCCACTAACTGCAGCTGAGGAGATAATCCCGCCTTTAGTGCGATAACCCCATTTCTTTTTTCCAGTGGCTGCATCGAATGCATTTACGTTTCCATCTGGGAAGCCCATATAAACTGCTCCATTTACAACAGCTGGTGAGGATCCTGTTGCACCTCCGTGAATATAGGATGAATCTGGGCTCTTGTAGCGCCATAGCTCTTTGCCCGTTGCAGAATCAAGTGCAACCAGCAATCCGCCTCCATATCCCATATAAACCCGTCCATCTGCGATAGCAGGCATGGAGTGCATCCATCCGCCGGCCGGTTTTTTCCTCCATAATTCTTTTCCTGTTGATGCGTCGAGAGAAATCAGCCAGCCTCCATCTCCTCCGACGTAAATCTTGCCGTCCTGTACAACAGGAGTGGACTCCACGATCCAGCCGCCTGCTAATGGAGCATTCCAGATTTCTTCCCCTGTGCGGGCATCAAGAGCCATCATGGCACCGCCTTTGCCAGTGCTATAGGCCTGGTAGACAATCCCATCCTTTACCGTTGGCGAATAGTACATCCAGGCTCTTTGCACTTGATCTTTCCCCACCGACTTTTCCCAAAGGATCTCTCCATTTTCTGTCTTCACTGCATAAAGTGTACCGCGAATAGACGAAGCATATACGATTCCGTCTGCTACAGCAGGTGATGCTTGTACCTGTGCATCCGCCTTAACTTCCCAGCGCTTGCTGCCTGTCTCAAGGTCGACCGCATGGATGGCATGATGCTCGCTGCCGCTCTCATCACGAGTTCCAATATAAACAGTGCCATTTGCAATTGCAGGTGAAGAGGTAAGAATTGTTCCAGGTGTGTGGTATGTCCAGCCAAGACGCAATCCAGCATCAAGTTTATCTTTTGCAGCTCCAGTGTGCTGCGCATCACCGTGGAACATCGGCCAGTCAGTACCTTTCTTTGGTGCAACTCGCTCCTCGCTGTCTACGATACTGAACGAGGAGTTTTTAACCCAAACCTTTCCACCGTCATCGGTAACTCTAACCTCAATCGCATGCTTGCCTTTTTCCGCTTTTGCAGCATTCCATTGATCAGACCACGCCATACCGCTGCTTTGGTTAAGTTTTCTCCACGGACCGCCGTCCATGCGGTATTCAACTTTTGTTACATTGCTTGATGTGTTATATGCGTTTACTAATATATCCATTTTCCCTTGCGGAACCTCGCTGCCAGGAGCCGGGTTTACGATGGCCGCACTTTGTTTTACATCATACATTTTATATTTTGCTTCCTGCCGGTCACCTTGGAATGTAACCATCCTGAAGCCATTTGGCATCTGGTCAATTGTATAAGCACTGGACACCGTGGTGACATGATTAGCTCCTGGAATGGTATCCGTTGCTACATCGTTAACATGCGTATGTCCGACCATTACTAAGCGCGTTTGATATTGCTTAAGAAGGTCAAGAAATTGCTTGGTGTTATCCGGTGTCGGAGTTTGTGGTGTATTCATGGGTCTGTGTACGAAAACAACCACTTCTTTATCCTTCGCATTTAGGGCGAGATCCTGCTTTAACCACTCTAATTGATCTGATTGGTCAAACCCTAGAGTATTTTCTAATGTAACGAAGTGGCGATTACCATAATCAAAGGAATACCACTCTGGTCCGAGATAATTCCGATATCGATCAATTCTCGTCTTATAATCAGAACCGGGAGCAAAATCATGGTTACCCACTGCCGGATATACCGGAAGGGTCGAAGTCGCAGTGCTTGCCATATAATCCTGATATTCCGAATTGTCTGCCCTGTTCGTTAAGTCTCCGCTAACAGCAATAAAGGCAGGGTTTCCTGTTGCTTCATTAATTTGCGCCAATTGATCTGTAAATCGCTCTCGGTTATTGGCCGTTCCTGCTTGAACGTGCACATCGGCGATATTGGCAAAGCTAAAGTTCGGGTTGCTGCTATCTGGTGTATGTATAAGACCAAAGTTTTGTTCCTTTGTTTCCCCAGCCTGCATACTGCCAAGCTGTTTATAAAACTGAGGAGTTTTGTTTTCATCAGTTGGAACACTATACCCGCTTGGTACTGTGGCAAAAATAATATCTTCCTGGCGTCTGTCTGTATCGATTATTAAAGAATACTTTCCTTGCGAGTCTGTAACGACTATATTTTTACCGTCAGACACAGAAACATGAGGAATCCCCTGTTCATTCCCATCTCGAGTGCCATTACCGTTTTTGTCGGCGAAGACGGTGCCCTTAATTGTTGCCATGGGATTATCTGCTATTACTGGTTTAACTACAGCAGCAAGAGCCAGACTGCACATCGCAGCCGCAGCCACTGGTTTGAGCTTTTGTTTAACACTTTTGCTTTTTAATGGCTTCATCCATTTCTCCTCCTTGTTTTTTTCTATGGTTAATTAGCTTTAGGTAATGCTGAATCACCTCCTTATTTTGATTCATGCGAGAAAGCGCTGAAAGTACCAAACTATTCCCATCCCGAATATCCCTGCGGTTACGGCTCCACGGACTAAAGTAGACCAGTTGAACCGGCCCATATAATAAAGCAAAGGAAACATAAGAAGGATAATTAACGCTTGGCCCCCTTCTACGCCGATATTGAATGAAAAGATGGACAAAAGAGATCGCCATGTTACATTGGCAGACAGCTGCAAGGCGCCGGCAAAGCCCACTCCGTGAATCAACCCGAATCCAAAGACAACCGCGAGCCTATATTTAGATGAAAATCCAAAATAGTTTTCTACTGCTACAAATGCAATGCTTAATGCAATAAGCGGTTCGACAATCTCGCCAGGAAAATGAACTAGCTTCAATGCTGTCAGGCCAAGAGTTATACTGTGAGCTATAGTGAAAACAGAAATAACCTTTATTACATCGGAAATACGGCGGGTTCCCAATACTAAAGCGATGACAAACAGAATGTGGTCATAACCAATCATGATATGGTGGAAACCAAGTTCAACAAACCGGATTATTTGGCCATAAATAGTTTCCTTTCCGATGTTAAGTTCCTGATCCCCTGCATTGAAAATAAATTGGCCTTGCTTGTTGTTTATGTCATAAGAAACGATATTTCGATGCAAGGGGTCATTGTCATCAAAAAAAATACTATATTGTATTTGCAATGATGATTTAAGGGCTGATTCTGGGAATTCCATCGTGATTTTTGCATAATCTCGGCTAACTTTCCGTACGATGTCTGTCTCAATTATTTTCCCTTCGGTTTTTGCTCCGTTTGTGAACACCCCGAGATGGGAGGAAAGATAAGCTTCTAAGTTACGAATGTTCTTTTCTAGCGACATTTCCAACTCAGCCTCAGAAGCGCCTGGTTTGACCCCAAAATCAATCAGCCTCCCCAGTTCAAAATAATCAATCTGCAGCTCGACTAGCAGCTTGTCCTTAACACTCTTTATTTTGGAGTACCCTTCACTATTATCCGTGTGGGCTGATACGTTACTTGTAGAAAGCATTAACGTAATAAAATATAAGAATGCTACAGACCAAATTAAAACTTTTTTCATATTTTTTTAACCCCTTTAAGCAAGGATTTAAATTTAATCTCTGTAAAAAAAATCCTTTATTTTTCTTACTTATTTAAATATAGATATTTGAGATTAATAAAATTTTAAGTACTGATAGATTTTTTATTAAAAGATAGTAAAAAAAAATGTTTAATTAATCCTATAAAACTTAACATTAGTTTTTATAATTGTAGTAATAGAGAACTAGTATAGAGTTTTTGCACGGAAAGCCATTAGGGTCTGAAAAATAGAAAAAAGCTTGCAGAAAAGGATTTCTGCAAGCTTTTTTACTAACCATGCACCTCAATTTAGTGCTTACTGCCTATGTTTTTTCTCGGTGGCGGGCTCTTATATTCGGCGAGTTGTTTATCAATCTCATCATATCTGGCTTTGCTAATCTTAAATCTTTTATCTAGGTAAAAGGAGAATAGCATCAGCAAGCTCACGTTCTCCGGTCAAATCCGAGGGCCTTGTTACTAATTCCCGGCCAGTTGTCATTCCGGTTGAACCACCGCCGTCCAGATTCATGGCATTTGCTGCACCAAGTGACTTCATGATGGCTGCACTCTCTTCAAAGTTAGCACCCACACTAAACCCAGGAGCACGCCCGTTGACTGTCACAAAAATCAAATTGCCATTTTCTTTAATTCCCATCAGAGTTCTTGGGTTTCGCCGTTCACCGAAACGATAATAAAACTCCGGATTTTCCTCCCAATGAAAGCCCTCTTCCACGGCATTTACCGATATCTTGCCGTCTTTGACCAATCGAGGTCCTCCGTTGATCAGGTTGGATGTTTTCTTTAACAAAAGAGGCTTTCCATCCGCTGTAAGCTTACTGGAAACAGCAAGCTTCTTACCCAGCCTGGCATGATCAAGAATCCACTGGGCGGCCTCATTGGTACCTGCGAGCACCATACCATCCACAGGTATAGTTCCTCCCCGGACAGTCCTAACCTGGGTAACCTTACCGGATTTGTTTAAGACTGCTTCCACTCCTTCACCAGATTCCGTTTTGTTACCAAATTCCGGAGTGAACGCAATAAGCTCGCTTGAATCTCTGCAAGTATAGTCATGTTTTGGTTCTTCCGTTGGACTATCCCCGCCGGTTCCACCGCAGCCCCGGATTAAGCCGGGCTTTCGATTGAAACCATCAACTTCTCGGATTGAACCATCAAACGAAACTGCCTGATGATTTGACGAGACAGATGCAATGTCTGCTTTACTTCCATCAGAAGAAAAGATAAAACTGGAACGCCCATTTACCGCCTCACTCAGCAGCCTTCCCCCTATGACAGAGATGCCTGCTAAGTCTCCTGGTGTTCCGTCATTGTCTCCAACTACAAAGTAACCTCCGTTTATCCCAGCAATTGCATGATTGCGGGACGCGATGGAAGTCAGTTTCTCTTTGCCTGGAATCACATCACTTCCTAATTCCGGAACCATACTTCCCTTATAATTTTTCGGGTTCACTTCCAGAACATTCACAACCCATGGACCAGAAGTCATTTGGCCATCTTCACCGCTAAAAACCACTCTAAGTCCTGTATATCCCTGGGAAGTCAATTTCTGCTGTAAATCTTTTGCTTCTTGTTCAGTCATAAATTTTCCGACTCTTACAAGAAATCCGAGTTCCCCTTTTTCTTTGTCATCTGCAGCACGTTTTGATATCCGGTCAACAAAAGGATGATAACCTACATTTGACAATTGTATTGAAAGAGAATTTGCCTCATCCTCTGTTTCTACAAAATCGACATCTACCGTAAAAAAGTCATTTTGAGAAGGTTCACCTCGAACAATTTTTGTATAAGTTACGCCTTTAGCCAGCGTGCTTGTATGCCTGGTTTCATTTAAATAAGAATATCCAAGCGGTAAAGGCCTATGATCGATCTCTTTTAGTTTATGCTGCGCAGCTTCAGCCTTATTTTCAGTAACATGTATAGAGGTCAGCCCTGATACTGCCAAACTAAAAGCTGTTATTACTGGTAATAGTACTTTATGTACGGATTGCTTCAAATCCTTTTCCTCCCGTTCATTCATAATTGACTTGCTGCCTGTATTGGTAAAAAGCACTTTATAATAAATTATAGGGCAAGAATATTAAGGTTAAGTAAATGAACGGTTTCAAAATTATTTAAAATTAGTAAATGTACTAAAAGATGGGTTATTTAATTTTCCCCTGCTAAGTTAGTCCCTATAAAAAACACCTCCATGAATCATCAACTATGATTCTGTTCTGGAGGTCCTTTTCCTTATCACACATAAATTGCGCTGTCCGTCATGATCTAAGTTGTTGTTACTTGAATGTTTTTTACATTCCCTCTTAGATTAGGGGAAGTGCTCTATTTCCAGCCTTAACTTTGTGAAAATATTTCCTCTCATATTCAATTTATAAGAGCTTCAGGATTTCCCGCACTTTGATGCAGCATGATCAGTTACTGTGTTTATATTGGGAACAGCTGGTCCATGAAATTTGGCATTTGAGTAATGAAAAACAAGTCGTTAGGTTCCCTGTCTTGAAAAGAACCGCAACACATAATATAGCATTGCGGTTTTGCTCTTCTAATAAAAGATCAAACGACATCGAAGGAATTTATTGTCTTGTAATAGCTACTACGGATGGTCTTGGTATATCGCCAAAAGGCCACCGGCTGGTCGGATTATTAACATCCTCACTCTCTTCTCCTGGATGCTGAACGGACATGAAAAGTGTCTCTCCGTCAGGAGCCAGCCATGTCCCGGTTAATTCCGCCTGAACGGGTGCTGAAGCAAATTGCATGGCTTTTCCACGATTAGATCCTTCTGTTGGAATCATATATAAGCCGTTGTTCCCGAAAAATTTATAAGCTCCTTGATTGGTCTTATCAGAAGAGATATCAGTACAAACCCATAAATTCCCTGTTTGGTCAAACATCAAATTATCGGGACAGGCAAAACCACTTTGCGGACCTCCAGATATAAAAATTTCATATCCAAATGAGGTACTTTCATGGTCATTGTTTTCCTCCACAAGGCGGTATATTTGTCCGTAATAGTTTCCATGCTTTGTATTATTTGTGAAAGCAATAAATACCGATCCGTCCCGGGGATGAATTTCAACATCCTCTGGCCGGTCTAGAGGGGTTCCGCCTGCTAGTTTTGCCGCATCACGCGTGTTGACCAGCACCTCCCCCTGGGTTTTGTACTTATCTCTTAATTTAGGAGTTTTATTAAGGTCAAGAGCAACCCACTTAGTTGCCCCCATATCTGCCACATATAGAGTGCCTTTTTCAAGAAGGCTGCTATTCTGTTTCCCTAGCTCCGGTCTATAAACGTCATCGCTTACAAATTTGTAAACACACTGGTCATTGGCATCATCACCGCTATAAACAACAACCCTGCCCGTTTTACCAAGTGTCATCACCGCATTCTCGTGTGCGAACCGGCCTAGCATTGAATGTTTCTTAGGTGTCGATTTAGGATCAGAAGGGTCGATTTCAACCACCCATCCGTAATGAGCAGGGTTCAATGCGGACACTCCCGGAGTTTCTGACCAGTCCTCTACTATTCCTTCATAATTCTCTTCTCCTGAAAATGCCGTATTCCAAAGTGTTTTTCCACCTGAACAGTTAGCAAATGTACCTATAACCTGTGTAACACCGCCCACTGCTGCATCGCCTTTTGCTGGACCAGTTAGATTGATCGGTGTATTTGCCGTAATTCTTCTATTATATGGAGAGCCTTTTACAATCGTCCATTTTCCATCTGTCCCTTTTCGGATATGTATGACGGATCCGCCAAGGTTATATTTTTCCACAGCAATTTGCTCCGGTGTCCTTTTAGGTCCTCCAGGTTCTTCCTTATATCCAGTTACGAAGATACTCATATTTCCGATGTACTCATGGTTGACCCACAGGAGTCCCTCATTGGGGTTGCTTCCAAAATAACAGGTAAAGTCATTATTAAATCCAAATTTTTCACCATTGCCTAAATCCTGTCCCCAAGTCGCCACAATGTCATACTTGTATCCTCTTGGAAGAATAAGCTGATCCTGAGTTGAATGTCTGATTGGACGAAACTGTGAGAACCTGGTCCCGTAAGGCTCCCTGAAATTAAATTCCAGCGGAACGGAGGGATATTGTGGATTCCTATTTCCTGCATGTTGTTGAGAGTAAGTATCATTATAATTTGTCAAATCAAAACACCTCTTTCCATGTGCAAGTTAAACAATAATCCATTTCATGTATATGCAAACGAAAAAGGAGTTAATCTTCATTCATTAGCTTACATCCAAATATTCATATGAAGTAATATGAAAGCAATTCATCGTCTACTAGCCATATGTCTGCTTATTTAAACAGAAAAAAAAGCTGATCTGCTGCTTTGGCCACCATATTGCATTAAATTCCTTTTGTTTCATTAAACAAAAAAGAACCGCCATTGACGATTCCTTTGTACTACCCACTTGTAAGTACACCTTGAAAACATTTCCCTTTAATACGAAAAAGGCTGTCTTATAAATGAATTTTCTTTTTTAGTACATCTTCAAATTCATGCAATAATCACCCTAAAGCCTTTTTCTTAAGAGCGATAAACACTTTCACGAGTCTCAGCATCCATTTTTTTCAGGATCATATTGGTATATTGGTCTAAATCTAACTGAACACATATATCTTATAGGAAGGATAAAATGTGAGCATTTTTTAATATCCCATACTATATGAAATAGGTGAAACCTCTATGTTTGTAGTTAATTTTTATGAAAACAAAAATCTTTTATTAAGTCAGCTGCTTAATCGTCTTCCAGCCGTTGGTGAAGATTTAAAAATCAAAGGCCGTAAAGGAAAAGTCTCAAGTGTAAATTCTATTGATGAAAAAAAATTTCACGTGCAGGTTACCTTAGAAAACGTTAATAAGAATAAGCTTGTCAGCGGTCAGTCAAATAAAAAGAAAAGGTAAAGAATATATATATGTTTTCTACGGGATTAGTAGAGTTCAAGAGATTCATAACCTTCTCATGTCTAAAAGAGCCAATATTCTCTTTTAGACATGTAGTTATTTTACTAGTGAATTAATGAGGCTCTCAAAGTATTAGCTCCATTTTCTAAATAACCCTTTAAACAAGTTAGCATATATACCCAGCCTTCTTTTTGTCCTAGCATTTTGTTTACTATTTCGGGGTCATCTTCTTTCAAACCTGATTCGTTTACTTCAATAATAGCAGCCGTTTTATCCAGCTCTTTTAATGTAATTGTTACAACCGTTTCTTGACTGCTTCCTCCCCAGGAGAAAACGATTTTCTTATTTTCCACGACTTCTAGTACTTTGATAATCCCTTCTGCATCGTATTCATCATATCTCCAAGTAATCGTCTTGCCTTGTTCCACTCTTCCAGTTCCCGATGAAAACCAATAATTAGACATTTTTTCAGGGTCTACTATGGCTTCAAACACCTCATTAGCTGGCTTCATTATTTTTAATTTCGTAGTTATTCCTGTATCCATACTATCCACTCTCTTTCGATATATGTAATCATACTTCTATTTTAACGCTGCTTTTAAAAATATCTTAAAAATGGTTATTGGCTGCAAGCTAACTGCCCATGGAGCCTGCCAAAACTTCTGCCGCTGCAGCCGTTATGCTTATCAAATTATTGATTCTTTAATGGAAGCCAGGCTAATACATCTTGTATCGTTTTATCCCAATAGCCCCACTCATGATCACCTGGCCCAAAATCCGCAGTTAAATTGTAATTCGTCTTATCACACAACTCTTTGAAGCGAATGTTGTCTTCATATAAAAAGTCCTCTGTTCCACAGCACTGATATAATAAGGGCTTTAATTCATTCTCATGTGTTTTTTCTATAAGGGAAAATAAGTCATGTTCGGTTCCAGCGATATCCTCATCTCCAAAAATTAAACGGAAAACTTCTTCTCTGCCTGATTTATTGACGTGGCTGACGATATCGGTTACTCCTGATAAGCTTGCAGCCGCACAGATTTGTTCAGGACGGTTTAAAGCCCATTTCAATGCTCCATATCCCCCCATGGAAAGTCCCGCCACAAAATTGTCCTCTCTTTCATGAGATAATGGGAAAAACGACCTTGCAATGGAGGGAAGTTCTTCAGTTAAGAAAGTCCAGTACTTATTGCCGTACTTCATATCTGTATAAAAACTATGATGGACCTGCGGCATAACAACCGCTAATCCAAGTGGTGCAGCATATCGCTCAATCGCTGTTCTTCGTGTCCAAATGGTGTCATCATCACTAAAGCCATGGAGCAGATAAAGTGTCTGATGCTTTTCACCAGCCATTTTATTTTGCTTACCCACTTGTGTGGTGGTTTGCTGGGGGAGAATGACTGTCATAGAAGTGCTTAAATGTAAAACCTCTGAATAAAAATCACAACGAAGTAATGCCAACGTGACCATCCTTTTCTATTTTTCTAAAATAGTGTCTGTTAATTCTGACCATAATTTAAGCATTAGGACTGATTCTGGTATAGGTATTATTCTATATGGGGTACCCTATTCCTCTATTTTTTCATTCTGTTCCTAATATACTAAACAATTATTTGTTTTTAGCTTTCTAAGTTTTAAAGGGACGTTTTCTTTTTGGATATTCCTGTAATCACAAAACATGTAATCCACGCTGCTGCTGTCACAATGATAGCGAAAAATAATCCGATAGCTTCCATAAAAGTATCTTCACCTGGGTAAGAAGGCTTTAGGTTCATTAACCAATAAAGAAAGAACAAGGCCAAAAGAATAAAAAAACTGCTCCCGACTGCTCCCATCTTCAAACGATTTCTAGTGGTTCCCTCCCATGTTTTAGTTACTATCATCCATAAAAAAACACTTAGAATGACAGCAAGGAACATCACCAGGATATGAAGATAGGGGATCATGAAGAACATACAAATATATAGAACAAGACCTGTTGAAAAAAATAAAACTGCATTCATTGCGAACAAAAACACTCCTGAAAACCATTGATTTTGAAACCAATCTGCATTTCTTAAATAATGAACTGCTTAATATTGTCTATAAATTGACCCTTAAAGAGCACTACAAGGATTACTCCAAGAAGTCCGATTAATAAAAGTATTGACACCGCTCACCCTCCCCCAAAATTTTAGGCACTCATTTTTCTTTGAAAATTCCCTTTTCCCATATCCCTGATCCATCAAATTGCTTACCCCCACACAGTACTATTTTTTCTACTTCCTATTCAATATGACAGTCGATAATCCCTTCTTTACTGCTTGGCTTCTTGCTTCTTACCTTCGGGTTTATATATATTTCAATTAATTGGATAATCTATAGAAATAAAGGAAGAATGAAGAGGGTGTAAGAGTTAGATTGAAGTTTCTTTTATTAATTTCTTATAAAAATTTGGAAGCCTCCCAGTCGAATATGATTTAAGAATATTAAGATAAACAGCACTCTCCATTTACAATACATTCATAAATCAATGTTAGTATAAAGGTCAAAAGAATACTTTTCTTATTATGGAGGGTAAAAAGAATGCGGGAAATAAATAAACCCAGGTTTAAAGAACTCACTATTGCAGGGATTCTTCAATTCGCCTTAAATACCGCCTTAATTTTGCTTGCCATTACTTTATGCGTTTTATTAGCAAAAGAAATCTTCTACTTCTTTCGGCTTGCATTCTTTAATCAAGAACTAAAAATTCACTATGAACTGCTTGAACGAATCTTAATTTTCTTTCTGTATTTTGAATTTATTGCAATGATTATTAAGTTTTTTAAAGAGGACTACCACTTTCCTATTCGCTATTTTCTTTATATCGGCATTACCGCGATGATACGCCTGATCATTGTTTATCATAAAAACCCGGTACATACCCTTTTGTACACGTGCTCCATTTTAGTATTGATCATCAGTTTTTATATAATGAATTCGTCTACTGCAAGAAAAGGAAAATTGTAATATAAAAAAATATACACCAACGTCAAAAAAGAGCTCCTTTCGGTTAGCTCTTTTTTATAGCTTCAATTTGGTATTAAAGCCCTCTTCGTACCTTTAACAATTAAAATCCCCTTTTATATTTGGGAACAGCATGATTATATCCCTTTTTTAATAACACACCCATTCACCATATAAAAATAAAGGTTGTCACTATTACTAATTCCTGATTCTTAATTTTTCCTGAAGCCTGTTTCAGCAACAGTTTACCTCCCGTATTATTAAGCCCAATATACAAAAAAACTCCCTCTACAAAAAGGAGTTTAAATGACTATATTTATACGATTTTATTTTTTAAATTTTAGTACCTGTCCAACATAAATACTATCGCTTTTAAGGTTGTTTAATTTCTTTAATTCAGCAACCGATAATCTGGCTGTTTTACTGATGCTGTATAATGTATCGCCCTTTTTAACCTTGTAAGAAGCAGGTGTTGCTGCAGGATTTGAAGTTACAGGAACCTTAAGTTTTTGTCCTATTTTAAGAGAGCTGCTCTTTAAATGATTGAGCTTCTTAAGGGCATCAACAGAAGTTTTATATTTGATGGCGATTCTATACAGATTGTCGCCTTTTTTCACTGTATAAGTAACAGTTCTGATGGTGTCCTGTTGTTCCCCATCTAATAGGTAAAGCATGTCATTACTAAATGTAATTTTGTATTTAGCCTTGTAAGAAGCTGCTGCTTTCTTAAATAGAGCATCTTGAGAATCAACAAACTTAGTCATACTATTATAGGATTTATCATAATCAGCTTTTGACAGATCACCATTCATATAATCAATCGTGTCAATTTCAAAATTATACATCTCAACCAGGCTGTTATAAATGAATTCATCAAGATTCTGGATTTCAGCGTTGTATTTAGCAAATTTTGCATCATCGTCCAAAGCGCTGCTGAAATAAGTCATATATTGATCATGAATTTTAATAGCCTGAGATTCACTCTTTGCTCCGTCTAATTGTTTAGTATAGCCTTCTACCGTACGGAAAATCTTAGCATAATGTGCAGCAAATGTGTTTAATTCAGTTTGGTATGGGGACACCTGAGCAGCAGAAGCTGTGGTTATTTCGGAAAGTACGGCTCCTACACCTGAAAAAAGCAGTGACGTGGCAAGAAAAGAAGCGGCAAGTCCTTTTTTTGATATCATCGTATGTCTAGATTCTCCTTAACTGTTTATATTTATTTAATTTGGAATGATATTCCTTGTTTCGAATATATCACACAGATTAAACTCTAAAATACTGGTAAAATATTCTTTTAATCATTCTAGTAAATTACTTACATTGCTGTAAAAAAATGATTCTCCTATTATATAATTAAATAAGTCTTGTGGAAAATAAAGGAATATCAGACTTCTACTTACAGAAGGGAAACTTTCTATGAAAAAAAGACCATTAACTGTGATATTCAGTTTACTAATAGCAGGGTGTTCAGAACAAACCGAACTGGCAGCCGGAGATGTAGTTGACGCCCACTCCCGCTTCGAAAACATTGAAGTACTCGACCAGTTCGTATCAAATGTTCAAAATAAGAAAAAAGATAACGTTCGGTTTGTCCGCTATACGAATGAAGGAGATCCAATTTTTTATGATTTGAGATTCAATGGGGAAAAAATAGAGCTTGAAATCGATTCTACAGAGGACCAGTTTGGAAGCGGAACCATCGAAAAGAGCATCTGTGAAAAGGTTGAACGAGTAGAGGGAAATGCCAAAATCGAATATTCTCTTAACGGGTGCGAAGGGGATATGAAATCAGCGGAGCTATTAAGAATTGAGTATAACGTAAGCGATCAGGACCGATTTGACTTCCGCCTGAATACGGTAAAAACCTGGAGAATGAAATTAACACGGCCGATACAAAACTAATCGTTAGAAACGAAGAAAATGACGTCACAGCGGCATCAAGTGATTTTAGTTTCACTGAAGGCGAAATGACGGTTATTTTTAAGAATATGGTGCTATCCAACTATCTAGATGAAAAAAATTTGAAGCGTTCTTGCGGCTCTCCCAAAAAACAGTTTGACTTAACAGTGTGGATTAATGATGTCGAGCAAGTGTATAAATGGGATGAGTATGACCTAAGTACAGATGGTAAACAAATGACCTCCCTGGCGAAAAAAATAATTAATATTACAAGGAACACTGAAAATTATAAGTTACTCGTTCCTTAAGTAAAAAAAAGGGCTGCAGCAGCAGCCTTTTTCGTTACCTTGTACAGGAATGATTATTTTACAGACTGCCTATATAAGTTAATGCCTCTATATCTTCCTTATCCGTTTCTCCATTAAGTATTTTCTGAACATCTGTTAAAGTGTTCTGAAGGTTAACAGATTCTCCTTTTTTACCTGTAAAGGGTTCTGCCACATAAAACGGCTGGGTAAGATATGCTTCCAGCCGTTCTCCCCGGTTAAAAGTCTCTATATCAGAAGCAGGAATGCTATTTAAGCCCCTTTCGTTAACGGTTGAACACAGCTCTCTATATCGTATTAACAATTTACGGGCTCTTTGCTGTATGGAAATATGATTTTGTCCGAGGTTAGCGTTTATCAATAAAGCAGATGTCGAATGGATCGGGTTAACGGCTGGATATTGATGGCGTGCTGAGAGGTATGGATCAAACTTCCATACTGTTTCAAGCGGGCCAAAAGGGAGCTCTTTACCGACTGATTCACCCTTTAGATCAAGAAGGAATGTTATGATAGACTGCACTTTAGAATGTTGCAGCTGCTTTTGAAGTTCATAAATGCCGCCATTAAGTAAACTTGAACGATCTGCTGTGAAGATAACATGACGATTTTCTCCCAATGCGGTTATTTGTTGATTTACTTGTTCAATCGACTCAACAACTGCATCTACATTATCCGTAATATCATTTATTTCCGGATGCTCCCCTTCAGGCTTTGACAGTATAATTTGATAGCCTTCTTTGTTCAACCTATAGAAAAATTCTACAAGCTGCTCCATTCCCGGTCCTGCTGCTAAACCAACGGTCCCCCCCTTGCCTATTGGTGCAAACAAATCTAACGTTTTATTTTGGTTTCAATCACTTCTCCCGTTTCCCCTCACTAATCTCATCAAACTGCATTGCGCTTATAATCCGAGTGCCGTTAATATACGCGATTTGTACGGCCAACCGAGATCTACCAGTAAATAACTTGAACTGCAGCCAGATGTAAACTTGCTTTTTAGCTGCAATTATAAGATTCCTTTTTCCAATTATTTCTCCTTCCTTACTTTAAAAAGTAATACAATTTATTTTAAAAAGAAATAAATTTTTACTCTTAAGAGTAAATTATTTACTCTACTATGTTTTTTCCTAGAGTAATATCACTATAAAACTAAGCGATCAATCTAGATGAATAAAAAAACTGCATTAGCAGCAGTTATTATCTCAACGCACCAGCATAAACTTGGCTGCTTAATCATAATTTTTAAGATGAGAATATGAAAAAAGGAGAGGATTTTTTGTATCAGCAATCTTATTATCGAGTTAACAGTTGGAAACAGGTTTTACTCTTGTTACAGCAAAGTCTATATGCTGAAGAAATGGTTTGTGCTATGACCAGTGAGCTTTTCCATATTCCAAAAACCAAAGATTTAAAAGGAAATAGTGAAATGCATAATCATCTTGTCCCTGCTTCCTACCATCGCGTTACCGCAGTAGGCTCAGCCCAAAGGCTTAAAAATGGCGAGCAGCAGCGGTCCATTGTAGACACTTTAGTAACTTGCTTAATAAATGCTGAAAACCAGGATAAAAAAGTACGTCAAGGACTGCAAGTGATGGAGGAAAATATAAGCCCAGAATTTAAAACATTTATTAGCGTTTCTATCAAGTGGCAGGAACAGGCAGAATCTTATTTAAGGCAGGCAAAAGAATCTTTAATTGCTATGGGAATTTCATTTGCAGCTGGAAACCAATAATAAAGAGAAAAAATATGATTGATAAGGTATATGATTAAGTTGGTTCTGGCTGCCAACCTTTTTCTAGAATATTTCCGCAACTATGTAAATTTAGGCCGTCCACCTCTCGCGAGCGCTGCCCCTATACCATTCAACAAAAAGTACAGAGCTCCTTGTCGAAGTCTGGCACTTGTTTGTTCCATTAAGATCGCATATTTTTTTTACCGCAAAACTTCCCCATTTTTATATGATCCATACAATAGATTTAATGAGTACTTAGGTTAAGGTAAGTATGATAAAGCCTATAAAAAATACCCTCAATATCTGTCCCTTTTGCATGTGTGTTCAAGTGAAGACTATTTTTCATCCTATCAATCATCCGCTGCAAATCCCTCATGCTGGAAAACAACCGGAGCAGGTGTTGGTGAACTACTTGGGTTTGTTTTAGACAGATTCAACCTGAGTACGATATGAATTGTAGGTTGTTATAATCACTCTCATTTCTTCTTATTGTGAACATTTTATAAAATTTCCCTCAGGAGCAAATAGTATTCTATAAAACAGACAGTTCTGTTATACTATGTAAGTTCATTTTTAGAAGAAAGGGTGTTTAAAAAAGTGCATGAAATCATCATTGCCTTCATTCTCGGAATAGTTGAAGGACTTACAGAATTTGCTCCTGTTTCATCAACAGGTCATCTTATCCTAACAGGTCATCTGCTCGGTTTCGAGGAAAGCCGCCGTTCCAGTACGTTCGAAGTTTTTATTCAGCTTGGTTCCATACTTGCTGTAGTAGTCGTGTTTTGGAATAGATTGAGGGGTCTATTTGGCTTAGGTCCAGAGAGAGTAAATTCAAAATCAGGATCTGGTTTGAATCTCATTCATGTTCTATTAGGCATTCTTCCTTTTATGGTGCTTGGGCTTCTATTCCATGGTTACATAAAGGACGTTCTTTTTTCAGGAAGAACCGTCGTCATTGGCCTTATTGCGGGTGCAGTGCTTATGATTGCAGCCGAACTCTTGGGCCGAAATCAAAAAACCAGTCTTGACCTCGATCAAATATCTTATAAGCAAGCACTTGTCATGGGACTTGTACAATGTTTAGCCTTATGGCCGGGATTCTCAAGATCTGGGTCTACGATTTCTGCGGGGCTTCTATCCGGTCTTAATCATAAGACAGCCTCCGAATTTTCATTTATGCTTGCAGTTCCTATAATGGTAGCAGCGACTGGAAAAGATATATGGGAAAATATCAATTATTTGAGTGTATCTGACATCCCTATGTTCCTGACAGGGTTCGTTACAGCCTTTTTAGTTGCACTTTTTGCCATTCGATTCTTTCTGCGTCTCATTTCACGTGTAAAATTAATTCCTTTTGCACTTTATCGTTTAGCATTAGCTTTTGTTTTTTGGATGTTCCTGCTCTAAACTTAATGGAAACTATTTTGAATGATGAGAGGCTTTCAACATTGAAAGCCTCTTTTTTATTTAATACTACCGAAAAAAAAACAATCGCAATCCCAAAACTACTTTTTCATAATTTCAACTTATCATTCAAAAGTTTTAAAACACTAATTCTAGAAATCTAAAACCTTCCTAGAGGAATATTTTTTATATAAGGCTCTGTTAAACCTTAATGTTGAAAATTGCATAATAAATAAGGGAAACCCCATTTATCAGGGTTTCCCTTTGCTAATAAAGTAACGCTCAGCTTAAAATTTTTAAACCATTTTATTTTTCTGCTGAAAATATTAAGAACATCGGTCTTCGGAGTTCATCTTTCATTTCGGGAATACTCTTTAACATTTCTTCAGAAGGAATCGGTTCCTTGACTTCCCTTATAAAAAAACCAGCATTAATTAAGTCATTTATATAGGTCGAAAAAGTCCTATGATATTTTATAACATTCTCAGTAAGGAATGCTGTTTCCCGCAAACCTTCTGTTTGGTAATTATCAACTGCCCAATGCAGACGATTCCCTTTATCATCATAATACCAATCTTGTTCATTCCGAGAAGTGAAAATTGGATGTTCAACTGAAAATACAAAAGATCCTCCAGGTCTTAGACAATGATATACTTTATTACAAATTTCTTCAAAGGACTTAATATAGTGAAAAACCAATGAGCTAATGACTACGTCAAATTGAGAATCTGAAAAATTGAAGTCTTCAATTGGCATTTTAATGTACGAAATCGCAGAATCATCCGTCATTTCACGAGCTTTTTGAAGCATTTTTTCAGATATATCAACTCCAATAACAGAACTTGCTTGCTGTTCACGAGCATAACGGCAATGCCAGCCTAAACCGCATCCTAAATCAAGTACACTTTTATTTCGCAGTTCAGGTATCATTTCTTTTAATACGTGCCATTCACCCGCACCTTCAAGTCCTTTAACTGAACGTGGCATTTTTTCATACGCAGAAAAGAAATTAACATCATCATATTTATTTTGTTTCATAATATATACATCTCCTATAATTTAAGATAGCCTCCTAAAACTATAACAACATCTTATTAGGAGGCTATCTATCTCCTTCTAACCAATTCTTTCACCTCATTAAAAATAGTTATTAATATTATTACATAAATTCATTTTAAACCTAAACTGACCGTCGAAGAAGAACTATTCATTGAATTTTGACATCAGTAAACTATAATAAGTATCTGTCATTTCAAATACAACTGATGATAATAAAAATTCTTTGATATTAAGCCATGTACTTTCGTTACTACGACTGTCTATAAACAAAAACCAAGCGAGGTAATTGTAAAGATACTTGGTAGCTACACCTTTAAATCGGTCTAACCATTGTTTCAAACGGGAATGGAGACCCGTTTTCCTTAGACAGTTTAGAACCAATAATGGGGTAAATGGTTTTTTATGGGGCATTTCAGAAATTTACGGGGATTTTATACCCGGCTTGCATAGTTAAGATAGAATAAGTCAAAGACAAAAAAACCCGCCAGCTAAGGCGAGTTTTCTATTGTGTATTAATCCAGCAGGTTCTTACTAATCAAGCTGTCGACCGCGCTCAATACAGCAATTTTCACATGTGAATAGGTAAGTCCGCCCTGCACATAGGCAGTGTACGGCGCCCTCGTAGGACCATCGGCAGTAAGCTCAATGCTGGCTCCCTGTATAAACGTGCCGGCAGCCATAATTACATCATCTTCATATCCTGGCATATAGCTGGGATATGGTGTTACATGGGAGTTAACTGGAGATGCAAATTGAATTGCCTGGCAGAAAGCGACCATTTTATCGCGGTCATCAAACTGGACAGACTGAATGAGGTCAGTCCTTTTAGCATCCCAGGCAGGATGAGTATTCATCCCAAGCTCACTTAAAAGTGCAGATGTGAAGATGGCTCCTTTTACTGCCTGGCCGACCACATGGGGAGCAAGGAAAAAGCCTTGATACATTTCCTGAAGAGAGTAAAGGGAGGCTCCGGCTTCTGCCCCTATTCCTGGTGAAGTTAACCGATATGAACATGCTTCTACCAGGTCTTTTCTGCCGACAATATATCCTCCTGTTTTTGCGAGGCCGCCGCCAGGGTTTTTAATGAGAGATCCCGCCATCAAATCAGCCCCAACATGGCACGGTTCCTTTTCTTCAACAAATTCCCCATAGCAATTATCGACAAAAACAATCACATCGCTTTTTAATTCCTTCACAAATGAGATCATTTCAGAAATTTCATCTACTGTAAACGAAGGGCGTGTGGCATAGCCTTTTGAACGCTGAATTCCAATCATCTTCGTATTGGGTTTGACAGCCTTTTGAACTGCTTCAAAATCCACTCTGCCATCATCATTTAAATCAACAGCCTGATAGCTGATATTAAATTCTTTTAGAGAACCCACGCCATTTCCTCTGATTCCGACGATTTCCTCTAGGGTATCATAAGGCTTGCCAGTGATATACAAGAGTTCATCGCCTGGTCTTAACACGCCGAATAAAGAGGTGGATATCGCATGGGTTCCTGAAATGATCTGCGGCCTGACAAGACCTGCTTCACCGCCGAACACATCTGCGTAAATGGATTCCAGCGTGTCACGCCCTATGTCATCATAGCCATAGCCCGTGGATGGATTGAAATGCGAGTCGCTTACTTTATGCTTTTGAAAACTCTTTAACACACGAAACTGATTAGTTTCAATTTTGGCATCCGCCCGTTTATGCAAGGATGCAATTCTTTGCTCAACACTTTCTGATAGGCGTTGTAATCGTCCGCCATTTTGTAAAAACTCAAACATTCGTACTGCTCCTCTATTCTTGTGTGAAATTCTCCAGCTGTCCTGTTAAAGGATGGTCCTTCAGACAGTATCCCTTGCATTCATACAATTCCGTGTTTTCATTGAATTGCAGAGACCTAAGGATTGTTTCGTTCTTAAGCTGGGATAAAAGCCTGCCCTCGCCTGAAGGTACGAACACATGGTAGCTTTCCATTGATAAAATAACCTGTTCTTCAATTTGTGCTTTCAAGTTATCCAAATCGCTTTCATTTAAAGCGCTCATTAATAAAGACTGATCCTTTGAAGTAGGCACAAAATCCTGATGCTGCTCGTCGTTCTTATTATATATGGTGAGCTGCGGCAGTTTATTGGCTTCCAAATCAGCCAGCAGTTCATTCACTGTCTTTTCATGATTAAAATAATCAGGGTTCGAGGAATCCACAACATGCAAAAGCAAGTCTGCTTCTTTTGTTTCCTCCAAGGTTGATCTGAACGCAGCGATCAATGATGTAGGAAGATCCTGGATAAATCCTACCGTATCTGTAAGCAGGATCGTAAAGCCGCTCGGCAGAATGACCTTTCTCGTCATAGGGTCAAGAGTGGCGAATAAAAGGTTCTCTTCAAAAGCACCTGCTTCTGTCATTTTGTTGAATAAAGTAGACTTTCCCGCATTGGTATAACCAACAAGTGCCGCCTGGAACGTATTGTTCCTTTTTCTTCTTTCGCGGTACCTTTCCCGGTGCTGGACAATCGTCGCCAGCTGAGCCTTAATGTCATCAAGTCTCTTTCTTATATGACGGCGGTCGGTTTCAAGCTTCGTTTCACCAGGCCCCCTGGTACCAATTCCGCCGCCGAGCCTTGAAAGGGACAGCCCTTTACCAACCAGGCGCGGAAGCATATATTGCAGCTGAGCATGTTCCACCTGCAGCTTCCCTTCTCTTGATTGCGCCCTTTGAGCAAATATATCCAGAATCAGCTGAGTCCGGTCAATGACTCTCGCATCAAGGACTTCTGAAAGATTTCGAATCTGGCTCGGTGTTAATTCATCATTAAAAATGATTAAGTCCGGCTCCAGTTCCTCCTCCAGGGTTTTTAATTCTTCCACTTTCCCTTTTCCTATATATGTAGCTGGATGAGCCCGGTCCCGCTTTTGAGAAAGGGTAATCAAAACCTCTCCCTGAGCTGTTTTCGTCAGTGATGCAAGCTCTTCTAATGAATATTCAAATTTGAGGTCGTCATCTGTGAACTGACAGCCGACCAGAATAGCAGTCTCTCTTTGTTTTTGTTCCAATAGCACTAACTCCCTTCCATTAAGAGATGGTATCATCATCATACCAAAAGTATGATCAATAAGCGAAATTCGAATTTGTCCTTTGAAGACCTTTTCTCTAACTCACTTACTGAGTTTTGTCCTTCATATAGTTCTTCTTACAAATGCAGCTGATATTCATTGGCTTTTCCTATTCGTTTAGATAGAAGGCACCGTTCTCCGCATTTCGTGTTGTCCAGCTGCGAACTGACACCTTCGGTCATAAGCCAATCGCCATCAAAAGGCAAGAGCGGCCTTTCGCTGCCGCTTTTCTTATGCCTTTTAGGTGTCTGCTTTTCATTTTAGTATGCCTGGTACATATATGGACTCTTCATTCATGGAGATTCCAACTAATTATATTCTGAAAAGCACCGTTCTCCGCATTTCAGTTTGTCCAGCTGCGAACTGCCGCCCTCGAGTCATAAGTCAATCTGTCCATGAGAAGAAAGGCGCTTCTCACGGCCTGCTCGCCTTATGCTTATCGGGCAGCTGCCTTTCAAGTATTTTGGTTTTATAAATGCGTAAGGGCTGATCATATAATTTTTAAAGAAAAATATATTAACTTTTTGAAAGGCACCGTTCTCCACATTTCATGTTGTCCAGCTCCAGTGCCTAGACAATCAGTCCATGAGAAGAAAGGCGCTTCTCACGGCCTGCTCGCCTTATGCTTGTCGGGTCTGAACAAGGCACTTCCACATTTCGTTTAAAAAAACGTTTCCAACGATTTTTATTCATGTTAAAATCAATCTGGCTCAAATTATTATTTACACAAGAGGGTTGATCAGCATGACTTGGGAACTTTTAAGTATTATCGGAACCATCGCCTTTGCAGTAAGCGGAGCAATTATTGCGATGGAAGAAGAATATGATATATTAGGTGTTTTTATTTTAGGAATTGTAACCGCCTTTGGCGGCGGTGCCATCCGCAATTTATTAATTGGGCTTCCGGTTACAGCCCTTTGGGATCAAAGTTCATCCTTCATTATTGCTTTAGCTGCTATTACCATTGTGTTTCTTTTTCCAAACAATCTGCTGAAGCACTGGAACATTTGGGGAAACTTCACCGATGCCATTGGCTTGTCTGCCTTTGCGATCCAGGGCGCTCTGTACGCAGTGAAAATGGAAATGCCGCTCAGCGGAATTATTGTTGCAGCCGTCCTCACTGGGAGCGGCGGCGGTATTGTCCGTGATTTACTCGCCGGCCGTAAACCTCTCGTGTTTAGAGACGAAATTTATGCCGTCTGGGCGATCATATGCGGTGCCGTGATCGGTTACGGTTTGGCTGAACAGCCATGGGAGCTGTATATTTTATGTTTCTTGACTACTCTGCTTCGAATATTGTCTTATAAATTCAAATGGCGCCTTCCTAATAGAGGTCTGGCAGGAAAAAAGACGGCCTAGGGCCGTCTTTTTCTATTACAGAACATCCTGATGTACAAAGGTCATGATGGCTTGGGGATCAAAGCCGAGAATCCAGTTGCCATTCACTTTGATTTGAGGAACTCCCATTTGGCCCGTTTCTTCTACAAGCCTTTGGGCTGCTGCAGAATCCTCCTGAACATTTACTTCCTTATATTCAAGTCCTTGTTCATTCAAAAAATGTTTCGCGTGGATACAGTACGGGCAGGTATTGGTTGTGTATACGGTAATATCGTTTTCCATGATAAGCCCTCCTATCGCTTTTTAACTGTAGCTGTCTTCTTCTTCGTGCTCCAAGGCTAAATCTACGCTGCGCAGTGTGATTAAATCGATCTTGTCAAAGCTGTCACCTAATAATATCCGCATCGCCTGAGCTCTTATAGACTTTTCAATCACATTTCGAATATACCGTCCATTTGAAAAACTGATCGGATTTACAACATCCTTTACGTAGTTCAAATGCGCTCTGATTTTCCTTTCAGCATCAGAACTTAAAATATACTCTTTTTCCTTGAGCATTTTTTCTGCGATTTCCATAAGCTCGTCAACTGAGTAGTCTGGGAAATCTACTACGATCGGAAACCGAGAATGCAAGCCTGGGTTCAAGGAAAGGAAAAAAGACATTTCGCGTGAATAGCCTGCCAGAATCAGTACGAATTCATGCTGTTTGTCTTCCATATGCTTGACAAGGGTGTCGATGGCTTCTTTACCAAAATCTTTTTCTCCGCCCCTTCCCAGTGAGTAGGCTTCGTCAATGAAAAGAATGCCTCCGATGGCTTTTTTAATAAGATCCCTTGTTTTTTGGGCGGTGTGGCCGATATATTCCCCTACAAGATCTGCCCGCTCTGCTTCAATCAGGTGTCCTTTTGATAACACATTCATCTGCTGAAACAACTTTCCGATTAACCGTGCTACTGTTGTTTTACCCGTACCCGGATTGCCTTTAAACATCATATGCAGTGCTTGTTTTTCGGCCTTCAGCCCATGTTCTTCTCTTTTTTTGTTCACATAGATCCAAGCATATATTTCTTTAATCATTCTTTTCATTTCGCTCATGCCTACAAGAGCACTTAGTTCATTTTCTATCTCCATTAAAGGTTTATGGCGCAGAGGCATATCCATTGTCGCAATTTGTCCTGGAACCTCTTTTTTTAATGTCGAAGTTTTTCTCTTCTGGCCATTTAAGACAATATTGATCTGGCCATTATTTTTCATCCGAAAAGGCTGATCCATTTATTTCACCTCTCGATTAAAGCTTTATTCTGCATATTTACTGGATTCCCTCTTATCTTTTATCGAAGCTGTCGAAAAGGTCACCCTACGATCAGCCGCTATATTTCTACATATTTCGAAGAATTGTCGTTTTTTGCGGTTTCCCAAGAAATAATTCTTCTTCCTAAATAGATATTCAACAGCCGGAAAAAACAGTATTAATTGTTGAAAAAACCGAAAGATAAAAAAACAAAACGGCCAGGAAAAGTCCTGGCCGTTTTAATAGGTTTCGCTAATTTTAAGCTTCCTTGCCTTCGAAATCGATCTGAACATTTCTTTGTGGAGCAAATGTTGAAATGGCATGTTTATAAACCAGCTGCTGTTTGCCTTCGCTTTCAAACAGCACTGTAAAGTTATCGAATCCTTTAATCTGCCCTCTAATTTGGAATCCATTTAATAAAAAGACGGTAACATACGTCCCTTCTTTTCTTAATACATTTAAAAACTGATCCTGAATGTTTACTGATTGTTTCATGTGCAAGTCCTCCTCTATTTCTCTCTATTTTTATCTATTCGCTTTTATTGCCAGCTTTCCTGCAATAAAAGCGGATATTTCATCAACTTTTTTATCGAAGCTTTTTCCATCTCCCATGTCAAACCAGGCTACGTCCATTTTATTTCGGAACCAGGTAAGCTGGCGTTTCGCATATCTCCGGGAGTTTTGTTTTAAATTTTCAATAGCCTTTTCAAATGTAGCCCGGCCGTCGAAATAATCATAAATCTCTTTGTAGCCAATTGCCTGTATAGATTGACAGTCCTTTAAGCCCTCTTCATAAAACCTGCGGACTTCTTTTTCCAGACCCTGATCCACCATAAGATCAACACGATCATTGATCCTCTTATACAAGAGTTCACGATCCATATCCAGTCCAATAATAACTGTGTCGTATTTTAACTCCTGCGGCTGTACCTCCATCTGTTCACTCATGGTTTTTCCGGTACAGTGAAAAATTTCCAATGCACGGATAACCCGCCTTGTGTTCTGGTATGGAATGCGTTCTGCGCTGATAGGGTCAATCTCCTGTAACATGGCAAAAACGGATTGCGGTCCTTCTTGATCTGATTTCTGTTCAAGCTGCTTTCGGTATGCTTCATCAGACGGGATATCAGGAAACTGATAACCATAAATAACTGATTGTATGTATAAACCTGTGCCCCCAGCAATAATAGGAAGCTTTCCGCGGCTCGATATGTCAGTAATAAGCCTGCCCGCGAGGTTTTGGAATTCGGCAGCATTAAAGCCTTCATCTGGATCTTTAATATCAATCAAATGGTGCGGCACATCCTGCATCTCTTCAGGCGTGATCTTGGCAGTCCCAATATCCATCCCTCTATAGATTTGCATAGAATCTCCACTGATAATCTCCCCGTTAAACATCTGGGCAAGCTCCACACTCAGTTTTGTCTTGCCAACGGCTGTCGGTCCGATAATGACCAATAATTTTTCCTTCGCCAACTTCTTCACTGCCTTACTTTCTTTTTTCCTATCTTACCATAATATAACAAAGCAGCAGAACATTTATCCATTATAGTAAAAAAGGGATGTTTTTATACTGAAAGTGTAAGAATTTATCTTTCTTTCACTTTCTACCCATAATATTTTTAGAAGAAACTTCCTAGATCAGAAAAAAAGACGAAGCTGCATTCGTCCTTTCATAGACTTCATTACCGAGATATTCTGCAGCGTCACTTCAGTTTGTCATTCAGCACACTTTCCTCCAGCATCGAAAATTTATCTCCATACACCTTTGTAATGTGTTTTTCTCCCCATGCGCATAAAGAATCTAATATCCCTTGAAGACTCCATCCATATTCGCTCAGCTCATACTCTACCTTTGGAGGAATTTGGTTGTAAACGATTCGGTTAATCACTCCGTCTTCCTCTAATTCACGCAGCTGCTGAGTCAGCATTTTTTGTGTAATGCCAGGCATGAGCCGCTTCAATTCGCTAGTACGTTTTTTTCCGTGAGTAAGATGGCACAGTATGACACATTTCCACTTTCCGCCGATAACCTCAAGAGTTGCTTCAACCGATATATTGTATTTCTTTTTCTCCATATTGAACCTCCAGCTCTTGCAAATAATGTCTTAAAGCAACATATAAAAAATAATTGCGCCGTTACTTAAATTAATTGCATCACATAAAAAATAAATTGCGCCGTTTCTTAAAATAATTACATCATATAAAAAATAAATAGCTCCGAACTTAGAAATGAGTCCTCCAAAACGAAATAACCTCAATTTAATTGCGTTTTCCTTCGTTTTATTGCGCGGAAACTATTTAAATTGCTACTGTATGCCGGCATTTGCGCCGCATATTGGAATTACCGCTTAAACACAGATATGTAGGCACTAAAAAGTTCCTATGGTACTTAAAGGGGTCTATATCACTTAAAAGTGCGTACTTTTCTTTATATCTCATATATCTCATAATAACATTTGCCGGCTGAAATTGACCATTCTTTTATTATGTTTTTCTTAATGATGCGGCACCATACAAAAGAAGAAATGAGGAGGAGAGAAAATGGAATTAGATAAACGAAGAAGTACGCTGGCGCTGCTCGCATTAGCAGTCAGTGCCTTTGCAATAGGTACAACAGAATTTATCAGTGTGGGACTTTTGCCGCTTATCGCTGAAGATCTTCACATTCCGGTAACAGCAGCAGGATTGACTGTTTCCTTATATGCCCTCGGAGTCACATTTGGAGCTCCTGTATTAACATCTATGACTGCAAGGGTGTCACGAAAAACATTATTGCTTGCAGTTATGATTGTATTTATTGCCGGCAATAGTATAGCGGCCTTTGCAGATACGATCGGAATTTTACTTTTAGGGCGGGTTATTGCTGCCTTATCACACGGAATTTTTATGTCAATCGGCTCAACAATTGCAGCTAATTTAGTAAAAGAAGACCGAAGAGCCAGCGCGATTTCCTTCATGTTTACAGGACTTACGGTCGCAACGGTAACTGGTGTCCCGTTTGGTACATTTATCGGACAGCAATTTGGCTGGAGAATGGCCTTTATCGCTATAATTATTGTCGGCGCTATTGCTTTGATTGCAAATAGCCTGCTGATCCCATCTACCCTTCCAAAAGGCGTTCGAACAACTTTCAGTGATCAAATCAAACTAATAACGAATGGCCGAATTTTGCTGGTTCTAATAATTACGGCACTTGGCTATGGAGGTACGTTTGTAGTATTCACCTACCTTTCTCCCCTGCTGGAAGAAATAACAGGTTTCAGAAAAGAGAGTGTCGCTGCCATTTTGCTTGTCTACGGAGTTGCTATAGCTATTGGAAATGTAATTGGTGGAAAGGCAGCAAACCGCAATCCAATCAACGCTCTTTTCTATATGTTTGTTGTACAAGCTATTGTACTGCTGATTTTATCGTTTACCGCACCATTTAAAACAGCTGGACTTATTACTATTATTTTGATGGGACTGTTCGCTTTCATGAATGTACCCGGCTTGCAGGTATATGTAGTGATGCTGGCAGAGCGTTTTGTTCCAAGTGCTGTCGATGTCGCTTCAGCCCTTAATATTGCTGCATTCAATGCAGGAATCGCTATTGGTTCTTATATTGGCGGTGTTGTTACCGATTCGATTGGGCTCATTCACACAGCCTGGATTGGAGCCGTAATGGTTGCAGGAGCCGTAGTGCTTACAGGCTGGAGCCGGTTCTTGGAACGAAAAGATCGGAATGGTGCTGAGGTATAAGTCCTCAGGACAACTTGATAAAAATATCCCTCTTATTAAGGGAGGTGATGCGTACTATTGATTCAGCAACCAACAATTAGGAGGAAAAAATAATGACAGCAAAAAACTTACAAGATACAACTACACTAAATAATGGAGTAAAAATGCCATGGTTCGGTTTAGGCGTGTTTAAAGTCGAAGAAGGTCCCGAACTAGTGAATGCCGTCAAAACAGCGATTCAGCATGGATATCGCAGTATTGATACGGCGGCTATTTACGGAAACGAAGAAGGAGTCGGCCAGGGGATCCGTGAAGGCATTCAAGCAGCCGGCATATCAAGAGAAGCTCTGTTTGTGACCTCAAAGGTTTGGAATGCTGACTTAGGGTACGAATCTACACTAAAAGCCTATGAAACAAGCTTAGAAAAACTCGGCCTCGAATATCTTGATTTATACCTGATTCACTGGCCTGTAGAGGGAAAATATAAAGATGCTTGGAAAGCTTTAGAAACTCTTTATAAAGATGGACGTGTCAAA
Organism: Peribacillus deserti; assembly: GCF_016909175.1. Taxonomy (GTDB): domain Bacteria; phylum Bacillota; class Bacilli; order Bacillales; family DSM-1321; genus Paraperibacillus; species Paraperibacillus deserti. The sequence goes on from NZ_JAFBFI010000015.1 coordinate 60,500, forward strand.
GCCATCGGCGTCAGCAATTTTCAAATTCATCATTTAGAAGACCTAATGAAGGACGCAGAAATCAAACCAATGATCAACCAAGTTGAATACCATCCCCGTCTGACTCAAAAGGAACTTCAAGCTTTCTGCCGTGAGCAGGGCATTCAAATGGAAGCCTGGTCTCCTTTAATGCAAGGGCAGTTACTGGACAACGAAGTTCTGGCTGAAATTGCACAAAAACATAACAAATCAACGGCACAAGTTATTTTACGCTGGGACTTACAAAACGGAGTCGTCACCATTCCAAAATCAACAAAAGAGCATCGGATTGCTGAGAACGCAGCGGTATTCGATTTTGAATTAACAAAAGAGGAGATGGAACAGATCGACCGCCTGAACCAGAACCTGCGGGTGGGTCCAGATCCAGATAACTTTGATTTTTAATGAAATAACAACAAGAGACCCCTATTTGGAGGTCCCTTGTTGTTTACTTAATATCTTCATCTTTTGAATCCTCTGCTAAACGAATATAAGAACTTTCAAACATATTCTTATAGGAGGTCAAATGTGTCTATCATGATCAACATAATTAAAATGACTTAGTCTAATCAGCCAAAGCGAAATGCGGCTGATCTTTTTTTTGTATTAAAAGTAATTTCCAGAGAATAGGTACCTGCACTTCTCTTAGGCTTCTACATAGATTAGTTGGTGTACTCATATTTATATAAAGGAAGGAAAATACATGGTTTCCTATATAGATTACACATCACCTAATGCTCAGTTCACCGCTGATATGAATCGAAGTAATTTGTTCACAAAAGACCGCCGGAATTATATCAATATTCTAGGGATCAATCAATTAAACACCTTAGAAAATGTGTCCTTGCTCGATATTTACTTAAGTATGAATAATGTTGTCGAACCGCACTACCACCAGAATGCAGCTGAGCTTGTATATTGCATTACAGGATCTGCAGTTGTTTCTTTGTTCAACCCTTTCACAAAACAGATTCAAAACTATCCTATCAAGCCTGGACAGGTAGCAAATGTACCCCAGGGCTGGTGGCACTATGAAGTGGCCACTGAAGATAACACACATCTTTTAGCTATATTCAATGCACCGGTTCCGGAAGTCATTCTAGGTTCCGACCTTTTAAAATTCACTCCCTCGAATATTATGGCTCATACTTACTGCCTTGATGAAAATCAGTGGAAAAAGGCAATTGCCCCTGTTCAGCAGACCACTTTTATAGGACCGACTGTGAACTGTCAACGCGGTTCTCATCAAAATGATGGAGCCAGATATGGAAATCAAGGCAGAAGTGAACAACATAACCGCTATATTAGCCAGTATCCATAAAATGCATGTGGCGAAAAGACGCAATATCAAATTGCGTCTTTTTATGATGTTGCCCATTTAAAGTGAGAACAGCTATATCAGCCTCCCAGCCCGCTGTGCTGCCAGATATATGAGCGGTTATTAAAGATATATGAGCGGTTATCAAAAATATTTGCGCTATTATTGGAAAAATTGAGTTGAAATCGAAAATATATGAGCTTTCGCTGTAGTGAAGCAAAATATATGCTTTCAGCCATGAATATTTGCTTCACTAATTATTTTATTGCGGCGTTATCTATTCATATTGAACAAAAACCACTGTTCCTTTTATAACCTCTCTGTCGTCCTGATTAACGGCGGCGACTTTGAAATGCAGTTTGTTACCCTCTTTTTCATGAAGCACTGCTTTTAGAGTAATAGAATCGTTTAAAAATACCATACCTTTAAACCTTATTAAATAATCCTCCATGTACCCTTCCTCATAAAATGATGTGAACAGCTTTGATAGATTGCCCATTGTCCACATTCCGTGTGCAATGATTCCTGGTAATCCGGCTTTCTTCGCTTCTTCATCGATGGTATGAATCGGGTTATAGTCGCCTGAGGCCCCTGCATATTTAATCAAGTCAAGTCTAGTGACAGGGTCTAACTGAGTGCTTTCAAGAGATTCTCCAGCCTGTAATTCTGCCAGTTTCATTGGCTGATCAGCTCCCTTCTGACAGCTTCTGAAATAATGACTGTCGATTTCGATGTAAAGATAATTTGGCCTGAAGGATCTTCCCCAAAGCTTTGCAGCAGCAGGAAACCCATTTTACCCTGAGTTCCCGATTTTTCGGAATAGCCTGTAACTTCTGAGTAACAGAAGATATCTTCTCCCACCAAGAGCGGCCTTTTATAATGAAAGCTTTGTTCTCCGTGAATAAGCCCTTTATTAGGCAGGTGCAGACCTTCTATGACTCCGTAATCAAAGACTCTTGGAAAAGTAGGAGGAGCAATATTCGTACCGAACCGGGAGTTCTTCCCCGTTTCTTCATCAACATATATCGGATGAAGATCTCCAATAGCTTCCGCAAATTTCTTTACGGCTCCTCTTTCCACATTATTCTTTATTTTTTTTGATTGTTTTCCTATCGATTGGCTGAACAAAGAATCATCACCCCGCTTAGTTTTTTGGACCGCCGGCTACATATAAAACCTGACCATTCACAAATGAGGATCTTTCATCTGCAAAAAATGCGACCGCATTGGCAATATCCTCAGGTTTTCCGCTTCTGTTAACAGGTATTTGGCTTACGCTTGCACGAATCAAATCCTCAAACGAAATTCCGATTCTTGCTGCCGTTTCCATCGTCATTTCTGTTTCAATGAATCCCGGAGCAACGGAGTTGGCAGTAATCCCAAATTTGCCGAGCTCAATGGCAAGAGTCTTTGTGAATCCCTGAAGACCTGCTTTGGCAGCTGCATAATTTGCCTGTCCTCTGTTTCCAAGTGCAGATGTTGAAGAAATATTGATGATGCGGCCATATTTATTTTCTACCATATATTTTTGAACAGCACGGGCAGCATTAAATGAACCTTTCAAGTGCACATCCATGACAGTCTGCCAATCGGAATCAGTCATTTTAAAGAAAAGATTATCGCGGATCACTCCCGCGTTATTGACTAAAATATCTACAGATCCAAAAGTCTCGTAAACTTCCTTCACGGCATTTTCAACCTGCTCTGAATCTGTAACATCCGCTACCTTTGAATAGATGTTATAGCCCTTTTCAGTTAATTCACTTGTTGCTTTACTTAATGCTTCTTCATTAAGATCAATAAAAGCAGTATTTGCCCCTTCTTCTGCTAAAAGCTGCACAATTGCCTTGCCTATTCCCCTGCTCCCGCCTGTAACAAATGCTGTTCTGCCTTGAAATCTTCCTCCCATATCTTCCATTCCTCCTAAGATGTCTTTATATAAACTGACCGACCTTAACATGTCCTTTTAACAAGTCCCTTGCAATTATCATTCGTTGAATTTCGTCAGTGCCGTCATAAATTCTCCAAAGCCTTGCTTCACGGTACCAGCGTTCGATTGGCAATTCGCGGGTATAACCCATTCCCCCATGAATTTGCAGTACGCGGTCCACTACGCGGTTGCCCATATTAGATCCATATAATTTCGCAATAGAAGCTAAATGCCTGTTGTCTTCTCCCTGATCTAACGTAAAGGCAGCATTCAACGTAAGCCACCTTGCCGCTTCAATCTCCACAGCAGAATCCGCGATCTGCCATTGAATCGCCTGCCTTTCTGCGATCGGTTTGCCGAATGTAACCCGCTCTCTTGAATAATCAATTGCCATCTGGAGAAGTCTTTCCGCCGCGCCTACTGCCCTTGCGCCCACAATCCATCTCGCAAAACCAATCCATTCAAGTCCCAGCTTATAGCCTCCATTTACTTCTCCCAGGATATTTTCTTCAGGCACACGGACATTCTCAAACACAAGTCCAGCTGGACCCCATTCGCCCATTGTATGAATATACTCAGATTTCCAGCCCATATCTCGGTCGGCGATAAAACAGGTAACGCCTTCCCTGCCTCCTGTTTCCCGGTGCAGTTCTTTATCCGTAATGGCAATTACCATAACAAAATCGGCCTCATTACCACCCGTAATAAACGTCTTTTCGCCATTCAGCACCCAGTCACTGCCGTCTTTTACGGCAGTCATCTGAATATTTCTAGTGTCCGAGCCTGCACCTGGTTCCGTCATGGCGAAGCAGGATTTTTTCTCACCGTTAATGGTCGGAATCAAATACTTCTGTTTCTGCTCCTCGTTCGCATAGTAGAGAATATTATCAGCCGATCCTCCAAACGCAAAAGGAACAAAAGTCTTTGAAATCTCCATCCAGACAATGGCCATCATCATCTGACCCAGATCAGCGCCGCCATATTCCTCAGGTGTATTGATGCCCCAGAAACCAGCTTCTTTAGCTCTTAATTGCAGTTCTTTCAGCTTGCCAGGAGGAAGACTCGGCCGTCCTTCCATCTCATTTCTAAGCACTTCATTCTCAAGAGGCATTAATTCTTTCTCAACAAATCTTCTGATTGTTTTCTGAACCATTTTTTGCTCTTCTGACAGACGTAAATGCATTACTTCAACTCCAATCAACATTTAATATTAAATTAGTAAGCTGGCTACCTTTTATTATACCAACCGGTTAGTATGTTAAGTATACTAAATTTTCAAATAAAAGGGATTCTTAGTAGCGAACCCCTTTTGAGTTACGTGTGAAAAACTAGATTGCGAGCGCAGGACTCAATGTGACAGTTCTATTGTGTGGTGAGCAGAAAATTGAGTTTGCGAGCAAGTTCTATAATGTTGAGAGCAATAATTTCAGTTTGCGAGCAAGTTTAACAAAATGCGAGCAAGTTCCATTGAGTTGAGAGCAATAATTTGAGTTTGCGAGCAAATTTCATTAAATACGAGCAACAATCCAGATTTGCGAGCAACGGGATCCCTTGAGAGCAAGTTCTGTAAAGATGAGCAATAATTTGAGTTTGCTAGTAAGCTTTAACAAAAACGAGCAAAATTCTTGATTTGCGAGCATCAAAACCCCATGCGAGCGAGTTTAAGAGAATACTCACAGATCCTTATTTAACTCCCACCGGGACAACCCTCTCCCCAACGGCCGCTATTAGTTCAATTGGCATTGGAAAAGAAAGAGCGGCAGGATCTTTGGCAACGGCCACAGTGGCTCGCTGTATATCTTCACCTGAAAGGTTGTAGTCTGCAAAATCAGCTGGCAGCCCGATTTTATGCTGCAGAAGACGAATCTTTTCGACCACTCGGGTTGTTATTCCCTGAGGGTCTCCGTCTCTAGTATCTACGCGCAAGGCTTCGGCCAGTTCCTTGATTTTCGGAAGATACAATTGTGGGACTGATTCCATGACGATTGGCAGGAACACGGCGTTTGCCAGGCCATGCGGTATTCTGAACAGGGCGCCGTAGGCATGTGCAAAGTTGTGTACTGGAACGGCGTTCAGTGCAAAGCTGAATGCCGTAATTCCCATCAAACTTGCCTGCAGCATTTCCATTCTTGCATGAATATTTGTTCCTTCGGATACCGCAGCTGGGAGATTGGCTTCTATGATCCGAATTGCATGAAGGGCATATGCGTCTGTCAAAGCCGTTGCATTTGGTGAAGCGAGAGCCTCAATTGCATGTGTTAATGCATCAAACCCGGTAAAGGCTGTGATCAACGGCGGCAGCCCTGTGGTCAAATCAGGATCCAGAACGGCAATATCAGCACTTATGAAAGGATTGATGATGTTTCCTTTCATTTGAAGATCTTCATTATAAATGACCGCTATCGGTGAAACCTCTGATCCTGTCCCTGCAGTGGTCGGAATCGCAATGTGCGGGATCCCCATAAAGTTCGCCTGTGGGAATTGTTCAAACAAAAAGCCCCCGGGAATGGCATCCTTAATGTCAGTGAGTCCTTTATGCAATGCATATTTAACGCCTTTGACCGAATCGAGGACACTTCCGCCTCCCACAGCAAGAAGCGCATCGGCTCCTACTTCTCTTGCAAAGCGGGCCGCGTCATTCACACAGCGGCTTTCGGCGTCCTGTGAAATATCCAGATAAATTCCGGCAAGCTCCGGACCTGTTCCATGAGAAGTTAATTCAAAGATTTGTGCGACCTTATCGACTATTCCTGCTTTTTCTAATCCTCGGTCACTAAAAAGAACCACTCTTTTTGCTCCAAGTCCTTTGAATAAATCTGGTACTAATGCCCGTGAATTGGATCCGCTGTATATTCCGGTACGAAGCATAAATTGAGACAGGGTTGTTGTTTGCATTTTTTCCACCTCTATTTCTTTTTTTATTCGTTTGTATCTGAGAAAAGGAGACCATACCAGCTGCGTTTCTGAATTTCTGAAACCATCGAAGTATGAACATGCTTCACTTGTGTGTAGGCATCTAATGAATGCATTCCCATTTCACGGCCGATTCCGCTTTGTTTATATCCGCCAAATGGTGCGTCATTGCGAAGCATATGCCAGTCATTAATCCAGACGACCCCGGCCTGCAGCTTTCTTGCGACCTCATATGCTTTATTCACATCGCGGGTCCATACGCCAGCCGCTAGGCCGTAAATGGAATCGTTAGCCATTTGGACTGCCTCTTCCACAGTTTTATATCGGATGACTGATAAAACAGGACCAAATATTTCTTCTTTGGCAATTTTCATGTCGTTCGTGACATTTGTAAAAATAGTAGGCTCGATGAAATGACCTTCTTCACAGCCTGGAACCTTTAATTCTTTTCCTCCGCATACAAGTGTGGCGCCTTCTTGTTTTCCTGCTTCAATGTAGGAAAGAATGGTTTCTTTTTGTCGTTTAGAGATCACTGGTCCCACATCGGTTGCTGGATCAAGCGGGTTGCCTGGCTTTATTTTGGCCGCTAGCTTTACAAGTCCGTCAACGATCACATCATGCAGATAATCTGGAACGAAAAGCCGTGTACCAGATTCACAAAGCTGGCCCGAGTGCAGAAATACGCCGAATAAACTGCCTGGAAGAGCTAGACTGAGGTCTGCGTCTTCAAGGATAATGTTTGGAGATTTTCCACCGAGCTCCAACGTGACATTTTTTATGGTTCCGGCAGCAAGCTGCATGACATTCCGGCCAACCTCAGTAGATCCCGTAAAGGCGACTTTGTCCACTTTTGGATGGCTGACTAAAGCTTCACCAACCTCTGCACCCGGACCTGTCACCACATTAATAACTCCAGGAGGTACAACCTTAGAAATAATTTCAGCCAGTTTTAATGTGGACAGCGGCGTGTAGCTTGCCGGTTTTATGACAATTGTATTTCCCATTGCAAGGGCAGGGGCAATTTTCCACACCGCAATCAACATTGGCATATTCCATGGAGTGATGGCAGCGCAGACTCCGATAGGTTCTCTCCAAATAAAGTTGTGGGCAGGTCCTGGAAATGGCGGTGATGGAAGCGTTTCTGAAAACGGATATTCCAGGGTAAATTTAGCTAGTGTTTGAAAAAGGTCTACCATTTGCAAAATGTCATTTGAACTGATTCTCCTGACCGTGCCGCCTGAACTGATCGACTCCAAATACACCAGCTCCTGAGCATGTTCTGCAATGGCATAGGAAATGGCATATAACACTTTTGATCTTTCCTTTGGCTTCATATGCTTCCATTCTGTGTTATCAAATGCGTTTCTTGCCGCCTCAACTGCCCGGTCTACATCGGCAGCATTCCCCTTTGTGACCCTTGCTGCTAATTCGCCTGTTGCTGGGTTAAAAACATCAAAGGTTTCCTGGCTGGCTCCTTGTTCCCACTGTCCATTTATAAATAAGGGAAAAGTCTGAACATCAACGTTTACAGTCATAAATTGATCCTCCTTAATAGCTTCACATTACAAAAATAAGATTGAACAACGAGTTATTTTGAAGAAGGTGCTTAGTGCTCTTCGATGTATGCCATTATGCCAGCCGTAAACTGCCGGCTTCATTTATAAAACGCCTAACTCTGTATCCTGCATTTTATAGATTTCCTCGATTCTCTTGCCTTTTGCTCTTGCAAGGATTTCCATTCTTATGGATAGCTGCTTCATGGTAAAGTTCATGGTGTCCTCCAGCGAATTTCCAAATGAACTGATATGACGTCCTTCGATTCCTTCCTGGTTGAGTTTGACAGCAAGAGGTGCCAGTTCTTCCATCCTCTGTGAAACATAATCAAATAGGTGAGGGTCTTCGCAAATCAAACGCTGAAGTAAAAAGGTGCCATACCCTATATGTCTTGACTCGTCCTTTTTCAAGTGGCCGATCCCTGTTAAGAGGCCAGGCATGATTCCGGCTGATTCTAATGATTGATAAAAAGAGAAATAACCTGTTTCAGCTAGTACGCCTTCAACGAACATGTTATATACAGTAGATGCCTCTGCGATTGCTACAGGAGATTGATCTGTTAGCAGCCGTTCCATGGCAGCAGGCAGGATTTCATAGAAAATAGTTTTATACGTTTCTGTATGATAGACGGAAAGATCGCCACGCTCGCCGATCGCGTTCAAAACCAGCCTGAAAAACTCTGTGTGCTTGGCTTCTTCAAACAGGAAGGTTGTTAAAAACATCTCTTCCTCCAGGCGGCCTTCTCTCGCAATGGCCATCATTAATGGCAGTAAATCCAGGGTCACCGCTTCCTCACCGGCTTGAAATTGAGAAATGAGCTTAAGGATATCCTGACGCTGTTCAGCGTTAAGGCTCTCCCAATCTCTTGCATCCTGCGAAAAGTCGATATCCGCTGGATTCCAGATCCCGAATTTTTTGGCTTTCTGGTAAAGCCTGAATGGAAAAAAATCTTCAAGAAGACCTCTTTGGCTTGTAGTTAAAATGGTACGTCTCTCCATATCTGTTCCTCCTTATTCAAAGTAAAGTTTTTACTCTATCAGGAAAGGGTGATCGTCTCAGCTGCCTGGCTCCGAAGGCGGGTTTTTAAAACTTTTCCGACCCCATTACGAGGCAGTGCATCCAGAAAAAGAATTCTCCGGGGTGTTTTATTTTTGGCGAGAAATTCCCCGCAATATTGAATAAGCTCCTCTTCACTTACATCTGTTTCCTCTTTTGCTACTACACAGGCGACCATTTCCTCCCCCATCCGCTCATCCGGAATACCAATAACAGCTGCTTCAAGAACTTTGTTATGGCCATTAAGGATTTCTTCTACATCCCGTGGATATACGTTAAACCCGCCGCGGATAATCAAGTCTTTTTTCCGGTCCACAATATATAGATAACCGTCATCATCCAGTCTTGCTAAATCTCCTGTGAACAGCCAGCCGTCCTTGAGTACACGCCATGTTTCTTCCTCATTTTGAAAATATCCCGGAGTAACGTTCTCGCCTGAAACCATTAATTCCCCAACATCGCCTGCTGGGACTTCGACACCTGAATCGTCCACAATCTTTATTTGTACACCCGGAATAGGAATACCTACAGATCCTGGTTTAACAGGAAGTCTTCTAGCATGGGATGTTACGACAGGAGCTGCTTCAGACAAACCATAGCCTTCAAGGATCTCTACGCCGAATTTCTGCTGGAAAGCATGCAATAAAGCAAGCGGCAACGGTGCTGACCCTGAACTGATCCATTCAAGGCTGGACGTATCATATTGATCAGAGGCTGGATAGGAAAATAAAGCGTGAATCATAGCAGGGACTGCTGAGAAGTTTTTAACCTTGTACTTCTCGATCGCTTTGAATACTTCAGCTAGGTCAAACTTAGAAAAGACAACAATAGAGCTCCCTGTAAGGAAACAAATATTAGATACAGTTAAACCGAATACATGGGCAAGCGGCAGAATGCCAAGGGTGGTGCCTCTTTCAGTTTCATGATGCAGAGCTGAATTGCAGGCATTGGAGTATAAATTCTTGTGGGTTAATAGAACTCCCTTTGGATTTCCAGTTGTTCCAGAGGTGTAGAGTATAACAGCGGTATCCTCAGGCCTAATATCAGCATCCAATGGATTATCCTGAACAGGACTTTGAATCACATCGTAAAAATTGTAAGCCCTTTCATTTGTGGGCTGATCGACTACAATCAGCAAAGGTTTCACTTCTAGATTTTCTATCGCTTTTTCAACGGAGGCAGCTACTATGGATGAAGTGATAACTGCTTTGGCACCGGAATTCAATATAATATACTGAATCTCTTTGGTATGAAGCGTGAACATCACAGGAACAATGATTGCCCCTGCACGAGTAATTCCCTGGTAACTGAAGATCACCTCAGCACAGTTGGGCATACATACGATGACTCTGTCTCCCTTTTGAATTCCCTTCCTGTGCAGCCCGCAGGCAAGTGCCTCGGCATAACGCTTTGTTTCTACATTCGTAAACTCTCTGTCTTGTTGAAACAAAAAGGGGTATTCGTTAAAATTTTCGATATTTGTTTCCAAAAGATCCTTCAGCTTCAAGTTAATCTCCTCCCTATCTTTTAAAGGTAAAAGAACAAATACTGACAGCAGCATACATGAAACTCAGCCAGTTATAAGGAGCTCTTTGCGAAAATCCCAACTGAATGCATATTCATTCATTTTAATTAGTATATACTTACCGCCCCCTTTCACAGAATATAACTTATCTATAAAACTAGTTTGTAATAACGGACAGGTCCCTTATTATATCCTTCTACCATGTTCCTTGTTTCCATTAAATCCAGATGGCCCTGTATTTGAGACAAGCCGAGAAAAATCATCCTGCCATGCAGGCGAGGGTAAACCATGCCGCATAATTCATACACATTTTTTTCCCCGGATAATAGACATTCTTGAATATTGAAGCAGCGATTTTCCTGTTCTGCAAGCCTTCTTTCTATCAATTCAATATGGTTCATAAATGGTTCCCCATGCCCCGGGTATATCGTCCCCAAAGGCAGATTTTTGACTCTTTCCAGCGAATGCCGGTATTGCAAAAGAGATTTAGGGCGATTTTCCATCCCAGGAGGCGGCGGCTCAACAAACGGATTAACCGAGAAATCGGCAATGAGGAGGTCTCCCCCAAAAGTGATTCCTGTTTTAGGATCCCACAATACTATATCTGTCTGGCTATGCCCGGGAACATACAAAACCTCGAAACTTATTCCCGCCATAGGAAGAGTGTCCTTATCTCTGATATAAGAGACATTTCCCCAGTTCTCCTCTCTATATGTTCTTATCGCCATATGCTCTCTCGGGTCTGCACCGCATTCTTCCATAAAGGAATAAAAGAACTCATTCGTCCGCTTGAATTCATTGATTCCGCCAGTGATCGTCCATTCTGCGTTTTCATGAACATACACAGGAAGGTCCACTTCTTTTAGTATCTCACTCACACCTCCTGAATGGTCAGTATGCAAATGAGTCAGAACAATAGAGTCAAAGTCTTTAAAGCTAAGTTTATGTAAATCCAGCTGTGATTTCAGTTCATTAATAGATGAGGGACCAGGATTGCCTGTATCCACTAAAACCGCTCCATCACCAATCACTGCATAGGCAAAAACAGAGCCCTCAGCAAATGGCGTTTGAAGCTTAAGAGGTATTATCTTTTTAATGAGGCTTCACCCCTCGCTTAACCGGAATGCACGTCTAAAAATCTCCCATAAATGTATGGCAGAAATGATATAAATATGTATAAATTCTCCTAATTAATAGAAAACCCTTCAAGAAAAATAAAAAATTTGTAAAATTTAGAAATTAATCGCGAGGATTGAGGCAGATCCAGTCCAGAGCGGCCGACAACGGAAGCTGTTTTGAATATAAATAAGGACCAGCATGTCGCTGGTCCTATTCTCAAGCAGGTATGAATCAAAACTTTATTCTTTCGTGAATTCTTTTGTGCTTCTCACTGTGTCGATCGGGCGGACTAATTTTTCAATCTGCTCACGTTTTGGCTCTAAGAATGGAGGCAGAGATAATTTTTCTCCAAGCGTTTCATAAGGCTCATCACCCATGAATCCTGGTCCATCTGTTGCAAATTCAAATAAAATCTGTGGTGCCACTCTTGAATATAGAGACTGGAAGAAAAACCGATCTACAAAGCCGGATGTTTGGAAGCCGAATCCTTCCATACGGCCAATCCATTCCTCTAGCACCGAGCGGTCTTCCACACGGAATGCTGCATGGTGGACGGTACCATAGCCTTGGCGTGCCTGTGGCAGAATCGCATTATGCTCTGCAATGACCGAAGCGCCATTTCCGCCCTCCCCGACTTCAAATAAGTGGAATGACCCTTCCTGAACTGTTTCTTTGAACAGAAGAACCTTTTCCAGCACTTCCTTGAAGAAGTCAAAATTCGCAACACGAACAAAGATCGGTCCGAGGCCCGTAATCGCATAGTCCAGAGGAATCGGACCCTTCTGCCATGGAGTCCCAGAAGCAATTCCTTTATTCAATTCATCAGAAATCAATTGATATTGCTGATCATCGAAATCAACAAAAGAAAGAGTCTTTTTGCCAAACTGCTCCTTAATTCCAGTATGTTTCACTTCCATACGGTCAAACCGCATTACCCAATAATCCAGGGCTGCATCACTTGGTACACGGAATGAAGTTTTAGAAATTTCATCTGTACCATGCACTCCTTTCGGGATGCCAGGGAAATCGAAGAACGTCATGTCTGTCCCAGCGCTCCCGGTGTCATCCGCAAAGAATAAATGATATGTCTGAATATCATCCTGATTGACCGTTTTCTTAACTAAACGCATACCCAGCACATATGTGAAAAATTCATAGTTCTTTTCTGCGCTGCTGGTAATAGCTGTAACGTGATGTATTCCTTTTAGGTGGTTCATCTTTTCATTCCTCCAAATAAGCCTCAGTATCTGCTCTAATTTAAGTTTTTCCCTTTATGTTGAATAGGTACTCGCATTTTATGTTTATTTGATTTTATCTTTAATTAAATAATCTTTAATTAAAGATAATTTATCATAGTTCATATTCCTCGTCAATCATATAATCAACAGTCCGCGCGGCAAGCTGAAAGCCCACTCATTGTAAATAAGCACAAAACAGGAGACCCCTGTTTATCATAATGCCACTCGGCATTATTAAACGAAACAGAAGGTCTCACTTGTTCCATACAGTATTTGAATGAAGAAAATATTATTTAGATAGATCTATGGAGCATTTTAAAGCTGCCTATTTTGGATACAACATAAACAATCGAACATATCCAGAGAATAGCTATTACTGCATAAATATAGGGGTAAATAGCCGTATTTTCAATCCATGTAGATACTAATGTTCTCGCATTGACTAAAATAATGAACCCGCCTACAAGTACCCCCATCAATTGTGCATGAAACTTTTGAACCAGCCAGGCGGCAATTGGAGCAGCAATAATTCCTCCTATCATTAGCGCGCCGACCCATAACCAATTCACTTCTGCCCATCCAAGTGAAATAAGGAAACCAAAAGTAGCTGAAACAGCAATTGCAAATTCACTTGTATCAACAGTACCGACCACTTTTCGAGGACTCATTCCTTTTCTTGATAACAAAATGGGTGTAGCAATGGGACCCCAGCCTCCGCCTCCAGTAGCATCTGCAAAGCCAGCAATCAATCCTAAAGGTATAGATTGTTTTCTACTAAGCGGCACTGCTTTTTTTTCCAAGCTGACTTGAAATTTAAATAAAAATCTTATAAGGACATAAATTCCTAAAATTAAAAGGAATAAGGAAATATATGGTTTAGCCAAATCTCCTGGCAGATGACTTAGAAATGTTGCTCCTAAAAAAGCTCCGATTGATCCAGGAATAATTAGACGAAGTACCGTTTGTTTGTCTACATTTCCAAACTTTATATGCGACGCCCCTGATGCAGCCGTAGTTACAACTTCAGAAATATGAACAGAAGCAGAGGCTACAGCCGGCGCTATGCTAAAACTCAATAAAAGGGAGGATGAGGTTACACCATAAGCCATTCCAAGTGCGCCATCTATTAACTGTGCAAGTAAGCCGATAAAAGCAAAAATCATTAATTTTTTCATGAAGCACCTCATTCACTAGATATGTATAAATAAGCAGTCCGTCTTATAGGATTGTCAGAAACAGAATTGAAGAACGAATATTCAATTAATTTATTAGTCTGATTATATATCATTAATCTTATCTGTCAACTAGGAATTAAAATTAATCTTACCCACACAGTACAATCATTTTTATTAAGGTCATTCCTCTCTTGATATGAAAGTTCCTAGCATATTATCCGATTTAACTTGAATGTAAAATCTCTCCCGGAACGAGAGTTCGATAACGAATTACTTAAACAAAATATAGAATGTCTGCAGGATTGGGAACACCCTTCATGTACAGCATTAATGACACATACCTGGCCTTTTTTTAAAAAATGATCTTATGGGGAGAATGAACATTACGTATTGAAATGAACCCAGCCCCTGGCCGCCTATTGGGATTTGGGGTTTCATCTTGTTTGAGGGAATTTCCTACCTGAAGGTTGAAGGAGAAGTGCGATGACATACATATACAACAAAGTTCAAGCAAAAGAGCATAGTCATACGCATTACAGCCTGAACGGAATCAATCATAAGCATAGAACATTGCTTTATAAGCATAAAACCTCAAAACACAAGCGTAAAATCCTGAAACATAAGCATTAACTTCTCAAACTAAAGCATAAACCCTTTGAACACATGGACCGTTATTCAGAAACTGCCCCATCGTTACCATTTTTCAACCGAAATCATCACTTTTCCTGGATCATTTATTCCAAATCCCTAAAAAACACTCTTCAGATACCGGAAAATGATGGTTTGGGTATATCTTGCTGGTGTATAAAAAAATAACTTGCTGCCAATACACTCTATTGATGAAACAAAAATTCATGTACAGGTTTGTTACCATATGAAATTGCTGCATTAAATTCGAAAAAAGAAGGTTAGAGTGGTTCGTTTAATCCCGCTCCTTAAATGTGAGAACAGCAAATTTGTGATTATTCCATTTTCACTAAAAAACCTCCCTTTAGCATGAAAGGGAGGATACATCTATTTATATTATTTTTTCTTTGTTAATCTTCCTAATAGATAAGCACCAGCTGCTACACCCAGCATTGTATTCGTTTTCTTATTGAACACCTGTTTGGCAACAAGATTCAGGTTTTGCGGTCTTTCGGCAAGGCGGCGCATAAAGTAACCGTACCAGTCCTGGCCAAAAGGCACATACGTACAGAAATTGTAGCCTTCGCTCGCAAGCTTTAACTGAAGATCCTTTCGGAATCCGTAAAGCATTTGGAATTCGAATTTCTCTTTTGGAATATTGTTAGCCCTTACAAATTCTTTCACATGATTGATTACTTTATGGTCATGTGTGGCAATGGATGTGAATTTTCCATTTAATAAATGCCATTCTATTAGGTTAATATAGTTTGAGTCAATTTCGCTTTTTTCTTGATAAGCAAGCTCTGCAGGCTCTTTATAAGCGCCTTTTACGATACGCAGCCGGTAGTTTTTATATTTCTTGATATCTTCTTCAGCTCTAAAGAAATAAGCTTGAATAACGGTTCCAACGTTATCATATTCCTTAGAAAGCTCTTCCAATATGTCAAAGGAAGGCTGCAAACGCTTCGTATCTTCCATATCCATATTCACAAAAAAATCATAACGGCTCGCTCTATCTACGATTTCTCTTACATTTTCCAGACAGAAAGCGTATTCAATATCAAGCCCTAATTGGGATGGCTTTAAAGATATATGTGCATCCACCTGGTTTTGATGAATCGCTTCAATTACTTCGAGGATTTGTTCTTTTGCTTCTGTGGCCTCTTCTTTTTTAAAGACAAATTCGCCGAGGTTATCTACAGTACAAGCGATCCCATGCGCATTAAGCTCTTTAATGCTTTGAATAGCCTGTTCTAAATTTGTTCCCGCAACCACACTTTGCGCCCCTAATTTAAGTCCATATTTTTTAGCGGCAGTATTTAGAAGTTCATTCTGAGATAGTCCAATAAACAAATCTTTTAACATAACAAATTACCCCTAATTCATGTATTATTTTTCACTATGATTATAGCATACTTTTTTAATATAATATGTTTTCAAATATTTCTATTTAAGGCTTGCCGTGTTGCCTTCTGTACGGGTTCAAAAGCGCTTACACTTAACGGCGGAAAACCCTGTGTTTGAGAATCATTAGCGCAGCATTTGACGATAAAATTAATTTATAGTATTATATAACTACAGTTGATAGATTTTCAGCTGTAATGTTATTAACTTAATAATACTCCAAAGGGGAGTAGCTCACAGTTATGTCGTCAATACGTGATGGAAACATCACCGGCCTGACTGGCAACTTTTAAGTTGTTTGCGAGACCTTTGCCAATTACGGTAAAGGGATAAAAATGATTATTTCAAGACCTTTACCAGCATTTTGGTAAAGGTCTTTTTGTTTTTCTATAAAGGAGGAGAAAAGCAGATCTAAACGTAACAATCATCTCACCTGCAGCAAATTCACACTCAAAACTAATTAATATGGAGGAATTATCATTATGAAAAAAATTATAGCAGCCGTCCTTTCAGCAGCGCTTATGTTTTCACCTGCTGCAAACGTAGTATTCCAGGATCATCAAACCGTAGAGGCAAAAGGCTACAAATCAGGTAAGAGAAGCTTTAATAGTAACCAAAATACTCAGACAAACAATAATTCGTTTTTCCAAAATAAAAAACAAAACTCTGTCTCCAACTCTACTAAAGCTGCAGCCACTCAGAAAAAAGGTGGATTTGCTAAGAGCGGCCTGATGAAAGGCCTAATGGTCGGCGGACTTGCAGGATTACTCTTTGGCAGTATGTTCGCGAACATGGGAATCCTGGGCTCACTTCTAGGCTTAATGATTAATGTATTAGCCATTTACTTTGCCATTTCTCTTATTAGAACCCTCATCGTTAACTATAGAAATAAAAAGCGTAGAGAGGAACAAACTCAATGGAGAAACTAATCATTTCCGAGCAAGACATCATTAATGCCGTCTGTGTTTATATCTCACGTAAAAAACAAATACGCCCTGAAGAAGTTGAAGTTGAACTGATGTACGACGACTACGGCTTCTCTGCAGAAGTTTATACGGATGGACGAAAACAGGTCTTAATCACAGCAAACCTTATTGAAGCATTAAGATTGTGGCTAGAGGAATATATGCATAGAGATCCTTATGCCGGGATTACGCTGGTGCTTGATGATGAAGATGGGATAATTGCGCAGGTTAATCAGTAGTGGCTGCAGCGCCCTTCTTCTATTAAAATAAAAAAAGCATGAACCCCTTGTAATGATAAGGATTCATGCTTTTTTTTTTGACTATTTATTTGCTTGAGAAACAGAATGGATAACGACACTTGCGGTTCAGAAAATCTGTAAGCACTCTTCAAGAAGAAGCTTCATTGTCTGCACCTTTGGATTTGGTTATTTCTATATTCTATAGTCCCAATTAATTGCCTCGTAGTTGTATTCATATTCATAAAAGGATAAATATCTTCTTACACACAAGTAAAGGATTCTATCTGCCTCAGACTCACTCCAAAGAAGACCCACCTGTAACCAGTCCAGCGGTATCCTGAAATAGAGGTTCTGCCTAAAAAGACGGGAAAGAACCAAAATTGCTGGCGGTTTCTCAGCCAGACATACGTATATCTGTATAAACACCTTCGAATACTGCCAGGGTCAACTGCAAATGCTTGGGCTTGCTGTGTTTGAGCTGGAATATAAGAAGGAGGCGGTGCGGATGGCGGTCCAGCCTGTTGTCCCTGGCCTGGAGAGCCGTATGGAGGCTGGTTGAAAGGCGGTCCCTGCGGTGGTCCCATCATTCCTCCTGATCCAGGAAACCCCGGCATAAATTGCCTTACGTCAAATTCGTCCTCATAATAATCTTCCGCCAGAATTGGCATTGAGTAATAATCTTCCTGCCCATACGGGTAGTTATAGTTTACATAGTCATGATTAAAATACATTTGATGTACTCCTTTACTTTAGGCATACATCATCTTATTCATTAGTAAATGGATATCAACTTGTACGTTGAAAAGTGGGTATTTACCTATAAACGGTTTTTGCTGTTTTTGCTGGATTCACATACTGATGAGTTTTATATAAGTTACCCTAAGAATCTAGGAAATACTTCAATTAATTACTCAACCACAAAGTCATAACAGAATCCAGTTCTTTACTTAACTCTACTTTCCTGCAATACACCTTATTAAGTTCCTCATAATCTAAAAGGTCTGCAGCCATGGCTTTATCTATCTCTCTTATTTCATTTTCCAGACTTTCAATCTTTGTGAGAGCATTAGCCTCTTCTGCCTCCTTCTTTAAATCTTCAGGATTGTTTTTTTGTTTCTTATCTTTTTTAACATTCACAACAGGCTTTTTCATGTTCTGTAGGCTTTTTTCTACTTTTACACTTCTATAATAATCGTAATTTCCAGGATAGCTTTTAAAGGCATAGTCCTCGACAGCAATGACTCTCTCACCGATTTTATTGATAAGATATCGGTCGTGCGAGATAAAGAAAATCGTTCCTTTAAAGTCTTCCAGTGCTTCCTCAAGGGTTTCTATTGAATCAATATCCAGATGGTTTGTCGGCTCATCAAGGATTAATAAACTTATATCTTGATATAACTGCATGCCAAATGCTTTACTTTTTTGAAGACGCTCTTTTTATAAAACATGAATTTTGAGAGATATTCCCGTGCTTTCCCCTCTAGAATAGAAATTTCTTCCCTGAAAGCTTCCAGCACGGTCAGCTCTTCATTTTTAAAGGTGATTTTCTGTGGTAAATAGGCGCCATCACATTGGCACCTAATTCGACCACTCCCCTATCCGGCTGTTCTTCACCTAAGAGCATTTTTAAGAAGGTGGTTTTGCCGCTGCCATTAGGACCGATCAGCCCCACTCTTTCCCCATAATGAACCATCAAATTTGTGTCTTTAAAAATAAATTTATCTGCATAGCTTTTAACAAGCCCGGTCGCCTTAATGGTTTCTTTTCCAGACCGCTCGGCGGCTTTTAAATCTAGTTTCATATTCCGTTTTTCAAAAACTGGTTTGTCTATTCGATCCAGTTTATCGAGCTTTTTCTGTATGCTGGCAGCTCTCTTGAAGAACTTGTTATTATCAGCCCTCATCGCCCAGTCTCGCAAATTTGTTACGCTCTTTTCCATGACATTGATCTTCTTTTGCTGCTCTCTTAAATGCTCATATTGAATCCGCAGATTTTCTTCCTTTTGACTAACATAAGCTGAATAGTTGCCCTTATAGGTTGTGGACTCCATTTCCTCTACTTCTACAATTTTGGTTACTGTTTTATCCAGAAAATATCGGTCATGGGAAACAATGATGACAATTCCCTTATATCCCTTAAGATAGCCTTCGAGCCAATCACTTCAATCATATCCAGATGATTGGTAGGCTCATCAAGCAACAATATATCTGGATTGTGTATCAAGAGCTTCCCAAGCATCACTCTCGTTTTTTCACCGCCGCTTAACAAATCAAAATCCTTATTTAAAAAACTTTCATTAAATTTCAGCCCTGTACAGACCTTTCCTAATTTCTCTTCTCGGTCATATCCGCCTTTTACTTCGAATAACTGAAGAAGATCGCTGTACTTTTTTAAGGCTTTTTCGAGAGCTGTATCTGCTAACGTCCTCATCTGCTCTTCTAATTCACGCATTTGAGCCTCAATGCAGTCTATTTCTTCGAACGCTAAGTTGAGTACATCGGTTCCTTTTAGGCCTTCTGGAAAGGATGGCACTTGTTCAAGATAAGCACATGTCGCTGCCCGCGGCATGTGGATGAGGCCTTCATCATATCCTGGGCTTGAGGTTTGCGGGTAGCCTGGGTAGTAATTCATGAGTTCTTTCCCTGCGATTAATTTTAGAATGGTGCTTTTCCCGCTCCCGTTTGCGCCCACAATTCCGATCTTTTCTCCTTCATAAGCTTCTAAGGAAATGCTTTTTAGGACCAGCGTGGCCTTTTAACTTTAACTCAAACATACACTTTCAATCTTTCATCCATAATTTCCGCCACGCATTTTATGGACACAACAAAGAAGAACTTCATTACTGCTGCTCTATTAACTTTTCAAGATAAGCTCTTTTAAACTTGTCTGTAGATTTCGCTCCAGGCACTCGCTTTCCGCGGGCGGTCCGGGAGCCTCCTCGGCGATAAACGCCTGTGGGGTCTCCCTTTACCCGCTTTTCCCGCAGGAGTCTCGCGCCTGCAGCGAAGATCAACATAGTGCCAAAATCAACAATGAACTTTAACATAGCCAAAAATAAAAAAGACCATAAGAAGATGGTCTCTTCTTACAGTCTTGGATAGGTGTGAATATAATTGATTCAAGCATATGCAAATAAATGATGTGCACTTCAAAAAAGCACAACATGATGCTTATATGCATTTACCAGCAGGATCCAGCTCCCTGGTGAAACAAATTATAATCTCGGATATCACTACAGTAAGTTATCTTCTAATTGCCGTAATTCCATAAAGAGCATAGCAAATAAACCTACATTGAATAGGTACTTTCACACTCATTACAAAATTTGTATTAATTTTGATGAAATTAATATCAGCAATTTGTTGGTTCCATAAACTTACTTTCCCCCTCCAGAGATTTGCTTTATTATCTAACTTTTTGATTTTTCTGTAAATAATAATTTATATTCTCAATAACTGTAATCGTGGGGCTAAAAATTTGGGCATATTAAGAAATAATTAAGTGATGAGGGGGAGCAAGCCTTGTCTGAATTTTGCGCTTCATTATGGCCAGAAGAACCGACACCGAAAAATCTAATGGATTGCAAAGAATGCGGTCTTTATCAGCATGGATCACGGATGGTCTGGGGTGAAGGAACTCCAGAAGCACCCATCATGGTTATATTAGATAATCCCGGCGCTCGTGAGGATCGGGATAATAAACCCTTTGTCTGCGGCACTAGACAGACCTTACAACAGGCTGCCTATCAGGCTGGGTTAAAAGCCGTTGATTTGTATGTAACCTATATTTTAAAAAGAAAACCTGTCCGTGCATATAATAAAGAACAAGCCAGGCTGATCTGCATGAATCATCTTGAGCAGCAGCTGCAGTCCAAACAGCCAAAATTGATTGTCTGCCTTGGCAATATTGCCGTTCAATCCTTCTTTCAAAACCCAGAAGTTGAGGTAAAATCATTACGCGGTAAAATCCACAGCGTCCACGGATACCGAACAATCGCAGCCTACCATCCATTAGCAGTAAGACGGCGCCCTAATCTGTGGCCAATGTTTTTAGAGGACTGGAATTTAGCGGCCGAACATTTTAAAACAATCCCATTTAGTTAGCACGCAGGCTGTTTTTAACGGATCTTGGCCTTTCAAAGAATGTTTGGTTAATAGTACAGTTTCCCATAAAAAAACTACACCTCTAATTGTTGGTAAAACCTAACAAGCAGGGTGCAGTTCAATCGCAGATAAAAGTATTTCTTCTTTATGCTGCTTTATGGATATCTATTTTTTTACCTTCTTTACGCCATTCCTTATATTCAGCGGCTGCTGTGAACAGTACATCTGTCGATGAGTTAAGGGCCGTTTCAAAAGAGTCTTGTAAAACGCCAATGATAAAGCCTACACCAACTACCTGCATCGCAACATCAGCGGGGATTCCGAATAAGCTGCATGCCAACGGGATCAATAGTAGGGAGCCGCCGGCAACCCCTGAAGCACCGCAGGCACATATGGCTGACACTACGCTGAGGATGATTGCAGTAGGGAGGTCCACTTGAATGTCTAGTGTATGAACCGCAGCAAGAGTCAAAACAGAAATAGTAACAGCGGCACCAGCCATATTGATGGTTGCACCTAATGGAATCGACACTGAATAACTATCCTTATTCAAGCCTAGATTTTCACATAATTTCATATTTACAGGAATATTGGAAGCTGAGCTGCGTGTAAAGAATGCTGTAATACTGCTTTCCTTTAAGCACTTAAACACAAGCGGGTAAGGGTTCTGCCTTATTGCTGCAAACACGATGATCGGATTGACAACCAGTGCTACAAAAACCATACAGCCAATTAAAACGGCTAGTAATTTCCCATAGTTTAATAACGCCTCAATTCCATTTGCAGTAATAGACTCAAATACCAGTCCCATGATTCCGAGCGGCGCAAACTTAATCACCCATGTAACTATCTTGGAAACAGCATCTGAAAAATTAGCAATCATCGTTTTTGTCGTATCAGCGGCATTTCGTAAAGCCAGACCAAGAAGTACCGCCCAAGCTAAAATACCAATATAGTTCGAATTATAAATAGCTTTAACCGGGTTATCAACAACGTTCAGCAGTAGTGATTTGAGAACCTCTACAACACCGCCGGGAGGTGTCACACCCTCAGCGCCCTTCGCAAGTGTTAAGCCAACCGGAAAAATAAAACTTACAATAACGGCGATT
Organism: Peribacillus deserti; assembly: GCF_016909175.1. GTDB lineage: Bacteria > Bacillota > Bacilli > Bacillales > DSM-1321 > Paraperibacillus > Paraperibacillus deserti. The sequence continues at coordinate 82,793 of NZ_JAFBFI010000015.1, forward strand.
AATCCAGCTAAAAAGGTTCCTAAAAGGTAAAGAAAGATAATCGATTTCATATTCGTTTTGTGCCCGCTCTTGTGCTGCGCGATGGCCGACATAACCAGGAACAATACCAATACAGGTGCAATAGCTTTTAGCGCACCTACAAATAAAGAGCCTAAGATGACAACTGGTTTTGCAATCTCTGGGATCGCTACAGCCAGGATAATACCAATAATCAAACCTACTATTATTTGCTTTACCAGACTCACTTGACTCCACTTTTTCAGAAGACTTTTCATCGATTTTTCCTCCTAGATGTCTTTCATTCTACTCATGATAATATCAAATTACATAAGTATCTGGACTTTGATGGATGATCACTTTCAATAGATTCCACTTTACACATACAACTGTTTTTCTAATGAATACAATTATAATCATTTTTTTGATATTTTACAATATTATTATTTCACTACAAAAAGTTGGTAGCATATTAGAAAAACCTCATAAATCATAAGTCCAATCAATACATATCCATTATCACTTTGAGAGCGATTACTATTTTAGATGAATTTATGACACCCACGGTTTAGGAGTTTTTCATATTTATTTGATTATGCAAAAACCCGTAGCGAGCAAACGTCCATCTCTGCCTCCAACAATTGAAGCGCTAACTCTTCGCTAATGAAAAAAGGCAGCTCCCCCTAGGGACAGCTGCTATGTCAGTACTTGTAATAGTACAGATATTTATTTTAAAGGCTCATATAAAAGCAATTGAATATTGATTTATAAATATCCCCTTCAATATCTGCGTCGATTTGTTGATCATACCTTCCTTTCGGATCAGGTATGTCATGAATTATTTTTGTCTCACTTTGATTCTGGTTATCTCGATCCGCTTCTTTGGTCTGGTTCTTCATATCCTTATCCACCAGAAAACACCTCCATTTATAATGTGGAATAAATTTAATGAATTTATTCTGTCTTATAAGTTAATAAATTCTATGATTAACTGGATTAATTTAAAAAGGAAGCACCTTTTTTCAGTGCTCCCTACGATTTAAAAACACCCAATGACAATAGGAACTCTCTTGTTATAAAAGAAGTCTATTGTAATGTTTATTTATTTCCATTAAGGTTCGGCTGCTCACGATCCAGCACTACTTCGGCAATGATTGGGAGGTGATCAGAAGCTAAACTATTTATGACTTTGGAGTTTACTGTTTGGATGTCATTTGATGTAAAAATATAATCAATCCGTTTTGCAGGATTATCAGCAGGGTACGTATATGCTTGCGGATTATGTGCAAAAACATCAAGATAATTAGCATATAAAGGTTTCATTTCATTGCTTTTCGGCGTTGCATTTAAATCTCCCATGATTACTTTAGGCCCATTTGACTTCCCTGCAATTTCTACCATTTCTTTGATTTGAATTTCACGTTCAGCAGAGGTAAGCGCCAGATGAGTATTATACAGATGCAGATGATTTCCTTTTACGTTTATTGTAGTTTCTAGAAGACCACGCTGCTCAGTGTTCCCGACTTTTGTTAAAGAGTGATTTTCGGTATGTATAATAGGATATTTACTTAAAATTGCCGTTCCATACTGACGGCGCTGATTTCCAACATCTAAAGGTTCAAGATCAAGGTTGGCTGCATATGTATAAAACATTCCGAGACGTTCTGCCAATAACTTGGCTTGATCTTGAAAATCACTGCGATCGGACCAATGATTGTCCACTTCCTGCAGCCCAACAATATCAATATTTGATCCTTCAACTATTTTGGCAATTCGTTCTAAGTCTAATACGCCGTCTTCCCCTTCAGCGTGATGAATATTATAGGACATCATCTTTAGATTCACCGGTTGACCGCGTTCAAATAGGGGTTGTTGGGCAAATGTATTAAATCCTACTCCTAAAAACATTACAGCCATCATCGTGATTATACTTAATACCTTGCAGATTCCGCCTTTTTCGCTTTTTACTTTTTCCATCATTCTTACCTCCTCTAGAAATTTTGATTTCTATTAAAGGATAACAACTGTAAGAAAAATCTCAATTATGTTTATGTAAAAAAAGAGTTTAGGTTTTGTTACGCTAATATTAATGCAAGGCTTTATGTGAGATAAACTCTGAATAGAGGTATGGGCTGCAGGAAAACTCTGAGTGAGGAGAAATAGAATGGAGCCTGAACCCAGTACATAAAATGCCGGGGGCAGGCTCCTTAAAGAAATATTTATTGAAAATGGCCATTATTATTATTCACAATAGCTTTCGCTTATTCAAAGTCTGCTTCTGATACCAGGAATTCAACAATATACGGACTATGTTCATGGCCTTTATTGTCCACATCTCTGAAAACATCTCTTATAATATCTAGAATCCGGTTGTTGTCTTCTGGAACTTTATCCACTAGCACATCTGATACCGCCAGAGCCTGCAGCTTGGCCCTGACATCCTCGGCATCGTTTTCATTTCTAAAATAAGCCGCAACTCTTTCCATACCGCTTCACTCCTCTCTTATATTTTTTATCCGTTACACATACATAACCTTTTTTTACAATTCTTGAAACCGCTTCTACTTTTACTCCCCAGTACAAACTAACCTGTTTTTTACATAGAAAAAAGACCTACCTTATGATATTATCCCCTTTAAGTTGACACTATAAAAAGCCCACGTAATTATGCTGGGTGAGTGTTTATATTTTTTACAATTTTTATGTTGAGCATTAAAGTGGAAGAGGAGTACTTTGTAAGATTGTCCACATCATGTAAAACATCATAATTAGAGTTAAACTGATTAATTTTTCATTAGGGTTCCAATTGTAGATTTACACCTAGCACGAATTATATGTATGTTCTCATTCTCTAACTTACAAAATGTTTAAATGTGATATACTCGTTAAATTGCTTCTTTCTTACCAACACGGAAAACTTGAATAGACGTGGCTCCCTCAGATAAATCTATAAGTTTTGGTGAATGGGTCGAAATCATGAGGGCATTTTTTCGCCAATTTTATAGAGGGACTACTTAGTGCACGAACTGCTTCTGGGTGTAAAAAAAACTGGACCCTAATTGTTAGGTGTGTAACAATTAGGGTCCAGTTTAGTGCCCTGAACTGCTTGAAAAAACATGGTCATAAATCCACTTAAAAAAGAAACAAAAAAGCGCAGACCTAAATGCCCTGTCTGCGCCCTTTGTTTTATTGGATCGAAAATACTTCTTTCTTTAAGAGTCCCTCTGGATTGCGGCCAATGTCGCTTCCATGGAAGTAATCACGGATTACTCCCTCTTCCACATAATTTGCTATGGAAGCCATGATCATTCCCTGATCGAGTGCAAGATAAGCCTTGGCCACATCCCCAGTGACCACATTGACTGAGTCATAGAATCCATGCTTCCCGTATGTTTCCAAATCTTTCAAAGATTTTATGTTCTTATATGCTTCATTTGGAGCATATTCAAGGGCCAGGAATGTCGCATGAGCCGTGACTGTCCCGTCATCCTTGTACCCGGATGTTCCGAGCGGCGTAGCTGCAAATTCGCTGTATCCATCAGGGGTGGCAGCTGGTGAGAATCCCCATGCAGGATATGCCTTCTCCTTCGCGAAAGCTATCTGCAATTCTACATGCCGCTGGTTGTTCAGTCCAAGCGCGTTCTTCCCCAGTTCCTTTTCCTTAAGCACGATTCCTGGCATTAACCCTTCGAACATGCTGCCGCCCCAGCTAGGAACGAAGCTTGTCCCTTTATATTGATAGTGACCTTCAAAAACGGGAACACCATCATACTCTACAGTCGGGCCGACCGGAATTTGTGCCTGCCAATCCCATTCAGCTGGCAGGGTTCTATACATCTTCCACCAATGCTCTTTTGGGACATCCCCCTTACCGATAGCAATATAACTCGCCAGACGCGGTTCAGTATAGAACATACCATAATGATGTCCGGTCAGCTCCCCTTTATCTACATAGTAACCCCCGCGGAATTGTCCCACTACTGGATCATAAAGCGGTGTATAATTCATGGCACTAACGAGCTTTCCGGCTTGTCCATTAAGTTCCTTGTAAGCCTGGTCCACAACGATCAAACCTGCTGAAAGCCATCCGTTATCAACTTGTGATATGAATTGCCCCCAATCTTTTTTTAACGTTCCATCCGTATAATACCAGTTGTAGAATAGCCCGTTCCATTTCTCTAGACCTTCAAGCGTCTTCAATGTTGTCTTGATCCTAGATACAGCCTCTTCTCTGGAGATTATGCCCATCTCCTGTGCCGATACTGTGCTGATCAGGTACATTCCTATATTTGTCGGAGATGTATGCTTTGCCTCTGTCCCCTTTCCATCCTTAAAACGGACTGCATCATCAGTCAGTCCGGACACCGGGTCTGTATAGGCCTGGAAGTAACTGTACGTCTTCTTTGCTATAGCCCTCAACTCGCTTTTAAAGCCCTGGGTATTGGTATTGCCTTTGGCAAACGTCACAGGTGAAACTGCCAGGCTGGAGAGGAAAAACAACATCGCGAGCATTAACACAAGAACCTTTTTCATCCTATTTATATCCCCTTTCAATGGTAATCGAAACGTTTCTATTTTTAGAATACCACTGAAGGATGAAAGCGTAAACATTACTTTTGACACAATTTTGAAAATTTTTACAAAAGCAATATATCCTAGAAAAACATTTAAATAATAAAAAAATCCCCATGGACATGGGGATTAGTAAGGAAAGTGTTTACTTCATTCCTGAAATGGTATAGCCATCAATGATATGCTTCTGGAACAGGATAAAGATGAGGATGATTGGAACCACCATGAAGGTTGAACCTGCCATCTGCAGGGCAAAGTTACCCCCATATTGGCCTTTCAATAGAGACAATCCTACTGACAATGTGTATAAGCTTTCATCATTTGCAATGATCAGCGGCCATAGGAAGCTATTCCAGCCGGCAATGAATGTCAAGATGCCCTGGACGGCGATGATCGGTTTTGACATCGGCAGAACGATCTGGACAAATACGCGTAATTCACTCGCACCGTCCAGGCGGGCGGCTTCCAGTAATTCATCAGGGATGGTCGACATGAACTGCCGAAATAGGAAGATGCCGAATGCCCCGACAAGGCTGGGGAGTACAATTCCTGCCATCGTATTGGTCAGATTCATTTCATTCAGGATCAGATAAACTGGGATCATCGTGACCTGACCTGGAATCATCATTGTGGCAAGTACTAAATAAAACAGCTTCTCTCGTCCCCTGAATTCAAACTTGGCGAATGCATATCCGGCCATGGCATTCAAGAAGAGTCCCACAAAAGACCAAAGTACAATTACAATGGTATTCTTTAGGTAGACAGAAAAATTCATGTTTTTAAAAAGGTTTTGGAAATTTTCCATCGTGAACTCATTTGGGAATAGAGTTGGCGGGATCTGTACGACTTCACTTTCCGTCTTGAATGCGGAAAGGATCATCCAGATGAATGGTATCGCCACCAATAAACCTCCAATAGCCAAGATTATTCCGACCAGCCATTGCTGGGCTTTGGACTTCCGTTCAGGATTTGCTTCCGGTTTATGTAATGGCTTTGTCGGCCTTTCCATGATGTTTGTCTTCATAGATTCCACCCCTTTCTTCTATTAATAGTCCGTATTCTTGTTTTGAAATTTAAACTGGACCATGGTAATGATAATGATGGCAATGAACAGGATGAACGAACCGGCTGCCGCATAACCAAAGTTGCTGAGCTGGAAACCGTTTCGGTAAATGAACAATGCCACTGATGTCGTACTGTCGAGCGGGCCCCCATTCGTTATGACGAATGGTTCCTCAAAGAATTGCAGCCATCCGATCATCGTCGTAATGGAAACGAAGAAAATCGCATACCGGAGTAAAGGAAGGGTTATTTTGGTGAGCTGCTTCCATCCATTCGCTCCATCCAACTGTGCTGCCTCATAGTATGTTTTTGGGATCCCCTGCAAAGCGGCCAAAAATATGATCATGTTCACTCCAATGGCCCTCCAGAGCGCCAGGGCAATCAACGACACCTTCGCCATGACTGGATCCTGCAGCCACGGTACCGATGGCAGGTGAAGCAGGTTCAAGATATAGTTGAACAGCCCTAAATTGGGGTTGTATAGATAGGTCCATACAACGGCTACCGCCACTACGTTGGTGATAGAAGGCATATAGAATACGACGCGGAAAGCCTTGAAAATGCGTGACTTCCCAAAATTGATCAAAAGGGCGATGCCCAAAGAACAAATAATAACCAGTGGTACGCCAAACACCACATAAAACAGGGTATTAAATATAGACTTTAGAAAGATGGGATCTTTTACGACCTCTTTATAATTTTCTATTCCGACAAAACTTATTGTCGTCCAGTCAGCCAAGCCTGCCAGATCAATGTCCGTAAAGCTGATGACCAGGGCGACAAAGATCGGGAAGATGGAAAACAGGATCAACAAAAGAATGGCCGGTGCAATGAAGAAATATGGAGTTTTTTTTGAAGCGGTATAACTTTTCACGGGAAGTTTCTCCTTCCATATCCAGAATTAATCCTTTTAAATAGATAAACCAGCAGGGGCGGGTCCTGCCAGTTTATCTTCCTTACAATATTTACTTGCTTAAGATTTCCTCAGCCTTTTTGTTGAAAGAATTCAATTCGTCCTGAACATCCTTGCCACCACGGAAAATCTGCTCAAAACTGCTTAAGAATGTCTGCGCGATTTTTTCAAAGGACTGGATGACCGGCATTGGCTGGGCATTTTCAAGTTGTTGCCCGAATACTTTGTAGAATTCGTTTTCTTCAAGTGCCTTATCGCTCCAAGCTTCCTTGTTTGCAGGAAGTGCATTAGTCATCTCAAGCCATTTTACCTGGGTTTCCGGCTTACTCATGTAAGCTAGGAATTTCAAGGAAGCATCTTTATTTTTCGTATGTTGGAAAACAGATAAGTCGGATCCACCTAGAGTTGAAGCATTACTTTGTTTGGCCGGCAGGACTGCGGTAGCCCATTTTCCTTTAATATCAGGAGCCTGGTCGTTAATGATCTTAACCATCCATGGACCACTGATGAACATTGGGAGGATACCCTCACCTCGGAAGCCCTGAACGATATCCAGGCCGATATCATCCTTTGGTGCCGAACCATCCTTGAAGAATCCATTGAGGTAATCGACAGCCTCAACAAACGGCTTCTCATTGAAGAGAGGCTTTGTTCCATCGATCAACTGGGATCCATTCTGACGTGCGAACATGAACGCAAGGCTTTGTTCCTTTGCATCGATGCTGATTCCATATTTCTTGTCACCGCGTTCTGAAAGCTTCTTGGCTGCGTCACGTAGTTCATCCCACGTTTTCGGAGCCTCGTCGTAACCAACCTTTTTTAATAAGTCGGTGCGATAAAACAGGACACGCGTATCAACATACCAGGGTACACCCACAACTTTGCCGTCAACCTTAGTTGTTTCAACAGAACCCTCATAGAAATTGTCCGATCCCAGTTCAGGATACTTATCAAGGTGTGGTGTGAGGTCCATTAGCGCATTAGCCGACGCGAATTCCGGTATCCATGTCGTACCCATCTGGATCACATCTGGCCCCTTTTTGGATGCCACTGCAGTCAATAGCTTGTCATGCGCTTTGTCCCATGGTATGGCCTGGACTTTCACATCAATATTTGGATTTGCCTTTTCAAATTGATCGGCAATCTTCGGAAGTGATTTTGCTTCCTCCCCCATTCCCCATACATTGATGGTTGTTTTATCATCCTTTCCGGACGAAGACGAATCAGCGGAGCAGCCAGCAAGTGTGCTGGAAATAACAACCGTCCCAAGGATTGCCGCTGTCATGACTTTCTTTCTGAAACTGGATATTGTCTTCATGTTTTATCCCCCAATAATTATTCTAGTGGAACTTTCATTATTTCCTCGGACCTGCTTCATACTTTTCATATTTTAATAGCAGAGGCAAGGTCAATCAAGGTTACATTCATATTTTAAATGAATCCTACATTTACATGTTGGTTTAATCAGCCTTCTCTAACTTCCTACAGAAAGTGATACCTCCTTTGGTGAAACGTTTCGAAAGTAGTCAAAAAAATAATAGACTCTGAATTCGTAAGCCGTTCCAGATCATTTTTAATAACTTTAAGAACGTAAGAAGAAAAGCGTAGAAACGTTTCGATAACGCTATTATAAGGGAGCTTGAAATCGTTTACAATACCATTTTTAATTTTTTTTTGCCTTGCAGCTTTCTTTCCTTGTAATATTTCTTTAAATTAGCATCATTTTCTTCCTCAAACTCTGCCAATCTTACATCAAGACGTTTCTTCCGTTGATTGACTGCTAGAAAGAAAGCGCTTATAATCCAATTATCGAAACGTTTCTATTGTTTTCAAATAAATCAATGGAGGAAATAATATGATAGACAAACACCTGCACTCGCTTGTTCAAAAAATGACGTTGGAAGAAAAAGTCGCTCAATTGATTCAATTAGCAACCCCTTTCTATGAAGCTTCAAAAGACCGGGGCCAGATTACTGGACCTATGGTTGAGATGGGAATAACTGAAGATATTGTCACATCGAGTGGCTCCGTTCTTGGAGCTTCTGGAGCACAAGAGGTTATCAATATTCAAAAACATCATTTACAGAATAACAGGCTTGGTATCCCCTTATTATTCATGGCTGATATCGTCCATGGATACAAGACGATCTTTCCTGTTCCCCTCGCAATAGGGTGCTCTTGGGATTTGGAATTAGCCGAGGAAAGTGCAAGGATTGCTGCAAAAGAGGCAGCCGTTTCAGGTGTTCATGTGACTTTTGCCCCCATGGTCGACCTGGTCCGAGACCCTCGCTGGGGACGAGTGATGGAGACAACTGGGGAAGATCCTCATTTAAATAGCGAATTTGCCCGGGCATTTGTAAGGGGCTTCCAGGGAAACGACCTGAAAAATCAAACAGACCGGGTGGCGGCGTGCGTAAAGCACTTTGCCGCGTATGGGGCTCCTGAAGGCGGAAGAGACTATAACACCGTCAATATGTCAGAAAGGCAGCTGCGCGAATCCTACCTCCCAGCTTATAAGGCGGCTCTGGATGAAGGTTGTGAGATGGTGATGACCGCCTTCAATACGGTGGATGGGGTCCCGGCAAGCGGAAACAAATGGCTCATGCGTGACCTGCTAAGGGAAGAGTGGAATTTTGAGGGTGTACTCATTTCCGACTGGGGTGCTGTGAAGGAACTGATCCCCCATGGTGTTGCCGAAGATGAGAAAGAAGCGGCCTATAAGGCCCTTACTGCAGGGGTAGATATCGAAATGATGACGGCCTGCTACGTGAATCACCTTAAGGACCTTATTAATGAGGGAGAAATCAGTGAAGCCGTAGTTGATGAGTCTGTACTGCGAATATTAAGGCTAAAGGACCGTTTGGGCCTTTTCGATGCTCCTTTTAGGGGAGCCGATGTAGAAGCAGAACGGGAAATTGTTCTCTCTAACGAGAACCGCAGAGCAGCACGCGAACTAGCTGCAAAATCATGTGTCTTATTGAAGAATGAGGGCTTTCTCCCTCTTGATAGAAGCCAAAAGGTGGCAGTAATTGGCCCATTTGCCCAAAACGGTGACATTTTAGGGCCGTGGTCATGGGCCGGGTCCAAGGAGCAGTCTGTCCAGGTACTTGATGGGCTGAGAAATAAACTGGATGCATCCTCTATTTACAGTGCTGAAGGATGCGGAATTGAAACAATCACAGAGGCACAATTGAAAGATGCTCTAGATACCGCAAGCCGAGCAGATGTCATTGTACTCGCCCTTGGGGAGCATTCTGACATGAGTGGTGAGGCCGGCTGCCGGGCGGATATACGTCTCCCAAAGGTACAGCTGGAACTTATTTCACATTTAAAGCAACTTGGAAAACCAATGGCTGCCGTATTATTCAATGGACGCCCCCTCGATTTACATGGCGTGATCGACCAGGTGGATGCCGTTTTGGAAGCGTGGTACCCAGGGACCGAAGGAGGTGCCGCAATTGCCGACTTGTTGTATGGAGATGTCAATCCTTCAGCGAAACTGACGATGTCATTTCCCTACTCTGTCGGCCAGGTACCGGTGTATTATAACAAATTTAATACGGGACGACCGAAGGATGCCCCCGATGCACAAGAACGATATGTTTCCCAGTATCTTGATATACCAAATGATCCCCTGCTTCCTTTCGGGTTCGGATTAAGCTATACCACTTTCTCATACCACGAAGCGTCACTATCCTCCCAAGCCTTGACTGTTGGGGAACCTATTAACCTCTCTGTGACGGTTGAGAATACTGGACAGGCGGCCGGTGAAGAAATCGTACAGCTTTATATAAGGGATGTTGCAGGAGAAGTCGTGCGGCCATTAAAGGAGCTTAAGGCATTCAAAAAGATTTTCTTGCAGCCTGGGGAAAAGAAAAGGATAGACTTTGCGATCACTGAAGAGCAGCTCCGGTACTATCATTCTGATTTGAGTTACCACAGTGATCCCGGTAAGTTCATCGCTTTTGTAGGGCCTAACAGCCAAGAAGGAATAGCCTTGCCATTCCGGCTCAATAAGTAGAAAAAAAAGGGAAAGAAGTGGACAAACATGGATCAATCAAAATTTCACCTTAAAGCCGGCGATCTTCAATTCACTTTTCTGCACACCGGCGATATATATGAGATGGCATATAAAAACATTATGATCAATCAATGGCTATCCAACCCAATCGATGGTTCACTGAACAACATATACCTGCGTGTGCATCAGGGTAATCGTATAAAATGGTGTCCGCTGCTGGGTATCAAGTCCCTTAGCAGTGTACGCCATACAGACACCCGGGTGATTTGGGAAGGGAATTTTTGCGAGGTGGATTATACGGTTACCTTTACACTAATGAAACAAGGTATATGGTTCTGGGAGGTCTCGCTTTCGGGGACTGACGTCCTAGTGGACGTCATATACGGCCAGGATCTGGGAATAGCTGAGCCTGGAGCCATCCGTTCAAATGAAGCCTTCGTTTCCCAATACATTGACCATAAGGTATTTCTGACAGAGGACAGGGGATATATTATTGGTTCCAGGCAGAACCAGCCCCAGCAGGGCGCCTTCCCATACCTGCAACAGGGTTCATTGAACAAAAATGTTGGGTATTCCACAGATGGCTTTCAATTTTTTGGCTTGTCCTACAAGGAAACCAATGATCCTGAGATCCTGAGTAAGGATGCGCTCGCAAATGAAGTGTATCAGTACGAGTTCGCATATACGGCGTTGCAGTCAGAGCGTATTAAACTAGCTGGAAGCACGCATTTCGTGTTTTATGGACTTTTCAGGGAAGACCATCCTCAAGCGGTCACTTCCTTGGAATACATAGAGGATGTCTTAATGGCCTGGGAACAAGAAAAGCCGGAGGAAGAAGTTGAGTTTCATTATAAGAGGGTTGCACTGTCCCCCGCCTTTGGCACACCACTTACTGCTTTATCAATGGACAAACAGGAAATCGAACGGTATTTTCCTGACAGGCAACTGGAGGAATGGGATGACACCACCCTGCTGTCTTTCTTTACATCGACCCAGGAACATGTCGTCTTGAAGGAAAAAGAGCTGCTTGTCGAACGGCCGCATGGGCATATATTGATGGCCGGCGACGCCGTTTCCGCTCGGGAGAAGGTGCTTACTTCCACATGCCATATGAATGGGATCTTCAATTCCCAGCTTGTCGTGGGTAACACCTCATACAATAAAATGCTATCAAACACCCGTAACTCGCTGAATGTGATGAAAACTTCAGGGCAGCGAGTATACATAGAAATCGATGGTGTCTATCGCCTCCTGGCATTGCCTTCCCTATTTGAAATGGGGTTCAACTATGCCCGCTGGTATTACAAGACACAGGACGACTTGATCGTAATCACCAATTTCACGGTCGTGGACTCCCCTGAGGTGCAGTTGAATGTACGTTCGGTAAATGGAAAAGAGTACCGTTTCCTTGTAACCAATCAGGTGACAATGAACAATAATGAATATGCTCAGGCATTCGGAATGGAATGGGATGGGAATGCGGTTACATTTCGTGCAGGCATTGGAGCTGACAGCCACGAGACATACCCTGAACTTTGCTACAGGATGAGGATATCCGGTGCTGAAATGAAGGTGCTGGATGAACGGATTTTTGCAGAAGGACTTTACCCGCATTCTGCTTCACTGGCAGTGCTGAAACTGGGTGTGTCGAGCGAATGGAATCTGACTGTCCATGGCCTGCAGGACGGCGAAAAGATGCCTTTTTCTAAACGAGATCCCGCGGCAGAAATCGAACGGTATCGCCACTATTTAAAGGACATTATGAATGGTTTCCACCTGGAAGGGAACGTCAGTGTATCAGAAGAAATTAAAAAGATGAATTCATTGGCCTGGTGGTATACACATAATATGCTCGTCCATTACGCTGTTCCCCATGGCCTGGAACAATATGGGGGCGCAGCTTGGGGAACCCGTGATGTTTGCCAGGGACCTACAGAGTTTTTCCTTGCAGTACAGAAATATGATGCCGTACGGGATATCCTCAAAACGGTCTATTCCCATCAATATGAGGATGATGGAAACTGGCCGCAGTGGTTCATGTTCGACCGTTATTTTAAGATCCAGCAAGAGGAAAGCCATGGGGACATCATCGTATGGCCATTGAAGGTATTGGCAGACTATATCGCCGTTACGAAGGATTACAGCATCCTTAATGAAAGGGTTCCCTACACTTTGCGGGGAAGCTTCGAGTTTTCCCACGAAAGAGCGACGATTCTCGAACATGCTAAAAAGGAAATTTCCTATATCAAACAGCACTTTCTCCATGATACGTATTTATCTTCCTATGGAGACGGTGATTGGGACGATACCCTGCAGCCAGCCAATGCCAACTTGAAACGATATCTTGTGAGCAGTTGGACGGTGGCTCTGACTTATCAGGTTACCAACACCCTAGCCCGTGTCTTGCAAGATGTCTATAGCGACGAAGCAACTGAACTATACACCCTTGCTACAGGAATTAAAGAGGATTTCAGGCGATATATCCTAGGAACAGAGGTAATACCAGGTTTTGTTTACCTGGAGGAGCCAGGAAAACCAAAATTGATGCTTCACCCAACCGACACCGAAACCGGGATTCAATACCGTCTGCTTCCTATGACACGGAGCATGATTGGTGAGCTCCTGACACCGGAAGAGGCAGAACGACATTATGAAACCATCAAGAAGCACCTTTTCCATGTCGATGGCGTCCGGTTAATGGACCGTCCTGCAAAATATAGCGGCGGTGTCAGCTTCCATTTCAAGCGGGCGGAACAGGCGGCGAATTTCGGTCGCGAAATTGGTCTGCAATATGTCCATGCCCATATTCGATTTGTGGAGGCGATGGCCAAATTAGGGAAACACGAGGAGGCTTGGAAAGGCCTCCAGACTATTAACCCCGTACAGATCCAGCAGGTGCTGCCGAATGCGGCTCGCAGGCAAAGCAATGCATATTTCAGCAGCTCTGACGGGGATTTCAAAACACGCTATGAAGCACAGGAACGGTTTGACGAGCTTCGTGATGGATCCGTGTCTGTCAAGGGCGGCTGGCGAATCTATTCAAGTGGTCCCGGCATTTACATGAATCAGCTGATTTCGAACTGTCTCGGGATACGCATGGCCGGAGGCGACCTGGTGGTCGACCCTGTACTTCCAAAAACACTGGATGGCCTGAAGATGCATTTCCAGGTACTGGGACATCCCGTGACCTTTACCTACCGCTTGGGGGGTAGTTCAGTAAAAAATATCCTTATCAATGGTCAAAACGTGGAAGCGGAACAAATGTCGAACCGATACCGCCATGGAGGGGTACGTATAACCCACAAGGATTTATCGAGATTGTTGACTGAATCCTCCAACTTGATAGAGATAGTAATGTGATAAATGGCTGGCGGTTGTTTTTGGCCGCCAGCCATTTTCAATTTGGGTTACTATGCCGCCTCCTGTTTCTGGATTAATAATAAAATTACAGGTTCGCGCATTGCTCATTGTATAATGGAAATAAACTTTACTTGTACAGATTGGAGAAGGTTACGTGGTCAGTATTAAAGATATCGCTAAAAAAGCTGGAGTGTCCATCTCGACGGTTTCATACGCTTTAAACGGAAGCCCGAAGGTGACCGGGGAAACATCTGCGAAGATCTTAGCGATTGCCAAGGAATTAAACTATGTACCTAATGCTGCTGCACGTTCATTGAAAAAACGCGAAACCAACATAATCGGTGTGTTCCTGACGGATTATAGCGGTGCATTTTACGGCCAGCTTCTGCAAGGGATGCAGGAAGCCCTGGCCAAAAAGGGTTACGAATTGATCGTTTGCAGCGGGAAGGAAACGCATCGATTTCTACCGGAGCGGATAGTGGATGGTGCAATCATCCTCGATGTAACGTTCCCCGATGAGGAATTGATCAAGTTTGCGAACCTTGGAAGTAAATTAGTCGTATTGGACAGGGAGCTTGAACATGAGAATATTAAACAAGTATTGCTCCATAACGAATCCGGGGCCACCCTCGCCATTGACCACTTGATTGATAAGGGTCACAAGAAGATTTATGCCGTCACGGGACCTGACATTTCCTATGATGCCAACCAGCGCCTTACTGCAGTGAGGCAGACTGTAGGCCGTCATAGCGACATAGAATATCAGGAAATCGAGGGCAACTTCAACAAGCCGGCCGGCGAACGAGCTGCCGAACAGATCGTGCGGGAATACAGCGGTCCAGCGGCTGTATTTTGTTTGAACGACGAAATGGCGATTGGAATGTATGATTACCTATCAAAGACTGACTACCGGGTCGGAAAAGAAGTTCATATCATTGGTTTTGACAACATCGAGGTCGCACGGTTCACTGTCCCCCGGCTCGCTACCATTAATTATTCAAAGCGCAAATGGGGTACCCTGGCCGCAGAGCACCTGGTGAAATTATTGGCAAATGAACATGTTCAGAATGAGCGGATCTATGTCTCCTTAATAGACGGAGATTCAGTTCAAAAAATACAATAAAAAGTTAAGGTAACAACAACGTTGACCTGACAGACAACCAGCCTACGAGAAGACAAAGATGTTGACCCATGCTGGATAGGAATAAAGAGAAATACCTATCTTTTATCCTCATATATTTGAAACCGATTTATTTAATCGTGTTTCCCCTTAATAAACCCAGTGAATTGATCACTGGGTTTTATATATTCTATATGGAATAAATATTACATGGACCAGAAACAGATGCAGGAGTTGCAATCGTTATATTTATCGTGAACGGGGCATCCAGAAGACATAGTAAAAACCAGAATGAAGGACACCTTTTACAGTGTCCTTCATTCTGGTTTGTGGTCCGTTCTACCCTTCTTTTACTTTAGTTCCTTTTTTTATGAGTGGTTGTTTTCTTCTTTAGCTATAGAGAAAAAAGGAAAAACCAACATGTCAAATAAAAATGAGAACTTTATATAATAATAGAATTTTATTTCTTTAAAAAATGGCCAGCCCGCAAGTATTTGACCAAGAGGACTCTGTCACTCAGTATTTGTACTATAGACCTTCAAAAAAATATGCAGACCCTTATTGGATTTGCAAAATTTCTAAGTTTAACTTTGGAGTCAAACCCACCACATTACTTTTATAAATTAGTAGCAAGTGAACATCCTAAAATTCCCAAGATATTTGCCAGCAGCCACTTATTCAATCATAGGACATCATAGGTTCTAATTCGTCACTTGATTGTGAAGTTACGTAAATGGTTCGGCTCGGGAAAGCAACTTCTACTCCCTCTTCCTCTAATATCCCCATGATTTCTAAATTGATTTCATGTTTAACCTTAACGTGTTCTGCCCAAACAGTAGAATTTGTAAAAAAGTAGATAAGAATATCGAGACTGCTTTCATTATAATGATCAAATGCTACCATAATCGTATCCGGATGAACTTCCTCATGAGCCATCAATAACGCTTCAATCCGATTTACCACTCTATGAATTTCTTCCTTGGAAGTTTTATAGTTAAGTCCTAAGTGAAAAGTAATCCGTCTTTTCCCCATACGGCTCCAATTGGTAATGGCTTCATTTGCAAGTGTTGCATTTGGAACGGTAACTAGAGCCTGGCTAAAAGTACGAATTTGAGTACTTCTGAAATTGATATCCTCTACCGTTCCCTCTACGCTCGGAGTTAAGATCCAATCTCCAATCGAAAAAGGTTTTTCTGTTACAATAACGATGCCGCCAATTAGATTACCGACCGATTCTTTGGCAGCTAAAGCAAACGCCAGTCCCCCTAACCCAAGACCTGCCACCAAACCATTTACATCATAATCAAATTCCTGGCCAATTATACTTAAACTTATGGCAACGATAATGACACGGATGGCTCTTGAAATAAACGGAATAAGAATTAAATCAATCTTATTGTTAATTCTTTGATTTACACTGATTAATATCCCAGAGGCAGGAGATGACAAATTAAACAATCCCCATGTAATTAATACGATTACCATTGAACGTAAAAATTTTAAAAACAATGCATTGTGCTGCTCTATAAATGGGAAATAATCCATTGCCAGGTATAAACCTAAAATAATGAAAAACCATCCTAAAGGACGTTCAAAACCTAAACATATTTGTGTAATAAAATCAGTTGGTGTTTTTTTAGACAATTTTAAAATCAACTGAAAAACATACTTTGTAAATAGGTTTCTAAATAAAACAAATAAAAGCAAAATCCCTACAGAAATTCCTAAATTCTTTAACATGTCATAGTCTATCTCCAACATTGAAAAAGCAAATACAAATGAACCTAAAGACATTTCTACAATAACTTCTCCCTTTTTACGATACTATTTTTAGTCAATATAATTGACGGAAAAATCGATGTTATTCTGTCACTGAGAACACCTTTTTCAAACCATTACATCGCAAATATCATATCTTTTTTAACAGGATATTTGAATGCAACCAAAGTCTCAGTTTGAAATGCAAAAAAAGGTAACAGGTGTAAAGGAAAAGCAGTCATTTAGTGAACTGAAAAACCCAAACACTTTGGCGCATATCCTAGCGGCTGCCTGCCTGGTGTTTTATATGTCCTATCCCTTCAGCAGCATCAAAGGCAGAACTAAATAGATTAGAAGTTAGGATAACATCAGAAAGATAAGCTTTAATACACACTGGAAATTCACCTTTGTTCATACTAACAGGGGCACACATTGCTAGTAACAAGAATGTAAATAGGTTGTCATCATAATAGAGTTGATGATTAAAGGCTCAGGGTATAGAGTAGATTGGTAGTTGAGGAGTGATTAAGCTGAAAACAGTAACAGTTGATAAGTTAAGATTTAAGAAAGAGTTATCTATGATCGAGCAATTATCCATTAAACATTTCGTCTTTAATTGGGTTGGTTGTCCACCAGAAGGATTAGATGAATTTCTTCCACTCGAGTACACAGAAGATGTTTTGGCAAAAATGGAGGCATCAGATGGTACAGTTCTCTGTATTGAAGAACAAGAACAATTTAGATATGCAACAATAACAGAAGATAATCAAATTGTTATTGCCTTTTTAGATTCTAATAAAGAGTTAAAACATAGAGTTTTCTCCCTGGATGAGGTAGTAAATAAGAGGTAACTTTCCTCATTTTTACCTTTACTATACGCAAAAACACGCTCATAAGAATCGCTGATTTTTATGAGCATGTTTTTAAGATAATGTTAGGTAGCGGAATGTATAGATGAGAAAAGAGAAACGTGAATATTGCTGTTAATGTAGAAAACAGGTTGTTAAGAATACATGGAGGAAAACCGTGATCATGCATCCAATAAGCATCTCAGCAAATGCTAATGAATTATGATATATCCATATTAGAAATCGCTCTTTTATTAGCTTCAGTCTCGTAATTCCTCCCTGACCATTACTGAATCTGTGCCAAATGAAAAACACACAACTTATATCGGCAGTATCATTTGTATAACCCTGTTTTTAGTTCATAGCAAGGCTTTTATAAAAAATCATTAATGTTTTCATTTAACCAAACATACACTTGATCTCTGACTTCTTTGTCATTTTCTCCTAATCGTTCGGCTAAGCTGACTAATTCTGCTGGCATGTTGTTGGTAACATTGTTGATTTGTTCGTCACTCGGCGGCATTCCTAACGCGTCAATAAAACATTCGTGAATTAATTCAATCATTATTTACACCCCTATATTTGTTTAAAACAAAATAACTGTTAAGTTCTTGCTTACTTAAATATAACTTTCCCTTCAGGTCTGCGCATTGTAATGTAAATTCTTTTACTCCAATAAATTCAGATTCCGATATAAGAAAGAATACAGTTCCTTTTTTGTAAAGATCTTTATAATTTTTAATTAACCGATAAATCTTCATTACTACCTCAAATATGTATAAATGGATTAGTTTTAATTATTTTACCACTGTTTGCTTTGCAGGATTATTATATAGAATAAAATAAGCGGAAAAAGGCATTGATAGGCAGGGTTTCAGTTGAATACCAGAAACACGCCTGAGAAGCAGCATAAACCTTATTTCCAACTTTTGAGGTTTTCAAGCATTGGAACTATTAAATTGTTACTTTATTCTACATAGTACTTTTACAGAGCCTAGATTTAAAAACAAATCTCTATCTAGTCATTTCTCGCAAACAAAAATTTAGCTTTAAAATACTTGTATTCACTAGAAATACAGTCAATATATACGCTTCCATTAACGTTTATAGATTCCCTATAACAACTCCTCTTTTAAATTAAAAATATACATAACAACATTTAATAAAGATTTTATATAAAAAGATTGAGGTGGTTTCAGTGGAAAACAGTTACAGTAGTGAAGGTAATAGGATATTAGAGGGCACTTCTTCCATAAAAAAACTATGTGCTAACTGTTTTTGGATGGAATCAGATAAGTTTGGACCTCTCTGCCACTATACCGATAGACATAATGAAGAAGAAGCTGTTCGGTTAACAGCCCATTGTGCCTATGATTATTCTTGCAAGTTTTGGAGGTTTGAGCCCAATAAGTATGGCAAAGATTAAATCTATAGCAGTGCTCTTGTACCCTAGTTCTACACAGGACAAGGATATTTTTATTAGGGTTTTGTTAAAGAATGTTGTTGATTTTTATATTAAACTTTTGTGCAGGTTAGTCATAGGATCATGATTCTCGTATAGTAAATAGAGAGGAGCAATGATGGAAAGTGCCGCTAGTATGCATAGGAATGCCATAATCTCGTTGTCTTTTCTCCAAAATCCCAAGGCTCGAGCGAGTAAACCAGCTATGCCAAGAGCGAATGTAAGGATATTTAATAATGCACTTAAAGGAATTCCTAAGATATCAAAATCTTTATAAAGCATTGTTAAAAGTATGAAAAGCATTATAAAAACTACCATAAGTAATACACAGCTCTATGATTTTTGGTGATTTTGTTAAACATGATTAGCCCCCCTCCTTATAGAAATCTACCCAGCAAACTTAAAGATTTAACCTGAATTTTCCACAGCTGACAAGCATCAATTTCAAAATGACTTTTGAAAAATTTCCGCTATAAATAAAAACACAAGCCCTTCATATTATGAAAAGGCTTGTTTCTTAAAATTATGTTTTTCCTGCCGGAACACGGTAATCAAAGTTACTCTGATTCCATCCTCGACCTTGTTCAAAAGTACGGTCTGTACATGTATCTCTATCGCCATCCCCTAATATCATCTACATAAGTTTCATCAAGGTTTTACTCCATCTCTTACTTCACTAATGAAATCAGAAATGGTAGTTACTCCGAAACCTAGTCAGTCAGTCTTGTCCCAGCCTCTCTATAAATATTTTAATAATTTATCTCATCAGCGCACTTCGACTTAAAATCATATTTTTCAACAGGTTTTATTGCCTTGATTGTACTTCCCGGCCTGACCATAAAGGAAATGCAATACAACGCTGCCAGGTAAATCATCGCTATTGTCATATCATAGCTTTACAGAATATAACCGACAAGGATTGGTGAAAGTCCTCCCAGCGCCCTGCCGAAGTTAAAAATGGCGTTCGTTGCTGTAATGCGGAACTGAACTGGATAATAACTGCTGATTAAAGCTCCATATCCACTCGGTTTGTATGAAAACAGAGTTACAAGTATATATGAATGATGAATTAGGTTAGATCTATTAAAATTGTTGATTTCTTCACTCCTGCTTTTGACAACTGTTCCCTCCCGTACCAGGTCATCCCCAGCACAGGAGCTATATTCTGAACAGTGAATCTAACCTATTTCCAAATCTCAATCATTGCATCGGCATATGCTTTCAAACTGTCATACGCTTTCACCGAGATTTGTTTCGCGCCCTTTTTAAGCTCAAGGAATTCTTTAAAATCATTAACATGTTTCACAACCTTATCCGCAGATCCTTTCTTTTCAAACTGACCCACGGAATTCAAATGTGCTTTCAATGCTTGCGCTGCACCTGCTTTGAACGCTCCCTCTTTGGCAAAGCTATCAATAACAGAACTTAGTCCTACTGCACTAAGATTGCTTGGCAGAAGATTAGTTTCGGTAACGCTTTGCTTAGAATCTGTCTCTGAAGTAGCCTTAAAGGTAAGGGTGGCCGGAGTTGTCTTACCCTTCGGAATTTTCACGTATACCGGTACAGCGACGGTTGCTCCCGGTTCAACAGCAATTACGTTGTGGTCAAGCTGCACTTTCCAATCATCACCTGCAGAAGCGTTGACTCGAATAAGATCCTTTGCTTCGCCGGTATTAGTGACATTAAAATGATAGACTGCCACTTTCTCCTGTACGGCGGGTTGTATAGTGCCTGCGCTTACATTCACCCCGCGTTTATAGGCACCTGCGCCCTCCGTGTTACGTACCGCAACCTGATAACGTAACACGCCGTCATTGTCTTTGTGTTTCCCTAAAATGTAGAATTGAAGTTTATTGTATGGATCGATGTACTCACTGACAATAGTGTCTTTGTCAATAGAACCATCGAATTGTCCGGAGACCAGACTTGCCCCATTCCCAGCTTTGAATAAAGCATCAAGGGTTTGCCTCGGGTCCCCTTTGCCAACCATAGCTGTTGTGCCGTCAGGTCTTGTAAAGTCCTTCAGATTGATATCCTCTGGATGTGAATCAACTACCCAAATGTTCGGGGAAGACTCCGCATTTTTCGTTTTGGCTATCAATACACCTGAGTCGGCTGCAAAGGAATCCGCACCAAAGCGGTCTACCACTTCTAGTGTGTAGTTATTGTACAATCTATTGTTTAAAATATCGTTACGCCAGTCACCGGCAAGGTAATCGGTTGGTGTTAAATCGTCCATACTGATGTTGATGCCGTGGATTCCTGTTCGGCCAAATTTACTTCCAACTGGTGCCTGACGCGCGACAATATCCGCAAATGCCGGTCCAGATTCTTTTAATTCATCACGGTTTAGCCGCAGAACTTCATCATCGGATACAAATCCCTGTTTCATTTTATTACGAAGCATATGTGGTGCCGATAGAGAAGCACCAAGGGTAGATGGAATCATCCAGCGAGTGTGCGTTCCGCCTGGACCATTGAATGATCCACGGCTCATCGTTTCCCAATAACCCGAATAGGTTCTAGGGTCAAGAGCCGCATTATTGTAATTATCGCCAAGACCGCGGAGATGGCCAAATTCGTGAGCAAATGTGCCCATGCCATCACTTTCGCCTTGAATAGAAACACGAATGTTTTTGCCATTTATCGTTGCACTAGATGCGGCGGACCAAATTGATTTAGCTGCATACCAGGAGGACCATGGTACATAACGAGTTTTTGCCCAGTTTGGCATATTTTCAAATCCAGGCATATCCTTCGGTGGACCAAATTCATCAGGCACCGCGTCTTGATTTAGAAACTTCATTTCGCCGAGTTCCTGCCATACAGTTGATTCATCATAGCCGGCATGAACGATGAACGCAAAGTCATATTCCTTTCCAGACGCATTTATGTCGGCTACTGCTGCATTTACGCCATCCGTGAAAAGGTTCCCACTAGGATAATTACTTGGCCGGGCACCCGAATTCATACTGTTTTCAAGCCCATACTGAAATTCGTTTTTATCCAAGCGGTACGGACCATAAGAATCAAGTGATACGCCCCATTTTCCATGGGAGTTCTCTTTCCAAAAATTATCGATTGTCTGATAGTTGTTGAGTTTGCTAGGAACATTCAAGAAATTCTTCCACCATTCCCCAAGTTTTTCACGAGGAACAGCATCGACTTGTGGATTACCGATGAGTTCTGAACCCTTAGGTTTAGTCAAGATAAAATCCTGATCCGGAAAGTCGACCAAAATCAATGCCCCTTTAAGTTCTGTTTCCGGTTTAATATCCGTGGTATTCCAGTTAATACCCGGAACCTGATAATAATCATTCCACGTCATATCTTCCGGATTCACCCATGATTGTGGATCAACTGGGCCGGGTATTTTATCCAGTCCTGGTTCCGCAGCAAAAGCGGCTGTTGTAGACATTGCAAGAAATATAGTGGTTGATAATGCCGCAATCTTAGTTCCAACCTTCAATGTGTTTTCCTCCCTCCGAGATTGAACCTACTATTTTTTATGTAGGTTTTATTGTTTTCAGATTCCCCCTGTTGATCACGGTATGTCGAATTTTCTTTAACGTTAGCCCCTTAACCCCTTTATCGCCTCCTTTTACACCTAATTCCTTACCTGGATTTATCACCCCCTCAAAGTCATAAACCATACAGTCAAAAATTGGTTAACGCCTACCAAAATACCAACACCTTCATGGATTTTACTAGATAAATAAGCTAGCATTTTGCAGAAAACAGGGTTTTCCACCAGAAGTTTGCAAGACGCATAAATATAATGCTGTCTCCATTTAAATATTTCGATTCTAGAAACTCTTAGTGTTAATTCTAAATATTATTAACTGAATATTCTAGCAACTTATGGCTTATTTAATTGACAACACTCTTCAAGAAACTTGTTTAATTGATAGAAAACGACAATAAATCCTTACCTTTAAGTAATTGTCAATTGTACATGGATTTTGACCTGTTTTGCAGAGATGTTTTCGGTATAAAAAACTTGCGAAGAAAGGATAGTGGAAGAAAGAGTAAGAAAATAGAATGGAAAAGATATTGAGATTGTATTGAATTATTATTTAATAGAAAAGAAAAAAACCCGGTTCCTATTATGGAAGAACCGGGGTAATATTGTTCAAAGGGTTACATCCTTGTATGACAAGGATGTAACCCTTTTTCATTACGGATCTGAGAGGTGTTCTTGCCCCAACCCCTATCATGTGAAAAAGTAGAGGTCTAAAGAACACATGCTGATATACAAGGTTCTTACTCTTCCAACATCCTACATCACCCTCTTAAACATCTTCTCCATCTCATAAGTAGAGTAATGAATAATAATCGGCCTGCCATGCGGACAAGTAAACGGATCCGAGGATCTCCTTAGTTCGTCCAGTAAAGCCTGCATATCTTCCTGTCTCAGATAGTGGTTCGCTTTAATGGACCCTTTACAGCTCATTAGAATTGCAACTTCTTCACGTAGTTTTTTGATATCAACTTTTTTAACATTTAAGACCTGCTGAATCATCTCCTCAATAATTTCCTGCTCGAGTCCTTTTGGGAACCATTGTGGATGGGACCGGACGATAAAGCTGTTGTAGCCGAATTCCTCCAAGAATATACCTACCGATTCCAGCTCTGTCATGTTTTCCTGAATTCGAATGACTTCATCAGTTGAATATTCAAGTGTGATAGGGATCAGCATTTCCTGCAGTTCGCTTTCTACCTGTCCTACTTTTTCCCGGAAATATTCGTACTTGATTCGTTCCTGGGCTGCGTGCTGGTCGATGATATATAAGCCTTTTTCATTTTGAGCCAGAATGTATGTGCCGTGCATCTGCCCGATTGGGTAAAGAACGGGTATCCTTGAAGCGGGCTCTTCATGTTGTGACGGCAAAGGTTCCTCTGAAATCTCAGTGGAGTCCCCTTTAAAGACATCTTCATAAGACGGAACTTTATAGCTCTCCGAACTTTCATTGCCACTATTAACAACCGAATCAATTATTGGCTGGTAATCGGTCTTTGTATCTGAAGGCTGGATGGGTTCTTCTATCCTAACAACCGGCTCTCTCCAGAGCGGCTGTTTGTATTCTTCCGTGCTTGCATCTGGCTTTTGTGAAATAGGACTAGGAGCAGGGGCCGTTTCAAAAACAAACTGTGTCTGCTCACTTTCATCTTTTTCCTTCTTTTTAACTGGCGTGTTGCTTGGGATCAGTTCTCTTGTTTTAAAAGCTGCTTTAATGCTTTCATCAACTAGCTGGAATAATTCCGCTTCCTTGCTCAGCCGCACTTCCATTTTGGAGGGATGCACGTTGACATCTACCAGTAGCGGGTCCATTTCAATCGACAGCATGGCAATTGGATATCTGCCGATTGGCAGCAGTGTATGATAGCCTTCCATGACAGACTTAGCCAGAGCATAGTTTTTGATAAAGCGTCCGTTGATCATCGTAGATATATAGTTTCGGGAGGCTCTTGTTATTTCAGGGAGCGATACGTAGCCGGAGACCTTGAAATCCAGCGATTGGCCGTTAACCGGTACCATGCTTTTTGCGATTCCTAACCCGTATATGGCTGCCAATACCTGGCGGATATCTCCGTTACCGTTTGTATGAAGCAATTTCTTTTCATTGTTTATCAGCTTAAAAGATATGTTCGGATTAGACAGTGCCAGCCTGTTCACACAATCGGTAATATTCCCAAGCTCTGTATGGATCGATTTCATATATTTTAGACGGGCAGGCGTATTGAAGAATAAATCCGCTACCGTGATATCAGTTCCTTTACGGCTGGAGTAACCTTCATGTTCCTTCAGCTCCCCGCCTTCAAAGAGTACCCTTGTTCCAGGCCCTTCTCCTGTACTTGTCCGAAGCTCCAGCCGGGAGACGGATGCGATACTTGGCAGAGCTTCTCCCCTAAAGCCAAGTGTTCTGATCCGGAACAGATCCTGCTCGTTTTTTATTTTACTGGTTGCATGCCGTTGAAAAGCGATAAGTACATCATCTTCCTCAATTCCATGGCCGTTATCTATAATCCGGATGCTTGCCAAGCCCGCTTCCTCCAGATGTATTTCAATCATAGTGCTTCCTGCGTCAATCGCGTTTTCTGTTAATTCCTTCACCACGGATGCAGGCCGCTCAACTACTTCACCAGCAGCAATTTTATTGGATAAAGCATGATCAAGCTGTACAATTCTTCCCATTTTAGTCACCTCCACTGCGTACTTTAATCTTTTGAATCATTCGGAAGTTCTTAAGAAATTCATTCAGAACCCGCCTCCGAAAGCTTAAGAACAAAAATAAATCTATTCGAAACCAACTTCCGAAGTTTTCGGAACACTTAAATTCACACTCGGAACCACCTTCTGAACCATTCAGAAGACCAAAAAATCATTCGGAGCACCCCTTCGAACTGTTCAGAACTGCTCCTGCCCTTCGAAGAACCCTCCGAATGACCCGGAATCCTTAACTCTTTATCTTTTTCTGTATACTATACAAAGCATTCAAAGCCTCAAGTGGCGTCATTTCCAGAACACTTAAAGACTTTAATTCTTCTATTATTTTATGGTCCTTTGAATTCTCATTTTTTTTGGCCGGTTTTTTATCTGCAAAAAAGGATAGCTGCTCATCCAAAGCATCTATTTCTTCATGGACTCTATCACTTTGCTTCTGTACAGCCGGTGGGTTTTCTTGACGTATTTCCGGCTTTCCTTCTTCAAGGTCCGAAAGAATTTCATTCGCCCTATTAATCAATTTCTCAGGAAGCTCAGCCAGCTGGGCTACATGAATTCCATAGCTTTTGTCTGCTGCGCCCTCTTTTACCTTATGAAGAAAGACTACTTTGCCACTCTGCTCTACCGCGCTAACATGGACATTCTTCACTCTGTCCAGCTTGCCGCCCAATGCAGTTAGCTCATGGTAATGTGTCGAGAAGATGGTTTTCGCTCCGATTTCGTCATGAATATATTCAATGATGGACTGCGCCAGGGCCATTCCGTCATACGTAGATGTCCCCCGCCCGATTTCATCAAATAAGATTAAACTATTTTTCGTTGCATGATCGATGGCATTCTTGGCTTCAAGCATTTCGACCATGAAGGTACTCTGGCCTGAAATTAAATCATCAGCGGCCCCAATTCTCGTAAATACTTTATCAAAAATCGGCAGTACCGCTTCTTCCGCAGGTACGAAGCAGCCAATCTGAGCCAGAATCGATGTTAAAGCAATCTGTCTCATGAATGTACTTTTCCCTGACATGTTCGGTCCTGTTATGAGCAGGATTTCCCGCTCGGAATTCATCGTACAGCTATTTGGTACATATTCCTGAGCCTGCATCACTTTTTCAACAACAGGATGTCGGCCATTATGGATATGAAGGACCATATCTTCTGAAAAAGTTGGCTTTGTGTATCGTCTCTGTTCACTGATCGTTGCAAAACACTGCAGGGCATCAAGCTCTGAGATGACTCTCGCCAACTGCTGTAGTCTTGGAATATAGGATTTCACTGTTTCCCTTAGTGCAAGGAATAAGTCATATTCAAGCTGTACACATTTTTCATCGGCCTGTAAAATCAGTGCTTCTTTTTCTTTCAATTCCGGTGTGATAAACCGCTCGGCGTTAGACAAAGTCTGCTTGCGCTCATAGCGGTCATCCTGCAGCAGGTGCAGGTTCGGTCTGGTAATCTCTAAATAATAACCGAAGATACGGTTATAGCCGATTTTCAAAGACTTAATTCCAGTTCGCTCACGTTCTTGTTTCTCAAGCTGCGCGATCCAGTTTTTCCCGTTTCTGCTGGCATCTCGGTACTGGTCAAGTTCGGCATGATAGCCATCTCGGATCATATTGCCTTCTTTAATAGAAAGAGGAGGGCTATCACCGATTGCTTTTTCCAAAAGTTCCTCAAGGTCTGTGCATGGATCCATCTTTTCGGCCAATTCAGCTGCCCCGCCGCCCATACTCTTCACCACTCCCATGATCGCTGGCACCTGCTGAAGAGATCTCTTTAGCTGAAGCAGGTCACGTGCCGTAACATTTCCAAAGGCCACTCTTCCTGCCAGCCGCTCCAGGTCATATACTTCCTTCAACCGTTCTCGAAGCTCCTCACGTTCGAAGAAATTCTGAATCATGAGTGATACAAGCTCCTGCCTTTGCTCAATCGCGCTTCGGCTGAGCAGCGGACGGTCGATCCACTGTTTCAGGATTCGGCCGCCCATAGCTGTTTTCGTTTCATCCAAAAGCCATAATAGAGAACCTTTTTTTCCTTTCGAACGCACGGTTTCGGTTAACTCTAGATTTCTTTTAGAATGATAATCTATTTTCATATATTGAGTGCTCTCATAGAAGGAAACCGGCTGAAGATGATCGAGACTGCGCTTTTGCGTCCGGAACAAATAATGCAGCAGCCTTGAAACGGTTTCTGCCAGCTCTTGCTGGTGCTGAACCGGCTGCAGCAGCTCCGCAAAATTTTCGCCCGCAGTTTGTTCATCTTCATAAGAAAGAGCCGCATTGATTCTTTCCTTTAAAGCTTTTTGTAGAGCAGAATCTAAATCAGAAGGAATGACCACTTCTTTAGCTCCAAGTGAGGCAATTTCGTTCACAAGTTCATTGAAATCTCCATGAATCAGGGTAGCTTTCAACTCCCCTGTTGAGAGATCATTATAAGCAAGTCCAAACTTTTTCTCCTCGAATGGGGTGACAGAGGCGATAAAGATATTCTCTTTTTCAAGCATACCCTTGCCTTCCATCATCGTTCCAGGTGTGATCAGCTGGACCACTTCGCGACGGACTACACCCTTAGCCTGTTTTGGATCTTCAGTCTGTTCGCAGATGGCAACTTTAAAGCCTTTGGCTATCAGCTGTTCAATATAATTGGGCGCTGCATGGTAAGGCACTCCGCACATCGGGATTTTCTCTTCGCCTCCGCCTTCACGGGCAGTGAGCGTTATCTCAAGTTCCTGGGATGCTCGCGTTGCATCCTCAAAGAACATTTCATAAAAGTCACCTAATCTAAAAAATAAAAAGGCATCCTGATACTCTGCCTTAATTCTTAAATATTGCTGGATCATTGGCGTATATCCTGCCATATGTATTCAAAACCTTTCCGCTCTTAATTCCAAAAATGCTGACTTTATTATAACATTTTTTGTCTGAGAAATGATTGTATCAATTATCCAGTCCATTAGCCAAAAGAAAAAACTAGGAAGAACTTCTCCTAGTTTACGAATCTTTCTCTTTATCTTCTATAAAGTCGGCATTAATGCTTTCGAATTCTTCATCTTCTACATCGCAATCCCAATCATCATCATCTTCGTTGAAGCCTTCTGGGTGTACGGCTACGGTTACCTTTGTTTCTCCGACTACCTCCACAAAGAATTCTCTTTCAACGTCTACGACGATTTTTGTACCATCGTTGGAAATGCAGGCTTCAATACAATTTGGCTGCTGTACTACGCGGGCGACAATCTCATCATCATCAAAGTAATCCTGGTCACGATATTTAAGCTTTATCACATCAGAGTAACGCACCTTCTCCGTCACTACCTCTGTTTTTGTATTCTTGCTGAATGAATACCAGACGTTAATATCGAAAGTTCCTGTGATCTCCACTTTTCTGCCGACTTTTCTCGCGTCGTATTTATGGTTGATGATCCAGCAACCCAGTATGCTTGAAGGTTGATGAGCCGGGCAAATGGTGTGATTAGATTTAGTAAATTTGCGCCCTCTCGCCACCACCGCTTTTGTTATTATCTCTCTATATTGGGACATGTGAGCGAACCCTCCTCTTCAGTTTCAATTCATCCTATGCGGGTTAAATGTCTAATGTGCTTGCCTTATATATGAAGAAATAGCATCTTTACTAACTTTATCTCACCCCCATCTTATGCCCAGTGCCTATTTTGTGTGCACATACATATAGCACCTTCTATAACGCCGTGATTGAAGGGAATGGCTAATTCAGCGAAAAAAAGGCACATAGAATCAGAAAATACACGAATCTATTAGTACACTTGTCCACACTCCTAACCACTGATTGACATATTTTATAGAGAAGATAGTTGAAAGGGGGACATTATAGATGCCATTTTGGAATTATTGGGGCTGTGGACGTTCTGCTGAAGGCCATTTCTGCGGCAACAGAAACAGAGACGACAGAGACCGTAACAGAGATGACAGAGACAGAGACAGAGACAGAGATCGAAACAGAGACAAAGATCGTGACAGAGATCGTAACAAAGACCGTAAAAGAGACAATCACGACAATCACAACGGTTCAAATAACAATGGAAATAATAATGGATCAAACAATAACGGAAGCAGAGGCAGAAATAAAGGCAATAGCGGATCTAACAATAACTTTGATGACGGAAGAACATATTCTTCTAGATGCAATTGCCGCCGCAGAAGAAAAAACAATAACAACTACTAATATAAGCAGCTGGCTAGAAAAGGTGCATTCCTCTTGCACCTTTTTCCCATGCCTCTGCAAAAAAAGACAGCAGCTTCCTATTAGGAAGCCGCTGTCTGATTTATTTCCTTTTATTCTCTTAGTGACAGCTGCCTGAGCTGCTGTTTACCTTCGATCCTGTTTCGCCGCGAAGTACATCGCCGCCTGTAGATTCAATGATTAAGTCTGTTACTGTATTCGATACGGAAGATGCTACCATCTGAAGAAGGTCGTTTACATCAACCTGTGATTGCTTGAACTCCTGCACAATTGGAATTTCATCAATTTGCTGTTCAATTGCTGCAATTTTCGCTTCTACCTGCTTCAACGCTTCTGTTTTTCCATAATGCTGAAAATTGACAGCCTGCTTTTGAAGACTCTTCATGCTTGCAATAAGCTCTCTTACTGTTTGGTTTTCATTGATTTGAGCTTCTGCTTTTTTGAAAAAATCCACTTCTTCGGTTTCAGCAATCATTTTTGCAAGCTCATCCGCTTTATTTAGTATATCGTCTTTTGTATATTTCCCCATTTAAATCAACACCTCTGCCTTTTCTTCTACTATCATATCACCATTTAATGACCATGTATTAGCGCTTGTTATTTTTACTTTAACAATCTGGCCGACTGCGGATTTAGGACCCTTGAAGTTAACCAGTTTATTTTTTCTAGTATAACCTGCTAATACATCCGGATTTTTCTTGCTTTCCCCTTCAACAAGAACCTCCACAATTTGATCCTGATGATCTTTCATTCGCTGCGCAGCATACTCATTAACTAATGCATTAAGTTTCTGAAGTCTTTCCTTCTTCACTTCCATCGGAACATTATCCACCATTTTAGCTGCTGGTGTTCCTTCGCGTGGTGAATAAATAAACGTGTAGGCTGAATCGAATCCAACTTCACGGTAAAGACTCATCGTTTCTTCGAATTGCTCTTCGGTTTCGTTCGGATACCCAACGATGATATCTGTGGTCAGCGTAGCTCCTGGAATGGCCGCTTTAATTTTACGCACAAGCTCTAAATACTGCTCTCTTGTATATTTGCGGGCCATAATCTTCAGAACATCGGTACTGCCGGATTGGACCGGAAGATGAATATGCTCTACAAGATTTCCACCTTTTGCAAGCACCTCGATCAAATGATCGTCAAAGTCTCTCGGATGGCTCGTTGTAAAACGGATCCTTGGGATATCAATTTTACGGATTTCATCCATTAAGTCTCCAAGACCATATTGAATATCGGTTAAGTCTTTTCCATATGCATTCACGTTTTGCCCAAGCAGAGTGATCTCCTTATAGCCCTGTGCAGCGAGATGGCGGACTTCCTGGATAATTTCTTCCGGACGGCGGCTTCTCTCTTTTCCGCGTGTATAAGGAACAATGCAGTAGGTGCAAAACTTATCGCAGCCATACATAATGTTGACCCAGCCTTTAATCTTCCCTTTACGGACCTTCGGAAGATTTTCAATCACATCGCCTTCTTTTGACCAAACTTCTACGACCATTTCTTTTGACAGATAGGCTTCTTGCAGAATGTTTGGAAGACGGTGAATATTATGAGTGCCGAAGATCATATCCACGAAGGAATGTTTGGATAAAATACGGTTTACGACCGACTCTTCCTGTGACATACAGCCGCAGACACCTAGCAGCAGATCCGGTTTTTCTAGTTTAAGAGCCTTCAGGTGGCCAAGCTCTCCGAAGACTTTGTTTTCGGCATTTTCACGGATCGCACAGGTATTAAGGAGGATCACATTTGCATCCTCGACACCGTTCGTCGGCTCATAGCCAAGTGCCATTAAGATCCCGGCCATTACTTCGGTATCATGCTCGTTCATCTGGCATCCGTACGTTCTAATATAAAACTTTCTGCCCTTTCCCATTTCTCTAAACTCTTCAGGAATGGCAAAATCATTATGATATTTTACTTCTTCTTTACCCCGTTTTTTTGCATCCTTTAAAGACGGAGCAGTATAAACGGTCTCGAAGAATCTACTGTAATCCTTCTCGGATTTTTTGTCCGGAGAATTTCCAGTACTTACTTGCGCAGATTCAAGGCGCTGCTTTTCATTCATTATATTTTTCCCCTTTCAACGATCATAAAGGAATTACTCTAATTAGGTAAAAACTCCGCCAGCAGGCAGTCATACACATTAACATAGTATAAAGCTTTTTACAGGCTTAAACAATACTTGCTGGTCATATTCACCAATGTGTTGAAATTTCGGAGAAGTGTAGATAACCCTGAGCTTAAGTGCAAAAACAGCCTCGTTCTAATATCGAACGGGCTGTTTGTTGCAGTTTTTTTCCCGTGATTAAGGGAAAATAAAGTTCTTCTATACACAAGAGCATAATTATTACTAACAGGACTTCTTCCTGTCGCAAAATATACATTTCTTTGCGCCAAATCCGAATATCCGCGCAAAACCAATCCTGCCAAGAAAAAAACTCCGCTGCTTAGATAATGCCTAATTCCTTACCTGCTTTTTCAAACGCATCCAGCGCAGCCTGCAATTCTTCCCTAGAGTGCTGGGCTGTGACAATCGTTCTGACACGTGCCATTCCTTTTGCTACGGTCGGGAAGGCAATTCCCTGTGCGAACACTCCGTATTGCAGAAGCTTATCTGAAAACTGATGTGATAAAGCCTCGTCTCCTACGATTACCGGCGTTACAGGAGTTTCACTTTTTCCTGTATTAAATCCTAACTGCTCAAGTCCCTGCTTAAAGAAACGGGTGTTATCCCACAGTTTCTCAATAAGCTCCGGTTCTTCTAGCAATACGTTAATAGCCTCGATACAGGCCATGGTAACTGCAGGCGGATGGGAGGTGCTGAAAAGAAACGGACGTCCCTTGTGAATCAAATAATCGATCAGTGTTCGTGAGCTGGCTACATAGCCGCCTAGCACACCGATGGCCTTGCTTAATGTGCCGACCTGGATATGAACGCGTCCATCGAGACCAAAATGGTTGACCGTGCCGCGGCCATTCTGACCCAGTACACCGGAAGCATGGGCATCGTCGACCATGATCAAGGCATCATATTTCTCGGCTAGTTCCACAATTTTCGGAAGCGGAGCAATGTTTCCGTCCATCGAGAAAACTCCGTCTGTTACAATCAGTCTTTTACGGAAGTCTTTTGATTCTTGAAGTGCCCGCTCCAGGTCCTGCATATCTACATGCTTATAGACTTTTCGGGCGGCTTTCGTCAGCCTGATTCCATCTATGATCGAAGCATGGTTCAGCGCGTCTGAGATGACCACATCTTCTGGAGAAAGAATGGCAGATAATACACCTTGATTGGTTGTAAAGCCGGACTGAAACACTAAAGAAGCTTCTGTATGCTTGAATTCAGCCAATTTCTTCTCCAGCTCTTCATGCATCGTAAGCGTTCCTGCGATCGTCCTTACGGAGCCTGTGCCGGCACCATATTGCTCGACTGCATCAAGAGCCGCTTTTCTTAACCGCGGATGCGAAGTTAACCCGAGATAGTTGTTAGAAGACAGCTGGATGACTTCTTTCCCGTTTACAACAACCTTAGATCCTTGTTCTGATTCTAAAGGCACCAATTTTCGAAACGTACCTTCTTTCTTCATTGCATCTAATTCTTCTTGCAGATATTCAAAGCCTTTCATAAAATAGCCTCCTTATTTTTTTGGATTAAATTAAGGCTGAAGCACCACTTTGCCGCATTCGCCTTTAATCATTAATTCAAAGCCTTTTTCAAAATCTTCGAGCGGGAAATGGTGTGTGATCACCGGTTTTACATCTACCTGCCCTGAAGCTAACAGATTAGAAACCTGCTGCCATGTTTTAAACATGAGCCGGCCTGTTATTCCCTGGACAGTGATTCCTTTAAACACGATGTCATTTGTAACATCAATTTCTACAGGACGGACGGGCAGGCTTAAAATGGACACCCGTCCGCCATTTGTAACCATCTTGAAGCCTTGATTCATAGCAATTGGGTGGCCGCTCATTTCACAAACCACGTCTACTCCATTACCATTCGTAAGAGCATCAATCCGTTCAAGCGGATCTTCTTTTCCTGAGTTGATAATGGTGGTCGCACCCATTTCTTTAGCCAGATTTAGGCGGTAGTCATTCAAGTCCAGCGCGATTACCTGTGATGCCCCCGCTGCTTTCGCTGCGCCGACGGCCATTATTCCAATCGGGCCGCAGCCGATGACCGCTACCGTTTTACCGGCTGTCTCTCCCGCGAGAACTGTGTGGACGGCATTACCCATCGGCTCCTGTACAGAAGCTACATCAAATGGCATATCCTTTGGATTTTTCCAGAGATTCACTGCCGGAAGGGCCACATACTCAGCGAAGCAGCCTTGCGTATCCACTCCGATGATTTTTGTGTTCTTACAAATATGATATTGGCCTGTCAAGCATTGCGGACAGCTTCCGCAAACAATATGAGTTTCCGCAGAGACGAAATCACCGATCTCTACGCTATTTACCTTTGACCCTATTTCAACTACTTCTCCTGAAAATTCGTGGCCAAACACATACGGAGGATTTACCCGGCTTTGGGACCATTCATCCCATGTATATATATGTACATCTGTACCGCATATAGATGTTGCTTTTACCTTAATAAGCACTTCATTTTCTTTGATCTGCGGTATATCGACCATACGCAGCTCAGCTCCATAACCCCTATGATGCTTTACAAGCGCTTTCATTTTTCCGTTCAATGTGTACACTCCCCTTTAGAAGGAAACTTATTTACCCCTTATATACTCATAGTTTACCATTTTAAAAGAAAGAGTGTAAATAACTCTGTCCACACCATTTGGACAAGTGAACACCAAGAAAAAATTATTTTATATTTTTTTCAGAGGGTATCTGGCAGGATCTCGCAACTAGTGAATCAGAGCAAAAAAAGAAACCTCTGCTTTTTGCGTCAGAGGTTTTCTGCTTTGCTTACATAAATTCGGCTGCCAATTTATCAAAACTTCCCTGATCTAAATGAAGATCGGCCTGCGTGAGCGGTGTTTCTGCGTAGCCTGGAATCAGTTCCTGGTACGACTTCCGCTGTAGATCCTGGTAGATGATCCCTGTCACCAGGCTGTTATGGGCCATCAGGGTCTGCATGGCCGTTTCACGGCTGGAAGAATCATAGCCTTCTATATCACTCAGCTTTGTCAGGTTCTCTTTAAACCAGTCATATGTATTCACCTTATTGTAGGTTACACAAGGGCTGAATACGTTAATGAGCGAAAAGCCTTTATGCTTAATGCCAGCCTCAATAATCGCTGTTAAATCCTTAAGGTCGGTGGAAAAACTCTGTGCAACGAACGTAGCACCTGCGGTTAACGCCATTTCCATAGGAGAAAGAGCCGGTTCTATGGAGCCCTGCGGCGTTGATTTTGTCTTAAATCCGGCTGCTGAACGCGGTGATGTCTGTCCCTTCGTCAGGCCATAAATCTGATTATCCATGACAATATACGTGATATCAATATTGCGGCGGATCGCATGGATAGTATGTCCCATCCCTATGGCAAATCCATCGCCGTCTCCACCGGAGGCAATAACGGTTAAATCGCGGTTGGCCATTTTCACACCCTGTGCAATCGGAAGGCAGCGCCCATGAATTCCATGGAATCCATACGAATTGATATAGCCTGAAATACGGCCGGAACAGCCGATCCCTGATACAATGGCCATCCCTTCCGGTTCAAGACCGACATTAGCCGCTGCTCTCTGGATGGCAGCCTGAACGGAGAAATCTCCGCAGCCCGGACACCAATTTGGTTTAACATTATTACGAAACTCTTTAAATGTTGCCATATTCGAACAGCTCCTTACACTCGGTATGAACGGTATGCGGCAGGAATGGATTTCCATCGTATTTTAAGATGCTTGTAATCTTATCAGCATGTCCCACATTCATCTTTAAGATATTTGCCAGCTGGCCGGTCGCATTATTCTCAATCACTACTACTTTCTTAGCCCTGCGTACGAGCGGCAGCATTTCGTCTGCTGGGAAAGGGTGGATTAACCGTACATGCGCATGGTTTGCTTTGATTCCTTCCTGTTCAAGCCGGTCCATAGCCTCTTCAATTACTCCCCGAGTGGAGTTGAAGCCGACAATCAGCAGATCAGAATCTTCATGTTTGCAATTTTTATGAATAGGAGTATTAAAACGAATATTTTTCGTCTTTCTCATCCGTTTATCCATTTGCTTTTTCCGGTTTGATGCAACCTCTGAAGGCTTGCCGGTTTCATCATGCTCTACTCCCGTTACATGGAATATACCGTTCTTTGTCCCAGGAAGAACACGCGGAGAGACTCCATCTTCTGTCACTTCGTATCTCTTAAAATAGGCTTTGTCTGCTGGTTCTGGAATCGGGTCCGTAACCAGCTTCCCTCTTCTGATTTCCACCTGATCAAACTGCAGCGGGTGTACAGTCTGCTTGCCAAGCGACAGCTGCAGGTCAGATAAAATTATAACAGGGCACTGATATTCTTCAGCAAGGTTAAATGCTTCTGCCGTATCATAAAAGGCTTCTTCTACCGTGCTTGGCGCCATGACGATCTTTGGAATTTCTCCATGTGTACCGTATATCATCGCCATAAGGTCGGACTGCTCCTGTTTCGTCGGCAATCCTGTAGAAGGCCCGCCCCTCTGAGTATCCACAATTACAAGCGGTGTTTCCGTGATGCCAGAAAGACCGATTGCTTCCATTTTCAGCGAAAGACCTGGGCCTGCCGAAGCAGTTAATGCACGCACACCGGCATAGTTAGCGCCTATAGCCATTGTACAGGCAGCAATTTCATCCTCCGTCTGAATCACTGTTCCGCCTAGCGGAGGCAGCTTTTTAATCAGGTATTCCATAATCTCTGAGGCTGGAGTGATAGGATAAGCAGCCATAAAACGGCAGCCCCCTGCTAGGGCTCCAAGGGCAATCGCGTCATTCCCGATCATGAACAAACGCTTTTGGCCATCTGCTTTTGCAAGCTCCAGTGTCCCTTGGTTATTTCCAAGGAGGGCTTTCATATAATCATAGCCTTCACGGATGGCTTCCAAGTTCTTTTGAACAATCTGCGCCCCCTTTCGGCCAAATATTTCTTCCACCACTTCATTGAATACATGGATATCTAAGCCTAAAACAGCTGAAGAAGATCCTACTGCCACCATATTCTTCATTAAAGAAGTTCCAAGTTCAGCAGCCATTTCTGTAAAGGGAATGGAATAAAGGGCTGCATCAGTATCATCAGGTCTGACAGGCTTGAACTTGGTATCTGCAATAATGATTCCGGTTTTGTTAAGTTCTTTATAATTCACATCAATTGTTTCTTGGTCGAATGCAACAAGGATATCTAAATCGTCTGCTATAGACCGGGTTTCAGTCGTGCTGACCCGGATCTTATTATTGGTATGCCCGCCCTTAATACGAGATGAGAAATGACGGTAGCCATATAGATAATAGCCTAAACGATTTAGCGCAATACTGAAAATTTCTCCCGTACTTTCAATACCTTCACCCTGTTGACCGCCAACTTTCCATGAAAGCTGATTGATCATGTCCTTACACCCCTTTTAAACTCACATAAATGGTAAACTCATACAAAAGGTAGTACTCGTTTTCCAAAGAATCAGGAAATTTTCTAGGTATGTATTGCCTGCAGATGATCATGAAGTGTTTGTACTTTTAACCTAAAAATGCCGCCTCATTATGATCTTGGAAGGTTCGTACTAAACGATTCAATTCTAGCCGAAATATGACTAAAAACGCAACATATTTTTCAGAAAAGTGTAACTTTACTGAAAATTTAATTTCTTATGAAAAACATGGCTGTCTCTGTTTAAAAACTTTCTTATATCATTCGACGAAAGAATCACAAATGCCTGCTTGCAGTACTATGCAAGCAGGCATTTTTTTAGCGGGGTTCTATAATCAGTTTTATAGCTGTCCGTTCTTCTCCGTCTATCAAGATATCTGTAAAGGCAGGAATACAAATCAAGTCTACACCACTAGGTGCTACGAATCCTCGTGCAATCGCTACTGCCTTTACCGCTTGATTCAACGCACCAGCTCCGATAGCTTGAATTTCTGCGGCCCCTCTTTCCCTTAATACACCCGCAAGTGCGCCTGCTACAGAATTGGGATTAGATTTTGCTGAAACCTTTAATATTTCCATTCCCTAGCTCCTCCTTGTTTTATCCCATACCCATTGCCAATTTTCAACAGGTATTAAGTAAACTTCGTTCCGGAGACAAACCTCCTGAACGATCGTTATCTCATCGAGTGCCAAACATCCTTCTTATGCGTATAGTCCGGGCGTCTGCACCAGGATAATCTTACTCACTTTCACTATATTCATAGAAAGAGCCCTGTATTCCTTGTCCAGCAAATTCATCTCAATCTCATAAAAGAAAAAAGACCATGCTCTCGCCGCATGGTCTTTAACATTAGCTTTTTGTTTTAACTAAAAAAAGGATGATCATCATTGATTAAAATTCGTTCTGTTTTTTTGGCTTTGCCTGTTTTCGGATCTAAATCAATTATTACAGCGCTTAGAAGCTTTCTTCCTTCTGAAGGCACTTCGAAACGGACCGGCATGCTGGTTAAGAACCTTGTGATTACAGCTTCTCTTCCCATTCCAAGGATCGCATCATAAGGACCTGTCATACCTACATCAGTAAGGTAGGCAGTACCTCCTGGCAGTATACGGTCGTCTGATGTTTGAACATGTGTATGTGTCCCTACAACAGCCGATACTCTTCCATCTAAATACCAGCCCATTGCCTGTTTCTCACTGGACGCTTCAGCATGGAAATCAACAAAGATAATGTCTGTTCTTTTTCTTGCTATTTCGACCAATTCATCAGCCTTCATAAAAGGACAATCCAGCGGAGGCATAAAGGTACGGCCCTGAAGACTTATGACTGCTACTTCTGACTGGTTATACTTGATAAATTTGATTCCTTCACCTGGTGTACCCTCAGGAAAATTACCCGGACGAACCAGATATTTAGCCTCATCAATAAACTCAAAGATATCCCGGTTATCCCAGGAATGGTTTCCCAGCGTGACAGCCTGAGCACCGCTTTCTAAAAACTGGCGGTATATTTTCTCAGTAATACCCCTGCCGGCGGCTGCATTTTCTCCATTTATGATCGTGATCTGAGGCTTATATTTCTCCTTCAGTCTCGGAACATACTCTTGTACCATATCTCTTCCAGGAGATCCAACGACATCCCCAACAAACAAAATTCTCATAACTATCCCTTTCTAAATGGAAACTGTTTTCCATACGGCCTTGTAGGTTATTTTTTAACATAATAGATCTATCCTATACCTCGCCAAGCAGATCCCTCTGTTTATAAGGGGTATAAATGGAAAAAGAGTGGCAGATGCCACTCTTTTATTTAGCGTATTCAACGGCTCTTGTTTCCCTGATCACAGTAACTTTAATGTGTCCTGGATAATCGAGCTCTTCTTCAATACGTTTGCGGATATCTCTCGCCAATCGATGCGCTTCCAGATCGTCAATCGCTTCTGGTCTAACCATAATACGAACTTCACGGCCTGCTTGAATCGCAAAGGATTTCTCAACACCCTCATAGGATTCTGAGATTTCTTCCAGCTTTTCAAGACGGCGGATATAGTTCTCTAAGGTTTCGCTGCGTGCTCCTGGTCTTGCAGCCGATAAAGCATCTGCTGCAGCAACAAGAACGGCTATAACAGAAGTTGGTTCAGTATCGCCATGATGGGAAGCAATACTGTTAATAACAACAGGATGTTCCTTATATTTAGTAGCAAGCTCTACGCCGATTTCAACGTGGCTTCCTTCTACTTCATGATCGATCGCTTTTCCTATATCATGCAGTAATCCTGCTCTGCGGGCAAGGGTTTCATCTTCACCGAGCTCAGCAGCAAGCAGTCCTGACAAAAAGGCAACTTCCATCGAATGTTTAAGTACATTCTGGCCGTAGCTCGTACGGAACTTCAAGCGGCCCATAATTTTAATGAGATCTGGATGGAGCCCGTGAACGCCCACTTCAAACGTGGTCTGTTCACCAATTTCACGGATGTGTTCATCCACTTCACGTCTTGCTTTATCCACCATCTCTTCAATGCGGGCTGGATGGATCCGTCCATCCTGAACAAGATTGTCCAGAGCGATACGGGCTGTTTCACGTCTAATTGGGTCAAACCCTGATAAAATAACTGCTTCAGGAGTATCATCAATGATAAGATCTATTCCTGTTAGAGTTTCAAGGGTACGAATGTTACGTCCTTCACGGCCAATAATGCGTCCCTTCATTTCATCATTAGGAAGGTTGACTACTGAAACGGTTGTTTCCGCCACGTGGTCTGCTGCGCATCTTTGGATTGCAAGAGAAAGAACTTCTCTTGCTTTCTTATCAGCCTCTTCTTTCGCTCGGATTTCACTTTCTTTAATAATAAGTGCCGTATCATGAGCCAATTCTTTCTCTACCTTATCGATAATGATAGACCTGGCTTCCTCGCGAGTAAGTCCGGAGATACGCTCCAATTCGACTTGTTGAGTGCGAACCATTTCGTCCACTTTGCTTTCCATCTCTTCAATATGCTGTTGTCTTTGGTTTAGAGAATCGTCTTTCTTTTCTAAAAGCATGTCACGTTTATTTAACGTTTCATCTTTACGGTCAAGATTCTCTTCTCTTTGTAATAAACGGTTTTCTTGTTTTTGTAATTCAGATCTCCGTTCGCGCACATCTCTTTCAGCATCAGAACGAAGCTTATGAATCTCATCTTTAGCTTCCAACAGGGCTTCTTTCTTTTTAGAATCAGCTTCTCGTTTTGCATCTTCGATAATCTGTTCTGCAGAAACTTTTGCCCCGGCAATCTTATTCTCCGTTATGGATTTTCGAATAAGATAGCCAACAACTGCACCGACGAATAGGCCAAGCAAAATGGAGATGATTGTAATGGGTTCCATCGTAACACCTCCTCTTGCTATGAACTTGTTTTTTGTTAAATGTGAATGTCGGCATGTACATTGTTACATAACTTCAATATACAGCACAAAGGCTTTTTCATCATTTCACTTATTTGAAAAAATGTAAAATATACATATTAATTGTAAGCTTGAGATTTTTTATTGTCAAGGGTTTGTCCTTTATGAAACCGCTAATTGACTGTATTTTTTGGAAATAATTATATACTGCGATGAGCGGCTCCATTTTCCTCGGTTTTTTAGACACTCTGAATGGCAGGATCCATACCTGCACATATAATTGAAGGACTTGAAAGCTCTATGCTTCAAGTCCCTTTGCAATTAATCTATTAGATTAAGTTCTTCCTGGTCATCTGCATCTTCCGGAGCAGTATGTTCTCCGTCTAAACCATGATGATCACGAATTTTTTGTCTCACTTCGTCACGAAGAGCAGGATTTTCTTTCAGGAACAGCTTCGCATTTTCACGCCCCTGGCCCAGTCTTTCTTCATTATAAGAATACCATGATCCGCTTTTTTGAACGATATCCAGGTCTGAACCCATATCAATCGTTTCACCTTCACGGGAAATGCCTTCTCCGTACATAATATCTACTTCCGCCACGCGGAACGGAGGAGCTACCTTGTTTTTAACTACTTTAATTTTGGTCCTGTTACCCATAATATCGTTGCCCTGTTTTAAGGCTTCAGCACGTCTTACTTCCAGGCGGACAGAAGAATAGAATTTCAATGCACGTCCACCAGGAGTTGTCTCGGGGTTACCGAACATTACGCCGACTTTTTCACGAATCTGGTTAATAAAGATCGCAATCGTTTTGGATTTGTTGATGGCCCCAGACAGCTTACGGAGTGCCTGTGACATTAAACGCGCTTGAAGACCAACGTGTGAATCTCCCATTTCCCCTTCAATTTCAGCTTTCGGAACAAGAGCTGCTACAGAGTCAATGACGATGATATCTACCGCGCCGCTTCGTACCAGCGCTTCAGCGATTTCTAATGCCTGCTCGCCGGTATCCGGCTGAGAAAGAAGAAGTTCATCAATGTTAACTCCAAGCTTTTGGGCATATGCAGGATCCAAGGCATGTTCAGCATCAATAAATGCTGCTTGTCCTCCATTAGACTGTACTTCTGCAATCGCATGAAGCGCAACTGTCGTTTTACCAGAGCTCTCAGGGCCGTAAATTTCAATAACCCGTCCACGAGGATAGCCGCCGACTCCAAGGGCTACATCCAGAGCAAGAGATCCGCTTGATATAGTTGAAATTTCACGGTCCGTCTGCTCTCCCAATTTCATAATGGAACCTTTACCAAACTGCTTTTCTATTTGTTTTAACGCCATTTCAAGGGCTGCTTGACGATCACTCACAAAAAGTTCCTCCTTTATATATACATTAACCATCTATGTAGGTTAATAGTTGATTATACCAGTTGTTTTAAAGCTTATCTCATCTCAAAACCTATCTTAACTATATACCTTTTCCGGCTGTTTGACAAGTAAAAAATCGAACATTTATTCGGTTTTTTTGAAGACTAAATTCTTTTCATTTTTTGGTTTTCATCTAGGGAATTTCGCCTTTTTCTAAATCAATCATCCTTCAAAAAGAGGAATTTACGGTCCTGAAATCAGAAAAAGAAAATGCCTGTCTTCTAGACAGGCATGATTCTTAACTGTTTGGATGCAGGCCCAGCTCTTTTAATAGGTAGTGGCACCCGTATTTGACTGTACGGATCCTATTTTGCGACCTGCTTCCTGATAGATTAAGTTTTTTGCAGACAGTCTTGCTGTCTTTAATGGCAATTCCGATAAACACAGTTCCAACCGGATGTCCTTCCAGGGAATCGGGTCCTGCTACACCGGTAAAGCTGATCCCCACATCAGAATCGACTAGTGAGCGGACATTCTCGGCCATTTCTCTGGCACATTCTTCACTCACTACTCCATATGTGTTAATCGTTTCTTCTTTAATTTTTAACAGCTTCATCTTGGCTTCATTCGTATAGCTGACAATTCCGCCTTTTAAAATAAGTCCGGAACCTGGAATGGAGGTTAAATCTTCCTGGAACATGCCGCCGGTCAGGCTTTCCGCAGCAGAGATGGTATATCTCATGCTGCTCAGTTCTTTGACTACTTCCTTCATTAAAGAAGTTTCATCGTCCCCATAATAGAATTCGCCTACCCGGGAAAGAATCTCCTTCTCCATTTCGGAAATAAGCTCCAGGGTCTTTTCCTTGGAAGCGTGCTTTGCCGTAATCCTTAATGTCACTTCCCCATCCGCTGCCAGCGGTGCAAGTGTGGGGTTAGTCTGAGTTTCCAGCAAATCTTCTATTTTAGTCTCGAGCAAAGATTCACCGATTCCAAAGAATCGCAGCACTTTAGATTCAATTCGTTCTTGTATATCCAGTTTGTCTAACAGTTTTTTAAAGCCGTATTCTACAAACATGGGTTCCATTTCTTTCGGAGGCCCCGGCAGCAGCATGTATGAGATATTCCCTTTATCTACAAGCATACCTGGAGCCATGCCGTGATCGTTCGGAAGAATATCAGACCCTTCCAGTACGAGCGCCTGTTTTTTATTGTTTTCCGTCATTTCACGGCCTGCTTTTTCAAAATATTGAACAATGGATGCCATGGCTTCCTCATCCGTTATCAGAGGCAGGGACAAATGTTTCGAAATCGTTTCTTTCGTCATATCGTCCTTGGTTGGGCCGAGTCCGCCCGTGAAAATGATTAAATCAGATCGGGATTCGGCAATGGTAAGCGCACTCTTCAGACGGTCGGAATTATCTCCTACCACTGTGTGAAAAAACACATTAATGCCCAGCTCAGCAAGCTGCTTTGATAAAAATTTAGCGTTTGTATTATTTATTTGACCCAGAAGAAGCTCTGAACCAACTGCGATAATCTCAGCATTCATATCTATTAACTCCCTTTTTTTACTTTGAGTTTTTAAATATTCCCTTATTTTTATCAAAGTAATCCCAGCCAGACCAAATCGTGAAGATGAGGGCTACCCACAGAGCAATTTTATCAAAAGGAATCGAAATCCATTCAAAAGGCAGATTATGAAGAAGCAGCGCAGATACAGCAATGATTTGCGCCCATGTTTTAATCTTGCCCAGCATATTTGCCGCAA
Organism: Peribacillus deserti; assembly: GCF_016909175.1. Classification (GTDB taxonomy): domain Bacteria; phylum Bacillota; class Bacilli; order Bacillales; family DSM-1321; genus Paraperibacillus; species Paraperibacillus deserti. Next base: position 126,436 of record NZ_JAFBFI010000015.1, read on the forward strand.
CGACTTCACCAGTTCCAGCAAGGATCAGTCTTAAACCGGTCACAGCAAACTCCCGGCTGATAATCACAATAATAATCCAGGCTGGCGCATATACATCATTAAGTTCTACAAGAATAATCAATGCTGCAGAAACTAATAATTTGTCAGCCAGCGGATCAAGGAATTTGCCAAGATTCGTTACCTGGTTGAGCTTCCTGGCATAGTATCCATCAATCCAGTCAGTGGTAGAAGCAATGATGAAAATGATCGCCCCGATCAAATGATTGACAGGAATAGATTCGCCGCCTGCATGCAGCTCTCCCCAGTTAGTCGGGAGTACCATAACCAGCATAAAAATAGGAATTAATAAAATTCGTGATACAGTAATCTTATTAGGTAAGTTCACAGAAAAACCTCCAAAATTCAACATTCTTTTTTATTATATCTATTTTTACTTATATAAGCGAAAAATAGCCATCATAAGATGACTATTGCACGGGCTTAAATTGAACTTTAATATTCTGGGATACAGAGCTTTGCGGGGAAACAGCGTACTCAAGCTTTTCACCATTGATATAAATCTCAGTTGCCGTAGTATTTCCGATGACCAGATTAGCTTCAGGATCCTTTGTCAAATCAAACTCTTTGCTTTGCGTCTTGGTAAGGATGCCCTGGTACAAGGATTTATTTTGGCTGTTCTTAATATTTATCCAGGTTTCACCTGTTGATAACACCTTCAGTTTAAAATCCTTTGAATTCATAAGGGAAAAAGTAGAATTACGCCCTTCCGAATTTAACACTTTAATTTCAGGCTTCACCTCAGGCTCAGCTGGTGTCTCTTTTGCCGCTTCTTTTGCCTCGTCTTTTTCAGCCTCTTTTTTATCTGATTCTTTCTTTTTTTTCAGAGGAGAATCTTTACTTTCTTCATAATTGACCGGCTGATTCGTCTGGTCCACCTTATTGTTAGTCGGGTCATTCGTGCTTTTCGATACTAAAACCCAGACCAGTACAGCAGCGCCTATTACAAACAGACTAACAAGAATTTTCGGCAATGCTTCGAGTACCTTGGAATTGCTAGGCGCAATCGTTTTTCTTGTTTGAACTCTTGAGAGCTGCTGAGGCAGTTCTTCATTATATGTTACAGGAATATCGTTTTTATAAACTTCGAATATTTCCTCTGGTTCAAGGCCAACTGCTTCGGCATATTGCTTAATAAAAGCACGAACATAAAATTTCCCTGGCATCATATCATAGTTTCCTTCTTCTATGCCTACCAGATACCGTTTTTGGATCTTAGTCACTTTTTGCAGGTCATCTAAGCTCAGGCCCTTAGCTTCCCTTTCTTCCTTCAGTCTGATACCTAACTCTGTCACCAACTACCACCACCATTTTAAAAGTCAAAAGAGCCGAAATCAGATTCTCCAAATTCATGGCTTTGATCTACTACTTCATACGTAATTTTTTCTTCAGGGTCGTTTCTAAGCTCAATAATATAATCAAAATCTTCAAGAGAGTATTCCGTATTCTGCACAAATATATCCGGATGTTCAACCACTTTCACTGCATCAAGACGCATAATTTCTCTAACAAGCTGCAAATGCCTTTCATTTGCTCTTCTTGTAGAGACTATTCCATCCAGAATGAAAAGATTGTTTTCACTATATTCATCCTCTATCAGCTGGCTGCGTATTGTCTGCTTTAATAAAGTAGATGACACAAACAGCCATCTCTTATTGGCACAAACACTTGAAGCCACAATAGATTCCGTTTTTCCAACGCGAGGCATGCCTCTTATGCCGATCAGCTTATGGCCCTCCTGCTTAAACAGCTCAGCCATAAAATCGACCAGCAAACCAAGTTCGTCGCGGACAAATCTGAATGTTTTCTTATCATCGGCATCTCTTTGTATGTATCTCCCATGTCTGACAGCTAATCTGTCACGGAGTTTAGGCTCTCTAAGTTTAATTACCTTTATCGTGTCCATCGTTTGCAGAATAGATTCCAGCCGCTGTATATTTTTACTGTCCTTCGTTAACAGCAGCAAACCACGCCTGCCCTCGTCGACTCCATTAATTGTTACGATATTAATTGATAGCATACCAAGCAGAGAAGAAATGTCACCTAACAGTCCAGGACGGTTTTTTTGTATTTCATATTCAAAATACCACTCTTTATTTTCCAACAAAACCACTCCTCCTTGACAGCGACAGCTTTCGGCTTATTTTTCTAGCTTCTACTATAATATATGATTTTTTAGTAAGATAAAAGGAAAATGATATAAAAAAATCCTTTTACTGCAAGGATTTTCATTAACTTAAACAATATATGGAAGAAACAAAAATTTTCATAAAAAAATAAAGTCTGGCCTCAAAAAAACTGAAGCCAGACTCATTATTTTTTATTTAAGATGTATACACTTATTTGGATTGTGTTCCGTTATTCTCAACCAGCTTAACCATCATATTAGCGATTGCATGTTTTTCATCTTCAGAAGCTACAGACCAAAGATCCGCCAGTACTCTCTCCTGCTCATTCTTAGGGTCCACCTGCTTAGCAAGGTAACCGCCAATTTGATAAGCCATATCAGAAACGACCGATTGATCCATTCCTTCATTTTCCGCATGATTTAATCTATTCCCTAAAAAGCTTTTCCATTCTTCCCAGTTTTCTAAAACTGACATGTACATTCATCCCTTCTATTGTTTAAGTCAGCTATAGTTTGTGAAGGATTGGGAGTATTCATTCATGGTTGGGAAAAATATTTTGTTTTTGGCGGTTGCAATGGCATGGTACCATTCAAACAATCATCTTTCCGCCAAAACCAAATCCAGCTAATACAAGATTTTTAGCCTTATAAATGTACTGACGGTCCTTAGAAATAAATAATTCACTACAAGCGCCATCGAAAATGAAAATCCCCTTAAATTTCCAAAAAACCTCTTATAACTCAAAAAAACCTCTTAAATCTTGCTATAACTCGCACCGCTTTCCGCTTTTCTAGTTGTCCAGCTCCGGACTGACACCTTCGGTCATAAGTCAATCGTCATCAAAAGGCAAGAGCGGCCTTTCGCTGCCGCTCGTCTTATGCCTGTCAGGTGTCTGCTTTTCAGTAAGCGACGTACATAAACGGGAAGTCTTCATCATAGTGAACATATAAGTCTCATTTGAAAAGCACCGTCCTCCGCTTTTCTAGTTGGCCAGCTCCGGACTGACACCTTCGGTCATAAGCCAATCGCCATCAAAAGGCAAAAGCGGCCTTTCGCTGCCGCTTGTCTTATGCCTGTCAGGTGTCTGACTTTCTATATAATGTTCCTTGGTAAAAGTTTTTCGAGCTTCATTGTTCTTTCAAAGTAATGAATTTGGAAAGTCATCGTCCTCCGCTTTTCTAGTTGTCCAGCTCCGGACTGACACCTTCAGTCATAAGTCAATCGTCATCAAAAGGCAAGAGCGGCCTTTCGCTGCCGCTTTTCTTATGCCTGTCAGGTGTCTGACTTTCTATATAATATTCCTTGGTAAAAGTTTTTCGAGCTTCATTGTTCTTTCAAAGTAATGAATTTGGAAAGTCACCGTCCTCCGCTTTTCTAGTTGTCCAGCTCCGGACTGACACCTTCGGTCATAAGTCAATCGTCATCAAAAGGCAAGAGCGGCCTTTCGCTGCCGCTTGTCTTATGCCTGTCAGGTGTCTGCTTTTCAGTAAGCGACGTACATAAACGGGAAGGCTTCATCATAGTGAACATATAAGTCTCATTTGAAAAGCACCGTCCTCCGCTTTTCTAGTTGGCCAGCTCCGGACTGACACCTTCGGTCATAAGTCAATCGTCATCAAAAGGCAAGAGCGGCCTTTCGCTGCCGCTTGTCTTATGCCTGTCAGGTGTC